>NZ_RHHO01000099.1 GCF_003710865.1 Brevibacillus borstelensis | reverse complement strand
TCCGGTCAGTGAATACGCGTTTTATATTGCCAAAATGCCAGATTCTTCGGGCGTCTATCTAAATATGGGGGAATCCCATACCGTTAAAGAATTGTACAAGGCAATGGCCGTCGTATCTGCCAATGATGCGACTGTACTTCTGGCGGAAAGAATAGCAGGCAGTGAACCAAACTTTGTCGCGATGATGAACAAGAAAGCCCAGGAACTTGGGATGAAGAACACGAAGTTTGTTACATCGACCGGGCTGCCTGCCAATGAGCTTGGCCCTTACTCCGTAAAAACCGACCAAACAGAAAACTTAATGTCTGCACGTGATTCGGCCATTCTGGCTCGCGCTCTGATCCGCGACTTCCCGGAAGCGCTGGAAATTTCTAAAATTCCTCGTCTTACCTTCCGGGCAGGTATGCCAAATGAGATGAAAAAGCCAAACTACAATTGGATGCTGCCGGGACTAAACCAATATTA
>NZ_RHHO01000098.1 GCF_003710865.1 Brevibacillus borstelensis | reverse complement strand
ACTAAATGGGGTCTTGACCACCTGCGGCTGGGGTCTGTATTTTCTAGGTGCCAGAGAACATCAGATCATACATATGCTTATACGTGTTAATATCAAACACTTCTGACGCCGGCTTGTGTCCGACCATGCTATAACCGATGACCAGGCCGATGATCAGCGAGAAAAACAGCAGAAATGGGACGATCAGCCACTTGGCGAGCTTTATTTGCCAAGCGCTGCCGACACGCTTCCTTTCTCTCTGTTCGGCTCCCTGGCCATCACGCGGGGAACGTTTCCCCTTTCCTTGATCCATTCGCGTATCCTCCGACATGCCAAAGTGTATTAACGGGACCTGAGCGAATTGGCAATCCCCATCATCTGGTCGGTGATTCCAATCGCACGGGAATTCAATTGATAGGCCCGTTGCACATTGATCAATTGGGACATTTCTTCCTGAACATTGACATTGGATGTTTCCAGTGCGCCTTGCTTGATCCGGCCGTCGGCAAACTGCATAAAGTCAGGTGCCTTCTGGTCGTCCAGCACAGGAGCCAGAAGCTGGTTGTCTCCTACCTGCTGCAACTGGTCAGGGTTGTCCACTTTGTAAAGACGCATCTGCGCCACTTCATTTCCATCCAAAAACACGACGCCCTCTGGCGTAATGGTCAGCTCTCCGGGATTCTCAAAGCTGATGGGAAGCCCCACTTCATCCACCAGGTACTCGCCTGTAGGAGTTACCAGAGCATACCCGGGCAGCCCAGCCATTTGAGCAAATTGAAAAGCTCCGCTCCGCGTCAGACGGTATTCATCGTCCAGCTCCCCGTTTGCGTTGCGAAACGGACGAGAGACCAGGAAATAGCCGTCCCCTTCGATCATCAGATCGGTCGGTACATCCGTCTGCTTCATGTTCCCCGGGGAGACGTCCGTTTTCGTCAAGCCCAGCCTTGAACCGCTGCCGATGCGCAGACCGGGCGGAGAATTGCGCTGTCTGCTGTCTACTGCGGCCTGCTCGTTCATCGAGTCTGACAAAAGCTCGGAAAACGATGCAGTCCGCCGCTTGTATCCGACTGTATCGGCGTTGGCCAGATTGTTGGCCGTGTTATCCAATGCCTGCTGGACGCCGCGCAGAGCTGCCGTGGAGATGTTTAGTGATTGCATGCGCTCTTCCTCCTATCTTACCCGTTAACCCGTCCGATTTCATTGGCTGCTTTTTCCATCGTGCCATCCACTGTCGTAATGATGCGCTGGTTCGCCTCGTATGCCCGAAGAACCGTCATCATATCCGTCATCGTCTGGGCAGGATCGACATTGGAGCGTTCCAGCCAGCCTTGCTTCACGCCGTAAAAGCCCGTATTTTCCGGGTCATCGCCCACATTTGCCGGTTGTCCCTCGCCTGTGTAGCGGTAGACGTTGGTTCCTTCCCTCACCATTTGCTGTGGATTGGTCAGCACTTTTATGCCCAGGCTTTGATCGTTCAACGGCACCTGTTCGCCAGCATCATTTCGATAAAAGAGCGCACCGTTGGCGGTAATCTCCAGCGTATGGCCCGCACTCTGATCAGGAAAGTCCGGATCGTTGACACGGATCGCCTGATTCTCATTATTCAGCACATAATAGCCGTCTGGCGTCACCAGATAGCCGTCTGCATTGACGCTCCAGTTGCCGTTGCGGGTGTATCGCAGCTGCTCAGGCTCTGCTGTATCCGTAGCGGGATCAGCCAGTCTCGCTACGCTGAAGAACAGGCGGCGCTCGTTGCCTTCTTCATCCGGCTGGATGTTGTCCATGAGCGCGACATCGTACGGATCGCGCGTCTCGGCGATATCCCCCTGGCGAAACACAGGAAGCGCCTCCGACATGTACACACCCGTATGCAGACGACCGATCGGGACTGCTTGTCCACCCATTTGCGGCATCCCCTGAATATCAGGTCCTTCCTGATCGCGGATGCGAGACAGGAGCTGCTCGGGGAAAGCGCGCATGACGCCCACGTCCTGCTTGTAGCCAGGCGTATTGATGTTAGCCAGATTGTTGGCCAGCGAATCCTGTTTTCTCTGCAAAGACAACATGCCCGATGCGGCTGTATACAAGCCTCTGATCACACGGCATTACCTCCCGAAAAACTTTTTCTTCCGATATGCCGGCACTTTGTCCAGATAGTCCAGCATCATGCCGGTTCCTTTGGCGACGCACATCATCGGATCTTCCGCTACGAGCACCGGTACTTTCAACTCGTCCGCCAGCAGCTGGTCGAATCCATGCAGAAGCGCGCCTCCTCCAGTCAGGAAAACTCCCTTATCAATAATATCGGCAGAAAGCTCCGGAGGTGTTCGTTCCAAAACAGATTTGGATGCTTGTACAATTGCGCTAACCGACTCAGCCAGGGCTTCCTGGACTTCGTGCGAGCGAATGGTAATGGTTTGAGGCAACCCGCTTACCATATCCCTGCCGCGAATATCCATTTCGTCCTGGCGTCCGCCGGAAACCGTACCGATTTGCATTTTGATATCTTCAGACGTACGTTCCCCGATCAGCAGCTTGTATTTCGTTTTTATGTATCTCATGATGGCCATGTCAAATTTGTCGCCCGCAACCTTAATGGAGGAAGATGTGACGATATCGCCCATGGACAGTACCGCTACATCCGTTGTACCTCCGCCGATATCCACTACCATGTTGCCGGATGGCTGGAAAATTTCCATGCCGGCTCCTACAGCGGCTACCTTCGGTTCTTCTTCGATAAATACCTCGCGTGCACCGCCGCTGCGCTCAGCCGCTTCACGAATGGCTTTTTGCTCTACCGATGTGATGTTCGTCGGACAGCAAATCAAGATGCGCGGACGGGCAAACATTTGCTTCCCGCCAATCTTGGCCAAAAAGTGCTTCAACATCGCTTCCGTGATATCAAAATCGGCAATAACCCCGTCACGCAACGGCCGGATCGCCACGATATTTCCTGGAGTACGTCCCACCATGCGGTGAGCCTCATTTCCTACGGCTAGCACTTTTTTCGTATGATTATCAATTGCCACGACAGAAGGTTCATCCAGGACGATGCCTTTGCCCTTTACAAAAACCAGGACATTGGCCGTACCCAGGTCGATTCCGATATCTTTGCCAAACATGAAAAGGTCCTCCCTGTACCAGTTACATATCTACCCCTTATCATAGGCTGTTAGACGTGAGAGGACAAGGAAATTCTTATGGACTTAGGAAATAATTGTTTATGAATTGCATATTTTTATACGCTTTCCTCCTGTTCTACCCGGACTTTCTTGCTCCTTCTCTTGTACTTGATCTTGGTTGCCTCTCCTCCACGCAGATGACGGATCGCCTTGTGGTACTCCAATATTTCCTTTACCTGGTTCGCCAACTCCGGATTTATCTCAGGCAGCCGCTCTGTCAGATCCTTGTGTACCGTGCTCTTGGAAACACCGAACTCTTTGGCGATCATGCGAACCGTATTTCGCGTTTCTACAATATACCGGCCGATCTTTATGGTTCGCTCCTTGATGTAATCGTGCACGCTACTCGCCTCCCTGTTTCAACATTGTCTGTTACAATATATGGGTGGGTGCGGACACATATTCTACGTTTCCAAGCCTGACAAGCCAGCACGACCACATCTTTTTTGGAGGGCGTGTACACATCGGCCTGTTTGTAGAGTAGAGAACTGAAACTTTCGGGCGACCGTATGGTCGCCTTGCTCATTTCAGCTCCCCCTCATCAAACCGTACGTGAGGTTTTCCCTCATACGGCTTTCCGATGTTCTTCTTTCTTTGGCATTCTG
>NZ_RHHO01000097.1 GCF_003710865.1 Brevibacillus borstelensis | reverse complement strand
AAAGCTGAAGGTCATACAAAACACGCAGGGTAGTTTATTGAAATTAGCCGGATAAAGTAAGCCGAATGCCAAAGAAAGAAGAACATCGGAAAGCCGTATGAGGGAAAACCTCACGTACGGTTTGATGAGGGGGAGCTGAAATGAGCAAGGCGACCATACGGTCGCCCGAAAGTTTCAGTTCTCTACTCTACAAAGGCACGTGCAATCGGATGCCGTAAACGCTTGCTGCTACCGGGTTTTGCAAAAGCCAGGTGCGCTTTTTGCTAGAAGCAGAAACAAAAAACCTGTTCTTCCAAAGGACATCCCGCATAGCATTAAAGTATGTGTCGAACGATTATTGCGGAATCGACATGCACCCTCGACAGAAACCCGCTTCCATTCGCCAAACGGTTAATGCTAGGCTGGTAGCAATCAAATCCTCAGTCCGGCAGGGGGAATTTGACAAAGAGAAAAAAGTAGAATACAATCAAATCCGACCTTGTTCAGAACTGGCCAATTTCCAAAATATTGGTGCGATTTCATCAACCCTTGCCTGGCTAGACTCGAAAAGCTTTACGCTTTTCAGCAAAAAAGGAGTGTGGGAAATGGAGTTACGCACGGTGTGGGAAAGGCAAAAGAACCGGGCGATTGTCGTTCTCGGCAGCCTGGCTCTGGTGCTCGTTCCCATGATTGGCTATTTCTCTGCCCAAGCAACCCAGCCAAAACAGATCACGTTTTCGATGGACGGAGATACCCGCAAAGTGGGAACCAAAGCCTCGACCGTCGAACAGTTTTTGGCAGAACGAAACATCACGGTAACGGAAGATGATCTACTACAACCAGACATTCACGCGAAAATAAAAGACGGAACAACCATTACCTTACATACACGCTGGACAATTCCGGTCCAGGTGGACGGGCAGACCAAAGTAGTAAAAACGCTAAAGCGCGATGTAGCTGGAGCTCTGCAGGAGGCTGGCATCGCATTAGGCAAGCAGGACCGGGTAAAACCGGCTCTCACAGACTCACTTTCCAAACAGACGACAATCGTCGTTACCCGAGTCGAAGAGAAAGTCGTGCAGCAAGAGGAGCGCCTGGCCTTCCAGGAGCTGCGCAAAAACGATCCCGTATTGTCAAAAGGGACGACGCGCGTCATGCAAGAGGGCCAAGAGGGAAAAGCCATCGGTCATTATAAAGTCATCACGGAAAACGGAAAGGAAGTTTCCCGTGAGCTGATCAAGCGAGATGTAATCACACCAAAGAAAGATCGAATTGTAGCGGTAGGAACAGCCGTTGCTGTTCAAATCGATGACAAATCGAATCGAGTCGTAGCGTCCGCAGCGGGGATGGTCTCCCGGGGCGGAAAAGTGTTCCGGCCAAAACAGGTCCTGAACGGGGTTACTTTGACCGCCTATTCACCGGCAGGTGGAGGCAAACATCCAAGCTCGCCAGGCTACGGGCGTACAGCTACGGGCGTAAAGGCAAAAGCAGGGCACACGATCGCGGTTGACCCGAAAGTCATTCCGCTCGGGTGGTGGGTGTTTATTGACGGCATCGGATACCGTCGTGCAGAAGACGTAGGTGGAGCGATCAAAGGCGCGAAAATCGACGTTTTCGTCGGGACCGAGGCGGACGCGGTTCAGTTTGGACGCAAGCGAAACCGAACTGTCTATATCATCGGGCCGCACAAGCCATAGGACAGGAGCCATGCTCCTGTCTTCTTTATTTATCATCGACCTGATCGCAGATAGCAAAAAGCTTCGTTGAAAGCTTTCGCAGCCGAGTTTCCTAATCCGGCGGGGTTGTGTTAAGCTGAGTTATTAAGTAAGACGAAAGCGAGCCGAAAATGTTTCACCCAAAAACGAAGGAATTCCTGTTTTTTTGGCGCAAACTATAACTGTTTTGACTATCCTCAAAACCGTCGTTTTCGACATTTTATGAAAGCGGGAGCATCGACATGAAGATCAAGGAAGTCATCGTCGTAGAGGGACGAGACGATACAGCTGCCATCAAGCGGGCAGTCAACGCAGATACGATCGAAACAGGCGGATCTGCCATCAATCAAAAAACGATCGAAAAGATTCGCCTTGCTCAATCCAAGCGCGGCGTTATTATCTTTACCGACCCTGATTACCAGGGAGAGCGGATTCGCAAAATCATCAGCAAGGCAGTACCCGGCTGCAAGCATGCCTTTATCACGCAAGCGGACGGAACAAAGAAAGACGATATCGGCGTGGAAAATGCGTCGGTAGAGACGATTATCCGCGCGCTGAGCGACGTCCGGACCGAGATGGCGGAAAGTGCAGGAGAAATCACTGCCGATGACATGCTGGCCTACAGACTTACCTCAGGGGCTGATTCCAAGGAACGGCGTATCAAGCTGGGGGAAAGCCTCGGTATCGGCTACGCCAATGCCAAACAGATGCTCTCCCGCCTCAATGCGTTTCAGATAAGCCGTGAGGAATTTCTCAAAGCGATAGAAGCACTAGATCAGGAGGAGGGGAAGTCGTGATGCACGCCTCAGGGAAAGATATCGCAACACCGACCAGAACGAAAGAGGTTCTGGAGAAATACGGCTTCTCTTTTAAAAAGAGTTTGGGACAAAACTTTCTGATCGACACGAATATCCTCCATAACATCGTGGAAGCGGCCGATCTGGACAGCTCGAAGGCTGCCATCGAAATCGGCCCCGGTATCGGTGCGCTGACCGAGCAGTTGGGGAGAGCCGCAGGGCATGTCCTCGCCATCGAGATCGACCAGCGGCTGTTGCCGATCCTTGAGGATACGCTGGCCCCCTATGACAACATAGAGGTCGTACATGGTGATGTGCTGGAGCTGGACCTTGCTGCTCTCGTGCGGGACAAGCTAAGCGGGTATGAAAAGGTGAGCGTAGTAGCCAATCTGCCCTACTATGTGACCACGGCGATATTGATGAAGCTTTTGGAGAGCCGATTGCCGCTGGAGAACATCGTTGTCATGATTCAAAAGGAAGTGGCTGAGCGGATAGCGGCAAAGCCGGGGAGCAAGGATTACGGCTCGCTGAGCGTAGCTGCTCAGTTTTACGCGGAGACGGAAGTGGCGATGATCGTTCCGGCCAGCGTTTTTATTCCTCGACCCAATGTTGATTCGGCAGTGATCAAACTGAAAATCCGGGACCGTCCTCCCGTGGAGGTAGACGATGAGAATTTCTTCTTCCGGGTCGTTCGGGCATGTTTTGCCCAGCGCCGTAAAACGTTGCTGAACAATTTAATGAGCGGGCTGTTTGATAAACAGCGAAAAGACGAAGTAATACAGATGCTAAGCGACCTTGAGATCGAACCGAGCCGCCGAGGCGAAACTTTGTCGATCGATGAATATGCAAGCCTGGCAAACGAGATTATTCGACGTCAATTGCTGGGTAAATAACAAGCGAAAAATCCCCTGCTATTTGCGACAAATCAGCAAAAGCAGGGGATTTTTGGTGTTATATTGGGAATGTAGGAAAAATCGACAAATATCAACGCATTTATCGAAAAAAAGGCCGTTGACAAAAACTCGGCCGGATTGCTATAATTTTTTATTTCTTTGACAAAATAAGCGTATGCTGTTATAATGGGATCAAGCGAGGTGGATGGAACAATGGCAAGAAACGCGTTACTTGACATTAAGCGCAGTTTAGACGGGCACATTGGCGAACGCATCCTACTAAAAGCCAATGGCGGTCGACGCAAGACCGTCGAGCGGACGGGCATCCTCGAAGAAACATACCCATCAGTATTCGTAGTAAAGCTCGATGACGACCAATTGTTCGAACGAGTTTCATACAGCTATGCTGACATCTTGACGGAAACCGTTGAGTTGACTGTCTGCAGAGAGAACGAGCACATTCGCATTACTTTTGTTCAACAATAGAGCCATTTTCGGCTCTATTGTTTTTTGGTGCGCCCAGCATGGGCGATAGCTATAGGGTGAAAGTCCCGAACGGGGGTTGGCTGTACCAACCGTTAGCTCAAGGCAAGGGTGTCGACCGCGAGGTCGAATCTGAAGGAAGCCGGCGGCAAAATCCCGACCTGAGGTACACGAACCCAATTTGAGGCTGTTGTATCC
>NZ_RHHO01000096.1 GCF_003710865.1 Brevibacillus borstelensis | reverse complement strand
CACGACACTTTTGAGAAGGTCATCGAACTTGTACAAAATGGTCAACTTAATTTCACAGCACCTACCGAAAGATTTGCTTTGCATTGCGTAAAAGAAGCAGTGCAGTTTGCTGAAAGCAATAAACGGACCGGAAAAATATTATTAGTTTAAAAGTATTCAATAAGCGCCCGAAATTTCGACTTTTGCAAAATGTTTGCAAACAGACATTAACAAAAGAATGGCGCGGGTAGCTATCCAGCTGAAACCCGCGCCATTTCTACTTTTCCAATGGCGTCCCCGAGAGGATTCGAACCTCCGACCTACAGTTTAGGAAACTGACGCTCTATCCTGCTGAGCTACGGGGACATATTCGTTTACACTCCTTCTATTATAGGGCGATTTCGCGCATTTTGCAAACGAAGGACCAGAGAGCTTATCCCTGGTCCTTTCCCTTTTTATTTACTTTAATTAAACACCTTAATGGTGAGTAAACTGCTCTTCCTCAGTAGAACCAGTCAATGCCGTCGTCGACGATGTGCCTCCTGCAATTACCTGCGCGACCTCATCAAAATACCCGGTGCCTACCTCCCGCTGGTGGCGCGTAGCCGTGTAGCCGTACGCCTCGCTCGCAAACTCCGCTTGCTGCAGCTCAGAGTAAGCAGCCATGCCGCGGTCGCGATAGCCCCGTGCCAGTTCAAACATGCTGTAGTTGAGGGCGTGGAAGCCGGCCAGCGTGACAAACTGGAACTTGTAGCCCATATCGCCCAGCTCGTTTTGGAAACGGGCGATGTCTGCTTCATCCAGCT
>NZ_RHHO01000095.1 GCF_003710865.1 Brevibacillus borstelensis | reverse complement strand
GTCAAAAACGGCTTGTCGCTGTCGTCGATGTCACTTGTGATCAAAAACGCTCCGTTTGCATCGGTCCGGGCTACGATCACAGTCGGCACACCCATGACATCTGCCGCGAAACGGGCCGCTACCAGGTTGCGAATGGCCGCCTGTGTCGGGATCAATACCTTGCCGCCCATATGGCCGCATTTTTTCTCTGATGCGAGCTGATCCTCAAAGTGTACACCCGATGCTCCCGCTTCGATCATGCCTTTCATCAGCTCAAAGACGTTGAGCGGTCCGCCAAAGCCGGCTTCCGCATCTGCCACGATGGGTGCAAACCAATAGGTGTCGCCCGTCCCTTCGGACTGTTGGATCTGATCTGCCCGCTGCAGTGCCTGATTGATCCGTTTGACCACCTGCGGGACACTGTTTGCCGGGTACAGGCTCTGGTCCGGGTACATCTGTCCGGCCAGATTGGCGTCGGCGGCTACTTGCCAGCCGCTTAGATAGATGGCTTTCAATCCCGCTTTTACTTGCTGGATCGCCTGATTCCCGGTCAAAGCGCCAAGCGCCTTGATGTGATGCTCCGTGTTGAGCAACTGCCACAGCCGCTCTGCCCCGATCCGGGCAAGCGTATGCTCGATTTGGACCGAGCCCCGCAGTCTGACTACATCTTCCGCCGTATACGGACGCTGCACCCCTTTAAACCGGTCTGTCTTCCAGCTTTCCTCTAATTGTCGAATAGCCTCTTGTTTGTTCATTTCTCCCACTCCCTTTTTTAATCAAGATAGGCATAGCCTGGAACGGTCAAAAACTCGGAAAACTCGTCGGCCGTCACCAGCTGGAGGAACAATTCCCCTGCCAGCTTGTATTTGCCGGTTTCGTACCGTTCCTGGCCGATTTGCTGTTTCAAGGTTTGCAGCTCTTCGCTCAGCCACTGGGTGACCAAAGCAGTCGTAATCTTGCGGCCATCCGGCAAAACACCCCGGCGGTGCTTGATCCATTGCCACACCTGAGCGCGGGAAATTTCCGCTGTTGCGGCGTCTTCCATCAGGTTGTTGATCGGCACGGCGCCATAGCCGCGAAGCCATGCCTCGATGTACTGAATCCCTACCCTGATGTTGGTGCGGACTCCTTCTTCGGTGATCTGGCCTTCCGGTACGGCCAGCAGGTCAGCGGCAGTTACATGGACGTCCTCGCGCTTATACCAGATCTGGTTTGCTTCCGGCATCAGGCGATTAAAGACTTCCATCGCCACCGGAACCAGTCCGGGGTGGGCCACCCAGCTTCCATCGTGTCCGTCGTACGCCTCCCGCTCTTTGTCTGCTTTCACTTTTGCCAGCGCTTCCTCGTTTTTTGCCGGGTCGTTTTTTACCGGAATTTGTGCGGCCATCCCG
>NZ_RHHO01000094.1 GCF_003710865.1 Brevibacillus borstelensis | reverse complement strand
TCCGCAGCTTTTTGATGTAGCTGAAGATGTAATCCCAGCGGCCGCAGTTTAGCCCTGCACTGTGTTCTCTCAGCTCGTACAGGATTTCTTCCATTTCAAAGGCGGCCAAAATCGTCTCGATCAAAACCGTTGCCTTGATAGTGCCTCGCGGTATGCCCAACTCAT
This sequence comes from Brevibacillus borstelensis, assembly GCF_003710865.1. GTDB lineage: Bacteria > Bacillota > Bacilli > Brevibacillales > Brevibacillaceae > Brevibacillus > Brevibacillus borstelensis. Next base: position 544 of record NZ_RHHO01000094.1, on the reverse strand, counting down.
CCTGGGCAAAGCAAAAGACGTCGTTCCAGAGCCTCGCTTCCAGATGATTTTCCAGCTTGGGCAGATAAAAATAGGGGCCGCTTCCCGAATCGAGCAATATCCGGGCATTATGGAAGAAATAAAGGCCAAAATCGAACAAGCTGCCGGACATCGGGTTTCCGTGAAGCCTTATGTGCTTTTCATCCAAATGCCAACCGCGCGGCCTTACAATCAGTACGGCTGTTTTCTCCTTGAGGGCGTACTGTTTTCCCTCAGGGCTGGTATAGGAAATCGTTCTCCTTACGGCATCCCGCATGTTGATCTGGCCTTCGATCGTATTGGCCCATGTGGGAGAATTGGCGTCTTCAAAATCAGCCATGAATACCCGAGCTCCGGAATTGCACGCATTGATGACCATTTTTCGGTCTCCGGCAGGACCGGTAATCTCCACTCTCCGGTCCTGGAGATCGGTCGGCAAATCGTTCACTTTCCAATCGCCGTTGCGAATATGGGCTGTTTCAGGCAAAAAATCAGGAAGCTGCCCTGAGTCGATGAACTCCTGCTT
>NZ_RHHO01000093.1 GCF_003710865.1 Brevibacillus borstelensis | reverse complement strand
GAGCGACCAGCCGTCCGATACAATGTGGTGCATATTGAAGAGAAGCACACTCTCCCCTTCATGTCGGCGGAGTAGTCTAAAGCGAACGAGCGGGCCTTGGGTCAGGTCAAATACATGGCTCGCCTCTTCCTCAGCCAGACGATCCACTGTTTTCTCGAATGGTTCCGGAATATCCGTAATCTCAAGTGGCGTCCAGGATGGATCGACGACTTTCTGCACCGGCACCCCTTCGACTTCTTCAAACGTCGTGCGCAAAATGTTGTGACGTTCAAGAATGACGTTCAAGCTACTCTCAAGCGCTTGGAGATTGAGCTTTCCTTTCAGCCTAATCATACAAGGAATGTTGTATATCGAGCCGTCCGGCAGCAGTTGATTCAATATCCACAACCGCTGTTGGGAGAAAGAAAGTGAGATTTCTTTCACGTTTGCGTAGGACCGTGACACGACAGACTCGAGAACAGCGGGTTCTTCGTCGGCGTTTTGGAGCTCCTCCGCGAGACCGGCGACCGTCGGTGATTCGAACAAAGTCCGAAGACTAACCGATATGCCAAGAGAGTTGCTCAGTCGGGAGACGACTTGAGTCGCCAGGAGTGAGTGCCCGCCGAGTTCGAAGAAATTGTCGTGGATCCCCACTTCTTCCACGTTTAGGACCCTCGCAAAGACCTCGGCTACCAGTCCTTCTAGCGGAGTACGCGGCCTGATTCTATCGTCTGCCTTCATGAGAGCAAGGTCCGGTGCAGGAAGTGCCTTGCGATCCACTTTGCCGTTTGGTGTGAGCGGCAGGGATTCCAGAAGCACGAAGATAGAAGGAACCATGTAATTGGGAAGTTTCCGGTGAAGCGCTTCTGTCAAGCTTTCCGGCGTGACATTTTCAGCCGCAGGAACCACG
>NZ_RHHO01000092.1 GCF_003710865.1 Brevibacillus borstelensis | reverse complement strand
TTTCAGCGTCACAACCGGCATCACTTCGATACTGAAGTACCTCAGTGTGACATCTGGCATTACTTCGGTAAAAACGCTTCGCTGTTCAGCTTTCAAAGAGCATTTCTTATTTTCTAGCGTCTCGCACCGTTTGGTGTCGACCCTTTAAACTATATCATGTCTACTTCGTAAAATCAAGAGGTTTTTTCTAAGAAATTATCTTTTTTTAATCTCCTTAAAAAGCTCTCTTTCGAAGACACGAACGTAATCATACCATCCCCAGCTTGATTGCGCAACCGTAAAAAAATGGTATCCGCACTAAGCGGATACATCAGGAGTGAACAACACAGAAACCAGTTCTGCAATGGATTCTATTACTACTTGCGGTTTGCATAGATCGGGAACCGGTGCATTCCATTCACCCGAGGTTTCCTTCTGCCATTTGTCCTCGCAGATCTGATCCATCATCCGATGGGAAGCTCGCTCTCTTGGCTGTAAAACTCGCAACTCTTCCGAAAGGTTGCGGCAAACAAACACGGACAGGCAGCCATGCAGGTTAGCGAGCTGAACGTCATGATCCAGGCGATCTCCCACATGGGCAATGACCTTGCCTTCCACCATTCGCAGAATAGCGGGATCCGGCTTCCCCGTTCCCGCCCTCTCCGGTGTAACGACAACATCAAAAAGCTCTGCCAGTCCCAGCTTTTCCATTACCGGGTATTGATACTTAAAAAAACCGTTTGTAACGGCCGCGACTCCTAGGCCCCGATTCCGAAGCTCTCTTAAAGCAGGAAGAATGCCTTCTTCAAGCAAGTGGATTTTCGGAACGACACAGTGCTTGATTACGATCTCTTCTATATTTAGCCGTTGGGTAATGTTCCTCTGCTCCAACCATTCAGCCAGCATTCCATCCCAATCGTAGGCCTCCACGTATCGTTCCATTTTCATTCGCTTGTTATGCTCCATTGCGAGTTCGCGTGTCACATCGAGCGAAACGCCTGCCCATTTCGAAACCGTTTCATTAATCTCGGGAAACACCCATCCGCCAAAAGGGTTTTGCATCAACGTTCCGTCAAGATCAAAAGTTACCCACTCTTTCTTCATCACTTGATCGCCCCCGAAGTTAATCCCTCAATAAACTGCCTGGACGCAAACAGAAACGCCACGATCATGGGCAGCGAGGAAATCGTCAAGCTGGCAAACAGCATGTTCCACTCTGTATCATATTCTCCAAAGAGTGCAAGGACCCCTAATGGAATCGTGCTGAGCTCTTCGCTCTTCAAAAAAATGAGCGGATAGAAGAAGTCGTTCCACACACCAATCAGGTGAACAATGCCGACCGTTGCCAATGCCGGCTTCATCAAGGGCAGGATGATTTTGTAGTACACCTGAAAGCCGTTGCATCCATCCAGACGCGCCGATTGATCAAGCTCGGTAGGCAGCGTACGGAAAAAGCCGTAAAAAACGAATACGGCAAATGGAATCCCGCCGGCCACATAAAGAATCACCAGTGATGTGAGCGTGTCCAGCAATTGCAGCTTGAGCATGATCATATAGAGAGGAAGAATCGCCAGCTTCATCGGAAGCATCAACCCCAGCATAAAGAAGAACAGAATGTAGGGATTCCAGCGAAACTTGTACCGGGACAAATAGAACGCCGCCAATGAGGATAGAAAGATGATCAGGAATACAGACAAACCGCTCACGTACACACTGTTCCATATATAAGCCCCGAAGTTGACTTTGTCCCAGACCATCGTGTAGTTGTCAAACGAAAAAGACGTGGGAAGTGCCAGCGGTGATGTGAGAATCTCCAGGTTCGTCTTGAATGAGGAGCTGATCATCAAGAAGATGGGATACAACGCCAGAAATGAAAAGAACAGCAATACCAGATACTTGGCCACTCGCCCGATCTTTATAGTCATGGATGTCCTCCTACTGTTCGAATTCCTTTCGTTTGAAGAAGAAAAGAAGTACAGCCGTTGCGCTGGAGATCATCAAAAACAGCACAACTGCCAGCGCGGAGCCAAGTCCGATCGACTCTCCGCCCTCTACCGATCCAAAGGCCAGCCGATAAAAATACGTTGCCAGCACATCTGTGGAATAGTACGGCCCCGCCTGAGAGCCTTGCATGGCAAAAATCAGTTCAAATGCCTCGAAGGCGCCGATAAATGTCAAAATGGTCATTACCATCACGGATGGCATCGCCATTGGCAATGTAATCCGAAGCAGCATAGTCAAACCGGATGCCCCATCCATCTTGGCGGCGTCATAGATTTCCGAGGGAATCGCCTGCAAGCCCGCCAAAAAGATTAAGACAGCAAACCCGAGGCCGTACCAGCTGTTCACAAGGATGATCGTATACAAAGCCGTATCCGGGCTGCCCAGCCATGGTTTGGCCAATGCTTCCAGCCCGATAAAGGAAAGAAAGGTATTGAGCGCCCCGTATGTAGGGTTCAGAATCAGGCTGAACAAAAACCCGACAACGATAACGGACAAAAGCTTCGGCATAAAAATAACGGCCTTGAAAAATTCCTTTCCGCGAATCTTGCTGTTAATCAGCATCGCCAGGAAAAACGCGACGATCAGTTTGGAAACAACTGTTAGGATAAAGAAAATGACGTTATGTCCAAAACCGCGGTAAAACATCTCTTTAAACGGAGACTCCGTAAACAGGCGGACAAAGTTTTCCAATCCGGCAAACGAGCCCCGCTGCATTCCGTTCCAGGAGTAAAAGCTGTTCCAAAACGCGGAAAAGATCGGGAACACCTGAAACCATACATAGAATATCAAGGCAGGCAGCAGAAACAGATGAACGAGATGCTTTTTCCAGTTCACTCCCCGTTTGACCGACGTTTGTCTCTTTGTTTCCAGTGTTTTTTCCAATTCAGGCACGCTGTTTCAACCTCCTCCTAAGCTGTACTCATCAAAAAGGGTACAGTCAAGCAAGTCGGCCTGACTGTACCGCTGCAATCAACAATCCGTACGCTTTCTGCCTTACTTGGCTGGCTTAAACCATTTATCAGCGGAAGCCTGGGTCTCCTCAGCTACCTGCTCGACTGTCAGTTTGTTGATGTACATCCCTTGCAGAGAGTTCTCAAACAATGTTTTCGTGGTTGGAGTCCCATCGCCGAAGTGGACCAGCATCAGGAACGGCACCATGCTCTTATCACTGAGCTGCGTCATTTTTTGAACGAGCGGATTCTTCGGCTCTACCCCTGGGATCGCGCTGAATCTGTTTAATTCGTCGCTGAACAATTGCCCGAACTCTTTGGAAGCAAGGAACTCCATGAATATTTTTGCTTCTTCCGGGTGTTTGGTCGACTTGAAGATGCCGTACGAGCCGTCCACCCAGTTTACAATCGGAGTATCTCCTCCCTTTTCCTTGGCCAGAGAGGGAATGATGTCAAGCGGCATATCCGGATTTTGCTTTTCGAACGTTTCCAGACGGTAGCTGCCGTTGATATACATCGCAGCCTTGCCGGTGTAGAACAGCGCCTGGACATCCTTGTCGTCGAGCGCGATGAAATCCTGCGGGAAGTACTGCTCCAGTTCCTTCATCTTTTTGATCGAGTCAATGAAAGCCGGGTCTTTGAAATTGACCTCGCCCTTCAGCATTTTCTCGATGTACTCGTTTCCGCCGATTGAGCTGGGCGCAAAAACGCTGTGGGTAATGGACAGCAGATAAGCTGCCTTGCCTGATTGCGCAATCGGGATAATGCCTTTCGCCTTCAAAGCATTGCACACCTGGATAAATTCGTCCCACGTTTGCGGAGCCTCCAAGCCATTCTCCTCAAACAGCTTTTTATTGTAGAAGATGACGGCTGAGTTGATCGACAACGGTACGCCGTAGACTTTGCCATCGCTGCCGCGAGCGGCATCCAGGTACGCCTTCGGAATATCGCTTACCCCTTTCAGATCATCGATGGGCATCAGGTAGCCTGCATCTGCAATAGAGGTAGCTCCCTGGTAAGGACGAAGCTGCAATATGTCCACTCCCGTCCCGGATGTCAGCGTATTGGTCAAAATCGTGTTGTATTCGGTTGACTTGAACGGTTTGAACTTTACCTTGATGTTTGGATGCTTCGCTTCAAACTCGGCGATAATCTTGTTGTACGCTTCTTTGTCTTCTGTACGCCAGCTGTACATCGTCAGCTCAACCTGTTCCCCTTTTGGCGCTTCAGCCGCAGGTTGAGTCTTTCCCCCTTCTCCGCCGGAAGTCGTTGCCGGAGGACTGCCGCTACAGGCAGCCAGGAAAAATACCAGCAAAAGAGAAAACAGCCAAACCCCTACTTTTCTCATCGCGAAAATCTCCTCCACGTTTTCCATTTGTCTGTCCTTCTCGTGCACGCTTGCTCTTGGAGTATTATTTTATAATCTATTATAAAATTAGGAAATATTTTTTCAATATAAATATTTACACTTTTCAAAAAACATTTGAGACGAGGAGACGCTTTCCGAAAAAAAGAAGGACGACAACAAGGATGTGCCACATGGAGAGCACATGCCTTGAACGCAATCGAGTAGGAGGGGGCGACTAACCCCCGTCCTCTCACACCACCGTACGTACCGTTCGGTATACGGCGGTTCACCAAGCTTGACGAATTTGAGAATATCGTTGCACTAAGCTTTTCAGCCCTTGTTGTTGCCAGTAGGCAATGCCGAGGGCTTTGTGTATATGCGGAGATTTTGTGGTACGCCATGCACC
>NZ_RHHO01000091.1 GCF_003710865.1 Brevibacillus borstelensis | reverse complement strand
TCAGTTCTCTACTCTACAAATGTTGTTTGCCCCTGTATAATAAATGAACAAATCATAACGCGTCTACATTCAGGGCAGGCAAAGAACGAATAGCCGCGAGGAGTGAGGGAAATGAGGCCAGATAAATTAAAGAGAGGCGACGAAGTCCGAGTGATTGCCCCGAGCAGAAGCATGGCGATCCTGTCGCAGGACGTGAGAGAGCGGGCGCAAAAAAGATTGGAATCGATGGGCCTAACGGTAACGTATGGAAAACATGTGGAGGTTTGCGACGAGTTTGTTTCCAGTTCAGTCGAAGAGAGGCTGCAAGACCTCCATGAAGCGTTTGCCGATAAGAACGTAAAAGGTATTTTGACAGTGCTGGGCGGATTCAACAGCAATCAGCTGCTTCGCGGCATCGATTATGAGTTGATCCGAAGCAACCCCAAAATACTGTGCGGGTACTCGGACATCACGGCACTGTCCAATGCGATCTATGCCAAAACAGGATTGATTGGCTTCTCGGGCCCTCATTTCTCCACATTCGGAATGAAAAAGGGAGCCGAGTACACGATCCGCCTCTTTCAAAGCTGCTTGCTGGAGGGGGAAGCGGGGGCGGCTAGAGAAGCCGAAGCGGGACCGCTCCAAATCACGCCTGCCTCTGAATGGAGTGACGACGAATGGTATTTGGATCAGGAAAATCGCAGCTTTATCCCGAATGAGGGCTACCTTTTGATTCAGGAAGGAGAGGCGGAAGGGACACTCATCGGCGGCAATCTGTGTACGCTCAATCTGCTGCAGGGTACAGAGTACATGCCTGACTTGCAAGGAGCGATTCTGTTTATCGAGGACGACCGGGATGTGTCTCCTTCGACGTTTGACCGGGATTTGCAATCATTGATTCATCAGCCGTCCTTTTCCGGCGTGAAAGGAATCGTCATCGGCCGGTTTCAAAAAGCTTCGCAAATGACCCGGGAAAAGCTCGTCCGGATCATCCGCAGCAAACCGGAGCTGGCAGCCATGCCGGTGGTCGCCAATGCTGACTTTGGGCATACCAGTCCGATGATCACGTTTCCGATCGGCGGCAAGGCCAAAGTGACAGCGAGCAGCGGTCAGGTGTCACTTTGGATAAAGTAGGTTGCCGACAGACCGGAGCCTTGTCAGCAGTACAGATCGCGTCCCCCGCGAAGCTGCAAATACGCTTCCTTCAGCCACGGATGGATCACTCGAAGCTTGGTGCGCTGCGCCCATAAATAGTCAAGGTAAACGAAGGCGGCGTCGGCCAAGCGAGGATCGACATGGAATTGCTCAGCCAATCGAATCGCTTCTTTGGCGACTCGCTCGGTATGCTCGGCAATATGATCAAGCTGGTGGTAACGAAGCAGCGAAAGAGCGTCTTGTCGGACGTTTCCGCCAAATGGAAAGTTCTTTATCCATGTGGAAAAGCTTTTGTCCATTTTCATCGACTCCTGAAGGTTTCTCCTCTGTATAGGGATAGAAGACCCGGTCTTCTGTGCATTGTTTTCATATTGCGATACAATTGGAAAACCGTGGGGGTTTAAAAGGGCTTTCCCACATCAGTGGCCTTCGACAGGACGCGCACAGCTGTTTTTGATATACTGGCAGGAGTTGAAGCGACAGAAGGTGTGACTGCATGTTGGAAGAGCTTTTGCAAATAACAGCCGCCAAACGGCATGAAGGCATGACCATCCGCGACGTGCTGCAAAAAGACTTCGGCGTCTCCCGGCGCTTGCTGGTCAGGGCGAAGTACCAGGGGGATATTACGCGAAACGGTGTTTCCGTCTATGTGACAGAGCGGTTGAAAGAGGGAGATGTCGTTCGCGTACTCGTCCCGGCCGAAGAAGAAATGCTCGCACCCGAACCGATGGACTTGAATATTCGCTACGAGGACGAGGACATTTTGGTCATCGCCAAACCGGCGGGACTCGTCGTCCACCCGACGGGGAATCACAGCAGCCATACACTGGCAAACGGCGTGGCGCACTACTGGCAGGAGCGGGGAGAGCAGCGGAAATTCCGTCCGGTCAATCGTTTGGACAAAGACACGTCAGGACTGATGATCGTAGCCAAAAACCAGTGGGCGCACGAGCAGTTCAGCCGTCTCCAAAAGGAACGCCAGCTGCACCGATACTATATAGCCATCGTCGAGGGTGTGTGCGATGAGACAGAAGGTGTCATTGACGAGCCGATCGGTCTTCGCGACGACTCCATCATTGCGAGGGAGGTTCGAGCGGATGGCCAGCAGGCCGTAACCCGTTTCAGGGTCAGGCAGCGGGGAGCTGGCATGAGCCTGGTGGAGCTGAAGCTGGAAACGGGACGAACGCATCAGATCAGGGTCCATATGAGCCATCTGGGTTATCCGTTAGCAGGCGATGACATGTACGGGGGGAGCAGAGCCCACATCGGGCGGCAAGCGCTGCATGCAACGAGGCTCCATTTTGCCCATCCTCGGACGGGACAGGAAATGGAGTGGACGGAGCCGCTGCCGGAGGATATGGCCTTGCTGTACAGGACGTTTTTTGCCGGCGAGGGACTGGCATGAAATAGCTGGAGTGAAAAACGTATAGATAAAACCGTTTATAGAAAAAACGCTTTTGCCTCTGGCAACCGAAAAGCGTTTCCGGTATGATAAATATACCAATGAAAAAACAGTGAGCAATGGAAATTGCTGGTCGTCTGCGGGGGAATTCCCGCAAGGTCTTCTTCGTTAGCAGACTGAGCCCAGCGTACGTCAATAAGCTTGATCGGGTGCCCGCGAAAATGGATGATACCGTTTTCGGGCTCCTTGCTTCAGCTTGTTCGTATGCTGGGCTTTTTTGCTTTCATTTGCTTGTCTGAAGCCGGGGCTGGGGCCCGTAGGAGAGGAGGGAGAGCATGTGAAGCTGGTATCGTATCGAATGCAAGAACAGCAGGCGTGGAGAGCCGGAATCTTGCGGGAGGACCGCATCGTAGACATCGCCTCCAGCCTGGCGGGGGCGCCGCCGGGGATGCTGGAGCTGCTGGATGAGTGGGAGAGGTGGATAGAGCCCTTGCAGCTTCTGTCACAACAGGCTGGGACTCCTGCCGAAGGGCAGTCTTTTCCTTTAGAAGCTGTCTTGCTTGGATCGCCGCTGCCTCGTCCCCGAAGCTTTCGGGATTTTTACTCGTTTGAAGCGCATGTCAAGACGGCTCGCGCACGCCGCGGGCTGGAGATGATTCCGCAATGGTATCATTTCCCCGTCTTCTATTTTTCCAATGCAGCCGCCTTTGTCGGCCCGAATGCTTATGTGAAAAAGCCAGCGACGACCAAATGGCTCGACTATGAATTGGAGCTTGCCTGCGTAATCGGCAAGGAGGGCGTTGACATCCCTGTCGAGCAGGCGGATCGCTACATCGCTGGTTACTGCATCCTGAACGATTGGAGCGCACGCGACCTTCAGCGGGAGGAGGTAAAGGTAGGGCTGGGCCCGGCAAAAGGCAAGGACTTTGCCACTTCCATGGGTCCGTGGCTCGTTACGCCAGACGAGCTCGCCGATGTTTGCATAGCCGGCGAGGAAGGCAATCGCTTTGCGCTGACGATGGTCGCAAGAGTGAACGGCATCGAGCTGTCCCGCGGCTATTTTCAGGACATTCACTACACGTTTGCCCAGATGATCGCCCGCGCTTCCGCTGATTGTCCGCTTTACCCCGGCGATGTCATCGGTTCGGGTACAGTCGGGACGGGGTGCATCCTCGAGCTGGGGACGGAGCGCCACCGATGGCTGGAAGCCGGTGACGTGGTGGAGCTGGAGGTCGACAGGCTCGGCGTATTACAAAACATCATTTCCGAATAGGAGGGTTCGCAATGGCATTTTACCACCGCTTGGGTGAGATTCCGAAGAAGCGGCATACGATGTTTCACAAGCCAAACGGGGAGCTGTACCGGGAACAGGTCATGGGAACAAAAGGCTTTTCCGGCATTCAATCGATTTTGTATCACCATCATCCGCCGACCCAGGTCCGCTCGACGAAAAGGGTTGCCGACGTAAAGCCGGAATATGTCGAGCAAGCCGATCTCAAGCATCAGCATTTCAAGACGTTCGATGCGCCGGCAGGAGGCGACCCTGTTTCGGGCAGAACGTATTTGTTGGGCAATAGCGACGTCGTGCTCGGCGTTTGCGTTCCTACAGACGAGATGAACTACTTTTACCGGAATGCGGACGGGGATGAACTTCTGTTCGTCCATCAGGGAGAAGGCGAGCTGCAGACGATTTTCGGAACGATTCCGTACTGCCCGGGAGATTATTTGGTGATTCCGATCGGTACCACCTACCGGATTGAAATGAAGACGCCGAGCCGATTCCTCGTCATCGAATCCCAGAACGAGATCGTTCCGCCCAAGCGCTACCGCAACGAGCACGGGCAATTGTTGGAACATTCGCCGTTTTGCGAAAGGGATATCCGCGTGCCGGAGAGGCTGGATACACATGTAGAGGAGGGCTCCTTCGAAGTTCGGGTCAAGCGTCAGTCCACCTTATACAGCTACATGTTTGATTTTCACCCTTTTGATGTGGTGGGCTGGGATGGATATCTCTATCCGTACGCGCTCAGCATTCACGATTTTGAGCCGATCACCGGAAGGATTCATCAGCCGCCGCCTGTTCATCAGACCTTCGCCGGGCAAAATTTCGTCGTCTGTTCCTTTGTGCCGAGACTGTACGACTATCATCCGCAGGCGATTCCCGCCCCTTACTTTCACAGCAATGTAGAAAGTGACGAGGTGCTGTATTACGTCGACGGCAATTTTATGAGCCGCAAAGGCATCTATGAAGGGTCCATCACGCTCCATCCAATGGGCATTCCGCACGGGCCCCACCCGGGGAAAGTGGAAGCGAGCATCGGCAAAAAGGAGACGAAGGAGCTGGCGGTCATGCTGGATACCTTCAAACCGCTGTATGTGACGAAGCAGGCATTGGAGATCGAAGACCCGGACTATATGAACAGCTGGCTTCCACCTGTGTCGCCGGAGTGAAAAGGGGTGTTTTTTCGTGGAAATCGACATCAGCGCAATCGAACGACAGGACAAATACAAGCTGCTGATCGGCTGCATCGTACCGAGGCCGATCGCCTGGGTGACCTCGATCGGCCGAGCCGGTGTCCTGAATGCGGCTCCGTTCAGCTATTTCAATGTGGCGAGCATTGAACCGATGATGGTTTCCATTGCGGTCATGCGCAAGCCAGGCAGTGTCAGAAAGGATACTGCTCGCAACATCGCGGAAACAAAAGAGTTCGTCGTCAATATGGTGGACGTCTGCAATGTTGACGTTGCCAATGAAACCTCTGCCGACTTTCCTCCAGAGATAGGGGAAGTGGATGCGCTCGGGCTGGCCACCGAGCCAAGTGCGGTCGTACGTCCGCCCCGGCTGGCCGACTCTCGCATCCACTTTGAGTGCAGGCTCCATCAAATCGTCACACTGGGCGATCCTGTCACGTCCGACCTGATTATCGGCGAAGTCGTTCACGTCCATGTGGAAGACCGTTTGTACCAGAACGGGAAAATCGACATCGAAGCCTTTGCTCCTGTCAGCCGTCTGGCAGGACAATCATATGCCAGGCTGGGTGAGCTTTTTGAACGTCCGCGGCCGGTGTACCAATCGAATAGCAAGTAAAGACCGTCTGCGGACGGTCTTTATTATTTGGAGCGTGCCCAGCAAGCCG
>NZ_RHHO01000090.1 GCF_003710865.1 Brevibacillus borstelensis | reverse complement strand
GTGTCAATATCGATTTAATTTTCCCCAAAACTATCGGTTGAAAATTCCCCATTTTTGTCGCTACTGGTTGTTTACTTCAGCAGGCTCCGGTCGAAAGAAACCTGCTTTTTTCTTTTCCTTAATGCGATAACTTTCCCCTTTGATATTGATCGTACTGGAATGGTGAAGCAGTCGGTCCAAAATCGCAGTGGCCAAAATGGTATCTCCGAAAATCTCTCCCCAGGCTCCGTACGATTTGTTTGAAGTCAAGATCAATGAACCTTTTTCATATCGTTCAGATACAATCTGAAAAAAGAAGTGAGCAGCAGTTTCGTCCATTTTGCGGTAACCAATTTCATCGATGATCAACAAGTCTGGTTTGGTGAGCGCCCGCATTTTTTGGGCAATCGTGCGATTGCCATGGGCCGTCTGAAGCGACTGTACCAGATCGTGGGCAGTGATAAAATAAACCGTATAGCGTTGCTTGATTGCTTCCAAACCAAGCGCTACGGCCAAATGAGTTTTACCGACACCGGGTGGCCCCAAGAAGATGAGGTTTTCCTGATGCTCAATAAAACCTAGAGTCGCCAAATCACGGATACGTCTTTCATCAATGGAAGGTTGGAAAGAGAAATCAAATTCGTCTAGTGTTTTTTTGAACGGAAGCCGTGCTAATCGAGTTCTTGTATGCAAAAATCGTTCGTATTTAGCCGCTAATTCCTCCTGCAGAAGCTTGTCCAAAAACTCCAAATACGATATGTTGTGTTTGGATGCTTCTTCGGCGTGATCGTGGAGGATCTCGGGGATGCGTATCCATCCAAAATGACGGGACGCTTCCAACAGGCGTTCTTGCAAGATCATTGCAGCGTCACCTCTTCTTCCGCCAGTTCTTCATACGCCGTAAGAGAGCGTTCCAACACTTCGGGTGTTGAATTCGCCATATAACGAGGTGTAGGTTGGGGAACCGGTTTGCTCGTAGATGTGCGAATTCCTTCGAAGTGTTTTTTTATGCTTACGGTCTGATGACGCCCCCACTGTTTGGAGTGTTCAGCGATTAGATGGCCATTGCAATAAAATCGCAAGACTCCATTTTTCTCATCTTGAATTTCTACTACTCGACCGATGTGCTCCCATGGAACAGAGTAACGATTGGCTTCAAAAGAAACATAAGCATCACTCATCACCTTCCGGTAATGCCGGTCCACAACAGCAAAAGGCACGTGGTTCAAAGGTTGGAGGTCTTCTACTTTCCATCGTTCATTCGGCATTTGATGGGTGGTTCCGTGAAGGCGACAATTTGCAACGGTGTCCAGCCAATAGCGTACTTGTTGATTGAGATCTTGTAGCCCGGTAAAAGTGCCGATGCGAGGCCAAAAGTTCTTTCTGAGATAACCCACCCCATTCTCCACTTTTCCCTTCGTTCGAGCCCGATAGGGCTTGCAGCTCAGCAGCTTGCACCCATAGTGGCTGGCAAAGCGGGCGAAACGCTCGTTCCAGATCACCCTACCATTGTCATCTCGACCAGAAACAACTGTTTTCATGTTGTCGTACAAACAACTTTGAGGGACACCCCCAAAGTACTGCCAAGCCCGAAGATGACATCCGATGAGAGTTTCCAGCTTTTCGTCCTCGGTAAATTCTACATACATCATGCGTGAATAACCCAGCACCATGACGAAAGCGTAAAGACGCTTTTGTTTTCCGTTGACATTTGCTCGAAAATGTCCCCAGTCTACTTGCGCTTGTTGTCCAGGTTTCGTTTCGTATCGTACGGTTACTTTTGAACGAAAGTGGGGACGCAGCGGCTTCATGAAGTCTCGTAAGATGGTGTCCTTTCCGGTATAGCCACGGGCTTTTATTTCTTCGAAGATGATGCGGGCATTTTGACAGCCCTCCGCCATACGAGTACAGATGAAATCCTTAAAAGGATCCAACTTGCTGGGACGTGGTTTGCGAGTAGGAAAGCTCTCTGGCGTATCTTTCAGGAGCCATTTTCGAACCGTTTTTCGATCCCGTCCCATCTCTTCAGCAATTTGGGTAATACTCATACCTTTCAGACGCATTTCTTTGATCACAAAAAACTCCCCATTTTTCACCATATTTACTCTCCTCCCGGAGAGTATGTCGGCTTTTTCTGGGGAATTTTAAACCGCTGATATTGGGGATTTTACAACCGATTTTGACA
>NZ_RHHO01000009.1 GCF_003710865.1 Brevibacillus borstelensis | reverse complement strand
AATGAAAGGCTTCATCCCCGAAGGGATTATCTTTCTCTCCACCAACGCGTCAAGGGTTCGCTTCGCCTTTCGCCCTTGACTCTATTGGTTTCGAAAAATGGCCCAATTAGGGGGATGAAACCTTTTCATATATTGGTTGATTGAGTTTACACAAAAATCTTGACAGACCCGAGGACGCTCTTGTTATATATCAACTACAGACTTCTCCCTAACAAAACCCCGACTTGTTTGGCCATAACTTGCGGCGGGTACGGCATTTCATTTCGATCCACCACTCAATTACCCCTACATAGGCGTTCCCGGCAAGAAGATAGCTGTGGTTGGACTTGGGGGGCTTGGACACATGGCTGTGAAGGTCGCCCATGCCATGGGGGCAAAGGTTACGGTTTTATCACAAACAGTAAAGTAGAAAGAAGACGGTTTGCGGCTTGGCGCGGACCATTATTATGCCACGAACGATCCAGAGACATTTAAAAAATTGGCTGGTTCGTTTGACCTCATCGTAAATACAGTCAGCGCGAAGATCGATCTGAACGCCTACCTATCGCTGCTGGCAGTGGACGGTACATTGGTCAACGTCCGTGCCCCGGCGGAGCCGTTGTCCGTTCATGTATTGTCTCTTATCGGTCAGCGGCGGTCGTTTGCTGGATCGATGATCGGCGGGATTCGCGAAACGCAGGAAATGCTCGACTTTTGCGCCGAACACTCCATTACGCGTCTTACAGGAAACTAACGGGTATCGATCGCTGAATAATGACACGAAGGCAGCCGACAAGTTCATCGGCTGCCTTTTTCTCAACTGAGGACAGGAATGTCTAATGGAGCGGGAGTGGAACGGGGGTGATAGCAACTATCCCCATACTTTTTGAAGAGGGAGTCCCTGCTTAGTTCGAGCCAGGTCGACAACATGCTGAATATAGGCAGTTTTTGCTCGGCCCTCATTGTCGGAATGATATTGTTCAGCCATCAGAGTCTGTCACAAGATTGCCTCCATCCGTCACATCGGCAAATAGACTTTGAACACAGAACCTCTCCCCACTTCGCTTTCCACCTCAATCCACCCCTGATGAGCCACGATGTTCTGCTGCGCGATCGCGAGCCCGAGACCTGTCCCGCCGCTCGGGCGGGCACGGGAATGATCCGCTCGATAAAAGCGGTTGAAGATATGAGGCAAATCCGCTTCGGGTATGCCGACCCCGTTGTCTTCCACCCGGATACAGGCGTATGGCTGCTGCCGGTCGGGCAGGTGTACGGTTTCCGCATGGAGGCGGATTTGGCCGCCGGGATTCGTATAGTAGATGGCGTTCGACAGGATGTTATACAGCGCTTGGAGAATCCGGGATTTCTCAACCGACACAGGAATATTCTCTTCTTCGGCGTGCACGGAAAGCTGTATGTGCTTATCCTCTGCCATAAACCGGGTCTTCGCCGTGACATCCTCCAACAACACGACCAGGTTTTCCGTTCGCGGGTGCAGTTCCATCATGCCGGCCTCAAGCCTGGACAAATCCAGTACATCATGGACCAAACGCGACAGCCGCAATACTTCATCGAGAAGGGAAGCTTGCTTGGCCGGAGAAAGGGGGGCCCCGGTCTCATGAGCCAGCTCCAATTCCCCTTGAATGATCATCAGCGGCGTTTTCAATTCGTGGGCGACATCGGACATCAGCTGTTTTCGGGTTCGTTCTGCGGCTGCCAGCGAATCGTTCATCTCCCGAAGAGCCTTGGCAATCGCTCCGAATTCATCTTTCCTTTGTTCCGGAAAGATGGCTGCAGCGTCGCCTTTTTTGATGGCCTCGATGCCCGCGATGATTTTGCGGATAGGGCTTGTCAGTCTCCAGGACAACAAAAAGATGGTCAGCAGAGCCGCGACAAAGGTGAACAGCAGGGAAGCGATGCCGATATTGGGCAGTATGCCGTACCACATCTTCTTAAACTCATACGTCTTGAACTGACTGTCGTTCATCACGTACAGCCTGCCGATCCTCTTGTCACCCGAGGCAAGCACGAGTTTGTAGCCGTCATTGCGTAGTTCATCCGCGCTTAGTTTTCCTTGCTGATACAGGAAGTTTCCATCTGCAGACAAAACGATTCCGGCAAAGGGGGCGGAATACTCAAACCTGGCGTCGCCGACATGTTCCCATGAATTGCCGTGGTCCCTATAGAATTGTTCGAACTCTTTCTTTAATGATTCAAAAGCAGCTTTATCCTCCAGATAAGCAAAATCACGAGAAATATAAAACTGTGCATGCGTGACAACGAGCAGAAAAAGCAGGAGCAGCACGATCATTACGCTCATCGTCAGGAACAGCTTGGTTCTAATTTTCATGTTCCGCTCCGAATCGGTAGCCGAATCCGTATACCGTCTGAATGTAGTCGGAGGTCCGGCTGCCGTTCTCTATTTTCTTGCGGAGCTTGCTGATATGGGAATCTACCGTCCGTTCGTCGACGACAAATTCCTCCTCGAAAGCGTGCTGCAGAAGCTGCATGCGGCTGTACACCCGTCCGGGCTTCGACGCCAGCAGGTGCAGGATTTTGAATTCGGTTGGAGTGAGATGCAGCTCCTCTGTCCCTTTAAACACCTGCAGACTGTCCTCGTGAATCGTCAAATCGCCTCTTCGCAGCACGCTGCCGGACCCGTCGCTTTCATTTCTGTTCATCCGTCTCAAGAGGGAACGGACTCGGGCGGAAAGCTCCCTCAAGCTGAAAGGCTTTGTCAGGTAATCGTCCGCTCCCATTTCGAGGCCGACGATTTTGTCGGTTTCCTCGGATTTGGCCGTGACCATGATGATGCCGGGAGAGCCGATCTGTCTGAGCTGCCGGCAAATGTCCAGTCCGTTCATTTGCGGAAGCATCCAGTCCAGGAGCACAATATCCGGTTTGTGTTTTGCAAAGAGCTGCAGGGCCGTTTTGCCATCTATCGCTGTTAGACAATCGTATCCTTCGCTCTGAAGAAACGATTCGATGAGCGATGCGATTTTGATTTCATCCTCTACGATCAGAACTTTACTCCCCATTTTCAACCTCCCAGTACTGCCCATTTAATACCACTTTATCGGATATCTGTGGCCCTCACAATGTGTAAATAGGTTCACCACAAGTTCGCAACATTTCGTTGGTAGGATGGCTAACAAAGAAGCTGTTAGGGAGGATTGGAGTATGGGTTACAAATTGTCGATCAGGAAAAAGCAATTGCTCATCATCATCCATGTGCTTTCGGTCGTCTGCTGGCTTGGCGGAGCGATGGTCATGCTGCTGCTCGGTATGTATATGCTGAAGGCGGAGAACGGCGAGCAGCTGTATTACACCTTGGACAATATGCATTTGGTCGATGTTGTCTTCATCCGGTACACCGCTGTAGTCGCGCTGCTCACCGGCATTGTCTTGTCCGTTTGGACGAATTGGGGGCTTTTCAAGCATTACTGGATCTTGATTAAGCTGATCCTGACTGTATCGTTGATCGGTTTCGGCATCGGGTATATGGCAGACTGGTTGTCTCAAATCGTTCGGATCGCCGAACAGGAGAGATTCCTTGCGCTCGGCGATGCTGCCTTCCTGAACACTAGTTATTCATTGATTGGCGGAGCCATTGCCAATATCGTCTCGCTGATCTTTATGACGGCGATCACTTATTTCAAACCGTTTGGAAAAATCAAGCCGATCGTCCGGAAGCCCAAGCAAGAAGCGGCAAAATGACGAAGCATCCGATCACGAGGAGGGGAGACCATGTTTGAAACCATTTCCAGCATCGTGCTTACGATCTGTATGACCCTGTTGTGGGGGATCGCCGGTATTGTGGCAACAGGCCTTCCTTACTCGCAAACCAGCGACAGCTTGAAAAAGAGGAGAGCTTTCCTTCTGCGGGTGGGTGGCGCGGCGCTTCTTCTGAGTGCTCTGTGGTACGCGATCATCATCGGCCAACTCGTTACGAGCGGCTGGCTGTTTGTAGAGGGAACGGTCAAAGCGATTATCCCGCTGACGTTGATTCCTCAATTGTATTTGACGGTAACGGTATGGCCCCGGTTAAAAAGCTTGCGGGACTCCGGTGGAGATGCACCGACGACGGAAGCGTTGCGCACAGTGGCTCATCCATCCGTACTGCTGTCCTTTTATGCGGCAGCGCTCGCATCCGGCATTGCTGCTTTCAGCACCGTCTTTGCCCAGCCTGTTCTGCCCGGCCCGTTTGAGGTCGTTCAACGGATGATGCTGGTTGCGCTCCTTTTGCTTGTGCCGGCGATTTTTGCAAGAAGAAGGTACGCGAAGGTTGTACGGGGGGAACCGCTTCAGCGCGGGCTTGTTTACAGGATGGTCAACTTCGTTGCTGCTGGTACGCTAACCGCGGTGGTCGCAATCGCCATCCTTGTATCAAACGTACTGGCGGGAGTGCAAGCCTCCAAGCTGCCGGAAGCATCCGACATGATGAATCACGACCGGATTGACGAAGGGGGCGGCGCGGCTACACGGATGTCTGCAGTCTCCGGGCATCATCGTCATGAGCAGCATGGCGCTCATCATCAAACCGGCACAGGGACAGTTGAAGTAGCAGCTCTGACCGGAGATATTTCCGCTCCTGCCGATGTGAAGTTCGAACTGGTGGCACAGCAAGAGAAGATACCGCTTGCGTCTGGAGCCGTGATCGATGCCTGGACGTATAACGGCGAAATCGCTCCCGAGCTCAGGGTGAAGCATGGCGATATGGTCGAAGTGAAGCTGATCAATAAAGATATCGATAGCGGAGTGACGATTCATTGGCATGGCTATAACGTGCCGAATGCAATGGACGGCGTGCCGGGGATGACGCAAAATGTCGTGAAACCGGGGCAATCGTTTACTTACAAGTTTCGGGCCGAGCAGGAAGGGACGTACTGGTTCCATTCTCATCAGCAAGCGTCGGAGCAAGTGGTGAAAGGGCTTTTCGGCACGCTGATTGTCGAGTCGAAGCAGGACGCGGAAACCTTTGACGAACAGTTTACCGTCATCAACCATCGCTGGACGACCAGCCAAGGGTATAAACATGCCTTTGGAAAAGAAGACGGTTGGCAAACGAAGCAGGTAAAGCCGGGGAAGAAAGTAAAGCTGAGAATCATCAATACGCATAAGCTTTCACAAAAATATCTTCTGCAGGGGACCGATTTCCGAATCACGAGCATTGACGGGATGCGGATTCAAGACCCGCAGCCATTGTCCGATCAAACAGCGTTGCGGCTTGGTTCGGGCGGCAGATACGACGTGACCTTCACGATGCCGGACCGTCCCGTTCTCTTTAAACTCGGCGATTACAAGAACACGAGCAATCCTGGCATCATTTTTTATACCGAAACCCCTCCGGAGGAACCGATCTTCAAGGCGGAATCTGCCGAGTTCGACCCGTCCGATTACGGTAAGCCCGTCACAAATGACGTCACGGCAGCGAAAAAATTCGATCGGGAATTCCAGATGATTCTCGGAAACGAGATGGGATTTTACAACGGCACGTTTCATTTTTTGTGGACGATCAATGGAGAGGTGTATCCCCGGGTGCCGACTTTTGTCGTCAAAGAAGGCGATAGCGTCAAAACGACCTTTGTGAATAAAAGCTTGACCGAGCATCCGATGCACTTGCACGGGCATCATATGACGGTTTTGAAGAAGAACGGCGAGAAGGTGAAGACTCCATGGCTTACCGATACGTTAAACGTGCTGCCCGGCGAATCGTATGAGGTCGCATTTGTCGCGGACAATCCGGGCATGTGGATGGACCACTGCCATAACCTGGATCATGCGGCGACCGGCATGATTTTGCATCTTATGTATGATCATGTGCGGGCTTCTTATGAAGTTGGGACGAGGTCTGGGAATTTGCCGGATTAGATTATGGACTCCCTGGTGAGATTGTTGGGGATGTGGTTGAAAGATTATTATTGAAGAGGCTGTATTCCAAAGGGAATAACAAAGTTCTAAACAGACTCATCTTGAATTATTTCTCTGCCTTAAATAAATGACTATAGGGGGCTTTTTCAAGTAGTGTTATTTTAGGTGCTAAAGAATGTAATCACTTAGACGCTAATAGCAAGGTAAAGAAATTTCTAAAAAG
The DNA here is from genome assembly GCF_003710865.1 of Brevibacillus borstelensis. Lineage (GTDB taxonomy): Bacteria > Bacillota > Bacilli > Brevibacillales > Brevibacillaceae > Brevibacillus > Brevibacillus borstelensis. Next base: position 120,495 of record NZ_RHHO01000009.1, on the reverse strand, counting down.
AAGTGGGCTTTAATTGGATAGAATGAATGGGGGTTTCAAGTTTAATTTGCTTAATTATTAGTGAGGCGCTACCATTCCATAACCCATATGGCATGACTAGCGTTCAACTTTAGTGAGATACACCGGAGGTATCCGCTTGAGGCCAAAGGAAGATATCAATCAGGCTAGGTTTCAGCTGGCGTATCGTTTCGCAGGTTGTTAATCGAAATTCTATAAAACGACTGCACTCGAATATGCTTATGTATCGCTGTTTTCGGGCGGGGGTTCGTTATCCACCACCTCCTCCGTACATATCACAGTATTAAAATTATCTCGGACGAGAATTCCTTTAAGGAATAAACAGTTATCGTAGGGTGTCCCATGTCGATAGTAGCTTTTATATTGGTAACTAAATTGCACAAACTAATGTGAGTTGTCAAGAACTTATTGAAAAATAAAGGCACTGACCATTGAGGTCAATGCCACTGAAATGGAGTTGTGTTTGTGAAAATTTCATGAAGCTAGGGGATCGTCGTATATGGTTTGTCAGCAAAATAAACAAAGGACTCAATAGACGAGGATTCAGAATTTACTCTTAGACCTTGCAGATCTCGATTAGGCATTCATTGTCCCAAAAAATCATCATATTTTTAGTTGTTTATTATCAATTTTTTATAGATGTTAACTGGTGGTAAGGGAAGGTTAGAAATTAGCAATTCTTTACCCGTGGAACGTTGTTTTTTTGAAACAGAATAATCAAGATAGAAAGGGCAATACTTGGCACCGATCCCGCTATAAAGACCACAAATATAGGGGGCATCATCATAACTTATCAACCAATCATAATGTTTACTATGGCGAACAAAATTGGCTAGACTTTCATGATCTACACTAGAATAAAAATGGCGATACAACTTTTCTCCTTTAGAATAATATGGCGGGTCGAAATAGACAAAACTCTTTTCCTTAAGAAAGTTGCTTTTAATCTTATTCATAAAGTTTATCGCGTCGTCCCAATGAATCTCGACTCTATCTTTTAACTGAGCCAGTTTTTTTATAAGAGCAATGAGTAAAGGTTTATTAAATCTGCAATCAATCTTATATGAAGAATCTTGGTTTATACCACCTATTGGGTTGGCTTTAAGTATTCCTGAAAAGTTAGTTCTATTGAAAAAGAGTCCAGCAAACCCCAAGTCTAACAAATTGCTATCATGAGGATTTTTAACATCACGTAATGGCTTAAGAGTTATCCAGGTTTTTATATCTATTGAAGTCTCTTCTATCCTATTGCATAGTTCTTCAGCACAGCTAAACACACATTTCCAAAACGAGTAAATTAGGACGTCTTTTTCGACTAAGATTAGTTTGTTTATTAGTCCTTTTTGTAACAGTTCAAGCCCTACAACCGCGCTCCCGGCATATGGTTCGTAAAAAGTACTTCCTAATAGATTATTAGATTCTAATAATCTTGAGATATATGGAACCAACTGTCTTTTTGCGCCAGGGTAACGTAAAGGATTTATTGTAGTTGGCATCCGTAGTACTCCATTCTAATATAAATTTTAATTCGAATACTTATATATCATTAATTATAAGCTGAATTAAGGAGAAAAGACCACCACTTGCTAAACCTTCAAGAGAAGAGGCCGTTGTACGTACTAAACCAGGATTATGGACAGTTGTGTTTAAAAAATCCCGGGATCGCGAATTGGTTACTTGATTAAAGGCCGTTCTCATGGCTGGATCGGGAAGGGCAGTATTAATATTTCTTTTAATATGATTCTCAATGTTACTTAACATTGGTATTTGGAACTGACTAACCAGACCTGGCCATAACCCGGTTTTTTTTAGCTGTAATTTTAATACTTGTTCATAGGCAGTTCGCAGGACCATCCCAGCAGCAACAGAATATATTTTATAGATTTTTTCGGTCCTCCCATTAATCTTTACGGTATTAGTCGACATCTTATAGAGTTCATCTAGGGCAACGATTAGACCGGCATGTTCAATATTATTTGGGGAAAGTCTTGACCAAGAGATGTGCTCAAAGAAAAAGCAGGGCGAAGAACCACCAGGAGTAGGTCCCCCACCAGTAGCAGGTCCTCTGCCGGTAGCAGGTCCTCCACCGGTAGCAGGTCCTCCACTGGTAGCAGGTCCTCCACCGGTAGCAGGTCCTCCACCGGTAGCAGGTCCTCTACCGGTAGCAGGTCCTCCACCGGTAGCAGGTCCTCCACCGATAGCAGGTCCTCCACCAGTAGCAGGTCCTCCATCGGTAGCAGGTCCTCCACCGGTAGCAGGCCCATCATCAGGAGTAGGTTCACTACCAGGGGCAGGCTCACCACTGAGAGCAGATTCAGTTCCCGAATTAGTGCCGTTACCTCCTTCAGATGTCTTTATAAAGTTCTCAAGTAAACTCTTAACCCCAGTAACATCAAACAGACTATTCCGTGTTTTAATAGTTTTATCTACTATGGTTTCTTTAAAAATCTTTTCAAGAATTACATAAAACACTTTATCTGGAAGTTCGCTGTAAAGGTTTTCTTGAGAATCGTATTTAATTTTTAGTAGATCTGTAGGTTTCATTTTTTTATTTCCGACGAATTGAGTGGCTGAAAAAATTCGCAAGAAAGGATCAATCTTAATGTTTATTAAATCCTCATTAAAATCAGGATGGGCATCCTTGTATTTCTTTGAAGCTTTTAGAAGAAATTTATAATCGCGTATATCTTTTCGGATTTCAGATATTTTTACTCCCGTTCTCTCACTTAAAGTAGTTATTGAGTTACCTTGATTGTACATTGATGCGAAAAATTGCTTCTTTGCTAATGGCTTCCAGTCTTTTACGCCTTGAATATGTCGTCTACTCATTAAGGCAATTGCGTAATTTCGATCGGGAGCGACATCTACCTCAATAGTGGTAATATTAGCAAGCGTTTCGCTTGCAACATTGGGGATTTTATGATTAAAACCATCAGGGATCAGTGTTCTGTCTAGCAAAAACTGGAGAGCTACTGTTCTACGATTACCTTCCATTACAACATATTTGCTATTTTCATGAATGACTACTATTCGCTCTCCTAATAAGAGACCTCTGTTATTATTAATTTCCTCTGCTAATTGGCAAACATCTTCGTACATCGCCATATATTTCCGAATGGATTCTTCACTATTATCGCTTATTACAACAAATCTGGGATTTTGTTTATCTAACGTTAGATTTAGTGGTGAAATTGTAAGTGACATATGAACCCCCTGCTTATAGTCTTTTAGACTCAATTTATTACCCTATTCGACAAAATTTTCCGTTTCCCTGTAATGGAATTATTTTTCCAAAGAACATATTGACTTTCTGCAACATATTTTATAGACACCTAATCCTAGCATCAAATTTATAGACGTACTATTATTGAGGGATAATAACCTAACATCGTCGGTTAAAAATTACTTATATCAAATAGAAGGCATAATGTGTGGGATCAACAACCTGAGTCAATAACCAAATAATCTAACAAATAAACAAAAATCAAATGCACTAAAACCGCATTGACATATCCAAGTAAAATGATAAGATAAAAAAGAATTTAGTGAATGAAATTTAACTTCATAAAACATTCTTATCGAGAGTGGTGGAGGGACTGGCCCGATGAAACCCGGCAACCTTGGTCTGATGGACCTTACGGTGCTAAATCCTGCGGAGTTATTCTGAGAGATAAGAAGGTGGGAACCGTACAAATCGCCCCTCTTCTTTCTGGAGAGGGGCTTTCTGTATGTATAATCCATAGTATTCGTATTTATTTACTTAGTATTACAATTGCACAAAGGAGGAAACAACGTGCTTCATTATGCGGTCAAGCGTGGCTTTCTCATGCTGGTTACGCTGTGGATCATTGTCACGGTGACGTTTGTGATCATGCACCTGATTCCGGGCGACCCGTTCGCGTCTGACGCCAAAATGCTTCCGGAAGAAGTCGTGAAAAACATGCGGGCCCAGTACAACCTGGATGAGCCGATCCCTATGCAGTACCTGCTCTATCTGAAAGGCTTGGTGCAATTTGACCTGGGGCCGTCCATCCAGTCCAAGACAAGGGACGTGAACACGCTGATTGCGGAGGGCTTTCCCGCCTCGGCTGTTCTGGGGCTCCAGGCGTTTCTTGTCGCGCTGGCAGGTGGGATCACAGTCGGAATCGTCGCGGCGCTCTACCAAAACCGGGCGTTGGATTTTCTGTCCATGTTCGCGGCCATCGTCGGGATTTCCGTCCCCAGTTTTATTCTGGCACCGCTGTTGATCAAATACATGGCGGTCAAATGGGAGCTTTTGCCCGTCGCGGCTTGGGGGAGCTGGGAGCATTCGGTTCTTCCGACGCTTGCGCTCGCCATCGGGCCGCTTGCCATTATCGCCCGATTCGTACGAGCCAGCATGCTGGAAGTCTGGCAGCAGGAATACATAAGCACGGCGGAGGCGAAAGGGCTTGGCACCTTTTCCATCGTCGTCAGACACGGGATGCGCAATACCATACTGCCGGTGCTTACCTTTGTCGGTCCGCTGTTTGCCAACCTGATGACCGGAACCTTTGTGGTGGAAAAGATTTTCGCCATTCCGGGGCTTGGCAAATACTTCGTGGAAAGCATTTTTAACCGCGATTATCCGGTCATTTTGGGAATGACTGTTTTTTACAGCTTTGTGCTCATTTTTACTTTGTACATCATCGACCTGCTGTACCGGGTGATTGACCCGCGCATCAGATTGACGAGCGGAGGGAGATAGCGTTATGGCCAATCAGGCAACACAACTGGATTCGCTGTTTCGACCTGTCGACCCAAGCCGGCTTGCCGGGGAAGAGCGGGAACGTCCCAGCCTCGGGTATTGGCAGGAGGTATGGCAGCGGGTATGCCGCAACAAGCTGGCGATACTCGGGTTCTTCCTGCTCGCGGCGGTGGTGGCGCTCTCGATCTTCGGACCGATGCTCGTTCCTCACAGCCCGCATGAGCAGTCGTTGACGCAGGGGAATCTGCCGCCCTCGGGCGAGCACTGGTTTGGAACGGACGATCTGGGCCGGGACATGTGGGCGCGTACCTGGATGGGCGGCCGCATCTCTTTGTTTATCGGTGTGGTGGCGGCGGCCATCGACCTGGTAATCGGTGTGTGCATCGGCGGCATTTCCGGATACATGGCAGGAAGGAGCAGGCTGGGTGACCGAGTGGACAACATCCTGATGCGGCTGGCTGAAATTCTCTACAGCATCCCGTATCTGCTGGTGGTGATCCTGCTGATGGTCGTTCTGGAGCCGGGACTCGCCACGATCATTATTGCGCTTTCGCTGACCGGCTGGGTGGGCATGGCCCGCCTGGTCAGAGGACAGCTCATGCAGATCAAGCGGCAGGAGTTTGTGCTGGCGGCAGAAAAGCTGGGCACCTCCCATGCCAAAATCATCATCAGGCATCTGCTGCCCAATACGATTGGCGTGATCATCGTCAACCTGACCTTTACGATTCCGCATGCGATCTTCGCCGAGTCGTTTCTCAGCTTTCTCGGTCTGGGCGTGCAAGCGCCGACGGCCAGTTGGGGAACGATGGCCAACGACGCGCTGGCGGTTGTGCTGAGCGGGCAGTGGTGGCGGCTGTTTTTTCCGGGATTCATGATTTCGCTTGCCATGTTCGCGTGCAACGCGCTCGGGGACGGTCTGCAGGACGCGCTGGACCCGCGCATCAGGAAATGAGGGGGAGTTCATCGTGAAGCCATTGTTGGAAGTAGACCAGCTGCGCGTCTCCTTTCGCACGTACGGCGGAGAGGTGCAGGCAGTGAGAGGGGTGTCCTTTTCCGTGAGGGAGGGAGAGACGCTGGCCATTGTCGGAGAGAGCGGCTGCGGAAAAAGCGTGACTGCCCGGGCATTGATGGGGATGATTCCGCCCCGATCCGGCCAGGTAAAGAGCGGCAGCATCCGGTTTCGCGGGCGTGAGCTGACCCGGCTGACGAAACAGGAGTGGCAGCAGATTCGCGGCTCGCAGATCGGCATGATCTTTCAGGACCCGATGACCTCGCTGAACCCGACGATGAAAATCGGGACACAGATTGCCGAAGGGCTGATCAAGCATCGAAAGCAGACGAAGGCGGAAGCAAAGGAAGAGACGCTGAAGCTGCTGGAGAGGGTGGGCATTCCGGAGGCGGCGAGGCGGTATGAACAATATCCGCACGAGCTGAGCGGAGGCATGCGGCAGCGTGTCGGCATCGCCATGGCACTTGCTTGCCATCCAGAGCTGATCATCGCCGACGAGCCGACGACGGCGCTCGACGTGACCATACAGGCGCAAATCCTTCGGCTGATGAAGGAGCTGCAGCAGCAGTTGAACACATCGATCATTTTGATCACCCACGATCTGGGCGTAGTCGCAGAGGTGGCCGACCACGTGACGGTGATGTACGCGGGCGCAGTGGTGGAGAGCGGCCGGGCGGAAGAGATTTTTGACAACCCGCGCCATCCATACACACAAGGGCTGCTGCAGTCTGTGCCGCGTCTTGCGGCAGGAAAAAAAGAGCGGCTGGTCCCCATCGAAGGGACTCCGCCGGATTTGTTTCGTCCGCCAGCCGGCTGTCCGTTTGCCGCCCGCTGCCGCTTTGCTATGGAAATTTGCCTGGCGCATATGCCGCCAGCCGAATCGTTTTCCGATTCTCATGAGGCGAGCTGCTGGCTGAACGACCCGCGTGCCCCGAAGGCGGAAGCGTGGATTGCAGCAGGGAGGGAGACATATGCTTGACAACATCGTGGAGGTGGAGAATCTCGCCAAATCGTTTGAAATTGGCGGCGGCCAACGGGTCAGGGCTGTTGACCGCGTTTCTTTTGCCATCAGGCGGGGGGAGACGCTCGGTATCGTCGGGGAAAGCGGCTGCGGCAAGTCGACGCTGGGCAGGACGATCGTGGGCCTGTACCCGGCTACGGCGGGGCGCATCCTGTTTCAAGGAAAAGACCTCGCCAGGATGGACAGACACGAAAGGCGGGAAGCAAACCGCCACATGCAGCTAATCTTCCAGGACCCGCAAGCCTCGCTTAATCCGCGGCTCAGGGTGGGCGACATCATCGCCGAAGGAATCGACGCCTACGGATTGGCAAAAGGAAAAGAGCGGGAAGAACGCATCTACCGCCTGCTGGAGCTGGTCGGACTGCACCCCGGCCACGCCAAACGCTTTCCGCATGAATTCAGCGGCGGACAACGGCAGCGCATCGGGATCGCCCGGGCGCTTGCGGTGGAGCCGAGCTTTATCGTGGCGGACGAGTCCATCTCCGCACTGGATGTATCCATTCAGGCGCAAATCGTCAATCTGCTGGCAGATCTGCAGGCAGAGCGGGACATCACCTATTTGTTTATCGCGCATGACCTGGCGATGGTAAAGCACATCAGCGACCGGATCGGCGTGATGTACCTGGGGCAGATGATGGAGCTGGCACCGGGCGAGGAGTTGTTTGCAGCACCGCTGCATCCGTACACGCAGGCTTTGATCTCCGCCATGCCGGTCTCCCATCCTGCCCAGCGCGAAGAGCGGGAGCAGATTGTCCTGACCGGAGAGATGCCGAGCCCGATTCATCCGCCAAGCGGGTGCCCGTTTCGCACCAGATGCCCGGCGGCCCAAGGCGTCTGCGCCGAAGCAGCGCCGGAGTGGAAGGAGGTGAGGCGCGGACACTGGATCGCTTGCCATTTTGTACAGTAGACAGAGGAGAACAAGGAGGAAATCATCGATGAAAAAAGGATTGCTCGCTTTTGCCGCACTGCTGGCGCTCGCCGTGCCTGCGCTCTCCGCATGCGGCAGCGATAAGCCGGCTGCGTCTTCCGATCAACAGACGGGGGCAGCCGTCAAACAAGTCATGACCGCCAATCTGCGGGGTGAACCGTACACATTGGACCCGGCATTCGCTTCCGATACCACCTCGTACTGGGTGATCGACCATCTGTACGAAGGACTGTACCGCTACGGCCAAAACGGGGACATCGTGGAAGGCGCAGCCGAAAAGGTGGAAGTCTCCCCGGATGGCAAAACCTACACGTTTACCCTGCGCCCCGAGATGAAATGGTCGAACGGCGATCCGGTAACGGCGCATGACTACGAATACTCCTGGAAGCGTGTGCTGAACCCGCAGACTGCCGCCTATGAACCATCTGCGCTCTACTACATACAAGGCGCGGAGGCGTACAACTCGGGCAAAGGCAGCGTGGATGACGTGCAGATCAAGGCAAAGGATGACCGCACACTCGTCGTCAGACTGAAAGACCCCATCACCTATTTCCCGAAAATCATGATGAGCCGCGCCTATCTGCCGGTGAACAAGAAAGTTGTGGAAGCGGACAAAAACTGGGCAGCGGAAGCGAAAGGCATCGTGACCAACGGCCCGTACACCGTGGAGAGCTGGGACCACAACAGTCAGCTGACCATCGCCAAAAGCCAGAGCTACTGGGAAAAAGACAAGGTAACGATGGAGACCGTCCACTTCAAGATGGTGAACGAAGCGACTACCTACTACCAGATGTTCAAAACGGGAGAGCTTGACCTGATCGACTCTTTGCCAATCGACGTGATTGAGCAGGAAAAGGGAAAAGAAGAGTACAAATCGTTCCCGGACTACAGCATTTATACGTACACGTTTAACGTAGAGAAAGAGCCGTTCACCAACGCGAAAATCCGTCAGGCCTTTTCCTACGCAATCGACCGGGACATCCTGACGGCAAACGTGACCATGGGAGGCCAGCTCCCGGCGTACGGCTACACGCCATTCGGGGTGAAAACTCCTGCGGGCAAGGACTTCCGGGAAGAAGTGGCGCCATACTATCAGTTCGATCCGGCCAAGGCGAAGCAGCTTTTGGCGGAAGGCTTGAAGGAAGAAGGCTGGACAGAGCTTCCGCCGATTACGCTGAAATACAGCACGGCGGAAAACCACAAGAAGATCGCCGAAGCGCTGCAGGAAATGTTCAAGAAAAACCTGGGCATGCAGGTGAAGCTGGAAAATCAGGAGTGGAAAACCTACATCGATACGTTCAAGCAGAAAAACTTCCAGATCGCCCGCATGGGGTGGAACGGCGATTACCTCGATCCGCTCGCGATGCTGGAGCTGTACACGGGGAAAAGCTCCCGCAACTTTACCAACTGGGCCAATCCGAAGTTTGACGAGCTGATCGAAAAAGCGAAGGTCGAACAAAACGAGGAAGCGCGCATGAAGCTTCTGCACGACGCCGAAACCGTGTTGATGCAGGATATGCCGGTCATCCCGATCTATTTCAACAACGAAAACTACCTCAACAGCAAAAAGATCGAAGGTATCCGCTTCAGCGTAACCGGGACACCGGATCTGCGCGGGGCAAAAAGATTGGCTGAGTAACCTCACGGACCCGGAATAAAATCCCTCAGAGGCACTCATAGTAAGAAGGGTGTTTACCGCAGAACAGGAGGGGGACAGACATGTCCAGACCGAACAACAAAAAGCCGAATGATCAGCAGCGGGAGTCGCAGGACTTTTTGGCAAAGCAGGGGGATCGAGTAGAGGGCGAGAGCGAGCTGGTGAAGCGGATGTACACGGAAAACGTGGAGCCGGTCGCTTCCGTCCAGCGAAACGAGATCGAATAAACGAAACCAGCGTGGTCGAAACGTCTGAGGGGCCATGGCATGGCACAGCAAAAAACCGGAGCGATTACGTGCTCCGGTTTTTGCTGTTTATCGCCTCGATACGGCTGTCGCCATTGATGCATAAATATTGAATGCGCTTATTGTTCCAACACCTTTTCAAGCTCGCCGCACCATTTGGTCCAGCCATACTTAGCTCCACCCAGTGCTTGGGCATTTGAGAATCCGGTTTGTTCGAGATGAAGGTTAACCTTTCCGTCCCCTACATCCTGCAGCGTCCAGGTGATCGTATGCTTCTCCTCTCCGCTGCCCCAAGTATAGGACAATCGGTGTGGTGGCTCCACGATAAGCACTTCGCCTTCAACAATTCCATCCCAATATTCGTTCGGTTCCGTACGAAACTGAAAACGGTGTCCTACGACGGGTTTAAAATCATTTTCCATTGCCTGACCGGTGTGGATGTTGACCACCCACTTGGCAAGCTTGCTTGAATCGGTCAAGGCGGTCCAAAGCTTCTCCATCGATGTCTTGTACTGAAAATCCAGGGATAAGGTTAAACTCATTCTTCTTCCTCCTCTAATAGTTGGCTCAAGCGCAACATATTCGTACTCCAGAACTTGCTGTAGAAAGCCACCCAATCTTGAATTTCTCTGAGTGGAGAGGCGTTCAGCCTATATCGCGTTTCTCTGCCGACTTTTCGATCAAGTACCAGTCCGGCCTCTTTCAGGACTGTCAAATGCTTGGATACCGCTGTACGGCCCATTTCAAAATGCGTGGTTAACTCATGAAGCGGCATCTCCTCTGCCTCTGCCAACAGACGAATCAATCGGCGCCTGGTTGGATCTGCAATCGCGTCAAACACATCCCGCTGGTTGTTCTCGTTCACAGCTACCCGCTCCAAAAAATATGATTTTATGTAGGAGAAATCTATGGTGTACTAAGGGACAGCCGTTGATTTCACCACCTCCTTACAGTATGCAACTCTTCGGACGCAGTGTCCACGAGGCGATATTTCGTCAGCATGCACTTTTTTCAATCTTTTTTCCTCTGACTGGGTTTCTACTTTCGCAGTTGTTTCCGTACCAATAAGCTTGCTCATTGGTTTTCTTCTTTTAATTGGTTCAAGTCAAACTTATTCAGATTCAAACTTTACAAAATGAATAAATCGTCATTCGGACACCAAATGGTGTCTGTTTTGATAATACGACACCATTTGGTGTCCTGTCAAACAGTATTTTTTGCACCACAGCTTGTTTGAATGAGAGGCTGATAAATGAGCAGAAGAACCAATACAATGTTTGGGTTATTGAAGATAGCAATTGAAAAGAAATCAACGCATTTGATAAAAGGTATGATGGGAAAAAAGGAGCTGATCTAGGATGACAGTAAAACTTACCCCTTATGTAAATTTGGAAGGGAACGCAAGGGAAGCTATTCAGTTTTATGAACAAGCGATAGGTGCCGAAGTCCTCACCATCATTACTTACGGTGATATGCCGGAAATGCCTGATACTTTTACGGATGAGGTAAAGAATCTTGTGGCACACGCAAAGCTGCGTGTGGGTGAAACGGAACTCATGTTTTCCGATGCTCCAACCGGTTCGTCTATTCCCAAGGGCAAACAGGTAACCATTTGCCTTTCAACGAATGACGTGGAAAAATCAAAACGATTTTTTGAAGCCCTGCAGCAAGGCGGTCAAGTGAATATACCATTTGAAGAAAACTCTTTTAGCCCAGGGTTTGGCGATGTAACTGACAAATTTGGCGTGACCTTTCAAATTTATACGGAAAGCAGATAGAATTAGGAAAGAGAATGCCTTTTTTGCATCAGCAAAAAGGGCATTCTCTTTCTTTAAACTACGGTATGATCAGCAAGGAACCCGACAATTCCCGCTCCGTTACTCTTTTAACATTACCGAAGGAGTAGCAGTCCGCACGAAAATCAGCGCATCAAAAGCTTTCGCCGGAACCATCTGCAACGTATACATCTTTTCCATTTTTTCATACAATCCGCTAAAGACTGCTCCGATGGCACTGATGGGCTGCGTTTTATTCAGGTAGGCGGTGAAACTTTCATTATTTTTGGCCTTTGCAAAATCTAGGAATCCATCCTGCATGTTTGTCTGTGCAAACAGTACAGCCAGCCGATCGTTGCCGCTATTTTTTACATGAAACTCCTTTCGCTCATTGGTAAAGGCGTCATTGGCAATAAAGGAGCTTTCGTAAAATTCACTGCCGATGGCGTAATACTGGTCCCCAAAGGCTTTGGCGAGATGGGCCCCCATGCAAGTGGCTGTTCCTGCGGTAGTGGAGGTTTTTTCAATGTGTCCATTATGTCCGGTGATGAACAGTTTTTCGCGACCGTAATATTTCTTTTCGTAGGACAAGACCCACTTCACTTTTTCCGCCATATAGAAATCGCGGGTATTGCTATAGTTGGCATTGGTTCCGCGAAGAGTAGCGTTTTGCTTGATCGCCTCGGCAAAGGCCAGTGCCAGCTCATATTCTCGCTCGGAGCTTTTGGCGATATAAACGGATTTATTTTCTTTCATACGCTCCATCAGGCTTTTCATATGGGAGAGCCCGTCTTGTACGGTGGCTTTCTTTTGATCATACACTGTCTTGTCATTCAGATTCGCAAGTGCCGTCTCATACTTGGAGGCAAGTGGCGGGTCCACCTTTTTCAAGTAGGAGAACAGCCCGTTTTTGTTGTGGTCATAGCGCTGCATGTCAAACCCGTAAAAATGAATTTTGTCTTTTGCATCCCGATGCTCGTTATAGGAGCGCATCCAGGAGAGAAGGGCTGCCATTTCTTGCGTATTGTAGATGGTAAATCCGATTGCCTTTGCCGCATCTTGGGCAGTTCCGCTGCCTCCCAGTATGTATTCGTTGACCTTTTGCCCTCCGCCAAAATCGCCTTCGATGGCGAATACGCGATATCCTTGCTTTTCTACGAGATGCTTGAAAATATCCAACTTTAGCATCGTAAATTGCTTGTTGCCATGTGTAGCTTCCCCAAACCCGATAATGGTTTTCGAAGGAAGCGCCATTTTGGAAACAGGGACGAGGCTGGATTTCACCGACTGTTGCAACGGGTTGGTGGATACCGCTTGGAAACCTGTCAGTACACTCATCATGATGAGCAAGCTCATGACGATCAAGAGGTTTTTTTTCATATCGTTCTCTCTTTCTTGAGTTGATCCTTGCTTTGATAAAAGATGACAACCGCATATGTCATCTTCCTTTTGGATTGATAGAAACGTACAAGGCTCATCTAATGGTTTTTCTTGCCATTTACATAATTATACTCTTTTCGGATACGTTTAACTACATTGAATTAATTTTATCCCAGTTCCAGTTTCATTTTTCGTCCCCGCGGAAAAGGGTTTTTGTGGAATTTGCGGAATAGTCAAATGAAAAGTTGCATTATCCGTTAGATGATCAGTCCGGCTAAGTAATTTTTTGGATGATTTATACAGTTCGTTTCACGCCAGAATCTTCGCTCAGGTAGTTGCGTTCTATAATGGACCGAAGCCATTTTGCCTCTGTCCGTTTCTGTATGATCGGAGGGAGTTCCCAATTGAAAAAATACATGCTGTTTCTGCTCGTATCCATCCTGTTCATAGCAGGCTGCCAGAATACGGATGAAATGCCTTTGCAAAATAAAACACCGCATCTGGCAGTCATCAAACAAGCGGGGAAATCCAATGTTGTTACTTTGGATAAAGACTACAAAGTAGTAAAGGAGAAGAAAATCGGCAAATTCCTGATCGATGCACAGATCGATGGGCAAACGCTGTATCTGATTGATCCAGGAATTGAGGAGCCCAGAAAAGACCTGTACGCCGTGAATCTATACGACCTTTCGTACGAAACATTGACCCTGCCCTACATTCCGCAAAAGCTTTTTATTCACGATCGAATCGCGTATATTGCTTCATCCGTGGAATCCCGAAATGTGGGTTTTCATTTCATGCTTGTCGATCTCGACACTTTTTCTCTCATCGAGACGCTAACCGTACCTGGGGCCGTGCGCTCTATGATCCCGGCAGAAAACGGCATAACGATGTACGTGAACTCAGGCGGGGCGCATAATTATGGGCAGTATGCAAAAAAGGTCCAAATTGGCAAAGCCGAGACGGGCAAGTACCAAATCATAACCATGAACGATATTCCGGAAGAACTTCCGCCCAATGGCGTTGTTCCATTTCAGGATCACTATATAGCTGTCTATGCCGGGTTCGCCAAAGGACCTAAACCGAAGTGGGTGAAACGTCTGGAATCCTATACGAGCAAAATGAAGGTGCTGAATCCGAAAACAGGTTCTGTCTTGCAGGAGATCACTTTGGAAGAAACCTTTCCTCAATCCATTGTGCGAAAGGGAGACATAGCCTTCGTTAATCATTTTACGGACTTGGACATGACGGGGGACACGATCTCAGTCTATGACCTGAAAAAAATGGAGCTGAAAGCAAAGCTGCAATCCCCAACGCCTTCCTCTATCGCTTTGGATGGTTCAAACCTCCTTGTCTCGAATATGACACAGGGGACCCTATCGGTGTTTGATACTGAGGAGCTTAAACAGAAGCAACAAGTGGCAGTTGGCGAGTGGCCTTCCAAAGTGCTTGTCGTTCCAGAAAGGAATAAGCAAAGCAGCCTTTCGTTGAAATGACTCTGTTACGTAAACAGGATGCAAAGAGTTAGGCTTGCTGCTGCCATATACGTTCATAGGGGTTGTCTATAAAGAATGAGGTGCGATATGAATAAACGATATTTGATTTTTGCCCTATTCACTGTGCTTGTTGGAATCGGTTTATTTCAATTTTCCGCTGTTTTTCACCTCGGGCAAACGAAGAATTACAATGACAATTACGATGAAACCTTCAACCCAAATGAGTTCATCCGTGCTGCACAAAACGGCAATGTGGACGAGGTAAAGCCGTTCATCCAGAATAATATGAATCCCGATGTTACAGACAATGATGGAAGAACGGCGCTTTTACATGCTGTCATCGGGAAAAAGCATGAGGTAGCGGAGTACTTGCTAATGAACAAAGCCGATCCCAATATCAAAGATTTTTATGGAGACTCGCCGTTAAAAATCTCAAGGGAAATAAACGACGCAAAGCTCACAGAGTTATTAGAGAGAAATGGGGCAAAAGAATAGCGGGATTATGAAGAAAAAGCGCCTTCGGGGGCTTTTTTGTTATGTACCGGAGAGTAGGAGAGGGGATGACACGTCTAATCGCTCCCGTGCTTCGGGGAGGGGGTATTTTTGTTGGGAATGAGGAATGCTGGTGGCAGGAGGGAATTGCCTATGTGCGGGCGCTTTACGCTTGTCACCGACCCGGAGAAGCTGATGAGCCGGTTTCAACTGCAGGAAATCCTGTTCGACCTAAAGCCGCGGTACAACATCGCCCCCGGCCAGCCAATTCCGGCCATTCTAGCTGACGGAGGGCGCCAAAGACTCGGACAATTGCGCTGGGGGCTTGTTCCGTCATGGGCTCAAGACGACAGGAACAGTTATAAAATGATCAATGCGCGGGCCGAGACTTTAACCGAGAGGCCGGCTTTCCGAAAGCTCTTTGTCCGCAAGCGCTGTCTCATTCCGGCTGACGGCTTTTATGAATGGAGGCAAACGCAAAAAGGCAAGCAGCCCATGCGCATTATGATGAAAAATGAGGAACCGTTTGCTTTTGCCGGTCTCTTTGATACCTGGACAAATGCAGATGGGGTGAAGCTTCATACCTGTGCAATCATTACGACCAGTGCCAACGAGGTTGTCGCAGGCATCCATGACCGCATGCCCGTTATTTTAAAGGGACCTGAGGAGGAAGCAATTTGGCTGGATCGCGATACATGCGACTCTGAATTGCTGAGGTCGCTTCTCACTCCTTACGATGCGGCGCAGATGCGAGCCTACCCTGTCTCCCATATTGTCGGAAGTCCAAAAAATGATGTAGCGGAGTGTATACAGGAAATTGCCGAACCGGCGTGGTAGAGCCCGTTCCCGTTTTGGGAGAGGCGAGGTATAAGATTTGCAAGGTCACCTGAAAGGGTGGCTTTTTTGCGTAGCTTCCCGAATCTCTGCCTGCCTTTTGCCAACAATGCCAAACCGTTGTCAGTGTTGCAAGAGGCTTCAAGCTCAAATTATAACTGAATATTCCATCAATTATGCTTTCAAAGCTGACAATTGCGCATAAAAGCGACAAGCGAAAAATGGCGATTTGACGGGAAAAATCGAATTGGCACGATGCTTCTTGCTATTACTCATGGTCAAGTATGTCTGAAGGGAGGGCAAGCGAGTCGGGAAGGAGGGAGTTATCAAAAGGACGGGTGTTGTCCAAAAGGCCGATGTTGTCAGAAGGAGAAGGTTGAGCAGACATCGATTCACGTGATTCTCGCAATCATGTCGTTGCTCCAATTTCATTCCGCACGCCAGGGCCGGTCATGTCCGATGGAAAACAGCGGTGATTTTTGCCATTCTTGGTGCAATAGGAGCATATTTCGGATCGTTTGCCGGTACATTGATACCTGAAAACCAATTATTGTTTTTATTTTCCATCTCGATGATGAGCATGGCTGTCCGAATGTCTATGCCAAAGAAAAAGCAAGAGGAGGCGAGTGCTGCTGGTGAGCAGGTCAATGTTTGGCGGGCCGCAGTTGCCATTTACATGCTGTTTTTCAATGCAGAGGCCTTGAATATGTGACTTTACATGGGGATGGGGTGGATGGAAATGTCAGTTGCTCACTACAAAATCGTGATTGTAGGCGGAGGCAGCGCAGGCATCTCGGTTGCAGCACGTCTTCTGCGCAAGTCGCGTGATTTGTTCGGAAAGATTGCCATCGTAGACTTCTCGACGAAGCATTACTATCAGCCATTGTGGACGCTTGCCGGTGCCGGTGTCGTTCGCAAGGAGGTTACCGAGCGCGAGGAAGCATCGCTGATCCCGAATGGCGCGAAATGGGTGCAAGATGCCGTTACTGAATTTTTGCCGAACGAAAACACCGTCGTGACCGCGTCCGGAGACAAAATCCGCTACGACTATCTGGTCGTTTCAGCGGGCATCCAGATTGATTGGGAGAAGGTAAAAGGGCTGAAGGAGAGTATTGGCAAACACGGGGTTTGCAGCAATTACTCTTATGATTACGTCGAGAGCACATGGGACAATATTCGCAGCTTTACGGGCGGCACGGCGATTTTTACCAACCCCAATACTCCCGTAAAATGCGGCGGGGCTCCTCAGAAAATCATGTATTTGGCGGATGATTACTTTCGCAAATCAGGCGTACGCTCCCGGGCATCCATCCGTTTTGTCTCCGGCGGAGCGAGCATATTCGCCGTGAAAAAGTATGCGGATGCTTTGCAGAAGGTGATTGAAAGAAAACAAATCGAGACACGGTTCAAGCATAATCTCGTTGAAATTATCGGTGATAAAAAACAAGCGGTCTTTGTGAACATGGATACCAACGAGCGTGTGATCATGCCCTATGACATGATTCATGTCGTGCCGCCGATGAGCGCCCCCGATTTTATCAAAAAAAGTCCGCTTGCGGCAGGCGACGGTTGGCTCGATGTGGATAAATACACACTGCAGCATAAACGGTTTGGGAATGTTTTCGGGGTGGGGGACTGCACCAATTTGCCGACATCAAAAACGGGCGCCGCGATCCGCAAGCAGGGGCCGATCGTCGTGCAAAACCTGCTGGCCATGATCAGCGGAAAGCCTGTTTGCGACAAATACAACGGATATACCTCATGCCCGCTCGTGACCGGCTATGGAAAATTGATATTGGCGGAATTCGATTATGAGCTCAATCCCCAAGAGTCGTTTCCCTTTGATCAATCCCGTGAAAGGCTCAGTATGTATTGGCTGAAAAAGGATTTGCTTCCCGTGATGTACTGGAAGGGCATGCTCAAAGGGATGATGTAAAACCAAACCATTCCGCACAAACGCTTTGCTTACCGATCTCTTGTCAGATCGACAAAAACTAACGAGAAGATGGATGGAGGCTGACTTATGCTGCTCAAGTATTTCTATGATGACAAATTGGCCCAGGCATCTTATCTGGTGGGATGCCAGGCTTCCGGCGAGGCCATCGTCATTGATCCTGCCCGCGATATCGAAACATATGCCAAAGCTGCAAAAGCAAACGGGGTGAAGATCGTTGGCGTGACGGAAACACACATTCATGCCGACTTTCTTTCCGGCGCACGGGAAATCGCTTCGAGATTCGGAGCTGCCTTGTACTTGTCCGATGCAGGAGGGGCGGATTGGCGCTACCAATACGCAAGCGAATACAAGCATTGCTTGCTAAAGGACGGGGACACCTTCCAGATTGGCAATCTGACGTTCGAGGTGCTCCATACGCCGGGACACACCCCCGAACACATATCGCTGCTGTTGACAGATGGCGGTTCTTCGGCAAACGAACCGATCGGGATTTTCACAGGGGACTTCGTGTTTGTCGGTGACGTGGGGCGTCCAGACCTTTTGGAAAAAGCGGCAAAGGTAAGCGGCTCCGCTGAGGAGATGGCACGGAAAATGTTTCACTCGCTGGCGCGATTCAAAAAACTCCCTGACTATCTGCAAGTCTGGCCCGGGCATGGGGCGGGCAGCGCGTGCGGCAAGGCGATCGGGGCCGTCCAATCGTCCACGGTCGGCTATGAGAAACGGACGAATTGGGCGTTGCAGCATGAGCATGAAAATGATTTTATCCAGGAATTGCTGGCGGGGCAGCCCGAGCCGCCAACCTATTTTGCGATGATGAAGCAGCTCAATAAAATGGGCCCACAACTGGTGCAAGAGATAGCAGCTCCGTTGCAAGCAGAGGCTTCATTAGACGCAGTAGAGGCATGGGTGCAGCAAGGCATGGTTGTCGATACCCGTCCGGCAAGCATGTTCGCCCAAAGGCATTTGCCGGGAGTCATCAATATTCCTTATGACCAATCATTCGTCACGTGGGCTGGCTGGCTGCTCGACTATGATCGGCCCATCTACCTGTTGGCCGACAAGCAGTCCGTTCCAGATATTCGAAAGGCTTTGCAGTCAATCGGATTGGACCAGGTCGCTTCCACGATGGATCTGGATGTGTTCGAGCTCCATGATGACTCGAAGTTCGCCAAATACGAGGAGGTAACGCCAGAGGAGGTAGGGGAGCAAGTACAAATGGGACAGATATACGTTCTAGATGTCCGTTATGCAAAAGAGCATGCTGATGGCTGTATTCCCGAAGCGAAACACATCATGCTTGGATACTTGCCGGCAAGCATTCAGGAATTGCCCCGTGACAAACCGATCCTGGTCCAATGCAAATCAGGGAGAAGATCCGCCATCGGGGTGAGCCTTTTGCAGGCACACGGCTTCAAAAATGTTCGGAACTTGATCGGCGGCTTTGACGAATGGGTGAAACAAGGGCTTCCCATCGTAAGGCGAGAGACAAGGAGAACCTAATCGAACATGGACCAGGTAGGTTTATGAGCACGATGCTGCCACTCGGGATCGAGAAGCCTGTCTTCGCGAGTTTGGCAGGTCTGTATCAGTGGCTCTGGCCGATGAAAATAGACGGTTGCCAAAAGGGAATGGCTGCCTGCTTTTTTACAGGCAGCGCAACAATAAAATGAAAGCGCCATCATGGGGAGGTTAGGTACATGCACTACGATTTCGATCAAGTCCACAACCGATTTCACACTGATTCGATCAAGTGGGACAGAACGGAAAAGCTGTTCGGTGACAAAGATATCCTGCCCATGTGGATAGCCGACATGGATTTTCGCTGCCCTCTGCCCGTCATTGAACGTCTGATCAGCAGGGCGGAGCATGGAATTTTTGGCTATACAGCGAGGTCCGACAGCTATTTTGAGTCGTTTGCCGGCTGGGTGAAACGCCGGCATCATTGGGAGATCAAAAAAGAATGGATACGCTGCAGTCCAGGCATTTTAACAGCATTGAGCATCATTGTCCAAACCTTTACGGAGCCGGAAGACAAAGTGATCATTCAGCCGCCGGTGTACCATCCCTTTCCCGGTATTGTGCAAAAAAATAACCGGGAGCTGGTGCTAAATCCGCTGATGCTGAACAATGGCCGGTATGAAATGGATTACGACGATCTTATCGGCAAAATCGATCTAAAGGTAAAGATGATCATTCTTTGCAACCCGCACAACCCGGTCGGGAGAGTGTGGACAAAAGCGGAGCTTGAACGCTTGGGCAAAATATGTGCCGAGCATGACATCCTTGTAGTATCCGATGAGGCTCACTTCGATCTGATCCACAATGGACATCGCCATACGCCGTTTGCCAGCATTTCGGAGCAGTTTGCGCTTGGGTCGATTACATGCACAGCACCAAGCAAAACATTTAATATGGCAGGTCTGCAAATGTCCAACATCATCATTCCGGATCAACAGAAACGGGCGATGTTTACGAAAGCATTGGATATGCTTCATCTGAGTCTGTCCAACACATTTGGCCTGCCGAAACGGCCTACCGACACGGTGATGAATGGCTGGATCAATGCCTCGCGTATGTAGGAGACAATCTGGCTTTTCTGACAGACTTTATTGAAGCCCATATAAAGCCCATCAAAGTGATCCAGCCGGAAGGAACCTATCTGGTATGGCTCGATTGCCGCGAATTGGGAATGGATGCGAAGACACTCGAACAGTTCTTTCGAAAGCAGGCCAAGGTGGCATTGGACGAGGGCTACAAATTTGGGAAGGGAGGAGAAGGGTTTACGAGAGTGAATATCGCTTGTCCACGGTCTGTCCTGGAAGAGGGCTTGCAGAGAATGGCCAGTGCCGTTCACAAATGGGTCCAATAAACCATGAAAAGAGGGAGTCCTCATGACTGTACAGGTGCTTCTGAACATCCTGGGCATGCTGATCATTCTATTCATCCTGTATTCCATGCAAAAGAGGTTCGCCTCTTTTACCAAGCGGGTGTTTGCCGCATTGGGCCTGGGAATACTGTTTGGCCTCTTGCTGCAATTTGTCTACGGATCAGGGTCTGAAGTGATCAAGCTGTCCGTCGATTGGTTCAACATCGCGGGGAATGGCTATATCAAATTGCTGCAGATGGTTGTCATGCCGCTCGTGTTCATTTCGATCCTGTCCGCATTCACGAAAGCGACGCTGTCGCACAATATCGGCAAAATCGGGGGCTTGATCATCGGGTTATTGGTTGGCACGACTGCGATTGCTGCGGCAATCGGCATAGGGGCATCGCTTGCGGCCGATTTGCAGTCCTTGCAGCTGGATCAGGGAGCGAAAGAGGTCGCCCAGTTGGAGAAAATCGAAAAAACATTGGGGAATCTTGAGAACATGTCCGCACCGCAAAAACTGGTAGAGCTCCTCCCCGGCAACCCGTTTCTGGATCTGACGGGAGCGCGTCCGACATCGACGATTGCGGTCGTGATCTTCTCCGCCTTCTTGGGCATGGCTTATCTGGGAGTGAAGCGGAAAAAACCGGACCAGGCCGACATGTTTGCGAAGATGACCGACGCCCTTTACACGATCATCATGAGAGTCGTGACATTGATTCTGCGACTGACTCCATACGGCGTGCTTGCCTTAATGACAAAAATAGCGGCGACGAGTGATCTGAATGCCATTTGGCGGCTTGGCAAATTTGTGCTGGCTTCGTATGTCGCTCTGCTCATTATGTTTGGTGTTCACCTGCTGCTTATTGCGCTCTCTGGCTTAAATCCTTTGACCTACGTAAAGAAAGCGATCCCTGTCCTGACCTTTGCCTTTACCTCGCGTTCCAGTGCAGGCACCCTGCCGCTAAATGTCCAAACACAGCACAAAGAATTGGGCGTCCCCGAGGGAATCGCCAATTTTGCAGGATCATTCGGAATTTCGATCGGACAAAATGGATGCGCCGGAATTTATCCGGCCATGCTGGCAGTCATGGTCGCACCTGCGGCAGGGATCGACGCGACGAGCCCAACCTTTATTTTGACCTTGATAGCCGTCGTGGCCATCAGTTCCTTTGGTGTTGCAGGAGTAGGGGGAGGAGCAACGTTTTCGGCGCTTATTGTCCTCTCTACGATGAACCTGCCAGTGGCACTGGTCGGGCTGCTTATCTCAATCGAGCCGCTGATTGATATGGCACGGACAGCCGTCAACGTAAGCGGGAGCATGACAGCAGGATTGCTTACAAGCAAGGTTACGAAACAGTTGGATATGGGGATTTACGGGAAACATGCAGGCGCCGAAGATAGCATTCCGCCATTGCAAAATCTGTAAGATCAAAAAGAGTAGAATGTAAAGGCTGTCCGGGATCATCCCGGCAGCTTTTTTGTGTCAGGAAAGAAAAAAATGCGATTTTTTTCCTCCATTTTCCGTCGTATATACATGTACAGCAAAAAGGCGACCGCTGCGCAGCGACCTTTTTGAATGGGAGGAGAACAGATGCAGGACGACAAGATGATCGTGGACGAGGTCCTCCGAGGCAACAAAGAGGCCTTTGCTCAGATCATACAAAAATATAATAGGCGAATCACGCTTCTGATCCGCAAGATGTTAGGGCAGCCGCCCCATGAGCAAGACATCGCTCAAGAAATATTTATCAAGGTGTACTACCATCTGGGCGACTACAACAAAAGCTACGAATTTGGCGCATGGCTGTACAGGATCGCGACCAATCATTGTTTCGATGAACTGCGAAGCCGAAAACGGTCGATAATGGTTACGAACACAGAAGTGGAGCTGGCCACCAGTCATACGCCCGAAGCGGAGTACCTTGTCAAAGAGCAAAACTCTTATTTGCAGGATCGGATAAAGGCTTTGGATTCGAAGCATCGTGTCGTCCTGGAAATGCGGTATCTCCAGTACATGAGTTATGAAGAAATCAGTAAAAAGCTGGGTGTTCCGATCAGCACGGTTCGTACGCGTTTGTCCAGAGGGAAGACAAAACTGAAGGAAGCGCTGACGAGAAGAGGCAAAGGAGGGGACTGCTATCTATGACATGCCTGGACAAAGACATGCTGGATGCTTATCTGGAAGACTCACTTTCTTTGCGGGATAGACAAAACGTACAAAATCATCTGCTCACCTGCTCGGCTTGTCAACGGCTGTTCGAGCAGTATTTGGACGAGTCGGGTACGCTTGGGGAGCAGGAAAAATGGCACACCGATGCAGTCATTCAGCAAGTCATGGAAAAGGTCCCGCCTCATCCCCTGAATGTGTTGAGACGGATCGATAGACACCGAGCCCAGAAAATAGACTGGAAAAAACGGAGTGTTGCTTTGATGAAAAAAACGACGATGGCTGTAGCAGGACTGGCTGTGGTTGTGGCTTTGGGAACACTTGTGTCACCGACTTTCGCTTCGTATGTGAATGGACTGTTCTATGCAGCAAATCCGCTGAAAGGGCCGTATACCGATACCGAGAGCGTTGTCAGCTTGTATTCAGAAGAGCAGACAGATAAAGGAGCTCTCGTAGCTGCCGAGAAGGGATATGTAAAGCCCCTTAACCTGAAAGTGACGGATCAGGGCCTGACCATGGAAATGAAGGCAGTGTTGGCCGATTCTGCTCGAATCATGGTTCTGGGTTCGCTTGCCGACAAGGAGGGGAAAAAGCTGGATACCTTCTGGCAGGACCAGTTCAGCAGAATTTCCAGTGAAAATGTGGAAGAGTATCGAGTCATCCAGTTAAAAGACAAAAATGGGCGTGTCTTGAACCCGCCTAATTCAAAGCTTCCAGATTCATTTCGATGGATGCCTCTGCCAAACGGTGAGAATTTTGTAATCGGACGTGATTTTGCAGAGCTATTTGACGATCGGAGCAGGCTGCCGGACGAAGCGATACTCGAAGTACGGGTAAAGCAATTGGGAGAGACGAAAGGGAGCTGGAACTTTGATATCCCGATTGATCTGCGACCGGCAAAAGCAGCGACAAAAACGGTCTCCGTCCAGCAGAAGCTCACGACACCGCAAGGAGAATGGATCGATCTGAAGGAAGCTCGTTTTAGCCCAAGCGCGGCTCAGCTGCAGTTTGCCGTCAGCGAGGGGACCGGCCGGGACAAAGGTGTCCGGTACAGCCTGATTGATGAGCAGGGAACGGTTTTGGCTTCTTGGGACGACTTGCATGTGATTTATCCCGGTGAAGAGCTGAGCAGCAATGTCATACCGGGTTTAAGTCGAGGTGGAATGTATAATGCAGGACGTTTGCCCTATAAAAACGTCTGGGTTCATTCCTTCGCTCCGATTGATCACACAAAAAAAGTAACAATGAAACTGGATGCTGTCTATACAGCAGAAAAAGCTGATTTTCGTGCGAAGCTTTCGATTGCTGAACTGGATAAAAAGCCAGTGACGGTCACAGAGGAAGGAAATACGTTTACGTTTACACCCGTCAAAAAGCAAGAGCGTGGGGATGATACCATTTACATCATTGATATGGAAGGCACTTTGGCAAAGGATGTTGTGGGTGTTGGGAAAAGCTGGATGGCAACAGACGAGAAGGGAGAGTCCAACGCTCTTTTACTCAGTCCCCAAATAACCATCGCAGAGGACGGAACAAGGAAGCTGAATGCCCAGATTAAGATCAGGACGAAAAATAAAGACGTGAAAGAGTTCACGATCACGTATGATGAGAAAATCAAACAGCATGATGTAAAATGGGAAGTTCCGATCCAGGTAGAGCAATAGCAACGAAGCCTTTCTTCAACCTTTCAAACAAGGGTGGAAAAGTTTATAAATCAACCCTTGACGCTAGACTTTTCCTGTCCTACACTCACAG
Source organism: Brevibacillus borstelensis (assembly GCF_003710865.1). Classification (GTDB taxonomy): domain Bacteria; phylum Bacillota; class Bacilli; order Brevibacillales; family Brevibacillaceae; genus Brevibacillus; species Brevibacillus borstelensis. The sequence goes on along the minus strand of NZ_RHHO01000009.1, from coordinate 96,166 downwards.
GCGGTTGAAGAAAGGTCCCGCCAACAAACTGCGGATTTTGTACGCTAAGCCCCGTTTGATCTAAAAAAGCCGGTTTCCTGAACAATAAGGAAACCGGCCTCTTATTCTTGTTACGAATCTCGATTGATACTGTGGTGACTGGTCAGTTCTTCGCTGGCGTTTCAGATTTGTGTTCAATAACATGTACTACTTTTGGTTCAAGTGCTTTCATCATTTGTTCCTTTACATGATTGCTTACACTTGCTCCATTTTGGTCAGCTTGTAGCTCTTTTTCAACCTGTGTTTTTGCAATCACATCAATCACTTGTTGTTTAGAGACATTTTTAGAGGCGGCAACCTCCACAACAGATTTGCCTTTTGCTAATTCTTGTTTCAATTCTGTTGGGCTCATGTTTAGTAAAGAAAACAGGTTTTCATCATTTAAAAAGGAATCAGCAAAAGTATCAGGCTTGCCATCTCTGGTGAAAAAGCCTTCTACTTTAACAAGGTTTGAAGGTGTACGCTCGCCTCCGTGCAGAGTAACATCTATTCTATTGTCCTTAACAAATACCTGGTAGAACGGTATTTGGGACCCCTTTTCGATGTAATTCAATAGAAACGTCTTTTGATTCGGCTCCCCCATTGGCTCCATAGAAACCTCATAGCCGTCGATGCTGCCATACATTTTGTCAATGAGGTTATTTACTTTCTCTTTGATTTCCTGATTGGTTAAAGAACTGACAGGCTTCTCCTCCCAATTCTCTTGAATCACGCTGTCAATCTTGCCCGTAACACCGATGGTAAGGCTGATCTTTTTGCCGGCTCCTCCCTTTTCCTGCAGTGCGATGCTTGTCTGGATCGCTTGCTTTTTAGTTGAATCAGCGGGGGCTTCTCCAAGGTAGCTTGCATCGACAATCTCAAACGATCTTGTTTCGGGAAATGCGCTATACAGCTTCTCCAGTGCTGCTTTGCCAACCTCATCCACCTTGACTTGTTCAGCAGTCATTGGTGTTCTGGTAAGCATTTCAATCAGGGCAGGGGCCGCAAATGCTGCGGTTGGAATCAAAAACGCAGCAGCAACGATTCCGCCAATTACTCGTTTTTTCATGGGTTTTTCGCTCCTTTTTCGTTGCAAATATTGATAGTAGGATTGTTCGATTCGTTTGGAAATGGCCGGAGGGCACTCCATCGTTTCTGCCTCTTCGTGCAGATGCTCACGGATTTTGCGTTCGATAGTCATTGATCTTTTCCATCCTTTCCAGGGGGAGATTCCCTAAGTTTTTTCGAAGCGCCTGGAGGCCAGCATGATATCTAGACTTCACTGTACCCAGCGGAATGTCGAGCAAAGTCGCAATTTCTTCAAGGGTATAGTCGTGAAAAAAGCGGAAGATAATCACTGTCCGCTGTTTGTCGGTCAGTTTTCGTATGGATTGCGATATCATTTGGTTTGTACCATCCATCAAAGCAGTATGTTGATCCCAATAAGACTCTTCCCGAGAGAAGGCACGGATGCGTTCAAAAATTCGGAATCTCCTCCAGCTCTTGACCCGAAATCTCTGCACTTGACGGATTACCAAGCCGTGCAGCCAAAAGTGGAAAGGACGGTTCGTATCGTAGTTGGCAAGTGAGGTCCACATTTGCATATAGATCTCATTCATGATATCTTCCCGATCCTGCTGATGATCCACCAGAAAGGAGACTGTCCGGTAGATGTCCTTATAGGTGGCATCATACACCGTATGAAACGCCTGTTGATCACCCTCTTTCATTTTTATGAGTAATTGGTACATCTCTTCATTTTGCATTCAGAGGGCCCTCCTGAGTAAGCAGCTTACACCCTATATTGCCTCTCTATGGGAAAAAGGTTCGGGTCTCTTCTTAATTTTTTTCAAACGGTTGAGTGCGAGGGGCATTTCACCTTCTGCCGGATCAGTCACCGTACAATATTTGCTAATAGATGAAGCAAGAAGCGATGAGTTTCAGTTGATGGTAAAGGAATTGGCTGATTTAGTGCTACATCATCCTGGCGGTATTGTGAAGGTTAACAATCTGTGGTTAAGGTCATATTCCGTGTAAAACTGATGCCCTGTCAGTCGATACGGGCAAAAATACAGTTTTGTCCATCATAAATGATTATCAGACTTTGCGTGAAACTCGCTGGGTGTTTTTTTTTGCGAAGCAGAAATCACAGAAAGCCATTCGCTATCCCAAGCTACAGGAGAAGAAAAATTGAACGAAAAAGGCAAACTATAATGAGCTGGCTTTTCGACGGAAACACCGGCAGCCAAGACAAAGAGGTCATTTTCGGAATATTGAGAAACCGGATGAAAACAGGTAATCTATAGATATTCCCTTATCCATGAAAAGCAAAGGAGGGCGGCTCCTTGTATAACGAAACGCTTTCTTCGAAAATGTGGAAACGTTTTGTACAAGAAGGTGTTATCGACTCTGCACGCATCAACAAGCGAATCTCTGAATCGTGGCTTCGCTGCAAAAACAGGTATGTCGATCCCTATCTGGGGACGGGACGGGAAATTTTGAAGGGCGAGTCTTTTGACAGCCAGAAGCGGAAGCATCGGCAATTGCTCGAAATTACCTTGCCGCATGTGGAGAAAATGTCCAAATTTATTGAAGACACCGGGATGATCGCCATCCTGATAGACGCTGAGGGTTATGTGCTCTCCATGAAAGGGAAGAAGTCCATTTTGCAATATGCCGAAGATATCAATTTCGTGGAGGGCGTTCGCTGGACCGAAGAAGAGGTGGGAACAAACGCGATTGGCACAGCGCTCCATGCCGGAGAGCCGATCCTGATCAGCGGCCCGGAGCACTATTCGGTGGCTTCCCATAAATGGAGCTGCTCGGCCGCGCCTATTCACGACGACGAAGGCAAACTGGTCGGCATCCTCGATATCTCGTGCCCGCTGGAGCGAAGCCATCCCCATATGCTGGCCATCGTTTCCTCCATCGCTTATACCGTAGAGCAGGAATGGAGCAGAAGGCGCGAGCTGGAAGAGCTGGAGCTTATCCGCTGTGGATGGGAGCTGGCGGAGACGAATCAGCCGATCGTGATTTTGAACCTGCGACAGCAGGTCGTTTTCGTCAACAAAGCTGTTCGTCAAAAGATGCTGCAGTGGCCGGGAGCATGCGACTACCAGGACCTGTTGGACGAGTACCGCTATGTGGAACGAAAGCGTACGCCTGTCTACTCCAGGCAGCACGGAGGACTGCTCGGGTACTGTGCGGTATTGCTGGAGTCCGAGGCAAGCATCCGGCGTTTGCAAGCTCCGTTTCCGTCCAGTCAGATTCAGTTCCCGGGCGAAGCAGGAACAAGCAAAGCGTTCCGGCACGTTCTCGGGCAAATCGAACGCATCTCCAAAAGCAGCGCCAATGTATGCATCCGGGGGGAAAGCGGGACGGGGAAGGAGCTCGTCGCCCGGGCCATTCATCTGAACAGTCCGTACAAGGCGGGCCCCTTCGTTGCGGTGAATTGCGGCGCCATCCCCAAAGACCTGATCGAAAGCGAGCTGTTTGGCTATGCGGAAGGGGCATTTACCGGATCGCGGCGCCACGGATATAAAGGAAAGCTGGAGCAGGCAAACGGAGGCACCTTGTTCCTCGATGAGATCGGCGAGATTCCGCATCAGATGCAGGTTGCCCTGCTGCGCGTTTTGCAGGAAAGGAAGGTTACGCCGATCGGCAGCCATGCGGAAATTCCGGTAAATATTCGCGTCATTGCCGCTACGCACCGGGACCTGGCCCTGCTGGTGAAGGAAGGGAAGTTCCGGGAGGACTTGTACTACCGTCTGCACGTGTTCCCGCTCTATCTGCCGCCGCTGCGCGAGCGGAAAGAAGACATCCCCAGTCTGATTCGCTTTTTCTGCCAGCAGAATAAAGTGGAGCTGCCGGCTATCCCTCATGTCATGCGGCAGCTGATGGAATACGACTGGCCCGGGAACATTCGGGAGCTGTTCAATACATTGGAGAGGCTCAGCATTATCGGCGAAGAGGAGCTGCCATACCTCCTGCATGAACAATTTCAGACCGGGGCGGGAGGGGCAGCGTCCCCAAACCTGATGGCTGGATCGCTGACTGCTGTGAAAGGCGGTGGCGAGAGCGGGGGCGGCCGTGCGGAAACGTTGACGTACCGCGAGGAGCTTGAAAAGCAATCGATCATCCAGGCTTTGCAGAAAACGAATGGAAGCGCTTCCGCTGCAGCTGGTCTTTTGGGAATGCCACGCAGCACCTTTTACAGGAAATTGCAAAAGTACAACCTGTAAGGCAGCGCGGAAAGGAGATGGAATGGACAAAGCAAGCTTGCCTGCTCGGCTAGGCGCTATCGATGCCGCAGCCAACGTGATGACAGGAGACATCGTGGTTCCGTTTGCTTTCGATGAAGTGTACGGAAGGCAAGTAGGGCACGGCCTGCTGGAGCCCGCTGTTCATCTATGGAGGCATGAAAGAGCGTTTGTGCTCGGGTCGAGAGACTGGAAGCTGCCCCGGGTCCGGGAAGCTGTCCAGTGGCTGCAGGGACAAGGCTATTCCGTGACGGTTCGCAATTCAGGAGGAGCGGCAGTGCCGCTGGACCCCGGCGTCGTCAATCTGTCCCTGATTTTGCCCAATCGGCAAGGCGATCTGGATGTACAGCGCCACTTTGCCCTGATGGCGGAGCTCATCCGGCAAAGTCTGAAAAGCCGGTCTTGCAGGATCGAAACCGGGGAAGTAAGCGGCTCGTACTGTCCGGGAGAATTTGACGTCAGCGTCAGGGGGAAAAAGTTTTGCGGAATCGCCCAAAGAAGGCAGACGAGAGCAGTCATCGTCCAGGCATTTGTGCTGGTCGAAGGAAGCGGCGAGGCGAGAGGAAAGCTGGTCAAAGCGTTTTATGATCTCGCCGCCGGGGGAGCGTCTGCGGCAGACCATCCCATCGTGGAACCGGCCCGCATGTCGAGTCTGTCGGAGCTTGTGGGGGACATGACCGCAGAAGACTTTGTCGGGCTGCTCACACAGCAGCTTGCCTCGCTGTCATCACTCGTGCCGTACAGCGACTGCTTGCGGTTTGAGCTGGACGGCTTGCAGCAGGCTGTGGACGATTGCCGCAGGAGGTACCCTGTGCACGTGTAAGGAAAAAACAAAAGCGCAGCCATCGGTGTTTTCCGCACCGGTGGCTGTTTTTTTGTCCAAAAGCAGCTCTGGGGCACGTCTGAGACAAAATGAGACAGTTTGGGAATTCGTCTCATTTCGTATTGCAAGATAATGGGACGACGCGCGGACAATGCCCGTTTTTCAACGAAGCGGCGGTGTTTGCCGCGTTGGCACACGACTTGCTTCGGGTATAGGGCAAGGAAGGGGGAAGGCTGGCCGAAGCTGGGAATCGTGTGCGAGTAGTTGATTTGCGGGTTGTAAGCTCAGGAAAGATGGGAGGAAGCTCGAATGAAGATAACCGCGACAAAGGATAAGGTGTTGTCACAGGAAAAGGCGAGATGGATGTATCAAAAAATGCTGGAGATTCGCAAGTTTGAAGATGCCGTGCATCTCCTGTTTGGCCAAGGGAAGCTTCCGGGATTTGTTCATTTGTACGCTGGCGAGGAGGCGATTGCGGTGGGAGTCGGAGCCCATCTTGAAGTGCGGGACACGATTACGAGCACACACCGCGGGCACGGCCACTGCATTGCCAAGGGCTGCGATCTGGACGGGATGATGGCCGAGATTTACGGAAAGGCGACGGGGCTGTGCAAAGGGAAAGGCGGCTCCATGCACATCGCCGATCTGGACAAAGGGATGCTGGGAGCAAACGGCATCGTGGGAGGAGGCTTCCCTCTGGCGTGCGGAGCGGCTTTGACAGCCAAGCTGAAGCGGACTCAAAGTGTAAGCGTCTGCTTTTTTGGCGACGGAGCCAACAACCAGGGGACATTCCATGAGGGGATCAACCTGGCGGCGATTTGGAAGCTGCCCGTGATCTTCGTCGCCGAAAACAACGGATACGGGGAGGCGACGCCATTTACGTATGCCTCCAGTTGTACAAATATAGCCGACCGCGCAAGCGCTTACAATATCCCCGGTGTTATCGTGGACGGCAAAAATGTGCTGGAGGTCTACCGTGTCGCCGAAGAAGCGGTGAAAAGGGCCAGAGCGGGAGAAGGGCCGACCCTGATCGAGTGCATTACTTATCGCAACTACGGTCATTTCGAGGGCGACGCCCAAAAGTATAAAAAGGAATCGGAAAAACAGGCCCACATCCAGGAACGCGATGCGATCAAGCTGTTCCGGGATTATCTGACGGAAAGCCGGCTGCTAGCGGAAGCTGAATTGGGGCAGATAGAGGAAGCGGCGGAACAGTCGATTCAGAACGCGATCCGCTTTGCCGAACAGAGTCCATACCCGGAAGCGGGCGAGCTCTTGACCGATGTATACGTCTCTTATTAATGGAAGGGAGGAGAAATGATGGCGAGAAAGCTCAGTTTTTCAAAAGCGATTAATGAAGCGATGAAGATTGCGATGAAGCAGGACGAAAACGTCATTTTGCTGGGAGAAGACGTAGCCGGAGGGGCGCAGGTCGATCATCTGCAGGACGATGAAGCATGGGGCGGCGTTCTTGGCGTGACCAAAGGCTTGGTCCAGGAATTTGGCCGGGACCGCGTACTCGATACGCCGATTACGGAAGCCGGTTATGTGGGGGCGGCCATGGCTGCAGCCGCAACGGGCTTGCGGCCGATTGCGGAGCTGATGTTCAACGATTTTATCGGCAGTTGTCTCGACCAGGTGATGAACCAGGGGGCCAAATTCCGCTACATGTTCGGAGGCAAAGCCCAGGTGCCGATCACGATCCGCACGATGCACGGGGCCGGATTCCGCGCTGCGGCCCAGCACTCGCAGAGCTTGTATGCCATGTTCACCCACATCCCCGGCATCAAGGTGGTGGTTCCGTCGACACCTTACGATGCGAAAGGCTTGCTGCTGACGGCCATCGCCGACAACGACCCGGTCGTTTTCTTCGAAGACAAAACCCTCTACAACATGACGGGTGAGGTACCGGAAGGACACTATACGATTCCTCTCGGGAAAGCGGACATCAAGCGCACCGGCTCCGATGTGACCATCGTCGCCATCGGCAAACAGGTGCACACGGCTCTGGAGGCGGCCGAGCTGCTCGCCAAGAAGGGCATCGAGGTCGAGGTGGTAGACCCGCGCAGCTTGTCGCCGCTGGACGAAGACACCATCCTCTCCTCCGTAGCCAAAACCAACCGGCTCATCGTCATCGACGAAGCCAATCCGCGCTGCAGCATTGCGACCGACATCGCGGCGCTCGTTGCAGACAAAGGCTTTGACACGCTCGATGCGCCGATCAAACGGATTACGGCTCCGCATACGCCTGTGCCGTTCTCGCCGCCTCTGGAAGACCTGTATTTGCCCTCTGCGAAAAAAGTGATCGAGGTCGTCTCCGAATTGATCGGCGACGAGTCCATCATGGCGGTTTCCTGAAAAAGCGGGGCACTCCCCGAGCGCGGAGGAGTGCCTGCCAGCCCAATAAACGAGGGAGGGAATGGAAAACATGGCAGCGGAAGTGATCATGCCCAAATTGGGAATGTCCATGGTGGAAGGAACGGTGATCGCCTGGAAAAAGCAAGTCGGGGACCCAATCGCGAAAGGCGAGGGAATTGTCGACATCAGCTCGGAAAAAATCGAAATGGAGCTGGAAGCGCCGGCAGACGGCATCCTGATTGCGATCGCCGTCAATGATGGCGGAGTTGTACCTTATGGAACCGTACTCGGCTATATCGGAGAGTCGGGGGAGCAAATTGAACACGCATCCCATGCAGGAGCAGAATCAACCCAGGACGTGGCCGCAGCGGCAGTCGCGGCGGAAAAAACGGAGCCGGTGTCAGCAGCAGTCACGGCGGAAAACACGACACCAGCGCCGGCAGGGCGCAAAGGCAGCAATCTGAGAGTTTCGCCGGTCGCCAAAAAAATGGCGGAAGAAGCGGGATTGGATCTGGAGTCCATCACAGGTACTGGCCCGCAAGGCCGCATCACGAAGGAGGACGTGGAAAAGGCGTTGGCGAAGGAGGCCGCTTCCCGCGCAGAAACGGCCCCTCAGCCGCAAGGGACTTCTCAGCCTGCGGCAGCCCCTTTGTCATCCACGCAGCCTGCCGTGGAAGCTTCAAAAACGGCTTCCAATCAGGAAGTGGTGGAGCGTACCGCAGTGACCGGAATGCGAAAGGTAATCGCCACACGCATGCTGGAAAGCCTGCAGCAGAGCGCCCAACTAACGATGACCGCAAAGGCTGACCTGACCGACCTTTTGGCGTTGCAAAGACAGCTTGCCTCCGAACTGGAAAAGCGCCAGGAAGGGAAGCTTACCGTAACCGACTTGATCGCCCGGGCGGTTGTCCTTTCGCTGAAAAAGCATAGACTGATGAACAGCGCGTATTTGACCGATCAGCAGGAGCCGAGAATCGAGACATATGGACATGTCCATCTCGGAATCGCCGTCGCTCTGGAGAAGGGGCTCGTGGTCCCCGTAATCCGCCACGCTGACCAACTTTCGCTGCTGGAGCTATCGAAGGCGATCAAGTCGCTTGGCGAGCAAGCCCGCAACAACCGGCTGAGCGGCGACGAGATGAAAGGATCAACCTTTACGATCAGCAATTTGGGGGCGTACGGGGTAGAGCATTTTACGCCTGTGCTCAATCCTCCGGAGGCCGGCATTCTCGGTGTCGGCGCAATCGAGGCGGTGCCCGTTTACCGGGGAGAAGAGCTGCAACGGCGCAGCCTGCTTCCACTCAGCCTCACATTTGATCACCGTGTGCTGGATGGAGCGCCGGCGGCTCAATTTCTGGGAAGCGTCAAGGACTGCCTGGAGAATCCGCTGAGTCTGCTATTGTAAGGAGGAGACCTCGTGGGAACTGTAGTCATTATCGGCGGAGGACCGGCAGGCTACGTCGCTGCCATAACAGCCGCACGCAAAGGACAGCAAGTCATTGTCATAGAGGACCGCCAATTGGGCGGCACTTGCCTCAACGAAGGCTGCATCCCGACGAAATCGCTGCTGGAAAGCGCGGAAACGCTTGAAAAGGTAAAGCGGGCCTCCGCCTTCGGGATCGCCGTGCCGGCAAGCGGCGTGTACGTCGACTGGTACGGGGTCCAGCAATATAAAAACAGCGTGATGAAAAAGCTCGTCCTCGGCGTAGGATACCTGATGAAAAAAAACAAGGTGCAAGTCATCCAGGGGAAAGCTTCCTTTTTGACGGACCGGGTCGTGAAAGTGGAAAAACCGGACGGAGTGGAAGAAGTCGCCGCTGACCGCTTTATTATTGCAACGGGTTCCGAGCCGATCGAACTGCCGTTTGCTCCATTTGACGGAAGCTGGATCATCCACAGCAGTCAGGCGATGTCGCTTTCTCGCATTCCCGCCACGCTCCTGATCGTAGGGGGAGGGGTGATTGGCTGTGAATTTGCCAGCATCTACAGCAGAATGGGCGCAAAGGTCACGATCGTAGAAATGGCTGAACAACTGTTGCCGGGAGAAGACCGCGACATCGCAGAGGTGCTGAAACGGCGGTTGGAAGAGGATGGGGCAACCATTTATACCGGGACTGCCCTGTCGGGCGCAGATGCGGCAACGAAAACAGTGTCCGTACAAACGGGAGCCGGAGTGGAAGAAATAAGGGCGGAGCATGTATTGGTGGCAATTGGCAGAAAGCCGAGGGTAGAGGAGCTGGGGTTGGACCGGATTGGCGTGCAGTATTCCGGGAAAGGCATTCAGGTTGACGAGACTATGCAGACAAGCGTCTCCCACATATATGCCTGCGGAGACGTCATTGGCGGCATTCAGCTTGCCCATGTCGCTTTTCACGAGGGCGAAGTGGCGGCACTCAACGCTTGCGGCGTGGAGAAGAAAGCATCCTATCGCGCTGTCCCCCGCTGTATCTACACCTCGCCGGAGATCGCCAGTGTCGGGCTTACGGAGTTGCAAGCCAGAGAGCGGTACGGAGATGTCCGCGTTGGCGAATTCCCTTTTGCCGCAAATGGAAAAGCGTTGATCTTACATGAACAGGCGGGAAAAGTGAAGGTTATCGTCGAGCCGACATTCAATGAAATCGTCGGCATCTCGATTGTCGGTCCCCGGGCGACGGAAATGGTCGGTCAGGGAACCGTCATGCTGCATGCGGAAATGACGGCAGATGCCATGGAAGACTTTATCGCGGCCCATCCGACTCTGTCGGAAACGCTGCTGGAGGCCATACTGAATGCGACAGGCCAAGCCATCCATGGCTGAGACGCGGATTGCCGGTAAGCCATGCAAGTGAGTGGCGAACCCCTTTTAAAAAAGCGTCTCAACCAGCAGAAATATATTCAAAATGACAACCAAAAGAGCGACGATCCAAGCTAATAGCGTTGTCACACGATGATTCGCCAATCCCCCCATAATGCTCTTGTTGCTCGTAAATAGAATGAGCGGGACAAGGGCAAAAGCAATTCCAAATGACAAAACGACCTGGCTTGTCACCAATGCACTCGTAGGGTTTACTCCCGAAACGATGAGCAGCAGCGGAGGAATCATCGTGACGGCTCTGCGAATATACAAGTTGATTCGCATGTTTACAAACCCTTGCATGACAATATCGCCTGACAGTGTTCCGACCGACGAGCTGGACAATCCGGCGATGAGCAGTCCAAGCCCGAACGAAAAGGATGCGACTGGGCCGACATAAGCGTTAAATTCGTGAAAGGCTGTGGTTAAATCTTCGATGAATAGACCGTGTACATGAAACATTGCGGCGGACACGATCAGCATACTCATATTAATCGCTCCAGCGATAACCATTGCGATGACGATATCGATGCATTCAAACTTGAAGATTTGCTTTTTTTCATGATCGTTCCGTCCGATTACGCGATTTTTTGTCAGCGAGGAATGTAGATAAATGGCATGGGGCATAACCGTCGCACCCAATATGCCAGCGGCCAGCAGGATACTGTCTGTGCCTGCAAACCTCGGCATAAACAAGCTTTTTGCAATGGCTCCAAAATCCGGCTTTACCATGAAGGTCTGGACCGCGAATGCCAATACGACGATAAGCAGCATGGAAGCGATAACCGCTTCAAAGGAGCGGTAGCCCCTTCGCTGGAGCTCCAATATGGCAAACGAGCCTGCAGCCGTAATGACTGCAGCTGCAGGCATCTGAAGGCCGGATAACAAAGAGAGCCCGAGTGCCGCTCCGATAAACTCCGCTAAATCTGTCGCGATAATCACGAGTTCGCTCTGCACCCATAGAAAAAAAGACACGCCTTTAGGCAACCGTTCACGTGCTACTTCGGGCAGATTTTTTCCCGTCGCGATGCCCAGCTTTGCTGACAAGGATTGGATCAGGACGGCCATCAGATTGGAGACGGCAATCACCCAGAGCAACAGATAGCCGTATTTTGAGCCGGCTGTAATATTTGTCGCGAAGTTTCCTGGATCTATATAAGCAATAGAAGCGATAAATGCGGGGCCCAGAAAAGGAAGGAGCCTTTTTACGCCCGACAGCTCTCCTCTCAGTGCAGCCTGCGCGTTGCGGGAGTTTGTATGTCCATGTAAGAATGTCCGTTTGGTAAACATTTTGTCTTTCAATGATGTTCATCCTTTATGAATACCGTTCTGCTAGTGTCCTCATCTAGCTTTCCCAAAACTTGACTGCTTAACGGAAGATCATCATTTGCATGACAAAAGAAAAAGTCCCTTGCATTGAAGGGACAATCTTTATTGAACTTTTTTGATTGGGATATAAAGATCAACCTCGGAATTCGGGAGCCAGGTCGACATAGATGTAATCAAATGCATTCCCAAGTGTATCCAGTTTCTCCTTGTGGGTAACTTAAAAAGGAGCAGCCCTCATAGGAGCTGCTTCTTCTTTGTATGCGTTTGAAACTCCTTCCTCCATCCAATCCTATTCATAGGCGGATAGCCGACAACGACGGCGGAGGGATCGCGATGGATGCAACATGCCCGGCCATTTGGCCTGAGGAGGAGCCGCCAAAGGGCGTTGAGAGCTGCATGGATTGCGGACTGTTTGAGCACGGCTCGCGGATGATTTGGGGCGAAGGGAATCCGCATGCGCCGATCATGGTCGTGCTCGACAATCCGGGAGCAAGAGAAGACCGGCACGGAAACCCGTTTGTTTGCGGCACGAGAGAAACGCTGCAAAAGGTGGCTTACGAGACAGGGCTCGAGGAAAGAGATGTGTACGTTACGTATGTATTGAAGCGCCGTCCGACCCGGGCTTATGACAAAGAAGGAGCGAGAGAAGCCTGCATGCAGCATCTGCTCGTCCAACTGCAAAGCAAAACGCCCCAGCTCGCCTTTTGTTTGGGAAATGTAGCCACACAGGCGTTTTTCGCAAACAGGGAAGCGGAGGTGAAGGCGCTGCGGCAGCAGTGGCACTTCCCCCGTGGTGTGAAAACGGCAGTTTCCTACCATCCATTGGCTGTGCGCAGACGCCCTAACCTTTGGGCCTATTTTCTGGAAGATTGGAAGTTTCTTGTGTCCGTGTATAAAAAAAGCCGTCAGTAACAAAGTGAGCCTTGGTCATCTAATCGCCCGTGGGGATGGCCAGGGCTCTGTTTTTGTATCCGTCCAGCCACCCTTTTGCCGGGAGAAGACTTCAACTGGCATTGTCATTCCGAAAATCAGTGATTTCACCGGAGAAAATGGGGGAACCCCCTGATTGAGTGGAAGCGCTTTGGTCCATAAAATGGTTCTGTTGGCCTGTCTGAAAGAAAGGATGGTTCTGATGAATTTCCACATACCGGAGTTGGTTGTCTCCGCAGGCAGCCCGGAAGAAGCAGAGAAGCTGCTTGCAGCAGGCGCAGATGCCGTAACGGTGGGAGACGGGCGGTATGCGCTGCGCGTGCCGGGCAATTTTTCCATGCCGATGATCACTGACGTTGTCCGTATCGCTCACGGGCAAGGGAAAAAAGTATATGTCGCCCTGAATGCCCTGCTGCATCAAGAGGAATTGAACGGGTTGGACGAGTACGTACGGCAGCTTGCGCAAAGTAAAGTGGATGCGGTGGTGTTCGGTGATCCGGCGGTACTCGTGGCAATGCAGAAAACAGCGCCCGGGTTGAAGCGGCATTGGAGTACGGAAACGACGTCGACGAACTGGAGAACCGTCAATTTCTGGGCGAGAAAAGGGGCGAGCCGGGCGATACTGGCCCGTGAGCTGTCTTTAGAAGAAGTCATTGGCGTGAAACAGCAAAGCCGGATTCCGGTCCAGGTCCAGGTTCACGGCATGACCTGCATCTTTCATTCAAAGCGGCCGTTGGTCAGCAATTACCTGCACATTCTGGGCAAAGGGGACAACAAGCAGGAGCAGCTGATGGTATTGAAGGAAAATACGCGCAGCGGACAGCACTATCCCATTATTGAGGATCACAACGGCACACATGTCATGAGCCATGAAGATATATGCATGCTGGAGCACTTGGGAGTTTTGATCGAAAACGGCATCGATTCCTTCTACATAGAGGCGCTGGGCAAACCGCTTTCTTACAATTGCCAGGTTGTCTCCGTCTATCGCCAGGCGATTGACTGCCTGGCGAAAAATCCGCAGGCTGCACTTGACCCTGCCTTGCTGGATGCGATCAATGCGGTTCAACCGACGGAACGGCCGATTGGTACCGGCTTTTACTTTCGAGAGCAGGTTTATTAAAGGGGGAACGGAAACTGCGATGACAAATCAGACCAGGAAAAAACCGGAACTGCTCGCACCTGCCGGCAACTTGGAAAAGTTGAAGTTCGCCGTGCTGTACGGTGCGGATGCGGTATACATTGGCGGGCAGCAATACGGGCTGCGTGCCAAGGCGGGAAACTTCACGTTTGAGGATATGCGGGAGGGCGTGGCATTCGCCCATGAACGGGGAGCGAAGGTGTATGTGGCAGCGAACATCATGGCCCATAACGAAGATTTCGCGGGGATGGCCGACTATTTCCAAATGCTGCAAAAGGTTGGCATTGACGCCGTGATCGTGGCCGATCCGGCGATCGTCGATGTGTGCAGGGAAGCGGCCCCCGGTCTGGAGATCCATATCAGCACGCAAGCGTCCGTCACCAACTGGCAGGCGGTGCAATTTTGGGCGGAAGAGGGAATTCCGCGAGTCGTGCTGGCCCGTGAGGTTTCACTGCAGGAAATCTGCGAAATCAAACGGCACGTCGATATCGAGATCGAAGCGTTCGTGCATGGAGCCATGTGCATTTCCTACTCGGGCCGGTGCGTCCTGTCCAACCACATGACGAACCGCGACGCCAATCGCGGCGGCTGCGCCCAATCGTGCCGCTGGAAGTACGATTTGTTTGCGGAGGAAGAGGGCGACATGCATCCGTTATTTGCCGAGGGTGATGAGACCTTTACGATGAGCTCCAAAGACCTGTGCATGCTGGAGCATATCCCGGAGATGATCGAAGCGGGGGTGGACTCGCTGAAAATTGAAGGGAGAATGAAAAGCATTCACTATGTCGCTACCGTTGTCAACGCGTACCGGCAAGTCATTGACGCCTACTGGGACAGCCCGGAAACGTTCGTGTTCAAGCCGGAGTGGCGGGAAGAGATCATGAAGGCGGCCAACCGTCCGCTGACCACCGGCTTTTATTTCCACCAGCCGACCGAAGACGACCAGATCTTTGGCGTGCCGCCGAAAATGACCGCCTATGATTTTGCCGGACTGGTGCTTGCCTACGATGAAGAGACGGGCATCGCCACCATCGAGCAGCGCAACCATTTCAAACGGGGGCAAGAGGTTGAATTTATCGGACCGGGACGGGAGAGGTTCATCCAGCGGATCGGCGAGATGTGGGATGAAGAAGGGAACAGTCTGGACGAAGCCCCGCACCCGATGCAAAAGGTTTTGGTGAGAGTGGAGAAGCCGGTAAAGCCTTACGACCTGATGCGAAAGGAAAAAGGGACAACGTGACGGTTCGGCGAATATAATAAAATAATTGCTGTGATTGGTTAGCTACTGCGAAACAACACCTGGATATGACACAGGGGTTGTTTTATTTTTTAAGAGCATATTCAAGGAGTGGTTATGTTGAAAAAGTTCTTTGATTTTATTTGTAAGGGATTTTTTCACCCGTTAGATAAATTAATACTGCTATTTTTGGTGAGCTGGATCTCAAAACTGTTGTCAGAATGGACGGGGGTATTTTTCATTGGTGTGCCAACATTGATTTTGCTGATCATCTTTACAACGCCTCGATTTGAAAAAACTTGGTTCGCCCAAAAAGTTCTCAATCCATTAGGAAGCATTTCTGTAATCGCTTTATTAGTAATCGGAATGATTCTTATGATAACGTGAAGTTCTTTATGATGGCACTAACTGTAAGGATATACGAGATATACTCGGAGATGGCTTATCGGAGCCATTCACGCGATATACGTTTGCTTGGGAAGGTGAATAGAGGCGGAGCCACTTATTTGCGGCCGCGGCTATTTGTGGCAAATGTTTTAAATATTGCAACTGCCGAGCGGGATTTGACGCTTTTCGAGAGCAAAGTGTGATTTATCTCACACCGCTCTTTTTTTTATCGCCCATAATGAGAACTAGGGAGGACAAGAAAAGCTCCCCAGAAGCCGCGAAAGGGGTTTTCGCTCATGAGATGCAATATTCACGGTGACCATTTGGTTGTTACGCCAGCTTTAAGCGAGTATGTGGAAAACAAGGTAAGCCGTCTGGAGAAATTCGATTTGCTGACCGCTTCCGACGAGTGCCGGGTAACCCTGCGCGTAACGAAGAAACGCCACACGGCGGAAATGACGATTCCGACCCCAGGCGCCATTTTTCGGGCTGAAGAATCCACCGAGGATATGTACGCATCTGTCGATCTTGTAATTGACAAGCTGAACAGACAGATTCGCAAATATAAAAACCGCTTGGAAACCCGCAACAGGCAATTGCTGACCTCTCCGCCTGAGGCGTTTGCAGAGGAACCGGCGGAAGCACAGGAGAGCGTCGTCAGAATTAAGCGGTTCGAGTACAAACCGATGAGCGTGGATGAGGCGATCCTGCAAATGGATTTGCTCGGACACAATTTCTTTGTTTTTTCCAACGCGGAAACCAATCAGGTGAGCGTGGTCTACAAGCGAAATGACGGTGGATTTGGCTTGATCGAACCCTCCGTATAGTCGATGTGAACAAGCTTGAGGAAAAAGGATGCAGGAAAAAATACGCTGCTAAACGATTCGCCTGAAGGCAGCGGCCATGCCCGTAGCGGAACGAAGAGCTGCTGCTGCCCCAGATCAACAGTATAAAAGTTGATCTTGTACAAATCATTCGATGCCATCAAACCGCCCTGTGCGCCACAATGAACTGCGCCCAGGGTGTTTTTTCTTGTCTTGCAAATCAGGGAAACGAAAATGGCCGTGGCGACAGTAAAGGCCGACAGGCAACAGTTTGCGGTACGGGAGCTTTTCTGAAGGAAATGGAAGAAACGAAAATTTTCACCGAATCCAGGCCTGCTATTGAACACCGAATCCGTTCATGTATATGATGAAAGGGAGCGGACAATCGTTTCAAAGACAGCAAATGTCCGGGGAGGTGAGCAGCAATGGCAATAACGGGTTTGTTGCCGCATACGGCAGCCACTCATGCAAAGCCAAGTATTGGAGGCGATACTTTGCATGGGGCGGACATGAATTTTTCATCGCCCGTATGAGCATCGATCATTTCTAATCATTTGGCTTTGCCCCTTATTTCCATTCTCGAATGAATAAGGAGCGGGCAGAAATGAAATATGTAAAAGCAACGAACATATTACCTGAAGAGCTGATCAGCGAAATTCAGAAATATATCCAGGGTGAAACCATCTATATTCCAAAACCGAAAACCACCTATGAAAAATGGGGGGCGCGTTCTGGAGGAAGAAGGGCCATCCAGGAGCGAAACAGCGCGATTAAAGAAGCGTTTAAAAAAGGAAAGACGATCCATCAATTGGCTGACGATCACTTTCTTGCAGTGGAGACGATCAAAAAGATTGTGTATACAAACAAATAGGAAAAGACGACGGAAGCGCCGGTTATCGAGGGAATCGATTGCCGGTGCTTTTTTCTTGCAGGGACGTTTCACTTTTTTCTCAAGTGTATAGGGCTCAGTATAAGCGTTCCGGTCCGCATAAACAGCTTTTGCTGCCAAAGAATCCGCTGCTGCGAAAAGGATTCAAAGGGAAGCTTTTTATATGGCGAGTTCGTTTCTAAATCAAATCCGGCATTTCTTGCGAGCAGCACATTTTTTTATAGTGAAAGGGGGCGCAAATGAACAAAGCTCCCGAGAACGAACGGACGACAAATTGATTGCAAGGAGGGAACGGTATGGTTGAACCGTTTATTCGACACCATCAATATAACTTCATTAAAAATCAGGCGGAGATCGTGCAGAAGGCGACCGTATCCGTTGCCGATCCGAAAGTGCTGGAAGCCGTAAGGTACAGCGCGGAATCAAAGGTATTGAACGCGTTTCCGCATGCTACGGAAATCCAGGTGCAATTGTTGAAGAAAATAGCTTCTCTAAAAGAGGCAGAGGATTTCAAGCAGTATGTACACTCGCTATTGCCGTATGTAATCCCGTTTCCGCAGGTGACCGAAAAACAGCTCAAGAAGCTGTTCCCTAAAAATAAAAAGCTCAAGGTTCCCGATCTGCTGACGATTGATTACCACGCAATAACGTATCTGGGCTGGATGGATGTCGCCACAAACAAGTTGTTCATCGTGTACCCTGCAAGGGAAGATGTCGTTGGGATCGAAGGAAAGTATACGATCGCAAACAGGAAAAATACGTGCTCCTTATGCAATGGGCACGGGGAAGTGGCTTTGTTTTCGGCTATCAGCAAAACAAGGATGGCTCATGTATCGCCCGATTATTACAAAGCGATTGGCAACTATATTTGCACGGACAGCGCCCAGTGCAACAAAAGGATTACGGACGTGACGGCATTGGAGCGCTTTATCCACGATATTACAGGCCGCGCAATCGACTAGTTCACCCGGATTTGGCTGTATGGAATGTCCGCCTCATCTCTCAGTCAGGTCACCGGAACAGGCGATTTTTTGCTTGCATGGGCGATTTGATTTCGACCGTATCAAAAATGCATGAGGCTTGGTCAGGGGGAGCTGCCCTGCAGAGAGGAAATTCCGATAGTCATCGTGAACGTTTACGAAAGTAACAAGCGGCAGAATGACGAAAGTTTCTCTTCCGTTCCTATCAGCGGTAGACCGGGTTTAGCTGTCTGGTGTTCAAATTCCGCATGCAGGTGATCGTCGATGAGGCCTAATCGCCTGAAATACGCTGCACATAAGAAAAACCACCTCGTCGGGTGGTTTTTTGTTCTGGTACGAGCTGTCGGAGGCACTCAACAGGGAGAGATGCTTTCGCTATTTCTCTTTTGTCAAATACAGCACCAGCTCAGTGCGGCTGTTCAGATGAAGCTTGCCAAGGATATGGGACACATAGTTTTTTACGGTGCCTTCGCTCAGAAACAGTGTCTCGTCAATAGCCTCTTGCCCTGCATGACCTGCTCGGCCGCAGGGTATGTTTCCTTTACAGCCTTGGTCGCTTCCGCGCCAGTCATGACGCGCATCCTGAGGTCCATGAGGGTCATTTTCAAGCCATCTCGAACAATTCTCTGGTCATCGACAATCATGATATCTGTCATCTAGACACTCTCCCTAGCTGTGACATAAGGAATCTTGGCGATTACCGCAAAGCCGCGGTCTTTTTCCGAGCAAAAGCGGACCGTGCCTTCAAGCAGCTGGATTCTTTCCTCGATGCCGCGGAGCCCATGAGATTTGGATATCTCGCTGCAGCCGCTGCCATCGTCTTTTACCGCGACGTGTATGAAATGGCCTCGCTTGGCTACTTCAATCTGAAAGGCACCGGGATTTCCGTGCTTCACACCATTGGTGACAGCTTCCCGCACCGTTTTGTAAATGCAGTTTTTGATGTCCGGAATGGCGTGCTCTACGGCTTCGTCAAAAACGAGCTGGCATGTCAATCTGCCGGACATGTGCATGCTGCTTGCGATTTCCTCCAATGACTCTTGCAGCTTCCCGCCGCTGTTTTTCCCGGCGTCTTCCTTGAGCAGATCAACCGCCTTGCGCAGATCTTTCATGGACGCTTTCGAGATGCCAAGCGCCTTTGCTATCACTTCCTTTGACTGCCGGGGATTGGAATCGAGGACATTTGCGGCAAACTCCAGATGCATTTTGAGCGCCACCAGTCCGTGCCCGATCGAATCGTGCAACTCCTGCGCAATCCTTGTCCTCTCTTTTACAACGGCCATTTCTTTCATCTCCTCAGAATACGCCAGGAGCTGGGCGTTGGCTTCAAGCAATTGAGCGTTCGCTGCCGCCCCTTTTTCTTTCTCCAAATTGATCTGCCGGATCAAATAAACGATCAGCAGCATGCCGAGGTAAGGGAACAGCGCTTCTTTCAGTCCAGCTTTGAGGGCAAGGACAGCACAGAGGTACACGAGCGCATGCAAAACGAGCATGCTGACGGGAAGAGCGCCGGTGACAAGGAACAGCTCGATTGCGGGAAAGACATAGTAAACGCTGGTGGCGGAGCTGTTGAACCAGACCATGTAGACACCGATCCCGACGATACTCGCAGACATGGATAAATAGTAAAGCCTGCGGTTTGTGCTGAGCAGACGATAAGCGTGCCGTATATAGTCATTTGCCTGGATAAGCAAAATGCCGATTGCAAACAGAGTCTTCATCACTGGCGAGGTGTTCGGCATGGTAAAAATGTCCGCTTCGATAAGGAGCACGAGGGCAACGCGCAAGAGTATAGTCATAAGCCCTGTATGTTTGTTTTTCACAGCTGTCACATCCAAAAGTAAGCGTCAGTACAAGCACTATTGTATACGATGGTCGGCCGGGAAGGGGGATATATTACAAAAGTCATGGCGAAAGAACCTGCTTCTGTCATCGGCAAGCGGTTACGGAAGTTTTTTCGGCCTGATCAGCATGGCCGTCCTGATCTGTTTGTCTAACGGGTGAAGGTAAGGGGGCTCCGTATTCGCAGGTAAGTTGGTTGCGAGCCTGTTTGCCGTACTGGGTGAGGAGTACGGGGGAGTGGCTGCCTGCTTCCGAGGCTGACCGAGCGGTACGGAAAAATGAAGGCAACGCTAGTCGCCATAGCTCTACCCGAATCGAAAATTTGACAAAAAACCGCGCAGCCCACACTTCATCGTGTGGGCTGCGTGCATGATATGAACCGGACGCCCCGGCTTCCACGCTACTTTTCGATATACGCGTACTTGAAGTAGGAACCGCCCAGCGGCAGGATGACGAAATCCTTCACCTTGTCGTTTTTCACATAGGCGTTTCCGCGGAAGTGGAGCGGAGCCAGCGGCATTTCCTCCATCAAAATCTTTTCTGCCTCAAACATCAGCTTTTTGCGCTTCTCCGGATCGGTTTCGTAGTAGCTTTGGTTAAGCAGATCGCGATACTTTTTGTTGTCAAAGCGGACTACGTTGTTGCCCCCGGCCTTGTCCTTGTACATTTCCAGAAAGTTGATCGGGTCGTTGAAATCCGCCCCCCACAGCCAGATGCCAAAATCGTACTTGCCATTTTGTACGTCGGAATTAAACACCTTCCACTCCGAGGTGCGGATCTCGATGTCGAGCCCCAGCGTTCGCTTCCACCCGTCCTGCAGGGCTTGCGCCAGCTTTTTGTCCGTCTCGCCGGTGTCATAGTAGTAGGTGACCTTCGGGAATTCCTTCAGTCCCAGCTCCTGCATCCCTTCGGCCAGAAGCTGCTTTGCCTTTTCCACATCTTCTTTGAAATAGCCGTCCGGATTCAGCCCCATGGAAATGGGCACCCAGCCGTACGCCGGAGGAACTCCAGTCTGCAGGATGTTGTCGATCAGCTCCTGGCGGTTGATGGAATAGGCGAATGCCTGGCGAATCTTTTTGTTGGTGAACGGCGGCTTTTCCGTGTTGAAGATGACGGCCTTGGTGCCGGGATTGTCCGCGACAAGGAGCCGGCCTTCTTCTTTGAGCTGTCCGACCGCGTCCGGCGACAAGCCAAAGGACGGGTAGCCGCCCCAGTCGAGGTCGCCGTTTTCAAACATGGAAAGGGCCGTGTTGTTGTCCTCGATCATAACGATTTCGATGCGGTCCAGCTTGACGCTGGCCTTGTCCCAATAGGTCGGACTTTTACTGAATGCCATCTTGGCCTTATGCTCCCACTCATCGATCACGAACGGGCCGTTCCCAACGATGGTGGCTGCTTCCGTAGCCCATTTCGGACTGTTTTCGACCGTTTCCTTATGCAGTGGATAGTAGGTGGTGAAGGAGGTAAGCTCGCGGAAAAACGGAGTCGGCGAGCGCAAGGTGAATTCGACGGTGTAGTCGTCTGTTGCCTTGACTCCTACATCCTGCGGCGTCCCTGTCCCGTTGAAGTATTCCTCGCCGCCTTTGATGTAGAAGAGCTGGTAGGCGTAAGCTGAGGCGGTTTTGGGGTCGAGATTGCGCTTGATCGCGTATTCAAAATCGTGTGCGGTGACGGGATCGCCGTTGCTCCACTTGGCATCCCTGCGGAGGATAAAACGAAACTGGGTAAAATCGGGGGTATTGGTAAAGCTCTCGGCAACTGCGTTGATCAGTTCTCCTTGCCGATTCACAGCGGTTAAGCCTTCAAAGGCAAGATTGATCATATCCATGGAAGACGCATCTGTCGCGATGCCCGGGTCCATCGTCGGCGGTTCCCCGGTGATGCTCCAATGCAGTACCATCGGTTCGGTTGAAGACGTTTCGGAAGCAGGCAGAGCATTCTGTGAAGCATTCTCGCTGCAACCCGTTACAAGACTAAAGAGCAAAGCCGCGGCGGACAAGGCTGAAAACCATTTTTTCATGCTTTTCCTCCCAAATTGTCTTTGTCATTGCTAAAAGGATAAGGTGGAAAAATGATTATGTCATTCACCGTGATGTATAAATATAAGCCGAAATTAGCTCATAAAAAGTCAGTAGATTCATACAATTTGTCCCTTAACGAATAAAACGCATGGAAGAGGAGGTTTTGACTCGGGATAGCAAGGCAGCCGAAAATCCAGAAAGAAAATTTTTTTCAGGGCTGCCGGCTGGCGTAAATAGCGTCAACCGGGCGTGAACAGCAGTAAACTGGCGCGACCTGGCGTAAACTGGAGCAAACGCCGCAAACACTGCAAACACTGCAAACACTGCAAACACTGCAAATACTGCAAATACTGAAAATACTGCAAATACTGAAAATACTGCAAATACTGCAAACCATTGCCGATGCTGCAACCGCTGCAAACTGCCGCGAACGTCGCAACCGCTGCAAATGGTCGCCAGCGCTGCAAACGCGACAAACTGCACAAATCGTCGCGAGCTGCCGCAAACGCGACAAACGACAAACTGCTGTTGCTGCAAATCATAGAGAAAGGCATCTGAACGCAGGTGTCTTTTTTTCTTGACTGAACTGCCAGAGTAACGAAAAAGGGCATAAAGAAGCCATTTTAACGAAATATGACCTTCCGGTTGTAAAAAAATTTTCTTTATACTATTTTCAAATGTAAAAAAATTTACTATAATCCACCTTAAAGTCAATTCGACAAATTAATAAGATTTTCTATTTTTCGACATTATCAAAATCTCTCGGCGAGGAGGAGCTGACAAAAAAGTGGTTTGACATGAGGCTTGCAGCTTTCATCAGGAATGACAACTTGGAAGTTACCCGGCACCAATTTCAGGAGAAAAAAAGGGGGAGTTGTAATGAAGAAGCTTGCTATCAAGACGTCTGTTGTTTTATTGGCTGCACTGTTAGCGCTTACAGGATGTTCGTCCGGTTCCAATCCGTCCGATAAATCGTCAGAAAAGTCCGCAAGCGAGAAAATACTCGTAGTGGGACGGGGCGGAGACACAGTCACCCTCGACCCGGCGCAATCCACAGAAGACGAATCAAATCGCGTGACAGAGGAAGTCGTCGAAACCCTGGTTACATACAAAAAAGGGACCTCCGATCTGTCTCCTCTGCTGGCCAAGAGCTGGGAGGTTTCACCCGATAAGCTGTCGGTGACCTTCAAGCTGGAGGAAAATGTAAAGTTCCATGACGGCACCCCGTTCAACGCTGATGCAGTCGTGTTCAACTTCGAGCGCTGGTGGGACCCGAACCATCCGTACCATCAGGGAACGTTCTCGATCTTCAAAACGGATATGGGCGGATTCAAAGGCGATGATTCTACCGTGATCGAAGGCATCGAGAAGGTAGATGACCATACGGTACGGGTCAAGCTGAAGCACCCGTTTGCCCCGTTTGTCGCGATGCTGACAGAACCGCAATACGGCATCGTTTCGCCGGAGAGCTTGAAGAAGAGCAATGGTCAGTTTAAAGACCAACTGATCGGAACCGGGGCCTTCCAGTTTGTAAGCTGGACTCCAAACGACAAGGTCGTTCTCAAGAAAAATCCGGAATACCGCGTTCCTGGCTTCCCGAAAGTAGACCAGCTGATCTTCCAGGTAATCAAAGACAACTCGGCTCGTCTGAATGCATTGAAGTCGGGGCAGATCGACCTGATGGAAGGGGTCAATCCTTCCGATGTCAGCTCTCTGGAAAAGCTGCCCAATCTGAAAACGTACACCAGCGCGAGCAACAACGTCGGCTATCTGTCTTTCAACACCAAGCAAAAACCGTTTGACGATCCGCGCGTCCGTCAGGCGATCAGCATGACTATCGACAAGCAAGCGTTGATCGACGCCTTCTATTACGGACAGGCGGAGCCGGCTGTAACGATTCTTCCTTCGGGGAGCTGGGGCTTCAACAAGGAATTGAAAACCTATCCGGTTGACATCGAGAAAGCAAAGCAGCTGCTGGCCGAAGCAGGCTATCCAAACGGCTTCCAAACGGAACTGTGGGCCATGCCTGTCGCCCGTCCGTACATGCCGCAGCCGGAAAAAATCGCAACGGCCTTGCAGGCGAGCATGAAGCAGATCGGTGTCGACGCCAAAATCGTTTCGTTTGAATGGGCGACGTATCTCGACAAGGTACAGAGCGGCGAAGCGCCAATGGCTCTCTTGGGCTGGTCCTCCGCTACCTGGGACCCGACGACGATGATGTACACGCATCACCGTTCCACGGACAGCGTGCCGACCAACAATATCTCAATGTATAAAAATCCAGAAGTGGACAAGCTGCTCGATGATGCACTACAGGAGCCCGATCAGGAAAAACGGGCGGAGATGTACAAAAAAGCGCAGGAAATCATCTATCAAGACGCGCCGATCAACCCGCTGGTGCACTCGACTCCGGTGCGGGCGGCTAGCGCGAGGGTAGCGAATTACGTTCCGCAGGTTACCTACGGTCCGCAGTTTACGGATGTAGATCTCACCAATTAGAAAACGCCTGCACGGTTTTACAAAAACGTGAGGGCAAAAAATAGAGAGCTGCACCTGCATGTCTTGCGGCAACGCGTGCAGGTGCGGTCACCTTACGGGGAAAGAATGACGAAGCGCGAGGAGGCGACGGTGCCCGATGAGTACCACACGCGATCATCTGGAGACTATGGCAGAGCAAATCAAGGAACAAGTCATTGCATGGAGGCGTCACCTTCACGAAAATCCGGAGCTTTCGTATGAGGAAGTGAACACCTCCCGCTTTATATATGAAACGCTGCAAACGTTTGAGGGACTGGAGCTGTCGCGGCCGACTGAAACGAGCGTAATGGCCCGGCTGATCGGCAGCGAGCCGGGAAAAACATTGGCGATTCGGGCCGACATCGACGCATTGCCGATCCCGGAAGAAAATGATTTTTCGTTTGTTTCCAAAAATCCCGGCGTCATGCATGCCTGCGGACATGATGGACACACCTCGATCCTGCTCGGGACGGCAAAAATTCTGGCCGGCATGCGCGAGCAGGTAAAAGGGGAAATCCGCTTCCTGTTCCAGCACGCCGAAGAGCAGTTCCCTGGCGGAGCGGAGCAAATGGTCGAGGCGGGCGTGATGGATGGAGTCGACATGGTGATCGGGCTTCACCTGCATTCTCCGCTGGAGGTAGGGTACGTGGCCGTCAGTGCGGGGCCTTCCCACGCGGCTGCCGATACGTTTGAAATTACGGTGTTGGGCAAAGGCGGGCATGCCGCGCAGCCGCATGACACGGTAGACAGTCTGGCTGTAGCCGCGCAGGTCGTAACGAATCTGCAATATGTGGTCTCGCGCAATACGGACCCGATCGAGCCGCTCGTCCTCTCTGTGACCAAAGTGACAGGGGGAACGGCCAACAACGTCATTCCTGGCGCTGTCCACCTGGGCGGTACAGTCCGCTTGTACAATCCCGAGGTGCGCAAGACGATTCCCACTTTGATGGAACGCGTCATCAAAGGCGTCACCGAGGCTCACGGAGCGTCGTACGAGTTCCATTACACGTACGGAAATGCCCCGGTCATTAACGACAATGAGCTGACGGCAAAAGTGAAAGAAACGTTGGTCGAGGTATTCGGGGCAGATCAGGTTCAGCCGCTGATTCCTACGATGGGCGGAGAAGACTTTTCTTCTTTCCTTACGAAGGCGCCCGGCACGTATTTCTGGGTGGGAGCGGGCAACGTGTCCAAAGGAATCGTCCATCCGCATCACCACCCCCGCTTTACGATTGATGAGGATTCGCTTGTCATCGGCGTCAAAGCGTTTACGAACGTTGCACTTTCACTGCTCAAATAGCTTGGACAGAAAGGGATAAAACGATGGCTCCACTACTATCTGTGCGTGGTTTGCAAACCTATTTTTTCACTGACGACCTGGTTGTCAAATCCGTTGATCGTGTAGATCTCACGCTGGACGAAGGGGAAATCCTGGGTGTCGTCGGAGAGTCCGGCTGTGGAAAAAGCGTCACATCGCTGTCGATCATGGGGCTTGTGCCCAACCCACCCGGCAAGGTGGTCGGCGGGGAAATCCAGTTTGAAGGCAGGGACCTGCTCAAGCTGTCGGCAAAAGAGATGCGCGCCATCCGCGGCAATCAGATCGCGATGATTTTCCAGGAGCCGATGACCAGCCTGAACCCGGTCTTCCGCATTGGCGAGCAGATGTGCGAGACGATTCAGCTGCATATGGGGCTGAAAAAGAAAGAGGCCAAAGAGCGTGCCATCCAGTTGCTGAAGCAGGTAGGCCTGCCGAGGGCAGAGCAAGTGGTCGACGAATACCCGCATCAGCTTTCTGGAGGAATGCGCCAGCGCGTCATGATCGCCATGGCGATGGCGTGCAATCCCAAGCTGCTGATTGCCGACGAGCCGACGACCGCGCTGGACGTGACGATTCAGGCGCAAATTCTCGATTTGATGAAGCGCATCTCCAAGGAGTCGGGAACAGCCATCATGCTGATTACCCACGACCTTGGCGTGGTGGCGGAAATGTGCCACCGGGTCGTCGTCATGTACGCCGGCAAGGTCGTGGAGGAAGCGGATGTCCACACGCTGTTCTCCGACCCGAAGCACCCCTACACGCAGGGACTGCTGCGGTCGATGCCGACGCTGCACGAGCGAAAGGACAGGCTCGACTCGATCAAGGGCAACGTGCCCATACCGGCGGAAATGCCCAAAGGCTGCAAATTCGCGCCGCGCTGCGAGCATGCCTCCGAAATCTGTCTCGGGGAGGAGCCTGTGCTTCAGCAGGTGGGCGGCGCCAAACCGCACCAAGTGCGATGCTGGCTCTTTGCGGAAGAACGACCTTCTCACCTGGCGAACCCGGAAGCGAGGAGCGAGTGACTATGAAAAAAGCGCTGTTGGAAGTAAACGGACTCAAAACGTACTACCCGGTCGGAAGCAAATCGCTGCTGGGTCGCCAGCAGCATTTTGTCAAGGCGGTAGACGATGTCAGCTTTACGATTTATGAGGGCGAAACATTTGGACTTGTCGGCGAAAGCGGCTGCGGCAAGTCGACGACAGGCAGATCGATCCTGCGCCTGACCGAGCCGACGGATGGCGAGGTGCTGTTTCAAGGGGAGAATCTGGCTGCGCTGAGTGAAAGGGAAATGCAGGCCAAGCGCAGAGACTTGCAGATCATTTTCCAGGACCCCTTCGCTTCGTTGAATCCACGCATGACGATCGGTCAGA
The DNA here is from genome assembly GCF_003710865.1 of Brevibacillus borstelensis. Taxonomy (GTDB): domain Bacteria; phylum Bacillota; class Bacilli; order Brevibacillales; family Brevibacillaceae; genus Brevibacillus; species Brevibacillus borstelensis. The sequence continues at coordinate 69,090 of NZ_RHHO01000009.1, read as the reverse complement.
TCCTGGAGGAACCGCTGCTGGTTCACGGGGTGAAGAGCAAAACAGAGCGGCAGCGGCGTGTCAGCGAGCTGCTTGAAGTAGTCGGATTGCACCGGTATCACGCCGACCGGTACGCGCATGAATTCAGCGGCGGCCAAAGGCAGCGGATCGGGATCGCCCGGGCGCTTGCCCTCAAGCCAAAGCTGGTCGTGGCAGACGAGCCGGTTTCCGCTCTGGATGTAAGCATCCAGTCCCAGGTGATCAACCTGATGCAGGATTTGCAAAAGCAGTTTCAGCTTACCTATTTGTTTATTGCCCATGACCTGAGCGTGGTGCGTCACATCTGCAACCGGGTGGGGGTCATGTACCTCGGCCGGATCGTCGAGCAGGGGGAATGCGACAAGCTGTACGAAAACCCGCTCCATCCATACACCCAAGCGCTGCTTTCAGCGGTACCGATTCCCGACCCGAGCCAACAGCGGGAGCGGATCATCCTGCAGGGCGATGTGCCAAGTCCGGTCAATCCGCCTGTCGGATGCGCCTTTCATCCACGGTGCCCGCATGCGATGGATGTGTGCAGGACGACCCGTCCGGATTTCAGAGAGGCACACGAAGGGCAGCTGGTTGCCTGTCATTTGTACTAAGGCGGGTGTAACAGATACCGTTCAGGCCGCAAAGGCTGTGGACAGATTTTGAAGCAATGGGGTGTAAACCAGTGATAAGGTACACAGCCAGACGAATCTTTCAATTAATCCCGGTACTCTTCGGCGTATCCATTATCGTTTTCGCGATCATCAACCTGATTCCGGGCGATCCTGCGCAGGTCATTTTGGGCGAGCGGGCGGACGCGGAGTCGATACAGAAGCTGCGTCACGAGCTCGGGCTTGATTTGCCGCTGTATCAGCAGTACGGCAACTACTTGCTGAACATTTTGCAGGGAGACCTGGGCACATCGCTGGTGACGGGAAAGGCGATCAGCGAAGAGCTGCTCCCGCATTTGGCGGCTACGGCGGAGCTGACGCTGTTTGCGATGATCTTTGCCGTGATCGTCGGGGTCAATGTGGGAATTGTATCGGCGTGGAAACGGAACACCTGGATCGACTACATACCGATGCTGCTGGCGTTGGTCGGGGTGTCCATGCCGATCTTTTGGCTCGGCTTGATGGAGCAATGGCTGTTCGGGCTGCAGTTGGAATGGCTGCCGGTTCTCGGACGCAATGACCCGCGGGTGACCGTCGAGACCATCACCCATTTTTATCTGATCGACACGCTGCTGGCGGGGAATTACGAGCAGTTCTGGTCCTCCGTGCGCCACCTGATCCTTCCGGCGATGGCGCTGGGAACGATCCCGATGGCGTACATCGCCCGGATGACCCGGTCGAGCATGCTGGAGGTGCTGAAGCACGACTATGTCCGCACTGCGCGGGCAAAGGGCCTGCACGAATTCTTTGTCGTCTACAAGCACGGATTGAAAAATGCCTTCGCTCCTGTGATGACGATCATCGGCCTGGAGGTTGGGCGGCTTCTGGGAGGAGCCGTGTTGACCGAGACGATCTTCGGATGGCCGGGCGTTGGCCAGTACATCTACAATGCCATCGGCTACCGCGATTACGCTGTCATCCAGTCCGGCATTTTGGTGCTTGCTGTCATCTTCATTGTCGTGAATCTGATCGTCGACTTGTTGTACAGCTATCTTGACCCAAGAATTCAATACAAATAGCGAGGTGTTCCCTGATGCAGTCGGGTTTGGCAACGATGCCGGCAGAAGAATTGTCCGCCGGCAAGGTACGGAGACGAACACCATGGAGTGAAGGCGTAAGGAGACTGCGCAAGCAAAAAGCGGCAGTCATCGGCGGCGCGCTGGTCTTGCTGTTCATCCTCACGGGATTGTTTGCGCCTTTGCTCGCGCCGCATGATCCCATCGAGCAAAACCTCGCCAACACGCTGCAGCCTCCGTCTGCAGAGCACTGGTTTGGAACGGACGACTCCGGCCGGGATATGTTTTCGAGAATCTTGTACGGAGCCCGCATCTCGATGACGATTGGTATTTTCTCTGTCCTGGGCTCCCTGGTAGTAGGTACGCTGCTCGGCTTGATTGCCGGGTTTTACGGCAAATGGATCGATACGCTGATTTCCCGCATCTTCGACGTCATGCTGGCGTTTCCCGGCATTTTGCTGGCCATCGCGATCGTCGCGATCCTCGGACCGGGACTGTTCAACGCGCTTTTGGCGATTGCGATCGTCAACGTGCCGATGTACGGCCGTCTGGTGAGGGCAAAGGTGCTGGGTATCAAGCAAGAGGAGTACATCATGGCGGCGCGAGCGCAGGGCATGTCGCAGGTCCGCATACTGTTTCGCCATGTACTGCCCAACAGTTGGACTCCCTTGATCGTTCAGGGGACGCTGGGCGTGGCTTCCGCCATTTTGGAAGCGGCCGCGCTGGGCTTCCTCGGACTGGGGGCGCAGCCTCCGGAAGCGGAGTGGGGAAAAATGCTGGCAGACTCCCGCGACTATATCACGACGGCACCGTGGGTCGTGATGATTCCCGGCTTTGCCATTATGGCAAGCGTGATCGGATTCAACCTGTTTGGCGATGGATTGCGCGATGCGCTTGATCCAAAGGCACAGTAGGCTTTCGTCGAACACAAGCGTCTTAATTTCTTGCATGGTGGTGGAATTATGAATATTGGTCTCGTTGGTCTAGGAAAAATGGGGCTGAATTTAGGATGTAGCATGATCGCAAAAGGGCATCACGTAATTGGATGCGATATTGACCAGTATTCTCTGCAAAAGTTTGAACAGGCCGGAGGAATGGCCAGCCAATCCTATCAGGAGCTGGCCGAGCGGCTGTCCGTCTCCCCGAGGATCATCTGGATGATGGTGCCGGCAGGTGAGCTGGTGGACCAAGTCATCGAGGCCGTCCTGCCGCATCTGTCTCCGGGAGATATTCTGATTGACGGCGGAAACTCGTTTTACAAGGACTCGATCAGAAGATACGAGCGCGTGAAGCAATCCGGCGTTCATTACCTGGATATCGGCACGAGCGGAGGAACTGAGGGAGCACGTAATGGCGCATGTCTGATGGTCGGAGGAGAAGAGGACGTGTACGCTGTAGTAGAGCCGCTGCTGCGGGATATTTCGCTGGCGCATGGCTACTTGTACACGGGTCCTGCCGGTTCAGGACATTTCCTGAAAATGGTGCATAACGGCATCGAATACGGAATGATGCAGGCGATTGGAGAAGGCTTCGAAATTCTCGACAAAGGGCCGTTTTCCTATGACTACGAGAAAGTGGCGCGGTTGTTCAACAGCGGCTCGGTCATCCGCTCCTGGCTGATGGAACTGTTGGAGCAGGCTTTTTCGGAAGACCCGCGGCTTTCCACGATCAAAGGCGTGATGCACGCGTCGGGCGAAGGACAGTGGACAGTCGAAACGGCTCTCGACCTGAAAATATCCGTGCCTGTCATCGCCATGTCCCTTTTGATGCGCTACCGCTCGCTGGATGAGGACGTGTTCCACGGCAAGGTCGTCGCCGCACTGCGGAACCAGTTTGGCGGCCACGCTGTGGAAAAAGCCGACTAGCCTTCGCAGCGGGAGTGTCGACGGGCAACAGGTTTCCGAAGAAGTTGCTATGCGCGGGAGCGGAATTTGGTAAAATCATGGTAATAGTCCGCTTGCGTGTTTTTGAGGAGGTTTCCCAATGAACAAACCGAATTTCCCCTGGAAAGAAGACCAGGGCTGCTTGGCTCGCATTCGCTACATGTACGACAATTTCACGGCTACGGAATTGAATATCGCCAACTATATACTGAATCACCCGAAGGATATCATTCACCTCTCGATTACACAGTTTGCCGAGATGGCCAATTGTGCGGATGCGTCTATTTTTCGGTTTTGCAGGCGACTTGGCTACGAAGGGTACCAGGCGCTGAAAATTTCATTGGCTGCCGACCTGGTGACGCCGCTGCAGGCGATTCATGAAGAGGTCGAAATCTCGGACAATATGGCGACGATCGCCAAAAAAGTGTTTACGGTAAACGCCGAGACGTTAAGCGATACATTGCAGGTGCTGGACCCCGACTCCCTGGAGCAGGCGGTAAACGCGATCGCCAAAGCAGACCGGGTGGAATTCTACGGCTGCGGAGGCTCAGGGCCCATCGCCCTGGACGCGTATCACAAGTTTGTGCGGACAGGCCTGTCATGCATCGCCTTGACAGACTCCCACCTGCAGATCGTATCCGCCGGACTGCTGAAGCCCGGGAGTGTCGTGGTGGGCATCTCGCATTCCGGTAGCAGCAAGGACATCATCGACGCGGTACAGGCTGCCAAGGAAGCGGGCGTGACCACGATTTGCATTACGGACTATACCAAATCGCCGTTGACCAAAATCTCTGACATCGTGCTGTATACGTCGTCGCGGGAGACGCTGTTGCGCCCCGAGTCGATGTCTTGCAGACTGGCGCAGATCAGCATCCTGGATACGCTGTTTATCGGCGTCTCCATGCTGCGGGAAGAAGAAACCTACGACAATCTGGCACAGGTTCGGAAGCTGATTGCCCAAAAGCGGTATTGACCATTTTGCTTGCCTTACCCCATATGATTTTCTGATTGAGAGGGTACATCAATGGGACAACAAACCATCTACATGGGTTTAGATATCGGGACTACAAGCACCAAAGGCGTACTGAGCAATTTGTCCGGTGAGATTTTGGCGGAGAGCATGGTGGAGTATCCCATCTACCAGCCGCAGCCCGGCTGCGCGGAACAGGACCCGAATGAAATCTCCCGGGCCGTATGGATGGTTGCCCGGCAGCTGATGCGGTCAGAGGCGGCACAGACCGGGCAATTGGCTGCGATCGGCTTCAGCAGCGCGATGCACAGTGTGATACTCGTGGATGAAGCGCATCAGCCGCTGACACCGTGCATTATTTGGGCGGACAACCGGAGCGCGGCAGAAGCGAGAGAGCTTTTGGAAAGCAGCGCAGGTCTTGGGCTGTACCGAAAAACGGGGACGCCTATCCATCCCATGTCGCCGCTGACCAAGCTGCGCTGGCTGTCGCGGATGAGGCCGCAATTGCTGAAAAGCGCCCACAAGATCATTTCGATCAAGGAATACGTCTTGTATCAGCTATGCAAAACGTATGCGGTCGATTATTCAATTGCCTCCACCACCGGATTGTTCAACCTCAGGCAGCTTGAGTGGGACCGGGAAGCGTTGGAGTACGCAGGCATCTCGCCCGGGCAGCTTTCCCGGCCAGTTCCGACGACACATATCCTGGAGATCTCGGAAAAGGACAAGGCCGGAGAGCTCGGGATTCCGCCGCAAACGCCAATCGTCATCGGGGCAAGCGACGGCGTCCTGGCCAATCTCGGGGTAGGGGCCATCACGGGGGAAGCGGCGGCGATCACGATCGGAACGAGCGGCGCTGTCCGCACCGTGCGAAGAGAGCCGTTGACCGATGAGCGGATGCGCTCCTTTTGCTATGCGCTGACCGAAAGCTACTGGGTCGTCGGCGGCCCGATCAACAACGGCGGCATTGCGCTCAAATGGTTCAAGGACCAGTTTGCCGGAGACGAACGGGTACTGGCGGCGGAGACGGGGGATCACATCTACGACATCATCACGCGGGAAGCGGAGCGGATACAGCCGGGCTCAGAGGGCCTGCTGTTTCTCCCGTATTTGACCGGGGAACGTGCGCCGCATTGGAACGCGCAGGCGCGGGGTGTATTTTTCGGGGCCGGGCTGAATCACCGGCGCCAGCATTTTATGCGGGCGGTGCTGGAGGGAGTCGTTTTCAGCGCATTCAGCGTCTACCAATCGCTGATGTCGACAGAACAATCTGGAAAAAGCCTTTTGGCGACAGGCGGCTTTGTCCGCTCTCCGGTCTGGCTGCAGATGACGGCAGATGTATTCGGCGTACCTGTCCACGTGCCGGCTTCTCGGGAAAGCGCGTGTCTCGGGGCTATTATGCTGGCCATGCTGGCGACCGGGGCTATCTCTACTTTGGAGGAGACGCGCTCGATCGTCAGGATTACGGAGACCTATACTCCGAACGAAAAACACACAGGAGTGTATCAGGAGCTGCATAAGCTGTTTTCTGATGTGTACCGTTCGCTTGTTCCTCATTTTGATACGCTGTCAAAATGGCGGGAAGCCCAGCCTGACATCGTGAGAGCAGGAAAATAGAGAAGAAACGCTTAACACACTGCACGTCGGACAGAAGTACCGGCCAAAGCAGTTGGGAACTGATTAACAGCAGAAGGCAGTCACAGCGAGAGGAAAGATCTCTCACTGCGACTGCCTTCTTTAGCTTTAGATGCATCCTATTTGCCTTTGCCTGGCAGCAGCAGCTAAAAGCGATTCTAAGCTTTTTGGGGTTTCGTCCTCCAATAACTGCAAACGCGGCGGCAGGCGAGATCACTGGGGCATTTCTACTTGTTCAGAATCCTTTCAGTTTCGCTTGCTAAGATAAACGATGCTGATTCGGCTTACTGTTTGCCAAACCGCATGGCCCCTGCTGATTGCTTAAACCCGGGCTCAACCTCTCTGAAAAACCAACTTTCATTAATTATGTTTCGAGAAAGGAGTAGAAAGCATGACGATCTGTAAAAACCGAGCAACAACTAGAATTTTTGCTAGAACGATATTGGCAGCGACAGCCCTCGTCCTGCTGACGAGCTGGGGCTCTATGGCAAGCCGGGTGAATGCTGCTGCAAGCTCCCAGACACTGAACAAACCGGCCACCCAAACCGCCCGCAATACTGCCGAAAAGAGCAAAGCGATCTCGATGGTCTACACCACGAAACGGGAGCTGGCCCTCACCTTCAATGGCTTGGGGGACGCACAAAAGATGAAGCGGCTGCTCGACGATCTCGACACCTACAAGATCAAGGCAACCTTCTTTTTGCCGGGAGACAAAGTAGCCAAGCAGCCTGCATTGGCAAAGGAGATTATCGCCAGGGGGCATGAAATCGAGAACAATGCGGTGCGTTCGCTGGATTTGACAAAGCTGACCTACGAGCAAATGGACCGGGAGATAAAAGCGAGCCAGGAGCTGATCAAGCAGAAAACGGGTGCAGTCCCCCGGTATGTCAGGACGAGTTTGGGAACATATACGGATGATGTCCTACGGGCGGCTGCTCATAACGGAGAGGATGCCGTGATCGGGTACAGCCTGTTTCTGCACAACTGGGAAAAGGAAACCGATGAGCAAAAGTACCACTACGTGAGAAAGTACATCAACCGCGGAGGCATCATCGCCTTGGATATCGAGGAGAACAAGCATCTGGCCGTATCCATTCCGCTGCTCGCCAAGGCCGCGGCAGATGCGGGATACGAGTACGTCAAGCTGGACAAGCTGATCAAGGATGGAGCAGAGAAAAAGCCGCTCAAAGACATTGAGGGATACGACGCGGCAAAAATCAATCCCGACTACGGCAACGCGTCGTACAAGCTCGTGAAAGAGCTGGATACGGACGAAAAGAAGGTCGCCCTGACATTTGACGATTGGGGGAGCGACGCGAACGTCACGAAAATTCTCGACATCCTGGACAAGCATCAGGTGAAAGCGACCTTTTTCCTGCGAGCGGACGGAACGGTCAAGAACCCCAATTTGGCCAGGGCGATGGCAGAAGCGGGGCACGATGTGGCTAATCATACGTACTCGCACCCGACTGGCACCGAAATTACGCCGGAGCAGCTGCAGGAGGAAGTAGTCAAGGCTCACCAGATCATTACCGAAGCGATTCAGCAAAAGCCTGCGATGCTGTTCCGGCCGCCATTTGGAGCGCAAAACGAAAAATCGCTGAAGGCCATCGCCGCTACTGGTTATTCTACGATCGCCATGTTTTCGGTCATACCGTCCGATCACGATTCGAAAAACAGCGCGGATGATATCGTGAATGCCGTTTTGAAGCAGACGAAAAACGGAAGCGTGATCCTCCTTCACATGCTGGACGATATCCACACGGCAGAGGCTTTGCCGAGAATCATCGAAGAGCTGCAGAAGCAGGGGTATAGGTTTGTAAAGATGACGGAAGAAAAAAATAACCAACAATGGAAATGATTCAAAATACCTCAAGAGATAAAAAGTTAAAGACTATAAAGTAAGATACACCTTACAGAGACATAATGAAAACTTTGCGGTTGACTGTGACTCTGTAGGGTGTATTTGCTATAGATAGAGTGACTCGTTCATCAAAGGAATAGGAATTGAAATTGGAAAATAAAAAGTGGAGGTTAAGTGATGAAAAAATTAATTTCTTCTTTGTCTTCGTTATTTTTAATCGGGGCAATACTGTTTACAGGAGTTGCTTCTCCTAAGACGGTTGAGGCAAAAAATTCTTCAGTTCCAATTAAGGATATTGAATTTTTAACAGGGAAAAGCTTGAAAGGGTACAACTTTATAGAATACAATGAGCCTGTAACGAAAAGATATGACGGGAAGCATGAGGTTTTACTAGGATACTATGAACCTGTACAAAATTCAGGCAAATCTAAACCACAGGACTATAGAGAATACGATGTATGGTATGTGTACGATCAGGGAATAACCCAAAGCTGGTCTTACCTTTCAAATCCTTATTTTATCATTAGTGTTGCACGAGGTATGGAATATGAAGAATCTAAAGAGGTTTCTTCAACTTTTACAGCTTCATATGGTACAAATATTCCAAGTGCAGCCAAATCTTCTGTTAATGACGCTTTTGAGTTGAGTTCATCCGGAACGAAAAAAGTAACAGTAAGAGTAAAACTGTCGGGGCCAGACGCTGGTTACAGTAGCCGAGATTTTTATTACAAAAATGGTAGACACACTCATGCGGTGCGGATTGTTCAGGAACACAGATCAAATTGGGACGGGAAGCTTTGGACAAAAGAATACTCTAGCACTGTAGGAGTTCCGGCGATCTACCACTACTCTGTCGATAGAAAATAGGAGATTCGTATGATCAATCAACTTATTAGATGGCTTTTGTTATGCATTCTGGTTGTTTCATGCTTATCCTTGCTTGTAGTGTATCAGTTTCATGATTATATAGGTGAAGTACATAGTGCAAGGGCTCTGCCTTTGGCCGTTGTAATTGGATTGACCTCCATAGCTGTTGCCATTTATGAGAAACAGAAATAACTTCCTTGAAAAGGCCCTGGCCCTCCAGCAATCTGCCGCATGGAGGGTCAGGGCCTTTTCACGCATCCAACACAAGAGCTCCGGTTAAATGATCTTCCGGTTTGTAAGAAGGATCGGTTTGGGCGGATTCTTATGAAACAAGCGGTCGTAAAACGGAAACAGATAGCGGTCAAGACCGATCATGCCAGCATTGCGGCCGCCGACCAGCAGGAAGATGCCAAACAAGATCATCCACGGGTTGGTAGAGACGGTGCCGGCCAAGAGGAAAGCGAAGTTCATCACGACCCCAAAGAATCCGGCAGCCGTGGTCAAGCAGCCGAGGATCAAGCCAAGCCCGACGAGAAACTCGCCCAGCGGGATCAGAAAGTTGAACAGTTGGGCGTTAGGCAGGGCGAAGCTCTCCAGAAATGCGGTGAAGTTCGGATAAATCACTTCATTATGGCTGGTAACGGGGTTGGCAACGGCGTTCTGCAGAAATTTGGCGGTTTGAAAGCCTTCAGCGCTGGTCAGCTTGCCCCAGCCTGCGGTCAGCCATTGCCATCCGATGTATAGGCGCGCGAGCAACAGCAGCACGGAGGCGTATGCATTGTTTCGAAGCCAGTTCACGATCATAACGGTCATCTCCATCTTGTGACTTGAGTAGTTGAACCTTTCAGCCTGGCGGGGTGTGTTCCAGATAGGTTCACTTGCAATTGTAGGGGAAATCAATGGATTTATCTGTAAGGGAGCTCCCTGAAACGAGAGGGGAAGCTCCCTGATTTGTTGGGAGGTGATTTCCTGACGGATCCAACTCATCCAAAATTTCTGGAGGAATATTTGCTTGTAGGTGTCACGAAATTGCCGCTGCTGGATCAAATGAGTGATTCGAAAGCTGAAAGGATGATTTTCGTGATGAAAAAACAAACACTCTTGTCCATAAGCATGCTGGCGCTGTTGGTATCTGCCGCAGCATCGCCGTTCCCAGGAATCTCTTCGACCGTGCACGCAGCCAATAACGCCCCAGTGCCAGCTGCGGCCCCGAAAATGATCACCATCGCGGAGCTGGACAAAAAGGTTGTCGACGCGGCAGCCCAAGCCATGCAGCAACTAGCAGAAGGCAAACCCATTGTGCTGGAGAGAGTCAGCGGCCAAAATAAAGATTGCTGGGTTCTCTCTGCCAAAGACGACAGGGGAGAAGTCCTCATCGCCAAGAGCAATGGCGACATTGTTTCGATGCGGATACGCTTCAAGCTCGACGAAGTAAATGCCGCTTTGAAAGCGACTGTCATGAACACGCTGAAAGAAATGGACGCCAAGCGTTCGTTCAACATTCGTGAGGTCGAGCGGATCAAGTGGGAAAAGCAAAACATCTGGTCGTTTAACGGAGAAGGCGTCAATGTGGCGCTTGAGCCCGGCACAGGCAAAGTTCTACACGCCAACGCGGAATATGAAGCGGCACAGGTTCCCGCAGCAGTCGTTCAAGCTGCTCAGCAAACGCTGAAAGGACTGTCCGGGGGGAAGCAGGTTCCCTTGGCGCCTTCCGCGACGCTTTACAAAAACCCGCAGGAGCACATCGACAATTTGTGGGGACTTTCGGATAAAGACGGAAAATACGTAGTGGGCATCGGAGCCAAAACGGGGAAACCGGTATCCATCAAAATGCTTGAACAAATCTCCGGCGACAATTTCGTCTTTGAAAGCGACATCCCCAAAGTGTTTGCGAAACCTTTCTACACGAAAGAAAAAGCAATCGGCGCTGCAGGCCCGGCGGTGAAAAAACACCTTCAGATCGATTTGACCGGATACAACATGGCTGTCCAGCACGATACGTACACCTTTACGAAAAAGGGCAAACCCACCGTTATCGCCCAGATCAACAAAAAAGGAACCTTCTGGAGCTTCCTCGTGACGCCGGAAAACGGCCTGGCGAACTAGCGCAGAGCAAGGGACGAGATGAAATGAAGGAGACAAACTGACGTGTATCCCGAAACTAACCAGGCGGATCAGTCGCTGCGCATGACAAATGAGGCTGTCTTGGAACAGTTGATGAGAGAGTACGGAGAGAAGATCATCCAGCTCGTATACCTCATCGTCAAAGACCGAAGCATGGCCGAAGATATTACGCAGGAGGTATTTCTCAAGGCGTTTCGCGGCTTGCGGACCTTTCGCGCGGAAAGCAATATGAAAACCTGGCTGTATCGCATCGCCATCAACGAATCGAACAAGTACCTCCGCTCCTGGTCTTTCAAGCACATCTTCTCTACCTTTAAAAAAGCTGACGTGCCGGACTGCGAAGACGACGAGCATGTAGAGGATGCGGTGATCGGAAAATGGACCAAGGAGCAGGTGGCGGAGAGGGTCATGGCAATGTCCCCTCAATACAGGCAGGTCATCGTGCTCCATAATTACGAGGATTTGCGGATCAAGGAGATCGCGCAGGTGCTGAATGTAACAGAAGAAGTGGTCCGGACCAAACTGTCCCGGGCACGGAAGCAGTTCAGGGCGCTGTTGGAAGAGGAGGGGCTGGAATGGACGTAGACAAGGAATTTCGCGAGGCGGTCCGAAATGTCAGCCGCAAGTCGGCACAGGATATACAATTCACTCCCGAATTGGAAAAGCGGATCAATGATCAGCTAAGCAAAAGACGGGCGAAAGGGTATCGCAGTCTGTACGCGGCAGGTGCGGTAGCCGCCAGCATTGCTTTGGCGTTTGCGGTATGGAAGCCGGTGGCGTCTCTATTTCCAAGTGATTTGCAGCAAGCGGCAGCCGAGCTGTCGGGGCAAAAAGCGAAGGCGCTCGTTCAAAAGGCATTGCAGCCGCTGCAAAAAGCGATTCCCGAGCTGGGCGGCTATCAGTTGACTGTGAAGGAAGTCGGGCCGGGCGTGGTCATGGCCGAGTTGAGAAAGAGCGACAATGAGTACGCCCAAGTGGCCGTCAACACAGGCACAGAGCAATTGGAAATGTTCAAATGGTTCACAAGCGATGCCGGCAAGCAGGCTCTCACGGAGCAAGCGGCCGCGGAGAAAGCGAATGCGTTTCTGGACGCGCTCCTTGGCGAGCAGCGCAAGCAGTACGAACAGACGGCGGCAGGCGAGATATACCGCCCGCAGAACGGTTTTTTGGAGCTGGACGTAAACGGCATGTATGTCACTTACAAACAAATGAAAGACGGCAAGGCGGTGCCGTTTGGCGACATCACGCTCTGGGTGGATGGCGCAGGCCGGATCGTCGCGTTCGGACAGTTGAACAGCGAGGAGCAGGCAACCCTCGACAAACTGGCAAAGGCGCTGCCAGAGTTCAACACCGGGGCCGTTTTGGTAAACAAAGACAAACGGAAGGACGGCTCCTCGCTGACGCTTGCGAATGCAGATGAACAGGGGAACACAGTAATGGTCATCACACAGGGGAAAGGCGATACAATTTCCCGCTACCGCGTCGATGCCCCCCGGGACGAGGGATGGGTGCATGCTCCGAAGGCATTGGCAAGCGAAAAGGCAAGCCAGTTCCTGCAAAGCGTCCTGGGTGAAGACTTGAAAAACTACCGGGAAAAGGATTCCTCCGACATCCCGGGATATCAACGCTATCACAACGGATTGCCTGTGCTCGGGGACGATCTGTACGTTGTCGTCGACAAGACGGGACGCGTCACGGATTTTGCCAAGAACGCGTCAGCGTACGACCTTGCCGCATTGCCTGATCCGTCAACAGCGGTTTCCAGAGAGGCGGCGGAAAAAGAAGTAGCCGCAAACATGAAGCTGCGCTACATCGAGCGGCTGTTTGAGCGCTCCTCCTCTGACCAAAAACAGCAAGACCTCGGGCCGCTGCTCGATTACACCCCGGCGGTCGCCTTTTTTCAAATGGGTCAGTCCGGGTCGCTTCATTGGTATATCGACGCGGAAACAGGGAAAATCCAGTTCGGAACCGGAAACAACGGAATGGAGTACGACCGCCTGGGCACGCACGAACCGATCACGCTTGCAGCGCAGAAGCAGGCGGCCGCCATCAAAACGAAGGAAGAGGCGGCAGCCCTGCTGACAGAGGAATGGGGAGCCGATCTGAAAGGCCTGCCGTATAGCGAGCGGGAGCAAGAGAAGCGCGAGGGCGAAGGAAAAGAGAAAGTCTTCCACTGGGAGACAAAAGACGAAAAAAGGCTGGAGGTCGTCGTGGACGCCGCAACAGGGCGGGTCGTGGATGTCACGATTCCCCGCAAGGATACGAATATCTCCGTATCGGAGCAGGCTGCGCTCAAGGAAGCGATCCGCGTCCTGGAAAAATACGTCGATCCGGGAGTCACAGAGGTACAGGTGAGCCAGATTATCAAACCGGGAGAGCCCTCGCCGGTCACATCCGGAGACTGGCAGTTTGAATTTATCAAGAGCCATGACGGAGTACCCGTACTTCAGCAATATCCCGATGAGGCCTACATCGTAACGGTGGACCCTTCCACGGGCAAAGCGAACGGGTTCTTGAACAGAACGGCGTCGGCGGAAGCAGTCGCTCTTCCCGACAAGAGCAAAGCGGTTCCCGTGGAGCAGGCTGTCCGGGAATACCTGGCGTACATGCCGCTGCAATTGGCCTATACAATCAAGGGCGTGGAAGATGAAAAGCTCGCCAAGCCGAAGCTGATCTATGTACCGATGAGCGACAAAAAGTACGCCGATAAATACATTTATATTGATGCCATCAGCGGGAAAGCCGTGATCCGCTAGGTTTCCGGAGGCGAAATCAGGAAAGGAGCCAACACTTCCTTCCGACGTCTCATACGGGAAATGACCGGTTAGCTGTTTCAGGTTTATGAGAAGGCCTTGCTTTTAGCGGGGCTTTCTTTTTTGCTGCATGGACAAGGGGGCTTTCAATAAGGAAAAGCCCTCCGCTCTGGAGAGGGGAGGGCAATTTTCGATCATGCGATTGTGTTCAATATTACAGGCGTGCCGCTTGAAAGAGGCTGCCTGTCTGCAAGTCGGAGAACAGAGCCTTAGTTGACTTTGTAGGACTGCAAAATTTGTTGGGCAAGCGGTTTCCACTCATCCATTTGTTGCTCGGTACAGTTAAAGGTGGTCATTAACAATTTTCCGTCCAGTTCCGTAAAGAAAATGAGATTGTACACCTTCGTATCTGCAGCAGGCGTTAACAGTTCAAAATAGCCGACATTTTTGCCGTTGATCTGGGTTACTTCGTCCTTATACCATGTCGCATCCGGGTAGAGCCCTTCAAACATTTGCTTCATTTGATCCTTCAGTTCCTTGATCTGGCCGTCTTGGATCGGTGTGGCAGTATGATTGAAAGCGACGTTGATGGAGCCTTCCGCATCGGTGTAGATCAATGTTGGCCGATTTTCTGAAGGATACTTCACTTTTGCCATTTCTTCCGACATGATGTCAAAGCCTTTCGGAATCAGAATTTCGACTTTGTCAGACAATACTTTTTTCAGCTCAAGCTTGTCGCTTGTCTGATTGCTTGCGTTTTCCGCAGGCGCCTCAGTTTTTGCGGCCGAGGAGTCGCTGCCATTCGTGCCGGAAGCTTGCTGAGTCGCGTTTGTTGCTTCGTTTTGTGGTACTGGCTTCGTGTCTGTCGACTGGTTTGAACAAGCAGAAACAGTCAACATAGCGAGTAGTGCGGCTGTTGAGAGAACCTTTTTCATTTTGAGTTTTTTCCACCTTTAACGATTTTTTGGTAATGAAAGGAAACGCAAAAGTGATTCTACCATATATTTCATGAAAGTGGAAATGAAATAATTTTAGTCAGAATGTTCAAATTACATGCACCAACTTTTCCTCCCGACTTGGATTTACAAGAAGGAACCGGGGCCAAGTGCAGCCAGGCTTTTTAGGAGGACGGGCAGTGGCTATCTTCGTCGAATCCCGGCGGCGATGACACACAGGGCCACGCTGATGAGCCCACCTGCAAAATTCACAAACGACCGTGACCAGGCTGACTGTGAACGCTTGTCTGACGGGGTTGTCCTGGATGAAGCGCATGAGCAGACCGTACGTGATATACGGAATCGTAATCATGAATATGCCGATAAAGTTTCCGGACAAATCCCAATCGTGATCAAAAGGGATTTGATAAATCCAATAATAGAGTGCAAATGCGCTCCAAAGAGTCACAAAATACAAAATGGTCGTGATCACCAATCCCTCTATGATCTTGCCCATATCATCACTCCTACTGCGATAAAGACGATTCGTCGGGACTTTCGTTTCGCCATAGTATTGTAAAAAGTTTCTGAATCGGAACGCTGCTTTTTTGTTCGAGGAGGGTAAAAAACTTGCCGGGAATAAGGTATGATGAAAAAATAGGCCAAATTCTGATGATTCCATACAAATTTACTTGCTGAATGGGAGAGAGAGAAAAGAATGCTTGGAAAATGGTACGCAAAGCCAATCGCGGCGATAATGGCGATGGTTCTTCTGCTTGCGGCGGGCTGCGCACCCGACAAAAATCAAGGGACGGGTGCTGAGGCAGAAAAGAAAAAAGATGAGCTGATCCTGGCGATCGGCTATGAGCCCGAGGATGGCTTTGACCCGACGACAGGCTGGGGACGTTACGGCTCGCCGCTGTTCCAGAGCACCCTGCTGAAACGCGGCAAGGATTTGAAAATCGTAAACGACCTGGCAACAGGCTATGAGGTAAGCGACGACGGTTTGGTCTGGACGGTAAAGCTGCGGAGCGATGTAAAATTCTCTGACGGCCAGCCGCTGACGGCGGACGATGTGGCGTACACCTATGACACAGCTTCCAAGAGCGGATCGGTTATTGATCTCACCGTGCTGAAAAGCGTGGAGGCTGTCGACCCGTTTACGGTCAAGTTTACGCTCGTCCATCCGCAATCAACATTTGTCAATATACTCGTCGCCACCGGGATTGTTCCCAAACACGCCCATGGCGAGGACTATGCCAAAAAGCCGATTGGCTCGGGACCCTATAAACTCGTCCAATGGGATGCGGGCCAGCAGCTGATCGTCGAGGCCAACCCGGAATATTACGGACCGAAGTCCGCTTTTAAAAAATTGACCTTCCTTTTCCTGAAGGAAGATGCCGCGTATGCCGCTGCCAAAGCGGGGGAAGTGGACATGGCGTTCGTGCTGCCGAATGCCGCCAAGCAGCAAGTGCCGGGCATGCATCTGGTCACGGTAAACAGCGTGGATAACCGCGGGATTCTGTTCCCGGTCGTAAAGGCAGGCGGAGCGACCAAGGACGGAGCTCCGGTCGGCAATGACGTGACCGCAGATATCGCTATCCGGAAAGCGATCAATATCGCCATCGACCGCAAAAAGCTGGTGGAAGGCATTTTTGATGGTTTCGGCACGCCCGCATACTCGGTTGCGGACGGCATGCCGTGGTGGAACCCGGATACCGTGATTGAGGATGCTGATTTCGACCAAGCAGGGAAAATTCTGGCCGAGGCCGGTTGGAAGGATGCCGATGGAGACGGCATTCTGGAGAAAGGATCTCTGAAGGCGGAGTTTACGCTCGTCTATCAGGCTGATGATCAATCGCGCCAATCGCTCGCCATCGCGGCAGCCGATATGATCAGGCCGCTCGGAATCAATATCAAAGTAGTAGGCGGCAGCTGGGATGACATCGCGCGCATGATGCATTCCAATGCGGTGCTGTTCGGCTGGGGCAGCTACGATCCGCTGGAGATGTACAATTTGTACAGCAGCAAAACAGCGGGCATTGGCTGGTACAATACAGGTTTTTATGCGAACCCGGCTGTTGATGAATACATGGAAAAGGCGCTGAAAGCGACGACAGAGGAAGAAGCGCTCGGCTACTGGAAAAAGGCGCAGTGGGACGGAAAAACCGGGTTCAGTGCCAAGGGTGACGCTCCCTGGGCCTGGCTGGTCAACCGTCAGCACCTGTATCTGGTACGGGACGGGCTTGATATCGGGCAGCCGAAAATTCAGCCGCACGGTCATGGATGGCCGATTACCGACAATATCGTCGAATGGTCCTGGAAGAAGTAAAGACAAAGAGAAGAGGAGTTTGGGTGACAGCAAATGGGCCTGGTACCTTTTATTCTGAAAAAACTGCTGCGAATGGCTGCACTGCTGATTGCCCTGTGTATACTCTCATTCTGGCTGGTGAGCTACTCCCCGCTGGACCCGGTGCAGGCGTATGTCGGAGCCGATATGACGAGGGTAAGCAGCGAGCAGAGCGAAATGATCGCCGAGTACTGGGGGCTGAACAAGCCGCCCCTGGAGAGGTTTTTGCATTGGGGCTCGGCTGTATTGCACGGAGATCTGGGTACCTCAATGATTTTCCGCCGCCCGGTAGCGGAGGTCATTGGAGAACGGTTTATGGCTTCGCTGGCCTTGATGAGCACGGCCTGGCTGCTGTCCGGTGTGCTGGGGTTTGCGCTCGGGGCTGTCGCCGGAATGAAGCAGGGCACCTGGGCGGACCGGCTGATCAAATGGTACTGCTTTACGCTGGCTTCGACACCGGCATTTTGGCTGGGGCTGCTGCTCGTCATGGTATTTGCCGTCTGGCTCGGCTGGTTTCCGGTCGGCTTGGGAGTGCCGGCGGGAAAGCTTGCCGATGATGTTACACTGGCAAACCGCATCTATCATCTCATCCTGCCAGCGTTGACTTTGAGCATTCTCGGCGTAGCCAATGTTGCGCTGCATACGAGGCAGAAGCTCGTGGATGTTTTGGCCAGCGATTACATTTTGTTTGCCCGGGCCAGGGGAGAAAAGGGACTGCAGCTCTTTTGGCGGCATGGCTTGCGCAACGTCGCCTTGCCCGCCGTTACGATTCAATTTGCTTCCATCAGTGAGCTGATTGGTGGGACGGTACTGGCCGAGCAGGTCTTTTCTTACCCCGGCCTTGGACAGGCCACGGTTCAGGCCGGATTGCGCAGCGATGTACCGCTGCTATTGGGCATCGTCATTTTCAGCGCCCTCCTCGTTTTCGTCGGCAATCTTGCGGCCGATATTATCTACCGCGTGGTTGATCCGAGGATCAGAAAGGGGGAATCGGCGTGAACCGCAGGCAAATAACCCTGATCACTACCTTTTGTGCCGCCATCTTGTTGATCGGTGTAGTTGTCGGCGGATTGACGCTGGGCGAGGAGCGGCTCTCCACCAATTTGGACATAAGAAACGCATCGCCGTCGCTTGAGCATCCATTTGGTACAGACCACCTCGGCCGGGATATGCTGACGAGGACGCTGAAGGGGTTGACCGTAAGTATCGGCGTGGGTGTCATCGCCGCTGCAGCCAGTGCCGCCATTGCGCTTGTGCTGGGCATGCTGGCGGCCACGATGGGCAAGGCTGTCGATGCCGCCATTAGCTGGCTGATCGACTTGTTCCTTGGCGTTCCGCATCTGGTCGCCCTTATCTTGATCTCGTTTACACTGGGCGGCGGATTGAAAGGGGTAGTGGCTGGAATCGCGCTGACCCATTGGCCAAGCCTGGCTCGGATCATACGGGCTGAGGTCATGCAGCTCCGGTCCGCCGAGTATGTGCAAATCTCCCGCCGTTTGGGCAAATCACGCTGGTGGGTGGCCAGCCGCCATATTCTGCCGCATCTGTTTCCGCAGCTGCTTGTCGGCTTGGTGCTGCTGTTTCCCCACGCCATTTTGCATGAGGCGTCGATCAGCTTCCTCGGCTTTGGACTGTCGCCCCACCAGCCGGCAATCGGCATCATTCTTTCGGAATCGATGCGCTACTTGACTTCGGGAATGTGGTGGCTGGCGTTTTTTCCGGGAATCTCCCTGCTCATCATCGTGCGGGCCTTCGATACGCTGGGCGACAATCTCCGGCTGCTGACCGACCCGCATCGTGCCCATCAGTAACAGATGCCCGACCGGTTTGCGGGATAAGAGAGGAGGATGTACGTGCCAACACAGACGAAGAGCAAACCGATCCTTGAGGTGGAGGAGCTCTCCATTTCATTTGCGCAGTATACGAGCGGCCTTCGGCAGAGCAGCCTGAAGGTGATTGCGGATTTGAGCGTATCCGTCTGCCCTGGTGAAATTGTAGCCGTGGTAGGCTCCAGCGGATCAGGAAAAAGCTTGCTTGCCCATGCCATACTCGGGATACTGCCGGGCAATGCTGCTATTTCGGGATCGATCCGATTTGCGGGCCAAAAGCTTACAGCCGAGTACCAGGAAGCGATCAGAGGACGGGAGATCGCGCTCATCCCGCAATCCGTCAACTATTTGGACCCGCTGATGCAGGTGGGCAAACAGGTGCGGAACGCTGCAAAGATTGCGAGGGGGAGCTCTCCAGACCGTGCAGCTGCCCGCAAAATCCAGCGCGAGGCATTTGCCCGGTACAACCTGGCGCCGGAAGTGGAGCGGCTGCTCCCGTTTCAATTGTCCGGCGGCATGGCACGGCGTGTGCTGGTAGCCACTGCGCTGGTCAGCAGTGCCCGGCTTGTGATCGCGGATGAGCCTACGCCGGGTCTCGATGATGCCGCTGTCCGGGAAACACTCGGCTGCTTTCGGGAGCTGGCTGATCAGGGGCGCGGCGTGCTGCTCATCACTCACGATATCGAAACGGCGCTTGAAATCGCAGACCGGATCGCCGTCTTTTACGCAGGCACGACGGTCGAGGTCGCACCTGTACAGGACTTTTCCGGAGGTGGCGAAGCGCTCCGCCATCCGTATACAAAAGCGCTGTGGAGGTCGCTTCCGAAAAACGACTTTGCGCCCATTCCGGGCTTTCAGCCGCATCCCAATGCGCTTCCCGAGGGCTGCCTGTTTCAGCCTCGTTGTCCGATGGCTACGCCCGAATGTACGGCAGGACGGCCGGAGATGCGAGCGGTTCGCGAGGGGATGGTGAGGTGTATCCATGCTTCTTGAAGCAAGTGAGATCGGGTTTCGATACAGCAAAAATCAGTGGGTCCTCCGGGGAGTCAGCGTTGCAATACGTTCGGGTGAAGTCGTTGGTCTGATCGGTCCGAGCGGGTGCGGAAAAACAACGCTGGGGCGCATCCTGGCCGGGTATGAGCGCCCGCATGAGGGCAGCGTTGCACTGGATGGCAAAGCGCTCCCCGCAACCGGGTACCATCCTGTCCAGCTTGTATTCCAGCACCCGGAGAAAGCGGTCAATCCCCGTTGGAGGATGCGCAAAACGCTTGCGGAGGGCGGGGGGCCGGATGAACAGCTGCTGGCGGCTCTCGGCATTCAAGAGGAGTGGCTCAGCCGCTGGCCAAACGAGCTGTCCGGCGGGGAGCTTCAGCGCTTTTGTGTAGCGCGGGCGCTCCGGCCGCAAACCCGTTTTTTGATCGCCGATGAAATGACAGCGATGCTCGACGGGATCACCCAGGCGCAAATCTGGCACGCCGTGCTGGACTATGCCCGCAAGCAAGAAATGGGCGTGCTCGTGGTAAGCCACGAGAAAAGCCTGATCAACCGGCTGTGCACCAGAGTTGTTGATCTGACTCAGTTTTGTTAGCGAAATAACGGGAGGCCAGTGGATGCTTTCGAAAATACAACGGAAAGAGCGCAGCGGACTAAATCGCTGCGCTCTTGCTTGTAGAAATCGGAAGCGCCACGGTGAACGTGCTTCCCTGGCCCGGAACGCTGGAGACATGAATGTTGCCTTGGTGGATTTCCACAATCCACTTGGCGATAGCAAGTCCCAGACCTGTTCCTCCCATCTTCCGGGAACGGTTTTTTTCAACCCGGTAAAAGCGGTCAAAAATGCGCTCCGCATCCTCTGGCGCGATGCCGACGCCGGTGTCCCGTACCTTGATGAGAATCATGGTTTGCTTCTCCCGTGCTTCAACAGATACAGTGAGGTGCACCTCTCCCCCTGGCGGCGTGTATTTGATCGCGTTGTCCACGAGGATGTAGAGAAGCTGCTTGATTCGTTCATGATCGCCGTACACGATCAGAATAGAGGGCATGTGGTGATGCAGGCTGATGTTTTTGGATTGCGCCAGTGGCCCTGTGGAGCTCACCAGCTGCTCGATTGTCGGGACCAGATCAAACCGCTCAACCGTAAGAGCCGGGCGATCCGTTTCCGAACGTGCGAGGGTCAACAGATCACTGACCATTTTGGCCATCCGCTTTACTTCATCCTTCATGTTGACCAGGACGGTCTTTGAAAAGTCGGAGAGGTGCTCGCCGTCTTCCATTTCAAACACGTCCAGCGAGGAGTTCAGAATGCTGAGCGGTGTCCGCAGTTCATGAGAGGCGTCAGCGACAAACTCCTTTTGCCGTTGAAACGATTGCCGGATCGGGATCATGGCGCGTTTGGACATAAAGTAGCTGAGCAGGACGGCAACCCCGAGAAACAGGATGCCCAATACGATCAAAATCGTCAGGAGCCTTTTGATCAGCTCGTAGGTGTACGATATTTCGCGCCCCGTATAAAGCGTTCCGGCTAATTCATTGCCATGATAGATGCGCTGGCCGGTAATCATCAGGTTTATTTCGCGATCCGCCTCTTTGTTCTTTACCTTTACTTTGTTCGGAGAAGCATTGGTCCCCCGCTTGTTGCTGGGAGGAGTGGGGATCGTCATGGTCTCGTAGCGGACTTCCCGGATGCCGGGTGTCCAGTCTTGTACCAGCTTCAGCAGTTCCGGCTGCAAGCGGCGGTTCCATGCATCTCCAAACAAGAGCTTCCCATCCGGCTTTATGTAATAGTAAAAAAATTGCCTGCCGCTTTCGCGAATGGTGCTCAGGTCATCGAGATCCTGCTGGTCGAGGTTTTCATCCGGCAGCGATTCCTTGATGATCTGGGCCTGTTGCTCGGTGATGGTGTACAGTTGTCTTTCCTGTTCAAAAAAGATCGCGAAGTGGACCAAAAAATAGACAATCGTAATGAAAAGAGAGAGAAAAATCATGATGACGATGCTGTACTGAAAGGCCAGCTTGGTCTGGGTATGGACAAATACGTCCTTTCTCCAAGGAAGACGAGTGCGTGAAAACCAGTCAGATATCAAGCTTGTATCCCACCCCGCGAATACTTTGTATGTAGTCCTTTTCGCTATTCCAGTTTAGCTTTTTCCGAAGCAGCTTGACCGTGGCATCGATCGTCTTCAGAGAGACGTCGGCCTCGTACCCCCAAATCCGGTCGTAGATCAATTCTCTGGACAATACCTGGCCTTTATTGCGGATGAGCAAGTCCAGCAATTGAAACTCCCGCGGAGTAAGGTAAACCTCTGTTTCTCCGTCAAAAACGGTGCGCTGTGTCAGGTTCACGCGAATATTCTGCAGCTCGACCAGTTGTTCCTGGATCGGAGCGAAGTTTCTCCGGCTGACAGCCCGAATTCTGGCGAGCAGCTCATCAATTTCGAAAGGCTTGATCAAATAATCATCGGCTCCGGCATCCAATCCGTTAATCTTGTCCTCAAGCGCATCCTTGGCGGTCAGCATGATGATAGCCCCCGAATAGCCTTCTTTCCGCAATCGGCTGCAGATGCTCACGCCTTCCTCTCCCGGCAGCATCCAGTCGAGGATCAGGACATCGTAGTGCGATTTCAAAGCGTACTCGCAGACATCGTCACCTGTTGTCAGCCACTCTACCTGATATCCGCCTTTTTTCTTCAAGAGATGGGCAATCAGTTGACCCAGCATCAGATCATCTTCTGCTACCAGTATGTGCACGGCTTTCCACCCCTTTTTCACATAACCCATTATGCGATCATGTTACCGTATTTTCGTGAAAAATGAATGAAAAAAAGTTGGAAGAGGGCGCAGAATTTCACCGTTTTTTCACCGTTCACAGGTACAGTAAAAGATGATGCTTTGGCCACGAACGATGAGGGCACTGTATGCGGGAAGCACCGCGAAAGTACATACCGGCGGGAGCATCAGTAGTAGCAGGGAAAGCGATTAAGCTTTGGTGAAGCCACCAGTCAACTGAATATTGGAAATAAATGCTTTGCATCACAGAAAAATACGATGGGAGAGATGTAGTATGTGGAAGAAAAAATGGGTACCGATCTTGTCGTCTGTAGTACTCGCGGGTGCGACTTTCTTGCCGGTCACCACGGATGCGGCTGTCGGAAAAAAGAATGTGCAGGCTAGCTACAATAATATCAAAGTTATGTATAACGGTGTAAATGTTCCAACGACCATCGAGCCGTTCATCGTCAATGGAAGCACCTATATCCCGGTGCGGATGATGGCCAACGTCTTTAACAAGGATGTCGTTTGGAATGGAACGACTTACACAATTGATGTCAAAGACCGCCCGGATACGCGCGTAACCGCTCTGCAAGCGGAAGTCGCAACGAAGGACGCGAAAATCAAAGATCTGGAAGCAAAAATTGCCGATCTGGAAGATGAAATCGACGACCTCAAAGACAGAAAGAGCAGCAAGGACGACGATGTCGATGATCGCATCGATGATCTGGAAACCGATTTGAATGACGATTACGGCGATTACGAAGACCTTGAATGGGACATCTCGCTGAGCGGCGATGAGGATGACATCTCCGTAGAGATCGCGATTGACTTCGATGATTATGAAGATGAATTTAATGATTTGACTAAGAGCCAGTTGAAAAAACTCGTAAAAGAAATTTGCAACGACATCTGGGACGAATTTGAAGATGCGAATATTGACGGCGAAATCATTGATAGTGTCGAAGATGATCTCCAGTATGAATTCTCCGGTGATGGAGACGACCACGACATCGAATTCGACGGAAGCACAATTTAAGTATGTACCAAAAAGATCTTGCTGCCTGTTTTCAGGAGCAAGATCTTTTTTTAAATCGCGACGGCTCGCTGCTTGATGTAGTGCTGGCTGTGCACAATGAACTCTGCCGCTATCGGCGAGACCGAATCAAAGCTGCGGGTACTGATGACCAGCTCCCTCGTAATCGTGGGAGACAAAGGGACGGGCACTACCTTGGGCAGCATTTCCGGCAAGTAGAGCTCCGGAACAATCGTGACCCCGACCCATTCCTGCACCATGGCCAGAATCGTCGTCACGTCCCGGACTTCAAAAGCAACGGTGGAAGCAAGCCCGTTGGTGTGAAGCAGCTTTTTGATGCATTCGTCCTTCGGCATAATAAAGCACTTGTCCCGAATGTGGGAGAAAGTGAGATACGGCTCGCTCCGCAGCGGATGGTCATCGGGGACAACCACGACCATTCTGTCGGTTGCAAGCGTGTATGACTCCATATCCTTTCCCGGCACGGTGGTAAAGCCGACATCGACGACAGAGCCGGATATCCAACTGTTTACCTCTTCATACTCCCCCTCAAACAAGACGATGTCCACTTGGGGGAACAGCTTGCGGAATGAGCCGATCAAGCCGGGCAAAATTTTATTGGACACGCTGTGGATGGAACCGATCCGCAGCGTACCCGTCTCGATCCCTTGCGCCGCTTTTGCCTCTTGCTGCATGCGCGAGCTGATCCGCAGCATTTCCCTTGCATGCTGCAGCATTCTCTCCCCGATGTTGGTCGTGGCGACCCCTTTTCGGCTGCGGTGAAACAGAGGAACGCCCAGTTCCTTTTCCAGGCTTTGAATCATCTGAGAGACAGCCGATTGTGTAAAACCGAGAGATTCAGCGGCTTTCGTGAAATTTTTCGCTTCGGCCACGGCGATAAACACTTGCAATTGGGCCAGTGTCATAGGGATTCTCCTTGAATTATTAGTAAAATCTAATGAATTATATTAATAAACATCGTTTTACTAATGGTTGTGCTGTTCGTATACTCGATTTTAGCGAGATACAGTCGCAAGCACAAGAGGAGGAGAACACCATGCATCCGGAATGGCAAAGACTATGCAACGAATTTTTACAGGCGACCTCATACGCAGTCGGCGATCTGGAGGAAGGCTGGGCCGCCAAATATGACTTTGACAAAAGACCGCCTACTTACATGCGGTATGACGATGCGGTAGTCCGCATACCTTTGGGACCAAGAGAGCTGCCCCCGTCCCCGGATCTTTGGGAGCTGATGAAGAATCGGCGTTCCAGACGGAATTTCCTGTGTGAACCGATGACACTCAATGAATTGAACATTTTGCTCTGGGGAACCCAAGGCATCACCGCCGACATGGGCGATTACCAAATCCGCGCGACCCCTTCCGCGGGAGCGCTGTATCCGATCGAGACCTATTTGCTCGTAAACAACGTCGAGGGCTTGGAAAAAGGATTGTATCACCTGGATGTGGAAGAGTGGTGCCTGGAAGGGTTAAAGCTGGAGGACGTGTCTGAAACGGCTTATGCCTTGACGGAGAATCAGGAAATGACGCGCCGGGCGGCTGTCAATTTCGTGTGGACGGCAGTGGTCAACCGTACACGGCATAAATACAGGGAACGGGCGTACCGGTACATTTGGTGGGATGCCGGCCACGTTGCCCAGAATCTGCATATCGCGGCAAATGGCCTGGGATTGGGCGTGTCCACGATCGGCCACTGGTTCGACAAAGAAATGAATGAATATTTGGGAATTGACGGCCAGGAGCATCTCTCCGTCTTGATGGCTTCCGTAGGCAAGGTGGAAGGCAAGGACTGGCTGCATGACCGCAGGCCGCGATAAGAAAGACATTGCAGGGGGGCTTTTTTGTGCACAAGAACAAAACGCCGGAGGAAATCGTGCAGCAGCAGCTGCTCTGCTACAACAGCCAGGACTTGGCGGGATTTGTGTCCACGTATGCCGAGGATGTTTTGATCATGGAGCATCCGAGCGGAAATGTGTTGGTCAGTGGAAAAAAAGCGCTGACAGAACGTTACGCGAAAATGTTCCAGGAAAATCCGAACAACCATTGCGTTATCAAAGATCGTATTTGCTATTCCAATTACGTCATCGACCGCGAGGAAATTACGGGAAGAGACAATCGCGGAGCATTTGAAGCCTTGGCCATTTATGAGGTCAACGATCAGGTGATTAGCAAAGTGTGGTTTCTTGAGGCGAAGTGAGAAGCAAAACCAGTTTACTGTTCGGTTAAGAAGGGGCAGCATTCTGTTGGATCGCGTCGGATCGCGAAATGAACAAAAGGCGCTGGGAAAATGTGGTTGCCGGGCTGGGATGGGTTGTGATACAATCAGCTTGTAACTATTAACAGTTATTTTGGTGGTTACATAAATTCGGTTTCAAAACCCGTTTTTATAAAAAGGAATGAGGGAAGCGAATGACAGTGGCCGCAGTGCGCCCGATCAGACCGGAAGAGATTGATGATTTCGCAGGAGTAGGCAATAGCGATCCGGCCCGCGTGCAGGAGGTAAAGCGTTACGTAGAAAAGATGATCGCAGTCGGTTCGATGCGCCCGGAATGGTGCTTTGTCATAGAGGAAGCGAACCGGCTGCGGGGACGTGTAGCATTTTGGACACTGCCCAAGCTGGACAAACCGCTTGACTTGGTATTGCTCGATATTCCATGGGATAGTGAGGATTCCCTTTCTCTCGGCAAAGAACTGCTGCAAACAGCGCTGGAAGCCCTGCGCGGCATGGGAGTCAAGGAAGTGGGGCATGTGCTGGATACTCCTCCTTTGGCCCCCCAGTGGCAGACGTTTCCGACAGAGCGCAGGGAGCTGCTCAGAGAGATGGGGTTTCGCCTGGAGCGGGAGACCTGTCGCTTTGAGTGGAAGCCGGGTATTGCAGACATTCCCGTGCCTGCAGGTCTCTCCTTTCGCTCGCTCGCCGAAGTGGGCAACGAGGTCTTTATCGAAGCTGTCATGCGCGTATCTGAAGGAACGCTGGACCGTCGCATTTTGCATGACAGTGAGCGCCTGGGAGCAAGGGGACAAGCGCTGGAATTGTTTCAGGACCTGCAGCAGCTGGTGTATGATCCGCATTGGTGGCAGCTTGCCTATAACCAGGACGATGAATGCATCGGATTGGTGATGCCCGCGAAAAGCCCTGCCTTTGCTACGATCGGCTACATCGGCGTGATGCCGGAGCAAAGAGGACGCGGATACATCCATCAGCTTCTTGGGCGGGGAACGGACATCCTGCTGAAAGCGGGGGTCACTCCTATTCGGGCGGATACCGACGTGCATAACGAACCGATGGCCAATGCCTTTCGGAGGGCCGGGTACATTCAGTTTGCCACACGTTCAGAGTACGGACGCAACATTCATATAGAGATCCCACGATAGAAAAACACCCCTCCAGACAAGCGGGCGAGTCCCAGCATTGTCGGGAGGGGTTTGCTGTTTCATTCGCTTTTATCTATACTGATCGTGGGTCGGTTCAAAAACGTTTTCGCCTGAATGGCGCACCATGACAAAACCGCTGACATTGTCCAGACCATGCAGCAGCGCGTTGTGGTGAGCGATGATTCGCTCTGCCGAAAGAACATCGTTGCCAGTCGTCGAGTGGGCGTCTGCCACCAGTGTCACATCATATCCGAGGGTGGTCGCCCTTCTGCACGTCGTATCTACGCAGTATTCCGTCTTGCAACCGACGACTGCCAGATGGTTGATTTTCCGCGCTTGAAGTTCTTTGTGCAATTCCGTGAGCTGAAACGCGTCTGTTGCTTTTTTTCGGATGACCAGTTCGCCGGAAAGCGGCGCAATCTCGGGATGTATTTGAAATTCGGCCGAGTCTTGGGCGGCTACATCCAAATCTTGAACATAAACAACAGGTATGGACTGGCTTCTCGCCGTGGAAATCAGTTTCGTTATGGTCTGCAAAACGTCTTCCTTTTGAAAAACCGGACCGATTTCGGGTCCTTCGACAATTCCTACTTGTACGTCAATGACAAGCAATGCCGTTTTCCGCTGCATGCAGTACCTCCTCCTGAAATGGGGGGAGTCAATGGGTATGCATCCCCCTGCAGAATGACAAGTGGTGATGATTTGTATCGTAACGAGTGTTCAAATATGTGCTCATAACCATTCAGCTCCTTTCAAAAACCAGGATGGCAATCCCGTTAGTATGGGTAGGATTGCTTACCGAGTAGCGTAGCATAAATTTTCTGTCAAAAACAGAGGGGAAACTGGACAAACCTGCCAGTGGCTTCCCCGGCAGTAGAAAAGGAGAAAAAAGCATGCGGCCATTCACAGAAAGAGCGGTGGCAATCATCCGCAGTATTCCTCCGGGGAAAGTGATGACCTATGGGCAAATTGCCGCGTTAGCCGGAAGTCCGAGGGGGGCAAGGCAGGTCGTCAGAATCCTCCATTCCATGAGCAATAAGCATCGCCTTCCGTGGCATCGCGTCATAAACGCGGAAGGGAAGATCAGCTTGCAGGAAGAGGAATCCCGGACCATGCAAATGCTTCTGCTGCAAGGGGAAGGGGTCGAGGTGATCGGCGGGAAATCAATCAACCTGAGCATCTACCAATTTCATCCTCAGCCCGCCATGCACCCGGATAGCGAAGACTGCTTCTGAGAGCAAGAAAGTGAAAGCAAAAAAGCAGGGACACCAAAATATATAAAAAGGCACCCAATCAGCTTGGATGCCTTTTTCGGCTGTCGTCTTATTCATATCTCTCCCGAATGACCCGCCACCTCGTCTTGATGAGGCTCTCAATGCCTTTCGTAATTTGCACCAGCAGGATGGAAGCAAGCCCCGTGCTCGCGTAGACGACGAGCAAATACATCAGCGAATACCACGTGTTGCTGAACAGCCACGAGACGTCATTTCCGAAAAGATCCTTCAGCCATTCCTTGTAGAGAATGAGGAAGGCCGAGTGAAACAGGTAGATAAAATAGGTAAGACCTTTGCGAAACTTGAGCTGTACCTTGTCGACCAGCTCCAGGAAGAAGACGACCATGACCAAAAAGGTAATCAGTGTCGCAATCACAAAGGACAGATGAACCGCCACATACATTTTGCTGGATAGGATGAAAAAGACAGCACTGATGACGGAGACGCTTGTAAACAAAATCAGGTAGGACTGTTTCCTTTGCAGGTAAGCAAAGATGGTTTCCCGATACCAGTACACCAGATGGCCGATATAAAACGTGAAGATCCACGTCGGGAGAAGATGGCGAGTCGTCAAGCCAAGCCACCCCTGGTGGAGGTAATTAATGTACACATATTGAACCGCCATGAATACCCAAATGAGAAAAAGGATGTTTTTCTTGGTAATCACATTGCGGAACAGGTAGGCGAACAGGTAGTACTGGCAAATCATAAACACAAAATACAGGTGGCCGCCCGTTTTTCCCAGAAAGATGTTGAAAAAATCTGTGGAAGTGCGAGGCCACACGTCATTGAGCAAGTAATGATACAAGACGCCGCACACCAGGAACGGCACGTAGATGTAGGTGAGCTTTCCCGAAAAGAACTGCCAAAAGCCCGGCTTTTTCTTTTCAAGCGTATAGGCGGTCATGTATCCGCTCACGATGGCCAAAAGCACTGTGCCATAGCGGCTGATCTGGTTTAAGGCAAGCACCCAGAAGGGATCGGTAAAGTCCAGCACGGAAGCGGTAAAATGACCGGCGACGACCAGAAAGGACGAAAGCAGTTGAATGAAAAACAAGGCTTTCAGGATCTTCGAGTCGGTGGACATAAGCAAGTAATCTCCATTCGTTTATTTCATGAAACATCATCATTTTCAATGAAGAAAAAGATGAAAAAGAATCAGTTTTCATGATAGTAAACTATTCTTTGAATTATATTAGAATACAGACAGTATGAAACATGTAAATTTTAAAGAGAATTCCATCGTATGGTAACGAACTTGTTGAAGCTTGGCAATTCGTCAGCATGTTCATATGCACAAGGATGATATGCATGGATATTCAGATTCCTGATTCCGCAAAGGGAGGAAGCCGACATTGCTGAAAGAGAAAGCCATTATCGTTACGGGCGCTGCTTCAGGCATCGGGCTTGAAATTGCCAGACAATGCATTCAAGAGAATGCCCACGTAATCGCCTGCGACCGAAATCGCGAGAAGCTTGCGGAAATCAAGCAATCTATCAACTCGGACGCGCTGGACGTATACACTTTGGACGTCACGAGATACGAGGAGGTTGCAAGCTTTTTCGCCTGGGCCAGCGAACGGCATCCCGCAATCAACGGGCTGGTCAACAACGCCGGCATTTATCTGGGAAAAAGCATCCTCGATTATGACGTGGATGAAATCGACCAGGTGATCAACGTAAACATAAAGGGATTCATCTACTTTTCGAGGCTGTTCGGGAGAATGCTGCTTGATCAAAAAAGAGCCGGAGTCATTGTGAACCTGTCATCCGTTTCGGGATTGGAAGGAAGCTCTGATGCCGTATACGGTCTGTCAAAGGCGGCCGCAGTCGGTCTGACCAAAAGCTGTGCGATGAATTTTGCGCCGTATATCCGGGTGAATTGCGTAGCACCCACACTGGTAGATACCTCGATGATGGACAAGCTGCCTGTGTGGAGAAAGAACGAATACAGAGAGCACGAGCTGATCAAGTCCCCGGTGCTGCCTGTCGATGTGGCAAACACGGTTGTATTTCTGCTGTCTGAAAAGGGGAGGAATTATACTGGCGCTACCTTTGATTTGAACAACGGGTGTTACCTAAGGTAATCGATGGAGCGAAACGAAGAGATTGATAAACAAGCGGCTCCGGTATATGATAGAAGAAACGGATTGCGAACGTTTGTTTGCAATGGTGAAAACAGGAGGACAGGCAGATGAACCGATGCGGGTGGGTGACACAAGATCCGCTTTACCTCGAATACCATGACAAGGAGTGGGGCGTTCCGGTCTACGACGACCGTCTGCTCTTTGAATATTTGAATCTGGAAGGCGCGCAAGCAGGGCTGAGCTGGTACACAATCCTCAAAAAGAGAGAGAACTACCGGCAGGCTTTCGACAACTTTGAGCCCGAAAAAATCATCAAGTATGACGAGCGGAAAATAGACGAGCTTCTGCAAAACGAAGGCATCGTCAGAAACAAGCTGAAGATCAACGCTGTTATTGCAAACGCCAAGGCGTATTTTCGGGTTGTCGAGGAATTCGGTTCATTCAGTGCGTACATCTGGTCATTTGTGGACGGGAAACCGGTCCAAAACCATTTCAAAGAGATGAGCGAGGTGCCCGCCTCCACAGAGGTAAGCGACAGGCTGAGCAAGGATTTGAAGCGGCGGGGATTCAAGTTTGTGGGAACCACGATCTGCTATGCGTTCATGCAGGCCGTCGGAATGGTAAACGACCATATTGTGACGTGCATGTGCTACCAGGGGAAACAGAAAAAAGAAGCATAGGGATATACAGGTGCAAGCGCCTCCGGAAAAAACGGGAATTGGCTGATCAAACATGACACCCAGTTGTCAACTTTCTACCCGTAAAATGTGTTTGTAAAGACAGAGACAATGAAGGGAGCAATTGGGATGGAACCGACCTATGTTTTTCAGGATGCTTTGTACATAAAGGGGATTGCTGCCAGGACGACGAATGAGCGGGAAGCACGGGGAGAAGGAAAAATTCCGGGCCTGTGGGAACGGTTTTTCACCACGGATGTAAGCGGACGGGCGAAAGCAGTCAAAAACCCTCATCTCACCTACACGCTTTATGCGAATTACGAAAATGGAGCGGCTGGCGAATATACCGTGCTGATCGGCCATGAGTCGGAAGCTGGCGAGGCAGAAGAGGGGATGGAGGTCATTTCGGTACCGGCCGCGAAGTATGCCGTCTTTACCTCGGAGAGAGGGCCGGTCGGCGCCGTCGTGACCGAAGCGTGGAAGCGCATCTGGGAATGGTCTGCGACTTCACAGGAGCGCCGTACCTTTACCGGAGACTTTGAATTGTACGATGCCCGTGACTTTGATCCGCAGAATGCAGTCGTTCGGATTTACGTAGCCGTTGAATAAGACAGCGAAGGAAGGGGCTGACAAGGAGCCTCCTATTCCTGCAAATCGGGACCGGAAACTTCTCCGGTCCTTTTTATGCCTGGAACAAAAAGGCCGCAATTGTATGAAGAAGGGGTCAGTGCTCGCAGCTCCTATTGCACGAAAATTCCGTTTATCTGTCGCCTCTCCTGTTTAAATGAGGGGAAACGGGACAAATTCGACAAATTTAAAAGGAGATTGCCCAGCTTTAAAAGAAAGAAGAACTACCCATGAAAAAATATCCAACGAAAGAAAGGGAGCAAACAGTTCTCTCACAAGCTGGGGAAAGGAGCAGGACGTGAACTTCATGGAAACGCATCGTGTAAAAAATGATGTGCACATCAGTCAACTAGCCTCAGTAGGGCAAATCGCCGCAGGGATTGCACATGAGGTAAAGAACCCGCTGACAGCCGTAAAGGGTTTTTTGCAGTTGCTCAAGGAGGAGCCGAATGAAACATACGTTGACATTGCCCAATCGGAACTGCAGAATGCTTTGGCTACGCTTGAAAACCTTTTGCATGTAGCCAAGCCCGATCTGGAGGAGGAGTCCATACAGTCCGTTAATCTTTCTGTAGAGCTGGAATCCTTGGTACATCTTTTTCAGGACCAATTGTATCGCGTGGAGATAAGAAAGAAAATTCACAATACGGACGCCTGCGTGTATGGACGGAAGAATCAGCTTAAAAAAGCATTTTTCAACCTGCTGAAAAACGCTTTTGAAGCGATTCCGGACAAGGGAGCCATCACGATTGAACACAAGGTGGAAGAGGAGCAAGTGGTTATCTCCATCGAGGATACCGGAACGGGAATTCCGCAGGAAAAGCTGTCTATGCTGGGCACCCCTTTCTTTTCCACAAAAGTCGACGGGACCGGGATGGGACTGACCCAAGTGTTTTCTGTCATTCATCAACATGGAGGCAGGATTCAGGTTTACAGCGAGGAAGGAAAGGGTACACGCTTCACGCTGAGCATCCCCAAGGAATCAACAAGGTTAACTCGTGGAGTGATTGAATTGAAATTGCATTCAACAGCAGGCCAGGAGCTGCGGGATTTCTTTCTGGAAAATCGGAACGAATTCGAACAATGCTTGCTGGCTGAGGCGGTCAACGTCAAGGAGAAAATACACGAAATACAGCAGGTGGGAAACGTCAACTTGCTGGCGAACGCTCATAAGCTGGTCCTTTACATCGTCGATGGCCGCGAGCACGATGTGATTTCCTTCGCCCGACAGGAAGGGGTTGTCTGGGCCAAGCATTCGCTGACATTAGCGTTCAAGCTCGAGTGGGTGCAATCCATCCGCAGGGTTCTTTGGGATTTCCTGTACAATTATGACAAGCTGCAGAATCTCGAGAGCAGCCGGGAAAACTTCTACTCGCTGGAAAAACAAATCAATGAGTTGGTCGATCGGTTCCTTAATTATTTCTTTATCAGCTACTCCGATTACAAGGAGCAGCTTATTCAGAAGCAGAGAGAACTCGTCGACTATTTATCTGTCCAGTTCATTCCGTTAAAGCCTGCCATGTGCATTTTGCCGCTGGTAGGAGCGATAGACAGCCATCGTTTTTCTTTAATTGAGGATAAAGTCATTACGCAGATTGGCACGAATAAAATCGAGGTGCTGATTTTGGACCTCTCCGGCGTTGCCGAAATGGAGATAGCCGTGATGGAACGCTTCTTGCACCTGCTCGAAGGCATAGCGATGATGGGCTGCAAGGGTGTCATCACCGGTATGCGCCCGGAAATCGTAAAGGTCATGATCAGAAACGGAATATCGTTTGACAGTAAAGCTATTATGAAAGGAACGCTTCAACAGGCCTTGGTGGGGTACATGACGCCGGGACCTGAACCGGAAATCCCCCCGGTGTAACGGCTGTCGCATGGCCAGCATTTTGGGTCACCACCTGTATTTGCCCACATATGATATCTCAAAACATTTACATGGGAGAGTTAGGCAATGTGGGATAAACAGCTGGAACTTACGGTAGATAAGCTTTTGCCCTGTGGAGCAAAGATCCTCGCAGCAGCAGGGAAGGCGCCGTCGGACGAGGCTCCCTCGCCGTTTATTTGTTTGCGCGATCTGGACGGCGATGGAGAGGCAGAGCTGGCTGGCGCCTACAGGTGGGTCGGGGAAACCTTTTTCACGGTATGGAAAAATGGAGCGGACGGCTGGTATGCAGTCCAGACGCTTTCCAGCAGAAAGGCGGTCATTTGCGATCTGCACACGGCGCCCGTGACCAGCAGCGAAAAGTTTGACGTCATCATCGGCTGGCAGGCTGACGGGGAAGCTGCGTTGATTCAAACCCGGCATGATTGGCCGTTTGTGCTGACAACCAGAGAAGCGGGAGAAGCAGAGCCAGCCGCGCTTGCTGTCTATGAGTGGACGCAGCGCGGGCTTTTGAACAGAGCGATGCCCCCTCTCTCCTATCACAAGCTGGAAGTAGCCGATCTCGAATCTGCTGCGGGAGTGGACGGGATTGCCGAGATCATCCTCTGGCAGCAGGAGGAGGGAGGGGTGTATACGGCCGATGTATACAAATGGAACGGGGAGCGATTGCAGCAAGCCAATGATCGCTTTCCTTCCTATTTTCAGCAGATAGCTGCGCAACTTCGGGAACAGGCAAAAGAACGGCCGGAAGATGCGAGTCTCTGGTACCAGCTTGCCAGTGCCGAGCAAAAAGCAGGACTGCCGGCACAGGCGGTTCACTCGCTCGCTACAGCGGTGAAGCTGCGCCCGTCATCCGCCGGAAAATGGCAGTCGGTTATCCGGTTGATCCGCAGCGAGCTGCAAACCAGGGCTGCTTTGTACCCCGCCCCCGTCAAAACGGCAGAAGGTACAAAATGGGGGTACATTGACAGAAACGGACGTTTTATCATTTCACCTCGTTTTGACTACGCCGAAGATTTTCAAAATAACGGTTTGGCCGTCGTGCAAGCAAACAACCACAGCGGCCTGATCAACCAGCTCGGGATATTTGTCGTAGGTCCTATTTATCAGTCGATTGCCCCCTTTTCCGAAGGGCGGGCAGCCGTTGTCGATG
This sequence comes from Brevibacillus borstelensis, assembly GCF_003710865.1. Lineage (GTDB taxonomy): Bacteria > Bacillota > Bacilli > Brevibacillales > Brevibacillaceae > Brevibacillus > Brevibacillus borstelensis. The sequence continues at coordinate 34,279 of NZ_RHHO01000009.1, read as the reverse complement.
ACCGCGGCTTTCGGGTCATTGATGAAAGAGGGAACATGTTAACGGCCACGCCTTACTCCTATATCGGAACGTATAAGGAGGGGCGGGCAGTTTTCACAAAGGTCGATGCACAAGGCCGTTCCCATTACGGCTACCTGGATCTTTCCGGCACGGAAATTATCCCGCCGGTGTATATGTCTGCCAACGACTTTCAGGACGGAAGAGCGCTTGTGCAGGTCAGGGAGGGAGAATTCGCCCTCATCGACCGCAGCGGGAAGGCGCTTCATTCCTACCAGCATCCCTATGTAGGACCGCCGGGAGACGGCCTGTTGGCATTCTCGGAGACGGAGAGCGGCCCCAAGGGCTACATCAATGAATCCGGCGAGGTGGTCATCCCGCCGCAATTTTCGGTGGCCTTGCCGTTCGAAGCGGGAAGAGCCATCGTCAATGCCTCCAGGGATTTCTCGGAAAATCTGTACGGTCTGATCGACAAGACCGGGGCGTACGTGATCAAGCCGGAATACAACGACATCAATATGCTGGGAGCAGGGCGTCTCGCTGTTGGCCGGGCAAAGGATCCGAGCAAGCCCTACATCGGATCGGCCTATGCGATAACGGACACAGACGGCCGTTTCCTGACCGATTTTCTCTACGACCAGGTCGCCGAGTACAAAGAAGGGGTAGCATCTGCAACCGATGGCCAGAGAACCTTTTTCATCGACAGAACGGGACATGTGGCGAGAAATCTTCCGGTCGTCCCGGGCAGCGGAACGTTGACGCTGGAAGGGGAGCTGGTCAAGGCGTTTGTCGATCAACGGATATCCTACTATGACCGCAGCGGAAAACTGGTCTGGAAGCAAAACACCGCCATCCCGCTGACTGGTCAGTACCGGGTTGTCGAGCACAAGTACGCTCCGAACAGAGATTATCTCGTCTACTACCCCGAAATCAGGGGCATGGCGAACAGACAGGCGCAGGAGGCGGTCAACCAACGCTTGCGTGAGCTGTCCCAGATCAAACCGATTGATCCAAATGCACAGTTGGATTACAACTACTTTGGCGATTTTGCTGTGGCGTTCTTCAAAAATCGGCTGGTGGAGCTGGAGCTGACCGGCTACAATTACCCGTTTGGCGCCGCTCACGGAATGCCGACCATGACTTATGTCCCGATTGATTTGGTCAGCGGACGGATCTATGCTCTGAAAGACCTGTTTAAGCCGGGCAGCGATTACGTCAGGGTACTGAGCGATATCGTCGGCAACCAAATCAAAAACAATCCCGAATACTCGCACGTTTTCCCGGACTCCTTTAAAGGAATCAGTCCCGATCAGCCTTTTTATGTCAAGGAAAACGCCCTGTATCTCTACTTTGCTCCGTATGAAATTGCGCCCTACGCTGCAGGCTTTCCGACGTTCCGCATCCCTTTTTCGCAGATCGCGGACATCATTGGCGAGAATGGGGATTTTTGGAGATCGTTTCACTAAAATAGAGGAAATCGAGAAGCGCAGGTCTGCCTCAACAGCAGATTTGCGCTTTTTTGCGAAGAAAGAAGCGAGACGAGGCAAAATGCCGGTTTGTGCCATTTGCGGTCCGCACAGCAAATGGCAGCGTGGTCCGAAAGTCCTGTTTCATTTGCTTGTCCTTATATATAGGAAAAACGATTCATGATTTTTCCAAAAGTGAAAGTTGATTCAATATATTGGCAAATGCTATGATTACTTTCAAGAATTTTTTGTAGGATGTGATCGTATTATGCCGATTATTGGCATTGATTTAGGTACGACCAATAGCCTGGTTTCTTGTTGGACAGAGGAGGGCTCAGTGATCATTCCCAACGCTTTGGGAAGCAACCTGACGCCTTCTGTTGTGAGTGTAGATGAAAATGGGGAGATCCTCGTCGGACAAGTGGCCAAGGAGCGTCTGATTACACATCCCCATCTGACAGTAGAGACATTCAAGCGGTATATGGGCAGCAACAAAACCTTTCAGCTTGGATCGTATACATTTTCCCCGGAAGAGCTGTCTGCATTTGTCATCCGTTCGCTGAAGGAGGATGCAGAGGCATTTCTGGGAGAACCCGTGACAGAGGCCGTGATCAGCGTTCCGGCTTATTTTAATGATGCGCAGCGAAAAGCCACGCAGAGGGCCGGAGAATTGGCCGGCTTGAAAGTGGAGCGGCTGCTCAATGAGCCGACGGCGGCCGCGATCGCCTACGGTCTGCATCTCCAGGACCCGGAAACCAAATTCCTCGTCTTTGACCTCGGGGGCGGGACTTTTGACGTCTCCGTCCTGGAGCTGTTTGATCAGGTCATGGAGGTCAAAGCGATCGCCGGTGACAACTACCTGGGCGGCGAAGATTTCACCGAGCTTCTCTGCTCGCACTTTCTCCAGCACCATCTGCTGACAGCGAGCGATGTCAGCGAAAAAGCGATGAACGCCTTGCGTAAGCAGGCGGAGCTGTGCAAGCGGCAGCTCGGCACAGAAAAGTACGGCACGATGAGCTGCATGATCGATGACAAGACCTACGAATTGCAGATCGGCCGGGATGAATTTGAAGTCATTGCAAAGCCGCTGCTTGCTCAGCTCCGCGCTCCGATCGAGCGGGCCCTGCGCGATTCGTCGATTACTCCGCGCGAGCTGGACGCTATCGTACTGATCGGCGGCGCTACACGGATGCCGCTCATCTATTCGTTTGTCGGCAAACTGTTTGGGCGCCTGCCTGCATCGCATATCCACCCGGATGAAGCCGTGGCTTTGGGAGCGGGGATTCAGGCCGCGATGAAGGAGCGGAATGAAGCGCTGCGGGAAGTGGTATTGACTGACGTCTGTCCGTACACGCTCGGCACTATGGTCGCGGTCGAGACGGACTCGGGAAGCTACGAGTCGGGTCATTTTTATCCGATCATTGAACGCAACAGTACGATCCCGGTCAGCAAGGTAGAGCGTCTTTACCCTGTGCACGAGAACCAAAAGGTGATCAAGGTGGAGATTTATCAGGGAGAGAGCCGTCTGACGAAAAACAACATCAAGCTCGGGCAGATGGAAATCCCGATTCCTCCCGCCACCGCTGGCCAGCAGGCTGTGGACGTCCGCTACACTTACGATATTAACGGCATTCTGGAAGTAGAGGTCACCGTCGTCGAGACGGGCGTGAAAAAACGGATGATTATCGAAGAGAACCCCGGGGCCGTTTCCCGCAAGGAAATCGAGCAACGTCTGAAGGAGCTGGAGGCCATCAAGATCCATCCCCGAGACAGGATGGAAAACAGGCTGCTCCTGGCACGGGGAGAGAGGATGTACGAAGAATCGCTGGCGGAAAAACGGTACGAGATCGCCCAAGCCTTGCAGCGCTTCGAAAATGTCCTCAAGCGTCAAAATGATGCGGAAATCAAGAAGGAAGCGGAGCTGCTGAAGGCTGTGCTGGATCGGATTGAGAGGTGCCAGGACTATTAATATGAACAGTTGGGAATTTTTGGGTATCGAACCTACGTCCGATCAGGGGGCAATCAAGCGAGCGTATGCCAGACTGTTGAAAACCTATCACCCGGAGGACGATCCGGAAGGGTTTCAGCGGCTGCGGGAAGCGTATGAGCATGCCCTCCGCGAAGCGAAATTTTTACAGGAAGCGGCTGCGTCAGGCGATGCGGCTGGTTCTGTTTTTGTACTCGATCCGGAGGAGGAAGCAGCTCCGGCAGCAGAAGCGGTATGGACTGGCGTCCGGGAGCAAGGACCCCGCGAAGGGGAAGCCCTTGAAGCAGGGGTCCCTGAGCAAGCGGGAGAAAGGCTGGCCAGCCGAAGCTTTTCAGCGGGAAAAGAGCCGGCCACACCCGAGGAGCTTGCCGAGCATTTTATTTCGCAAGTGACTGTGCTCTACGCTGATTTCCCATCCCGGATTGACCGCGAGAAATGGGTGGCGCTGCTGGAAAAGGAAGAATACTGGCAGCTGGAAGTCAAGCAGCGGACCAACAAAGAAATGCTGACATTCCTGATGGAGAAGTACCATTTGCCCCGTCAAATATGGAGGCTGTTGAACGATTACTTCTTCTGGACCGATCAGGAGATGGAGCTTTCCCAGGAGTTTCCGGAAAATTTCATTCGCTTTGTCATCAACCAGATCAAAAAGCCGTGGGAGCTTCGCTACGATTTTTTGAAAAAAGACGAGGACAGCGATTACGAGTACGACGACTTTATCGATTGCCGGGAGCACGCGTTTCGGGCGATGCTGGACAATGAGCTGGAGGAAGCCGAGAAGTACCTCGCGATTGCTTCCAACATGTTTACCGAGGACCCCGATTTGCTGAGGATGATCGGGCACTTCTATCTGCGCAAAGACGATCTGGAGAACGCTTTTCATGCCTTTTACCGGCTGACCGAGGTGCTTCCGGAGGAGATCGACGGCTACATCCATCGGGCAAACATATTGCGGAAGATTGGCAAGTACGAAGAGGCGCAAGAAGACTATCAGCATGTCCTCTCGCTTTCTCCCGACAATGAACTCGCTTTGAGCGGGCTTGCCCGCTGCTATGTCTCGCTTGGAAAGCTGACCGAGGCGAGGGCGGTGCTGAAGCGGATACTCGTTCAATGTCCGTACGACATCGACGTACAAGTCCGCCTGCTTGCGCTAAACGGCTTGCTCGCCGATCAGCTTCAGGAGGAACTGCAGGAGGCGCCGGACGATCACGAGCGCAGGTTTTGCTTGGCGAGCGTCTGCTTCGATCTGGAACGGTATGAGGAGTGCGTAGAATCACTCGACCGCATTCAGAGAGCCATTCCGCTTACAGTGGACATGGAGCTGCTCTGGGGCCGGGCGCTGATCAAGCAGGAACAGACGGAGGAAGGACTCGCTCATCTGGATAAGGCGTTGGAGCTTGCCCGCCAGGCAGGGGACAGCGAGTGGGCGATTCTCCTGGAGCGGGGTACTACGTATGTGGAAAGCAACCAATACGAGGCGGCCATCGAAGACCTGACCGCCGCCATGGAGCTTATGCCCAACCATCCCGAGATTCTCCATCAGCTGGCGGAGGCATATCGCTGCCAGAAGGAATACAAACGCTGCGTGGAGCTGTCCGATCAGGCCATTTCGTTGAACCCTACACGCTGGATTTATTATTCGACCAGGGGGCTCGCCCACTATTGGCTGAATCATTACAAGGAATCCAGAGATGACCATCAGATCGTCATCAACCACGAGTACAACTTCTCCGGGGCCTGGCATCGAAAGGCATACAGCCATTTTCGTCTGGGCGAATACGACAGGGCGATAGAAGGCTTTCACGAATCCGAACGGTGGGGGGACAACGAGCTGTCCTTTTACTTTATCGCGATCTGCCATTTCAAGTTGGGAGATTACGAGAATGCGCTCGGGGCCATTGAATATTACAAAGAGAGCCACGAAAACGACCCCGATGCCTATCTGGTGATGGGCGACGTGTATCGCGGGATGGGAGACGAGGAGCAAGCACGGGAAGTGTACTGCAGCGGGGCTGCCCAGTTCCCAGACAATCAGGATCTGGTCAAAATGGCTGTATACAGCCTGCTGAAGGAGAATGCTCAGACGAGAGCGATTCCGTATCTCAAGCAGCTGCTGCTGGGCGAGGACTATCGCGAATGGGCCGCCACTTCATTGCTCAACATCTCGATCCAGCAAGGGGAGTGGGAAGAGGCTGTCGCCATCGCAGACAATTTCCGCAATGTGGTACCGAAGGAGCAGTGGGACCCGACCCTCCTGTTTTATGCCGGCTATGTTCATTACCGCCTGGAGCGTTATCAGATAGCTGCGCTTTACCTGGAGCAGGCTTACCGGCTCAAAGCGGACGGCGATACATGCAGTTATTTAAGCATGGTCTATTTTGATCTGGGCAGGATGGAAGAGGCTGCTGCTTTTGCCAAGAAAGCGTTGGAGGCCGTTCCCGGAAATGCCGAGTATCAGCGCCGTTACGAGGGAATCGTCAGCCAAAGCAAGAAAGGGCTTTTCGGTCTGTTCCGTAAAAAACAATCCTCCCAAGCTTTGTGGCCATCTTCGCTTCCCTTCGTATGGCACCAGGAGCTTGAAGAGGTTCCCGACATACATTATTGGCAGGGGGAGGAATAGCCGATGAGCAGCAAACAAGCGACACTCGATCCGACCGACTTGTGGGGATTGGCGCTGGGGGCCGTTTTATTTGAGATGAACGGCTACGATGCCGCAAACAACTACGAAATCGAGCCAACCGAAGAGAATCTCGAAGCAATCCGGCGGTCTCTGAAACGAGGCTGGGGAATCGAGAGCACCGAGGATTTGATGAACAACCTGCGCTGGCTTCAGGAAGAGGGGCATCGCACCTCCTTTTACGAAATGCGTAGCTTCTTGTCCACTCTGTCTATGGCGGATCAATCAGCCTTCCTTGAGACGCTGCCGAAAAATACGGAAAAGCATATGCAGTACATCCTGGTAAAGGCGTACATGCACAAGCTTCCTCTGGCGGGCATCGCAGCATGGGATTTTGGCAGATATGTCGATTTGTGCAGGATGGGGGCTTTTGTCGGATACATATCCGAGGAAACATCATGGGAGTTGATCAGGAAAGTGGCGGTCGTGGCCCAGGAATCGTATTCGGGCTGGCTGGAGTACGGCATCAGCTACGTGGCTGGCCGTCAGTTTTGGCTGGGGACGATCAGTGAGGAGAAGGCCAAGCAGCATACCGACTATGTCCGAAGCCTTGTTTTGAATAAGGACAGCCTGTGGCGGAGGCTTGATTGGAATTTGAAGCTTGTGGATGAAGAAGAGGCGGAAGAGGCTGCGGAAGCGGAAGAAGTGGAAGCAGAAGCTGTGGAGACAGTTGTAGTTGAAAAAGAAGAACTGGAAGCAGAAGCTATGGAAACAGTAGTAGCAGAAACAGTAGAAGTACAAACAGAAGCCGTAGAATCAGAAATAGCCCAAGCAGAACCAGCAGAAGTCACAGCGAAAGACGCAGAAACTGAACACATAGAAGTGGCTACCGAAGAAGCGGAAACAGAAACCAGACAGAAGTAGAGGAACGAGAACGAAAGAACGAAAAGCATTTCTGGAACAAGTACAAAAGCGAAGTCAAAGCCATGTCAAGCTATTGAAATGCCACACGACGTGAAAAGTCACCCCAGAGGTGGCTTTTCTCTTTTTTCTGCAAGCACTGATTTGTGCATAAGGGACAAATTTTATCCGTCTTTTTAGCTGATCAGGCCGTATTCCTCGCCAAACGGCTCTGCCTATAATGTAAGGAAAACACAAGGCAAAGTTGACAGGAGGGGTTGGCATGCTGGGCATTATTCGTGTTCTCACGCTTTCCGATCCCCGCGATGTACACCGTCACGGGGAGCTAATCGAGCGACAGTACCAGATTCCGGTAGTGAGCGAGTGCATCTGGGATCAGCCGAAAGGCATCTACGATCAGGAAACAGAGGACATTGCGGTCCCGAAAATCATTGAGGTGGCCAAACGCCTGGAGGCAAAGGGCTGTCAAGCGATCGGGATCAGCTGCGCGGCCGACCCGGCTTTGGCGGAAGTGAGACAGGCTGTCCGTGTCCCGGTGATCGGAGCGGGCTCGGCTGCCGCCCATCAGGCGATGGCGATGTCGCGCAAGGCGGGTGTATTGACGATTCTCGATGATGCACCGCCGCTGGTCAAACAAATCCTCGGGGATGCCTATGTCGGCATGAAAAGGCCCGATGGAGTGCGAACTACTCTTGATCTGCAAACCCCGGAAGGACGGAAAAATGCGCTCGAAGCGGCGAAGTGGCTGAAAGAACAAGGAGCAGAATCGATCGTGCTGTGCTGCACCGGCTTTGCCACGATCGGCTTTGCCAAGGAACTGATGGAGAGGCTGCAGCTGCCCGCCATGGACCCGATCATGGCGATCGGAGCGACTGCCTCGATGTTTCTGAAAAAACAGAATTCGCTTTCCCCGGATGGAGCCGCCGTATGAAAAAGCTGGGGGCAATCACCATCGGTCAATCACCGCGTGTCGATGTAACGCCGGAGATGCTGCCTTTTCTCACCGAGTTTCAGGTCGTGGAAAAAGGGGCATTGGACGGGCTTGGCCCGGAAGAATTGGCAGCCCTTGCGCCGAAGCCGGGTGAAAATGTGCTGGTCAGCCGCTTGCGGGACGGCTCGCAGGTTACGATGTCCAAGCAGTCCATCCTGCACCTGATGCAGCAGCGGATCGACGAGCTGCAAGCAGATGGAGTCGACGTTATTTTGCTGTTGTGCACCGGTCATTTTCCGTCTTTTGACTGCAACGCTCTACTGCTGGAGCCGGACCGCATCCTAAACAACGCCGTTCACGGCTTGCTGGCAAAGGGCAAGCTCGGCGTCATCAATCCGGTACCCGAGCAGCGCGAAGCTTCGTTGGAGAAATGGGAACGCGACGGACTCGAGGTCTTCACGGCAGCCGGTTCTCCGTACTTGCCGGGCGACGAGATCGAAAAGGCGGCACTTTCGCTGAAGGAGCATGATGTAGACTTGATCTTGCTGGATTGCATGGGCTATACGGAGGAAATGAAGCGGACGGTCAAGCAGATTACAGGCAAGCCGGTCATCCTGTCGCGGACGCTGGTCGCGCGGGTGCTGGGAGAGCTGGGCTAAATCTACAGAGGATGACGAACTGAAGAATGGATAGCAAACTGGGGCAGTCCTATCGTAGGCAACTACTTGATCGGACTGCCCCTTTTGATACAGAGAGTGTCGCCTGCCCCTGTCTATTTCAACCAGCAAGAAAATTTTATCGTTAATACTAAATTTTTTGTCTATTTTGACTATATTTTTGCTACACTATTTTTCAAACAGCGCGGCGAAGGAGGGAAGCTTTGTGAACGGAGTGACCATTCGAGAGTTAATGGAGATGCCCCTTTTGAAAGACGCTCGTGTTATCAGTGGATTTGAAGGCATGGATCGTGTGGTGCGGTTTATTGATATCATGGAAGTCCCGGATTTGAGAGGGTGGCTGCGAGAAGGCGAACTGCTTTTGACTACAGCGTACTCCATCCGTCACGATCCTTCGCTTTTGCCCGAAATCGTCGAACATATGGCCCAGGCGGGAGCAGCGGCACTGGCGATCAAGCCGGAGAGGTTTCTCCACGACCTGCCGGAAGAGATGATTTCGGTGAGCAATCGCTATCAGCTGCCGATCATTGAGCTGCCGGCGATGATCCCCTATATGGACATCACCCATGCCGTCATGGAGCAGGTGCTGGATCGCCAGGCGGCTCTGCTGCGCCGCTCCGAGGAGGTATACCGGACGCTGACGACGATGGTTTTGGAAAACAGCGGGCTGCAAGCGGTGGCAGATAATGTTTCGGAGCTGGTCAAAGGAGCGGTCCGGGTGCTGGACAACCACGGACACGTACTCGTCTCCGTCCCGCCGGACTGGAAGCCGCAGTCCAAGCAGCTGGAATGGGATATAGCGGTAGACAAGCAGGTAGTAGGCAAGCTCCAGATAGACAAGGAAAGCCTGGACGACATCCAGCAGGTATGCGTGGAGCAGGCGCGAGTCGTGGTCGCCCTGGAGCTGATGCGTACCAAAACGGCCATGGATACAGAGAATCGATTGAGAGGAAATTTTATCGACGAGCTGCTCTCCGCCGTTCCCCCCGCCAGACATGAGGTAGAGCGGAGGGGAAGACAGCTCGGCTTGAACCCGAGCCAGGATTGGGAGGTAGCCATTATTGAAGGCAACGAAACGGTTGTTCGCCAGATCGCGGCGCCCGCTTCGCGTTTTCGCCAGTCTCTGGAGCAGGAGGCTCAGCAGAGGGGCTTCCAGGCACACGTGGAGGTCAGGCATAATTCGCTGCTGCTTCTGCTCTCCAGCAAACCGGCAGGCCAAGAACAGCCAGGAAAGGCCAAGAAAGGCACGGAAACCGAAGCTGTCCCCGGTTTTGAGTGGCGGCATGGCATTGAGCGAAGTCTGCGCGAGCAAGGGGGCAAACGGCATGATATCCATATCGGATGCGGAAGAGCCTATCCCTTGTGGCATGTGCATCAGAGCTATACGGAAGCGAGAAAAGCGCTGGCGATCGGGATGAAGCTGTCCCGTCCCATGGAGGTCACGGCCTTTGAAGATGTCGAGGCCTTTCAACTGTTGGCAGAGTATGCGGATCATGCTCATTTCTCCGAGCTGTTCGAGCGAAAGCTGGGGAAACTCCATGCACATGACAAAGAGCACGGCAGCGACTTTTTGCGAACTCTTTACCACTTCCTGGAGTCATCGGGAAATTTGATCGAGACATCCAATCGTCTCTATATTCACCGCAATTCGGTCAAATACAGACTGCAGCGGATTCGCGAAATCATTCCAATCGACTTGAGCTGTCCGAGGCAGCGTTTTGTCTATCATCTATGTCTGACGTATCATTACTTGAAAGCAAATGAATAGCCCGCTGCAGCCGTCTTCTGGACGAATCATGATCCAGCGGCGATTGCCATGCATTGCTACAAATCCCAACCATTGTAAATAATTGGGATTTTGTGTTAGAATCATTCCGTGTTGAAATTATGGGGAATACTAGGAGGAGAAAATGAGAAAATGAATATTAAAAAACTTTCTATTGCGACTGTCTTGGTTAGCAGTTTAGTCGTATCTGGAGCTGGTTCTGCCTTCGCAGCATCTCAGGGCGAGACAATTAAAATAGGGAGCCTTACGATTGTTGAACGGGTATATGAAAACCCGGTAGAATATGATTTTACAAAAGCCCTAGCAAAGAGTGATTTAAATAAGATTGGTCCCTTAGGCAATGATATGACTGGTACAGTCTATGAAATGTCCACCAAGGATCTATACAAATCAAAATCTTATGAAGCTGAAATCGAAAATGATAGTGACGAAAACGATTCCTTTTCAAGAAAGGTAACAAGAAAAACCTTTTTGACCGGAAAAATAGGTGGGTCAGGCGAGACGAAAGTCAACTGGAGGATAATAGAGGGGAAAGTCGGGATTCATGCAGAAATTTCATTCGGAAAAGAAGACACTATAGAAACAACCCACACTTGGGTCATACCAAAGCGTACGATAACAACCGTTGAATACGGATCAAAAGCTGTAAAAACAACCGGAAACCTGGTGAAATATTTCCAAGGGAGAGTAAAAGATTCTAACTACGTTAACGTCAAATATTCGTACAAAGAATATTCCAGTAAAAAATCAAAAAATCTATGATCCGACCTCTCCATGTTCTTCTCCTTCTGTTTATCGTTCTTCTTAGTGGTTGTAGCGGGGATAATTCATCAGAAACAGTGGAAAAAACACCAAGTGACATGATGCAAACAGTCCCCAAAGAAAAGTCGTATGGAAGCGTCTACGACTATTTCGAAGAATTTACAGGGGAGAATTTGAAAACATCCGTGCTTCAAATCAAAAAAAGCGATAATTCGGTAGAACTCACGTTACGAATCTTACTCTCGGATTCCTTGAAAGAAAAAATGATGCATACGGAAAAAACCATTTACTTTACGTTTGGAGATCTGCCGGGTAACGAGACAATTAAGAATTTGCTTGCTGAATCTCCTTCACTCGTTCAAATTGAGTTAAACAGTAAAGAGAATCTGTATACGGTTTCGCAAAAGCTGAAGCTAAAAGAAAATTTGACGGAAGCTGATAAACAGGCGCTATTGTCTCCTGCCAATTACCGATTTCAGGTTATAAACGAAGAAGAGCTCTCTGTAGCCAGTTTTATGGGTTTGGAAAATTCGCTACTTCCAGAAGATAATCAGAAGTAGTAAAAACGCTTGTTGCGACTTGTACTTCATGTGGCCATCGTGGCCACACTCCTCATGCCATAAAAAACACTAGGGACTTGGATGCAAGATGGAACTCGATTTCCTGTACACGAAGGAAATCGAGTTTTTTCATATTGGATTACTCCACTCTGTACTCCAGACTCGAAAATACGTTTCTGTTGATCCTGCCAGCCTATCTTCCGGGCTTTATTTTCCCCGTCTCACCGTCCTTCGGAACAATCAAATGTCTCCTTTCTCTTCCATATAAGCATGCCTTTATGGCAGGTTGCTTTGGAGATTCCTGTTTTTTACAAACAATTTTCCATTCATGCTATGTATTTGTTCGGTATTTTTTTGCACGGGTGCAAGCGAGTGAAACCGGGGCTCTTTGTTCAATGGGGACAAATGTTATGCCTCTTTTTTATTGCGAGCGGACGTAGTGGACAAGAAGTCGGTACAGGTACAATAACCACAAATATATGAAAATTTTCATATTTCAGATCTGGATCGGAAGTATGAGGGGGGTTGGGAGATTGCTCATTTACATTTTCCGAAGATTGCTGCTAATGATTCCGGGCCTCATCGGGATTATCCTGATTACATTCCTCTTGTCGAGGGTGCTGCCCGGCGATCCCGCCCTGATGATAGCGGGAGAGCAAGCGGACGAGGCACAGCTGGCAAAAATCAGAGAGGACCTGGGGCTAAACGATCCGCTCTACGTTCAGTTTTTCGACTATTTGGGCGCCCTTGCGAAAGGCGACCTTGGCTTTGCCTGGCACACCGGCCACAGCGTGCTCGAAGACTTCGCCACGCGCTTTCCGGCAACGGTCGAGCTGACGCTCTTCAGCATTTTGATCGCGATCCTGGTCGCCATCCCTGTCGGGGTCGTTGCGGCGACGAAAAAAGAGTCGATCACCGACCACATATCGCGGGTGTTTTCATTGATCGGCGCCTGTGTTCCGATTTTTTGGCTCGGACTGATTCTGATCTACTTCTTTTATTCCAAGCTGGGCTGGTCCCCTGCACCGATGGGACGGATCGGCGGGGAAATCAATCCGCCTACCCATGTAACGGGGCTGTTCCTCGTGGACAGCCTGCTGTCCGGCGACATGATCGCCTTCAAGCAGGCGCTGTCGCACATCTTGCTCCCGGCGATCTGTCTGAGTACCGGGACGATGGCAATCGTCGCACGGATGGTCCGCTCCAGCATGCTGGAAGTGATCGGACAGGACTACATCCGGACGGCGAGAGCAAAGGGCTTGATGGAGCGTATCGTCATTTTCAAGCACGGTCTGGTCAACGCCTTGATTCCGACCTTGACGATACTCGGACTCCAGTTCGGCCAGTTGCTGGGCGGAGCGGTCATTACCGAGACGATCTTTTCCTGGCCCGGCCTGGGAAGCTATGTGACTGAGTCCATTTTGGCGACGGATTACGCTCCCATCCAGGCGTTTACCCTGGTCAGCGCCATCCTGTACAGCCTGATCAATCTGTCGGTCGATTTGATTTACGGATTTATCGATCCGCGCATCCGTTATGACTAGGCATCGAAGCAAAGGGGGGATTTCATGAACAGCGCAACACAGAGTTCGCCCACAACCGTTGGGAGTGCAAAGATAATCAAACCGAGGTCGACTTTTCGGCTGCTGCTGCAAAACAGGCTGGCAGCGCTCGGACTATTTTTTATCGTGATGTGGACCGTAGCGGCACTCGTGGCGCCGCTGGTCGCACCGTACGCGCCGAATGCCCCGGATACGTCCATTAAATTGCAGGGGCCAAGCGCAGAGCATTGGTTCGGTACGGACAACTTCGGCCGCGACATTTTCAGCCGCGTTCTCTACGGCGCGCAAATTTCGATTTGGACAGGCCTGATCGCCGTGGGAATCTCCTTTTGCATCGGGGTTCCGCTGGGCGGGATCGCCGCTTACTACGGCGGGGTGACCGGAAACGTGATCATGCGGGTGATGGACACCTTGCTCGCCTTTCCGTCGCTCGTCCTCGCGATGGCGATTGCCGCTTCAATTGGTCCCGGACTGATCAGCGCGATGATCGCGGTCGGGATCGTCGGGATTCCCGAGTTTGCCCGGCTGATGTTCGGACAGACCGTCTCCCTTCGCGAAAAGGAATTCGTCGAAGCGTGCCGGGCTACCGGCGTAAAGGATTCGATCATCTTGTTTCGCCACATTTTCCCCAACGCGCTGGCGCCATTGCTCGTCCGAGCGACGCTCGGGATGGGCTTTGCGATCCTGACCGCAGCCAGTCTGAGCTTCCTCGGTCTCGGTGTAAAGCCGCCGATCTCCGAATGGGGCGCGATGATTTCGGAGGGGCGGGAGTACATCATTTCCGGCGAATGGTGGCTGGTTACCTTCCCGGGCTTGGCGATTGCCACATCGATTCTCGGTTTCAACCTGCTGGGAGACGGCCTGCGAGATGTCCTTGACCCGCGCCTTCGATCCAGCAGGTAACACATATACACAAAAGTAGGGGGAGATTCATGTGAAGAAACGCAAGTGGCTAGCTCTACTAACACTGTCAGCCATGCTCGTCGCTGCGGGCTGCAGTCCCAATGCCAACCAGAAGCCGGCCGAGGGGCAAAAACAGCCTGAACAGCAGCAGGCGCAGCCTCAGGCAGGCAAAGGCATTACCATCGCGTACTCCGAAGGCGGCACGACGATGGACCCTGCGCAGGCGAGCGATCTGACCTCCGATACGCTGATCGTGGCGACCTACGACCAGCTCGTCCAATTCGGAACCAAAGAGGTAGACGGCACGCAGGTCGCCGATACCGAAGTGGTCAAGCCGATGCTGGCAAAAGAATGGAAAGTGTCCGACGACAGGCTGACCTATACCTTTACGCTCCGTGATGACGCGAAGTTCCACAGCGGCAATCCGGTCAATGCAGAGGCCGTCGTCTTCTCGATGGATCACCTGAAAAACGGGGAGTCCAGTATCTTCAAAATGGCCAGCATCGAAAGCTTTACGGCCAAGGACGACAAGACTGTCGAGCTGAAGCTGAGCAAGCAAAATCCGTTGATTCTCCAATACCTGGCGCAATACAACTTCTCGATCATCGACCCGTCGGTGGTCAAAGAGAAGGGCGTCGACTACCTGAAGACAAACGCTGCGGGCTCCGGTCCGTTCAAGCTGGAAAAGTGGGACCCTGCTTCCGAAGCGGTTCTGGTCGCCAATCCCGACTACTGGCAAGGCGCACCAAAGGTAGACAAGGTCACGATGAAATTCACCAAGGAAGCGTCCAGCCGCGTCCTGCTTTTGGGCAAAGGCGACGTCGATCTGGCTATCGAAATTCCCGTCAAAGACGTGGAAAGCTTGAAGCAAAATGAAAACGTCACGATCCACTCCAACCCGAGCAACCGGATTCTGTATTTCGCCATGAACAACAAAGTAAAGCCGTTTGACAACCCGAAGGTCCGTCAGGCCATCTCCTACGCGATTCCGTATGACAAGCTGATCAACGACGTCATGTACGGCCAGGCCAAACAGTTGAAGAGTGCCGTTCCGAGCAACACGCCAGGCTCTACCGACGCCGGTTTTGTCTACACGCACGATCTGGTAAAAGCAAAGCAGTTGCTGAAGGAAGCGGGACTTGAGAACGGATTCTCGTTTGACTTCACGCTCGGCTCCGGGTTCCAGGATTGGGAAGATGACGCGGTGCTGATTCAGGCCGAGCTGGAAAAAATCGGTGTAAAAATGAACATCAAGAAAGTGGCTCGCGCGCAGTTCCTGCAAATGCAAAAAGAAAAGAATCTGACGGCGTTTCTGTCCAAGTGGACTTCGTTTGTAAACGACCCCGGCTATCACCTTGGCTTCCTGCTGTACGGCAAAGGCTCCTCCAACTACATCAACTACCAAAATCCGAAGGTGGACGAGCTGTGGGAGAAGGCGGATGTCGAGGCCGATCCGGTCAAGCGCTACGAAATGTACAAAGAGGCGCAGCAGCTCATCACGGCTGATGCACCGTGGGCGTACATGTACGAATACAACCGTGTAGTCGGAGTGAACAAAAACCTGAAAGGGTACGCGTTCTTCCCGGATGAAATCATCCGCTTCTACCCGCTCTCCAAAGAGTAGAGACAACAGCCCCCGGTTCGCACAACGGGGGCACTCACTTTCCGTACCTGGCAGTTTCCTTTCGCCGATGGGCCATCACATCTACTTATTGCCGTGAAAAGGGGTGCACCAATGACTGATTGGAATCGATTGGTTATCGAAGAAATTGACAAGCGACAAGACGAGCTGATTGAGCTTTGCTCCAGGCTGATTCAGTTTCCCAGCGAAAACCCGCCGGGAGATTCCCGGCCGATCAGCAAGTTCATCATCGACTATTTGAAGCAGGAAGGGATCGACACCGCGATCCACGAATCCGGGGAAACGATGTGGAACCTGATCTCCACCATCGGCAGCCCGTCGCCTGACCGCCATCTTTTGTATTGCGGCCACACGGATGTAGTGCCGGCTGGCGACCTCTCCCGGTGGGACGTACCCCCGTACAGCGGCCTGGTGAAGGACGGCTTTATTCACGGACGCGGCGCAACCGATATGAAGGGCGGTCTTGCCGGATTGATCTTCGTCACGGGCTTGTTTGCCCGGCTGGGCGTTCCGCTGGCGGGGAATTTGTCTCTCTTTATTGTCCCTGACGAGGAGACCGGCGGCGATCTCGGTGTGCCCTGGGTGCTCGATCGCGGTCTGATCACGGGAACAGCAGCGGTGATCGCGGAGCCATCCCATCCGCAAAACCCGACCATCGGGCAAAAGGGCAGCTGCTGGTTTGAATTTACGGTTGAAGGCACCCCCGGTCACGGCAGTCTCGCTCCGCTCAACGGCGAGAGCGCCATCCTGAAGGCGGCCCGGGCGATCCAGGCCCTGCAAAAGCTGTGGGAGCTGAAGCCGGACATTCCGGCAGAGGTACAGGACATCATCAACATTTCCAAAGAGTTTGCACTCGTGCGCAATCCCGGCAAGGACGTCAGCGCCGTGCATGACCACGTGACGATCAACATCGGCACGATCAGCGGCGGGACGAAGGTAAATGTGGTGGCTGACCGCTGCACCGTGCAGGTGGATACGCGGGTGCCGTTTGGCCTCGACTATCGGGACGTGCTCGCCGAAGCGAAGCGGCTGCTCTTGGAAGAGGGAATCGATGTGGAGCTGAAGCCGTTTGGATTCCAGGGCAACGCCAACTGGACATCGGATTCCGAAGACATCGTCCGCCTGCTGGTGGAAAGCATTACGGACGTGAGCCAAAAGGAAGCGTACGGCGTGCTGCAATGGGCGTCAAGCGACGCTCGCCACTTCAGAAAGCACGGAATTCCGGTGCTGCAATACGGTCCTTCCGAGCTTGCTGGCATCCACTCGTTCAACGAGCGCGTGCCGGTCGATCAAGTGATCCAGGCGGCAAAGGTATACGCGCTGACCGCCTTGAAATATCTCGGCACCACAAATGCCAACAAGTAAAAGGAGGGTACTGCCTTGTTAAAACAAGTATTGGAAGTAGTAGATTTGCTCGATGACGCGACAGTAAACGGAAAAAAGGTGGAGGCGTACTTGCAAGGCAAGGGAGCGGCAGCGATTCACGTCGAAACGGTTTCTTCCCCGAAAGGCTCCACCGACTTCATTCAGATCAAAATCCCGGGGAAGACCGGACGGACAAACGGCGGACAAAGTCCCACTCTCGGAATCATCGGCCGTCTCGGCGGCATCGGTGCCCGGCCTGAACAAATCGGCTTCGTATCCGATGGCGACGGTGCGGCTGCAGCCATCGCCGCTGCCGCCAAGCTGATCGAAATGCAGGCAAAGGGCGACACCTTGGACGGGGATGTCATCATCGCCACCCACATTTGCCCCGATGCGCCGACAAGACCGCATGATCCCGTTCCGTTTATGGATTCGCCGACAGACATTTTGACCATGAACAAGTACGAGGTATCGCCGGAAATGGAGGCGATTCTCTCCATTGATACGACGAAAGGTAACCGCGTCATCAACCACAAAGGCATCGCCATTTCTCCGACCGTGCGCGAGGGGTATGTACTGCGGATCAGCGAGGATCTGGTTGAAATTCTTCAGACCGTAACCGGGCAGCCAGCCGTCACCTTTGCTGTCACGACGCAGGACATTACTCCGTACGGCAACGGCCTGTACCACATCAACAGCATTTTGCAGCCAGCCGTGGCCACCTCGGCTCCTGTGGTCGGCGTAGCCGTCACGGCAGCTTCGACAGTTCCCGGCTGCGCGACAGGCGCTTCGCACGAGGTCGACATCGCGCTTGCGGCCCGTTTCGCCGTTGAGACGGCCAAGCAGTACGGCAGGGGCAAATGCTCGTTCCACTCCGAGGAGGAGTTCGCCCGCATCCAGGAGCTGTACGGCTCGATGAAGCACCTGCAAACACTGGGCGGCGTTTCAAAGAATTAGGAAAGAGAGGCGACTCGTTATGCAACCACTGCTTTCGATCACCGGCTTACAAACAGAATTTGTGACCCATGCGGGCGTGGTTCGGGCGGTGGACGGGGTCGATCTGGTCTTGCACAAAGGCGAAACGCTGGGCGTCGTGGGCGAATCCGGCTGCGGAAAAAGCGTGACATCGCTGTCGATCATCGGGCTTTTGCCCAAAGGACAAAGCCGCATCGCCTCGGGGGACATCCGGTTTGAAGGAAAGAGCCTGCCGTCCCTCTCGGATGCGGAAATGCGCAAGATTCGCGGGAACCGGCTGGCGATGATTTTTCAGGAGCCGATGACCTCGCTCAATCCCGTGTTCAAGATCGGACACCAAATCTCGGAGGCAGTCCGCTTCCACCTGAAGCTCGGAAAAAAGGCGGCATGGGAGCATTCGATCGAGATGCTGAGAAAAGTGGGGATTCCCCGCCCGGAGCAGATCGCGGACGAATATCCGCACCAGCTCTCCGGCGGAATGAGGCAGCGCGTCATGATCGCGATGGCGATGGCCTGCAATCCGCAGTTGTTGATCGCCGACGAATCGACGACGGCTCTCGACGTGACGATCCAGGCGCAAATTCTCGATCTGATGCGGGATTTGCAAAAGACAGAAGGGACAGCGATCCTGATGATTACGCACGATCTCGGTGTCGTGGCCGAAATGTGCGACCGTGTCGTCGTCATGTACGCGGGACAGGTCGTCGAGGAGACGGATGTAAAGACGCTGTTTCGCGACCCCAAGCATCCGTACACCAAAGGGCTGATGGCGTCCTTGCCGCAGCTTGCGGGCGATCAGACGCGCCTGCAGTCGATCCCGGGGAACGTGCCCAATCCGCTGGAAATGCCGCCGGGCTGCCGGTTTGCCCCGCGGTGCTCGTTCCGGATCGACGCTTGCGACCGCGTCAAACCGGAGCTGCTGGAAGTAGAGGCCGGGCATAAATGCCGTTGCCTGTTGTATGAGGAGGTGGAAGCGTGAAGCCGCTGTTGGAAGTAAAGGATCTAAAAAAGCACTACCCGATCAAAAAAGGTCTGTTTGGCAAGCAGGTAGGCGCAGTCAAAGCGGTGGACGGCGTTTCCTTCTCCATCCAGCCGGGAGAGACGCTCGGGATCGTGGGCGAATCGGGCTGCGGAAAATCGACGACAGGCCGGGCGATTCTTCGTCTGATCGAGCCGACTGCGGGTGAAGTGCTGTTTGACGGCCAGGACATTCGCAAGCTGCCGCCAGACGAGATGCGGAAATTCCGCACCAACATGCAGATCGTGTTTCAAGACCCGTACGCCTCGCTGGACCCGCGGTGGACGGTTCAGCGGACGCTGGAAGAGCCGCTCCGCACCCACCTGAAGCTGTCCGAGGCGGAGATCAAGGACCGGATCGCCGAGCTGATGAGCGTAGTAGGCCTGGCCCCGTATCATGCGAGCCGTTTCCCCCACGAGTTCTCGGGCGGACAGCGGCAGCGGATCGGGATCGCCCGGGCACTCGCGCTCCGGCCCAAATTCGTGGTCTGCGACGAGCCGGTATCGGCGCTCGACGTGTCCATCCAGGCCCAAGTGCTCAACCTGATGCAGGACTTGCAAAGCCAGTTTTCGCTGACATATATGTTTATTTCCCACGATTTGTCTGTGGTGAAGTTCATCTGCGACCGGGTAGGCGTCATGTACCTGGGCAGAATGGTGGAAATGGCGCCGACGGCCGAGATGTTCGCCGAGCCGCTGCATCCGTATACGAAAGCGCTGATGTCTGCTGTCCCGGTCCCTGACCCGGAGGCGGCACGGGAGCGAATCGTGCTGACAGGCGACGTGCCCAATCCGCAATCGCCGCCGACCGGCTGCACCTTCCATACGCGCTGTCCATACGTTATGGACAGCTGCCGCCAGGCTGTGCCGGAATGGCGCGAGGTGTCGCCCGGACGTCACGTCGCCTGCCATCTGTTCGAGCAGTAACAACATTTTCATCTCAAAAGGCAGCCGTCATCTCTCTGGAGAGGCCGCTGCCTTTTTCGCAGGCAAGCATCATGATCAGAAAAGAGGAGACGCACATGAATCAGCAGATGAAACAGTTGGTGGAGAGCCTGACCCCGGAATGGACGGCGTGGCGGCGTGATTTTCACAAGTACGCCGAATCCGGCTGGGTGGAATTCCGCACGGCCTCCAAGGTGGCCGCCAAGCTGAAGGAATGGGGCTATGAGGTCCGGGCGGGTAAGGAAGTGGTCCGTGATGAAGCGCGGATGGGCGTCCCGTCAGCGGCGTTTTTGGCGCAGCAGGAAAAACGGGCAGTAGAGCAAGGGGCGGAACAAGAGTGGCTGCCCTATTTTTCCGGCGGCTTTACAGGAGTCGTCGGCATTCTCGATACGGGGCGCCCGGGTCCGACGGTCGGCTTTCGCGTTGACATGGATGCGCTGGACATTCAGGAGTCGGAGGAGGCGGATCATCTCCCGGCCGCAAACGGCTACGTCTCGGTCAATCCCGGCATGATGCACGCCTGCGGCCACGACGCCCACACCACCATCGGTCTTGGCCTCGCTCAAGTACTGATGGCGATGAAGGAAGAGCTGAACGGACGGATCAAAATTGTCTTCCAGCCAGCCGAGGAAGGGGTGCGCGGAGCCAAGGCAATGGTCGAGGCGGGCGTGTTGGACGACGTCGACTTTTTCTTTTCCGGCCATATCGGCAGCGGCGTGCCATTGGGTGAGATCGTCTGCGGAGCGAGAGGCTATTTGGCGACGACCAAGCTCGATGTCACCTACAAAGGGTATTCCTCCCACGCCGGCGGCCATCCCGAGGACGGAAAAAACGCGCTGCTCGCGGCAGCTTCGGCGGCTCTCAATCTGCACAGCATTTCCCGGCATTCGCAGGGCTCGTCCCGGATCAATGTGGGCGTCCTGCAGGCGGGAAGCGGGAGAAACGTCGTGCCCGGCTCGGCTTTCCTCAAGGTGGAGACGCGCGGGGCTACCTCCGAGATCAATGAATACATGCTGGAAAGGGCAGTGCAAATCATCAGAGGAGCCGCTGCGATGCACGACGTCCAGGAAAGCATCGAGGTCGTCGGGATGGCCAACAGCTGCGACTCCAGCAGCGAGCTGATCCCGTTTATCCGCTCGCAGGCGGAAAAGCTGGCGGAGGTGCACACCGTACACGACTTCGTCGTAGCGGGCGGCTCCGAGGATGCCACCTACATGCTTCAAAGGGTGCAGGACAACGGCGGCCTCGCTTCCTACCTGGTGATCGGGACGACTCTCGCGGCGGGGCATCACAATGAAAAATTCGACATCGACGAGCGCGTGATGGCGATCGCGATTCAGACGTACGCCCTGTGTGCCTTGCATGCCGGAGAGCTGGAAGCATTGGGAAGAGGAAAGAGCGGGAGCCAAGGGCAGGACGGAAAGATCACGGAGTGACAGAAGAAGCAAAAAAAGTGATAGAAAGGGAAAAAGGACAGGAACAAAGAGCACAGAGCGGATAAGATGAGAAAGGTACTAATAGAAGACAGGTCGTAACGGAGAAGACAAAACGCCTGGTTTTTCATGGCGCACAAGCAAAGACAGGACAGCGGATGCAAGAATAGGGCGGGTCTCCTATGGGGACCGGCCCTTTTGTTCAAGCTGAGAATAAATTCAGCCCGACAGCAGATACGAGGATGAGCCCAAAGGGATGCCGGTTTCGCTCTACGCGAATGGCATGGACCAAATATTCTGAAAGGTATATGATGAAAGTCAAAGAACTATGCTGCGTGATGCTTGTGTCTCTTCTAGAGGCATTTTCGAGGCCAAGCCGGCATGAAGAAGGAGTGGAGGGGTACTCGCATGGATGTTTTTGCACTATCAGAAGCTGTTCGCGAGAGAAAGGTTTCGCCAGTCGAACTGGTCGCGCAAACGCTGGCAGCGATCGAATCGAAAAACGATCAGTTGAATGCGTATATCACGATCTGCGCCGAGGATGCGCGGAAGGAAGCGGCTCAGGCTGAAGCCGACATTATGCGCGGCGAGTGGCGGGGCATGTGGCACGGGATTCCTGTCGCGGTCAAAGACATGATTCTCACCGCTGGGGTGAGGACGACATTGGGCTCCAAAGTGTTCGAGCGGTTCGTCCCGGAACAGGACGCAACGGTCGTGAGGAAATGGAAGGAAGCGGGGGCCATTGTGCTCGGAAAGACGAACACCCATGAATTCGCCTATGGCCCGACCGGCGACAAATCCCATTTCGGTCCGTCCCGCAATCCCCACAATCCGCAGAAAATTACCGGCGGGTCCAGCAGCGGGTCCGGGGCTGCTGTAGCCGCCAATCTCGCCTATGCTGCACTCGGAACAGATACGGGCGGTTCGGTGCGGATACCGGCTGCCGCATGCGGCATCGTAGGGATGAAACCGACATTTGGCCTTGTCAGCAAGTACGGCGCGTTTGATCTGGGCTACACCCTTGACCACGTAGGGCCGATGACACAAAGCGTCAGGGATAACGCCGGCCTGCTGAACCTTTTGGCAGGCTACGATCACAACGACCCGTATTCGCTCTCCTGGCCTGAGGAGGACTACGCCCGTTTGCTCGGCACAGCGATCCGGGGAAAGGTCATCGGAGTTCCGCGCTGGTATTATCAGCATGTGGAAGGGGAAATCGTACAGGCGCTTCAGCAGGTGATGGAAGTCTACCGGGAACTCGGAGCAGAGGTGCGGGAGGTTGAGCTGTCGATGATGGATGAGCTGGTCGAAGCACAGCGCATTACGGTCCAGGCCGAAGCCTCGGCTGTTCACGAGAAAACCTTGCGGGATTACGCAGCCGATCTGGATCAGGAGGTGTGCGAGCGCCTGTTGGACAGCAAGGAAGTGCGCGGCTATCAGTACGTGCAGGTACAGCAGCGGCGCGGGAGGCTCACGGCGAGCTACAACGAGGTGTTTGCCGGCGTTGACGTCCTGCTGACGCCGACACTGCCGATTCTGCCGACAGACATTGGTCAGCGAACAGTGATGATCGGCGATTATCAGGATGGTGTCCGTCCGGCACTGCTGCGGCTTACAGCCCCGACCAATTTTACGGGCAACCCAAGCTTGTCTGTGCCATGCGGATTTTCAAAGGATGGCTTGCCTATCGGGTTTCAACTGATCGGAAAGCACGGAGAGGAAGCAAAGCTCTACCAGTTTGGATACGCCTACGAACAAGAGACGCGTTCGTGATGTCGCAGGCTGTCGGACAGCAGGAGGCTATTCAGGTACAAATGTCTTCATGTCCGCCAGAGAATTCGGCCCATTACG
The DNA here is from genome assembly GCF_003710865.1 of Brevibacillus borstelensis. Lineage (GTDB taxonomy): Bacteria > Bacillota > Bacilli > Brevibacillales > Brevibacillaceae > Brevibacillus > Brevibacillus borstelensis. The sequence continues at coordinate 10,882 of NZ_RHHO01000009.1, read as the reverse complement.
AAAACATGGGGAACACGGAAAATCCGGGTAGCGCAGGAGATCCTCTGGACTCGTTCAAGCCCGTGAACGCAGCAAACTTGGCTGAAGGCATTGGCCCCGGAATATTTCGTCCGGTACACGATGGAGCCGGAATCCGTCTGGGCGCTCGATGAAAAGGGACGCGTGCATGAAATCATCGTAAACCGGGTGCCGCCCTATGCGGCAAAGCTGGAACGGATCGAAGCGAGGGCGGGTGACGCAAAGGAGGACGATGTGCTGGCCATCAGCGGCAGGCTGCGGATTACTCGCGATCGACACATCTTCGAGCATGATTGGAAGCCGTTTGAGCGTGAGGCCATCCGCGATCAGGCACGAATCATATCTCCCACCTATGATTACGCGATTGAAGGCCCCGGCTCCCACTATCACTTGCTGGTGACGGCCAATGACAAGCTCGTCGTTATCGGCTACAATCCGTTCGGCCACCGTTCCGCAAAGCCGGATAGAGTGGTTGTGCAGCAAGCAGGAGCAAAAAGCGCGAAGCAGATTGCCGGAGGGGCAGTCTGTATTTCAGCAATGGCCCGTTAGACGGACACTGTAAAAAGTGACGTTCTGGCGGGCCAATTTTGGTTGGCTTGATACAATCCAAGAGGGACTTGGAAATTTTTTTCTTTTTGGAAAAATGATTGACCGAATTGTCACTGGAATATCGTACAATGATTACTTTAGAGAAAAAACCAGGACGATATGCATAGGTTGAATGCCCTTAAAAATGAAACGGTTTGACAAGCAGTCGGGCATTTGAACCAAAAATGACAACGGGGTGTGAAGTGTGAGAACAACCATTGGAACCAAATTGATTGCGGGATTTGTAAGTGTTGCCTTGCTTTTGGCGGTGACTGCCGGTGTCGCCTATTACTATTTCGACAAGGTGAATGATTCGTATTCGGATTTGGTAGGCAGACGGGCGGTCATTTTGAGCAGTGCCTTAAAAATACAGGTGCTGACAATCAAACAGTCAAATAGCCTGAGGGGATATTTGATGACGGCTGATAGTCAATTTTTAAACAGCCTGCAGGCCGATGACGAGCAATTGCGCGGGATTATTAGGGAGACGGAATCCCTGATTCATCGCCAGGAAGATAAAGAGACAGTGGATACATTTATGCGGCTCTATGACCAATACCAGAAGGAGGCCCAAGAGCTTCTGCAAATGGTCAAGCAAAAAGAAGACGGGTCGAAGCTGATGGAATCGTACATGAAGGAAATTTTGCCTTTGGCAAGCCAACTGGAACCGACGATTGAGCAGATCGTCACCGGACAGCAGGAGCTGATGGCCGAAGGGAGCTTGGTCAATCAGAGGACTGTTTCCGGGGCTACGGCGAGTCTTGTCGGTTTTAGTGCAGGGGCTTTGATCCTCTCTATTTTGATCGGCTATCTGATCTCCCGGCTCATTTCCAAACCGATCAGACAGATCGCTGCGCTTGCCGAGCAGGTCGCGACAGGGGATTTGACACGTGAGGACCTTCACGTCAAAAACAGAGACGAGATCGGGGATTTGGCGCATTCGTTCAACCGGATGGCGGGAAATCTGCGCGATCTGATTCGGCAAATCAATGTGAGCGCAGAGGGCGTAGCGGCTTCGTCCGAAGAGCTGTCAGCCAGTGCCGAGCAGACCAGCCGGGCGTCCGAGGCGATCAGCTGCGGCATCCAGGAAGTGGTCGTCACGGCGGAGAAACAGGCCAGAAGTGTGGAGGAAAGCGTAGCGGCCATGGATCAGATGGCGATGGGCATTCAGCACATTGCGGACCAGACCGAAGCCACCTCGTCTCTGTCCGTTCAGGCGGCGCAAAAGTCGGAGGAAGGAAATCGAACGATTCAGCGAGCGGTCAAGCAAATGGATTCTCTGGATGCAACGATCGGGCATCTGGCCAAAGCCGTACAGGAAATGGATGCTCACTCCATGCAGGTAGGAAAAATTGTCGGGGTCATCTCGGAAATTGCTGCCCAAACCAATCTGTTGGCGCTAAATGCAGCGATCGAGGCGGCGAGAGCGGGAGAGCATGGACGCGGTTTTGCCGTCGTGGCGGACGAGGTTCGCAAGCTTGCCGAGGAATCGGCTCGATCCGCAGACCAGATCACCGGCTTGATTGGAAGCATGCAGCAAAACACAAAGCAAACCGTGGAAAAAATGCAGCAAGGGATTACAGAGGTGGAAGAAGGCATCCAAACCGTAAATATGGCAGGCGACCAGTTCGGTGAAATTAAACAATTTATAGAACAAGTGACTGAACGGATTCAGGCAATTTCCGCGGCGATCAAGCAAATCTCTGCCAGCAGCGAACATGTCACACAAACTGCGCACATGATTGGAGAGGGGGCGAAAACAGTAGCGGCCAGTTCGCAAACGGTTTCTGGCGCATCCGAAGAACAGCTCGCCGGTGTGGAGGAGGTATCCTCTTCGGCAGCTTCGCTGGCAAAAATGGCAGAAGAGCTCCGTTGCCTTGTCGCTTCCTTTCGGGTATAACCACCTCGCATGGAAATGATCGGAAATTCGTATTTGTCTTTTTTGTATGACTCAAGTATTATAATAAACATGAAAATACATCCAGCAAAATTCAAATATACTAAAAAACGGGCCAATTGAATGATTTTGCAAAGGATTATGATCCTGGTCCTTTCTTCATAAAAAGGTTCATCCAAAGATGGATAAGCCTTTTTTCTTTGCCCGGCAAAGCGGCAATCGCTCGGCAGAGCCGACGATCCTGCCTATAAGAGGCGTTTACATAGAGAGAAAAAGGCGGGCGCTGCAAGCAAAATCGCCGGAGCCACCCGCTTTCGGACAGTGGAGGATGTAGAGACATGCTGCGAAACATATCGTATCGAAACAAAGTGGTGCTGGCCATTCTTTGTTTTAGTCTGATCAGTACGCTGGCAATATCGTTTTTCGACAACAGGCAGTTGGAGCAAACGATTGTCGGAGAACGAAACACGCAATTGAAGCTGGTGGAAGAGAGCGTGCTGAATTCGATCAAGGCAGTCGATGTGGCCTATCAGGTGTTTGACGTGGAAATTGAGGAAGAGATGAGAAAAAACATGGCGGAGTTGATGGAGGAATACAGCAGGAACCCCGATTTCTCGGCATGGAACTTCGCGGGCTACAAGCAGAGGTTTGACGGAATGGACATTTTCGTGCTCGACCGAAGCTTGAAAATCCTGTACTCCAGCAACACGGGGGATATCGGTCTTGATTTTGGCAATGCCGGAGCGTTTGCCGAGCTGTTAAAAACAAGGATCGACGGAAAGGATTTTGTCGCAGACGGCATGGAGGTGTCCGTCAATACCGGGTCGATCAACAAATTCGCTTATATGCCTACCCCTGATCACAAATATTTGCTTGAGCTGGGGATGAATGTGCAAGGAACGCCCCTATTTCAAAAGTTCAATTTCCTGGACGTATCAAACAGACTGATTACACGCTATGCCTCCATTGATGACATTACGGTTTTCAGTCATGACGGCTATGCTTTGGGCAAGACGGATGCAGAAGGAAAGTCGCTTCGGGTCAGTCCTGAGCTCGAGTCCATTTTCAGCGAATCGTACCAGACCCAGACCGTGAAGGAAGCGACTCTTGATCAAGAGGGGAAATCTGTCACGTACCGGTTTGTTCCGTATAAATTGGACGAACAGTCGAATGATCTGAGCCGCTCGCGGATGATTCAAATCGTCTACAATCATGATGAAGTCGACCAGGCGGTAGCCGCCAACCGGTCAAAATTCATGCTTCAGCTATTGGTCATCGTCATCGGATCGATCCTGATCGCCTACTTGGTTGGCCGGATCATCTCCCATCCGGTCCGGATGATGTCCGCGCTGATCGAAAGGACAGCCGCCTTCGACCTTACAGAGCAGCACGGATATGAAAAGTTCATGACCTCGCAGGACGAGCTGGGACGTGTGTTTCATGCCATCGTGAAGATGCGGGCTGAACTGCGTCAAATGGCAGAAGGCTTGGTGAGCGTAACAGAGTCCATCGTGGAGAAGGCAAGCGCCGTGCAAAACGTCAGTGACGATGTCAGCAGCCGTTCCGTCCAAACCTCGCTGGCAACGAAAGAGATGTCCAGCCGGATGCAGGAGACAGCCGCGATCTCGCAGGAAATCGACGCTACCTTGACGGAAGTAAGCGATGTGATTCAGTCTGTTTCACAGAAAGCCAACAAGTCCGTTCACGTTGCCCAAAATGTCAGCGAGCGGGCAGGTCATTTGAAGGAGACAGCCGTCGCTTCCAGACAAAGCGCCAATCTTATCTACAGCGAAGTAAAAGCGCAGGCGGAAGTCGCCATAGAGCAGTCGACCAAATCCGTGGACCACATCCACGTACTGGTAGATGCCATTCACAGTATCGCTTCCCAGACCAATTTGCTTGCATTGAATGCAGCGATTGAAGCGGCGCGCGCAGGGGAGAGCGGAAAAGGCTTCTCGGTCGTCGCCGAAGAGGTTCGCAAGCTCTCCTCCGAATCGGCCAAGGTGGTTACCGATATTCAGCAGATCATCGGTACTGTGAACGAGTCCGTACACAATCTGTCTGCCAGTCTGACCCGGCTGCTTGATTTTGTGGATCGAAATGTCAGAGAGAGCCTGGACGAGCTGATGGAAACCTCGGATACGTATAACGAGGATGCCCTTCATTTTCAGACGCTCCTGAGTGAATTCAACCGCACCTTTGAGGATTTGGCCGCATCGATCAAAAGCACCGCGGAGGCAACGGGAAGAGTAAACCAGACGATCCAGGAAAACTCACAGGACATCGAGACGATTGTTCATCTCTCCGAAACGATTGCCCAGGAGAACAGCAAGCTTACAGAGTATTCCAAGGGAAGCTTGAAGAACGTTCAGGAATTGAATCGAATGACCAGCCACTTTACCTTGTAAAGGAAGAGAGAGCCTCCCGTTGTCTGGGAGGCTCTGCCTATCTTCAAACAGTATGTTCGCGCACTGGCCGAGTTTTTATTTTTGGCGTTTCTCGATTTCTTCGTTTACGACAAAAGCGAGGTCGTCGTTGCCAAAAAGCGAGAGAACACCCAGCAGGGTCGCATCCGGGATTTCTTCGGATTCTTCTTTTGGGACGGTGATTTCTGTCATTTGACGCAGCAGCGGATTTTCTGCCTGCCCGGGATATGCGCGGCGGTAAAGCTCATGGGCATCCAGACCGTGATTGACACACCACTGGGCAAAAACCAGAATCATCATGCCCTCGTCACGCTGGTAATTTTCAATGATTTGCTCTTCTACTTTCTTTGAATTCATCGGAAGTCTCCTTTGGTACAGGCAGTTTGTTCACACTGACAACTGTTTCATGCGGATGAACGGATACGTGTTTTTATTGTAGAAAAAGAGTGCGGGATTCTGCAAGGGTGTATACTTGTACATAATAAGGAAGCAAAAAAGGAGGGGGACCAGTGATACGATTAAGCGCTTTGGATCAATCGCCAATCGCGGAAGGCAGCACGGCTGTGGAGGCGTTGGCGCAAACGACACGGCTGGCACAGGAGCTGGATAAACTGGGCTATCATCGACTCTGGGTATCGGAGCACCACTTCAGCAACAGTCTCGCCGGTTCCAGCCCGGAGGTTTTGATCGCCCACCTGGCTGCACATACAAAGCGCCTGCGGGTAGGCTCGGGCGGGGTGATGCTCCCGCACTACAGCGCCTACAAGGTCGCGGAAAACTTTCGCGTGTTGGAAGGGCTGCATCCGAATCGGATCGATCTGGGGGTAGGGAGAGCGCCGGGGGGCATGCCGCTCGCTACAAGAGCGCTGCAGGAAGGAAAGGCTCCGGGGTTGGACCAGTATCCCGATCTGCTGGACGATTTGATCGGCTATTTGCACGACGCGCTCGATCCTCGCCATCCGTTTGCAGGGCTTCGCGCTACGCCTTACATAGAGACGGCGCCAGAAGTGTGGCTGCTCGGCTCGAGCAGTGAGAGCGCCCGGCTGGCAGCGGAGAGAGGGGCTTCTTTTGCGTTTGCCCACTTTATCAACGGGGAGGGAGGCGAAGCAGCGATGAGCTGGTATCGCCGCCGCTTCCGTCCGTCTCTGTTGGGGGATGCCCCGCAGTCGATAGTCGCGGTCTTTGTGATCTGTGCCGACACGGCTGAGGAGGCGTCAGAGGTGGCATCGAGCCTTGATTTGACCCTGCTGCTGCTGGAAAAAGGCGGAGCGGCCCAAGGAGTTCCTTCCGTCGAAACCGCCAGACAGTATCCGTACACGGAGTTTGACCGGCAGCGAATCCTGGCCAATCGCAGCAGGATGATCGTCGGAAATCCCGCACAGGTAAAGGCAAGAATCCTGGAGATGAGCAAAGCCTACGAAACAACGGAATTCATGATCGTGACCATCACTCATGATTTTGAGGCCAAGCTAAGGTCCTACAGACTGCTGGCAGAGGCGTTTTCGGGGCAGGAAAACTAGCTCGTCCTCTCGGCGGCTGCAGGTGCATCGTTCATAGGCTTCGTATTCTGCTTGATTTGGCCCTATTCAAGATGAAAAAGAGGTGCAGGGAGCCAGTTCCCCCGCACCTTTTTTATGCTTCCCGAGCCATTGGTGATGCCGCCGTTTCCGGAGCAGCGGCTGCGGTTTTGCCTTGTCTTTCACATGGTTCTGGCGGCTTTGCATTAAGCCAATCCGAGGATCTGCCCGCCTTCGCCGATGGCAACAGATTCCGCCGCCGGCACTTTGGGCAATCCCGGCATGGTGACGAGACTGCCGGTCAACACGACGAGGAAGCCGGCACCTGCAGATATTCTGATCTCACTTACATGTATCGTGAAATCGGAAGGAGCGCCCAACTGGTCAGGCTGATCGGAGAACGAGTAGGGCGTTTTTGCCATGCATACCGGGAAGTGCGTAAGCCCCATCTCTTCCGCCTTGCGCAGCGTCTGTGCAGCCGCTTTGGAGAAAATCACTCCGGAGCCGCGGTACAGCTTCTTCACGATGGTCTCGATCTTTTCGCGAATCGGCAGCTGGTCATCGTACAAATAGTCAAATGAAGAAGGCGAATCCGCTGCTGCCACTACCTTCGCAGCGAGGTCCAGTCCGCCTTCGCTGCCCTTTGCCCACACCTGGGAGAGCGCCACTTCTGCGCCAAGCTCCTCACACATGGAAATGACCAGATTGTGCTCCGCTTCCGTGTCTGTGGCGAAGCTGTTGAGCGCGACGACAACAGGAATGCCAAACGACCGCAAATTCTCGATGTGCCGCCGGACGTTGGCAAAGCCGGCACGGAGGGCGTCCAGATTTTCCTCGTGCAACTGGGCTACAGGGATGCCGCCGTTGTATTTAATCGCCCGAGCTGTGATGACGAGGACGGCGGCGGAAGGGGTGAGGCCCGCTTTCCGGCATTTGATATCGAAAAATTTCTCCGCGCCCAGATCGGCTCCAAACCCGGCTTCCGTCACGACGAAATCAGCCAGCTTCAAAGCCAGGCGGGTGCCGATGACGCTGCTGCAGCCGTGGGCGATGTTGGCAAACGGACCGCCGTGCACGATCACCGGTGTGCCTTCCGTCGTCTGGACGAGATTGGGCTTGAGCGCATCCTTCAGAAGCACGCACATGGCGTCTACCGCCTTGATGTCCGCTGGCGTAATCGGCTTGTCATCGAGATCGTAGCCGATAATGATCTTGCCGAGCCGTTCGCGCAGATCGTCCATATTTTCGCTCAGGCAGAGGATGGCCATGATCTCCGAGGCGGTCGTAATCATAAAGCCGTCTTCTCTTGTTTGCCCGTTTCCGTCCCCGAGTCCGATCACGATGCTGCGCAGGGAACGGTCGTTCATATCCATGGCCCGTTTCCAGACGATCTTTTTCGGATTCAGCCTTAGTTTATTTCCGTGGTAAATATGATTGTCTATCATTGCAGCGAGCAGGTTGTGGGCAGATGTGATCGCATGAATGTCCCCGGTAAAATGCAGGTTGATTTCATCCGCGGGCAATATTTGCGCGTTTCCGCTGCCCGTAGCTCCGCCTTTCATCCCCAGGCAGGGGCCAAGCGACGGTTCGCGCAGCGCTGCAATCGTTCTTTTCCCGAGCTTGTTGAGGGCTTGGGAAAGTCCGATGGTGGTCAGTGTCTTTCCGGCGCCTGCCGGGTTGGGGTTCATCGCGGTTACCAGAATCAGTTTGCCGTCAGGACGATCCTTTACCTTTTCCCAAATATCCGGGGACAGCTTTGCTTTGTACTTTCCATAAAACTCCAGGTCCTCTTCCGTAATGTCTACGAGCTTAGCAATGTCGGCGATAGGTTTCATGGACGATGCCTCCATACAGCTTATTTACGAACATGATCTAATTCAACAAAGCGGGGCGAATGTCCTTGGAAAAATGTCAAAGAATGGGGAATGGACCGGTTGATTGTGTCAATTTGTAAACCGGGAAGGAATCATTTTCCTGGCGGAGAAATACGCGTATACAAATGTATACAGTAATGAAGAAAGGAGAAACAGATGGATCGGGATTTCCGTAAAAAAACATTTCGCGGCGCCAAAATCGAGGACATCATCCAAGAGCTTGAGCGGCTGATCCAGCTTTGCGAACAAAACAGGGACAAAAGCGACAGTCTGGACAGGCAGCGTTTTTACGAGGGCATGGCGATTGCCTACACGACGGTATCGCTAAAGCTCAAAGGCGAATTTGACTACATCGAGGCGGAGGCAGTCGAACAGCTTTGCCATGCCGCGGAGAAAACGGGAGCAAACAGCCCGACCGTGGCGAATTACACCGATAGCTGTTCCTTTTGCGGAAAAAGCAAAAGCGATGTCGGCGAGCTGGCCCTGGGGCCGGGCGTCTCGATTTGCCGGGATTGCTTGCAATTCGGCGTTGCGGTGATTGATTCACAGTCGCCGAAGGGATGAAAGGTGTCTAGAAGTCGCATATTTCCGGGAATTTCGTCAGTGGTTCAATTGATGGATTATTCCTTTTTTTTCTCCGCCCATTTTTCTGTTTATGACTGGGGAAAACAGGGAATAGGTACCCGTGTAATACAGGACTTGGAAGGGAGAGAGAGGAAATGGCAGTAGAAAAAGAGAAGCGGTCCATGTCTTTGCGCAGCCGCTTATTGATCATCTGTTTGTTGTTGCTGGGAATTCCCAGCCTGCTGATCGGTTTGGTCGGCTACGAACGTTCCAAGGTGGAGCTGGATCATGCGGGGATGGACCGGCTCAAGGGAAACGTCCAAATGGTACTAGGAATGATTGCCCTGCTGCAAAAAGAGGTGGATGCGGGCCATTTGAAGCTCGAAGACGCGCAAAACAGGCTGCGTGATGAAATCCTGGGCCCAAAAGGGAGCGATAATAAGCGACCGCTCGTACAGAAATATACGATGGGAGAAACGGGCTACGCTTGGGCTATCCTTCCAGAGGGCATCAGCATCATGAATCCTGCCAACGAAGGAACGGATATCAATGATTCGGTTTCAGCGGATGGAGTCAATTTGGTGCAAGCCTTCGTGGAAAAGGGAACAAACGGTGGCGGATTTGTCACCTACCAATGGCGAGTCGCAACAACAGATTCCATTGATACCAAAATTGCTTATGTCGAGCAGGACCCCCATTGGGGCTGGATCGTCGGGGTTGGCGCTTACCAGTCTGAATTCTACAAGGGAGCCAATCAGGTACTTTACTATATCCTGGTGATTTTGGGCATCTCCCTCGTTTTGGGTACGCTGATCATCATATTCGTTGCCAAACGGATCACGGGTCCGATTATAAACATAGCAGAGCACGCCAGACGGGTTTCCCAGGGAGATTTGACGGTTGATCAGGTGCAGGTCATCAGAAAAGACGAGATTGGGCAGCTGGCCCAAGACTTTAACAAGATGACCAGCCACCTGCAGGAGGTCATCCGGGAAGTGCGGGGCAGCACGCTGTCTGTAGCATCTACCGCGGAGCAGCTGTCAGCTTCGGCTGAACAGAGCACGCAGGCCGGCGAGCAGGTAGCCGTTGCCATTCAGGAGGTAGCCGCTGGCTCGCAAAAGCAGGCCGATCAGCTTGACAGCGCCAGCCGCGTAGTCGATGAAATGGCCGGTGAAGTGAAGCGGATCACAGATGCAGCGATATCTGTCACCCACACATCCCAGCAGGCATCGGAGAGATCGCTTGAAGGGAACAAGGCGATCCAGACCGCGATTAATCAGATGAATTCTATCAATCACACGGTAGAGGAGCTTTCCGAAGTGGTCGAAGGTCTGGGGCAACGTTCCACGCAGATCGGCAATATTATCGAGGTGATTACAGGTATTGCCGAACAGACCAATTTGCTGGCTCTGAATGCTGCGATCGAGGCCGCTCGTGCTGGCGAACATGGCCGCGGCTTTGCCGTTGTTGCCGACGAAGTGCGGAAGCTGGCTGAACAGTCTTCCGGATCAGCACAGCAAATCGCTGATTTGATCGCAGCTATTCAGGCAGAAACAGCGAAGGCCGTTACATCGATGGAGTCGGCCACCCAAGAGGTACGGGAAGGAATCCAGTTGGTGCATGGCGCAGGGGAATCCTTTGGCCACATTCAAGGCTCGGTAGGCGAGGTAGCACAGCAGATCGACAGTGTAGCTTCTTCTGCTGAAAAGCTGAAGGCCGGAATGGACGGGGTCATGGACGTAATCCGCCAGATTGCCCATATCGCCAATGAAACCGCCTCCGGTTCGCAAAATGTCTCCGCCGCCACCGAAGAGCAGCTTGCGGCCATGGAGGAAATCGCTTCGTCGGCAGAAGCTCTTTCCAAGATGATGGAGGAGTTAAACGACTTGGTGCAAAGATTTAAAGTGTAGGTAAAGATATTTTGGAGTAACGAAAACAGAAGGCATACAAGAGAGGTCGTCTCGTTGATGAGACGACTTCTTTTTTGGTGCGCCCAGC
>NZ_RHHO01000089.1 GCF_003710865.1 Brevibacillus borstelensis | reverse complement strand
TGACTTGGCTCCTGCCTCGGTTGGACTTTCACCAACTAGCAATTAACGGCTTGCTGGGCACGCCCCATAACAAAAAGCAACAAGCTATCTGCTCGTTGCTTTTTGAAGATTTCCGTCTATTCGCTTGTCGCTTGCTTTAATTTTCTCCACAGTGTCGACCGATTGATCCCCAGTCGTTTTGCTGCTTCCGACTGGTTCTGCCCCTCTTCCTGCAGCACGCGCCAGATCACTTCCCGCTCGATTTCCTCCAGTGTTTTTCCGCTGATGTCAATCCCGCTTCCCAGCGATTGGGCGTCTGCCGTTTTGTCTAGCTCGGTTACGATATGCTCCGCTTCCATCCGCTCGATGAAAGGACCTGTTGCAGCATGGCACATTTTCTCAACGGCTGATTTCAATTCCTGAATATTGCCGTACCAGTCGGCCCTCTTTAACAAATGAAGCAATTCCGGGCGCACCCCGACGATCTGTTTCCCGGATCGGGCATTGAAAGAAGCGATGAACCAGCGAACCAGGTCGTCGATGTCTTCTTTTCGCTCGCGCAACGGCGGAATCACGAGGGAAAACCCGTTGATCAGGTGAAATACATCTTCGCGGAAGCTGCCATCCTCGATACAATTCTTCAAGTTTCGGCCGTTGGCGCAAATAACCCGAACATCGACGGGTATCGGTGTTGTACCGTTGATTCGGCTCACCTTGTTTTCCTGCAGGACATTGAACAGCATCGCCTGCACAGATAGCGGCAGCTTGCCGATAGCGTCGATGAACAGGGTGCCGCCATGGGCCATTTCAAACGCCCCGCGCTTGATCAGCGCTCCTTCGCTCCCGAACAGCTCCAGAGGTAGCTGCTCCTCCGTATAGGCCTCGCAGTTGAAGAAGACAAACGGAAAGTCCTTTCGACGTCCCGCATTGTGGATCGCCTGGGCGAGACTTTGCTTGCCTGTCCCCGGTTCCCCGTAAATCACCACGGGCAATTCGGTTTGGCTTGCTTGTATCGCTATTTTCAGCGTCTCTTTCATTTTGTCCGAACCTGCCACAAGCTGGTTGAAATGCATGCTGGCCCGGTGCTCAAAGCCCGTGATGGACTGGCGAATCTGCGACTCCGCTTTCTGTATCCGGCGTGCGGATGAAATGACCGCAAACCCGCCGTCCTCTTGCTCATCTAGCAGCAGCGCTTGTTTGGTGAGCAGCGCTTTTTCACCGTTTAACGAGACTACTTCCTCTGCAGACCGCTCTCCTGTTTTCAACACGCTGTCCAAATTCAACAGCGGATGAAGCTCTTCGATCTGTTTGTCCAGCGCATGCTCAGATCTGATCCCGAACAATTCCTCTGCCTGCTGGTTAAAGACGAAGACGCGTCCCTCCCTGTCAGCGGCAACGATGCCTTCCGGAAAGCGCTGAATCACGGCCTCCATCCGCTGCCGCGCCGCTTTTTCGCGCCGGGTGTAATACGCCATATGCACTGCTTCGGAAATCGACTCTGTCACCGATTCCTTTCCCGAGGTAATCAAGATCGCCTGCAAGCCCATCCTCGTTGCCATCGAGGTGGAAATCACGTCGCCGATAATCACCTGGACGCCTTGGGCCAGAGCCAGCTTCAAGCCGTTTTCGATTTCTTCCTCCTGATCAATGGGAAAAAAGGTCAGGTTCATATCCAGCAGCGTTCCGATCGCATCGGCGCCCTGGATCGTGTTCAGGTAGCTCATCAAGCCGACTTTGCCAGTGTAGCCCTTGACCAGCGTCAAGGTCCGCAGAATATCGTAGCCGGATATTTTCACTTCCACCACCGGCAGATTGCAGTGCTTTCGGAGCAGGCGAGCGGTCGCCCCCCTGCTGATGATCACGTCATATCCGTTCTCTTCAAGGCTCTTCGCCAAGGCCAAGCCTTTGTACAGGTCGCCTACTTCCACATCCAGTTGAGCGCCGCTTGGCATGTCCTCTTTTACTTCGAGAAAAACATCGCGCATCCCCGGATACGGGGCAATTACCAGGATACGAGTCAAGAAAAACCCCTCTTTTGCGCAACATATCACCATGCTCCATGTTGCAATTTGATACATACAGTGTACAAGAATTACTTTTCCCTTTTCAATAGGGGGTGGGAAATTCTCTTGGACGAGCATTGATTTTCCGTTCAACCCCTGTAGATGAAACAGAAAAAACCTCATCGTAAAAGCCATGAGGTCCGTCTGCCCCAGATTATTTGCTCCTGTCTCGCTGGGAGAGGTAGATTCCGATGGCGATCCGGCCGACAACACTGAAGGTGAGTCCCGCTCCCGCAAAAATGTAGATCATGGTAAATATTTTTCCCTCGTTCGTTTGCGGAATAAAGCCGGCATGCCCCACTGTCGTCAGGGTTGTCACACAAAAATACAAAGCATCGAGAATGGAAAGCCCTTCCGCATTATGATAAAAAATAGTGCCAGACAGCAGCAAAAGGACGACCAGCGTAAAAATAACCTGAAAATCTTTTTCTTTGAAAGCATGCAGCAAGCCTTTCAGCATGCGTGTCAGAGTCAAAAAAAATGAAATCATGGCAGGTGCTCCATTTCCGGCTGAATTCCATTTTACACCAGCTCGTTTTGCCTAAAATTGTTCCCCCCTGTCTGCAAAAATATCCAAGGCTTTCGTGGCCTAGCAGCGCCTTCCCCGTTGGGAGTTCCCTCTGTCGGTGTCTGGGCTTCCCATTCTGGCCCGAGGGCTTCCACAATAATCATCGGAAAGGCCGAGTTCTTCGTCCCGAAAGACACTTTGCGTCGCGTAAAGGAGTACGGTCAGTTGGACTGAAGCCTTTGCCGTTGTTTAACCCTCCTGATAGCCGTACCCACCTGGACCGACAAGCAACCCTCAGAGCCGCTTGGCTGCAGGCAGATTGTAAACACCCTGACCTTTATGACCAAACGATTTTCACAGCTTGCAAAAAGAAGCACGATTCTCTCCGCAGATGCTGCGAAAAGAATCGTGCTTTTAGTGGTAAGCGATTTGGGATTCCAGCATGTAATTGAAAAACACATCGGCAAACGCTTCTGCCGTATTGTAACACTCCTCCAATGTGTTGTTCGTTCCGCCAAATTCCAAAAGCAGGCTTCCCCCGGAAATGGACTGATTGTACTCGCCATTCCCCTGGTTTGAACCTTTCAGAATAACTCCCCGCGACAAGCCGGGATACGAGGCTTCCAGACGGGCATGCAGATGTTCCGCCAGCTTCTTGTTTTCCAAATAGTTCGGATTGGCCGTCCCGATCACAAACAAGATGCGCGAATACGTCTTGCCATTCAACGTAATGGCAACCTTGCTGCGAGGCTCGTCGCTGTCGCGGTGAATATCGAAAATGTATTTCAGGTACGGACTTGTCGCAGCAGCTGCGCTTACAGCTTTGTACGATTCCGAATAGGAAAGCGAATAGCTTTTCTTTTGCTCCGCGAGCTTTTGCGCAAAGTCGTCCCGGTTCACCATCGTGGGGATGCCTCTTGTTTGCAGCAGCTCACCGAGCCTTTTTCCGACCAGTGTAATATTGATCTCGGGGTCATCCACTGAGCTGCCCTGTGTATTTCTGGCCACATTTCGCCACGACTCGCGGTTATGTGTGTGGTAGATGTAGACGGTCTCATTTCCGACCATGCCGTGGTTGTATCCGACGCCAAGGCCGTTCGTTCCATTCGCCGGCTGGCCTCCCGGCTGAATGCGATCAACGACCCAACCTGCGATATAGGCGGTCGTATTGTCGCCGCGACGGATCACATACCAGTCTCCTGCTGTCTGCACGATTGGGTATACTTCACCGGGCTGAACGGTTCCAATGACGGCGTACTCGGTTCCGGGGCCAGACCGTAAATTCGTGTCGGGATTTTTTACGCGAATCGATGCCTGAGCTTGTCCCGCCGGATTCGGAGTGCTTACCCCGGCCCCTGGAGTGCTGACCGGCTGTCCCTGTCCAGGCTGCCCTCCTGCAACAGGATTGAAAATATAGGCATAGACGCCGTTGAAGCTGATCTTGTACCAGCCATCCGCATATCCGTAATGGTTGATGGCCGTGCCGGCATTTAGCTGGCCGATCACGGGACTTAGAAAATCCGGCGCGCTAAATATTACATAGCCTTCCGACAGCATAATCGTGCCGGAGGCTTGTCCATTGCTTGGCGTAAATGAGGATGGCGGAGCAGCCGGGACAGCAGGTGTTGTTGACGGTACAGGTGCTTCCCACGGACCAGGAGTCTGTGTCGTCAATGGCGGCTGCGTCGTCGCCGGGATTGGCGTTGGCACTGGCGGTGCTGCTGGATTCTGCGAAAAAACTGGCGGTTGCGTGGTCGCAGGATTCTGCGATAAAGCCGGTGGTTGCGTGGTCGCAGGCGGCTGCGCAGGAGCAGGTGCCGGTTTGGGGGCAGGAGCAGACGTTTCCGTTAGAAAACGTGCATTGACCCAGCCGCTCACTTTGTCAGACAGCTTGATCTGTGCCCAATCTCCCTGCTTTTTGGTTTGCAAATAGACGCCGGTTTTGTCGATGATTTGCAAAATTTGTGCCGTCGCATTCGGTTCGGCCCGAACATTCAGCATGTCTACATTGCTCTTAACATATTTCGGTTGCTGAATTTCAATCATTTTGACGTATTTATTGATGACCCAGCCTGTCTTCCCATCCGTGAGCTTCACCTGTGTCCAGTCTTTCTGCTGCTTGATGATCGGCAGCCGTGTAGCTTTGGTGATGGTTCCGACGATTTGGGAGGTTGTACCCGGAGAACTGCGAATATTCAGCTGATCAACAGCTACCTCGATATGGGTAGCCGCCCGCACCCAAGATGGCGGCAGCAGCAAAAACAAAAAACAACTGGCGATCAAAGCGACTTTTAATCGTGCATGCAACAATCTCGTTCCCCTCTGTTCGAGTATTCGGCATTGGAAAATCTATCCTAATCATTAGATTTTCTAGATTCATCTACATTCTCCTTCACCGTGCGACATTTTTTGTCTGTAAAATGAAACGGAAATGTTGAACGGAAATCAATAAAAAAATGGAGACAAACGATCCCGGCTTCGTTCCCTGATAAAAATGAAGTTTCTTGTCACACTTTCTGCTTCAGCCGGATCAATCTTGGTAGGAACAATAAATGAGGTGAAACAATTGAACGACTTGGAAGCCCTGCCGATCACGCTCACGAGAAGCCGGGAAGCGACCCTCAGATGGCTGATGCAGCAATACGGGGAAAAGGTGTACCATCTGCTCTGCCTGACGGTCAAAAACCACGCGGTTGCGGAGGACATCACACAGGAAGTATTTATCAAAGCGTATCGCGCACTGGATTCCTTTCGCGGCGAAGGCGACATCAAGCACTGGCTGTTCAAGATTGCCATGAATGAAGCGAAAAAGCACTTTCGCTCCTGGTCATTCCGCCATATTTGGACGGTGGTGGATGAGCGTCTGGGCAGCATGCTGGATCAGGACGCCAAAGACAGCGTCGAGGAGGAAGTGGAAAACAGGCTGCATCGGGAAGACATTTTTCAAGTGGTCATGTCTCTTGCCCCCAAGTATCGGCAGGTCGTCATCTTGCACTACTACGAGGATTTGACGATCAAGGAGATTGCCCACATCCTGGGCGTGTCGCAGGAGGTTGTCCGGACCAGATTGAGCCGGGCGCGAAAGCAGTTGAGAAAGATCATGTCCGAGGAGGCCGGAAGATGAAGGAAGATCGTGTATGGAGAGAATTTGCCGAATCAGCCAAGCAGGAGCTTCGTCAAAAATATCCGTTCCGCCTGTCCGAGCTGGAAGCCAAAGTGATGGATAAAGTGGAAAAGCGAAACCGGCAGTTCCGGTGGAAAACAGCTGCTTGGATGACCGGAGCCGCCGTTTCCTGTGCGCTGGTAGTAGCCGTGTGGAATCCACTGGGCCTTGGAGGCCTATTCGTAAAAAACAACGCGATCCAGTCAACGGCGAAATTCGAATGGCTGGCCCCTGACGAAGGTTTTGCCAATGCCCTTAGAAACGGCTACCCCATTTTGCATTCGGTAAAAAAAGAGCAAAACGGTTATACCGTTGAGGTCAAGGAAGCGATGATCGACCACCGCAGGGTCATTTTCACGATGCTGATCTCGGGGAAAATCATCGACGACGTCGCAAGCGAAAATGATGAAGAGAAAAAAGCGGATTTCGTTTTTGCAAAACTGACTACCGCTATTGGAAAAATCGGGAAAACAGGTGGCACGTCCTACGAATGGAAGCAAATCGACGGTACCCACTATCTTATTTTCAAGTCGAGATACATGATGGATGACGACGACATGGATGCGCTTTTGAAACAGCCAAACCCGGTTCTGCCCATCCAGCTCGTGAAACAATCCCACAATGGCGAAGAGGTCCTCGTGGAAGTCCCCCTGCCCTTGCCGGAGGAAGTCGTCTCGGCAAAGAAAAGCATTCAGCCGACAGCTACGAACAACCAGCCCCAGCTCGGGAAACAGGACCTGCTTCGCGAACTCGCCATGGAAGAAATAGAAATGACGCCGACCCTTACGCGGGTACATCTGCAGGCAAAAACGAAGGAAGGCTTTGAACTCCAAAGCTTGATCAATCCCCGTCTGGTGGATGACCAGGGAAGGGAGTACAAGCCGGCAACTGACGGCAACCCCATTCAGGGGTATAGACATATGGCTGACTCCTTCTATCTGGATATGATTCCTTCCCTGTACTATGGCGATGTTCCGCAAAAGCTGTCTCTGAAGTTTGATGGTGCAACCGTTTCAACAATGAAAACAGGCCATTTTACGCTGGAGCGAAGCGGGCAATTCCCGCTGGAAGCGCCGTTTGGAAACAAGACCGGCCGAATCCTCCAGGCTTACTACAAAGATCAAAAGCTGCATGTGCTGCTGCCAGGAGAGGCATTGTCGGAAGAAACCGTATTGAAAGTAGACGGCTTGAATTACGACAATGAAATTTTTCAAAACGGCTCCTTCATTCGCACATATTCTGTTCCGAAAAAGGATGCTTACCAGGTCGACACGGAGAGAATCGACTTTCAGGAAATCAAGATGGATGGGCTTGTTCCCATCATTGACGGCAAATAAGCTATACGAGTTCGCTAGGCTTTGGGGACGGCCAGACTGCCCATGTCACCGCCAGACGGAAGCTGACACTCTCGAAAGTGTCAGCTTTTTTCTTAGGTCCAGTTTGTATCTTTCTTTCCTTTTTTGTAAAATAATAAAAAAACAGTGAGTTAACGCAAGTAAATACATCGCGGTCTGCTAAACGGGGTCGCTTCCCTATCTAATCCAAACAGGATGATTCGTACCTGATTCCCGCAAAAATAGGAGGATTCATGCAAATTTTAAAAATGCTGATGGTTCTTTTTGGGACCGTTGCGATCTATTCGCTGGCAAGTGCTACAACAGGCCATTCGTTGGACAGCGGACTGGCGGCCATTGCCTGGATTTTATCGTTAATTGCATCTGTGCAGCTCGTAAGAATGTTCACGGATGGCAAGGACAGGTAAGGCTATTTGTACGGCTCCCCCTCTCCTATTAAAATACTGAAGCACCTACTCTAATCCGACTGCACTTCCCTCTATCCCCCATTGCAGAAAAAGACCAATGAGTCCCACCGTTTCAAGCCGTTTCAAAATCCGAGGCACTAGAGGCCATCTGGCTGTTTCTCATACTTCTATCTTTTATCCTTCCGGTTCCCTATTAATGAAAAAACGAGTCCGGCGCAATACCGGACTCGGAAGACTTGATCGGGATTATTTGCGTTGCCAGTTCGTTTACCGCTGAACCACTCGCTGATCCTCGTCTACACCGCGTACATCGTCGGCCAGAAGTACTCCACACCTTCCGAATACAAGAATGCCTGGAACTTTTGCAGCTCCGCAGGCGTATTGCGGACAGCACGAGGGGTCAGGCCGTATTCGAGGCAGTATGCCGCCAAATATCCGGCAGCCTCGCCGACGTTCCACTCCACCGGATGAAGCCGGAAGCAGCCATTGGTGATGTGGGTGACGCCGAGGTTCTTCGCTGCAGGCAAAAGGTTGTTCACGCGCACCGGGATGAGGCTGCCCAGCGGAATTTGGAATGGATAGGTGGAGACATCGACGTAATTGCGGTTTGCGGTACTCGGATGCAAATCGATGCGATAGCTCCCCACACCGACGGAATCATGGAATGGTTCCGCCTTCCCCGTTTGACGGCATGCCGCGCTGACATGCTGCTCAAGTACAGTGAATTCAGCCTTGATCCGCCGGGATTCGCGAATATACGGGTACATGGCAAGCCCGTCCTCTGTTCCGACGACATCCTTGCGGAGACGCAGCCCGGGGTATCCTTGTCCTCCATCCGGGCGAGGAGCCTCCGTCTGCATCCAGTACAGAAGCGACATGCTCAGTTGCTTAGCCATGTAAAGGTGGCGCTGCCGCTCTTCTTCCGGTACATCAATGATAGAGCCCAGCCAGTAGTCATTTTGCGGCCAGTTGACGAGGGAAACCCCGCTTTTGTACAAGCCGTCCCGGAAATTTTTGGGGTCTGCTACCCGGCGATACGTGAATAACGGAAAATACTCGGTTCCCGGAAACAGCTCATATCGTACAGCTTGCGTGGTGTCTCGCGGATTGGAGCCTGTCCAGCTAAGCAGCTTGTCCGGCCAGAAATCCGGTTTGTAGCTTCTCCAGAAGCCGTAGGTTTCCGGCCTTTCAATCGTATGGTCTTCACCCTCCAGATAATCCATGGCGAAGCAGTACGTAAATGCCTGAATATCGTTTGGCTGCGGCGGACCGACGACGGCGTTTGGCTCGCCTGTCTCCTCCACCGATTCTGCTCCGAGCACATATTCCACGCCTGCCAGAGGAAGCACGTCGCCGCATTCGGTAGCGTCCAGGAAATAGGGAGCCGCGAGTTCGATCTGCTCATGATGCCTTGTATCTTCTACAACGATGGACAACACCTCATCGCCGTCCACACAGACGGAATGAAGCTTGTGGTTGGTCAGAACAGTCAATCTCCCGCTGTTTATATACGGAGCGAGCATCTGATAAAAAACAGCCAGAGCGACCCGCGGCTCGTGGCAGAGACGGCTGACGGAGCCATTGCCGGGATTCAGATTGGGAATTGCTCTCGCCTCGGCCGTCATCGGATAGTGATTGCGGTAATAATCGCGGACACTGTTGCGGAATGTGCGATAGCTGCGCGTACAGCCAAACTGTTCAATCCAGGGATGCTCATCCGGCGGCACTGCTTGACTGGTAAATTGGCCGCCAATCCATTCCGTTTCCTCCGTCATAATGACTGATTTTCCTGATTTGGCTGCGGCCAGAGCTGCTGCACATCCGCCTGTTCCCCCGCCAATAATCACAACATCGGCATGAAGCTCTCTCATTCTCTCTCCCTCGCTTTCTCCAGTTTTTGGGTATCTCTACTTATAGTTACGATTAATTGGCAAAAAATGTTTCAATAAATATAAAATTTCCTTTTTTATCTTCTTCGAGAAATACGAAAAAACCCCCGGGCTACCCCGAGGGCCGTTGATGGCTGCCCCCTCATTTTGCTAAATATTTCCACTTGCCACATTGGATACTCCAGCACGCTTGCCCTCTTCGACGATCATCCGGAAATAATACAAACCGGAAGCACGATCGGGCAGCCGGATGTTCAGGTAGCTTGTTGTGGACGTAACAGGTCTGTCTGGCTCTGCATCTACCCATGTATCCTGGTCTGTAGAGTACTGAAAGGCAACCGAGGCAGCACCGGCAGGCTCCGCAAAGGTTAAAAAGACAACTACGGAACCGTCTGCGCGTTTTGTTACGCCAAAGACATGCAAATTTGAAATGGGCGCTGGTTCTTCGCTATTCTCGACTTATCTCCTTCTTCTTGCGAGGAGCTTCGTTCGAGCCTACACCGTGCGGGCGACTTTCATCGCACACGGCGTTCCATCAACGGAAAAGAAGACTTTACAACGGGCAAGCCTAGCTTACACCAGCTTCAAAAGGATGTCTGCTATCGAAAGTTAATTTTCTCTGATGGAACGACCTTTTTCCAGTCCTTACACGTTTACAGGCAATTCGCTATTTCAATATGCCCAAATACTCTTTCCAAGGCCCCACGTCCGTTCTGTACCTTTCAGCCATTACCCGTACGATTTGCGCTATATGTGTCAAATCGTGAACAACCCACGTAGACAGCAGTTCTCGGACCTTCACTGTACCGAATGCAGGGTGAGAGCCAGTCACCTCAAGATGCGCTTCCGGTTCAACAAGCTCCTTTAGTTTGGCGATATTTTGCATTCGGATCATTGTAAATTCCAGCAGCTTTTGTTCAATCGATCGTTCAAGCTTTTCATTCAAGTGCGAATAACGGTCAAACGGGGGAAACGGTTTCCCCTCTCCTTCCTGAAGCATAAATTCCAGTCTCGGTATCCAATTGTGTTTTTCTCCTTCTATCAGATGCTCAATCACTTCGGAGACGTTCCAGGTTCCTTCGCCTTCATTGCATTGCAGCCATCCATTGGATACACCGGACAAGAAATGCTCCAAAGCCTGTGGCGTTCGCTCAAGAATTTCAATGGCTTCTTTCAGTTGAAAATTCATAGACTTGCTCCTTTCTTTGCTTTCTGTCGAAGACTCTCCTTTCATCACGCGACTGCTCATGTCGTTTGTCGCTGTTACTAATGGAGGAACAATGTTTGGTAGCCATTTTGTTTGAGCCAAGCGAGCTTGTTCTCTATTTCAATCGCTTGTTAGATGACCTGGAAATCGGTTACGAGCGAAACAATTTTTCCGCTTTCGTCAATCCCCCAATAAGTAGCGTAAAAGCCGTCTCCGTATCCTGAGCGAAAAATAATTACATTGAGTCCCGCATCCTCGTCTGTAACCGCATTGCACCATTCATCGTCATGCTCGGTCATCAAGTCATCGATCAGGTCGTCGTATAAGCTGATAAAATCCTCGCCGCGTTCGCTTTGCAGCTTTTCCTCCAGCTCGTCCATTTTCTCGATCGCTTTTAAATCAGCAAAACATCCGAGGCCCGTATCAACCGGGTAGCCGAATATATACCCCTCTTCCAGTTCTTCTACATTCTGCCCAGGCACTGTAGCCATTTCCCAACGAACCGGCCGGGACTCGGAAAGCTTCAGTTCAGCTCCTGCGATGCAGTTTTCTTCCACGTGCCACCAGGCAATGACTGGGTACGCACCTGGCTGAATAGTCCTCTCAAATGGGGTATGCCGGGAAATAAGAGGGTCACAGGCGACAATCTTGCCGGAAATCACTTTAAGCTGTTCGAGAATCTCTGGGCGCAGCGTTTTGCTTTCGGCATTGGCTAATTCGTTCAACAGATTTGACATTTGTGCGGTTTCCTACCTTTCCCTGAATCCATTATTTTTTGTTCCATAATGCCTTGTCGTAGTAATCGACGCATAACCCCTGGTGCTTTCCCGTAAAAATGTCGAGATGCACATGAGCGTGTCCGCCATTTCTTCGATATTCTCCTGCACCAGC
Source organism: Brevibacillus borstelensis (assembly GCF_003710865.1). Taxonomy (GTDB): domain Bacteria; phylum Bacillota; class Bacilli; order Brevibacillales; family Brevibacillaceae; genus Brevibacillus; species Brevibacillus borstelensis. The sequence goes on along the minus strand of NZ_RHHO01000089.1, from coordinate 12,467 downwards.
TCTGGAAAGCGGCTCAAACAAGCCGGAAGCCACTTCAAATACGCTTTTGCTGCCAATCAAAAACAGCGTTTCATATTTGCTTTTGACCAATATCTTGTCTTTGTTTTCTGCGAAGGCAAACTTTTGATAATCGTCATGACCGAGATCGGCAAACCTTCTCGGGTTGCAGGTATAGCTTTTCTTGTTCCCTTTTTGGGTGCGAAACCGCTCCCTCAGGTCCTTCCAGAGTCCGGTGTTCGCCTGCAAAGAATGGTGCAGCAAAACCAATTCATCATTTCTGTCGCTTGTAGAAAACGAATGCAAATCTTCGGGCAGAAACTTATCCGTATGGCGCAAATAAATGATTTTGTCTCTATTCTGACTGGCGAGAAGAAAAATGCAAGCAAGCTCCTGCAATGCCCGCTGATCCCCGAAAATCATGTACATATTCTTGTCGAACTCGCATGAATACAGATTGACCGTATCAACTGTGAGACAAAAGTACTTTTGATTGCCGAGGAACACTTCTTTTTGAACGTATTGTATTTTCAATGTTCAAACCACCATACTTAAGTATCGATATGATTTCCTTATTTAACCATTTTTTGGAGCATCCTTGGCGGCTCCTGACATTCCATCGTATGCTCCTGCAAGCTGTCCATAGACCGCACCGGTGCCGGATGTGTCTCGTCATCCCGAGATTCACGGCAGCAGTATGCCATCCTCGATACCATCCGAGTGGGAAAAGCCAATAAAACAGACTGATAGACTCTACCACATTCAATAGATTCCTGAACCTCAATGACATGTTAACGAACCGGTTTTTTTACAAGGTGCATCATGCTTGGCGATTGGAATATATAACCATTGTCTCAAGCTCTCCAGCAAAAACTGGAGAAACTTGTGTTACAATAACGCTAAAAACTGTTTCACAAGGAGAAACCATGAACCGATATTTGCTCATAACGAATCGAACCGAAAGCTTCAATTCAGCCGACATTCCGGGACATTACGAACATTTGGAACAATTAAAGCAAAACAACCGCCTGGAGCTATACGGACCTTTTAGCGATGTTTCAGGCGGAGCATACCTCATCAAGGCGGAATCGCTGGAAGAAGCCATTGCCATCGGGAACGCCGATCCCTTGATCAAATCGGGTTCTTCTACCTTGTCCGTAAAAGAGTGGCTGACCAAGTAGCATAGCTTTCCTTAATTAAACGCCTGTTTTGGAGGCGTTTTTTCTTTAGTAAAAAAAACAAGCCAGGGATTTTGGCCTTCAAGCGATTATACGGTCTCCTGCAGCATTTGCACAAACTTCAGATCTGCCGGCGCAAACGGATACTCATGAAGTTCACTGGGATGCACCCAGCGAAACTCATCATGATCTGTCAGAACGATTTCACCGCCAACGTATAGCGCCTTGTATGCTATCAAACGAATATGTGTGGAGCCGTATCGATGGTCATTCACGGCAAAGGGCTCGTACGGATCGATTTCGATCTTCATTTCCTCCAGCAATTCCCTTTTCAGGCAAGCCTCAACGCTTTCGCCCTCCTCGATTTTGCCGCCGGGAAATTCCCACATTCCTTCCTGAGACTTTCCCTTTTTGCGCTTTGCAATCAATATCTGTCCTTGTTCATTTCCTATAATTGCCGCGGCTACTTCAATCATCTGTGTCACGTCCTATAACATTTGCCTTTGTTTGCTGCTGGCACAACCGCGCGCAGCTCGAAATTCCCTTCCTATGGTATTATCTGTATTTCATTCTTGCCGAATTCCATTTTCCTTTCAAGCTTGTTTTCTCAAAACGAAATCCTTGCCCCATCCAGGTTATAAAAGGACATACAACGTTGGAAGGCCCAAAAGAAGGCTCTCCCCGCTCTCCAAAGCATTGCTGCAAGCAAAAAAATCCTTCCAGCCGGACAATTCCAGCGTGGAAGGACTTTACCGTGCAATTTACTTGAACAAATTGATCGTCGTAATAATGATCGGCATGCCGAACACATCGATCAGAAAGGCACCCACAATCGGGACGACCAGATAAGCTTTTCGCGAAGGCCCAAAGCGCTCGGTCACCGCGGCCATATTCGCCATCGCATTCGGTGTAGCTCCAAGTCCATGTCCTGTGAACCCTGCGACCATTACCGCGGCGTCATAGTCTTTGCCAAGCAGCCGGAACAAAACGAAGGCACCGAACAGGACGATAAAGACAACTTGCACCAGCACGATCACCAGCATTGGCAGCGCAAGGCTGGCCACTTCCCACAATTTGATACTCATAAGTGCCATAGACAGGAAGATGCCAAGCGTCACGTCGCCAATCAGATTGATGCTTTTCATGTCGATAGCTGCCGGTTTGAATTTGTCAACGATGTTGCGCACGATAACCGCCACAAACATCGCTCCTACATAACCGGGAAGAACAAAACCGGTTGCCGTTGAGAACAGCTCGCCCAAATACGTTCCCAATGCCATACAGAACGTGATGAGCAGTACCTGAATGAAGAAGACGTTTGTCGTAATCGGTTCGACTTTTTCTTCTACCTCCGCCGTTCCTTCTTCTGTTTCGGTCGGTTTCAGATTGTATTTGGAGACCAGGTACTTGACAGTCGGTCCGCCTACCAATCCTCCGGCTACAAGTCCAAAGGTAGCTGCCGCAATCCCGATGGCCAGTGCGGATTGGATCCCCATGTCTTCGAGGGTTTGTCCAAAGGCACCTGCCGCTCCGTGTCCGCCTTCCATGGAAACCGCGCCTGCCATCATCCCGATCAGCGGATGAATGCCGAACAGCGAAGCCAGGGAGACGCCAATCACGTTTTGCATCAAAGCGAGGAATCCGCATGCAATCCAGTAAATGACGAGCAGCTTGCCGCCCAGTCTGATGAGCTTGAAGCTCGCTCCCAGTCCTACTGTCGTGAAGAACGTGAGCATGAACAGGCTTTGCAGGGAAGTATCCAAGGTAATTTCCAAAACGCCTGTCGCCTTCAAGGCCGTTGCGATGATCGCAAACAACAGCCCTCCGACGACGGGTGCGGGAATACAGAACTTTTGCAGGAATCCGGCCTTTTTTACGAGGAAGGTTCCCAATACGAGCAGAGCTACTGCGAGAAAAATCGTGTTGACTTGATTAAGTGCCAACGTCATCGTTGTGTCCCCCTAAGAATCCCATGATGGCTTCGTTTGTCAGATAAGCACCTAATTTTACCGTTCTGCCGTTTTCATCCAAAACCGGATTCACTTCGCAAATGTCAAAAGAAAGCGTTTTCTTATGAGTGGCAACGGTGCGGATCAAGCTGCGGACAACCATTGGCGTCAATCCGAAAGGCGACGGAGCGCTCACTCCCGGCGCAAACGCCGCATTTAACACATCGGTACAAAGCGTGAGCATGACATGATCGTGTTTTTCGATGAATTCTTTTAGCTCGGAGATAATGTCGTCCATCTGTTCAGCGGTCATGTCTTCTTCATACACGTACCGGACACCGAGTTCGTCCGCCTTGTCAAACAGCTCCTGCGTATTGCCGAAACGCTGGATCCCGAGGACAAAATATCGGCTGTTTTTGTCATGCTCCAGGATTTGTCGGAACATCGTCCCGGAGGAAGGCTGGCTTTCATAGGAGCGCAAATCGAAATGAGCATCGATATTAATGATTCCGAGCGAAGCTTCTTTTCCGGTGTGTTTGCGGACGCCCAAATAATGGCCATACAGCGTTTCATGTCCGCCGCCTAAAATAATCGGCACCGCCGACTTGGACAAAATATCGGAGACTGCCTGGCCCAATTCCTCCTGGGCTTCTTCGAGCTTTTCATTTTCACAGCGAATATTACCGACATCGACGATGCGGTTGCCTTCCTGCAGCTTCCAGGGAAGGCTTGCAAGCGCTTGCCGAATTGCGTTCGGAGCTTTGGCTGCGCCTACTCGTCCTTGATTGCGCCGAACTCCTTCCTCACATTCAAACCCAATCATCGCACATGTGTTGTCCGCGGAAGGCAGCCATTGATCCAGATCCACCAATTCCACAACCTGGTGGTAGCGAAAACTGCTTCTTCTTTCCGTATGATCAGTCCGGCCGGTCCATACATCAGCTGAAACTTTCGTAGGCAATCTTTTCATCCTTTCTGAACCTTTTAAGTATATGTGTTTTTTTGATTATATAATGACATACTTATTATTTCTAATATATAATTTAAATAATTTTATAGTTTCAAGCTATAAATAGAGGTGGAAATTATTGTGGATATCAAACAATTGTATTATTTCGTAACCGTCTCCGATCAACTGAGCTACTCCAAAGCCGCGCAAAAGCTGCATATCTCACAGCCTTCGCTGAGCAACGCCATCAAAAATCTGGAGCAAGAGGTCGGCTCTCCCCTGCTTGAAAGAAACACGAGAAAAATGGAGCTGACGGACGCTGGGAAGATTTTCTATAAAAAAGCGATTTCGCTGCTTTCCCAAATGGATATGTTGAAAAAGGAAATGGAAGAAGTAAAGCTCACCGGCAGCGGCGAGCTGATTGTCGGCATCATCGAGTCGGTGAAGCATTGGATTCCGAAAGTGATCCGTGAGTATCAAGGGCGTTATCCTTCCATCAACATCAAGCTGATCGAAGTGCTTGGCGGAAAGGCTGTGAAGGAGTCGCTGCGGAAGTATCATACGCACCTGCTCATTACGAACCAGTATGTACATGAGGAGGATATCGAATCGATCCCGTTGTACGATGAACGATTGGTGCTCGTGCTGCACAAGGATCATCCTTTGGCGCATAAAGAAACGGTTTCTTTGCACGAGCTGGAAAGTGAGCCCTTTATCATTAGCACGGAAGGTTTTCAGACGAGGGAGGATATTGTAACAGCCTTTTCCATTGAACAGGTGACGCCGAACATTAAGTTTGAAATTGAACGGTTTGAGACTGCCTTGACCTTGGTGAGGGAAAATTTGGGCGTCACGATTATTCCCGAAAATTATTTGGCTGAATCGACGGACCCGTCTATCGTGTGGAAGGCGATTGATTCCCCGGCATTGGAGAGGACCGTTTATTTGATGTTTATGCGGAATCGTTATTTGGCTCCGGCGGTTCAGGCTTTTCTCGGCGGGATTCGGAGGAAGTTTGGGTGAATGGAGAGTAGGCTTCTCGCGGGCGCTTTTTCAGTCCCTCCTCCCCCTGCGACAACACGTGAAGTCGTGCAGCGTTCCATCGAAATGAAACAGCAAAATAACGAAATAGGCAGTGTTTATAATTGGGGATAGGTCTCTTGATCGGAGACATCGAAAACTTGGTGATTCATTTCATAGCGGGAGGAGAACGATGATGCACAAAGTCGTTGAGCCAAAAATTCTTTATTTCGGAACCCCGGTTGTACTCATCAGCACAGTAAATGAGGACCAATCCGCCAATCTTGCCCCTATGTCTTCAGCGTGGTGGCTGAATCAATCGTGCATGCTCGGAATGAGCAGTTCATCCCAAACCGTTGCGAATTTGTTGCGCGAGCGCGAATGTGTGCTGAATCTGCCCTCGTCCGAGCTCGTTCGTGCTGTAGACCGTCTGGCCCTGCTAACCGGTCGAAATCCTGTACCCGAGCGCAAGGCTCAAGTGGGATACCGATTTGAACCGGACAAATTCGAAGCGGCCCAGCTCACGCCGCAAGCTTCGGACCTCGTCCGGCCGCCGCGCGTGGCTGAGTGCCCGGTGCAATTGGAGGCTGTAGTAGAACAGGTCCATGACTTCGGGATGCCCAGTACGCTAAAAGCGATTGAGGTCAAAATCATCCGCGTTCATATCGATGAACGAATCCTGATGACTGGCGAGCAGAACTACATCGATCCCGAGAAGTGGAACCCGCTGATTATGAATTTCTGCGAATTTTTTGGACTTGACCGCAAGCTGCACCCTTCGAGATTAGCCCCGGTCTTTGCACCTTCTCCAGGTAATGTCAGCCAGGCGAATTAATCATTTGGGCACGATAGCTGGGGACTGTTCAAAACCCCTTCACCCCCGTTGCCACCCTTCAACCTGTTGCCGAAAACTGCAGGCAAAACGAAACGGCCTTTCACCCCATGCAATTCGGGACAAAGGCCGTTTCTTTCCTTCTATTTTTCGACCGTCTGCTAGACGAGAGCCAGTTCACTGTGCAGACCAAGCGTCTGCGCTGTGGAAAAATCAATTTCACGGATAAGTTCCGGGTGCTCCAATAAGGATATACCATAAGAAGGAATCATTTCTTTTATTTTCGGTTCCCACTCATTGATATGCTGCGGGAAGCATCTTTTCATCAGGTCCAGCATGACGGAAACAGCGGTAGAAGCCCCCGGAGAAGCGCCGAGCAATGCGGCGATCGAGCCATCCGCTGCACAGATTACTTCCGTACCGAATTGCAGCGTTCCTTTGCCGCCAGTAGGCGTATCTTTGATCACCTGCACACGTTGGCCCGCTACGACAATATCCCAATCCTCGCTTTTCGCGTTCGGGATAAACTCGCGCAGCTCTTCCATGCGTTGTTCCTTGGACAGCATCACTTGCTGGATCAGGTATTTGGTCAAGGGAACGTTTTTTGCCCCTGCTGCCAGCATCGTCAGGACGTTATCCGGTTTTACGGAACCGAGCAAATCAAACATCGAACCGGTTTTTAGGAACTTCGGCGAGAAACCGGCAAACGGCCCAAAGAGCAGCGATTTTTTATTGTCGATATATCTTGTGTCCAGATGCGGAACAGACATTGGCGGCGCGCCAACCTTGGCTTTCCCGTATACCTTGGCATGATGCTGCTCGATCACATCCGGATTCTTGCAAACCATGAACAGACCGCTTACCGGGAAGCCTCCGATATGTTTCCCTTCAGGAATACCGGATTTTTGCAGCAAAGGCAGGCTTCCTCCACCGCCGCCAATAAACACAAATTTGGCCGTATGGCGTTCAACGGTGCCGCTGTCGAGATTTCGCACTTTCAATTCCCACAGGCCGTCGCGGTTGCGTTTAATATCATCAACATTATGCTTGAAGTGGATATCGACGTCTTTCCTTTTCAGATGGTCAAACAACATCCGTGTCAAAGCACCGAAGTTGACATCTGTTCCAGAGTCGATTTTTGTTGCCGCAATCGGTTCATTCGATACCCGCCCATTCATAATTAGCGGAATCCATTCCATCAGTTTTCGAGGGTCTTCGGAGTATTCCATCCCTTTGAACAGGGGATTGTTTGACAGCGCTTCAAAACGTTTTTTGAGAAACGATACATTCTTTTCACCTTGCACCAGGCTCAAATGAGGCAACGGCCTGATAAAGTCCTGCGGATTGCGGATCAGATTGCTGTTTACAAGATAAGACCAGAATTGTCTTGAAACCTGAAACTGTTCATTAATTTTTACAGCTTTGCTGATATCAATGGATCCGTCCGGTTTCTCGACGGTGTAGTTAAGCTCGCACAGTGCTGAATGCCCCGTTCCTGCATTATTCCATTCGTTAGAGCTTTCCTCTCCTGGGCTTGCAAGCTTTTCAAACACTGTAATGTTCCAATCCGGTATCAATTCTTTCAGCAGTGTTCCCAACGTTGCACTCATGATTCCGGCACCAATTAAGATAACGTCTGTTTTGGTTTGTCTGTCGCTCATGTTTACCGTCCTACCTCGCTAATATTTGAAGAAAAGATGTAGGCCTACTGCTTAGGCTCCATAGCAAGCCAGGGTGCGACCTATTCACACACCTTTTCTGCATAAATGATAACCTAAGTAATAGTGTATCACTATTATATATAGAATTAAATGTTTGCTATTAAATGGATTGTTAAATGCTATTAATTAGCAGGGAAACTTGAGGAATGATAGAAAGTTGCGATTAGGGAGGGGAGAGCTGTCCCTAGATTTGCTTTTGAGTCTTAGGAGGATATGTACAGAAGTTGGCAATCTTATCCCAGGTGGAGTCTTTAAAATATTCTGTGTAGACTCTCAACCTCTAAACTGCAATTAGTATCAGAAAGGTTGGGAGATTTTTATAATGTCAAAAGAGCAGATCAAGCAGTGGATCAAAGAGAAAAATATGAAGTCTGTGAACGACGTACAGTCAGCTCTAAAAGATTTTGTTTGCTGAAACGATCCAAGAAATGCTCGAAGCTGAGATGGAGTCCTCTCTTGGATACGCAAAGCATGGCATGAAAAACAAGCAAACAACCAATAGCCGTAATGGATACAGTAAAAAACTGTCCGTTCCGAGTATGGCGAGGTGGACAGTCAAGTCCCACGTGATCGTGAGGGAGAATTTGAACCTGCCATTTTAAAGAAACACCGGTCCAATGTAACAGGGATCGAAGATCAAATCCTCGCAATGTATGCAAAAGGCGTATCCACACGTGATATTCAAGACCATCTGCAGCAGCTTTACGGATCGAAGTCTCACCAACACTCATTTCAAATGTCACGAACAAAATCGTTCCCCTGATTAAAGAGTGGCAAAATCGCCCTTTGCAATCGGTTTATGCTTCTTAGACGCGATCCACTTTAAAGTAAAACAGGACGACGGAGCAAGCTGTACTCGAAGAACTCGATCAGTTTGAACAAACCTGGGGCAGTAAATCCCCCTTGATGGTAAGCTCCTTGCGCACCAACTGGGATAAGATTGCGACCTTTTTTAAATATCCTCCAGAGATTCGAAAGCTGATCTATGGATCAAGTCCATCTTTGTGTGTAAATTCCCCTCGATTAGAGAAATAACTTAGCCAATGCGCGTCACTTTAGACACCGCTTTTGTTGCCTGAGTTTCTCGCCATTCCAAATACTCTGCCATATCGAGATACTTTTTGCCACTTGCCCATTTTTCGTCTATCTCTATAAGCAAAGCTCCGATCAGGCGAATAACCGATTCACGGTTAGGAAAAATGCGAATGACACGTTCTCGTCGGCGAATTTCTTCGTTGAGTCGCTCCATGCCATTTGTTGTCCGAAGACGTTTACGGTACTTTTCGGGGAGCAGAAGAACGGCTGTGGCATCATCAAAACCATTCTCCAAAAACGAAATTGCCTTTGTAGCTTTGGCCTCATACGTTTCCACCGTTTGTTGCAACAATAACCGTGCCGTCTCTAGATCAGGAGCATCCAAAATCGCACGAACACGGGGATACAATTCCTCCTGCAGTTGCTTGGGCGTGGCAACGAGGATATTTCGCATAAAATGAGTCTGACACCGTTGCCACGTCACCCCTTGAAAATGGGTTCGAATGGCTCGTACGAGCCCGCCATGTTGATCGGACACAATGAGTTCTACGCCGCGCAAGCCTCGATCTTTCAGCCAGCTAAAAAACTCACTCCAACTGGCCTCTGATTCACTATCTCCAAGCATCAGTCCAAGGACTTCTCGGTAGCCTTCTGTGTTGACCCCGTAGGCCAACATTACGCCACGAGAGCGTACACGCCTCTCTTCACGAACCTTTAAAACGAGGGCATCTACAATGAGAAATGGATAGAAGCTCTCTCGTAAATTTCGGTTGTTCCAAGCCGTTACAATCGGATCCAGGCGTTTACACAGATCGGAAACAGTTGACTTAGAGAACTCGGTTCCACACAGTTCCTCCGTGATTTGCGAAACTTTTCGAGTTGATACCCCATTCACCACCATTTCCATGAGGGCTAAAACCAAGGCTTGTTCACTTCGCTGATAGCGAGCAAACATTTCTGTCGAGAACTTTCCATTTCGAATCCGTGGCACCCGAAGGGTGATCGTTCCCACCCGCGTTGTCAGTTGATGGGGATATGTACCGTTCCGATAACCTTGGCGTTCATCTGTACGTTCGTACGGTTCCGCAGACAGTTGTTCCGTAGCTTGGGCCTGCAACACCTGATTCAATACCGATTCCAACAGTTTGGCCACCCCCGAATCCTTCGAATTTCCGAGAAAAAGTTGCTGCAAAAGTTGCGAATCTACAGTAATCTGATATTGAGCCATAACAAAAACTCCTCTCCAGGAATGGTGTCCGCAAACTTCATTCTAACCGAGGGTTTTTGAAATGGCTCTCTTCATTTTTTAAAAGAGATTCCGTTTTTACACAATTATACGGACTCAACTGATCTATGCAACGAACATTATTGAAAGTTACCATCGACAACTTCGTAAAGCAACGAAGGAAAAGCCATCTTTCCCACAGACGAGACGATGCTCTTCTCAAAATGTTATACCTCGTAACCATGAATGTCCTACGTAAATGGACGGGACGAGTCCATAATTGGGGCCAGATTCTCATGCAGCTATCTGTTTTCTTTGAGGATCGAGTACGACCACACATCCGTTAACAAATAAAAGATATGCTCCATCCCCGATGGGGATTGTCTTCTTCTCCACCAACACGTCAAGGGTTCGCTTCGCCTTACGTCCTTGACTCTGTTGTTTTCGAAAAAGAGCTGATACCGTGAACTTTTTTAAGAACACCGATATGGAGAAGCAACGAAAGCATCAATCAAAGTTCATCAGCTATGCCCTGGGTGAGCCAATTCAGTAACAGTACCAGTCGATGGCAAAGATCCATGAAGGGAGGTATCTGCAAGCGGTTCACTTTGATGTATTTGTTAAGCATTTGAGCGCTGCCCTTACCCACTTTGTAGTAAGTTCAACAAATTTTGACGGTGTGTTGAGCAAAGTCGAATCGCATAAGGGAAGATATTCTGTACAAATAGGTTTTCTACCATTTACTGAGACCTATTAAGCGATTAACTGGGAAATGATTTAAAAAATTCTTCTTCTATTGTGATGTTACCCTTTAATGTTATTTAATCATATAGTAACCGAGGGTAAGGTCCGATTATATTAGACAGTGAATGCCGACACCAGTAACAATCTTGGTTTTGTAGTAAAAAAGGCCAGTGGAGGCTTTATATCCTTGATAGCACTAATTAATCGGAGACGGATTCTCTTCAATACAAGTTAGGTCAAAAAATAAAGGGACCGTACTAGTATAGTCATTTTTGTCTCATTAATCGACGTCTATTTAACTCAACTTTCGCAGCATGAAATGGGCAAACAGGCCTTGATGTAGCTGGGTAAAGCGGCAATCCATTGTTGGAGTTGACGTTGAATCAGGGCCGAAAGCTTTTTTCCTGCTTTCGTAGCGATTTCGTTGATCAGATCGAGCAGTTGCTGCAAGGCGATGGCCCAGTCCAATGTGCCAACCTCGTCACACAACACATAAAACAGACCGCCGAACGAGCGGGCATCCGTACTCTGCCGATGCTGCCAGGCCAGCAGAATATAGCGAGAGAATACAATCGTCGTATGGCTAATCAGTAAATCATAGGAGCGGCCTTGAAACTCCTTCTGCAAACGAAGCAGCGACTTGGTGCACTTGAAGAAGACCTCTATGTCCCAGCGGATCGCATAAATTCGAATGACGTCCTCCACGGAGAGGGAAAGATCCGTCGTCAGTACTGCGAGCCATTCGTTCTTCTTCGTGCGATGACGAACGAATACCACGTGAACCGGTATGCCGGAGGCAAGCTCGGTTCGAATCGAACGAAGAATGCCTCGTTTCTTGCTTTGCACCGGAGACGCTGCTGTGTATAGTTCTTTTAGCGACAGCTTCCGGCCCTGAACAAGGAAACGCTTGTTGTCGTTCTTGACCATGCCGATCACGTCGAGCCCGCGAGAAACGATTTCACCAATGAGGGGCGCGTGCGTGAACCAACTGTCCATCAAGACGTAGGAGGCCGTGGCTCCAGCGGTAAGCGCACGATCCAACATCGATACAATCACCTGCGGAGCCGACAGAAGTGCTTCTTGACGTCTCTTATAGCCGTTCGTCCGTTTGTCGATCTTCTCGTTCATGCCGTTAATGGCAGATTTGCTGGAACTGAGCAGCGCGAAGTCCAGCGGCAGGAAGGTATGGCCGTCGGACCATCCCATGGTGAGCATGCGAAATCCCTTGTAATAAGCGCCGGTGGCATGGTCTTTGAACCTGGCCAGCAACTCAACGGCTTTGCTGCGGTTGCGCTCAAACATGGAATCGTCGACGATGAAGACGGTGTCCCGATCTGCCGACGTAAGCACGCTGACCTTCTGCACCGTCGCGACGCTGAGCGATGTCAGAAAACGACGCCAAGCAAAGCCTGCGTGGTTGAGGAAACGATAGACGGCATCCTTGCCGGGAAACGAGTCCACTTTGCTGCTCTCGAGCAGTCGAAACCAATTCTTCTGGTGAAACAGAAGGACAAAGACGAGTTGGAACAGCCGAGCACAGCTAAAGCCAAATCGCTTACGGAATCCGGCTTGTTGAAGATGTTTCATCACTTTCAGTTCTTGAAAAGCAGGCTTTAATTCGTTTGGCAGTTGATTCAGATCGGGCTGATGGTCTATCATGATGGAAGACACCTCTTCTGTCTGGTAGTGATTGCTCATCACTCTCACTTTACCAAACGAAGCGGTGTTTTTCTATTTTAGCAAGCTGTCTATCCAACAGACCTTAAGCCCGCTCTACAATTGGTTTTACATTGATTTTCTAGGTGCGAAAGTTGAGT
>NZ_RHHO01000088.1 GCF_003710865.1 Brevibacillus borstelensis | reverse complement strand
TTTCTCGACAGCCTGAAGACGCTTGAAAAAGCGTCTTTACGTGTATTGGCACCTTGCCAAGCGTATTGCTTACCGACAAAGACAGTACTGTCGGGAATGCTTGTAATGTTTGGATATACGAATGGCAACAAGGTCACTTCCCGCACACGGGTCGCATGAACCAACCTTTTCAGGCGTCAATCCGCGGTCCGCGGGATCAAAACTATTTTTTCTTCCCATACAATATCCGCAGATCAATCGTGATCTCGGAAATATCCATATCTTTTGCCTTCTGCAAGTCCTCTTCCGTGCATCCCCACGATAACGGTGTCATCCGAATCAAAGGTTCGACCAGCGCTTTTTCAAGCTTCCAACTATATTTCAGCCGCTCACTTTCTACAAGCTCAAACGCTTCTGTAAATCTCGCGACCGTATTGTCGTTTGCGTACAACTGCTTGTCGCTTTGCTCATAGAAAATTGCCCGCAGCTCCTGGAGATATCCGCTTTCCGGGATTACCTTGATCACCATTCCATCGTCTTTGAGCATACGTTGGCACTCTGCGTAATTCGAAGGCGACAAGATCGCCAGAATGAAATGAAATTGCTGGCTGGCAAATGGGCAATTGGCAATATCGGCGACACACCAGATCATATCCGGATAGTCTCTGGAGGCGAGATAGATCCCCTCCTTGGCAATATCAGCCCCCACTGCCAACAACTCGTGAGGCGAGCTTTGCACGATCTTTTCTCGGATAGCAAATAAATGCGCGCCTTCTCCACATCCTGCATCCAATATCCTCAGCGGCTCGCGTGTCGACTCGTGCTCACGGATGATCCTGCCGCCAATCTGATCGACCAGCGGCTGAAACACTCCGCTCTTGTAAAGACTCCTTCTCGATTCGAACATTTGTTTATCGTATTTCGTTTTGAGGCCGTGGGACAGAACATTCACGTACCCCTGTCTGGAAAGGTCAAAGGTATGATGATTCGTACATTGCAGGCTTTTCTCAAGAATCAACTCCATGGCCCCTGAACAAAGCGGACAACGAAACAAGCCATTATTCGCTGAAATAAGACCCGCAGACTTGATCTTCTTGCTGTTATTGGACACAAAAAAGCACCCCATTCATTCGTATTTCGGTGAATGAAAAAGGCACAGATAAATAAACCCAGCCATTTTGACTGAGATTACATAATCTGTACCTTACATTACCGTAAACGAATGAATTGGATGATCATGTTGGTAACCTCTCCCGTAACAAATCTGGCGAAGGGGATATTTCCCTTGCGACATTAAGTATAGCACTTTTCGTTATGGGAAAAAAGGTTATGGAAAACAGAGTGCTTTTACAATAATCCTCTGCCGATAAAATTGGCGGATACCGGCTGCAGACCAAGCTCTCTCGCCCAGATGGACAGCTGTCCCATATGGTGGATCTCGTGCGCGATCACATGCCTTACTATTTCTCCTTGTGTGTACGCTGTTTCGGACCAGGAAACGGTCACTTTCTCTCGTTCATTTTCACCAGACCACGATTCCAGAAAGGATGCGATTTCACTGCGGCATGAATCGGAAAAATCTTTCACCCGATCAAGTGACTGGTAGTCGCCAAAATTCGGCTCAGTGTCCGGTTTGCCTTGGATCCCGAAGATGATCCAGCTATACTCCACATCCACGATGTGAAACAGCGTGTACAGAATGCTGCCGGCTCCGCCCACACGGCTGCGCAGCAATTCTTCGCGGGGCAGTTGCTTCAACAGCTCCAGCCATTCATCTCTGACCATCCAATTATAGTGGAACAATGCTTGCATGTTTTCCAGCTCCTTTTCCGCCAAAAGATTGGATTCGAATTTGCCCCCGTAAACGGAAGAAATCGTTTTGGGCGTTCACTTTGCCATCTTTCTTGGTCAATGCCGAGAAGCTCGTACTTTTTCCATTTGACTCAACACTCTTTGAAATTGAGGGTGTATATTGTTTGTCGTACAATTCTGAAATCTCTCTCCATCTCGAACAACTATTGCTATATTATGCTTTATGTAACAAACATTATCAATAACCGCTACATGATAGACATTCCTTCTAGGATGATTTCTCATTACAGAACAGTTGCAGCGAGTTACTGGAAAATTGGTGTTGTCTAAATCCATCCCATGCCGATCGACTTGAAGGTTGAACTGCTGTCCTTTTCGTTGATTTGATTCAGCCATACATTTCAATGATTGGCATCATAAGAAAGAGGCCGACCTATCCGTAGATATTTCTAGGGAAGGGCAGCCTCTACGTTAAATAGCTCTGTGCTATAGGCAAAAAAGGGCGGGAGTTTCAAGAAGCGCCGAAAAGGCAAACAGAGTCGAGTTTAATGGAACGCAGGATGGAGCCGCGACGGCGTATAGATAGGAAGACTGACGGTGAACGTCGATCCTACCCCGATCTCGCTTTCAATATGGATTTTCCCGTGGTGGTTTTCGATAATGTTATAGCTGACCATCAGGCCGAGTCCGTTTCCGTCCTCTTTGGTGGAATAAAACGGAGAACCGATTTGCTTCAGCTTTTCTTTAGGAATCCCGCACCCTTGGTCGATAAAGCGGATAACGGCAAGCTCCTGTTTTTTCTTGACCTGGATCAGGAGCTTCCCGCCGCCCGGCATTGCTTCAATCGCATTTTTCATCAGATTGATGAACACTTGCTTCATCTGATTTTCATCGCAGTAAATGGTGACGCCGGGGGTAAACGCGGTCAGTATCTGTACATTATGGATAAGAGCCTGCGTTTCCAATAATGTAATGACGTTTTGCAGCATTGATTTAACATCTTTCTCCTCAAACTTTCGATCTGTTGGCTTGGCCAGCAGCAAAAGCTCGTTGACAATGACTTCGATCCGGTCCAGCTCCGCTTCCATAATGTCCAGATACTCTGTTTTATAGTCTGGTCCCTTTTTGATGAGCTGTAAAAATCCTTTCAGCGATGTCAATGGATTGCGGATTTCATGTGCAATGCCCGCCGCTAGCTGGCCGGCTATCGTCAGCTTTTCCGAATTTCGCAAAAGCTCCTCGGTCAATTTTCGCTCGTTTTCAAGCAAAAGACCCTCCGATCTTTTCAAAGCGGTAATATCCTGCACTTGTGTGAGAAAATAGAGCGGGCGCCCGCAGTCGTCCCGGACCATGGAGACGTTCAGCAGCACCCAAACCACGCGACCCTGTTTCAAAACGTAGCGCTTTCTCATCTGATAGGATTCGATCTTCCCTTCCAGCAGCTGTTGCATGTAATCAAGGTCTGCCGCGAGATCGTCGGGATGGGTAATATCCTGGAAGGTTCGGGACAAGAGCTCTTCCTCTGTATAGCCGATCAGGTCGCAGAAGGATTGATTTACTTTCATCCATTGCCCATCCAAGGAGACCAAAGCCATTCCAATCGAAGAATATGTAAATGTCTGTAAAAACAGTGATTTGTTCTCCACATCAGCACCAAACTTCAACGAATATCGCTCCTTCCAAATCTCGATTGTGACAAGCAATTTGCGAGAACCTTCCTCTGATTTGCCCGGAGTTTTCATGATGGCCAGCCGCTGCATCTTCCTCTCTTTCGCTTTACGGAGCACTCAGCATAAACACGATAATACTCTTGTCCATCCTTGCATTGGATGCAACGAACAATTCGATGACCCTTCTGTTCAGAACACTTTCAATATGGCTGTTTTTGCCTAGAAACTGCTTCTCCACATTTTTCTTCGCCAAAAGGACAATGCCTTCGTGTCCAAGCCGGATCAATTCTTTTTCGATCTGGACAAATACACCCTGCTGTATAAGCAGAATCAATCTCGCATGCAATTGGTAGGAAACGAGGTTCTCCGGTTTTCTCTGCACTTGCTCATGGTGCAGGTATATCTCGCGATGCAAAGCTTCCTTTCCTTCATAAAGCTCTGAAAAGGAAGGATTGTATGAAAAAGGCGTGGAAGCAATCCCCAAAAAAAGCCCCGACTTTCGATGGAAATTCCAGTCGTAATAAAACTCGGTAATCTCTCTTTCTGTTATTTTATTTATGTACGTTTTGATTTCCGGCAACAGCTTTTGCATGAGTGAGTCTCTGATACTGTTAACTGTGGTTTCCTGGCCTTGTTCCAACAACACCTGTTCGATAGGAGACAAGAAGTTTTTGATATAGACGGTAATAAAAGTATGTCCGATCGATACAAAAATCGATTCCGGTCCCTTCCCAAAGTTGTCCCGAAGGATTTTCCCAATATAGCTGCTGATCTCTGTTTGCTGAACTACGCTTTCCATCGTTTCATTCCTTTTAAAAGGGTAGTTGTAGAGTAGAGAACTGAA
>NZ_RHHO01000087.1 GCF_003710865.1 Brevibacillus borstelensis | reverse complement strand
TGTGAACGGCACTGTTAAAATCCTCAATAACGGCACTTGAAAATTCCCCACTTTCGGCAGAAAATCTCTCCCTGGAGGAGAGAAAATATGCTTAAGAATGGGGAGTTTTACTTGATCAAAGACATGAGACAAAGAGGAATGAATATCACACAAATTGCTGATTCATTAGGGAGGGATCGAAAAACAATTCGTAAGTGGCTGAAAAAGGATGAGCCTTCGAAATACCAACGATCTGTTAAAAAAACAAGCATTCTCGATCCATTTAAACCCTATATCAAAGCGAGAATGGAAGAAGGCTGCTTCAATGCTGTCGTTTTGTTTGATGAGATCAAAGCCCAAGGTTATCCAGGGCAAATTCGGCTCCTTCGCTCATTCATGGAACCATTGCGCCCGGTTGTTAAGACCAAGGCAACGCTCCGTTATGAAACGGCACCCGGAAAGCAAGCGCAAGTAGACTGGGGACATTTTAAGGTAGAGTGGAATGGTGGATATAAACGGCTGTACGCCTTTGTCATGGTTTTGGGATACTCGAGAATGTTGTATGTGGAATTTACAGAGAATGAACGGCTTGATACCCTCATCGGCTGCCACTTGCGTGCCATGCAATACTTTGGCGGCAGACCGGAAACATGCTTGTATGACAATATGAAAACCGTCATTGTCGGTTACGACGATCAAGGGCATGTATTGTGGAATGAACGATTTTCCCAGTTTGCAAGCCATCACGGTCTTACGCTGCGACGCTGCGCTCCCTACCGTGCACGAACAAAAGGGAAAGTGGAAAATGGAGTAGGATATGTTCGCAAGAACTTTTGGCCTCGGGTGCAGACGTTTACCAGCCTTCGTGACTTGAATCAGCAAGTACGTCATTGGTTGGATACGGTGGCTAATGTACGGGTACACGGCACCACGCATGAAAAACCAGTAGATCGATGGAAACACGAACAGTTGAAGCCACTTAACCCGATCCCATTCGAAGAGGTAGAACGCCATACTCGAAGAGTATCGAATGATTCACTCGTTTCTTACGGAGGAAGCCGGTATTCAGTCCCCTATGTTTATGTAGGTCATACGGTAGAAGTACAAGATCTCCAGAATGGCCATATCCGGATCTATCAGGGCAACATGATCATCGCTGAACATCCTAAAGCTACTCGTACCAAGCAAGTCATAACCAATAAAAAACACTTCGAGGGGATTCAAAACCAAATTGGCGCGAAGGCTCCCCAACCTATGCCGCGTTTGGTTCCCAATCCAAGCCCCGAAGTGGTGGAACGTGATTTGTCTGTCTATGAGCAGTTTGCTGACGAGGAGGTAATCGTACAATGATACTCCAGGCCCGTTTAGAAGAAGCCTTTGTACAGATGGGATGGGTACGAATCCCGGAAATTATTCACCACCACGCAGAAGAAGCTGCTGCTCAGAATATATCGTATTTGGAGTTCTTGGACAAGCTTTTGCAAGAAGAAATCATGGCCAAGAGGGATCGGTTTATCCGCATGAAAACGCGATTGGCTCATTTACCCTACCATAAAACGTTGGAGCAATTCGATTTCAGTTTCCAGCCCTCCATTGATGAAAGACGGATTCGTGATTTGGCAACCCTCCGGTTTGTACAACAACAAGAGAATCTCATTTTACTTGGTCCGCCAGGGGTCGGCAAGACTCACTTGTCTGTTGCTTTGGCTCTCGAAGCTATCAAACAAGGGTTGACGGTTTACTTTACAACTGCTCATGATTTGGTTCAGACGCTCCAGATTGCTCATCAAAACAATAGCATCAAACAAAAAATGCGAGCATTTATAAAACCGAATGTACTCATCATTGATGAAATTGGATATCGCAAAATGGATGAAACCGCAGCTCACTTTTTCTTTCAAATTGTATCAGAACGTTATGAATCCGGCTCAATTATCCTTACTTCGAACAAATCCTATGGTTCGTGGGGAGAGATATTTGGGGATACAGTACTTGCTACAGCCATCCTTGATCGATTATTGCATCACTCCCACACGATCAACATTAAAGGGGAAAGTTATCGCATAAAGGAGAAGAAAAAAGCAGGTTTCTTTCGACCCGAGTCAACCGAAGATAAAACAGAATAAACGGAATTTTGGTCGCCACCCGCCCCCCTCAGAGGGGGCATCATTCAGACAAACCTATTGCCTATAATGGGGAAAATTCGAGTGCAGATAATGGGGAATTTTCATTTGCAGTTGACA
>NZ_RHHO01000086.1 GCF_003710865.1 Brevibacillus borstelensis | reverse complement strand
AAGTCCCTCTACCGGCACCATATGCTTGACCAAGGAGGAATCCATTATGGGTTCCTCTTTTTTATGTTTCATGATAACTATCACCTGATAACAAAACCTGCGGCAGAGCGAAAACCGTACACTCCGATACAAAAGTATTTTTACACACTTTACTTTGCGTAACGAAACAGCAAAGGGAACCGTCTTTAAAATGAATACGAAATAGGAAAAGAATGGGGTAACACATGGGGAAAGAAAAGAGAAGCGCGTTACGTTTCAAGAACCTGCTCATGGTTGGTTTGTCTCTCGCAGCAGTGGGATGTTCCACTGGGCCACAGGCAGCATTGCATACGGAAAAGCCTGGCGAGATTACCGCAGCTGCAGCAGCTATTTTGAATGATTCACCTGTTCAAAAGGAGGACGCAGCTGAAAAACTGCCCGCTTCGTTTATGATTGAAGCAGGCCAAGTATCGTTTCAAGGCAAAACTGGAGAGACGATCACATCGCTTCCGCTAAAAGTGATTAAGGCTGAATTTTACATCGATGGGGACCAGCCGCAGACTGTTGGGCCCAAAAAGCCATACCCGGTGATTCCATTATCGATTCCGCAATCAAGCAAGGATGAGCTTGGTGCGTATTGGATGGATGTGTTGGGGGGAGGAAGCGTATTTTTTATCGGACCGCGGGATTGGACCTTAGGGCAAGCTGGTATTGGCGCAAATGGATCGATTGGCATCGAACTGGTTAATCCGCATGATCCGAACCAGAAGCTCAACTACTCCGACAACGCCGGAGGATGCCAAGGATGCGCGATTACCTCGATTGGAACATACTTCCCGGACAAGGAGAAGTGGGCAGAGGAACAAGGATTTCCGATCTCTGCGAAAGTTGCATTTAAAGAAAGGACGCTGGTCTCCCCAACAACCGTACAATATCTCCTCGCCGATTCTCCAGACGGTTATCACATCTCTGGTGTGGCGCATCACCTTTCCCAAGAAGGAAGCCAGAGGTTTTTGAAAATGGAAATTTCCTGCCAAGCGGAACAAGCAAAAACGGCAAAAGATATTCTCGATTTA
>NZ_RHHO01000085.1 GCF_003710865.1 Brevibacillus borstelensis | reverse complement strand
CTTCAGCCGCTTCCTTGTTAGAATAAAGCCAAGCAAATGAGCATAATCGCCTTCCTGCAAAATGTGGTCGGGAGCAGATTCACAGATACACATTTCGTCCTCTTATGTTAAAATAACTAGGTCACGAAAAGGATTCCCTGACGCTCTTCAGTGAATGCTATCCTTATTGAAGGCATAGACAAAACGCACGCTTACCATGGCGTGCTTTCTCTTTTCTTTTGAAGGATCGTCGACGCCGTAAGAGTAGGATTCTGCGATGTGATTCAGCAGATGGGAATCGAGAGTAGAGGTGTGAGAAGTGGGATATGGGTTACATGAGAAGCCTCCATTTGGAACGACCATTCTGTCAGCTTTGCAATGGATGATCGTCACTGTCTCCAGCAGTGTCGCCGTACCGTTGGCGATTGGAGACATTTACGGACTTACCCCTGATGAGGTCGGCCTCCTGATGCAGCAGACCATGTTTTTCGTCGGACTGGCGTCCTTCCTGCAAGTATGGATCGGCCATCGATATCCGATGATCGAAGGGCCGGCAGGGCTATGGTGGGGAATCTTTATCATTTTGGCGCAAATCGGAACCAGTGTGGGTATCGCTCCGCGGGAAATCGGGCAGTCGTTCCAGCTTGGGCTGCTGTTGGCCGGTGCGATGTTCTTTTTGTTTGGCCTGCTCGGGTGGATCGGAAAAATCCAACGCTGGTTTACTCCTCTTGTTTCAGGCACATACATGGTGCTTCTGGCAGTGTCCTTATGCAGCAGCATCGTATCGGGCATGCTGGGTATTGGCTATCAGCACGCGAAAGAAGTAAGTCCCGGGATCGCCCTGGTTTCCGTATTAATCGTTGCTCTGGTCCTGATATTTTTGCGAACGAAGCGGTTTGCCAGCTTTGCCGTGCTGCTCGGGATGGCGGCCGGCTGGATCTTGTTTGCTGTGCTAGGCTGGACGGAACCGGTACGCCATACGGATCAATGGATCGTGATGCCAACCCTGTTTTTCTGGGGTGAACCGAGGTGGGACTGGGGCGTGGTGTTGACCAGTCTGTTGACAGGCTTCGTTCTGC
>NZ_RHHO01000084.1 GCF_003710865.1 Brevibacillus borstelensis | reverse complement strand
ATGAATGTGATGGGCAAAGCAACCCAAACACCTCCGACAGTGAGCCAGTACAACCGTGGCGGGGTATTTACGGGCGTTTCCCACATGTTGTCCGGTGTATCCGGTGTTGTCGGAATGATTCCGCTTTCGATCGCCGCAGCAGTGATCGAAACGACCAAAATGGCAGCTCGTCTCCCGTTTTTGGTAGCGATGGCAGGGATGATGCTGATCGGCCTTTTGCCGGCCGTATCTCAGTTCCTGGCTGCATTGCCTACGCCTGTCGCATATGCTGGCATGTTTATTACCTACACGCAGCTCCTTGGCTTCGGCTTGAAGGACATCGCCTCCGTCAAGCTGGACACTCGGGCAATTACCGTGGCAGGCAGTTCAATCCTCGTCGGGATCGGCGTTATGTTCGTTCCGACGACAGCTTGGCAGCATCTTCCGTCCCTGGCCAGCTTCCTGTTTGGAAACGGATTGCTGCTTGGCGTGTTGGTCAGCCTGGTTCTGGAGCATGTCGTGTTTCGGCAAAAACCAGAAGAAATAGCGGAAAAAGACGGCCAGTCCGAGTGACGAGCCGTCTTTTT
>NZ_RHHO01000083.1 GCF_003710865.1 Brevibacillus borstelensis | reverse complement strand
GACGATGTACGAGGATGAAACGAGGCCACCGTTGATTTCCGTGAACATTCTGGCTGTCGTCCCCATGATTTCCTCGCGCTCGGGAAGTGTAAGCTGTTCATGGAAAAAGATGACCTGCATCAGCTGCTTGCTTTCTTCGGAAACCGGGGTGCGCTTTGAGTCAACGATCGGACTGCCGAATGCCCCCAGCTCGTCGGCCAGAACCAATTTGCCTTCCATATGTACTTCTCTGCCGTTTAAGCCCTGGTAAACATCCGTGGCCTGTCCCAAGCGGCAGACGACGTCTCCCTGTATCTGTGCTTCATCATATATACCGTAAGGCAGGGCTTGCAGAATGGAGAAAAAATTGTTTACGTCGACAGCGCTGTTGATCCAAAAGAAGGCATTCCCTTGGAGGAGTCTGCGCAGCAGCGCTTCCGAGGAGGGGCGATAGCGGCCCGGATCTATGCCGAGGCGTTTAAATGCCGAGCGCCAGTGCTGAACCCCTGCGATTTCCGTAATTTGCGACAGCTCGTGCTCCAGACGCAGCGACTCCACAAATAGATTAATCCGTCCCTGAAGCATTTTTGGAGAAGTGCTTACGGTAACGTCTGTATAATGAATAACTCCCAGCGAAAACGAAGGAAGAATCCCGGCTACCTCTTTGGCAAGCCGTACCTTCATGGCGATCACTCCCTGCGTACAGCATTTTTTGGTAGTATAGCAAAAAAATTTTGTGATCGCGACTATCCTTCGATACAATAAGAAGAAGACAGGAGGGATTCCCTGACGATGCGTGAAGTTACGATATATACCGACGGAGCATGTTCCGGCAATCCCGGCCCAGGAGGCTGGGGAGCCGTGTTGATGTATGGTGAACATAAAAAGGAGATGTCCGGTGCCGAGCAGGGAACGACCAACAACCGGATGGAGCTGAAGGCCGCGATCGAGGCATTGTCCGTCCTCAAGGAGCCTTGCAAGGTCACTCTATATAGCGATAGCGCTTATTTGGTAAATTGCTTTCAGCAAGGCTGGTACAAGGGATGGCTGCGAAACGGATGGAAGAACAGCAAGAACCAGCCAGTGGAAAACCAGGATTTGTGGAAGGAATTGCTGCGGCTGATGGAGATTCATACCGTTCAGTACGTCAAGGTAAAAGGGCATGCAGACAATGAATGGAACAACCGCTGCGATGAGCTGGCAACAGGAGCGATCAAGAAGCTGTGAACGAGCGCCAATACTGGGAAGACACAAAGCAGGCCATCATCCGCTATGCCAAGGAAATGGGGATAGACAAGATCGGTTTTGCCAGCGCTGACCCGTTTCTTACCTTGAAGCAGCGTCTCGTAGAGCACCGGGAAAAAGGCTATGAATCCGGCTTTGAAGAGCCGGATTTGGACAAACGAACCGAGCCTTCGCTGAGTTTGGAAGGGGCTCGTTCCATCATCTCGATCGCACTGGCTTATCCATCCAAGCTGAAGAATCCGCCCAAGTCTGAGCCGGGGGCGTATCGAGGAATTATGTGCCGAGCAGCCTGGGGGACCGACTACCACCATGTCCTCCGGGAGAAGCTGGACAAGCTTGCTGATTACATCAGACAACTGGAGCCGCATGCCCGGCTTGAGTCCATGGTCGATACCGGAGCGCTTTCGGATCGGGCGGTCGCCGAAAGAGCCGGCCTCGGCTGGGTGGGAAAAAACTGTGCGCTCATTACCCCTGAATTCGGTTCTTGGGTTTATCTAGGCGAGATGCTGACCAATCTTCCGCTGCCACCGGATACACCGGTAGAAGAAGGCTGCGGCGACTGCAATCTTTGTGTGGAGGCGTGCCCGACCGGGGCGCTTGTTCAGGGAGGACAACTGGACTCGCAGAAATGCGTAGCCTTTTTGACACAGGTAAAGGGTTTTATTCCCGATCAGTACCGAAGCAAGATCGGCAATCGATTGTATGGCTGCGATACTTGCCAGACGGTTTGTCCCAAAAACCGGGGCCTGCATTTTGAGCATCATCCCGAGTTTCAGCCGGACCCGGAGCTGGCCAAACCATTGCTGCTGC
>NZ_RHHO01000082.1 GCF_003710865.1 Brevibacillus borstelensis | reverse complement strand
TCGGCATTGCCTACTGGCAACAACAAGGGCTGAAAAGCTTAGTGCAACGATATTCTCAAATTCGTCAAGCTTGGTGAACCGCCGTATACCGAACGGTACGTACGGTGGTGTGAGAGGACGGGGGTTAGTCGCCCCCTCCTACTCGATTCTATCTGTACAGGGAGCAGATGGAGAATGGGATCTCCAACTTCTGAAGTCTATGATTCCGGGGCTGTTGCATCCCAAAGCAATCTGCTGAAGTTTGCTGGCAGCCAATCAGATGACAGGCTGCTCATGAACACCAGGACGCTGCTGACGGTATAATCCCAGATCAGGATGAGAGCCGCTTATGATCACATCCCGCAATATTTTGGCCAGCAGCATGCTGTAGACAATCCCGCTGTCCCCATAGGCGAACAAAAAGTACCAGCCCGGGTAATCATCGTACATGCCGATCATCGGAAGGCCGTCACGCGACCCTCCGTAAAATGCGGCAAGCTGGTAGGCGGGCTGTACGTTCAGGCCTGGAAAGAGCTCGTTGAACTTTTGGATCAGCTTCTCTCTTTTCTGGGGCAGCATCGAGTCTCGCTTGTTTGCGGAGGCGGTCTTTTCATCCAGACCGCCGATGATGATGCGGTTATCCTTCGTCGTTCGCATGTACATGTAAGGGCGGGCAGTCTCCCAGATCAACGTGCGGTCGGACCACATGGACAAGTCGTCGACGGGGTTTGAAATCACGGCGTAGGAGCTGATGACCGAGGCATTCTGTTCGCGTTTGAATGCAAGACTCTCGCAGCCGGCGGCAACGATCACTGTGCGGGCCCGGATTTGGCAGCTCCCGTCAGTCAGGATGAAGGCAGTCCCGTCTTTATTCAGCTTCTTGCCCGTAATCTTGGTGTTCTCATAGATGCGGACCCCTCTGGCATGGGCGGTTTCCAGCAGACCCAGCGTAAACGCATACGGATTCATCTCGGCGTCGCCGTAGATGTAGAGGGCAGCATGCTTGGAGAATGGATAGCGCTGCCTGATTTGCTTTTCCGTCAAAAGATCAAGGGAAAAGCCGTTTCTCGTGAGGAGGGCGAAGTCTTTTTCAAGCTTCGCGACATCCTTTTTCGCACTCGCGTAGTACAAGCTGTCCCGACGCTCGAATTCTGTGTCCCGCCCGATATCCCTGATAGCTGCTTCCATGTCATCGATAGCTTCCCGGCACAGCTTCAAATGGCGGATGGCGGCGGTTTCCCCGAAGCTGTCTGCCAGCTCGTGGGCCATTTTATCTCCGGCATATTGCAATACTGCCGTATTGGTACAAGTGCTGCCAAGCCCGGCCTTGCCCTTTTCCACGATCACGACGTCCTGCCCCAGCTCACTTAGGTAGTAGCCGCATTGGGCCCCTGAAATCCCCGCGCCGATAATCAGCACGTCACAGGAAAGATCAGAATCCAGAGCGGGATAGGAGGGGGGATCAGGAAGCCTGTTTGGCCAGTAAAAGGTTCCGGTATGTAGATCCATGGCGGTATCGCTCCCGATTTGCGCATTTTTTGATAGCGTAGCCTTTTTGGGTCTTGTCCATTCCGGCATCCCTCCTTTTGTTAGGGGACTGGTAGGAAATGCATGGTAAATAGGGACTAGAAAATCCAAGCTCGTTTTTCTTTTTGGGAGAATTGTATGATTTTCCCTGTTTAAAACTGTATGGTACGATGTGGAGGTTCGTTTTTACAAAACCAAGGGCTAGAGAGAGAAAGGACTAGAAAATGAAGAAAAAAACCATCCTGTCTTGTTTACTGAGCGTTGCCATGACGTTTGGGGTCGTCGCTGCAGCGAGTGCTGAGCCAGAGCTGAACTGGATCGAAGGAGGAAAATCCGTCGAGGTCGGATCAGGTCTTGGTACTTTGGATCTGGGCAAGGATTTTGTCTTTTTGAGTGGTGAGGACACAATCAAGCTGCAAAAGCAGATCGGCAATATTCCCACCGAAAATGAAATCGGAAGCATTTTTCCTCAGAATGAAAATGAGCAATGGATCGTCGTCATGGAGTACGAAGAGGTAGGGCATATCAAGGACGAGGAAAAGAACAACATTGACGCCGATGCCATTTTGGAAAGCTACAAGGAAGGAACGGAAGCGGCGAACAAGGAAAGAAAGCCGGAAGACCAGCTACACGTCATCGGCTGGGATGTAAAGCCGTTCTACGATGAGAAAACCCACACGCTGGAATGGTCCATGCTTGGCGAGGATTACCAGAAGACTCCTTTGATCAACTACAACGTTCAGGTTCTGACCCGCCAAGGCTTTGTTTCTTTTCTGCTGATTTCCGATCCGAACAATTTGCAACGCGATAAAAAGAAGCTGCATGATGAAATCATTCCTACTTTTAAACTGAAAGAAGGCAATCGTTACGAAGATTTCAATGAAGCGACAGACAAAGTGGCAGAGTACGGCCTGACTGGGCTTGTCCTCGGCGGTTTGGGCGTCGCGATTGCAAAGAAAGTGGGGATTCTCGCGGGTCTGCTGCTCTTTTTGAAAAAGGGCTGGGTCCTGATCGTAGTTGCGATCGGCGGACTGTGGAGATTCCTGACTGGCAAAAAGAAAAAGCAGGCCGCTGCTCAGGCAGAACAACAGGCAGCGATGGAGCAACAGCCTCCAGGCGACAACAACCAAAATCCTCCTGCCAGCCAAAACCCGCCGGTATAAGGAGAATACCGGTAGAAGGAAAATAAAAAGAAATCACCGGCGGTAAAAGCAAGTGGCCCCAAAAGTTATTTGAAATCATGTAAGGTTTGAGTCGATAATTTACTGGACTCAGACCTTCTAATTTTGTCTTGATTCGTATGTTGTTATTTGCTATGAAGCGCAATGCCTTTATTAAGATTCCATGCTCCTCCCTATGGTCACGAGTAGGCTTCTGAAAGTTGCTCAGTCCTTATCATCAGGACTTAAATAACCTACAGATTTCCATAGATAACCTCTAAACCATCTCACTTAAAATTGGCTGCTCTAGCGTTGCAACGTGTTCATGCTAGGCTACCCGGTCCACTGAAACACCTTCCTGGATAAGTTGATTCGTTTGTATTTTAAATTCCTTATCATATCTTGTTAAGTATTTTGGTGTGCTCTCTGTTCTCAGTGTTCAATATTTAATCTAGCATCAGATCCAAAAATAACACATAGGCTCTAAAAGTAGTAACGACTAAAATTGGAAATGCAAAAATACTCTCGAGATTATTGGCAAAAATATCAGAATATTGGCATAACAATTTGATTTTCTTTACAAAATTTCACAATTACCTTATATTAGAAACAGATGGAATTTATGTCCATCATTAATTTTTTTTGGGAGGGTATATAAAAGTATGGAAAAAGAGATTGTTCGAGGTGCCAGCAAAGAAATTATCGGTGATGGGGGTGGATTAGGAGTTTCAAAGTTTGGTATTGGTTCGAATTTCAACACTATTCAATCTTTAACTGACAAATCAAAAG
Organism: Brevibacillus borstelensis; assembly: GCF_003710865.1. GTDB lineage: Bacteria > Bacillota > Bacilli > Brevibacillales > Brevibacillaceae > Brevibacillus > Brevibacillus borstelensis. The sequence continues at coordinate 3,529 of NZ_RHHO01000082.1, read as the reverse complement.
GCGGCGGTCGACTTTGTGCCTCATCTTCATCATCAAGCAGCGGTGCTGCTACTATAGCTAAAAAATAAAATGCTGTTATATCTTTGGAGTAGGGCTTAGTAAATTCGGCCAAATTCAAAATGAAGGTTGGTGCAAAGATATTTACTTGCTGTTTTGAATTTGGCTAAGAATTTTTAAACATAAATGTCACCTTCGGGATAAACTGATTCACCCTCACCTGGATTAAAGTGATCAATCCGTACATATACTTCGAAAACCGGCAGTTTATTGAGGATTTGCGAAGAGCATACACGGTAAACGGGCTAGATAATTACCAAACGACTTCGGAATAAAGTTTGACCTAGATTCCTGTTTACTAACGAAATTGGTTAGTTTACCGTTTGGAAGTTTTGAGGCCGATCTCTTTTCAGGTAGTAAGTGTAAGACATGTGGAAAGGTTCCTATTGACAAGCAGTACCGAATCCTTACTAATTGGGACAACTGATGGATAATCTAATGATTGATAGAGTTATTTTGTAGCGATACTATAACTACTCTCTTATCGTTTCAACATTAAGAGAAACTGTTAAACAATATCGTGAAAGAAATGCTGAGCCTCAACCGTCTAACAAACAGAAAAAATTGCAGTTTGGGTCATTTAAAACCGGCTATGGTATATCAAAATAGGTCAGCGTTGATATAAATACGGAATGAAGGCAAAGGTGAATGTAAATATGATTTCAAACTATCGAATCAATAAATTTTTGTGCCATTATTTACCAAATGGAGAACTGGTTGTTCAAACTATAAATGGAATAATGAAGATTCACAATAGGGAACTAATAGATTTAATATTGCTATGGGACAAAACTGACATGAAAGAAATTTCAGAATCGTTTTTAGAAGAGTGTTTCAAAGATGACAAAATGCAAGCTATTGAATTTCTTGAAACAAATGGGTTAATAAGTGCTGTAAAAGAAAAAAAGATTAAGATCGATTTAATTACAGTTATGAGTAATGATTCTTTTATAGATGAAATTTTGTTAAAAACACTATCGGAAGATTTCAAAGACAAATTATCAATTAAGTCAATTGAAATAAATGACTTACAACAAATTGGGAAAAATGAACTATCGCTGGTTTTTCTTAATCCTTATAACAAAAACTTAGGTAAGATGATAAGGGATAGGCATTTAAAAGCAGATAATTCCTATCTTTTGATGAGCTATATTTATAATAATAAATTTTATATGGATTCACTTTACAATCGAAATTGGTGTAATCCTTGCCATTGCTGTCATATTGGTCACATTGAATCACATATGAGGATTGGAAGCGCAGAAAATTTAACTTATCAACAAGTTGTTGATATTCTTTATTCTTTGGATCAAAACATAGAAATCGGCGTTCCATTAACTAATGCTCAACGGATTATTATTGCCGCATGTTTAGTCAAGCGCATTCAATTATTAATAAATGATTTCACCTACTCTAAAATTCATCATGAAGACATTAATAAGGCTACGATAATGAAGTTGGACGATTTGAAAAAGTATGAAGATACTTCAATTCATTGGGAGCTGTGTGATTGTTATGAATAGAAGGAATGAGAAGCAGGAATTATTAGTGCAAAAAAGAAGGGAAGATGATTTTTCGAATCACTTGCAAGCAGAGGTTCTTAATAACCGGTTACTAAACGAAGTTATAAAAATGCATCAAGAAACCTGTTGGATATCAGAGATTATGTTCGAATATGATAAGAATTTGCTTGAATGGATGGGCTTGGTCGAATTTACTGACATTATTCCAGATTATTATGAGAAATCCTTCCAATTCAGTGTTGAACCGGATTTTGTCGAACGCAGTAGAAGTTGCAGAACATTTGTGAATGATTGGAGTATAGAGATGGATGACTTTGGGGAAATTCTACGTGATTCATTCGGAAGATTTTCTAACACTTTATCCAAAAACTATCCTTCTGCAGGAGGATTGTACCCAATATTACCACTCGTATACATTTTTAATAAAAATGTACTAAAAGGCGTTGATATTAAGGGGTGTTATTTATTTAATTCTACACAATTTGAGTTGATTTTACTTAAGGAATATAGCGAGCAAAGTATTGAAGAAGTAAAAAAACAAATTAATCCAACTGACAGTTTTTTATTTTCGAATATAGCAATTGGTTACGCTATTGATTTAAAACGGGCTATAACTAAATATCGAAAACGCGGCTATAGATATGCACTAATAGAAGTAGGAGCAATGTGCCAAAGTTTTAGGGAGTCAATTAGTAAATTTAATAACTTAGGTGACTTCTGCTTTGCTGGTTTTAATGATAATGCTTTAACATATTTATCTGGTTTAAATCCCAGATTAGCACCAGTGGCATTAATCCAGTGGTTTGGTGAAAAAAATGATGTTTGAGGTATCTAAAAGAAATTTTGGTTATAAAGAATCAATTTTCATTAATAAAACGATCTATTTATCGACATCAAGGATCGGAACATTCAAAAGTGAAGATGGTGGACTAGGGCCGGTTGACTGTGGCTCAATTTCTCGAGATAAAAAAAAGTCAATTATGAAAGGTTTTTCTGAATCCTTAGAACGCCGAGCATTAGTAATTGGAGCCAATGGAGCTGATGAAGATGATATGATTAGATCATTTGATCTAATAAGTGGGAGTGTATCCTATATATCAAAATACTATACTAGACTGAATAACAAAGCTCCTTTTATTTCCGATACTTCTGGAACGGCAACTTACACAAACAGTAATGTGGCTATGTTAAATGCAATAAAAGAACTTTTGGAAAAAAATTCCACTTTTCTTTTTTGGTATGGTAAACAAGGAAGAAAACTTGATTTAACTCGTTATAGTTCAATATACTTTGACCTTTTTCGGAAAGAAGGATACCAAGTACGAGCTTATGTTGAAGAAACATTCAGTCCATTAAAAGTTGCGTTTATTATTGTGATAAATCCAAATCATATTACTCCTTTTAAATTTATGGCAGGAGTAGGTTCAAGTGTTGTTCTTACTACTGCGATTCATAAAGCTATGTCAGAAGCATATTTACTCAAAGAAGTTTACGATGACGCTTTTTTTAGGTTCCAAACAGAAGAACTAGATTCCGATTCCTATTCTGGCATCGTTTTAAATTCTCAAATGAACCCTGAATGTCTAGAGTATATTGAAATTTTAGATGGTCTAGACACTTATGAGGAACAAAGGAAGGATAACGAATTTTCAACATTAGATGCTGAAGGGGAAATAGACCTTATTGTTCAAAACCTACCATTTTGGGTAAAAGAACTACATACAGTTGTTTTAAATCAAATTGTAAATAGAAATTTAATAGTTATTAAAGCCATTTCCCCTAATCTTTACAATCACGCTGCACTTAAGAAGTATATCAATATTGATAGCGATGTCAATCGGTTTACAGTCAATCTAGATCAAGAGTCTTTAAAAAGTATTCCAATGTGTCCAATACTATAAAAGGAGATACCTATGCATTACTTAATTACTCAACTTTCGCACCTAGAA
>NZ_RHHO01000081.1 GCF_003710865.1 Brevibacillus borstelensis | reverse complement strand
CAAAATATTTTACAGACTCGATCACTTCAATCAGTAACGGAATGAAAGACATATCCCAACCCCCTTTTCGTCGAGATGACATCCTCAAGCCCCAATTCCCTCAGCTTTCCCTTTATTCTGGACATATTGACATTGAGCGTATTTTCCGCCACGAAGGTGTTATAATCGGTCAGCACATCAAACAGATCATCTCTGCTCACCAGTTTCCCTCTGTTTTGCATCAATAATTTGATGATTTTATACTCATTCTTCGAAAGCTCTACGGTTTGATTTTCATACTGCAGCTTTAAACTGTCCTCCAGCAGCACCAGCTTCCCCTCTTCGATCCTGACCCCATCCGAGTATTGCATGGATCTCCGCAAGGCCGCGTTAATTTTGGCCATAAGAATCCCGACACTAAACGGTTTGGTGATATAGTCATCCGCCCCTAGCTCCATTCCTCTGATTTGTTCTCCTTCTTCATTCCTGGCGGATACTATGATGATCGGTACGGCGTGGGTTTTCCTGATTTGTTTCAAGTAATAAAAACCATCAAACGTCGGCAAATTGATATCCAGAATGATCAGATGAGGTTCTACCCGGTCAACTGTTTCCACGACCCGCTCAAAATCCCCGACAATGAAAACTTCATAATCGTATGCGGTCAAATATTGCTTGATATATTTGATCAGCTTCACATCGTCTTCTATTAAAAGTATCTTCATCGCTTGCCTCCCGAATCAGGATTGTTGGATGCATCGCTTTTTGCTTTGCATGCCGTGGCCTGCATACATTATATCCCTTCCTTTTTTCAGGGCGAAACCGGGAGAGTCTCTTCAGCTAAGACCAGGGGCATTTATGTGCGGATATCACCGAGAGGTATCCGACTACAGCAAAACCCGGAAAACTCCAATACCATGTAATATTTACAGCTTTGCTTGGTAAAGGAGAGTGAGGACTTCTTGGCAAAACGAAAGAAGATCATCGTCCGGATTGCCTTTAACTCCAAAAAGCTAAAGTACAACCGCAAGAAGAGATTTACGACGAAATGGATTAAAAGCCGGATGAAAATATTTATGCGGTATACGCGGAGAAGTTTGCAAAGACAGACCAATCAAGGCTTTGTCGCTCTCGTGGAGTATGAGGACCGCTCCCGAAGGAAAATAAAAAAAGAGCTGCGCAAGTACAGCAAGCTCCCTAAAAATATCAAATTCATCCCCAAAAGCAAGTACCAGAAAAGTATCAGGAAGCGCCTCAAGGGCTATCATTATTTGTATTTGGTGCGGTTGGATTCAGACGATTTGTACCGCCGAAGCTATATCCAGCAGCTCAAGAATCACCGCAGAAGAAAGGGAACGTCCGCGGTGATCAACCAATTTGGCTACATGTATGACTCGAAAAAGAAGCGAATTGCGCCGATGTATGCAAAGTCGCCGGCATTCTATACGTTAATCTATAAAGTAAAAGATTATTTGAAAGGAAAACGGTATCGGCTTGCCGGGGGACATCCCGCCGTCATCCGCCTGCGCCACGACAAATTGCGTCTGCGCAACTATGTACACGTCATCCACTCGGGCAATACCACAAGCAAATTTCGTTCAAAGCGGAACAAGGTCATCAACAAAAGACGTATTGTAAAAAATCGGCGCCAGGTCAAAAGGATCCTCTCGTCTTTTATGTAAAAAGGACCTTCTCATCGTGTTATCTTAATCGAGTAGGAGGGGGCGACTAACCCCCGTCCTCTCACACCACCGTACGTACCGTTCGGTATACGGCGGTTCACCAAGCTTGACGAATTTGAGAATATCGTTGCACTAAGCTTTTCAGCCCTTGTTGTTGCCAGTAGGCAATGCCG
>NZ_RHHO01000080.1 GCF_003710865.1 Brevibacillus borstelensis | reverse complement strand
GTCGCCCCCTCCTACTCGATCTTCCAATTCCTTGTAAAAAGGCAACCTCTCCTGTTTTGCTTCAATCCGTCCCATCAAGACAAAGAATTGGAATTTAACATTTCCACTATGTATATATTGCTATCTTTATCCAAAAGATAATGAATGTATAAAGTGGAGCGAGGTGCATTTCCATGGAACAGCAAAGTGAAGACTTGGACTCCTTAATCATCGGGATTGACGTCGGTTCAACCACCGTCAAAGCGACTGTTGTGAACCCGAAAAACAAAGAAATCCTATGGTCAGACTATCAGCGCCATCATACGAAGCAAGCCGAAAAGGTCCTGGAGTTTTTGATCACCATTGGGAATGAGTTTGCCCATGTAAACCAGGATAAGATTCGCGTTTTCGTGACTGGCTCGGGGGGCGGCCCTATTGTGGAGCACATCGGGGCCAAGTTTGTCCAGGAAGTGAATGCAGTCACGATGGCAGTGGAGCAGCTTCACCCTGACGTGGGCAGTGTCATCGAGCTTGGCGGCCAGGATGCAAAAATCATTATTTTCAAGGCCAATGAGGAAACAGGGGACAAGCAGGCGCTGACTTCGATGAATGACAAGTGTGCATCAGGCACCGGAGCAACCATCGACAAGTGCATGATTAAAGTAGGGATGCCGATGGAGGAGGTAGGCAAGCTTCACTTTGACGACAGCAAATTGCACCATGTCGCTGCCAAGTGCGGAGTCTTTGCGGAAACAGACATCGTGAATCTGGTGAAAAGCGGCATTCCCTCGGCGGAGATCATGTGTTCTCTCGCGGATGCCATCGTGATGCAAAACCTGTCTGTTCTTACCCGGGGCAATACGCTGCGCCATCGCGTGCTTTTGCTCGGAGGTCCCAATACATACCTGCCTTTCCTGCAAGAATGCTGGCGAAAGCGCATTCCTGCGACTTGGGAAGAGCGGGGCTACGATTATCCCAAAGACATGCCGATAGACGAATTAATCTTCGTACCGGAAAATTCACAGTACTACGCAGCGTATGGAGCTGTCATGTACGGCATGCACGAACCGGCAGACGTCGGGACATATACCGGGCTGGAAGGCCTGAAGGAATTCATTGCGCACGGACGCAAGGCGAAATTGGGCGAAAATGCGGGTCCGCCGCTCGTAAAAAGTGCGGACGAATTGGAAGAGTTCCGCCGGTTGTACAGTATTCCGCGCTTTACGCCAGCTTCGTTTGAACCGGGTCAAAAGGTGCGAGCCGTCATCGGCCTGGACGGGGGTTCGACTTCCTCCAAAGCCGTGCTCGTAGATGAAAACGGCACGATTTTGCTGAAGGAGTACCAGTTGTCCAAAGGCAATCCGCTGGAAGACACCAAAGAAATGTTAAAGCGCATCGACGACAGAGTAAGGTCGCAGGGAGCCGAGCTTGAGATTATCGGATTCGGCGCCACAGGATACGCAGCGGATGTCCTGGAAAAAACGCTCAAGGCGGATGTCAACATTGTCGAAACCGTCGCCCATATGATGAGCGCTGTGCACGAGTTTGGCGATATCGATGTGATCTGCGATATCGGCGGTCAGGATATTAAGGTGCTCTTTTTGAAAAACGGGGACATCCGCAACTTCAGACTCTCAAACCAATGCTCCGCAGGAAACGGGATGCTCCTGCAGGCAATGGCAGATCAATTCGGCATACCGGTTCAAGAGTATGCGGAAACAGCTTTCAAGGCGGATCTCTCGCCCAAATATTCGTATGGCTGCGCCGTATTTTTGGATGCCGACCGTGTCAACTTTCAGAAGGAAGGCTATTCGAAAGAAGAATTGCTTGCCGGTCTCGCGCTTGTGTTGCCGAAAAACGTCTGGCAGTACGTGGTTCAGATTCCGCGTATGGCAGAGCTGGGACGCAAGTTTGTGCTCCAAGGCGGCACGCAGTACAACCTCGCTGCCGTCAAGGCACAGGTCGATTACATCAAGCAGCGCGTCCCTGATGCGGAAGTTTACGTGAATCCCCACCCGGGAGAAGCGGGAGCGATCGGTGCAGCGATGGAAACGTTGCGCGTGGTGAAACGACGGGGGTATTCCACGTTTTTGGGGCTGGATGCCGCGATCAATTTGCACTATATCTCCCGAAACGACGAATCCACCCGCTGCAATTTTTGTCCCAACCATTGCAGCCGAACGTTCATCGACTCGCAGACGCCGGACGGGCAAACCGCCCGCTATATTTCGGGATTCAGCTGCGAAAAAGGAACGGTGGAAGACAAGGAAGCCGTCATCCAGCTGACCCGGAAGCGGCAAGAACTGAAAAAGCACTTTCCGAATCTGGTGGAATACGAGGCGCAGCGCATGTACCAGCACTTCTACGATCCAGAGCCTATGCCGGATACCGATACAACCGTAGAAGATGTCCATCTCAAACGCACATGGCTCTGTCTGGGGGGCTTGCGCAAAACGGCATACCGCCGAGCTTTCCAGCGATCATCGATGGAAACGGCGGAGAGACGAAAACAGATTCGCATCGGGATTCCCCGCGTTCTCAATATCTGGTCGACCGCACCTTTCTGGCGGACCTATTTCGAGACGCTTGGCATCGACAAGAACAATATTGTTTTCAGCGACTTTACGAGCGAGGAAATGTGGCAGGAGGGGGGCAAATACGGCTCGATCGACCCCTGTTACCCGTCGAAAGTGGCACAGGCGCATATCCACAATTTATTGTTCAAGCACCATGAGCGAAAGCCGCTCGACTATATCTTCTTTCCGTGCATTACTCATATCCCGACCCATCTGCAAAATGTGATGGATTCATCGAGCTGTCCCATCGTGGCGGGAGCGCCAAACGTGATCAAGGCCGCCTTTACGAAAGAGGTAAATTTCTTTGAGACAAAAGGGGTGGCTTATCTCGATCCGGCCGTTACGTTTACGGAGCGGCACATGATGAAAAAGCAGTTGTTCGAGGCGTTTCAGGACTGTCTGCAAATCACGGAGGACGAAAGCGATTTTGCCGTGGAGCAGGGCGGGCGGGCGATGAATATTTTCGACGCCGAGATGCAGGAGCGGGGAAAAATGATCCTGGAGCAGGTGGAAAAGGAAAATCGCCTTGCCATTTTGATGATCGGCCGTCCCTACCATTCCGATCCCGGCCTCAATCACTCTGTATTGGAAGAATTCCAGGTGCTGGGCTATCCCATTCTCTCCATGCGCTCGATCCCCAAGGACGAAGAATGGCTGCGCCGCTTTTTCCGATCCGATCTGGAAAGCGGACGTGTGCAGCACGCGCTCGAAGTAAGCGATGTATGGCCAGAGAACTTCAGTTCCAACAGCGTGCAAAAGGTGTGGGCAGCCAAATTTGCCGCCCGTCACCCCAATGTGGCCGTATTGGACCTGTCCAGCTTCAAGTGCGGGCACGATGCGCCGACCTACGGCTTGATTGACTCGATCATTTCGACGGCGGGCACTCCATACTCCGCCTTGCACGATATCGATGCGAACAAACCGAGCGGGTCCATCAAGATTCGGGTGAAAACGTATGCCCACAGCCTGAGCCTGCATGAAGAACGCCTGGAGGATTTGGCCCGGAAAAAAGCGGAGCTTCAGCAGCGTTTGGAGAAAAAACGGCTGGAACTGCTTGGTTTGCAGACGAAAGAGACATCCTATGAAGAGAAGAACCTCTCGCAAGCAGGCAACTAGAATACGATTTCCACAGGAAAGAGGCGAACATCAGATGTCAACGACGAAGGAAACACCCGCGGCCAAAGACTCTCTGGAAAATGAATTGCTTCGCTATCAGGAAGAGCAGGCTCTGGCACTCGGGCTGCAGCAGGAACAAAAAGCACAGTGGTTTGATCCGGTTCCCCGTCAGTTTTTGGCAAAGGATAAAGCAAGCACGACCATCCTATTCGGCGGACTGACCATGGCTCATGACTATTTGGTGGAAGGAGCTTTGGCGGGCCTCGGCTACACGGTTCGGCACATGGATTGTCCGGATAATGAGTCGCTGCGCTTCGGCAAGGAGTTCGGCAACCGCGGCCAGTGCAATCCGACGTATTTCACCGTAGGGAATCTCATCAAATACCTGACTCATTTGCGAGATGTGGAAGGCAAATCAAAAGAAGAAATCGTCCGGAATTATCTGTTCGTGACGAGCGGTTCTTGCGGGCCGTGCCGGTTCGGCACGTATGTCACGGAATACCGCAAAGCGCTCCGCGATGCCGGGTTTGACGGATTCCGCGTGCTGTTGTTCCAGCAGCAGAGCGGCCTAAAACAGGCAACCGGCGGGGAATCCGCGCTGAAACTGGATTCCTCGTTCTTTATCAGCTTTGTAAAAGCGTTTTTGCTGGGGGATATTTTGAACGCGCTGGCTTACCGCATCCGCCCTTACGAGGTAGAAGCCGGCGCGACCGATGCCGTCATGGAGCGCTGCAAAAAGATCCTGTATGATGCCTTGCGTGACCGAAAATGGCTGATTCCCGCGTTGATCAAATGCCGAAAAGAACTGGAGAGCATTCAGGTAGACCGTACGCGTGTCAAGCCGAAAGTGAGCATTATCGGAGAATTTTGGGCGATGACAACCGAAGGAGACGGAAATTATCAGCTCCAGCGTTTTCTCGAAAAGGAAGGGGCTGAAGTGGATGTCCAATCGCTGACAGCCTGGGTGCTGTATCTGATCTGGGAAGGGCGCTACGATACGATGAAGCGGATGAAGCTCCGGGGAGAAGATGCCGGGCGTTACGGACTGGAAGGAAAGAACCCCGTCAAGCGCCTGCGGATGCTTTGGGTTGCAGACCGGGTCCTGCGCGTCATGTTCCAGACCTATGCCAAAGCGATCGGCCTCCATGATTATCACCTGCCCGACATGGACGAGGTTGCCCGCGTTGCCCATGACCACTACAACAATCATCTCCGCGGCGGAGAAGGGCATATGGAAGTAGGCAAGCTGATTCTCAACGTGAAGAAGCGGAAGGTAAACATGACCATTTCGGTCAAGCCGTTTGGCTGCATGCCGTCTTCCGGCGTTTCTGACGGGGTGCAATCGTTGATCACGGAAAAATACCCGGACGCCATTTTTCTCCCCATCGAAACGACGGGTGATGGAGCGATCAACGTTTATAGCCGCGTTCAGATGATGCTGTTCAAGGCCAAGCAGGCTGCTCAAAAAGAATTTGATGAAGCCCTGGCCAAAAAAGGGGTGACCGCCAATCAGCTTCGGAGGTTGATGCAACGGTCTTCATTTGCGCATCCTTTGCAAACGAGCCCCCACGTCGTTGCTTGTACCGCGGCAAATGCTGTCTACGGCTTGAACAAATACAACGGATTTTTCTTCCGGAGAAACAATAAGGTCATGGAAGAAGTGCCTCAATAATCATTTAGGGGCATCCTACTCAGGAAGAAACAAAGTACGCTGTATGGGAGGTGTAAGCGTCTATGGCACCAGAGAGAGAATTTCCGGAAGCTATGCGCAGTATCGGAGTTCCGAGTGAAATGAGTCCGACTCAGGAGACCAATGATGCTCCGTTCGTGGAAATCAGGGCGCCGCTGCGTTTTGGAGAATCCGTGGAAAACAGCGATCCTTCGGCACAAGACACTGCTCAGGAAGAGCAATTTGAAATTGAGTAAAACGCAGACTGCCTCATTGTCGCAATGATGGCTCTCCCCACAGCAAAGGTAATTTTGTTCAGCCTGCTTGCTTCAAGGGGGGCATCACACATAATGAGGCAGTCTTCTTTTCTATTAGTTTCATCTCATATTGACAAGAACCTGTCATAATGGAATAATACTGACATGACCAAATTGAACCCGAATGGAAAAGCTTTCACCGAACTTGTCCTAGAAGTCTTTCGCCTGAATGGCCGCTTGCTGGAGGCAGGAGATCGCCTGACCCAGCCTGTAGGCCTTAGCAGTGCTCGTTGGCAGATACTTGGGGTAGTCGAACATGGGCCGATAACCGTCGCTCATGTCGCCCGTATTATGGGATTGACCCGTCAAAGTGTACAGCAAACTGCCAATTCCTTGGAAAAGGAGGGGTTGATCGAGTTTCTCGAGAACCCGCACCACCGTCGTTCCAAGCTGATGGCCATGACTCCAGAGGGAAGAAAAGCTCTTGATTATACACAAGAGCAACATGCGGTTTGGGCAAACAAGATAGGGGAAGAACATGATCTTGATTGCTTGCGTGCTGCCGTGGACGTGCTTCGTCAAGTAAGCAAAAGCCTCAGTCACGAATGATCCACATTTCTATGTCGATTGGACTTGATAGAAACGCAGGAAAGGACAAGTTTTTTTAACTGCCTACGATCTTCAGCTTGGCTTTTGTTTGATTCTGGACCGTGATGATTTGCACGAATACGACTGGCTATTCATTTGTAAAGGTTACTTGAAGGAGTTGCCACTGCAACTCCTTTTTCCGTTCACCTGGCCAATGGAGTTTGAAATTGAATCTTCCTAAAAAGGAGATCAATATGACTGAACAATTGTTCATTGAAGACGTTGTTGAACGGCTTCAGGGTGTACCTGGCACAGAAGGAATCGTGCTGGGCGGCGCAAACGCGAGAGGGAACCAGCCTCAAAGCTCCGGTACGACTTTTGTGATTTATTATGACAGTCAATCTGGTATGGCTGTTCATGAGATTTTCAAATTAGCAACAACGATGGATGATGTGGAGGGAAAGTTTCTGCTTACATCGATGGGAGAGTGGAGACCCTGGATGAACCTAGGAGTTACGGTTTCCGTACAGCAATCCCCAGTGAAATTTCTATTCAGAGATGTACGCAAGCTTTCTGATGTCATTGACGAGTGCAACCAGGGAATCGTAAACATTGAATATCAAATCGGCCATCCTCACTGTTTTACCAACGTCATCTATCTGGGGGAAATCTCCCTTGGCGAAATCATTTGGGATCGAAGCGGCAAACTGGCTGTACTGAAGGAAAGGACCAAACCGTATCCTTCGGCACTCAAGCAATTCATCATCGAAAGGTTTTTGTGGGAGGCGTCCTATTCCCTGCAGGCAGCGGCCAAAAGCGTTTCAAAAAAAGACTTCTCCTACACGGCAGGCCATTGCTATCGAGTCATTACCTGTTTGCACCAAGTATTGTTTGCGTTAAATGAAGTGTATGGTCCACATGAAATGGAGGCAGCAGATCTCGTGGACTCTTTAGAAATTGCGCCGCCCAATTATAAATCCAGAGTAAACGAGGCCTTTCGCCTGCTGAACACAGATCGCAAGCAAACAGAGACGGCACTGGATATTCTCCGCAGCCTGCTGAATGAAACGGTTTTGCGTATATAAAAAGGGGTAGATGATCAAAGCTACTGTATCTCCAACTAATCGGTTTTCTCGGAAGCACAATCCAGCACAGGCAAACCGGCTTTCTCACTACGTAAATCCGGACAGCTACTGAAAGAGAGGATACATGATGACAGCAGATCAACGAAAAAAGATGGTCATTTTAATGATCAATATGTTTATTGCGATTGGAAGCTTTGGCATCATCATTCCAATCTTGCCAGCCTATTTGGCGTCGATCAATCAAGGCGGAACTGCAGCAGGACTGATGATCGCCATTTTTGCAGGCTCCCAGCTCGTTTTTTCACCGATCGCCGGGAAGTGGGCTGATCAATATGGCCGAAGAAAAATGATCATTTATGGACTAGCGGGCTTAACGCTCTCCATGTTCGTTTTTTACGGTTTTGATTCGATTTGGTGGCTTTACGCTTCTCGCGTTATCGGAGGCATAGGCGCGGCACTGCTGATTCCGGCCATTTTTGCCTACATCGCAGACATTACTACTCTGGATCAACGGGCAAAAGGCAACAGTCTCGTCTCTGCTGCCATGTCGCTGGGCATCGTCATTGGACCCGGGATCGGCGGATTTTTGGCGGATTATGGATTGAAGACTCCCTTTCTCATCTCGGCCGTCGTATCGCTTGTTGCCGTCATTTTTTCCGTTGCTGTTCTGAAGGAAAGTGCTGCCAAGCTCGCCTCGGGGGATAGAGGGGCGGTCAAAGACGATGAATCCATGATCAGAAAAATATTCCGTTCCGTGAAGATGCCATTCTTCATACCGCTTGTCATTACGCTTGTAATGAGCTTCGGGTTGATGGCCTATGAGTCTGTCCTTGGACTTTATGTCGACAATCAGTACGGCGCAACACCGCAAGAAATCGCCTTGATGGTTACAACTACCGGTATCGTCAGCGTCATCGTACAGCTCTTCATCGTCGACCGTGTCGTTCGTCGTTTTGGGGAAGGGACCGTCTTGAATATCTTTTTGGGAGTAGCCGCGATCGGTTTCCTCCTTTCCCTATTTGCAACCAGCTATTCGCTGTTTTTTGGCATTACCCTGTTGATCTTCCTTGCGACCTCCATCCTTCGTCCTGTTTTAAATACACTCATTTCCAAGCTGGCGGGCGATGAACAAGGGTTCGCCATGGGGATGAACAACGCCTATATGAGCATCGGGAATGTGCTTGGGCCTACACTTGCCGGCACACTGTATGACATTCAAATCACATATCCGTTCATGCTTGGTCTCGTTCTATTGGTGTTGACATTGCTTACAACCATGGTCTGGCAGAGACGTTATCTCAAACAAAATGCTGTGAATTGACTTTCTCATACGGACACAAAAATGCCGCTTTATTCTCTATATAGAAGCGGCATTTTCGTTGCTTTCCGGTGTCTCGCCGTTTTTACAGTCTGGATCGTGTCTATTATGGAAGCCGAGGCTGCTCATTGTATCGGATGCAGATCACCATTTATAATAAAAGGATCAAGAAGAGAACATTCATTCCGAGGAGGAATTATTGATCGTGAAAAAAATGTTGGATAAATTGTAACACTACCGTCTGACTTTTCCTTATGCTTTTCGTATTCGCGGGCCGCCAGCCCGTATTCTAATCATTACGAATAACACATAGAATACGGAGGGTGCAGCGAATATGAGAACCGAAAAAGAAATGATGGACTTCATTCTAAAAGTTGCAGCGGACGATGAACGTGTTCGCGTCGTTACGTTGGAAGGCTCCAGAACCAACCCGAACGTCCCCAGGGATTTTTTTCAGGACTACGACATCAGCTTTCATGTCACGGAAATGGATTCCTTTCTGCAAAATCCCGGTTGGGTCGATATGTTCGGAGAGCGCATCATCATGCAGACTCCTGAAGCCATGGCCATGTTCCCACCCGAGTTGGGCAGGCGTTTCTCTTACCTGATGCTGTTCACGGACGGGAACCGGATCGATTTGACTTTGATTCCACTGGATGAGAAGGACGAATACTGCAAAGAAGACAAGCTGATGATGGTATTGATGGACAAAGACAACTGCTTCCCCAAAGTCCTGCCTCCCACTGATGAAGACTATTGGGTAAAGCGTCCGTCAGCCGCGTATTTTTACGACTGCTGCAATGAGTTTTGGTGGGTTTCAACGTATGTGGCCAAAGGGCTGTGGAGAAAGGAATTTTTATTTGCCCAGGATCACCTGAACCAATTCGTCAGACCGATGCTGATCAAGATGCTGGAATGGCAAGTCGGTATCCAGACTGATTTTTCAGTCAGCGTCGGCAAGAACGGCAAATACCTGGATACATATCTGTCCGAGAAAACCTGGCAGGAGCTCATGTCCACATACGAGAACGGTACCTATGAGGGCGTCTGGAGATCTCTGTTCACGATGGGGGCCTTGTTCCGCAGAACTGCCCAGGATGTAGCGAGGCATTTGAAATTTGAATACCCTCTTGAAGAAGACCGGCGCGTCACGGATTATCTAAAGCGCGTGCAAAACTTGCCGCGGAACGCCACCGCATTTATATGATTGCAAAAGTGGAGAAATGCAGGAGAATGGACGACAATTCTCGGGAAAAATCGTGCAATTTCTTGGCGCCGGTGTAATCCGGCGTTTTTTTATGTTCAAAAGGAGGCGGGAATCAGGCGTGTCGGGCCGGGAATTTTCCGCTGTCGATAAGGCAGAATATGTCGATAAAAAATATTGCTATCGGAAAGGAATTTTTTAGGGGAAAGGCCAATATAAAGAATAGTGTAATTTTACCAAATATTATAATTATTGGGAGGTAAGATGTTCACATGAAAAAGTCTGTATGGAAAAAAGGCTTTGCGTTGACCGTCGCCCTGTCCACCATGACTGCAGTTCCTCTGGCTCACCCTTGGTCCGCCATGGCTAAATCGTCTGGCGTTCAGTACCACGAGGAGTTTGAAACACCTGAATTCATCGCGGAACCGTTCGAAGCAGACGGCTTGGAGGGAGAAGATCTGATCTGGTCGTTTTTGGAGTCGTATCAGAAGGATTTTCAGATCAAGGGAGATGTCCAGGAGCACTTCAAACTGCTGGAAGAAGTGGAAAACGAGGAGACGAATACGCGCCACTACCGTCTGCAGGAAATGTACAATGGCATTCCGATTTACGGATACCAGCAAACCGTTCACGTTGATGAAGATGGCAATGTGACGTCGTTTCTCGGACAGTTCGTTCCGAATGTGAAAGAAAACAAAAAACTGAGCAGAAAAGCAAAGCTCAACGAAGAAAAGGCGCTGAAAAAGGCACTGGCCGACCTTGAGGACGAAGTGGGAGAAGTAGAGGAGTTCGAAGTCGAGCCTCAGCCGGAACAGTACATTTATGTGCACGATGGAGAAACTTATTTGGCATATGCCATAGAGTTTAACTTCCTGGAGCCGGAGCCAGGCCGCTGGATGTACTTTGTTGACGCGCACACAGGGGACATCATCAACAAGTACAACACGATTGATACGGTGACAGGCACTGGCGTAGGGGTATTGGGAGACGAAAAAAGCTTTGAGACGACAAGACAAAGCAGCACCAGCTATGTCATGAGGGATACGACGAGAGGAAGCGGCATCGAAACCTACACAGCCCGCAATGCAACCAGCCTGCCTGGCACGCTGATGTCTGACAGTGACAATCACTGGACAGATGGAGCGGCTGTTGATGCCCACGCTTACGCTCAGCGAACCTATGATTACTTCAGAGATGCTCACGGACGCAACAGCTTCGACGGGAATGGCTCGAAAATTCGCTCAACGGTGCATTACTCCCGCAATTACAACAATGCCTTCTGGAACGGTTCCCAAATGGTGTATGGCGATGGTGACGGCAGAACCTTTATCTCTCTTTCGGGCGGTCTTGATGTCGTAGCCCATGAGCTGACACACGCCGTTACGGAACGGACAGCCGGCTTGATTTATCAAAATGAATCAGGGGCACTGAATGAATCGATGTCGGATATTTTTGGAGCTATGGTCGACGACGATGATTGGCAGATGGGAGAGGATATTTACACCCCAGGAACTCCGGGAGACGCGCTTCGCTCCCTGGAGGACCCGACGCTGTACGGCGACCCTGACCATTACAGCAAGCGCTACACAGGCTCCCAGGACAACGGCGGCGTACACATCAACAGCGGAATCAACAACAAGGCTGCCTACCTGCTCGCGGAAGGCGGCACCCACTACGGCGTAACCGTCCAAGGCATCGGACGTACGGATACGGCTAAAATCTACTACCACGCACTGACATACTACCTGACTCCATATTCCAACTTCTCGGCGATGCGCCGTGCCGCGATCCAGGCGGCAACCGACCTGTTCGGGGCGAATTCCGATCAAGTACGGTCGGTAATAGCTGCTTATGATGCTGTAGGTGTGAAATAAGAGCAGGCATGAAAAAGACAGGCGGCGCAATGCTGCCTGTCTTATCGTTTCGGTCCATGATTGATACGTGCAAAATGGAGCCGCTACAACACCATCTCATCCACGAATCAGCCGTACTGGCATTGGCAATTTGCCATTTCAAAAAGGAATTCGCTTCGAAATCAATACATAGCCGTGTTCACCTGCCCAGTCTACAAGGCCGCTCCAGAAAGCTTCACACACCGAAACGACCTTCGCTGGTTCCGCCAAATCCCCGGACATAACCAACCTGGCTACATCGTCGAACCCTGCAGGACGATTTGGCAGTTGCAGCGATTCGGGAAGCACCATAGAGCCCGTCGAGAAAAGCCTTTGATTGTGCAAGCCGATCAGCATGGCCCCGGATTCGGCAAATTGCATGGCCAAATAGGGCAAATACGTATGCGGCCCGTTTCGACTTGCATTTCTAAGCTTTCCAATGAATTCGCACATTTCACCAACGAGGACTTCATTGATTGCATTTTTGAAGTCTTCCCTGGCCGGCGATTCAGCCGCTTTTCTGAGGGTCGAAAAAAAACCATCAGGATCATACAGACTGAGCGGGGAAAAGAAGGGTCCATGGGTCAAAGGCCATTGACCTTCTACTGTAGAAGCGTTTTTTAACAGCACATCCGCACTCAAGACATTAACTTCAGCTTTCCACGGTCCTGTCGACCATTCATAGCTGTAGTCCACTGGTTCACTTGACTCCTTCAGCACGCAAAACATCTCAATATCCGAAAAAGGGCCGTCTGTCCCTCGGGAAACCGAGCCGTAGACCCCGATCGCTGCGATTTTTTCTCCGAAAACCTCATGCAGTCTCGCAGCAATTTCCACGCAGATTTGAAGTCTTTCCCTTCTCGAAATGGCAACAGGTCCATTCATGTTCATTTCCGTGCATCTCCCTTTGTTTTGTGATGGGTTGATACGAGCACATGAATGGAGGGCCACGGTCTTAACGGGGGACTTTCTTTGGGTGCATGCGTATTCCTCCGATGCGTTTCCTTTTGGGAATTGTACCCAATCAGAGCTCTTTTGGCAAGGAGAGCGCTCATCACAACAAAACAGAACTCTTGCATCTCAGGATTACGGCTGGGATGAGGCTCATTTATCGGCAGGCAATCATTCCCTCATCTTCCCAGATTAAAGAAATCCGTTACGCCAATATTAAAGGTGTATAACTGCTTATTTAAGGGAAAAGCGGGGGAATCAACAACATGATCAAACATTTTTTCATCACCGTAGGGGTAATCATCTGTCTGTTTGCAATGCCAGTAACCGGTCATGCACAGGTAATTCATGAAGTGCGATATGGAGATAGCTTGACCAAGATCAGTCAGCAATACAAAGTGGCTGCGAGAGAGATTACCAGGCTAAACGGATTGGCGAGAAATGCCCGTCTTGTGCTTGGACAGGCGCTTTTGCTTCCGGGATCGACTTATATTGTTCAACCCGGCGATAGCCTCTGGGAGATTGCCAAGCGTCATTCCCTTACCGAAGAAGTGTTAATGAAAAGCAATCATTTGAAAAATGCGGTTCTTGTCCCGGGACAGAAATTACAAATCCCTCGTCCGCCAAAAACAACGCTATGGACAGGGCCGTTTCTTATACCGAAAAATAAAAACTTCAACGAATGGATTCTAAACTATTATCAAAAAACGATTTCAAGTGTGTTCATTTTTGAGTATCGGCCGGACTATGAAGGGAATTTGCAAGCTGAACCAAACGTTCAGCAGGACAATCATGCGAAACTGGCATGGAAGAAAAACAAGCCGCCTTATGCAACAATTACGAACCTCAGTCCAAAGGGCTTCGATCCGGATCTTACTCATCGATTGATGAGTACAGACAAGCTGCGTAAAAAATTGATCAACAACATCCACTCTCTTTTACACTACAATCATTACAAAGGGGTTATCATCGATTTTGAACGAGTGTATCCAAAAGATCGTCGCTACCTGAATAAATTTATAAAGGAATTGGCCAATAAACTTCACCCTTCGAATATGGAAGTTCTCATCGCCGTCCCGCCTTTGGAGGGAGACAAAAATCCTTCCTATGCAGCGGCATACGATTATAAAACACTTGGCAAATACGTCGATAAAATCTTCCTGATGACCTATGATTGGCATTGGCCCGGAGGCCCGTCCGGCCCGATTGCGCCAATAAACAGGGTACGGGCAACTTTGGATTATGCCGTATCCGTCGTCCCGCGTTCCAAATTGATGCTTGGTGTGCCCAATTATGCATATGACTGGACGATATCGGGAGACACGAAAAAAGGGACGGCTTATTCCGTACAGCGAGCCATCGAAATCTATATGACCAAAGAAAGCCAGATTCATTACGACGAAGCAGCTTCTTCGCCATGGTTCCGTTATGTAGATGAGCAGGGTGCGCTCCACGAGGTATGGTTCGAGGATCCCCGCAGTCTCCTGGCAAAATACCGTTTGATTAAAGAATACAAATTAACAGGGGGAGGGTGCTGGCACCTCGGCCTCTCGATCCCGCAAACAGAAGAACTCTTGCTTGAAGAATTCCACATCGCTAATCAGACTTGAAAACTGCCGCATGGAAAAATGGCTATCAGGGGTTGCTCTTGCAATTGAGACCATCCACGATAGCCACTTTTGCTTACTTGCAAATCGGTTTTGGCTCTGGAACCGGTTGAATCTTCGTTTGAAAGCAATTGACTGGGCCATAAGCACTTTTTAGGCCCACAACCTGCTGACAGAACAAAGATTTTCACACAGGTAAAAGTGGATGTAAGATTTGACAAGCAGCCTAATTCGGTTTAAAATAATCTCAAATTAAAAATATATAAAATCAAGATATTTCTCGCTTAGGAAAGAAAACCTGGTTCTTTTCCAAACATGGGCCGATCTTTATAAGCCCAATCATTTTTTAAACAATTATCTCAAAATCGAGATATATGGATGAATGGTGTGAGAAATACTGGTGATGAATTCATCTGAAAGGAGTTTTACCAATGGGCAATCAAACAACAGCAGGTATTCACCATATCACTGCAATCGTGGGAAACCCGCAAGAAAACGTGGATTTTTACGCAGGTATTCTGGGCTTGCGCTTAGTCAAAAAGACGGTAAATTTTGATGATCCCGGAACCTATCATTTGTATTTTGGAAACAAGGGAGGTCATCCGGGAACCATTATGACGTTCTTTCCCTGGCCGGAAGCCTACCCGGGACAGATCGGCACCGGTCAAGTCGGCGTGACGACCTTCGTTGTTCCCGAGAACGCCTTGGATTTCTGGGAAAAACGGCTCTCTGCCTTTCATATTGCTGTCAAAAGAGAACAGCGATTCGGTGAGGATTACCTTCAGTTTACGGATCCTCATGGTCTTTTGCTGGAGATTGTCGCTCGCAAAGAAGGCCCCGAAAGCCAGTGGGAATTCAATGGCATCCGGAAGCAAGAAGCGATCAAGGGGTTTGGGGGCGCGATCCTGTACAGTGCAGCTCCTCAGCAAACCGCGGATTTGCTTGAGCGGGTCATGGGCCTGGAGAAAGTCGGCGAGGAAGGGGATTACGTAAGATTTCGGGCCAAAGGCGATCTTGGCAATGTCATCGATATCAAACTGACAGACATTCCCCAAGGCCAGATGGGGGTAGGTACCGTTCACCACATTGCCTGGCGGGCCAAGGATTTCGAGGAGCATCAAGAATGGCAAAAACATGTAGCGAAGCACGGTTTTTCCCCTACCAAAATTGTGGATCGCCAATATTTCAACGCGATCTATTTCCGTGAAACAGGGGGCTTGCTGTTCGAAATCGCGACGGACCCGCCTGGCTTTGATCGCGACGAGCCGGCCGACATCATGGGAGCACAGCTCATGCTGCCTGAATGGCTCGAGCCAAAACGGGGCATCATCGAAGATCTTCTCATGCCGATTGCCGTGCGGGAAGTGAAGGAGGAACAAGCATGAAGCATATTTTTCAAGAGGGAAAAGATGCAAGCAAGCCGACGCTGCTTTTGTTGCACGGCACAGGAGGCGATGAGACGGACTTATTGCCGGTAGCCGGAATGATTGACGATACCGCCTCGATTTTGGGGGTGCGGGGAAATGTAATGGAGAATGGGATGCCGCGATTTTTTCGAAGAATCGCTGAAGGGATTTTCGATGAACAGGACCTTGTTTTCCGGACGAAGGAGCTGTACGATTTTCTCGATGAAGCTGCGCGCAACTACGGTTTCGACCGCGACCATGTGATTGCCGTGGGGTATTCCAACGGGGCAAACATCGCGGGCAGTCTTCTTTATCACTACGCAGCTGCATTAAAGGGCGCCATTTTATTTCATCCCATGGTTCCTCGGCGCGGAATCGAGTTGCCCGATTTGTCGGGTACTCCGGTCTTTATCGGAGCAGGTACAAACGACCCGATTTGCAAACCGGAAGAGACGAAGGAATTGGCCGAAAGCTTGGAACTCGCTGGTGCCGTTGTCGAGATTCATTGGGAAAGCTTTGGCCACCGCTTGACCCAATCCGAGGTCGAGAAGGCGGCTTTATGGTACACGCAGATGAAATAAACGATGATTGAAAAGGTACACAATCGAAAGCGATCCTAAACCGAACGATAGACAAGGCGGCCATTTTTGGCTGCCTTTTTGTGCAGGACAGCATCTTCCGCGTGTGTAGTGGGAGCGATTATCGGCTGTGTAAGAACCAAATCGCTTTACGCTCTGTCATGGACAAGTAATATGCATCTTTGCTAGCCTTTCAACTGTTTAACCAGGTCAGAAATTTTTTTGTTTTTCAGGGCCTGCTCCATTTGCCGCTCGGCGTCAATTACCACCTGCTGAATCAGGCACTCGCTGCCATGATTAAAGCTGCATTCAAATAGAGAAGATGTTCCTTCGATCGCATGGATAACATCCAGAAAGGAAATCTCGTCTCGGTTGCGTTTGAGTCGGTATCCGCCATTCGCGCCTGATACGGAGGTGATAAGCCCTGCTTTAACCAGTTTGGTCAGCATTTTTGAAAGATAGGTCTGGGAAACACCCAGTTTCTCGGCTAGAATCTGAACACTCACAGGTTTGTCTGGCGTTTCAGCCATGAGATATAACATCGCATGGAGAGCGTAGTCGGTTGCTTGTGAAAATTTCATAAGACACCTCTTATAATGGACTTCACTTATCTATGATAGAGTTTATTTGGGCATAAAGCAAGCCAAGAAGCACTTGTCCATTTACAAGACAGAAGACTATTTTCCTATCGAAGAAATGTACCATTTTGCAACCGCAAAGATCCGTGAAATTGATGAGAACATTGAACGATTGAACAAGTTTAAAGCCATATTGGAGCTGGTGGAACATAAAACTTATTCTGGTACGACACCATCCAAAAACGAGTGTCCGATCATCAAAACACTTACGAGGACTTTGATCACGACCGTTTAACCGCGATCGTCCACCGACGGCCGATTGAGTATGCCTATTATCTTGCAATGTCTCGAAAAAGCAACAAGACCGAGATAGGGTAGGGCCAGAAAAACTCGAAATGACAAAGGGAAAGCGTTTATGACATAAAAAAGTCGGTTGTCACCAGGCTAAGGGTGCAACCGGCTTTCTTATATGTCAAAAGGAAAGAAGAAGAATGTATCGAATAACAGAGGATGACTAAGCGAGCAAAGACGAGCGGATTCCCGAGGGGAACAGCAGTGCATTCTGATCTGGTTTCGGCATCGGATGGACAAGCTCCGTTTTGATGAAAAGTGGGTGTTTCAGTTAAGGAGAACAAGGTTTTCAACCGGGAAAAAATTAGAGAGCATTTTATTAGAGTGGAAATACAAAAAGAGCCAGCAATTCCAGTATAGTGACCCTCAAACAGGTAAAACGGCAGGAGATACTATAATTTCGATGTTGATTAGGGGATGAAAGAAATGCAGGTACAATTTAAACCAGGCTATGGACTACTAGCGCATAACGAATCGATCGATGGAATTGCTGATATTTTAAAATGCTTTCTTCGCGAAGACGAACGATTATTGTTTTCCTTCTATGAAAGAAATATTGATTTCATTCATGAGTCTGATAAGGATTTTATTCTTAAAAGGCAAATATTCACCAATTCCAATTGGGTATTGCCTTGGGAAGAATCTATTCCCCATTGGGATGGTCCAAATAACACTCCCCCAAAATTAATATGGTTTTACGCCAATGAGAAACAAGACATAAAAAAAGCCATTGGAATCGATTTTCTCTTTCGATGTGTAACACTGAAAAAGGGGAATCGTTTTGAACAATATTCCAACGTTCTCTTTCAAGAAGAATATTATGTAACTGTTGATGAGACAGAGGAGTACGATCATTGTATTGGTTTCACTGAAAAAAAGGACGACTTTCTAACCAAAACATTGCCAATACTAAGAAGCAATATTTCTGCAAAAATTGATGTACTACACTCTTAAATCATTGACCTTGAGGGGAATTCCGATTAACGTAATTTAGCGAAGCCGCTTGATTCAATCAAACAGCTTTATATTTGGACCATAATCTAGGAGGATCCCTATGATCCCTTACGAAATTGTTTTTGATGATAAAGCGGATAAGCTGCGAATCCGCTTGCCTGATCACTTATTGTTGGTAGAAGAATTTTTAGAGATCGAGATTCTATCGGACCTCGCGAAGGACGTAATCTTAGACAGGATACAACGAGTGGTATCTGGGAAAGAGGAAGTATCAGATGGTACTGGAAATTTATACAGCTCCGAAATAAGAAAAGATGATACCCGAATCTATAATTCATACGTTGAGGCGCAACTGGAAGCGGGTATTGACACTGGTGAGGAGTTAGAGTCGTTCATAGAGACTAAACATTTTGCCGAACTGCTTACGATTTGGATGGACGCCCTAAACGAGCATAGAAAAAATCGCAACTCAAAGAAGTGATTTTATAAGAGCAAGAAGAGCGTCGACCCGGAACTATGTAGAGTGGGAGAGAGGAGAATAGAAATCAGAATGTAGATCGAATAGCAAACACCGAGTAACCGAGTAGATGAATTAATACAGATATTATACTTAATAGTCTGAAAGTACTGTTCTTATGTGTTTATGGCAGACTAAAA
>NZ_RHHO01000008.1 GCF_003710865.1 Brevibacillus borstelensis | reverse complement strand
GCAGGGTAGTTTATTGAAATTAGCCGGATAAAGTAAGCCGAATGCCAAAGAAAGAAGAACATCGGAAAGCCGTATGAGGGAAAACCTCACGTACGGTTTGATGAGGGGGAGCTGAAATGAGCAAGGCGACCATACGGTCGCCCGAAAGTTTCAGTTCTCTACTCTACAAAAAAGGGAAAGGTCGGAACTTGTCGAATACGGGAGAGGGATGAATAACGGTAGTGTGATCAACACCCAAAGTGATAGGCAAGCCGTTCGATCCATACGTGTGCACAGAAGAGGGATGAAGGGGAAGGCTGCTTATCTCTCGCGATGAGGTGACCGTGATGAACCGTTTTTTGATTGGCCAATACGCAGGTTTTGACGAGAAAAAATACAAGCGTGATTTCCGGGACGGCTTTTACGGAATCGAAGCGTGTCTGTTTTCCGCACCGGAGGATATCGCCAAACTGGTCGGGGAGTCAAAGCGCAGGGGCTTTCGGATCGGGGTGCACTTTCCGTTTCGCTCCGGCTTCTCCCCGCTGAGAGACGCGCTTTTCCTGTCTTCTGATGATGAAATTCGAGCCAACGCGTACGCCTATATCGAGAACGAGCTGGCGTATTTATCCGCTTCGGTCCAGCCAGAATATGTGCTGTTTCATTACCCCAAACCGGTTATCTTGGACGACAGGGTAGATTGGGAAAAATGGCGATTTTACGATTCGGCGGAATACATGTATGAAAGTGCCTGCAGCTTTGAAGAGACAGCGGCGAAAAGCGAGGAGCTGTTTCAGTGGCTCACGGAGAAAAGCGTACAGTACGGCTTCGTCCCGGTGCTTGAGTTCGACGCGCTCAATCGGTATGTGTACGAGGCCGATTTTTTGGAAAGCTTGCTCGTGCGCTATCCGGCCATCAAGCTATGCCTGGATACGGGACGGCTCTTTTTTCAGGAAAAGCTGGATCCGCATTTCCGGGCCAAAGAGGTCATCAAAAAGTACGCCAAATATGCAGCGACGATCCATCTATGGACGCTTCGGGTGAATGAAGAAGGGGATTTACAGCACTATCATTACCCCGTGCTCCCTGATCAGAATCCTGCGGACGGATGGGCTCCCATCGAAGAGTATTTGAACATCATCGCCGCAGAGAACGACAGCGTGCGAATCATGTTCGAGCACCGCTCTGACCTGATCGATGATGAACAGTTGGAAAGCTGCTATGCATGGGTCGCAGGCATCATCGACAAATCCGCGGGCAAGGGAGCGGTAGTGGAAACGCTGCAAGAGCGGGAGGAAAGGGAGCAGTAGACGTGAAGAAAATTTTTTGGCTATTCCTGTGCATGTATCTAGCAGTTGGCCTTACCGGGTGTGAATCGGACAGCTCGCTGCCCAAAGCGGGAAAGGGCAATCTGGCGCAAAGCGAGCATTACCATGTATACGGAGGCGACACGGAGGCAATGTACTACCGGCCGGTTGAATTCAATCAGGTGTTTCCGTATCTGCCTGAAAAGCTGAAGCAAAATGCAAAGCTCATCGACCCGGGCAAGCTTCCTTTTCCGGTGGGAAAACAAAACGCTTATCTCGTCAGCTTTCAAAGTGGACAAGAAAGCGGACATTTGCATCAGGTGCAGTTCTCCTATTTAAAAGACAAGGACGAATACGGCAGATATGGCAACGAGTTCGTTATCGTCCGCATGACGGAAACAGCTTCCGATCCTTTTGTGGGGTTCGTCGGGCGCAAGTCAGGGACGGATGATATGGGAAACAGGATTGAAGTGGAGACCATTGGCGACGACAATATACGCCTGTACCATCACATCCTGCAAACAGGAGGCGGCTACGTGTACTCCTACTATGACTGGGATGAGCAGAAGCGCTCTGTCCAAATGGTGAAAACCATGGCAAATGAAATCGATTTCTACCACAACGGGGTCATGTATCAAATCGGTTATTTGGTGAACGGGAATCAGTTTGACGAAAATGTGCAGAAGCAGATGGTGGCGCTTGCCAAGGAATTGGTTGCGGACGAGGAAGGATAAAGGATAAAGAGGCGGAAACCTGGAGTATTCATTAGCAGGTTTTCGCCTCTTCTATTGCGGGACAGCCGCGAACACGCTGGGATTCTCGATCTGCTCGTTTTGCATGGAAAGCCAATACCTCCTGCCGCTTGGCTGGATTGTGAAAATGGCCCGTGCAGACAAACGTTACTTTTTCAAATGATCACGCAAAAATGCCAGCTGTTGTCTTCGCTGCTGTGCTGCCCCCTGACGAGCATGCCGAACGCAGCATAGCCGTGCAACGCCCAATTGACCACGTCATGGATGCCGCCGTCGAAGCACCAGTCATAGCCGTGATAGAGAATCAGCCCCGGATGTGCGCCCGGCTTGTCCGGAACGGCGAAATACCCCTGAATCCTTGCACCTCCAAATCCACGGTAGCTGAGCTGATACAAGCGAACACCGTCTGCGGGATGTGTCAGCGGCGCAAGTTCATAGGTGAGCGGTTCCTGATCCAGAAGCGCTTTGGTGGCTTCCCAAAAGTCTGCAAAATCGTCTTTTCGCGTAAGCGCCGGACGGTATGTCTGCAATTGGTCCAATGGCAAATCATATGGCTGCATGAAAAGTTCCTCCTGTGATCTGCGATGAGTAGAGCAGCTTGGTGGGAATGTACGTTCTTAGTATAAGTGAAAAAAAAGCCCTTTCCACAATAAGGAAAGGGTGACGAACGTCAGCTCATATTTTTTGCTTTTTCCTTTCTCCAACGTCGAATCATATCATGGACTTGAGCCCCATTAATTAATGTAATATTTAGGGGACCTGCGATTTCTATTGCTGTCTTGGTAAAATGGCTTGTTGTGACAATCCAAGCGTCATAGCAACCGTACACCTGCTTGCCAGCCTTTAATCGCAGCACTATGTCATTTCCTACGTTCTTTTTCCAGCGTTTGCACTGTACGGCGATCTTGTAGCCTTTCTTATCTTGGAGAATCAAATCAACCTCGTTATCCCCTGAACCTCCAACCCTTTCTACTTGATACCCCTTGTCTCGGTAATAAGCTTCCATTAATCTTTCAAAGTCCGGTCCGGAAAGGGAATCAATATCTGCGGTTAACAACTCTTGATCCGAAAGTGGCTTACGAGATTGTTTTTCAGTTTTGTGATTTCTCTTGGTTAGTTCTTTCTTTGCCCCATTCTTTTTTTGCATTGCTTTTCCTTGATTGTTTACCCTAGCTAACCAACTTCCAATGATTACAGACAAGACGAGACTAACGCCAATAGAACCGAAGAAAAATAGGTAGCCAAGATTATAGGCAAAGCAAATTGATGCCGAGGAAATAACGAGTATCCCCCGTATCAGGTTTTCAATATTCGTTAATTCTTTTTTTGACCATTTCGCCATAAGATGTCAGCCTTTCCGGTGCTACTGAACAAGTTAATCATCTGTCGTCAGGCACGATTTTTGAGGGTGAATTTGCAACTTGGATAGTTTGAACATCCAATAAATTTTCCGTATTTTCCATTCCGTTCAACTAATTCTCCGCCACAAGAGGGACACAGATTATTTTTTATACGTTGATTACGGATTTCATTTTCTTTTTGCAATGTTTTGGCGTGTTTTGTTCTCGCGTCCTTATCCTGCAAATTATATACGGCGAGCTTCCGAACAATGGCTTCTCGATCTGCTTTCGAAAGGACGGGATCTTTGTACGAAAGGATATTTTTAACGAGTTGACTAGTATAAATGACTGTTGAAGAAACACTCACTTTCAGAGTAGCTCTGCCGCTAAATACTACGATGGGGATGTAACGGATGTTTTCAAACTCCGATAAGAGAGCTTTAAGTGCTTCCACATGTCCTTTGTTTTGCCAGATTGGATTGAATAGTCGTGCTTTCTTTTTATAAATGGTTTGTGTCCAATATTGGGAATTCTCCGTACCGGTGATCCAACCTTTATAGTTTTTTGTTTCAATCACAAAAATACCGTAAGCTGAAATGACAACGTGGTCGATTTGTGTTGTTTTTCCTTTTGTACCAGGAATGAGTAGATCATTAACGAGATAATATTCATTTGGATCGAGTTTTTTTAGGAGAAGTTGCACAGTTTTTTCTCCGACAAATCCTTTTACCGACGGATGCTTCAAAATAAAGGCGATGATCAGCAGAATTATCAGAAGCGTATAAGTAAACGCCATGTTTGTGCCTCCAAACTTTCATTGCGTCAATGGAAAGCTGCTAAAAAATCAAGGCTTCAATGGGAGCAACGTTTGTTATCCCGGGAAATTAATAAGCTTGTATACCAAATTTCAGTAATTTTTTTGGAAAAACGTCATCTAGATTTTGAATATCTGCATCCGTCAGTTCGATAAGATGAAACCCATATTTTTGATAGATGTCCAACTTTGCTTTTTTTCTGTCGAGGTATTTTGGGTCATTTTCCATCCCCCAATATTCGATATAAACCTTTCCTATGGGGAGGTAGAAATCACAATACACATCCTCTTCGATCGGCAATTTTCGTTCGTAGGCATGGACGATTTCCGACATATACAACCAATTATCGATGATCATCTCCGCTTTCGAACGCACAAAATGGCCATCAGCGGTTCGATGCTTCGCTTCAAATTTTTCCCGAAAACTTACATCGTTTTGTTCCTGCACCTCGTCTTTTTCTTCCATAGGTTCACCAATCAATTGCTGAAAGGTTTCAACAAGACGCTTGTTTTTTAGGATGCTCTCCGGCCAGGTTACATAGGGGATTCCGGTTTTTTCGTACTCCAACTGCTTTCCGCCAATGCTTTTGCCTAAATTCGTTAATATCCATCCTTTCCTGTCTCTTTCTACCCATCCTAGTTCCGACAGAATCGGATTAATACGAAACTTGGAGATGTTAAAAATTTGACTCAATGCAGTGGCGTTTATAAATTTTGTCTCCGGTTTATGAAATGACTCTAGAAAATCCTTGTCTTCATGAATGTTTTCTGGCCATACAATCCAGGTTCCTCGTATAGAGTCCGATCTCAATTGTCCATCTTTCATTTTTCCTTTTTCCGTCAAACACCAAGTATCATTTTTTCTTTCAATCCAGCCCATTTTCATTAATAGAGAAAAAAGCTCACTGGTGGGAATGTTTATTAATTTTGAAAGAGCGGTTGTTGAAATGTACTTCGTATTACCCATTTCCTTCCTCCTGAAATACATCCCTGTAGTGCAGAGGGAATTATTGTTCATAAAAAAACTAGTTCAAATTACATGGTTCGTCAAAATAATACTAAAACCTTCATTATTTGGCAAAATAACTGTAAATAAGTGGTTTTTTTAACCATAAAATTTCGTAACCTAGTACCTTTCATTGGTTCTACTTACTTAGGACTGATGGTATAAAAAGAAAAGGGACGCGGCCCGGTGGTCATTAGTATCGACCAAGGGTTCACGTCCTGCTATTTGTATGGGTTGCTTTGGAAGGCAATCACGGTAATGTCTCTTGTCTTTCTATTAGCGGCTATGCGCTTCTTCAGTTGCTGTCATCCTTATTCACAATCGCAAGGATCTGATGATCCTCCCATTTGCCGTTTATCTTCACGTTTTCCTTGGCGATGCCCTCCTTGTGGAATCCTGCCTTTTCCAATACCTTCATCGATCTGAGGTTGTGCGGCATGACGCCGGCCTCAATCCGGTGCAGCTTCAGCTCGTCGAAAGCATACGATACTACGAGACGGACGGCCTCTGTCGTATACCCTTTCCCATTGTGCTGCTGGTCGAGATAATAGCCGATCCAGCAGCTTTGCAAAGGGCCGCGTACGACCTCTGACAGAAATACGCTTCCGATCAATTCTCCTGATTTTAGCAAAAAAATGCCAAAGGAGTAATACTGATCGAGAGCCATCCTTTCATTGTTTTTGTTTATCCGGTCAAGCTGTCCTGCCAACGTGTAAAACTCCGGTTCGCGCAGAGCTGTGTAGGTTTGAAAAAAGTCCCGATTCCGCAGTTCCAGATCGAGCAGAGCTTCTGCATCTTCGGCTTCAAACGGTCGTACAAAAATCAGATTGCCTTTTCGTTTCATTTAGTCGGCCTCCCTTTTTCAAAGAAATAAAAAACACCACAGGTACTCCCTGTGATGCCGGACAGCAAAACGATGAAAACCACAGGGAAGCGACCCGTGGCGTTTTCTTTTGAGAAAATGCTAATCAAAGGATGACGAGTCGCATGGATATCCAATTTTGGACAGACCTCTCCCTTGGTTAGCTGCAGAAAAGAAAACGGCAGTCGAGTACCCGATGCCTTTGGACAACGACAGAAGCGATCTTTTTTTCATCAGCGGCACTCTCCTTTCGCGTTTTCTAAATTGTATGATAACAGGTAAAGCTTCTCGGCGCAAATGATGCTGCTTTCATAAAAGGGCGGCCGTAGTCAGTAACGTCTTGCTCAATAAAATGAGGCTGCAGCAGCAGAGAGTGTCTTGTCAAGCAGAAAATGACTGTAGCTTGACAGTCGAGCTTACGAACCGAACGCACAAAGAGGGAGCCTTCAACTGCCCGGGACGGATCGCTTGCTCGTCACATATTCCTCCTGAAGAATCCCCATATGGCAAATGTCATGCCAGCGACCATCTCGATAGAGACTCTGACGTGAGCGGCCCTCGTCCTTGAAACCAAGCCTTTCGTACAGTCTGATCGCTTTTTCGTTAAAGGAAAAAACACGCAAGGATACCCGGTGCAAATTCAATTCCAAAAAGGCGTAGTCGAGGAGGAGCTGCAAGGCTTCCCTTCCATAGCCTTTGCCCCAACATTCCTTTTCTCCAATATCGATGATGCATTCTGCGTTGCGGTTTTTGTAATCCAGGTTGATCAGCGACGTAATCCCGACCGGTTTTCCCGATTCCTTGTCGACGATGATATAGCTCTTTCCGGAAGGCGACCCCAAGATCACCTGGTTTACAAACGAGGCTGTCTCCTCGAATGTAAACAGATCGAGAGTCGGACTGGTTGATTGCATGACAGCAAGGTCGTTTCTCCATGTATGATAGACGGCTGCATCATCGGGGGTCATTTTTCGCAGGCGAACTCTTGCGGATTCAAATAGCATCAGGCTTTCTTCCTTTCCTCTGTTTTATGAAGGGCTTGCTGTTTCTTCGACCGGGCAAAGCATTTCCTTCAGCGAAAACAAAAGCACATCGATTTGAGCGCTCACCCGCGTCTTTTCCGGGCCCAACTGAAAAGTGTCCAGCATCAAGCCATCGATGAACGAGATCAAATACAGAGCAATCGATTCGGCAGGCAGGCGGGGCTGAAGCTCCATCCGGGCGGTCCCCGTTTGGACAAAATCGACGATCGC
The DNA here is from genome assembly GCF_003710865.1 of Brevibacillus borstelensis. Lineage (GTDB taxonomy): Bacteria > Bacillota > Bacilli > Brevibacillales > Brevibacillaceae > Brevibacillus > Brevibacillus borstelensis. The sequence goes on along the minus strand of NZ_RHHO01000008.1, from coordinate 61,775 downwards.
TTCGGCCATACGCTGGTAGCGGTCCGTCAAATAGCGGCGGCTTTCATTTTCCGGTTGGCTGTGGATGGATAAAAAAAACTCCGAATTGGCCAGCAGCAGTGAGCGTTCGATGGCTTCGATCTCTTTTTTCTGCTTTTGTATCCAGCTTGTCAACTGCTGCCAGGCTGTGGACGTATCGTCTGGATCGAAGAAGTGCAGTTCTTGTTCATCCTCGTGCCGCAGCAGCTCGCGGTAGACATGCTCGATGTTGTCGAAGTAGGCGTACAAGGCCCCTCGCGAAACTCCGGCTTCATCCATGATGTCTTGCATCGTTGTCCGGGTGTAGCCCTTTTTCATGAAGACTTGCTTGGCGGCACGGAGCAGTTCCAGTCTTTTTCGATTTTTATAGTCCTCGCTTACTCTTGGAGCCATAAGCACTCCTCCTTTCGCAGGGGATCATGTTTGTAAAAAGGGAGAAAACGCAGGGTAGATAAAGTATACACTCATGTCGTTTTTGTGATTATAAACGACACTAATGTCGTTTTTCAAGCGCAAGCTCTTTCTGCAACAGGAAGCCCAGGGCAAGCTCGATCATAAGAGCAAGAAAAAGGATGAATGTGATGATCTTCCTTGGTAAAGTTGTTCTATCTGCTGCATCCTTGAGAGGCATTGCATAAGAGCTGAGGCCGGGGTTCCACGTCGCATGAAACTTCCCAAAAAGGCAGGAGCTGAACGATGACGAATCATGTGAATCTCACATTTGACGAGAAGTGGGAAATTATTTTGGCCTGTGATCGCTCATATGACGGGTTATTTTATCATTCGTGCCGTAAAACCCCTTGCTTTAGCTATGGGGATATAAGGAACTTTGCTCTATATCCTCGTTAGGGGATGCTAAGAGCAAAAAACAAATAGTTCTTTTTTGCATCGTTGTTAGATGTGTACCACATATCTAACGAGATGTGGTATCATTAATCATAGGTGATGGTTTTGAGTAGATCAGTGGAAAGCAACCGCAATATCATATTTGACTGTAAATATCACGTTGTCTTTTGTCCAAAGTATCGTAAAAAGGTTTTGATAGAGCCTGTAGACATTCGATTAAAAGAGCTGTTTCTTGAAAAGGCGATGGAGCTACGTACCGAAATTGTTGAAATGGAGATCATGCCTGACCACGTTCATTTACTCATCAAGTGTGACCCAAAATTCGGAATTCACCGAGTCGTAAAACATTTGAAGGGCTATACATCCAGAGTGTTGCGAATGGAATTTAAACATCTCAAAAGCAGGCTCCCTTCGCTATGGACAAACTCCTACTTTGTTGCCACCGTTGGAACTGTTCAACTGGATGTGATCAAGAAATACATTGAGTCTCAAAAGGAAAGGAGTGATTGAATATGCACAGAGCGTACAAATTTCGTCTATATCCAAACAAAGAACAAGTGATGCTCATCAATAAAACAATCGGCTGTACTCGCTTTGTATTCAATCACTTCCTTGCAAAACGGAAAAATGTTTACGAACAGGAAAAGAAAACGCTCAACTACCACGAATGCCCTGCCATGCTAACACAACTAAAAAAAGAGATCGAATGGCTAAAGGAAGTGGATTCGACTGCCCTGCAATCCACATTGAAAGATTTGGATTCTTCTTACAAAAAGTTTTTCAAAGAGAAAAAAGGCTATCCCAAATTCAAAAGCAAGAAGAACCCGAAACAATCCTACACATGCAAAATGAATATCAAAGTGGAAGGAAATCGCATCAAACTCCCTAAACTTGGATGGGTTGAGTTTGCAAAATCAAGAGAAGTCGAGGGACGTATCCGATCGGCTACGATCAGACGAAATCCTTCGGGAAAATATTTTGTGTCGGTATTGTGCGAGACTGATATTCAACCACATCCGCAAATAGAACAGACTGTAGGAGTTGATCTTGGTATCAAGGATTTCGCCATTCTGTCTACTGGTGAGAAGGTAGCAAATCCCAAGTACTATCGTAAGTATGAAAAACAACTGGCGAAGTGGCAACGAATTCAATCACGTAGACAAAAAGGCGGTAAAAACCGTAATAAAGCACGCATCAAAGTAGCTCGTTTGCATGAGAAGATTGCAAATACCCGCAATGACTTCCTGCATAAGCTGACAACCAAGCTGATTAACGAAAACCAAGTGATCTGTTTGGAAGACTTGCAAGTGGAAAATATGGTCAAAAACCACAAGCTGGCAAAATCCATTGCGGATGCTTCATGGTCTATGTTTCGCACGATGCTGGAGTATAAGGCGGAATGGTATGGTAGAACGATCTCCATCGTCGGGAAGCAATACCCTTCCAGCCAACTTTGCTCCACTCCAAATTGCGGATACCGCAACAAAGACGTGAAAAACCTGAACTTGCGAGAATGGACTTGCCCGAAATGTGGTACGAAGCATGATCGTGACGAAAACGCAGCCATCAATATTGAGCAAGAAGGACTTCGACTGTTGGCATAGCTAACTGAACTGTGGGACACACAGGGATAGCTTGGTGAATTTCACTCCGTTAGGAGTGACTACCCAAGAATCCCCTGCCTTTAGGCATGGGGAGTGTCAAACCGCAGTCAAAACGACGAAAATATATTGCCGTCCGTCCTGTCGGTCGAAAAAGCCGAAAAAAGAAAACGTCGTCTTCTACCAAAGCATCGATGCTGTAGAAAAGGCAGGCTTTCGCTCGTGCAAAAGATGCCAGCCCGATGTCGAGCTTCTCCGCAGATCGAGTTGGTAACCGCGGTGAAGGCGTTTTTCGTGGAGCATTATAAGCAAAAGCTTATTTTGCAGGATATAGCCAGGCACGTCGGCGTCAGTCCGCACTATTTGGAAAGACTGTTTAAACAGGTCACGGCGGAAACTCCCCGCAGCTACTTGGAGAAAATCAGAGTAGATAAAGCGGCACACCTCCTTGCCAACACAAGGCTTACGAACCTCGAAGTCTGCTACGAAGTCGGTTTTCAAAGTCCGTCCAACTTCTACAAGGCATTTCGCCATGTCAAACAGTGTTCTCCGAACGAGTATCGCATGCTCGGGAGTTAGCACGTACTTTTATGTCTTTGCATAGTCAACGTCTTCGCGAGGGGGAACGATTATGAATTGGACCTGTCATGGATCTTCCATTGAACTCTTTCCGCCCAGGGAGTTCCATTTCGGCGAATGCCTCGTTTTCTTGGGCAGATCAGAGCTGGAGGTTCTGTATCAGATCAAAGACGGGTATTTGTACAAGCTGGTGAAAGTCGATCAAGAGCTTGTTCTCTTGAAAATCGGGTGTGCGGGTCAGACGATTCGCGTTGATTTTCCCTTGGGAACCCCGTCCGAGCAGGTGCGTGAAAAAGTGGCGGCGTACGTATGGGAATGGTTTGATTTGGAGCAAAATTTGAGCGGCTTTTATGAAATGGCCCGTCAGGACAAGGTATTGCATCAGCTTGTCCAAAACTATTACGGATTGCGGATCATTCGCATCCCCGATTTATTTGAAGCGCTCACGTGGGCGATTATCGGTCAGCAGATCAATCTGCCGTTTGCCTACACGTTGAAAAAGCGATTTGTTGAGCAGTTTGGAGAAAAGCTTGTTTACGAGGGGACAGTCTTTTGGTTGTATCCTGCCTTTGACAAGATCGCAGCTATTGACATCAATGAGCTGCGAAGCCTGCAATTTACGACCAGGAAGGCGGAATACATCATTGAGGTCGCGAAAGCGATGGCGACGGGGCAATTTACAAAAGAAAGCTTGCGGCACATGAATGATCGCCAGCATGTGCAGAAAACGCTGCTGGGCATTCGCGGAGTGGGGTTGTGGACGGCGGACTATGTCATGATGAAATGCTTTGCTGATCCGGCAGCCTTTCCCGTAGCGGACGTCGGACTGCAAAACGCATTGAAGTCCCGGCTCGGGTTGCAGCGCAAGCCTACTGTCGATGAAATCATGGACTTGGGAGCAAATTGGGAAGGGTGGCAAGCATACGCTACCTTTTATCTGTGGAGGTCTCTGTATGAGCAAGCTGTATAAACTGGATTACGATTCGCCGATTGGTGTGCTGGAGCTGATCAGTTCGGATGACAGTGTGCTTTCCATCATGTTTCGTGAGGGAGGCGAGCCGCGGTATGCAGCCAGCGATGATACCCCTCAGGTGTTGAAGGACTGCTATCGGCAGATGGAGGAGTATTTTCAAGGAAAACGCCGGGAGTTTACGTTTCCCTATACGCTAGACGGGACTGGCTTCCAAAAAACAGTGTGGGAGGCTTTGACCAGAATTCCCTATGCCCAAACGGTTGCGTATAAAGACATTGCAGCCGACATCGGGAATGAGAAGGCGATCCGGGCAGTGGGACATGCCAATAGCAAAAATACGATCAGCATCGTTGTGCCCTGCCATCGCGTGATTGGCTCGGACAGAAAGCTGACCGGATATGCGGGGGGAATATGGAGAAAGGAATGGCTGATTCAGCATGAAAAAACGTTTAGAACCGACCAGTGACACATACGATTCAATTAGGGCCCGTAACCGTTTTTTCCCCGATCCGCATTCCTTCCTCAATCACTCCCGGGCTATGGCGCATCGCAGCCAGTAGCTGCTGCGATGCTATGTGATGCACTGCAATAACGCAACCCGCTTTTGGAGCCCAATCATAAATGCCCATCTGCTTCTAAAAGTTCGTCGACTTCTTTTTTGCGGGCAGAATGCGGCCTTCCACTTTTTCATAAAACGAAAGCAATTGCTTGATAAAAGAGAGCTTCGGTACAGCCCAATAGCTGACCAGAGCGGCCAGCAAGCCGAAAAGCGCACCTGTTGCGACGTCAATCGGATAGTGGACGCCTACCATAATCCGGGAGAGGGACACGCAGATAGCGACTGCAAGCCAGAGCCACCCTTCCTTTTTGCGAACGAGCAGGAAGGATATGCAAATGGAGAAAAACAAGATCGTATGGTCGCTCGGAAAGGAATTGTCGATATCGTGTTCAATCAGCGTATGGACGTCCGACAATACAGCAAACGGCTGGTTATGGAAGTAAAACTGCCCTGCCAACTTTCCGAGGATTTCAGCCAAAACAAAGGCTGCGACCGCCTGAATAACCATCATGCGGTTTTGATTCGATCTCGTGAACCAATACACGAGCATTCCCGCTGCCAAAACGTACATCATATATTCCGCAAAAAAGACGGCGATCGGATCCAGCGCGGCGTAATGCTTCCCCAAATCATTGATCCATCGAAACACTTCGATATGTAATTCCGCAAAGGACATGACTAGATTCCTCCTAAACTCATGCTTAATACGCAACTTTTAGGAAAACGCGTGCTCAGCAGTTTTCCTACCTAATAATTTACAGATGGAGCTTTGCTTGTGAAATCGAACTTTCTTACAAAACACCGCGTTAATCTTACATTTTTGTAAGCCACCCCACTTTTTCTCCCAAACATAGGTTCAATCGAAAATGATCGTGCGAAATGCAGGAAGAAAACAGGATAGGATACGCCTTGTATGGAAATGAAAGAGGAGATGATTGGGGGAAAATTCGAAAAAAGACGGGAGAAGGCGAAATGAACCAGAAAATCGTCGGGAAGACAAAATCGGTGGGGTTCCAAATTGGCGTAAGGAGAACGCTACCCGTCTCGCAGGAGAAAGCGTGGGAGCTTCTCACCTCGGCAGAAGGGCTGGAATCTTGGCTGGGAGCGGGCATCAGTGTCATGCTGCAGCCGGGGCAGAAATATTATTCTGACGAAGGGACAGGTGAATTCCGGATTGTCAAACCGCTCCAGCAGCTCCGCCTTACTTGGCAGAAAGAAGGGTGGCAGCGGCCTTCTACTGTTCAGGTTCGCCTAATAGCGAAGGAGGCAAACAAGACGACAATCAGCTTTCATCAGGAGCACCTCGCTGACGAGAAGGTCAGAGAAGCGATGAAAGAACATTGGGAGGCTGTTTTGGACAGGATCAGGGAAAATATCTAACGCTTTTGCATGGGCAGTTTAAATTGACGGAAGGAGACATTTCACATGGAAAAAACGGTAGAAACGCGTCCGACCCGCTCCGAAGTGCCTGTCGAATTGACTTGGGATCTCCGGGATTTATTCGCGTCTGACGAAGCCTGGGAGGCTGAGCTGGCAGAAATCGAAAAAGCCGCAGCGGAAATGGCAGCGTACAAAGGGAAGCTGAAAGAAGGGGCAAGTGTCTTGCTCGCATGCTTGCAAGCCCAGGAACAGATTTCGATGAAGCTGATCAAGGCCTGGACTTTTGCCAGCCTGCGGCAATCAGCGGATGGAACAGACCCTGTCAATCAGGCGAACTCGTCCAAGCTTTCCGCAGTTCGGACAAAGGTAAGCGCCGCCTTGTCTTTTATCGATTCCGAAATCCTTCGGCTGCCGGATGGAACAGTGGAAGCCTACATCCAGCAAGAAGCAGGGCTTGAGCCTTTCCGCCGAAGCCTGCATGAGCTTCTGGAGCAGAAAAGGCACAGGCTTTCCCCGGAAACGGAAGAAGCCCTCGCTGCACTCGGAGAAGTTCTGGAAGCGCCGTATCACATCTTCAGCATGAGCAAACTGACGGATATGCAGTTTTCCCCGGTAGAAGACGAGAAAGGGAATGAATTGCCCGTTTCGTTTGCCTTGTTTGAAACCCGTTATGAATTCTCGCCCGACGCCGAGCTGCGCAAAAAAGCGTACGACTCCTTTGTCCATACGCTGCAGCAGTACAAAAATACATTTGCCGCCGTCTACGCGACGGAAGTGAAAAAACAAGTGGCCCTCTCCCGTCTCAGAGGGTACGAATCGGTCACGGAAATGCTGCTGGAGCCGCAAAAGGTTTCGCTGGAGATGTACAACAATCAGCTCGATATCATTGTCAGCGAGCTTGCTCCACATATGCGCCGATACGCCCGACTCAAGAAAAGAGTGCTCGGCCTCGAGACCGTGCGCTTCTGCGACTTGAAAGCGCCGCTGGACCCGCATTATCATCCCTCGGTCTCCTACGAGGAAGCGAGCAAAATGATCCTGGATGCTTTGCAGGTAATGGGGCCGGAGTACCTTCAGATCATGGAACGGGGATTGACGGAGCGATGGGTGGACCGCTCTGATAACATCGGCAAATCGACGGGGGCCTTCTGTTCGAGCCCGTACGGAGCCCATCCATACATCCTCATAACCTGGCAAAACACGATGCGCAATACGTTCACGCTGGCGCATGAGCTGGGGCATGCGGGTCATTTCTTCTTGGCGAACAAGAGCCAAAGAATCATGAATACCCGGCCGTCGCTCTATTTTATCGAAGCGCCGTCTACACTGAATGAGCTTCTCTTGGGACAGCATATGCTGGCAGGTACGAATGAAAGCCAAATGCGCCGCTGGATTGTGCTCCAACTGCTCGCGACGTACTACCACAACTTTGTTACCCACGCCCTCGAAGGGGAGTATCAGCGTCGCGTCTACCGCCTGGCAGAAAAGGGTGGAGCACTTACGGCGGCTTCGCTTTCCGAAATAAAAGGATCGGTTCTCTCCGATTTCTGGGGGGATGCTGTCGACTTGGACGAAGGCGCCCGCTTGACCTGGATGCGCCAGCCGCATTACTACAAGGGCCTTTATCCGTACACGTACTCTGCCGGATTGACAGCGTCTACGACTGTCGCCCAGATGATCCGGGAAGAAGGCCAGCCGGCCGTGGAAAGATGGCTGGACGTCCTGCGTGCAGGCGGAACGATGAAGCCGCTGGAACTGTTGCGGCATGCCGGTGTGGACATGTCGAACCCGGAGCCGATCCGTAAAGCTGTCGCTTACATCGGATCGCTTATCGACGAGCTGGAACGTTCCTTTGAATAGTGGCTAACAGGCATGGACGCAGGGGGCTCGTCCCCCTGTTTTTTAAGGCAGGAAAGTCGGGGGGGTTTCGTCGAACGTTCGAACAGATAGACTAGCAAAGATGTTTTTCCCTAAACCTTCCAGTTGCCTGCACTATACGGCCGAGCGACTATCGGACTGTAAATATCTTTTTGCTACGTAAGAAGATAAGAGCGTTTAAAATGAAGGAGCTTCGGATATAGTAGTAGATAAAAGAAGGAAAATTCGGATAACGAGGAGTTGTTTGATGATGGCAAAACGACTGATCCCCTATTTGATGATGGACGGAAATGCAAAGGAAGCGATTCAATTCTATCAAACTGCTTTGGGAGCGCAGTTGCTTTTCAGCCAGACCTTCGGTGAAATGCCGGAAAATCCGGAGTTCCCGATGCCGGCAGAGGCAAAGGACCGGGTAGCGCACGCAACAATCAAAGTTGGCGAATCCGAGCTGATGTTCTCCGATACGTTCCCGGGTCAGCCGCACAACGTTGGAAATCAAGTGACGATCTGCATTACAACGAACAGCCCGGAGGAAGCAAAGCAACTGTATGAAGCCTTGCAGCAGGGCGGTCAAGTCAACATGCCTCTGCAAGAAACGCATTTCAGTCCAGCCTACGGGATCGTCACGGACAAGTTCGGCGTGGTCTTCCAGGTATACGCGGAAAGTCACCACAGTTAACATTGTGCAGGTTAATTGAAAAAAGCGCATAGGGAATCCATAAAAAAGAACGGCCAGCTTCGCAGCTTTTTACAGTTGGCCGTTCTTTGTGTATGTTCCGAGCGGGCTTTGTCAGCTGTGCTTTGCCATTTTCTTTTTTTCGGAGTGAGAAGGAAGAAAGCTGTCAGAATGCCGACTGCCAAATTTGCGGCAGAACGATTATAATGGAAAAACTTAAACCATGTCATAAAGGCTGCTAGTGTCAATTACCCGGGCAAAGGTATCCTGCAATGATGCCATAAAAGTATCATGAACGGTTTTTGCAGGAATCACTGTATCGTTCCATACCAAATCCTTGGTGGCACACGCTTCACTGAGCAATATCACTTCATAGCCCAAACGATGCGCGGTTCTCACAGTCGAGTCAATACATATGTGGCTCATCATGCCACAAATGACTAACCGCGTTACTTTCATCGACTCAAGATGTTTTTGCAATTCAGTTTGAAAAAAGCTGTCTGGCGTATGTTTCACAATCACTTTTTCGTCAGATTGGGGCTTTACGCGTTCATGAATGTTTATCCCGTCGGTATCGGGCAGAAAAAAGGCAGCCTCTTTCTCCAGAAGAATGCACTGAATATGGACAATAGGCAGATTCTTTTCGCGGAACAGCGACAATGCTTCTTCTGCGTGAGTTACCGCTTTATCGGGTTGGAATAATTCATTTCTCCCTCCTTTGAAATAATCATTTTGAATGTCTACCAATACCAACGCTGTATTCATGGTACATGGCTCCCTTCCGCAGGTTAAAGTTGTTTCTAAACAGCATTGTAATTTCAGTAAATGGAATGGTGAATTACCCACTTTTTTGTGGGTATGGGAAAGGATCTTTTGCGTCTGATATGATTACACAGAGGTGAGTTCCATGATCATTCGAGAGGTATGCACCTGCCCTTTGGAAATTGTTCACGACATTATAAAAGGGAAATGGAAAACAATGATCATCTATCAATTGAAAGACGGGAATATGTCTTTGGCTCAACTGGAGCGAGAAATCGACCAGATAACCCAAAAGATGTTGTTACAGCATTTAAGAGAACTCAAATCTTGTGGGATCGTCGATAAAATCAAAACGGAAGGGTATCCGTTGCATGTAGAGTACTTTCTTACTGAACGCGGGAGAAAGCTGTTGGACGCGGTACTGATCATGCAGGAGATCGGCATTGAATACATGGTGGAACGGGGGCAAACCGAACTTCTTGATCGCAAAGGCATCAGTTATAAGATTTGAAACATGAACTTTGTTCAATTTGAATGGATGTCTTGCTAAATGAATTTGCCCGTTTGCGCAATCATTCAAGTGAGTCTCAAACATGATGGTTAGTGGACAATCCACCGTCGACTGCTCCATCCTTCCAAACAAAAAGCCAGTCCAAACACGAAAAAAGTTTGAGACTGGCTTCGTTTCATGAACGACCTTTACCACAAAACAACGCTACAGAGGGAACCTTCTGCGACGTGTTTAGCCACATCTCGAAAGGCAGCATCAAAATCCTTCTTCAACGCGGCAGCTTATTTATCCCTTACTCCCTCAACAGCCAACATATACATCGTTAAAGCTTGGGCATCCCGGATTATCCATTCCCGGTATTCGCTTTCCGCTGCTACATATTCCTCTTCCGTTATATATCCGTCTCTTTTCATCTGGACGCCTCTGCTTGAAGCGGTATCCGCCCAAATGCCAATTCTATTTTGGAAATCCGGGTCCGATCGCTTCATGACTTCATGTTGGGGCGTTATCGTGATTTCTTTGAGGCCGCTTGCTTGGAACAAATCTGAAAGGCGGTCGGCAATTCCGTTGTCCATTCCTGCATCGGAACGCCATTTCAAATATGCCGAGTAAAAGGCGAGCATACTCGCGGGCGGCTGCGGCTCCCATTGTATTTTTTCATGATTATAATCGGCAGCCACAATCCTTCCACCTATTTTTGCAGCCGATACCATTGATTTCAAAGCCTCTAGCGGATCAGACAGCCAGATCAAAACGCGAGCCGAGGCAACAATATCAAATTCCTGCTCACAGGCAAGCGTGTAAATGTCACCTGTTTCAAAAGTCAACCCCGGGGTATCGCCATGAGCTTTCCGGGCTTTTTCGATGAGGGCCGGATTGCTGTCGATTCCGACAACACGTCCACTCGGACCTACCGCTTCGGCGATTCCGCGTGTAATGGCTCCAGTACCGCAGCCAACATCAAGAACGGTCATTCCTTCCGTCAGGATTTGTGCAAGCCTTCTGTGGGATGTTGCCAATGACCGCGAATCTAAAACATTGGTCAGCTTTCCCGACAATTCCGCACGATTTCGAGCAGTATTTGTGTCCATGTGGAGTCCTCCGTGACCAATCAGATTTTTCCACTTATTCTACCCCTGCGAGTGGTATAGATAAAATATTAAACTTTTATTAATTCGATAGGTATTAACTATAGGTTTGCGAGAGAACTATCGTTTTTGCTGTCTGGAGATGACCAAGGAGGGTTGAGCGGAAACATATGATAATTTGCAGGGAGCCGTTGTCCCCCCTAATCCATAGTGCCTACAAGTTTTTCGTACTTTTGCTGGATGTAGCCTCTCCATCCAAATACTACCATATGAAAAAGAGACGATTGCAGAAAAAGGAATGTCCGGAGAAATAAGGAGGAGCACTGGTGATTCGGAAGCACTATTTGTTATTGATTCTGGCAATGATTCTTTGCCTGCCGCTGGCCACGTATGCAGCAGACAAGCCAAAGCCAAACATGCTGCGCGCAGATGAGCGAAATGATGCGATTTCGGGCGGAACAGCAAAAGCTGGGGCACCTCCCGACGAGCTGATGAGATTCAGGATCATGTACGCGACATATGCGGAAAGTATGTGGGACGGGCGGATACCGGGCCATTTGCACGGGGATGGGGACGACTTGGGCAGAGGCGGAAACAACCTAGGCAAGGGTGGAGACGACCTGGGCAAGGGTGGAGACGATCTAGGCGGAGACGGAGACGATCTGGGCAAAGGCGGAGACCCGGAGCACGGTACTCCGACCCATGAAAACACCCGCACTCCTTTTGACCCCACAGCCAGCGATCATGACCCAAAAAGCGGCGACTCCGATGGGAAAGGCAATGAGTTGAAAGCAAAAGAGGGCAAGCCAGGCTTTTGGGACTGGCTGATCGGCGGAGCCTCCGAAGCGCTCGACAAAGGCTTGGAGCTTTGGGAGTCCACCGTGGACAGCGTAAAGGAAACAGTGAGGGACGCCATTGACACCGTTGTAGATACTGTGAAGGACGTCGTAACTACCGTCGTAGACGCGGTCGTCGATGCAGGAAAATGGGTCGAGGACCACTGGGAGGTCGTGTTGGTCACGACAGCAGGTGTCGCCCTCACCGTGGGCGGCGTGTTCTTTCCGCCGCTGCTGCCGTTTGGCGTCTCGATCCTGGTCGGCGAAGGGATTTCCGGTGTGATCGGGTACGCCTTTGGCATGCGCGGCGATGAGCTGCTGCGGGAAATGGCGCTTGGCGGCGTACTGTCGGCAGCGGGCTTTGGGGCCGGCGCTTTAATTGGAAAGGCGGCTACGGCAGTCGCTCGCCTCAAACCGGTGGCAAATGCCCTTGGCAAAGCATCCGCTTTGACGAGCCGGGCTACCAGCGCTGTCCGGACCGCCGTTGGCAAAGGAGCGCAAGCGGCAGGGGCGGCAGCCAGATGGGTGCGGCAAACCTCGGTTGGCCGTGCCGCAGCCCGCTTGGGAACACAAGCAGCAAATGCGGTACGGTCGGCAACGAGCGCGGCAGGCAAGGCGGGGAATGCTCTTCGCAGCGCTCTGGCAAGCACAGCGAAGCAAGCAGGCGGCGCTCTGAGAGCAGTTACAGCACGCATCGGGCAAACGCGCCTGGCCCAGAGCGCAGCGTCTGTGGCGAAGAATGTAAGAAGTGCCGCCAGCAGCGCAGGAAATGCCGTGAAAAACAGCAGTGTGTACCGGGCAGTGGCCAGCCTCGGACGAAATACGGGGAAAGGCATCGGGAAGCTGGCAAGCAACGTGGGAAGCGGCTTGCGTACCGTGGCGAAGACGACGGGCAGCAAAATGCAGTCCATCGTCCAGACCGTGAAAAAGACGGCACCTGTCCGGGCTGTCGCAGGGTTCACTCGAAAAGCAGGCACGCAAATCAGCCAGAGCTTCCGGCAAATCGGCAGTGCGATCTCCCGCAGTTTGGCAACGACAGTCCTGCGGAGCAAAACGGCGGGGGCTGGCGAAGGCTTTGCGGTCAGTGTGATGGATGACCGGGCGCGTGGGGAAAAGGTGGATTACCGCAAGGCGGTAATTGCTGCGGCCATCGGGGCGCTGCTGGTGACCGGCGGGTCGATTGGACTAAACAAAGCGTATTCTACCGGGCAGGAAACGGCGCAGGCTGTGGTGAAGAGCAGTACTGAGCAGGCCGAGGATAGTTTGGAGGGGATGCTGCGGGTCGAGCGGCAAGTTGATCTTGCCAAGATGGGAGCGAAAGCTCCTACGGGAGACAATATAAACAAGAATAATATCATTAAAGCGCTTGAGGGGACCACCACTCAGTCTACTAAAATTGCTCAGGCTATTAAAAATGGAGACATTAAAGTTAGCATACTTGGAGATGAGCTATTTGACAGGTATTTTGGGGAAGAATTGGCATTGGCAGTAGGTGATAAGATATATCTTCGGAAAAGTTCGGGTAGCTTGTTAAGTGAAACAGTACATGAGGGAACGCATGCTCTTGATTTCAGAAATATGTATGGGTTTGAAGGAACGAAGACAGAATGGCAATGGGAAAAACGTGCATGGTTTTATGAACGTCAGTTCCAGAAAGCAACAGGTGGGAAAGTTGAGTTTGAGAAAATTGAAGACATGCTAATGCACATATATCTTAATTATAAAAATAAACCATATAATCCGTACGAGTAGGTGATAAAAATTGGATGAATTTGTTCGGAGTATGCTATTTTACCTAAAAAATGGTGAAAAATCCTCATTATTAGAAACAGCAGAAGAGAAGATAGGCAGTGATATGCTAAGAGGTGTCCTGCTTAATATTGTTAATTGGTTAAAATTGGAGTATAAAAGAGTGCATATATGGGATCGAAGAAGTATGTATTCCAAACCTCTTAGCCTTAATGAAAATTACCCATGGTGTAAAAACCTTGTAATTTTGGTTCAAGAAGATAAGTTGTTTGGGAAATATTTCGTTATTGAAAAAAATGGTCTTTACTATAGTTTTTTAGTTGATGAAGAAACCCGTAACATAGCTCGAAAAATAGCCTTCGAGGGTTATAATCCACCAAGAATGAGTTGAATAAATTCTTAAGTTCCAATTTTACTATCTTTATATTTGCTCGTTGGGAAAAATTTATCAGGAAGGAAAACCTAATAGAAATCAATTTTTATGAACTATAAATAAAGACAAATGTGTACTTGAAAATATGAGTTGGTGCTTTGCTGTACCGAATAAAACATTCTGTTATTATACCTTTAGGAAATTTGTGTAATTTTGAATGTGCAACTAGGAATAAAAGGCACGCTCTTTTTAACTTAACATCGTTACATCAACCAGGTCGATTATGGTCAGATACCACTATAATTGACCTGGTTTTGTTATATTAACTTTTCTTATTTTATCTCGGTCCAGACCGTGAAAAACACGGCACCCGTCCGGGCAATCGCAGGGTTCACGCGAAAAGCAGGCACGCAAATCAGCCAGGGCTTCCGGCAAATCGGCAGTGCGATCTCGCGGAGCTTGGCAACGACGGTCCTGCGGAGCAAAACGGCGGGGGCTGGCGAAGGCTTTGCGGTTAGCGTGATGGATGACCGGGCGCGCGGGGAAAAGGTGAATTACCGCAAAGCCGTGATTGCTGCGGCCATCGGGGCGCTGCTGGTGACCGGCGGATCGATTGGACTAAACAAAGCGTATTCTACCGGGCAGGAAACGGTACAGGCTGTGGTGAAGAGTGGTGCTGAGCAGGTCGAGGATAGTCTGAAGGCTGTGCTGCGAGGTGAGGGAACGGGCGACCCTTACGATCTTCTGAGACAACATGGCGTACCGACGACCCTGACGGATGAAGAGATTGCGGCGGCAAAAGCTGTGGATTTGCGGATGGAGATGAAGGGAGAAAAATCCCCCAACGTAGGCACTGTAACACTTTGTAAATTAGAAAAAAGGTCCAACTCGCTTGCCAAATTAGAAAAAAGGTCCAACTCGCTTGCCATCAAGCGGGCTGGACCTTTTGAACTGATTAGCGGGAAGTCTGTAACGGCTCTCCCTGATACAGGTCGACTTGCAACGGGGCTGAGAGAAATTCCTGGGCTTTAGCTGTGAAGGCTTTGAAGTGATCGCTTTGATTGTGGGAAGCGACCGCGTCAGGGCTCTTCCAGACTTCGGCCATCAAGAAGGTATTCTCTTTTTCCGCGGATTGATAAAGGTTGTACGAGATGTTTCCAGCTTCCGCTCGGGAGGCTTCGATCAGCGGCTGGATTTCCTGCAAAAATGTCTCGGTCTTCTCCGGATTTACGTGCATGGTGGCGTGAATGATGATCATGGTGCGTTCATCCTCTCAGCGTGTCGTTTATTCGTTACTTCCAGGTTGCGACCTTGTCCACCGGTAAACGGTAGGACGGGTGACCGCTATCGGCCGCTTTCCCGATGGAGATCAGCATGACGGGGAAGTAGCGCTTCGGATCGAGCCCGAAAGCTTCGGCAATCTTGTCTTTTTCGTATCCGCCGATCGGGTTCGTGTCATATCCGTGGGCGCGGGCGACCAGCATCAGCTGCATGGATACCAGGCCGCAGTCAATCAGGACGGTCTGCAGATTGACCTCGGGAGTCATGTTGGCGTAATACTGGGTGATGGATTCCATCAGTCTTTCTTTGACATCAGCCGGCATGTAGCCAAGCTCCACGGCTTTTCCGTAAATCTCCTCGGCATAGGCAAAGCTGTCGAGATCTCCAAAGACGGCAATCACGGCAGATGATGTTTCTACCTGGGTCTGGTTGAACCGGGCGAGGGGAGCAAGCTTCGCCTTCCCTTCAGGGCTGTCAATCACCAGGAAACGCCAAGGCTGCAAATTGACAGAGGAAGGAGCCATGTTGGCTTTCCTGAGAATTTCCGTCATTTCTTCGCGGCTGATTTTGACGGTGGGATCGTATCTTTTAATGGAACGGCGTCCGGTGACGATTTCTTGAAAATCGTTATTGAGTACTGAAGTGTTCATCTGTCATTCCCCTTCTGTGTAGTTTCGTATGTTGGATTGCATGCGCGCAAGCATCCGGGAAAGCTGCTGCTGTTCTTCCATGCTGAAATCCTGGAGCATTTGCGCCAGGAAACGCTCCATTTCCTTTCGGTAAAGGACGATTTCCTCCCGCCCATGATCCGTGAGGCGGACCAAAGTGACCCGGTTGTCGCTCGGGTTCATCCGGCGAGCGACAATGCCGTC
The DNA here is from genome assembly GCF_003710865.1 of Brevibacillus borstelensis. Classification (GTDB taxonomy): domain Bacteria; phylum Bacillota; class Bacilli; order Brevibacillales; family Brevibacillaceae; genus Brevibacillus; species Brevibacillus borstelensis. Next base: position 45,793 of record NZ_RHHO01000008.1, on the reverse strand, counting down.
GGCTTCCAGTTGCTTCAGATGCCGGGTAATTGCCGCACTGTCGATCTGCAATTCCTTTTGCAGAGCAGCCTGGCTGATTTCATCGGCATGGTAGAGCTGTTGAAGCAGCCGAAACCGGGACGGGCTGACACCTGTGCAATTTCCAAATTGGGCGCTTAGCAGGAGGTAGAGATTTTGAAGTTTATCAATAATGGAAGTTTCTTTTGAATCCGTCAACAAAACACCTCCCCCGTGAACACGTGCAGCCAATCGTTGACCATGTCAATAGTTGACGCATCAAATAATAGTGCAGGCATAAATATTTGTCAACGGCAGAACGTGCCAGATTTCCCTAATCTGGATAAATCGGTGTTGTATAAGATGGTTACTTGCTGTCACAGAAAATAAAGTGCGTGGCTGCTTCGGCTGATCTGTTGCATTTGTTGCAAAGAAAATCTGTTCCCATGGCATTATTTTCACCGAACAGCTCACAGGAGATTACGGAAATCCAAAATAAAAACGACCATGATAGACCAAGGTCGTTTTTATTTTGTGCAATTCCCTGTTTAGCGTACCCATTGCGCAACTTCTTCGATGGGCCTGCGTGTTTTTTCGCGTGGTTCCTGGACACGGTAGCCGAAAGCCACCATGCATGCGATTCCAAAATGGCCGTCTTCCATGACGCCGATTTCACGCAGAACCTGCTCGACCTTATCCTTATCGAAGCCTTCAATCGGGCAGGAGTCGATGCCGATCTGAGCGGCGGCTGTCATCATATTGCCGAGAGCGATGTAGCACTGTCTGGAGGCCCACTCGAACATAGCCCTTTCATTATCGAGGAGATGGAAGTCATGCTCCAGGAAATTGTGATAAATCTCCCCTTTGCGCTGAACAACTTCCGGAGGCAGCTGCTGCACGTCCTTCATGATATGCTGGATGTATGGTGAATCCGCCAGCAGATCCTCCTTCGTCCGTCCCAGGATAATGACAAAATGGCTCGCTGTTGGAAGCGACCGCTGTGCTCCCCAGGTGACCGGCAGCAGCTTTTCACGTATGTCTTGGTTTTGCAGCACGACGAATTTCCAGGGCTCAAAACCGAAAGAGCTCGGAGACAAGCGTCCTGTTTCCAGTACAAAAGCGAAATCTTCCTCGGAAATTTTCCGTCCGGGATCGAACTCTTTGCAGGCGTGCCGGAAGCGATACGCCTCCAAAATCTGTTCTTTATTCATGCGATCATCCACTCCATTTCTGTTGAATATCCATCTTTTCACAGTCGATTATAAGAGTTATATTGGGTCTACGTAAGTACGCACATTTTTGATAGGTAGTATCAATTTTTATACCAGGGAGGAAGCAGGATGGGGAAGATGTCTATCGGATTAGGTCCTTCCAGCCAAGGATGTCCCGTTGAATTTACATTGAGCGTCATTGGGGGCAAGTGGAAAGGAATCCTGTTATATCATTTGATTGACGGGCCCAAACGATTCAATGAGTTTCGGCGAATCTGCCCGAATATCACCCAGCGGATGCTTACGCTGCAGCTTCGCGAGCTTGAAGAGGATGGCATCATTCACCGGGAGGTCTATCAGCAGGTGCCTCCCAAGGTGGAATATTCCTTAACCGACTTAGGTCAAACGTTGACGCCGATCATTCTCCAGATGAAGCAGTGGGGGGAGCAAAACCGGGGGGCTGTAGCGGCTGAAAAGTGACAACTACAGCACTCCACATGTATGGAGGTTACAGGGAGTATCGTGTTAGAAAAGAGGAATGATATCGGCTCAAAGAAAACTTATCTTGCCTGACCATGCTTGTCAGTGAAGCTGGTTTACTATTAAGTTGCACAAAACTTTACCAAGGAGGGAATCACTTTGAAGGAAGTGTTGATTTTTATAACGGATGGTTTTGCTGATTGGGAGGCAAGCTACGTCAGTTCAGAGCTGAACAAGCCAGAAACAGGATATCGTGTAAAGACGATCGCGATTGATCGGGAGCCCAAGGTTTCGATGGGGGGATTAACAGTCCTTCCTGATTACAGCGTAGGCGAATTCAATCCGAATCTCGATATCGCAATGTTGATCATCCCTGGTGGAACGGGATGGAGAGAAGCAAAGAATCAGCAAGCAAAAGTAATCGTTGACTATTGTGTGAGCAAGGATATTCCTGTCGCGGCGATCTGCGATGCGACCACTTTCTTGGGAAACCACGGATATTTGGATAATCATAAACATACAGGCAATACGTTGCCTTATTTGAAGCAAGGAGCTCCGAACTACAGAGGGGATCAGCATTATGTAGATGCGCAGTCTGTCCGTGACGAGAATCTCATCACTGCGAATGGGAGCGGTGCATTGGAGTTTTCAAGGCATATCCTGGAGAGATTGGGTGTATTAGAAGGCGATGAATTGAATGAATGGTACGAAATATTTAAAAAGGGCTACTTCCCCTCATAATATTTACGTTTGATAGGAAAGCACGAGAGCGTACACGGCTGGAGTGCTTTCCTATTTTTCAGCTCTCAAATCAGGCAAGCCTCACAGATGCCTCTACATGGCTTGAGTGTCGGTCACTGTAAATGAAGCCGAAAGAAGAGGGTAGGGGTGAATTTATGATGAATGTTCACCGAGCCATCAGCTTTATTGAGAGTGGTTCTGCATACTGCTTTCGGTTGCAAAAAACACTTCACCAAACTTACCCGTAAAGTTGTTAAGAACTAGGTCACTTCGTCATGGAGTTACTGCTGCAAGATTTGAATCAGGTTGCCGCATGTATCGTCGAAGACAGCTATTGTGACTTCGCCCATTTTTGTCGGTTCCATTGTAAACGTTACGCCTTTGGCGATTAATCGTTCGTACTCTTTTTGAATATCGGCAACGCCAAACATCGTTGCTGGAATGCCATCGGCTAATAACCTCTGTTGATACTCTTTGGCGGCAGGGTGGTTGTTCGGTTCGAGTACAAGCTCGGTACCGTCTTGTTCTTCGGCAGAAACAAGCGTTATCCATCTAAATTCTCCTGCGGGAACGTCATGCTTTTTTACAAAGCCCAGCTTTTCAGTATAAAACTCGAGTGCCTTGTCTTGGTCGTCTACGAATATGCTGGTGACAATGATTTTCATCATATTTTGCCTCCTTTGATATTTTGACGCTGGTTCCCCCTCTGCATTTTCCCGCCGATCCATCTCCGATTTTCTTGTTCTTTCTCACCAACAGCGATACCGCCTCCACATGCGCCGTATGCGGAAACATATCCACCGGCTGCACCTGCACCAGCTCATACTCGGCCAACAGCTTGGCAATATCCTTCGCCAGTGTAGACGGATTGCAGGATACATAAACAAGCTTCTTCGGCTGTACCTCCAGCAGCGAACGGATCAAAGCGTCGTCCAGCCCCGTTCGAGGCGGGTCCACCACGACGACGTCCGGCTTTATCCCTTGCTTGGCCCACTTGGGCATCAGCACCTCGGCGCGGCCTACATGAAACTGTACGTTCTGGGCCCGGTTGCGCTCGGCGTTTGTCCGGGCATCCTCCACCGCCTCGGGGATCAGCTCAATACCCCGAACCTCACGTGCATACGGGGCCAGCCAAAGCGAGATCGTTCCCGTCCCGCAGTATAAATCCAGCAAAAGCTCGCTGCCGGTCAGTCCGGCGGCTTTTTTTACTTCGTCGTACAGCTTGCGGGTCTGCTCCGGATTCAGCTGAAAAAAGGCCCGGGCCGACAGGTCAAACGAAAGCTCGCCCAGCTTTTCGGCGATGGACGGCCGCCCCCACAGCTCGCGGGTCGTATCGCCAAAGATGACCGAAGTCTTTTTCGGATTGACGTTCTGCACGATGCTGACCAGCTCAGGCAGGCGCGTCCGCAGCTCGAGGATGAGCTCCTTGACTCGCGGAATGTCAGGTGTGGCCGTCACAAGCGTCAGCTGCGTTTCACCGGTGGCAAACGCCACACGTGCCACCACCGTCCGGATCACGCCCGTCCGCTTCCGTTCATCGTAGACGGGGATTCCCAGTTCCTCGATGACCTTTTTTGCCGTGCGAACAATGGTCGTAGTAGCTTCGTGCTGCACCTGGCAGGTCTCCAGGTCCACAAGCTGATGAGACCCGGTCTGATACAGTCCGGCCACCAGCTTTCCGTCCTGTCTGCCGACCTGAAACTGTGCCTTGTTGCGGTAGCCCCAAGGGTTGTCCATACCGATTGTCGGGGCTACCGGGGGATTTTCCAGACGGGCGTACTTTCGCAGCGATTCGATGACCAGCTCCTGTTTGGAGGCGAGCTGTGCCTGATAGTCCATATGCTGGAGGCTGCATCCGCCGCACTGTTCATACACGGGACAGGGCGGTTCGACGCGAGCCGGCGATTTTTCTACGACACGCAGCAGCTTGGCGACTGCGTATTTTTCCTTTACCTCGGTTACCTCTGCATGGACTACCTCACCTGGCAGCGCCTTTTCTACGAACACAATTTTTCGCTTGAAATAGCCGATGCCTTCTCCGTTGATGCCCAGACTTTTGATCGTCAGGGTCATCTGCTGGCCGACCGCGAGTTTTGCGTCCGGTTGTTTATCATTTCTGGGACGAGTGTTATTCTGATGCTTGCCAGGTGACTTCATGGGGTGCAGCTCTCCTTACTTTGTGATGATTCTATTATACCTTGTCTCAGCCCTCTGACCCAAGCTTGGCAAGCAGGCAGGGCAAGAATGGCTTTTTCCTCGGGAGGGAGGAAGCTGTTTCGTACTTATTTGATCCATTGCAGAAAAAAATGATGGAAATAGGGAGAAAGATAATGCCGGTTTATCCGTTATAGCTGATGAACAGACAAAAAGGCTAAAAACTGCGCAGTCACCTTTTTGGATGGGAGGATACCACATGCAGGAGGAATGGGAGCTGATCGAACAGCTTCGAAGGGGAAACAAACAGGCGTACACAGAGATTGTCGAGCGCTATAAAGGGAAAATCTACGCATTTCTGTACAGAATGATCGGCCACTCGCAGGATGCTCAGGACTTGACGCAGGAGGTATTTATCAAGGCGTATTGCAAAATTGGCGATTATCGGCCGGACTTCCGCTTTTCTGCCTGGCTGTTTCGGATTGCCGCCAATCATTGTCTGGATGAGCTGCGAAAGCGAAAGCGCCTGCCTGCGACAACAGCGGAAGAAAGCGAACTGGTTCATGAGAATACACCTGAACGAATTTTGCTGGCCAAAGAGCAACATGAAGTGCTGCACGAGAAACTGCTGGCACTGGAGGACGATCATCGGGTCATTTTGCTCCTTCGTTATGTAGAGCAGCTAAGCTACAAGGAAATTGCAGAAGTCCTGTCCATTCCGGTAACGACGGTGCAGATGCGGATTTTTCGGGCACATAAAAAATTGCGACAGTATATGATTCCCGTGAAAGGTGGTGGTCCTGTTGAGGTGCGTGAAGTCTAATCAACTGAAGGCATATCTGAGCGACGACCTGCCTCACTCGGAGAGCCTGCTGGTAGAACGTCATGTTGAAGAATGCAGCTATTGCCAAAGCGAGTTGGAAAAGATCGGAGGAGAACTGCGAGAGATCCGGGTTTTGGGGGACATCCCGCCGTTGCCGGATGCGTTCACGGAGGAAGTGGCAAACAAGCTTGCGCATCTTCCATTTCCCTTTCAGGCGCAGGATGAACGAATGCAGGTTGCCTTGAATAAACCAATCAATTGGAAGAAAAGGAGCATGGATATTATGAAGAAGACAGCGATTACCGTAGCCGGTCTTGCGGCTGCCGTTACATTCGGAACGATGGTTTCACCGACGTTTGCCAATTACGTAAACAGTTTGTTCAATACCGTAAATCAAGCGGACGGCGGCATGAAAAATGCGGCGGCCGAAGGCTACGTACAGGAAGTAGGCAAGAAAGTGACAGACAAAGGCATCACTGTAACTGTCAAGGAAGTGCTCGCCGATCCGACGCGTATCGCTTTGATCTTTGAAATGGTCGATAAAGATGGAAAGAAGCTTGACTTTAAGGCAGGCGAATACGGTGGGGAATTTACGCTTACGGACAAGGCCGGGAAAGACCTGAATCCCGAGGGAGATGGCTGGAGATGGGGAAAATACGGGGATTACATGCTTATTAGCAAAAACCTGCGTGATGTATTCGACAGTGCAGAGAAGGTACCTGACGAGCTTACGGTTGGATTTGCGTTCAATAAAATCCGGGGCACCGAAGGATCATGGAAGCTGGATATCCCTATTGATATGAAGAAGGCAAAAGAAGTGGCAAAAACGATAGAGATCAATCAGGAGTACACATCCCCGCAGGGAGTCGTCATCAAGCTGGACAACATCATGACCGTGCCCAGCGCCAGTCTGCTCAGCCTGGAGACGCATTGGAACGAGCAGAGAAACAAGGAGTATTGGAAGCTGATCGAGGAGAAAGGCTGGAATGATGCGCCAGAGGAGCCAAGGAAGGAAATGCGGTTAACCCCTGGAGAGATTATGCAAGACTTTTTGACTAGCTATAATCTGGCGTATGAAATTCTCGACGAAAAGGGAAAGCGGATCGCCGGTCGGGATGATACGTTTTTCAAGACTTTGAACGGTATTGAAAAAAATAGCGTACACAGCATAAGTTCAGGAAGAGGAGAGGGCGATAGCCAAACAATGGAGTGGTGGCACGGATTTACACCGTTTACAGGCTATGAAAAGCTGACCTTCAAGCTCCATTCGATCTATCTGAATGAACCGGCTTCCTTCGAGGCCAAGATTGCCCTCGATGAATTGAACAAGCAGCCGGTGACGGTTGAAAACAGCGGAAGCACCTTTACCTTTAGCAAATTCCACCTGAAGACAACGGAAGCAGAGGAAAAGATCGGAGGGTACAAGTCGGAGGGGAAAGGCGGGATCATCGAGTTTGAGGCAACCCTGCCAAAGGACATCGTCTACATCACCGATTGGAAAGCAAAAGACGAGGCAGGCAACGTATACAGTGTGAGCATGGACCACAGCGACGGTGAGTACATCCGCGGCAAAGACGGACGCGTGCAGTTTAAAAGCGCTCTGTTCATAGACGGCTTGGAAAAGCAGCCGAAGGAGTTGACGATCAGCTACGGAATTCAGGAACACCAGTACCGCGACGTCAACTGGGAAGTACCCATCCAGCTTGACAAGTAAGGCAAGCTTTCGCTCTCTTTTTGCAAGAATAGGGCAGCGAAATTGCGGGGGGAGTTGTAAAATTTCTCCCCTCCCGCGTGAATATCAAATTTCGACGAAAAAGAGGGCGTGATGTCCCTCTTTTTTTGTTATTGTCTTTCCGCACCGGCAAGCGAACTGCCTCCACCTGCTGTAATCCTCCTACTCCCCCCTAACGTTAAAACATCAGAAAGCATACTCGTTCAAGAGCCTCCCTAAAAATTTCCCTAAGATTTGAAAGAAAAGGATGAAAACGTTCGTTATACTTCATGAACACAGCCAAACAGTCTGCCAGTATCAGCCGCATGCCTGAGGAGCGGCGACGATAACCTGGATGCAAAAAGGGATCAGCCAATTTGGTTATCGGAAGCCAGCGGGACAATGGCGTCTGGAACAGCGGCATTTCCGTTAGGGAAAATTTGCAGACCTGTTTTGGCAAAAAGGCAATCGCTGCGCAGCAAGCCTTTTGCATAGGAGGAAAAGAAAAACATGCAGGACGATAACGAGCTCGTTCGTCTGGTGCTAGGGGGAAACCAGCAAGCCTATGCACGACTTGTCGACAAGTATAAAGGAAAAATATTTGCCTACCTGTACCGGATGATTGGACAGAAGCAGGATGCCCAGGATTTGGCCCAGGAGGTTTTTACGAAGGCGTATTTCCAACTAGGCAAGTTTCAACAGGACCGCAATTTTTCAGCGTGGCTCTACCGTGTTGCTGCCAACCACTGTCTGGATGAACTCAGACGGCGGAAGCGCACCGTTAAAACCACTGGCGAAGAAGTGGAACTGATCGAAATGGAGACGCCGGAGGAAGCTTTCTTGCAAAAAGAGCAGAAACAGGTGCTTCTCCGCCGGATTATGGACTTGGAAGAGGAATACCGGTCAGTGTTCGTGCTGCGCTACATCGACCAGCTCAGCTACAAGGAGATCAGCGAGGCGCTGGCGCTTCCGATGACGACTGTCCAGATGCGGATTCACCGGGCGAAGAAGAAGCTGCGGGAGAGCTTGGAGAAAGGGGGGACTTCCTTGTATGAAATGTCACAAATCTGACCAGTTGAAGCCGTATTTCGACGGGAAGCTCTCCCCGCTGGAATCAGCCAGGCTGGAGCAGCATGTCGATCTATGCATCCCTTGTCAGGAAGAATTGGCTCACATCATGGAGGGTACGCCAGAAGCGGAAGAACTGCTGGCAGAGGAGCTGCTCTCTCCTCGCTTTACAGAGCTGGTCATGGAGGATATTGCCAGGCAAGAGAAAAGCAGGAACAAAAGAAAAACGTGGAAAAAAAGGAGCATGGATATTATGAAGAAGACAGCGATTGCCGTAGCCGGTCTTACGGCTGCCGTTACATTCGGAACGATGGTTTCGCCGACGTTTGCCAATTACGTAAACAGTTTGTTCAATACTGTTAAAGATGTGGACGGGGGCTTGAAACAAGCAGCGGTCGAGGGCTACGCCCAGCAAATCAACAAGCAGGTAACGGATAAAGGCTACACCGTGACCGTCAAGGAAGTGCTCGCCGATCCGACGCGCATTGCCCTGATCTTTGAGATTGTCGATAAGGATGGAAAGAAGCTGGATTTCAAGGCGGGCAATTACGAAGAGAGCTTTACGCTTACAGACAAGGCCGGCAACGACCTGAATCCCGAGGGAGATGGCTGGGCACGTGGGAAATACGGGGATTACATGCTTGTCAGACAGGATTTGTATGACATATTTGACTCAGTAGAGAAAGTGCCAGACGAGCTTACGGTCGGCGTTGAGTTCAATAAAATCATGGACACCGAAGGCTCGTGGAAGCTCGATATTCCCATCGATATGAAAAAGGCTAAAGAAGTGGCGAAAACGGTAGTGATCAATCAGGAGTATACTTCGCCGCAGGGGGTCGTCATCAAGCTGGATAACATCATGACCGTTCCCAGCGCCAGTCTGCTTACCCTAGAGACGGCTTGGAACGAACAGAAAAACAAGGAGTATAGGAAGCTGATCGAGGAGAAAGGCTGGAATGATGCGCCTGAGGGGCCCAGGAAGGAAATGCGGTTAACTCCTGGAGAACTGATGCAGTACTACTTGACTGATTACGGTCTGGCCTATGAAATTCTTGACGAAAAGGGGAATCTGATCGCAGGTCGGGATGATACCATGTTCGAAACCTTGAACGGCATTAGAAAAAATGAGGTGCGCAACACCAGCAAAGGCAAAGGAAAAGGCGAAGGACAAGGAAGGGTGTGGTGGGACGGTTTTGCACCGTTTACAGGCCATGAAAAGCTGACCTTCAAGCTTCACTCGATTTATCTGAATGAACCGGCGTCCTTTGAGGCCAAGATTTCTCTCGATGAATTAAGCAAACAGCCGGTGACGGTTAAAAACAGCGGAAGCACCTTTACATTCAGCAAATTCCACCTGAAGACGACGGAAGAAAAGGAGAGGTTCGGAAGGCACGAGTCTCGTGGCAAAGGCGGAATCATCGAGTTTGAAGCAACCCTGCCGAATGACATCGTATATATTACCGATTGGAAGGCAACAGACGACAAAGGCAACGTATACCGTATGAGCATGGACAACGGCGACGGAGAGTATACCCGCGACAAAGACGGACGCGTGCAAATCAAGAGTGCTCTATTCATAAGCGGCCTCGAGAAGCAGCCGAAGGAGCTGACCATCACCTACGGCATTCAGGAACGTCAGTACCGCGACCTCAATTGGGAAGTTCCCATCCAGCTTGACAAGTAATGCCAGCTTTCGTGCGCTCTCTCTTTTTGCTATAATAGGGCAGAGAAAATTGAGGGAGTTGTGACGGAGGATGCAAGAGCTGTTTGACAAAATGAAGGAATACTTGAATATGGACACGGAAATTTCCTTTGAAGAGTTTGACGGTTACTATAAAAAGGTGACAGCGTTCCTGAACGACAACTGGACCGGCCTGGGCGAGGACGACACCATGCATATGCTGTTCATCCTAGACAACCTGAAGTCCAACGGGGAAGACCGTTCCAAGCGCAAGACCAAGGAAGCCAAGAAGTACGCCAAAATGGCACAGCGCTGCGAAATCTGGGCGACCGCTCTGATCAATCGTCTGCGTGAAGCAGGCCTGACCGACGAAGAAATCGGCAAGCGCTACGAAACGATTTACGAAGCCGTATAAGCAAATTGTGAAGCCGCATAAGCAAATTGCGAAGCGGTGTAGGCAAGATGCAAAGCAGTGTAAGCAAATAGCAAGGAAGTGTAAGCAAACCGAGGGGAAACCCCGGAAGCAACTGAGCGCACAAGAAGGCGGAGGATGCGGCAAGCATTCTCCGCTTTTTTATAAAAAGCTGGTTGCGACCTCTAAGTTGAGCCTTTTAAGTTGAGCCCTTTTGAGTGGCTCCCTTTTGCTCGGACTCATGATAGACCTGTTCCCTTGAAATAAGCACATCCTATTGACAAAGAGCAGACAAAAATCTATAATTTTTAACTAATTTAAAATATTACGTAAGGACGAAAAGAAGCGTAGAAAAGGAAGAGTAGGAGCAAAGGCGACGCGCAGAGAGCCATCCCCCTGTGCTGAAAGGATGGACGTCAGCTTGCTGTGAAAATCACCTTGGAGCTGTGTTCTTGAAAGTTTCGCGGATGCGATTCGAGTAAAGGACAACGGAAGCCGCCACCGTTATCCGGCGGAGTCTCTAGATTTCACCGGAGACTCTCAAAGTCTGTTTTTCGCAAGGAAACAGAGAAGCTGAGTGGTACCGCGATGCCCTCGCCTCAGCCAGTCGTGCGCAATTTTTGCACAGCTGGCCGACGGCGGGGGCTTTCTTCTTTTCGAAAAAGAAACAGGGTGTGCACCAGGAGAGGAGCAAGACCATGAAAACAGTAAGTATGGAAGATATCATCGTTGCCAATCACGTACTGAAGGATGTGATCGCAAAAACGCCGCTGCAGCTAAACAAGCGGCTGTCGGAACGGTACGGCTGTCATGTGTATCTGAAACGAGAGGATTTGCAGGTAGTCCGTTCCTTCAAAATCAGAGGGGCGTACAATCTCATCCGCAATTTGTCCGACGAAGAACGCCAAAGGGGTGTCGTTTGCGCCAGCGCAGGCAACCATGCGCAGGGTGTGGCCTATTCCTGCCAGCTATTGCAGATTCGCGGCACGATTTTCATGCCGGCCACGACGCCCAGGCAGAAGGTAACACAGGTCAAGCTGTTTGGCGGAGACTACGTGGATGTTGTCTTGGGCGGAGACACGTTTGACGACTCGTTTGCGGAAGCCATGACATTTTGTCTGCAGGAAAGCATGACCTTCGTCCACCCGTTTGACGATCCGTACGTAGTGGCCGGACAGGGGACGGTAGGGGCAGAGATCATGAACGACATGGACGAGCCTGTCGATTATGTCTTCATGAGCATCGGCGGCGGAGGGCTTGCCGCAGGTGTGGGAACGTATGTAAAAGGAATCAGCCCGTCCTCGCGGATCATCGGCGTGGAGCCTGCGGGAGCGGCTTCTATGACAGAAGCGCTGGCCCACGATGATGTGGTTACGCTTGACGAAATCGACAAGTTCGTGGATGGAGCGGCGGTCAAGCAGGTGGGACAGCTTACGCGGGAAATATGCAAGGAAGTGCTGGACGACATCGTGCTTGTTCCGGAGGGGAAGGTCTGCACGTCTATTTTGGAGATGTACAATGAAAATGCCATCGTCGTGGAACCAGCCGGAGCCCTGCCGATTGCGGCTCTTGATCTGTACCGGGAGCAAATCGCAGGGAAAAACGTCGTCTGCATCATCAGCGGCGGCAACAACGATATCGACCGGATGCAGGAGATCAAGGAACGCTCGCTGTTGTATGAGGGGCTGAAGCACTACTTCATCATCAACTTCCCGCAGCGTGCCGGAGCCTTGCGCGAGTTCATCGACGGGGTACTGGGGCCGCATGACGATATCACCCGGTTTGAGTACACAAAAAAGAACAACAAGGACAACGGCCCTGCACTGGTCGGGATCGAACTGAAGTCTCAGGAGGATTACGAGCCCTTGATCGATCGGATGAAAAAGCACGGCATCCGCTATGTGGAAATTACCCATGATCCGTATCTGTTTAATCTGCTGATCTAGGCCCGGGATGCCTGAAATTATGGTACAAACAATTGTTGTAATACAGTAAGGAATAGTCAAAAAAGTGCTAATACAGAGAAAACAGGAGCAAACAGAAGCGAGAGCGAGCAAGTCTGTGATAATACAGCATAATGTTTTATAACAAAGTTTTATAAAACAAGTGCTGTTATAATACAATAACCTCAACGAACAAAATCGGGGGGTTATGGTCATGACGCCAATCACGACGTTCTTTCGCAATCTCGAATCGAAATGCTGCGCAGCTTGCGGCCAAACGATGGTCGAGCAGGCCGAGTCTTATATGACAGAGTGCTTTGCTTGCCAGGAAAAGGCCACACACGATGCATACCTGTATTATCACACAAAGAAATAGGCAGCCCCGCGATAGCATATGAGGAGCAACTGCCATGTATATAGAAAGAATTCAGCGCTTGCAAAGAAATGGATAGAGCAGCAGAGAAATGTCTCTGTCGACTCTATCCATCTTTTTTTCAAATCGGTTTGGGGAAGACAAGTCTTCTCGTTTTCGCTACCTTTTGTTCAAAACGACTTTTTCTGCCTGTTCCTTGACGTAATCGATCAAGCCGAGCTGAAAACCGCGATTTTCGAGCAGCCGTTTTGCTTCATACGTTCCCGAGTAATAAGCGAGTACGTGAGGATCAGTTTCCAGCACGTGGCGGCACGCTTCATCCTGCCACAGCTCCTGGTACCAGTCAGCCTGCTTGATCTTTTCGATAAGCTCTTCGTAGGGCGGCTCCGGCTTTTTCCACGGATTCAACCGGTGGAAAATTTCTGCCACGATCGCGACTACGACCAATATTCCGATTAAAAACATGCTAGAAGGCCCAGTTGCCGCCGCGGAACAGAGGCTCTCTCGTACCGTCGGCAGCAATACCGTCGATGTCCATTTCATCTGATCCAATCATGAAATCGACATGAGCCAGGCTGGTGTTGATGCCTCGCCTGTCCAGCTCCTCAGGCGACAGGCTGGTTCCTCCCTCGATGCAGACGGGGTAGGCATTCCCGATCGCGAGGTGGTTGGAGGCGTTTTCGTCAAAGAGCGTGGAGAAGAAGATCATATTTGACTGGGAAATCGGAGACTGATGCGGAACCAAGGCGACTTCCCCGAGATAATGGGAGCCTTCGTCCATCTCGATCAGCTGCTGCAATACTTCATAGCCCGTTTCCGCAGAGAAATCGACAATCCGACCGTTTTCAAAGGTGAGCGAAAAATTCTCGATCAGATTTCCGTTGTAGCTGATCGGCTTCGTGCTGCGTACGACACCGGAAACGCCCGTCTTCTTCGGAGCGGTGAAAACCTCTTCTGTCGGCATATTGGCCATGAAGGGGACCCCTTTGGCGTTTACGCCGCCTCCGCCGATCCAGATGTGAGATGTCGGCAGTTCGATCGTCAGGTCGGTACCCGGCGCCTTGTAGTGCAGGGCGTGGTACTGCTTCGCATTGAGATATTCGACTCTTTGGTTCAGATTCTCCTGATGTTCTCTCCAGGCCTGAACCGGATCGTCCTGATCGACGCGGGTAGCGCGGAAAATGGCCTGCCAGAGCGCCACGATTCGCTGCTGCTCGGGAAGGTCGGGGAAGACCATCGCCGCCCAGGCAGGGTTCGGTGCGGCGATCACGGACCAGCTCACCTGATCGCTCATCGTATAGCTGCGGAATTTGTTTAACGCTTGACCGGCTGACTTTTTCGCGGCAGCCAGACGCTCGGGGTGAACGCCCTTCAACAGATTCGGATCGGAATCGATGATGCTGAGAAAGGCCGCCCCTTCTTCTGCCATCGTTTCCATCCCTTTTGCTTTCCACAGCGGATACTCATGAAAGGCCTCGTCCGGTGCGAGATCGTACTTCATCCGTGTCAGCTCGTCATCGCGCCATTCCATATGTACGTCTTTTGCCCCTGCTTCGTACGCTTTTCGTGCAATTTTTCGCACCAGATCGGCGGAGGAAAGGGAAGCGGTGATCACCAGAGTCTGTCCAGGCTGCACATTTACGCCGACTTTTACCGCCAATGACGCATACCGGTCCAGCATGGTATCGAATGCATTCATGAAAAAACCTCCTCACAACAACGGATTCTCTTTTTCAGGGATCGCAGTGATGAATGAGCTTATTATAACAGAGCGTAAAGCTGGCATGCTCTTGAACTTGAGACTTCGCTTGCAATGAAAAGAATTTAGGGGCACTCTATGGAGAAAGAGGTGCAAGGGAAAAGGAGGAGCGGACATGTTTCACCCGCTTGTTTTTGACAATATCAAAGTGGTGCTGGAAGGAGCCGTGTACGACAGGGACTTTGAAGGCAGCATCACGATTATCGGGCGTTCGGACACCATGGATCTGGCGACGTTCCACAGGCAGTTTCAGATCGATTTTCGGCTGGCAGACGAATTCGGGGAGGCAAAGGGTGTCTTCGCCCAGATGCAGCTGCGTACGTCGCTTGCCGATATTGCGGCCGAACAGCTGGAGCAGCCTTTGACAGAGCATATCGGCTGTACGATCTGCATCCATTTTTTCATGACAGTCACCGATGTGCAGCGGGAGACAGAAGCCGTGGCGCAGATGCTGAATGATATCTGGGGGAATCGGCCGTACATAACGCAAACCATTAAAGCCAAGCTGGACGAGTATCAGCTCCACTGGCCGCCCAAACAGTACGAAAACCAGATCACACTCGACTTTCATCGCAAAATCGACGAGGGCAACATCGAGGATCTCCGCGGCTTGGTGGATCATACAATCGCATCGCTCACACAACTGCATGCCGTCCTTGCGAAAAGATCGTGAAGTAACTGTTTACAAGCAGAAAAACAGGCAGTATCATTTTGTTAACGCACTTTATTTTTAAGTTGACAAAATGGAGGCTATCATGAGAAACGAACGATTGAAATGGCTGGTGCTTTCTGCCATCTTTGCCGCTGTAACGGCTGTCTTTTCGCAAATTACGATTCCGCTGCCGCTTATTCCGATTACGGGTCAGACGCTGGCTGTCGGCTTTACCGCGACGATTCTGGGGAGCAGGCGGGGGACCGTAGCGATTCTCATCTACGTCCTGCTGGGTGCAGTAGGCCTTCCTGTATTCTCAGGTGCTAGCGGTGGACCACAGGTATTGGTGGACAAAACCGGCGGTTACATTTTTGGCTTTATTTTTACGGCTTTTGCCACTGGTCTCATTCTCGAAAAAACGCGTTTTACCTTTACATGGGCTCTGGTCGCAAATATTGTCGGCATGATTATTACGCTCATCTTCGGGTCGGTCCAGCTCAAGTACGTTCTGGACATTCCGTGGGACAAGGCTTTTGCCGGAGGAGCCGTACCATTCCTGCTGGTAGGTGTCGTCAAAGCCGTCCTGGCTGCCTGGATCGGCATCAAGGTGCGCGAGCGGCTCGTATCCTCAAATCTGCTTCAGGCACACAGCAGACCGCTATCCTGAAACAATCCAAATCGCTCGCCGAGTTCGGGCGATTTTTTTTATTGCCCGAATCCTTGTATCCACATTTTGATGGTTTACGGCAGTTCAGTCCATTGTCCGTGTCCTCGGTGGTTGCGAGACCTCCTCCGACAGCAACATCGACAGTCATTTCTCTCAGACATGGCACTCATGGTATAAACGGCCAGACTGGTTGGATACTACAAACAGTATTGGGAAAAACACGACTGAGAATGGGGGAATGATCGTGAATATAACCACCATACCTGGCCCAAAAGGACTGCCGATCTCGGGCAACCTGCTCGCCTTTCGCCGGGACCCGCTCCGCTTCCTGCGCGAAGCTGCGAAAGAACACGGCGATGTGGCCCACTTTCGCTTTGGCCCCTCGCGGCATGTGTATTTGATCAGCAATCCGGACATGATCAAGGAAATTCTGGTGAGCAAGCAGGCCCATTTTCGCAAAGGAAAAGGCTTGCAGGTCGCCCGGGCGGTCGTCGGTGACGGCATCCTCACCAGCGAAGGACAGAAGCACATACGCCAGCGCAGGCTGATGCAGCCGGCATTCCACCGCGAGCGGATCGCGACCTACGGCGAGTCCATGGTCCAGCAGGCGATAAGCTTGATGGATGACTGGAAAGCAGGAGATGTACGCGATGTGCATGAAGACATGATGAAAGTGACGCTGGCGATTATCACAGAGACGATGTTTGGCAAAGGTCTCAAGGAAGGCGCCGACCAGATCGCCAGGGCCATCGATGTGGGCCTGAAATACGTCTCGACGAAAGCGTCGTCCTTCATCGACATTCCGCTCACCGTTCCGACCTCAAGCAACCGGCAGTTCCGCGAGTCAGCCGAGCTGCTCGACAAGACGATTTACAACATCATCGAAGAGCGCCGCCGTGAAGGAGATCAGGGGCGCACTGACCTATTGGCGATGCTGCTGGCGGCAAGAGATGAGGATGACGGCAAAGGAATGACGGATGAGCAGGTAAGAGACGAAGTCATGACCATCTTTGTCGCAGGCCATGAGACGACAGCCAACACGATGTCCTGGATCTGGTATCTGCTGGCGACCAACCCTGAGGCGGAAAAAAAGCTCTGGGCCGAGCTGGACGCGGTGTTGGGAGGACGGCTGCCCACGGTAGAGGATATTCCGAATCTGAAGTATGTAAACCAGATTATCAGCGAAACGCTGCGCTTGTACCCGGCGGCTTGGACGATCAACCGGGAAGTCGCCGAAGAAGTGGAGATCGGGGGGCATACGTACAAGCCCGGAGATACGCTCATGATGAGCCAGTACGTCATGCACAGAAGCGAGAAGTACTACGACAGGCCGGAGGATTTCATCCCGGAACGGTTTGAGGGGGACTTGCTGAAGCGTATCCCGCAATACGCCTACTTTCCGTTTGGCGGAGGTCCGCGCATCTGTATCGGGAACAACTTTGCCCTGATGGAAGCCGCGCTGCTGCTCGCTACGTTCGCACAGAAGTATCGCTTTCAGCTCGCCGACCCGGGCAAGCCCGTGGAAGCGGAGCCGCTTGTCACCCTTCGCCCGAAAGGCGGTCTGATGATGAGGCTGGAGGCGCGGTCGCAATAACGAAAGGGCACAGAAAAAGACACGGACCATTGACGGTTCGTGTCTTTTTGCATAAAAAAAAGGCATCTGCCCACCATTTTTGCAATTTCCGCTAAGGTGTTAGATACCGAACTGGGGTTATTTATCACTGAAAGCAACATGCTATACAAGATAATCTACCAGACAATTATAAAGGATATATTAACTGAGAATAAATCTATATAAATTAAGATTGGAAAAAGGGGATCGTAAAGGAAAAAGAGCTCCCCCTCCCCAGCTCGCTGCTGACGGAAATCGAACCGCCGTGACGCTGGACGATGCTTTGGCAGATCGTCAGGCCCAGGCCGGTTCCGCCATTGTTGCGATTGCGCGATTTTTCCGCGCGGTAAAACTTGGTGAAGATTTTGGTCAAATCCTCCTGCGAGATGCCTTCACCCTTGTCGATCACGGAAAAGAGCACATGCCCCTCCCGCTGGTCGCAGGTGAGCAGGATCGATCCGTTCGGCTTGTTGTAGTAAATGGCGTTGTTTAACAGATTTTCCAGTACGCGGCGGAGCTTGGTCTCGTCCGCCTCGATGTACAGATCATTGGAGATGCGCAGCTTCCACTGGAGTGTTAGTCCCGATTCCTTGATCTTGACCAGGTAGTCCTCAATGATTCCTTTTGCAAAGCTCTTGACGTGGATGCGGCTCAGGTTCAGCTTCAGCTCCGTACTTTGCTGGGTAAAGTCCTGCAGTTCGTCGAGCAGCTTGTCGAGATCGTCCGTCTTCTGTTCGATCTTTTTCATCTGCTTCTTGATCCGTTCCAGATCGGTTACCCGCCCTGAGGCGATGTAGGAGGCGTATCCTTTGATTGTTGTCAGCGGTGTCCGGAAATCGTGAGCGATCGCGGAAATCAGCTCGGATTGACGCTCTTCGGAAAACCGGAGCTGATCGACCATGTCGGAGAAGTAGCGAAACAGACGGCCAAATTCGTCTTCTGAATGGTACGTAAACGAAACCAGCCGTTTTCCTTCGCGAATTTCCTGCGTTACGCGGGACAGCTCGTTTACCGGCCGGTGAATCCAGCGGACGAAGAAGCCGAGCAGGACAAGTCCGACCAGGGCAATGCTCCCGTAGATGTACCAGAGCATCATGCTGACCCCTTTTGTTGCCATAATATCGGAGTCATCTGTGTAGAAGTAGATGATGGTTTCGCCTTTTTTCGGCGGTTCGTGTTGAAAATGGTATTCCGCCACAACCTTCAGATCGGTATTTTCCTTTTTTATTTTCCTCGGCGGATTTTTCAAATTGTATGCCTGGGATGTCTTGATGAAGATCGTGTTGCCGTTGGCGTCCTTGACTAACATTTTGTATACCAAATCCTCCGGCAACTGCTTTTCCAACTCGCTGCGGTCTGTCGGGTCCTTGAAATTGCTGGCGCTGAGCAGCTGATTGACGCGAACCTTTTCAGCCGTTTCCTTTTCATAGCGATATTGATTGTGGCGATCCGTTTTCAGTTGAACGACAATAATATCCTCGAAGACAAACTTGAAAACGAACAGGTTCAGCGCAATCAGTGCGAAGAACGAGAGGAACAGCTTGTTGCGGATGCTCATCTACACCTTCTCCCCGATGAAAACGTAACCCGTCCCCCACTGCGTTTTGATGTACTGCCGCTCCCGTTCCAGCTTTTCCCGCAAATTTTTGATATGAACCGTCACAGTATTGAGGGAGCCGTAGCCGTATCCCCATACCCGGTCGTAAATTTGTTCGCGGGTAAACACAATGCCGGCATTTTCGGCCAGAAAGGTGAGCAACTGAAATTCTTTGGTGGAAAGGTCAATTTTTTCTTCATTTACATACACCGAGTACGTTTCCTTGTGGATTTCCAGTCCTTTAAATTTCAAAACGGTAATGGAGGAGCCGGATGGGTCCTTTTCGCTGTGCTCTTCGGTATGCTTGCGAATCCGCTCGTACCTTCTCAGATGCGCCCGGATGCGGGCGAGCAGCTCTTCCGTGTCGAATGGCTTCGTGATATAGTCATCGGCGCCGATTTCAAAACCGACGACTTTGTCGACCGCTTTTCCTTTCGCACTGAGAAACAGGATCGGCAGGTCCGATTCGCGGCGAATTTGCGAGCACAGCTCATAGCCGCTCATATTCGGCATCATGATGTCCAAAAGAATCAAATTGGGCTTCAAGCCTTGCTTCAACAAAGTAAGGGCATGCTCCCCGCTCTCTGAAAAAGTGACCTCATACCCTTCGTTTTCCAAAATATCTTCAAGAAGCTCTATGATTTCCTGATTGTCGTCTACAAGCAAAATATGGTCTTTCACAGGTACTCCCCCAGTAACCTCAAATCTCCTGAATATTTGTATTCTCTCCTATCATAACACGGTTTGACTGGTGAAGGACAAAGAAACCAAACGTTACCAGCGTGTTCCGGCAGGAAAAAGGACATATAATGAAGAATAGCGGGTGTTACTTCCTATTGACACCAGGTGCTAAATTTCGTCAGAAAAAGCCAGAGACCTAACGTCCCTGGCTTTCATTTTTGTGCTTGCACTTACTTGCTAGGCTGCGCTTCCGGCTGTTGTTCCGGCTGTGGCACTGTATGTGTCTCAACTGGTGTCTCAGCTGCAGCTGCTGCCTGCTGCCCAGGCTGTTGCTCTGGTTGAGCTGCCTCGGGCGCTTTCGCTTGTTGTTCTGGTTGTGCTTCAGGCAAGGAAGCCGCTTGTACCGCTTTCTTGGCTGGAGGAGTGTCGGTGGCTTTCGCCTGGAGTGCCGGAGCAGCGATTCGCTTGGCTCCTACATAGCGTTTGCTCCAGTAGTAAGGGTCGCTCAATTTGGTATTGACGACGCCTCTGCCAGATTCCGAGTGCACAAACGTGTCATTGCCGATGTAGATTCCTACGTGGGAAATGCTTCTTCCATTCGTCTTGAAGAAGACGAGGTCGCCGGGCTGCAAATCTTTGCGGCTAACCGGTTGGCCGACTTGGTACTGAGAAGAAGAATTGTGAGGCAAATCTACACCTAGCGCATCAAACACATAGCGTGTAAAACCGGAGCAGTCAAAGCCCTTTTTCGTGGTACCGGAAGACTTGTAAGGGACACCGTACAGATCATTGACGACATTCATCAGGGGGGTTCCCTCCTGAGCATGCGCCGCACTGGCACCCATCGCAAGCAACCCGGCAATAAGCAAAGAAACTACTGTCTTGCGCAAAAGATACTGCTCCTCTCCTGAGCCTACGAGGTTAGCTGAAGGGTTCGGTCGAAAGGAATTCCCTAGACTGCGAGAGCGCAGCCATTCACCCCAAAGATAATGGGTCCCCCGTTTCCGCATAGCGGAACTCGGCTATTTTTCGATGTTTTTTTACACGCACCTCCACACAATTCAACACTTGTCCCACTTTTCCTTTTTATACCCATGCTTGTTCACGATTTCGTCACAATATTTTGTCATAAGCTGTAACGTTTCGGCAGTACCGTGCAAGCGATGTTTTTCTTCTATAAGTAATGGAAACGATGTGTCGGACTCTCCCGCTACAAGACGGCTTCACCCCACGCCGGAAAAGGGCTGAACCTAATCAGGAGGGACCCTTGTCCGATTGGGGGACGACACTTTATCCGTCCAGGGACGGAGGCAAAAACCAACCGCTCGCCCGTTATGTCGAACACTGGCCCCGTCTAGAATAAAGGCATAAGGTTGACACACCAACAAATAGTCGATTGGAGGGAAGCATTTCATGAGTGAGCGGTCTGGCAAGGTGCTCCTTGGACTCGCATTGCTGCTGACCGGAGGGTTTGTCTTATTGGACCAACTCGGTATCGATGGCGGCGATTTCCTCGGTGTGCTGATCCCCGGGCTGATCATGTTATACGGAGCCCGTAAAGTGATTGGCAGTTCCGGTTCCCGCTTCTGGGGGATACTGATCTTTCTGTTCGGGCTGTTAATGTTGATCGGCAAGCTGCATTTACTGTTCAATGTCGTACTGGCTATCGGAGTGATTTACCTCGGGTACCGCTTTATCCGCCGCAGTGACAAGACGCATGATTCCATGCCGACAGCATGGGAGCGGCAGTGGGCACGGCAGGTATTGAAAGAGGATGCTCTGGACGGCTGGGAGCACAGAATGGCCAAGAAGCAACAACCTTGATATCGATGACAAGTGATGAAACAAACCTGAAAAGTGCAAGGTACATGACAATCAAATTTCTTGTGATATGATAAGGAGGACTAAAAAATGGGTATTTTTAAACGACTGCGTGACTTGACGGTGGCTTCTGTGAATGACGCTTTGGATTCGATGGAAGATCCGGTGGTTATGCTCAATCAGTACATGCGTGACATGGAAGTGGAGATCGGACAAGTGGAAGTGGCAGTAGCGAAGCAAGTGGCCCTGGAGAAGAAATTCCACCAGCAATGGGAAGAGGCAGTGGCGCTTGCGGAAAAACGCGATCGTCAGGTGAAGCTGGCGCTGACCGAAGGAGAAGACCTGCTCGCGCGCCGGGCTTTGGCCGACAAGAAGCAATACGAGCTGCGTGCCCAGGAATACGAAGCCCTTTATCTGACAGCATCGGAAGCCGCTCAGCAAATGCGCGAGAAGCTGGCCGAGCTGAAAGAAGAATTTTATAAAATGAGAGCGAAAAAATTCACTCTGATGGCAAGAGCGCAAGTAGCGAAAACGCAAAAACAAGTGAACCATGCAATTGTCGGCATGGGCAATCAATCTGCCGGCAAAGGCTTTTCCCGGATGGAAGAAAAAGTGCTGCGGATGGAAGCGGAAGCCAATCTGAGCGGCCAGTGGCGCCAGACCAGCGCTGGTTTGGAGCAAGCTCTCGAGTCCCTTGAAAAGAATGATCTGGATGAGGAGCTGGCCCAAATCAAAGCGTCTTTGCAAAGCAAAAAGGATGCCGAGCCTGCGAAAGTTCAGGAGTAACGACAGGAATCAGGCATCTCGTGTAGAATAGGAAGTGGCAACCAGGCAGCCTGTCCAAGCAGGCTGCTTTTCCCCTAGGAGGTTCTATCCTTGGCAGACTTTATGGTCTTTTTACGTCGATTTTTTGCGGAGCCAGGACGTGTAGGAAGCATCATTCCCAGCTCTCGTTTTTTATGCGAAAAGATGCTGTGCAGCGTGGACTGGAATCAGTCTGACGTGATTATAGAACTGGGGCCTGGAACAGGCGCCTTTACGGAAAGCATTCTAAAGAAAAAAAGGCTCGATACCAAATACATTTTGGTGGAGAGAGATCCGTTGTTTCGCGAAATGCTGACTCGCCGATTTCCCGGCATCACGATGTGGGATGAGGCACTGAAGCTGCAAGAGTACATGAGTAAGGCCGGGATTGGCAAGGCTGATGCCATTATCTCCGGACTTCCGTTTGCCAACTTTCCCGCGGAATTGCGGACGGGGATCTTGGATGAAGTCCAGTCTGCCCTTGCTCCGGGTGGCCTGTTCATCACGTTTCAATACTCCCTCCAACTGAAAGCTGAGCTGCAGACGCGCTTTCAGCGGGTAGAAACCACATTTACGCCGTTGAATATTCCGCCTGCGTTTATTTATACTTGCCGTGACGGAAGTGTAGGAAATTAGCCGACATGGGGCGTAAGAGAGGAGACCTTTGTGAAATTGTCCCGCTTACAAAAAATGACGGTCGGTGTCTTGATCATTTTGACAGGAATTGGCCTTTTTCTTGACAGCTTGCATATAATCACGTTTGGCCTCTTTGATTTGTGGCCGATGGTTCTCGTGTATTTCGGCGTACAGATGTGGGGAAATCACAAGCGTGTTCGGGGAGGCCTGCTGGCCGGGCTCGGCATCATGATTGCTTTGGACATGTGGCTTCATATCGGCATGGATGATCTGTTCCAGCTTGTAATCCCGCTTTTGTTCATTTACTTTGGATTTCGGCTGATCCGTGGGCGTTCGGCTGACAAAGGAATCCGGCCGACAATACCGGAGGCTGCCGAAGCAGCCGATGCTGATCCGAATTTTGCTTCAGCGGAAGATACGGCAACAGGCAAACAATCAGGGCATTGGAGACAGAAAGCGGGATACCGCAATCCATTTGGAACGGAAAGAAGCAGATGGACTGCTTCATCCGCGGGCCCTGGCAGCATTTTGTCGCCCAAAGATTCCCGCAGTTCGCTGATCGGTGATTTTCACTTGACATCCGGCCGCTTTGAGCTAAGCCAGTTGCATATCTGGCACGGAGTCGGGAATGTTGTCATAGATCTGTCCCGGGCGATGCTGATGGATGATGAAGCGTTTCTGATAGTCGACGGTTGGGTGGGGGACGTCACTATTTACGTTCCGGTAGACATGCCAGTAGCCGTATCTGCGGAGGTGCGCATCGGCGATCTGGAAGTGTTTGGCCATAGGCAGGGGGGCATCAATCGCAGCGTGATGATCCGCTCCGAACAGTACGAACAGGAAGCGCAAAAAATCCATGTACAGATTTCGCTGCTCGTCGGCGATGTTAAAGTCAAGTACATTTAGGGGGTACTGACAAATGCGACGACAGCGGTTGGCAAGTATCCAATGGCAGTACGTGCGCTACGGTTTGCTGCTGGCCGTAGGAGCGGTTACCGCCTCCTTTTTGTGCAGTTTGATTCTGTATTTCGTGGTGGCCGGGGACCCGGACGTCACGAGATGGCTTGCGACCTACCTGCATCTCTATTTGCCGGAGAAGCTGGATTGGAAAACACAACTGGCCTCGTTTGCATTCGCGATCCTGACAGCAAGTGTCGTCGGGTTGGTCGGAGGCTACATTTTCGGGAATTTGCTGAAAAAGAGACTGCAGGTGCTTTGGGAGGCAGCCACCAGCCTGGGGCGCGGCATATTGTCTTCGCGCGTCCCTGAGCTGGGCGAGGACGAGATCGGTGAACTGGGCTGGCAGCTGAACCGTCTGGCGGCCCAGTGGGAAGAACAGGTCGCTTCCCTGCAACGGCTGTCCAATCACAACGCCGCTTTGGCGGAACAATTGAAGCATACAGCGGTCACCGAAGAGCGGCAGCGACTGGCCCGCGAGCTGCACGACGCGGTCAGCCAGCAGTTGTTTGCCATCGCGATGACCACTGCAGCCTTAAAAAGACTGATCGAAAAAAATCCGCAGCGAGCTGCCCAGCAGATCGAGCTGGTGGAAGAAATGGCCGCGGCTGCGCAGGCGGAGATGAGGGCGCTCCTGCTGCACCTCCGCCCGGCGACTTTGCAGAACAAGGCACTGAAGGAAGCCATTGAAGATCTGCTGGAAGAGCTGACCCGCAAAAATGCGATGGAAATTAGCTGGGAGATCGAAGAAGTGGACAACCTGCCGAGCGGAATCGAGGACCATCTGTTCCGCATTTTGCAGGAATCACTCTCCAACACGCTCCGGCATGCCCGTGCCAACCACATCGCGGTCAAGCTGTTTACGCTGAAGGGGCAAGTCAGGCTGCGCATCGTAGACGATGGCGTCGGCTTTGATCCGGAGGGAGAGAAGCTGACTTCGTACGGATTGAGAAGCATGCGGGAGCGGGTGGCAGAGCTCGGCGGCTCGCTGGATATTTACTCGGCAGTCGGAAAAGGGACGCAGATCGAGGTGCGCATCCCGATCATGCTGCAAGCGGAAATGGAAGGGAGAGAGCTGACATGATACGCGTATTGCTCGTGGACGATCATGAAATGGTGCGAATGGGATTGGCTGCTTATCTGTCTACTGAAGACGACATTGAAGTAGTAGCCGAAGCATCCAGCGGTGAAGAAGGAGTGAAGCTGGCTGTCGAGCTGCAGCCGGACGTGGTTTTGATGGACCTCGTGATGGAGGGGATCGGCGGCGTGGAAGCGACCAGGCGGGTACGTGAAACCTGCCCCGCTAGCAAAGTCATCGTCTTGACCAGCTTCATTGATGATGAAAAGGTATATCCCGTCATTGAGGCAGGAGCGTTCAGTTATCTCTTGAAAACCTCGCGTGCAGCCGAAATTGCCCGGGCGATCCGGGCGGCAGCCGCAGGCGAGCCGGTCCTGGAGTCTCGCGTCGCCGGCAAAATCATGGCCCGCTTCCGTCATGGACAAGAAGCGCAGCCGCATGAACAGTTGACGCCGCGCGAGCTGGAAGTATTGAAGCTGATCGGCCAAGGCAAGTCCAACCAGGAGATTGCGGACGAACTGATCATCGGCATCAAGACCGTGAAGACCCACGTCAGCAACATCCTGTCCAAGCTGGGCGTCGAGGACCGCACACAGGCGGCCATCTACGTACATACGCATCATCTGGATTAGTTGCTTGCCCTTCTCCTCTATTTCCATAGGCTATCCCGTTTTCCGCTAATTCGGACTCACCCCCTTGGGTGAGTTTTTTTGCTTGAATTTGGCAATCATAGAATGTAGAAGATGCGGAAAGGAGAACGGGCTATGAGGCACAAACCGCGTACACGCTCCAGGATGATGGCTGCCGATCAGGGTGTCGACATTGTCGGCGATGTCCATGCTTGTTACGACGAGTTTATGGAACTCTTGCAGCGCTTGGGATATGAACGTTGTCACGACGGGACCCACCGGCATCCTGAGGGCCGGAAGCTCCTTTCTCTCGGAGACATTACAAGCCGCGGGCCACAATCGATCAAGATGCTGCAGTTTTTCATCCGGCATGTGGCAGCGGGCCTGGCGGAGATGGTGGACAGCAACCACGGGTGGAAAATTGCCCGCTGGCTGGATGGACGCCCTGTCATGCTGGCGCATGGTGACGAGAAGGTAGCTGACGAGTTTCAAATATTCGAACGGGAGTACGGGGCCAGGAGGGCCGATCAATTAAAGGAGCAGAGCAGGAGACTCCTGTTTTCCTCCCCTTCGCACATGATGGTGCACTATCAGGGACGGCTAGTCCTCGTTGCGGTTCACGCGGGGATACGCGATGATTACATCGGAAAAGAATCTCCTTCCATCCAGAGCTATTGTCGGTACGGAGATGTAGCCGGGACAGGGGCCGACGGGAGACCGATCCGCAGGGATTGGGCAGCCGAACGGGTAAAAGCCGAGCCGCTTATCGTCTGGGGACATGATCCTCGTCCCGAGCCGGAAAGAAAGAATGGCACGCTCAATATCGACCAGGGATGCGTGTTTGGAGGGATGCTTACCGCCTATCGCTTCCCGGAGGACGAGATTGTGAGCGTACCAGCACGTGAAAACTACTCAGGCTTGGCAGAAACGCCGTTGACACGCTATTTGGCCGAGTTTGGATGAGTCACACTCTCCAATCGGCTGAAGTTGACCCGGGTGAGGCGGCTGTCTCCCCCTGCTCCTTTGCCGGGGGGCTGCTTTGACCGTTTCGCTTGCGGAGCAAGGTGACCTGCTGCATCGTATTTTTGGCAGTCGAGTGGATGCCGACAGCGGCCAGAGCAGCCGTCCCGCCTTCCAGCAAGGCAATTCGCCAGTCGAATCCCGTGCTGTAGATCCATTGATTGACCATGTAAAGACCGAGGATGAGCACCATGGCGACCCAACCGCGCAGCTTTTTTGGTATGCGGAGAAAATCCGACATGCTTGCAGCGGCGGCCAAAGCCAGCGCAATGATCAGACCGAGGTCAAAACCCATCAGAATCCCTCCTTGCTCAAGGTGTGCGCAATTTTTCGAACAGCCGTTTCAGGATGACCGCTTCCGCCCACAGAGGCAGCGGTTTATCCGGCTCATGGCGCCAATCTTCGTTTGTAAGCAAGCCTTCTTTAAACATCCAATCTATCGCTTCTTGCTTCCATTCAGGCACGTTTGCTCCTCCTCCGTCTCCTGGATTTGTCTGGGTTGGCGGCTTGTATGGACGGTTGGTGTATTCGCAAAAGGAACGGACCACGCCCTCTGCGAGCTCTCGCCAATCCCGGTCCAATTTTTCCGCATCCAGCGGATTGTCGGCGAAGCCGTATTCGATAATCACTGTCTCCACACTGCCGGTCTCCCGGTGCATGAAGTAGTAGTCTTTGCTCGGGTTGTTGGGGAGTGTGCGGGTAAAGATGCGGCGGCCCGGCATCCCTTCTGCTTCCAGGTCATCGAGGATCAGACGGGGAAATGTAGGGGAGGAGTAAATCGAGTAAATAACCTCCGCACCCCGTCCTCCACCGGCATTGACGTGGTTGGAGATACAATAGCGGGCACCGCTGTTTCTGACCAGAGTGGCGCGATCATCGCTCGTCAGGGTGGTATCGCCGGTTCGGGTGATGGCAACAGGAATGTTCAGGGTCTGAAATCTCGAGTATTGGTAAAGGGAAATCTGCAAATTTTTCTCTTTTTCTGTAAAGAGCTGATTGGAGCCGCCGCCCGGATCGATCCCGCCATGCCCCGGGTCTATCACCAAAATGGGGGTCATATAAAGTCACCTCCTGTTTCAGCATATGCGAAAAGGTGCGAACATGCCGAAGGACAGTTCGCTCATTTTCCCCGGGCGGCGATGTACAGAGCACGCAGTTGTGGTACAATAGGAGAGATTTAATTCCCAAAAGAGGATGGTAATGTATTGATGGCTTGGTACAACTGGGTAATCCCGATCGTGACATTGATTATCGGCCTTGCCGGAGGATTTTTCGGCGGCACGTACTATCTGCGCAAGCAGGTGGAAAATATGCAGATGGATGACAAACAATTACAAGCGATGGCTCGTTCCATGGGCGTTAACCTGAATCAAAAACAACTGAAGCAAATGAGCCGCAACATGAAAAACATGAAGATGCCTAAAAAGTTTGGCAAGTAATTGGCAAAGGGGATGTCGACATGGGTCCGACCCGTCTGCGTTATACGATGATCGGCTTCATTGTCGGCGTCGTCGTTGTTTATTTAAAAGGGCTTCCGATCAGTGAAGGAGTTCGCTTTGCTTTTCCTTTTTACGGAGCGGGGCTTGGTTTGTTGATTGACGGCATCATCTTGCGCCTAAAGCAGCGCAAGGGGAAAAATGAGTAGCCGTAAAAGAGCTGACAGGAGCATACGCAGTACAAAAAATGGATAGAGCAGCCAGAGATTTCTCGGCTGCCCTATCCATTTTTCAGCTTGTAAAGAACAACTCATAGACCATCTTGGTAATCAAGGTGATGGACACCAGCAAAAACAAGGGACGAACGTAGCGCACACCTGTTTTGATCGCAACACGGGCACCCAGCGTGGCCCCCAGGAGCATCGCCACACCCATGGTCAGCCCGGTAATGAAAATCACTTTGCCCTCCAGCATAAAGACCAGCAGAGCCGCGATGTTGCTGGCCAGGTTCAGGATGCGCCCATTGCCGGCGGCTATGACAAAATCATAGCCAAAGAGAAGAACCATCAGAAAGACGAAAAACGATCCGGTGCCGGGTCCGAAAAAGCCGTCGTAAAAGCCGATCAAAAACGTGACCGGAATCCCCAGACCGAGCGTAAACTTGGTGTATCCCTTAAACGTGGTGTTTTCGCCAAACCGCTTGTTCAGCAGGGTATAGACAAAAATTGCGGCCATCATGATGATGACCAGCACCTTGAGAAATTCTTGCGGGACAAACAGTACTGTTTTCGCCCCGAAATAGGCGCCCACAAGCGAAACGGGGAACAGGATCGCCATCAGTTTCTTGTCAAATTTACCCATGCGAATAAAGGTGACGGAGCTGGTGGCCGAGGAGATGGTGCCTGCCAGCTTGTTTGTTCCCAAAGCCAAATACGGCGGAATGCCAAGCCCAAGCAGTGCAGGGAGCGAAATTAAGCCTCCACCGCCCACGGTACTGTCGATAAAGGCAGCGACAAAACCAAAAAAGGCAAGAAACAGAATCGTTGATAAGTCCAAGTCCATAGAAGATCACCTTGCTTGTTGAATTGGGTTCATGAATAATCCAAGTCTAGCACGGCTTTTGTACATTGCAAGATACTATTTACTGATATAGGGGGATTTTGAAGATTACGATACTTAGCATACCGATTTGTTGTAAAAGTGAGCGGTTTGCATTATAATAAAAAGCGAGCTTGAACTACATACCATTGAGGAGGAATGTTATCATGGCACATCAACTTCCTGAACTGCCTTACGCACACAATGCGTTGGAGCCTCACATCGACGCGCAAACCATGGAGATCCACCACGGACGCCACCATGCTACTTATGTAAACAACCTGAACGCTGCATTGGAAGGCCACGCTGACCTGCAAGCGAAATCTGTAGAAGAGCTGATCAGCAACCTGGATGCATTGCCAGAAGCGATCCGCACTGCTGTGCGCAACAACGGCGGCGGTCATGCGAACCACGCTCTGTTCTGGCAAATCCTGAGCCCGAACGGCGGCGGAGCACCTGCTGGAGCACTGGCAGATGCGATCAACGCAGCATTCGGCAGCTTTGACAACTTCAAAGCTGAATTCGCGAAAGCGGCAACTACCCGTTTCGGTTCCGGTTGGGCATGGCTGATCGTAGATGGCGGCAAATTGGCCATCACCTCCACTCCAAACCAAGACAGCCCGATCATGGAAGGCAAAACGCCAATCCTCGGTCTGGACGTTTGGGAGCATGCTTACTACCTGAAGTATCAAAACAAACGCCCTGATTACATCGGTGCATTCTGGAACGTTGTAAACTGGGACGAAGTCAGCAAGCGCTTTGAAGCTGCCCGCTAAGCGGAAATCAACGCGATAGCATTGCTGCTTACGAACAAAAGGCATGTCGGACAAACCGGCATGCCTTTTTTGTTTGTTTCCTCGCCTTCGCAACGAAACGTCAACTGCCATCGTCTTAGCCATAGGAATAGAAAAAATAAGCGAAAAGGGTGGTTGATCACCGTGGATAAAATGTTGAAGCAGGTAGGGATTGCGCTGGGGCTATTGCTGGTGGTGGGTTCAGTGGTTGCTGCGGGCAAAATGCTGCCAGGCGAGTCGCCGCAGGCAGAAAAGCAAATCGACATCGCAGGAACCGTCACCGCTGTCATCACCGGACCGATCGGGGGGCAGCCGGATCAATCAGCAGATCCGAGCGCGTCTGTATCGAGCAAGGACACTCCCAATGGTATCGATCCGGCTCAGCCGACCGGGATTGTCGCGATCATGGTTGAGGCGGATTCCCAAAGCGGCAAAACGCCCTATGATAAAGCCTCTGTCTCTCTCCGAAAGTCGCCGGAGCTGCTGAAAAAGCAAGGGGATTCGCTCGTGCCGGCGACATTGGATGACTTGCGGGAGGGAACCAGGGTGGAGGTTTCTTTCGACGGGCCTGTCGCCGAATCCTACCCCGTACAGGCGACCGCAGGGATGATCGTCATCGTGGAATAGAAAAGCAAATCAAACATGCCGGGACAGTTGATCGATTTGACACTTGGTCTCTGTCGGAGAGCGGCCTGCAAAGGAAAGGATAGAAAGTATGGAAGGAATGAGATATAATACTTACTAAAGGTAATTAAGTGTACAAAAGGAAGGTGTCTTGCACCATGAAAATGCCATCGCTTTTCCTCGCTCATGGAGCGCCGCTGCTTGCGATTGAGCGGAATCAATATACGGAAGCACTGAAGCAGCTGGCAGAGGAACTGCCTCGTCCGAGGGCCATCCTGATTTTTTCCGCCCACTGGGAGAGCCGCGTTCAGGCTGTCGGGACGACAAAGCTCAACGCTACCATCCACGATTTTGGCGGCTTTCCTCGTGAGCTGTATGAAATTCAGTACCC
This sequence comes from Brevibacillus borstelensis, assembly GCF_003710865.1. Lineage (GTDB taxonomy): Bacteria > Bacillota > Bacilli > Brevibacillales > Brevibacillaceae > Brevibacillus > Brevibacillus borstelensis. Next base: position 14,943 of record NZ_RHHO01000008.1, on the reverse strand, counting down.
GGCCAAAGGCGATCCCGCTCTGGCTGCCGAGGCATTGCGCATTTTCGCAGAGAATAACATTCCGGCAACGGCCGAGCCGGTCCGCGGGCTGGATCACGGGGCATGGGTCGTCTTGCGGATGATGTACCCGGAAGCAGATATTCCAGTCGTCTCGCTCTCGGTCAATCCGCAGCTTTCAGCGGAAGAGCAGTATGCGATTGGCAAAGCCCTGCAAGCTTTCCGCGAGGACGGTGTCTTGATCATCGGCAGCGGAGGAACGGTACACAATTTTGCCTACATGAGTATGCGCTCCGATACGGAGGAGGGAGACGAGTGGGCCGTTGCGTTTGAAGAATGGCTGCGGGACAGGATCGAGGCTTGGGATCTGGAGTCCTTGTTCCGCTACGATACGCTTGCTCCGTATGCCCGGCAGGCTGTTCCTTTGCACGGAAGCGAGCATTTCGTTCCCCTGCTCTATGCGATGGGCGCTGCCGATGAAGACCGAACGGCAGCCAGGGAGCATATCAGCTTTCGCTATGGCAGCCTCAGCCATGTCATCTGGAAATTTGGGGCGAAATAAAAAAATCTCGAAAAACCGGTCACAAACTCGAGGGGTTTCTCGTTTCAAGTACGAACGAGAAATCACAAGAGAGAGGATCGATGGCAATGAAACCGAGAATGGAATATCGCAAGGCAAATCCCCAGGCTTTCCAAACAATGCTGCAAATGGAGAAATTCGTCCGCAGCAGCGGGTTGGACCACAAGCTTCTGGAGCTGGTGAAAACGCGGGCGTCCCAGTTGAACGGCTGCGCATACTGCCTTGACATGCACACTCGTGAAGCGAGAGAAAACGGCGAGACTGAGCAGCGCCTCTATCTGCTCAATGCCTGGAGAGAAGCGGATGTGTACACCGAAGCAGAGCGGGCGGCACTGGCTCTGACGGAAGCCGTTACGCTGATCGCAAAAGAGGGCGTTCCGGAAGCGGTGTTCCAGAACGTACAGAAGCATTTCAGCGAGGAGGAAACCGTCTCCCTGCTGATGGCTATCAACACGATCAACTCCTGGAACCGGTTGGCGATTGCTACCGGAATGAGCGCCCCTGCTGACTTGCCGGTACGGTAATGGATGAATCGCCCTACGCGATAGATGTTTATGAATGACAAAAAAGACACGCTGTCCTGCAGTGTGCGGCGACCGAGCTTACAGGTCGCGGCCCGCGGGGATCAGACGTGTCTTTTTGATGTAGAGGTGTTGTTTACACATCCATCTGCCGGGTACGGCCGGGATAAAAGGCATTCTTCTCCGGCAGCGGATTTCCTTTCGCGGTGATCGCATCGGGTTTGATCCGAAAAACGGCTGCGACGCTTCCCATCGAAGAGCGGTACTTCACTACATGCTGCAAGGAAAGCGGCTCCGGGTAGTAGCCGGGAACGTATTTGTCCAGCATGGCTTGCAGGGCATCGCGCATTTCTTCCGGCTCCTCGACCCGCTCCACCTTGCCGAAAACCATGGCACTCATGTAGGCTGTGTCGGTGAGAGCCGGCACCGGATCAGCGATCGTTCCGTATTCGTCGCAAACGCTAAAACAGACGCGGGCGTTTTTGGCGATCATCTCGACTTTTCTGCCGGAATCTGCTCCGTGAAAGTAGATATTGCCGTTTAGCCAGCTAAAATTCAGCGGAACGACATAAGGCTCTTCTCCGTCAGTCAGACCGAGGTGGCCGATCCTGGCTTGCGTGAGAAAGGCATCGATTTGGTCTTGATCAGTAACTGTGCGTTTGGAATAGCGGATGGGAAACAAAGGATCTCCTCCGTTCGATGTAGGATGTACGTCCATGATAGGAGGATTCTGACCTTTCGGAAAGGGTCAATTTATTCTTTTTGCATCGGGTCAGATTGGGCAAATAAAAAGCGCCTGCCCGAGAGCAAGCGCTTTGCTTGACGATTATCCCATTTGAATTTCTTTGTCCGGATCGAGCTTTTTGGCAAGCTGCTCTTCCCCGCGATGAATCCAGCCCACGAACGAGTCGCGGATATTCATATCGTTATCCAAATAGACCACGGCTACGAACATATAATGGCTTTTTCCGGAATACCTGGCCCGATAACGCAGATCAAACCATCTTACTTCGTAGCCAAACGGCTGCTTTCTGGTCTCGACATGCGCATGACGCACAAAGGAAAGAAACGCCTGTACCTTCTTGTCAGTCTTGGCGACGGCAATCAGTTCATTCTCCGGCTTGATGGTGAAAACATCCAGGATACTGACCTCGCCGCCGTGGACTTCCCCGACGTACCAATGCTGATTTGTCTGGACGACAAACGTCCACTGATTCCAGGAGAGCGTAGGAATGACTGTGTAGGTTCCCGCTTTGCCGATGTATGCGCGAACCGCTTCGGTCGTTCGTTTGTTCACTTGCCAGCGCCAGAAGTAATACGGAATAAGCGACAGATACACCCATAAGAAAACATGTCCCGGATCAGCCCCCGCGCCCCACAGCATCAGGCCGGTCACATGGGCGGCGAAGATAAACGGATCGAAAATAAAAATGACATTCCAGGCGATCCACTTGTTGTGAAACGGATACAACCCTTTTGTTCCGTAGGCGTTAAACAGATCGACGAATACGTGGAGACAGACAGCGACAAAAATCCAGCCGAGCAGGTGCAGCCAATGAACTTGCGGGGAAATGGCCTGCACGAGGGCGAAGACCGCGGCTGTCCAGATAGACAGCGCCGGAATGGAGTGAGAGACTCCACGGTGGTGGCGGATGTAAGCGGCACTTCCTCGAATACGGGTGAATCCATCCAAGTCAGGTGCTTGTGAACCGATGACGGTTCCGATCATGACCGCCTCTGCCAATCCCGGTGTCGAAGCCACGACAGGATCAAGATGGGCGAGACCGGCCAAGCCGAAGCCCATTGCAAAGTGCGTTGCAGTATCCATGAGGTGCGGATGCTCCCTCCTTTTCGTTCGGGCAAAAATATGTTGCCGCATCAAACGCGGTAGCGCATCTTGAGAGTGCCTCCATTGAGGTTTCTTATCAGTTATTATAGCGTGTTAGATGGGAAAATTCCCTTTTCGGCTGAAAAAAAGTATCCTTGTTCCTTTGGAAATGGGCAGGTATGATGAAAGGGACCGGAAAGGAGAGGGGCAACGTGCTCATCGTTTTCATCGAATACAAAATCGAAGAATCCATGCGCGACCAGTATCTTCGCCTATTGGCAGAAATACCGGACAGAATCGGCGAGAAGGGAGCGCGTGAATACCGCTGCTGGGAAGGATATGACCAGCCCGGATTGTACGTCGAAGCCTTTCATGTAGAGAGTGTCGAACAATACGAAGCGATAAAAGCATGGCGACTTGCCGATCAGGACTTCTGCGCCTGTATAGCGGGAGGGGCAGCCAAATTGCACGTATGGGCGTTTCAGCCTGTCCAATTGGCGTGAGAAAAGGAGTTTGTGCAGACAAGTATGGCAGGAAAGCAAAAAAAAGCATTGACGTATACACTACCCGAGGAATTTCATGTTTTTGGATTCTCACGCGATCTGTTGGCCTGGTACGACGGCCAGAAGCGTGATCTCCCCTGGCGAATCAATCGGGACCCGTACCGGATCTGGGTTTCGGAAATCATGCTGCAGCAAACGAGAGTCGAAACGGTAAAACCGTATTACCAAAACTTTATGGAAAAGTTCCCGACCGTAGAGGCTTTGGCCGACGCACCTGAGGAAGAGGTGCTGAAGGCATGGGAAGGGCTGGGGTATTACTCGCGTGCCCGCAATTTGCAAAGCGCTGCCCGGGAGGTCAAGACCCGCTACGGCGGCGTCGTGCCGGACAAGCCCGAAGAAATCGCGACACTGAAAGGAATCGGTCCGTATACGGCGGGCGCGATTCTCAGTATCGCCTACGAAAAACCGGAGCCGGCCGTGGACGGCAATGTCATGCGCGTTTTTTCGCGTCTGCTGCTCATGACCGATGACATTGCCAAACCGGCAACGCGGATAAAAGTCGAGCATCTCGTCAGACAGGTCATACCCGAAGGCAGAGCGGGAGATTTCAATCAGGCGCTAATGGAGCTGGGCGCGCTTGTGTGTGTGCCGAGGACTCCGCAGTGCTTGACGTGCCCGGTGTTTGATTACTGTCTGGCCCGTCGCGAAGGCGTCCAGGAAGAACTGCCGGTAAAAGGCAAGGCGAAACCGCCGCGCCCCGTCAATCTGCAGGTAGCCGTTGTCCGGCGCGGGGATCGCGTATTGATGAACAGGCGGCCGGAGCAGGGGCTGCTTGCCGGGATGTGGCAGTTTCCGATGGTGGAAACCGATGCAGACACGCCGTCAGTCAAGCAGCAAACACTGCTGGATGGCTTGAGCAGCCGTTTTGGCCAGGATGCGGAGGTGCTTGAGCCATTGATGGAGGTGCAGCATACGTTCTCGCATCTGCATTGGAACATGGAGGTATGGCTTTGCGACTGGATTGACGGAGGGGAGCTCCCTTCCGATGCCCGTTTTGTTACCCTGGAAGAGATCTCGTCCCTCGCGCTCCCTGTTGCCCATCAAAAAATTGTGGAAAAGCTAAAAAGCGACCGCTGATGGTCGCTTTTTTTCGCTATTTATGGCTTACCAGCGGCAGTATTCAGGGAACTGGGCCGCCTGAAGCAAGCGCTTCTCTTCCCATTCCCGGATGAATTGCTCCTGCTGGTAACGCGCCTCGACTTCCTCTGGAGACAATACACGCTTCTCGATGATAATGCTGAAGAAAATCATTGGAATATACATGGTGCTACCCCTCCTACAGGGACGAATATAGTCAGTCAGCCGCCTTCTATCGATTTGACTCCTGTGAATCTCATTTTCTGACGGCGAATTTTATTTCTCATCTGACATCCCTCCTTGGTTATCCTTTCAAAGTCTTACCCGCGAATCGCAAAATCAGGGTACTGGGCAGCTTGCATCGCTTGCGCGTCTGCGCGTTCTTGCAAGTAGCGTTCACAGTTGTACTCAGCCATGCGCTGTGCAGCGTTGTTACGCTCGATTTTGATCGTGAAGAACAAAAAGTTGACTACCATCTCGAATCACCTCCTCTCAAGGGGAAAATGGATATAAAAAGACCGCGGGCCAGGGCCTACGGTCTTTGTAACGAAGAAAATGGGAATCAAAAAGACCACAAGCTACAACGCCTGCGGTCTGGTATGCAACGAATAGGGTATGAGTAAGAAAGGCAGTTCTTACAATGCTACAATTCGTTCGTCCAGGAGGCGCTGTCATATGAAGTTTTGGAAACCAATGCTAGATCGAGTGCTGCGATAGTTACCATCATCATGTTGTTTGCCTCCTTCCTTAAAATGGTTGATAAAAATCGTACTCTTAGAATATGGCAAATTTTTCTCATTGTAAAGGACTTTTTGCCGAAAAAATAAAAGAAAATAAATTCTGACAACAAATTCAGCAATTTCAGTCAGATCAAATTTTTTATATATGCTTACAAAATATATGGAGGTAATTAGTATTTTTATCCAGTTTTTCATTTCAACGAAAAGGGTAGATAGAAGAGGACAAAAGAGACAAAGGGGCGTTCGCCATTGCGGAAGAGGAAGACATCGGTCAGAACGAAATTGATAGCGACATTTGCAGCGATACTGATGATCCCGACACTCGTACTGGGACTGCTATCGTATCAGAGCGCAAAGGAACAGCTCGCAGAGCAGCTGCTGAGCGCAGCTCACGAAAACGTGCGGCTGGTTGACGAGCTGCTTGAGCGAATGCTTACCGCACAAGAGCAGTCGATTCATTTCTTTGCCGAGACAACAGGGGAAAGTCAACTGGCACCCGGCCAGCTTGCCGCTCTGAAGCAACGATTAAAAAGCTTTCTTTCCACCCATAAGGAGGTGGGCGAGATATACATCGGGACAAAGACCGGCATTATGCTGATGGGATCGGATACGAAGCTGCCGGATGGATACGATCCGCGAACGAGGCCCTGGTATCAGGCGGCCATGGCAAATCCGAATGAGCCGATTATCATCGATCCGTATGTAGATGCGGCATCAGGCAGCATCGTCGTCGGTATTGCACAGGCTCTGACAGACCGCTCGGGTGTAATCGGGATGGATTTGCACCTCGGTACTTTGGAGGGGACTGTCAAGCAAGCGAAGATCGGCGAGACGGGATACGTCGCCATTTATGACAAAGCCCGCCGCATTCTCGTCCATCCTTCACTCAAGCCAGAGGAGGAAAACAAGGAGCCGTGGATGGACTCCTTGTATGCGGAAGAGACGGGGCGGTTTGATCTTGCCGACGCTGGTGAGTCGGCAGGTGCTGTTTATGTGACGAACCGTCAAACTGGCTGGAAGCTGATGGGGCTGATGTATCAGGCAGAGGCCGATCGGGTAGCCAGCCCGATTTTCCAGAAGACGCTGTGGATTACGGCAATGGCGCTGGCTCTCGGGAGCGTGCTCGTCTTTGTCATTTTAAGAAGGATGCTTGGCGCACTCAAGCGCTTGACTGCAGCAGCAGAACGCATGGGTCAGGGAGACATTTCCCAGCAGGTAACCGTTGAAGCCGAAGACGAATTCGGCAAGCTTGGCCACAGTTTTAACCACATGGCGCAATCGTTGCGAACATTGCTTGCCACGATCAAACATTCGGTAGAGCAATTGGCTTCGTCTGCAGAGGAGCTGTCAGCCAGTGCAGACCAGACGAGCAAGGCAACGGAGCAGATCGCCACGACGATCCAGGAGATGGCCGTCGGAGGGGACCAGCAGGTGCAGCACACACAGAAAAGCTCGGAAGCTTCGGAGCAGCTTGCACAAGGGATCGACCAAATTGCCAGCTATGCGAGCCAGGTGTCCTCTGCCGCCCGGCAAACAGCCCGGCTTGCCAGCGAGGGCGATCAATCGGTTCAGGAAGCTGTTCTGCAGATGAAAGCCTCCAATCAAAGCATTCAGGACTTGGCTGAAGTGATACAGAGCTTGGGCGGCCGTTCCCAGGCAATCGGCAGCATCGTGGAGCTGATCGCCAATATTGCCAAGCAAACGAACCTGCTCGCCTTGAACGCTGCGATTGAGGCGGCACGGGCAGGCGAGTCTGGACGCGGTTTTTCAGTCGTGGCTGATGAGGTCCGCAAACTGGCGGAACAGTCGTCGGATTCCGCCCAGCAAATCGCCATGCTGATCCAGTCAATCCAGTCAGAGACGCAAACAGCCGTCGAAGTGATGAAGCGAAGCCGTGAAGAGGTGACTGCCGGGATCGAGAAGGTTTCCATTGCTGGACAGTCCTTTGACCAAATCCGTATATCTGTCGGGGAAGTAGCAAAACAAATCGGCGAGGTTTCCGAAGCGACCCAGCGCATGTCCGCCCGTACCCGTCAGGTAAGCGAATCCATTCGCAGTATAGCGGAGCTGTCTCTACTCAGCTCGGAGGGTACACAAAGCGTGTCTGCAGCAGCGGAGGAACAGCTCGCATCCATGGAGGAAATCGCCTCGTCTGCGGTGGAACTGGAGAAAATGGCGGCTCATCTGCAGGAGCAGGTCGCCCGCTTTCAGACATAAAAAAGATGCAGGGCCGGGGATTCCTCGGCCTTTTCTGCTTGCTGCCAGCCGAAAAGCTTTAGCTGCTGCACGGGCCCCAGGTTTAGACCCAAAACATGAAAATCAAGCCGATCATTGCCGCGAGACTGAAAGCGACGATCGCAATAATGGCGCCGAGCTGTCGGTTCCTGGTTTTCACTGAAACTGACCTCCCTTCGTTTAGTCGTAAATGGGGGCAGAAGAATGATCCCAGCCTCCGCCGTCTCCGCCGACAGGACCTCGGGATTCCAGCTCTTTGATGATTTTGGCGTGCATGGAGGTTCCTTCTGCGTTCAGATAGGCAGCCAACTGCGACATCGAGTGGTGGTAGTAAAGCAATTCATTCAACTCCCAGTCGTCCAGCGATGTCATCGTTAATTCGGACAAATCTCGGCCAATATACATAGAAATACAGTCCCCTTTCCGCTCAAACCGTTCTTATCGTAGTATGGCTGACCTGACTCGTTTCCATCCCGGACGGAGCGGGCTTCTGTCGTTATGTCTTTTGACGGGTGGCAATTGCCAAAGCGGAGATGTATAATAAGTACGAAATATTTAGTACCTGATATTAATAGTTGGTGTAGCAGGAGGGTAACCTTATGAATACAACAAAAAAGGTGGCACTGGTGACAGGGGGAACGCGCGGGATCGGCAAAGCGATTGCATTGCAGCTCGCCGAACAGGGCTATGATCTCGTCTTGAACTATTTGCGGAACCGTTCCGCCGCCCGGGAAGCGGCAGCAGAGCTGGAGGCAAAAGGGGTTCGCGTCCATTTGGTCAAAGCCAATGTCGGGGATGTAGAAAAAATCAAAGAGCTGTTTGCGGAAATCGACCGTGAATTTGGCCGTCTCGATGTATTTGTGAACAATGCAGCCTCCGGGGTGCTGCGTCCTTTGATGGAGCTGGAGGAGAGCCACTGGGACTGGACGATGGATATCAACAGCAAAGCGCTTCTGTTCTGCGCCCAGGAAGCGGCGAAATTGATGATCAAGACCGGCGAAGGCGGAAAGATCGTCAGCCTTTCCAGCCTGGGTTCGATCCGGGTTCTGGACAATTATACTTCGGTGGGCGTATCCAAAGCGGCTGTCGAGGCGCTCACCCGCTATCTCGCAGTAGAATTGGCGCCGCACAACATTGTCGTAAACGCAGTGTCGGGCGGTGCGGTTGATACGGACGCGCTGCGCCATTTCCCTAACCGGGAGGAACTTCTCGCGGATTCTGCAAAGCGCACGCCTGCGGGACGGATCGTGGAACCGGAGGACCTGGCCAATGCGGTCATGTTCCTTCTTTCCGACAAAGCATCGATGGTTCGGGGACAAACCCTGATTGTCGATGGAGGCATTTCTCTGCTGACATAATTCAAAAAAAGCCAGAGGGGATCGGAAGGCAAGCAAGCCTCCACCCCTCTTTTGCATCTTCATACGGAGACAAACTTGTCCTTTTTGGTGTACAATAGAAAAAGAAGGCATCGAAGGAGGCAACTTATGCTGATTCGTCCGTTTCGGCTCGGTGACTATTCCGCAATTACTCGCATTTGGCAAGAAACCGGTTTGGAGGAACAAGAAGCAGAGTCGCTGAATGATCTGGCCAAGCAGCTTGCATGGGACAGCGATCTGGTAATGGTAGCAGAAAAAGAGGGTGAAGTGGTCGGTGTGGTTGTCGGTACCATTGACGGGACACGGGCTTATTTTTACCGTTTGGCAGTTCTCCCCCGCTTGCAGGGTGCAGGTATAGGCCGGAAACTGGTGGAGGCGATCGAGAAGCGCTTCAAACAGCGTGGGGTCAATCGCGTCCTGATTATGGTGAATCAAGGCAATCCTGAAGTACTTCCTTTTTATCATTCACTTGGCTATGAGATGCAAAAATATGTTACACTTTCCAAAAAGCTCTCTTCCTAAGGGAGGCTGTCCCCATTCAGATAGAGAAGAGAAGAAAGGGGAGGGTCATGTCGCCAGCTCCGGGCTCCATTATCCGCATTGAAAGCTATAAACACGACCACTCCCTGCATCGCATCTGGGATAAGACGACACTAATCCACACCAGTGATGCAGTAGTGATTGGCGGCAACGATCGAGTAAAAGTGACAGAGTCTGACGGCCGGGAGTGGCGTACACGTGAGCCGGCAATCTGCACGTTTGGTCGCGGGCAGTGGTTTAATACCATCGCCATGATTCGGGACGATGGGATTTACTACTATTGCAACATCGGTTCCCCGTTTAGCCTGAAGGGGAATCTCTTGAGCTACATCGATTACGATCTGGACGTAAAGGTGTTTCCCGATATGACGTACACGATTCTCGACGAAGAGGAGTTTCTCTTGCACGGCAAGCAGATGAATTATCCGCCTGTAGTCGTTGAGCGCGTACAAAGCGCATTGCGGGAGGTGCTGGAATGGGTGCGTCTGAGACGAGGCCCTTTTCAAAACGGATTTGTCCAACGCTGGTATGAGCGCTACCTTTTGGTGCGTGAGGACGAGGAATAATCCCTTTCCCGATTGACGGGGGAGGGATTTCCTTGTTTGGCGGCCTGCTTTCGGGTTTTCTATGAATGGCAAAAATAAAATCCGGCAGGTTTTCGATTAGACGGAGCATGTAAAAGGAGGAACGGGCTTTGAGTATCCGTCGCTACATGAAGTATGTAAAGCCGTATGCCAAGCAAATTATCGGGACGATTTTTATCGGCATCATCAAGTTTTCCATACCGTTGCTCCTGCCGCTGATCATCAAGTATGTAATCGACGATCTATTGCCCAGTCCGATGCCCCAGTCGGAAAAGCTGACACATCTGTTTTGGCTGATGGCAGGAGCGTTTCTCGTTTTTACTGTAATCCGCGCCCCTGTGGAATACTATCGTCAGTACTTTGCCCAATGGGTGTCCAGCCGCATTTTGTTTGACATCCGCAACCAGCTGTTTGATCACCTGCAGCGACTGTCGATGCGCTATTACAACAATCACAAGACGGGCGAGGTCATTTCGCGGGTCATAAACGACGTCGAGTCGACGAAGAGCTTTATCGATACGGGCTTGATGAATCTGTGGCTGGATCTGATCACCATCGGGATGACGCTCGGGGTGATGATTTACATGGACGCGGAGTTGACGGTAGTGTCCATCCTCGTTTTCCCGCTGTACGGATTTTCCGTCAAGTATTTCTACAAAAGGCTGCGTCAGTTGACGCGGGAAAGATCGGCAGCGCTGGCTCATCTGCAAGGCCATCTGCACGAGCGGATCAACGGGATGTCGATGATTCGGAGCTTTGCTCTCGAAGAGCATGAAAACAAACAGTTTGCCAAAGAGAACGATCATTTTCTGAAGAAGGCGCTGGCGCTGACACGCTGGAATGCAAATACGTTTGCCGTTGTCAACACGATTACGGATATCGCCCCGCTGCTCGTCATTTCTTATGCGGGCTATCAGGTCATCAACGGCACGATGTCGATCGGGACACTGGTCGCTTTTTACGCATACCTGGACCGTCTCTATACACCGCTGCGCCGTCTCGTGAACTCCTCGACGACATTGACGCAAGCCGTGGCTTCGATGGACCGGATGTTTGAATTTATTGATGAATCCTATGATATTACAGACAAACCCGATGCTGGCGTGCTCCCCGTCAATCCGGAGACAGGCAGAATTCGCGGGGAGGTTCGCTTTGAAGACGTTTCGTTTCGCTATCGGGATGAAGGGCCGCTGGTGCTGGAAAAGATAAACCTGACGATTCGGCCTGGCGAAACAGTAGCCATCGTCGGGATGTCGGGGGGAGGCAAGTCTTCCTTGATCAGCCTGCTGCCCCGCTTCTGGGATGTGACGGAAGGGCGCATTACCGTTGACGGCGTCGACATTCGGGACGTCAAGCAGCAAAACCTGCGCAGCCATATCGGCATGGTGCTGCAGGACAATATTTTGTTCAGCGAATCGGCACGCATAAATATCATGATGGGCAATCCGGATGCAACGGAGGAAGCCGTGATCGAAGCGGCCAAGGCTGCCAATGCGCATGACTTTATCATGGACCTGCCGGAGGGCTATGACACGGAGCTTGGCGAGCGTGGTGTAAAGCTGTCCGGGGGGCAAAAGCAGCGGATCGCGATAGCCCGCGTCTTTTTGCGGGACCCGGGCATTCTCATCCTGGATGAAGCGACTTCGGCGCTCGATCTGGAGTCGGAGCATATGATCCAGGAGTCGCTCGCCCGCCTGACTAATGGACGGACGACAATCATTGTGGCGCACAGATTGTCGACGATCACCCACGCGGACAAGATCGTCGTGATGAAAGAAGGACGAATTGTGGAACAGGGTCGCCACGAAGAGCTGCTGGAGCAAAAAGGCGTGTATCACAATCTGTGGCACGTGCAGGATCTGGGCACTCCCGGCGAGCAGCAGCCGGCCTTGTAAGAAGGAGGGGGGAAGCGCCAATGGAATCTTGGCGACGCAACTTATACGTACTGTGCGGGGCTCTTTTTGTCGTGATGATGGGAATGAGCATGATCATGCCGTTTTTGCCGTTGTACATCCAACAGGATTTTGGCGTCGAAGACCCTCATGAAGTGACTGCCTGGGCAGGAGTCATTTTTGGCGCCAACTTTTTGACGGCTGGTCTCGTTTCTCCGATCTGGGGCAATCTGGCTGACAAGTACGGGCGCAAAATCATGATTTTGCGCTCCGGCTATTTCATGTCCATCATAATCGCAGCGACTGGCTTTGCCAACTCCCTGTGGATGCTGCTTGGCCTCAGGCTGTTGAACGGGATGGTTGGCGGTATTATCCCGGCGAGTACCGCCCTCGTCGCTTCTTCAACGCCGAAGGAGCAGATTGGCTGGGCTCAGGGACTTCTGCAATCCTTTATTACAGCAGGGTCCATCATGGGTCCGCTGTTTGGCGGGCTTTTGGAACCACGTATCGGGTTTCGGATGATATTTGTCGTTACAGGCTCCCTGCTTTTACTGGCTACACTCGTGATCACCTTTACGGTAAAAGAGACGTTCGTTCCGCCGGAAGAAAAGGAGCGGACCAGTCTGCGCGATGATTTTCGCATGATTTTTTCATCCAAGAAGCTCCCTGTTCTGTTTTTTGTGACGGTCATGATTCAGTTTGCTCTCTTTAGCATCATCCCCATCCTGCCAGTCTACATCGGTATTCTCTTGGGCAGTGCGGGCAACGTAGCCCTCTGGGCGGGGATCGTCCAAGCCGCGATGGGAACGGCAAATGTGCTGGCAGCTCCTCGTTTGGGCCGTTTTGGCGACCGATTCGGCTCGCAAAAAGTGCTTCTCGGCTGCTTGCTGGTTGCCGGACTGTTGTTCATCCCTCAAGGCTTTGTCACCGCCGTATGGCAATTGGTGCTGCTGCGCTTCCTTTTGGGCTTGTCGCTCGGAGGACTGCTCCCATCGGTCAATGCCTTGCTCCGCCGTGCCACCCCGACTCATATGGTCAGCCGGGTCTACGGATACAATAACAGCTTTGTCAGCATCGGAAGCATGCTGGGGCCGATGATCGGCGGCTTTATGGCGGGCTACGTGAGCATCAACGGCGTTTTCTGGATGACCAGTGCGTTTTTGCTCATCAATGCAGGCTGGGTATACTTCAGCTTTTTCCGGAAAAAGGAAGTCTTGCAGGAAGGGACCTGATCAAGTAAGATTGATTTACATAACACTGTTCGTGAAAGGAGTATTCCTCCATTGTAAACCTCTTGTCGGCTTGTTCACCCAAACAGAAGCTATCAAAAGCATAATTTGTTTGGAAGACCGACAGGAGGTTTATTTGTCATGTTCACAAAACGGTATTGGCTGCTGTTTTCCGGGCAGTCTTTGGCCAATCTTGGCGATGTATTTTACGTGGTGGCAGTCGTATCAGCCGTGTACGTCTCGACCCAATCGGCTCTTTACACGGGGGCTGTCCCGATTCTCTTTGTCGCGGCACAAACGCTCAGCGGATTGCTCGCGCCGCTGTTCTTCAGGCGGGTCACGCTGGCTGGGGCCTTGCTTGCTTCGCAAGGGTTGAAAACGATACTGCTCGGCCTGCTCGCGTTGTTTCTCAGTTATGCAAGTGCGGCGGACCAGCAGCTCGGTACGGGAAAATTGCTCCTTGTTTTTGGCTTTGTCTTTGCCAACGCCTTTTTGGACGGCTGGGCTTCCCCTGCGCGAAATGCCATGGTTCCGTCATTGGTGCCGCGCGACGGCCTGGTAAGGGCGAATGGACTGATGGCGACCTCTGACCAGACGCTGCAGTTTGCCGGTTGGGCGGCTGGCGGATTGCTGGTGGCTATGCTCGGATATGCGCATGTGCTGTGGGGAACGTTTTTTGCCTATGTGGCAGCTACGCTTGCGGTTTGGCCGCTTGGAAAAAGCGTCGACAAATCCACCGCCACCACACCCGACAACCCCGACAAAGCGTTGAAAGGCGCTGTGCAAGAGCATGATAACGCAGCCCAGTCCTGGACGACTGGCTGGCGTCTGATCACAAATCAGCGGCCGCTGCGGCTGCTCGTGCAGATGGAAGTGCTGGAAGGCTTGGCAGGAGCCGTCTGGATGGCCGCCATCCTGCTTCCTTACGTTCATACGGTACTTGAGAGAGGCGAAGAGTGGTGGGGATACATCAATGCTGCCTACATGCTGGGCTCGGTCGCTGGCGGAGCTGTAGTGCTGGCTTGCGCTGATCGCATGCGCACGCGGCTCCTGGCTGCTGTTCTGACAGGCACGCTGTTCTCCGGGCTGATCACGCTTTTGTTCGGTCTTGGCACATGGGCGTGGAGTGCGCTTCTTTTGTCCTTTGCCCTCGGCCCTTTTTACCAGCTCCAGCAGGTAGCCAAGCAAACGATGCTGCAGGAAGCGTCTCCGCCTGCTTCCCTGCCGCTCGTACTGTCAGCCAAGGGAACATTGGACTCGGTTACGTTTGGTTTATCCGTACTGATCATGGGGGGACTTGCCGATTTGGCCGGTGTCCGCTCCGTATATATACTCGCCTTTGTCCTGCTCGGCACATCGGCTGTTGTCGGAATAAAGCTGCGAAGAAATGGAGCATTTTCCGCTCAAGCCGAATGGAGTGAAAAATAGAAAAAGCTGAGGTGTTTGCCCCAGCTTTTTTTTAAGGGAGTGAGTCTGGATGACGGGAAAGACCAAAATACATGAGAGTCAGCCTGCAGGCAATCCCCCGATAGCTGATCAGCCTGTCAATCCGCTGCTGGAACAGGCCCAGGCAGCAGAAGGAGGGGGACCGCCAAAGCCAGTGGATATGCGCTCCATGCCGAAATGGCTGAGAGTCTTTGGCTATTCCTTTCTCGCTGCATTCTTTCTCCTTGTTCTCCTGCTACTTGTCTCCAGCGTGTTGACTTGATGGAACCGTTGCTAGTTGGCCCTTGTTTAATAGGCCCTTGTCCTAAAGGGCCTCAGGCTGTCGAGAAAGTCGA
>NZ_RHHO01000079.1 GCF_003710865.1 Brevibacillus borstelensis | reverse complement strand
CCACACCACCCTCCATCCAAACCAAGGAGCCGATAGGCTCCCCTCCTCCCCCTACTCCCGCAAAAAACACCTCTCCCCCAGACACCCCCAGCCTCTCCAGCCCCCCACACGACTGTATAATACGAAAACCACCCCCCAGCAGGTTCACCCGCTTCTTCCCCCACAACCCAAAAAGCTATTTTCCTCCCCCTTCCCTTTCTGCTACAGTAAAACCAACACCCCAAAGGAGGACAACGCAGTGGCACTTGACGAACTGATCCTCACCAGCAAACACCTGGGGACGACGGAGCGTCTCCTCGTCTACCTGCCGGAGCGATATTCCCCGCTCTATTCCTATCCGGTCCTGTATGTCCAGGACGGCGACGACTACCTGTCAATGGGACGTCTCGCCACTCTGCTTGAGGAAATGCACCGGGAAAAGGAAATCCCGAATCTCATCTCCGTTTTCCTTCCCGTAGACAAAGAACGCCGCTACGCCCGCTACCACCCGGACGGGGCGGAACACCAAAAGTACCTGCGCTTTCTCGCGGACGAAGTCGTCAGCGCCGTAGACAGCCGCTACTCCACCCACCCGCTGGGCATGGCCCGCACGCTATTGGGCGAGTCTTTGGGAGGCGTCGTCTCGCTGTTTGCAGCGCTCTCCTATCCTCATACCTTCGGCCAGGTGGCCTGCCAGTCCGCCGCTATGGACGCCGCCCTCAACCGCCGGGTGCAGGAGTCCGACTTCCCCGTACCGTTGCATGTCTATCTTGAGGTTGGACTCGAAGAAACGGCGGTAGAGACGAGCCGCGGCACCCTCGATTTGCTCCAGGCCAACGAAGCGCTGCGCGACATTTTGCAAACAAAAACGGTCACCCTGGCCTATGAGACCTTTGCGGGTGACCACACGTGGGGCTATTGGCAAGCCAACCTGCGGCGCATTCTTCCTGCGCTTTTCGGGTAAACTTACCTTGTCTGTTCTTCCTGAGGACCTTCTTCTTTTCCCGGGGAGACCAACGCCTCGTCGAATTCGGTTTTGCGGATTGCGGTGATGAGGGAAAAGGTAAGGAGGGACAGCAACAGAAGAACGAGAAAAATGAAGATGATCATCATAGCTGTTTTCACGATTGAATATAGCACCTCCCTGCTCCTTAACAGTCTGTCCCGAGCGGGGAGGAATATACAGGCTGACGCATAAGATTACACAAATGGAGAATTTTCTGTTAAAATAAGTTTATTGGATTTTTCCATGGGCTATATGGGATATGTAGAAACGAAAGAGGAGGGATTCACATGAAGTACAGTATCGTTGTATTTCCATCCAGCAAGGTGCAAGAAGTCGCCAACTCATACCGCAAACGTTACGATCCAGCTTACTCTTTGATCCCGCCGTATATTCGCCTGAAAGAAGCATTTGAACTCGACGAATCTCAGCTGCCTCATTTGGTAAGCCATTTGGAGCTGGTTGCAAATTCCACGGAAGCTTTTACTGCCAATTTCCACCGGGTTTCTTCGTTCCATCCGACCAACAACGTCATTTACTTGGCGGTCCAAAACAAAGAGCCGTTTGAACAGCTCCACGCCAAGATCGTAGAAAAGGTTGTGCAAGAAAAGGAAACGTATGCATTCGTACCGCATCTCACGATTGGCCGGGACCTCTCCAATGATGAGCTGCGCGACATTACCGGACAATTGAGCATGGTCAAGTTTGACCTCACCTCCGATGTGGACCGCTTCCATCTCATTTACGAGCTGGAAGACGGCATCTGGAGCGTGTACCAGACGTTCCTGCTGAAAAAATAAACATGGGGGCCTCCCCCTTGCGCCCTTCCCTGCTGCGGAAGGGCCTTTCCTTTTTGATTTGATACTGCATCGCGTCGAGCGCTATGAAAGGAAGAAAACCATTGACTGAACCGAAAATCCACCAAACAAACGAAACAGACAATCCAATCCAAAAGAACGACTCGCATGAGGCTAGCTCCTCAACCAAGAGCCCCTACCAAATCGAAGAGGTCAAGACTGACAAGCAAATGCAAGACGCTCTTTCAGTAAGACGCACTGTCTTCATTAAAGAGCAGCAGGTTCCAGAGGAAATCGAGATTGACTCGCACGACCGCATCGGCTCCGAAACCATCCATTTTGTCGTTTATAAGGAAGAACAGGCTGTAGGAGCAAGCCGTCTTCGTCCGTACGCACCCGAGGTTGGCAAAATCGAGCGGGTAGCTGTTTTGCAAAGCGAGAGAGGCACAGGGCTCGGACGCCTGCTGATGCTCGCTATGGAGGAAACTGCCCGCCGCCAAGGCTTCAAGCGCCTCAAGCTGAATGCACAGACCCACGCGCAGCGCTTTTACGAAAAGCTGGGCTACACTCCTGCAGGAGAAGTGTTTGAAGAAGCCGGAATTGAACACATCGCGATGGAAAAAGCGATCTAGCTTGGCATCCGTACAATCGCTTTGATCCCAAAACAAAACAAGCCCCGCTTACGGACGAATCCTCATTGAAGTGCACCCCTTAGA
>NZ_RHHO01000078.1 GCF_003710865.1 Brevibacillus borstelensis | reverse complement strand
ATTTTACAACCGATTTTGACACGAGCATTAAGACTGCTACCAGTCAACAGCAACAGGAAGCCCGAAAGCAGTCTATCTATTTTCTATCAGGAACGATATGAAGACATGGGTGAACATGGAACATATCATAATAGGTACTACGCTGTAACTGCCACAATGGAAGGCTACTCAGGAATTATAGAGATTTCGTTCAGGGCAGAAAAGTTTTTCAACGAGGGTGCAGGAGAGGGGTATCTTGAGGGAATCTCCTATGAGTGGGACAGGCAAGGTGCTGTCAAAAAGCTAAGAATATTTAGCAAGAAGAGGCTGTTATCACCGAATGATGAACCTGTCTATTACAGAGGAGATCACTACTTCCCCTATTCAATGCCTGCAGACATCAGGAATCCAAAAGAGTTTTACTGTTACAATCCAAATGGTTACATGGGTAACAGTTCCATCGAGGTACGAGAACTGTTCGCGAATATGAAGGATTACTATAAAAAAATCTTCAAGATCAAGCCGAAACAGAACGATCTGTTATCCTTCAATAGCCCTCATGGAGATGATTTGCGGGATGAGGGCATCGGTTATGGATTCAAGATTTATACCTGATTAACTGTTTTACATAGAAAATGAAATCAGCAGTTGGATAATTCCTTACACGATGGTTGGGAGAAATGACCATGCCTAACATTGCGGAACCATAGTTGCTGAAGATGCAACGTTGACTAGAAGTCAGAGGTATCATGGTACAACACGATATAGCACTGATGTTAAAAAATAAATTATGAAGGGTTACAATTTCCCGAAAGACAGGATAAATATAAGTCACACGGGCGGTAATGGATGAAAACTCCATTGACTGTGGTACTGCGCCAGAAAGCTGTCTTTTTTACGAACTTTAGCCCAATGCATGAGTGTAAAAATTATCGGCGCTGATTCTTGAGTGAGAAACCGGGCGATTACAAGGGATGTTCCGCTGTCGTATCGCCGTAGGCGGTAATGATCGGAGGATTCAGGTTCAATTAGGGAGCAGAGGGTGTAAGAGATGATAATCAAATCGAATATACCTGCAATCACCACGCTTAACAGACTACAGAAGAACAATAAAAATTCCGCCAATACACTGGAAAAACTGTCGTCAGGGATTCGTATCAGCAAGTCGGCTGATGATGCCGCAGGATTGGCGATCTCCGAGAAGATGAGGGCGCAGATCAGGGGACTGGATCAGGCGCAACGAAACATACAGGACGGTATTTCACTTATTCAAACCGCAGAGGGTGGCCTCGCAGAGATACAAAATCCTAATCTGCAACGATTGAGAGAACTTGCAATACAAGCCGCAAATGATACGCTGACAAAAGAAGACAGGCAAAGCATTCAGGAAGAGGTCGAACAGATCAAAAAAGCCATTGATGAAATAGCGAACAATACAGAGTTTAACGGTATCAAGTTATTGAATGTGCCGGATTCCGGCAAGGTCACAAAAACGATTGAGGTCATAAAAACTGTTACCAAAACAGAAACGACATATGTGCCGGAGGTTGTCGATCTTTCTAAAGCAACCAGTATTACCATCTATGAGAGAAGCGCGGGATTGAATGAACTAACAATTCCGATTACCTCTTTACCTATGTCCGTGGAATGGAGTCCACCTGATTCACCAACAGAAAAATATCTGTTTGAGATTTACCGGTACGGATTCAAAACGACTGCTTATGGGCCCGCACAAGGTTATACCCCGGGGAACAATATTACTGGTGTAAGGTTAAATGGACTTTCAGGCTATGATGGAATTACTGAAATGTGGGCGAACAAAATCGAGACAACAAATGGGGGTTGGAAATTACCAGATGCACAAGGTGATCACTCAGAACAAGCAATCTTAGGCGATAATCTCGCTGATTATCCCGATAACATTCAGGATTCACATATTGCCATTCGTTTTGACTATATGAGAGCAGTAACGACAACAACTACAGTTACAGTACCAGAGCTTATCACCATTGAGGAGGATGTGAATCCAAAGGTAATCTTGCAGGTAGGTGCAAATGCAGGAGACACATTTGAAGTTGATCTGTCGGATGTCAGAACTGCTTCACTTGGTATTGATCAAATTCAGGTCGATCCTCGTGAAAAGGCGGTAGAGGCAATTGCGAAAATAGACGGTGCCATCGACAAGGTTTCCTCAGAGCGTTCCAAGTTTGGTGCCTATCAGAATGCATTGGAACATATTCATAACAATGTCTCGAACAATGCCGTAAATCTTACTGCCGCAGAATCAAGAATTAGAGACGCAGACACGGCTAAAGAGATTATGGAGATGACTAAGAATAATATCCTGTTTCACTCGGCTCAAGCATTGTTGGCGCAGTCAAATAAAATACCAAGTGGAGTTATACAATTACTCCGATAAATACGAAGGAGAGGCATTAGCCCCTCCTTTTTCTATTGATATCTCGAGGTAAACCGCGAAATATTAAGATTTTACCCTTAGGAAGACCTATAAGGAGAATTTCGATTAAATGGTATATCTGGTCATGCTCTTATGATATCTTGAAAGTAAGGATAGTCCCGTTGCTCTCTATACAAGATAATTCGGCCAAAAAGAATTGTCGCTTGCCAAGCACCTTTTGGTAGATGTTCAATAACCAAAGTTAGGAGACTTCTTACTGTCATATTGTCTGATGGGACATTTATAGGCGTATTCAGCTCTTCTTGATGAGCTTGTTTTTCGAATCTAAATGTGTACGGCAGATTGGCGGACAGACGTTTTAATAGTTCACCACATGAATATGTTCCCGCTATAATAAATTCGATTGGGAGATCAACGTCAATCGGATAAGATATGTCGAAATCTGCGGGCTTCTGTGTGTCTCTTTGCCGTCCTGGATCATTTCCACCAAAACCAGAGAAATTCCAAGGTGCCCCGTAGTGCTGAATCAGTATACTTTCGAGGTCAGCATTTTTGAAAACCGGAATAGCTACCGCTTTAAATGTTATAGATGATGGATCAAGATTCTTACGATGTTGCAAGTGAGTAGCATGTCTGGTCAATCGACTATGGAATCCTGCCTTTGAGTCAGTTTTACCAACGTACATTACAGTGTCGTTCTGAAGAAGCAGGTAAACTCCGTTTTTCTTGATCGGAATAGATTCAACGTTTACATAGGTTAAAGGTGCCGCAATCACCTTTTCGATAAAGGGGGGCAAGTCCCGCTTAAACGCAAGTTCCAGATCAAGCTCAAATTCATCAAACCCAGGGATCAACACACTTTATACACACCTTTTCAAATGAAGTTTTTGAGGCTCAGCAAGTATTAGTGCATCATAGATATGTTTGGTTATTCTTGCCGCCAATTCTACCGGGACAGCATTGCCTATTTGCCTCATGGCCTCGCTCCAAGAACCTTCGAAAGTATAATCATCGGGGAAAGTTTGAACCCGTGCAGATTCTCTAATGGTGAGGTAACGATATGTACCATCAGGAAATGCAATCATATTTTCTCCGCCCGGTACACCATGATCGCCCGCTTTCAGTGTTTTCGAAGGCTCGTCCAATAGACTACCAGTATGTCCAGGGTATGGCCTTGCACCTGACTGGTATACATGGTTACTAATCCCCGTGTTTAACCTTGGATCGGGTAAATCATTAATGGCATCGCGTAATGTTACCCAAGGAGTTAATAAACTATCTATCGAGATTTGTGATAGTTGGGCAATTACTTTGGACGATGGGGTCGGTTGAGTAGGAAGGATGTTTCTTTCCCTCCAATAGTCACCCGTAACCCACTTGGATACTTGCAATGCATATTGAGAGTGAGTTGGTTCTGGAAAGCTCCATTTAGCATTCACATCGGCACGGAATCCAACGAAAAAAATCCGGTCTCGACGTTGTGGAACTCCATAGTCTGCGGCATTTAATACTCTTGGTGGAATAACTTTATATTCGGGATTATTACCACCCGTACCTGTGTGATGTTGTTCAAGACGAGAGAGGTGCTCCTGCCATGATTCATTGGTTTTACGTAACAAAGAAGGATAGGTAAGTTGTAGGATAATATATTCGATATATGTAGAAAACGATTGTCTTGCTAACCCACGAACGTTTTCAAATAAAAACGCTCTTGGTCTGATCTCACGCACCGCTCTAATCGCTTCTGGAAACATATCTCGTTCGTCATTCCAGGCTTTATGTCTACCTCCTAGTGAAAATGGCTGACACGGAGGCCCACCAGTAACTAGATCGATGTTGCTTCCGATATCAGAATAATTAAGTTGGCGGACATCACCTTGAATTATATTCCAGTGAGGTCTGTTTCTACGCAGTGTTGAGCAGGCATCCGCATTCCACTCGGCAACGGCAACGTGCTCAAATCCCGCTTTTTCTGTCCCAAGAGCAAGTCCTCCCGCTCCAGCGAATAATTCAAGTGCTCTCATAACTTTCCTCCAATTATATTGGTTAAGAAGTTCTGGACGGCAAATGTCTTGACTCATTATATCATTACAGAAATTACAACGCAGTATTTTCTATTTTTAAGCGAACTAATTGTGTGATTAATGCAAATTGGATATACTTGGGTTATTGTGCTTGGTAAAGGAGTTGATGGAGAGAATGGCAGGAGTTTTTCAAAACGTTGAACCTAATATTCATGGAAATCCTCAGCTTAGAATACCGCAGAAAGAAGCATATGGTAAGATTTTTGAACATTATACAAGCCGTCCTGAAATAAGGGAAACGTCAATAATCCTACCCGTGGGATGCGGTAAATCGGGACTTATTACATTAACGCCTTTTGCAGTTAATTCAAGAAGGACGCTGGTTATTGCACCTGGTGTTAACATTGCAAGCCAGTTATATAAAGATTTTGATCCAACCAAAGAAGATATGTTTTATATAAAATGTCGAGTGCTTGAAGGCCAAGTATATCCAGAACCAGCAGAAATTAGAGGTATAACAACAAATATTAGTGACTTGGAAGAGGCTGACGTTGTAATTACCAACATTCAGCAACTGCAAGGAAATAACAATCGTTGGTTAAGGTCACTTGGTTCAGATTTTTTTGATTTAATACTATTTGATGAGGCTCACCACAATGTTGCTGAGAGCTGGAATATCCTTAGAGAGGCATTTCCAGAAGCAAAAATCGTAAATTATAGTGCAACCCCAAGAAGATCTGATGGTCAGCTAATGTCGGGAGAGATTATTTATTCGTTTCCGATTGTCCGGGCCATAGAAGAAGGATACGTCAAGAAACTTAAAGCGGTAGTATTAAACCCGCAGACGTTAAAATACGTCCGGAGAGAGGATAACAGAGAGGTAGAAGTCGATCTCGAAGAAGTTCGGAGACTTGGTGAAGAAGACGCTGATTTTAGAAGAAGTATAGTGACTTCAGAAGAAACCCTGTTTACAATCGTCGATGCATCCATAAGGGCTCTCAACAAAATAAGGAGAGACTCGCAAAACCCTCGTCATAAGATAATTGCTTCCGCACTCAACTATCAGCACTGTATTCAGGTTGTTGAAGCGTACAGAGCAAGAGGTCTACGTGCTGATTATGTGCATAGCTTGCAAGACGGTCGCGAAAATGCTCGGGTATTAGATCAGCTTAAAAATCATCAACTTGATGCTATTGTTCAGGTTCGGAAACTGGGGGAAGGGTTTGATCACCCACATCTTAGCGTAGCCGCAGTGTTTAGTGTATTCAGAGAGCTTTCGCCATTTGTTCAATTCGTCGGCCGTATTATGAGGGCTATTGATCAAAATGCCCCTGAAAGTAGCAATAATCAAGGAACCGTAGTGTTTCATGCTGGTTCAAATATTGCTAGATTATGGAGCGACTTCCAGGAGTATAGTCAAGCAGATAGAGAATTCTTTGATCAGTTATTGCCCATGGAGAGCTTAGATTTTGGTGATGCAACGGAAATAGAAATCATCCCTAAATCACGGGAGAGGAAGGCAAATCAAGTTGAAATTAAAGGACAAGGAGGTCTACTTGTTGAAGAAATCCCATTGATTCTTGAAGATACTGAGGTTCAAAAAGCGATTCAACTATTACAGGAAAAAGGTGTAACTCTGGACGATCTGCGTACTGCATATGAACATAAACCTGTACCGACTACAAAGCAAAAACAGCGTCAAGCATCCAGACAAGCGTTGGATGAACTGGTGAGGAATGAAACAGGATTTATTTTAAGGCAACAGGGAATCAATCCACAAGGCCGCGAACTTGATAAAAGGCATCTTGGAAAAACCAACTTTGTAATTCTGAAATCTGCAATAGACCGGAAAATATCTGAGTTTATTGGCAAAAAACCAGGATCAAGAAATGAACTAAGCTTGCAAGAGTTGCAAATGATAAGGCAAAACTTAAAGCAAATTATTGAGGATGCCTCCTCGGAGGTTTTGTGATGCCTAGACCAAAATCATTTTTGAAGAAAGTAAGTGTTGACATGACACTTAAAAGCCATAAGTGTCAGCATGTGAAAACGCACATACTCAATCAGGGCGACAAGAGGATGAAATTAACAGTGGGCAGGACACATGAACATTTTTGCATCGAGTGTGCTATAAAAATTATTGATTCAGATATTGCTAAATTAAAGGCTTTACGTGAAGCATTGTTGAGTGAATGAAGTTTCGTTAGTACACTCATGAACCTGTTCAGTCTTTGGGGAGGTATTATTTCGTAATCAGCAAACTTCTTGTGTTGTACAACCTAGTAACCAGTGAGGCTCTACCACTGTATCGGCCCGTGTGCCGTGGATAGGGCTCAACTTCAACGGGCTACGCCGGAGGCCTCCGCCTGGGGCCAATGGAAGAAGATCAATCAGGCTAGGTAACGGGTCAGCGCGTCGCTCCGCGAATCCGGTACCGAAACTCAAATGAGTGACTGCGCTCGGAGATGCTTATGTATCGCTGTTTTCGGACGGGGGTTCGAATCCCCCCGCCTCCACCATACATAAAATAAGGCACCCTTTAAGGGTGTTTTTTTATATTTTGGAAGGTGCTTCTAAGCTCCTTAAGATAATAAATATAACCATATCATATAGCTTTAAGACACCCTGTTCTCAACTCATTTAGCCTTGCTATAACCATGTTGATGATAAATCCGAATGCAATCAAGTCATTGGGGAAGGAGCGCAACGAAGCATATATGTTTGTTATAATGGGAGTAATGGGATATTCAGATTGCAAGGGGGACAAACTTAAATGCATATGCATGTAGTAAGTTTGCGAAGCAACAGGAAAAGGGTGATCGTCTTGAAAAGATACTCACAGCAAAAGTTGCGACGTGCTCTATTAAATGCGAAAGCGTCCTTGGAGATTGAGGGGCTCTTTTTAACACCGCAGGAAGATCGTTTATTGTTGGATCGTGCGGAGGGGAAAATGACGTATAGCGAGTTTTTAGCACGAGCCAAGGAAATCGCAAAAAATGGATGAACAAGCGCATTCTATGTATTGTTACCCCGGCAGTGAAGCATTGATCAATCTTCCCGGATTTAAAGAACAAGCTCAGCTTGATGCATTTGAACGAATGGTGACAGTTGAGCGATTAAGAGCTCTTTATCTAAGACCCTTAAAAGGAAAGTTCGATAAAAAGCATTTATGTGATATCCACAAATTTATTTTTAGAGATGTTTACCCCTTTGCAGGCAAAATACGGGACGAAGACATTTCAAAAGGCAATTTCCGTTTTGCAACAGCACGATTCTTACATGAGCAAACCGATGAGTTGCTAAACAAACTGCAGCAAGAAGGTTTTCTGAAGGAATTACCTTTTGATAACTTTGTGGACAAGCTAACCTACTATCTAACCGAACTTAATGTCCTCCATCCATTTCGGGAAGGAAACGGCAGAACTCAGCGCGAGTTTATTCGATGCTTAGCTTTACAAGCTGGGTATCAGATAGATTGGACAAAAGTTGAAGGCTCGAAAATACTTCATGCAATGATTTTTTCTCCAAGAGATGATTCGGAATTGAAAGACGTTATGAAAAAGGTTTTGTCGAAAAAATAACCAGCGAGGCTTCCCGCCGCGCCGCATCGGCCCGTGTGCCGTAGATCGGGCTCAACTTTAACGGGCTACGCCGGAGGCCTCCGGTGGTTCTAGATTCGCGAGCTATTACGTTCACGGACAGGATCGTTTCATAATGATTGGAGGAAAACAAATAAGTAGCGTTGCATTTCCGGTGTAAAAACAAATTTGAGTAAAGATCGAGAGCGTCCCGGCAATTACCGAGGACGCGAGTCTGTAAAATATTTTGTGTAAACTCTCAACCTCTAAACTACAATTAGGAGTAGAAAGGTTGGGAGATTTTTATGATGTCAAAAGAGCAGATCAAGCAGTGGATCAAAGAGAAAAACATGAAGTCAGTGGACGACGTACAGTCAGCGTTAAAGGATCTATTCGCAGACACAATCCAAGAAATGCTGGAAGCTGAAATCGAGTCCTCTCTTGGATACGCCAAGCATGACATGAAAAACAAGCGGACAACCAACAG
>NZ_RHHO01000077.1 GCF_003710865.1 Brevibacillus borstelensis | reverse complement strand
GGTCGACACCCTTGCCTTGAGCTAACGGTTGGTACAGCCAACCCCCGTTCGGGACTTTCACCCTATAGCTATCGCCCATGCTGGGCGCACCAAAATCAAGGAGCATCCCGATAGGGATGCCCCTCCACCACACCTATCAACCAGGCACAACTAAAGGTCACCCAGCCTCATCCACAGCCTTGCCTTCCACTCGAATCTGCCCCGCAGCAAGCACCTCCGCCTGCTCCTGCTCATCTCTCAACCGATGAGCCATCCGGCTCGAGGCATTCGCCGCCACGCTCGCGACCAAATCATCCAGGAACGTATGCACTTTTCCACCGGATGTCTTCGTATCCAGCCGCTTGATCACACCAATCTTATGCTTATCC
>NZ_RHHO01000076.1 GCF_003710865.1 Brevibacillus borstelensis | reverse complement strand
TCGCAGCCAAACAAGCCTTCATCGGAGGCGATAATCGACTGCAGCGGCTCAGACAATAGGCCCTTTTCCGCCAATGTATCCAGCTCAATGCCCACGAGGATGGCATGCTGCATTTCCCTTTTCTCCAGAACAGCCTTTACGCTCTCGATGCACGGTTCCATGGTCAGGTCAGGATGATAGGGCGATTGCATCAAATATACGATCTCCGCGATATCCTCTACGCGCACACCGCGCTCTGCCAAACGATCCAATGCGGCTTTTCTGACTTCGCTGCTGTGTACTTGCTTCTTCATGTAAGACAACCCCTTCCACCATTAAGTGAAGTCACCTATGTTACATAGTATCACAAGGTGACAAAATTGCGACAATCTTCGGCCGCA
>NZ_RHHO01000075.1 GCF_003710865.1 Brevibacillus borstelensis | reverse complement strand
TTGGTGAACCGCCGTATACCGAACGGTACGTACGGTGGTGTGAGAGGACGGGGGTTAGTCGCCCCCTCCTACTCGATTTCCGGACGATCAGGCCGCATTTCCATTCGGTTCCGATGAGTTTCCGGATTTATTTTTAAAGTACAGCTGATAAATCAGAATTGCGATGAGTACGAACGGCACCCCTCCATAAAGGGCAATCCGCTGACTCGGGTCGAATGCGAGACTGACCAGAACGGCAATGTTCAGCACGAGGGCGAGCAATGGCAAGAACGGATACAGAGGAGTCTTGAATTTCAAATCTTCCAGTTTCCCGCCATTTCTCAGGTATTGACGGCGGAAAGCGAGCTGGGAAGCGGAGAGCGAAATCCAGC
Organism: Brevibacillus borstelensis; assembly: GCF_003710865.1. Classification (GTDB taxonomy): domain Bacteria; phylum Bacillota; class Bacilli; order Brevibacillales; family Brevibacillaceae; genus Brevibacillus; species Brevibacillus borstelensis. The sequence continues at coordinate 16,890 of NZ_RHHO01000075.1, read as the reverse complement.
CGACCTGCGCACCCAGTCCGGCAACCGAGAGCAGCACCATAAAGACGGTCTCTTCTGCAAAGAAACCAGACAGCAGAGAGAGCAGAGAAATGGCAAAGGTGATCAAAAGCGCGTTCATCGGAATGCCTTTGCGGTTTGTCATGCCCAGCTTTTTGCTCGCCATGCCGCTGTGGGAGAGAGAGTAGAGCATCCGCGTGGCGGCATAAAGTCCTGAGTTGGCAACGGACAAAAGGGCTGTGAGCACAACGAAGTTCATGATGTCGGCGGCGTAAGGAATGCCGATGCTGTCAAATACAGCTACGAATGGACTTTCAACAACACCAGCCTGCTGGTAAGGGATCAAGCCGGCCAGGATGAAGATAGCGAGAACGAAGAAGACCAAAGTTCTCCAGACCGTTGTGCGAATGGATTTGGGAATGGTTTTCTCCGGATCTTTGCTCTCTCCTGCAGCAATCCCGATCAGCTCTGTTCCCTGGAAGGAAAAGTTGACGGTAATCATGGTCAAAAGCAAGCCGGTAATTCCGTTTGGCAACAGCGGACTGTTCACGTAGTTTGAAAACATGGGGGCGGGCTGGCCGTTTTTCATCTCGATCAGACCGAACATCGCTGCGCCGCCAAGAATGATGAACAGGATGATAGCGCTTACTTTAATACTCGAAAACCAGAACTCGCTTTCTCCGAATGCTCGCGCGGAAAGCGCATTCAGAAGAAACAGAACGACACCAAAAATGGCACACCACAGCCATACCGGGGACTCCGGAAACCAGCGCTGCATCATGAGCCCCGAGGACAAGAGCTCAAGAGCCACCGTAACCGCCCACCCAAACCAATACAGCCAGCCAACAGCGAATCCCAGCGACGGGCTCACAAACTTCGTCATGTACGTTTGAAACGAACCGGCTACAGGCATGGCGACTGAGAGCTCGCCAAGACAGAGCATGGTCAGATACATGATGAAACCGCCGACCAAATAAGAGATAATCGTGCCGATCGGACCTGCCTGCCCGATCGTATAACCCGAGCCAAGAAACAAACCGGTTCCGATTACTCCGCCGAGAGAGATCATGAAGAGATGGCGACTGTTCATGGACCGCTTTAATTTGTGTTGTTGATCGTTCGTAGATGCCATGTAACCCTCTCCTTAACGTGAATGCACAACTTGTGATCATAAACTGTGTGTATATTCCCTATGCAAATGGTGTGCCAAAGTCGGAATTGTGGAACGGTTGTTTATTATGGGACAAAAAAGAGGTTTTGTGCAAAAAAAATAGGCGTTCCGTGCAAAAAAAGCAGGCAAACGCCAAAAAAATTTGCACTTCACACTGGCTTAACCCCTAACTTGCGAAGGCGGTATTGCAGGCTTTGTCTGCTGATTTGCAAATCCTTGGCTGCACGGGAAATATTGCCGTTGTTCTTCTCAACGACTTTCTGAATATAGTACGTTTCGAACTCCTGCATTTTTTGTTTCAAAGGAGAGATTTCGTCCGATACGGGTAGTACTGTTATCTTTTCCTTTATGGGTGCAGATGTGCGGCGTAAAAAATGGTAAGGAAGCAGCTCGGAGGTAATAACGGTTTCGTCTACCATCAGATTCATCGCACCTTCGATAACGTGCTGAAGCTCCCTGACGTTTCCGGGCCAGTCGTGTCCCATGAAAAACGCCAGCACGTCTTCACTTACACCTTCGACGCTCATTTGGAACAGGTGATTGTACTTGTCGATAAAATGCTGGATCAAAAGCGGAATATCTTCTCTCCGTTCACGCAGGGGTGGAATAAAAAGCGTTACCACGCCGAGGCGGTAATACAGATCCTTTCGCAAGCGCTGATGGGATATGGCTTCTACCGGGTCTTCATTCATCGCGGCTACGATTCGTACGTCGATGGACCTGTCTTTTGTGTCCCCGATGCGCCGGATGGACTTTTCCTGCAAGGCCCGCAACAGTTTTGCCTGCAGGGGCATACTAAGCGAGTTGATCTCGTCCAGGAACAAGGTACCGCCTTCTGCTTGTTCGAACAGGCCGGGTCTCTCCACTGCTCCGGTAAATGCGCCACGGGCAGTTCCAAAGAGGAGTCCTTCGATCAAGGAATCAGGCAGGGCAGCACAGTTCTGTGAAATGAAGGGAGCCGAGGCGCGGAGACTTGCATTGTGAATGCTCTGGACAAAGAGCTCTTTGCCAGCTCCCGTTTCCCCTACGACCAATACAGAGGAAGAGGTCCTTGCCGCACGCTTGGCATTTTCCACAACCTCCAGAATAGCGGGACTTACACCGATAATTTTGTCAAAGGTGTAGCGCGCGCCGTTCTTTTCCCACAGATTTTCACGGATTAGCCGCTCCATTTTTGTCACATCGTTCGCAAGCTCCATTGCGCCGATGAGTTCTCCATCCTTGAGGATCGGGAACGTGTTGTTTATCGTCGTGATCTCCTGACCTTTGTCGTTGAAGTACGTCTGTCTCACGTTGCGGACGCTTTTGCCGGTACGCAAACAAGTAAGCAGCGTGCTTTCCTGGCCGGGAGGGAACTGAAACACTTCGTCCAGTGGCTTGTTGAGAACGTCTCGCTTGCTCATCGATTCCATCTCAGTCATTTTGCGATTGTATACAATCGTGGTACCCGATGCGTCGATTACGTGGATACCTTCATTGACACTGTCCAAAATGGTTTCAAAGACATGTAGGGTATGGTCGGGTAAGTTCAGCTTTTGCCCGGATGACATCCAAAATGCACCTGCCTGTTGGTATGGTATGAGGTACATCATACCATAGGATGGAAAAGGTGCAAAATAATTATGCGCTAATATGGACAAAAGAAGGATATGATGCAAACTTTTTTTGCTCTGTGGGAATGCCCTTCCCGCTGAAACCAAGGATTTGTACAGGCTCAAACAGTTGGCATCATTCTTGAATAAAAGAGAGACATCGCATAATCAAGGAGGCAATGAACATATGAACAAGTCAAACCGGGTCATTGATCAAACAGAAAAATTCGGTGCTCACAACTATCATCCGCTTCCGATCGTTATTTCCAAGGCAGAAGGCGTTTGGGTAGAAGATCCCGAAGGCAACAAATACCTGGACATGCTGAGCGCATACTCGGCTCTGAACCAGGGGCATCGCCATCCGCGCATCATCAAGGCGCTGAAGGATCAGGCTGACAAAGTGACGCTGACTTCCCGGGCTTTCTACAATGATCAGCTTGGCAACTTTTATGAGAAGCTTGCTGAAATGACCGGCAAGGATATGATTTTGCCGATGAACACCGGAGCAGAAGCGGTGGAAACGGCGCTCAAGGCTGTTCGCCGTTGGGCATATGACGTCAAAAAAGTGCCGGATAACCAGGCTGAAATTATCGTGTGCGAGGGCAACTTCCACGGGCGTACAGTTACGATCACCTCCTTCTCTTCCGATCCTGGCTACCAGCGTGGGTTTGGTCCATTTACCTCAGGCTTTAAGATTATCCCGTACGGTGACATCGAAGCACTGAAACAGGCGATTACGCCGAACACGGCAGCGTTCATGCTGGAGCCAATCCAGGGGGAAGCCGGCATCATCATTCCGCCGCAAGGCTACCTCAAGCAGGCGTATGAGCTGTGCAAGGCCAACAATGTGCTGCTCGTCTGCGACGAAATCCAAACGGGCTTTGGCCGTACAGGCAAGCTGTTTGCGTCTGATTGGGAAGACGTGAAGCCGGATATGTACATTATGGGGAAAGCGCTCGGAGGCGGTGTGTTCCCGATTTCGGCTGTAGCGGCAGACCGTGAAGTTCTGGGCGTCTTTGAACCTGGTTCCCACGGTTCGACCTTTGGCGGCAATCCGCTCGGCTGTGCTGTCGCCGTAGCGGCCATGGACGTCCTGGTTGACGAAAAGCTGGTGGAACGCTCCCAAGAGCTGGGTGAGTACTTCCTCGGAAAATTGAAGGAGATCAAAAACCCGTTGATCAAAGAAATTCGCGGACGCGGTCTGTTTATTGGACTGGAGCTGGAAACGGCTGCTCGCCCGTATTGTGAAAAGCTGAAAGAACTGGGGCTGCTGTGCAAGGAAACGCATGAGACTACAATCCGCTTTGCACCGCCTTTGGTTATTACGAAGGAAGATCTGGATTGGGCGATCGAACGGATCAAGCAAGTCTTGCAAGTAACGGAAACAGCAAATGTATAAGTGATCTCTTCCAAAAAAGTGGACTATCTCCTTTAGCGGGGATGGTCCTTTTTATGGTCAGTCGGACAAATCTCCACTCAAGCAAGGGAAAAAGCAGGTTAATCGTTCGACAAATTGCGACAACATGTGGATAAAAGCGCAGGGAGAATCCACATGGACAACCCTGCCTTTTTGTCAGTTGCACACAGTTTGCCCACAGCTTACCCACATGATATCCCCATTGCCTGTGGATATCAGAACGATTGTTCGCGCCTGTTTCTTCTGCTACAATGGGTTCAGGTTAAGGGATGGAGGTGACAAGCGTGAAATACTTGAGTGACCAAATGCTGATAGAAGTATATCATCGTGCCGTCGACCTTCAACTGGACCCAGCTTTTATTGAACTGCTCAGTGCAGAGATAAAGAGAAGAGACATCGGTATCGCGCAGGTAGTGAGCGCGTAAACGGGCTAACCTAGATGTACAAAAAATTATGCAAAAAGCCATCCGCAGCTTCGGATGGCTTTTTTGTATGCTTACTGTCCGGTTTCAGCGACAAATTCAAAGGCAGTAATTCCTGTTACCGGCGCTTCTTTGGCCAGCAGTGTTTCTGGGAGGAAAAAGTAGACAGGACCATCCGTCCGTATAGGCTTGCCGTCCTTTGAAAACTGCAGGATGGCCCGTCTGGCTTCGCTGAGCGGAAGGAGGATAGGCTCTCCTGTCTCCCGGTAGATCCGTACATGGGTCACTTCGGGATGGGGAGCAGCGTTGTCGATGAACGGCGCAAGGCGGATTCCGTAGTCACCCTGGAGAGCCTTCCGTTCCTCGATCAAGCTCTTTCGCTCCGACGGCAAGGCTGCACCTTCCCGAAGCTCCTTGTCCCATTGGGCACCGGTTCCTTCCAGGTACTTTTTCTGATTGCCTGTATCGTTATCTTCCTCACCCGTATAGGTGCCAAGATCAAACTTGCGGTCGTCAAAAATCCATACGCTCGGGTCGAGTGTTATGGGGAAGGAAACGGCTCCCTTGAATACGATTACCTCTGACATGATACATTCCTCCGTCTGTTTAGCGTCTCGGTAACATTGTAACCCGCGGCAAAGGATGTGGCAAACGAGCCGCCCGTGCATTTTTGCAAAAAACGTTTTTCTGAATAGCAAAAATTCGCTTCGGCGTCTTGCTCCCAAGCGAAAAAACAGCGTCGCTTTTGACAATGAGGCTCTGACTTCTTACAATGGGGGCAGCAGAATTCCATTCTATTCACGCAAGAGGCGATCTACATGGACAAAATGGACCATATCAACATTCAGCAAGTGCTTGAACAGACGGTGCAGGAGACCGTCAGCGAAGCGGAAAAAGGCGAGGTAGCTTCGTACATACCGGAGCTGGCCAGACAGGACAAGAGGCGGCTGGGCATCAGTGTGTGCCTCAAAGACGGGACGCTGCTTTCGGCCGGGGATGCCCATCTTCCTTTTACCTTGCAGAGCATCTCCAAGATTTTTTCACTCATGGTTGCGCTGTGCGAGCATGGAGAGCGATATGTCTTTGAACGTGTGGGCAAAGAGCCGACAGGCGACCCGTTCAATTCGATTATCAAGCTGGAGACCATCAAGCCGCACAAGCCGTTAAACCCGATGATCAACGCCGGAGCCATCGCTGTTGCAGGCATGATTCCCGGAGCAACTGTGGAAGAACGGCTGGAGAAGATCATGCGGCTGCTTAGAAAAATGACAGGCAATCCCGAGCTCCGTGTCAATTACGACGTATATCAGTCCGAAAAGCAGACCGCTGATCGGAACCGCGCCCTCGCCTATTTTTTGAAGGAGAGCAAGATTCTTTCCGGGGACGTGGAAGAAACTCTCGATCTGTATTTTCGGCATTGCTCGATCGAGGTCACGACCGTGGAGGTGGCACGGCTTGCTGCCATTTTGGCTGCGGACGGCTACGACATTGTGAGCGGCGAGCAGCTGCTTCCCCGTGAAGTGGCGAGAATTTGCAAAACCTTCATGGTCACATGCGGCATGTACAACGCTTCCGGAGAGTTTGCCATCGACGTCGGCATCCCTGCAAAAAGCGGTGTAGCCGGAGGGATTATGGCTTCAGTGCCGCAGCGTATGGGACTTGGCGTATTTGGTCCCGCTTTGGATGAAAAGGGAAACTCGGTAGCGGGGGTCAAGCTGCTGCAAAGGCTCTCCGATATGTGGGATTTGAGCATTTTTTAGTCAAATCGAAAGCGTTCGTGCGTATATACTTACAGTTGCCAAATCGTCTCCCCTTTTCAAATGGCCCAGAATAACGTACTATGTAAGGTAAGGATGGTGGCAAACGGAGGGATAGGTTTTGACAGAAATTAAGATTCCCGATCTGGAACAAAAAGCGCTAGCATTACTGCGAGCAGATGCGGACAAGATCTACAAGCTCATAGACGTACAGATGGAAAACCTGACCATGCCGCAGTGCCCGCTGTATGAAGAGGTGCTTGACACCCAGATGTTCGGGCTTTCGCGTGAAGTGGAGTTCGCCGTCCGTTTGGGACTGATTGACGAAGAGATCGGTCGTGAAATAATGGGTTCGTTGGAAAGAAAACTGGCTGATCTTCACGAACTGTACAATCAGAAGGGGTAAAGGCGAGAGAATGGAAACGTTCCTCGCTTTTCTATTGTGATCGAGTTTTACAAGGGCATAAAAAAATACTTGCTTTTTCACTCTCACTGCTTTAGATTAAATAATAACTTTTGAAGAGCAAAAGCGTCGACGGAGACTAGTAAGCGAACCAGCAGCTTGCCAGGGAGAAACTGCCATGGACTGAAAGCAGTTTTAAAGCATGCCTCGCCGAATTCACTCCTGAGCTGTCCTTTGAACGGTTTCGATGCCCAGTAGAAGGAAAACCGGGTCATTCCCGTTACCAATGAACAAAGTGAGGCATGCAAGTAAAAGGGCTCTTGACTTTTTTTCCTTTACACGCTTGTCTAATCAGGGTGGTACCGCGAGCAACTCGTCCCTTTTAGGGGGCGGGTTTTTTTGTTCTCGCTTGCCTTGAACAAATGAATACGGCAAAAGCGAAGATGGAGACCAGTAAGCGGCCAAGCGGCTTGACAGGGAGAAGCGACCAGAGACTGAGAGTCGTTTCCAGGCATGCCCCGCTGAATTCACTCTTGAGCTGTCCTCTGAAAGGAAGGCGCCCCTAGTAGGAGGGAACCGGGTCATTCCCGTTATCAATGAAATGAGCGAGGCTGACAAAGCCTAACCAGGGTGGTACCGCGAGCACAACACTCGTCCCTTTTTGGGGATGGGTGTTTTCTTTTTTACAGGCTAGTGGAAAGTTAGAAAGAGGTGGATAGGGCATGAAGCAAACAGAGCAATGGACGACCAGACTTGGATTTATTCTGGCGGCAGCGGGTTCGGCGATCGGACTCGGGGCGATCTGGAAATTTCCCTACGTAGTCGGAACGAGTGGTGGCGGAGCATTTTTTCTGCTGTTCCTCGTATTTACACTCGCAATCGGTCTTCCGCTATTGTTGGGTGAATTCGTGATTGGACGCAGCACACAGCAAGAGGCAATTTCGGCTTACAAAACTCTCGCACCGGGAAGCGCATGGCATTGGATCGGCAGATTGGGCGTGGCGACTTGCTTCTTGCTGCTCTCGTTTTACAGTGTGGTAGGCGGCTGGATTCTCACTTATATGTATCGCGGCTTGACGGGACAACTGACAGGCATGCCGTACGATCAATTGTTTGGCAGTGTCATTGCCAGCCCGATCGGATCTGTCGGCGCTCAATTTGTATTCATGCTGATCACGATGTGGGTCGTGGCTCGCGGGGTGCAGGCCGGGATCGAATCGGCGAACAAGTATTTAATGCCGGCACTGTTTTTACTGTTCCTTGTCCTGATGTTCCGTTCACTCACACTGGATGGAGCAGGCAAAGGCGTCGCGTTTTTCCTGATGCCTGATTTTTCCCGGCTGACGGCGGATTCTGTGCTGTATGCGATGGGTCAATCGTTCTTCTCTCTCAGTGTCGGGGTTTCTGTGATGGTTACGTACAGCTCCTATCTGGGCAAACAGGAAAATCTGGTGCGCTCCGCAGGCTCGATCGTCGGGCTGAATCTGATGGTTTCCTTGTTTGCCGGTCTGGCTATTTTTCCTGCCGTTTTTTCCCTGGGCATGGAGCCGACGGAAGGACCGGGACTGCTGTTTATCGTTTTGCCTTCTGTCTTTGAGCACGTGCCGTTTGGCAATCTGTTTCTGCTCATATTTATGGCGTTGTTCCTGTTTGCTACACTGACCTCCGCATTTTCGATGCTGGAGATAATCGTAGCGTCGCTTTCCAGGGGCAAACTAGAAAACAGGAAGCGCTATTCCTGGATTATCGGGATGCTTATTTTTCTGGCAGGAATTCCGTCTGCCTTGTCCTTTGGAGTCTGGTCAGAGGTGACCGTTTTTGGGAAGCCCATCTTTGATGCGGCCGATTTTTTGGTAAGTAATGTCTTGATGCCGCTGGGTGCATTGCTGATTGCCGTATTTGTGCCGCTCAAGCTGAAACGGGAGCTGCTTGTCAGAGAATTGCAGGTGTCCACAGAGTGGGGGAGACGCGCTTTTATCATCTGGCTGATGCTGCTGAAATACATTGCACCGATTGCCATTATCATCGTATTTTTGAGCACACTGGGCGTTTTTTAGGAAGAAGAAACATAGAACCGGCAGGTACTGGTTCTGCATAAAAAAGAAGGGCGCAGCGATGGAAATACACGCTGCGCCCTTTTTTATGGATCAAGCAAAGAAAAAGGCGGTTCCGAGGATGATATAGACAGCCAGCAAAAGGACGCCTTCAAACCAGTTGGTCGCACCGTCTTTGGTGATGGAGATGGTAATAAAAGTCGCGACACCAATGGCGGCAAGTTCAAATGTGGTGAAGACGATATCCATCGGACGGCCCAGGAGCAAGCTGACCAATACGAGCGTAGGGGCCACGAACAAGGCAATTTGCAGGCTGGAGCCGACTGCGATCTCGACAGCTGCGCCGATTCGTCCTTTCATCGCCAGCAGCAGGGCAGCGCTGTGCTCCGCCGCATTGCCGATAATGGCGATGACAAACGCCCCGACGAACAGCTCCGACCAACCAAGTGTTTCGGAGACGTGCTGAACACTGTGGACAAGCCACTCGGAGACGACGGCCACAAAAAAGGTCGAGATCGCCAGCATCAGGATCGACACACCTTTTGACCAGGCTGCTTCACTGTCATGAGATTCAATGTCGGACAGGAAGTCGCGGTGCGTGACCATGGAGAAGATCAGCCAGAGAAGGTAGGCTACGATCAAAATAACCGCGATCACCGTGCTCAAGGTCCCGATCTCAACAGGCGGGAGCTCCTTCATAAAGACGGCCGGAATAAACAGGGCGGCGATCGCGAGCATCATCAGGGATGCATTGTGCCCGGCCAGCCTGCCGTTAAAGGTTTGCTCCTTGTACTTCAATCCCCCCAAAAACACGCTCAATCCGAGTACCAACAGCATATTCCCGATGATGGCGCCCGTAATGGACGCCTTCACCATATCGAACAGGCCTTCCTTCACCAGGAAGAAAGCGATAATCAGCTCGGCTGCATTGCCAAACGTCGCATTCAAAAACCCGCCAACGCGATCCCCTGCATAATGTGCAACACTTTCTGTCGATTTTCCCAACCAAGCAGCCAAAAAAATGATAGCCAAGGAAGCAGTTGCAAATTTAAAAAATTCATTGTCAGTGAAATAATGGGCGTATCCCGCCAGTAGCAGGCTCGCGCCGACAATCGTGAAAAACAGCCGTTGGTTCATAGGTTCACCTCATGATGTTAAGTTTGTTCAATTTCCCGTTTTTTACCATAAACCGAATTTCGTCTTTAAGTGTAACCGAACTTTTGGAGGAAGTCATCATTATTTTGAACGAATCCTGGAGAATAAAATCACTGTTTTTTTGCTCACACTATTCGGTGAGACATCTTAGGAGGTGCTTCTATTGGCAAAACCGTATCTCTGTCCCACATGTAAATCGAACAGGATGAGATTTACTGTCATTGAACAAACTCCGCGCTATGTCCGACTTGACCCCCAATCCGGGGAGCTGGTCGCGGAATTATCCAAAGATGAGCTGGACACCTTCCATCAGCCCTACAAGGGTGAGTCCTACATGATTCAATGCGGGATTTGCGGGACGACCGAACAGGAAGAGCGATTTATTAAAATGGCGGAACACATGCATGGGCAGCGCTCGTAGCTGGCGCAAATCTAGACTGCTTGAGCAATGAAAGAGGCACGGTACCCACCGTGCCTGCTTTTGTTTCTAGCGGCAAAAGATGTGTTTGCCGATTTTTTTAATCTGTGGGCGACTCCAAATCCAAGCAGATGTGGCCGTATCCGGATTAAAGTAATAGATGGCGCCTCCGGTCGGGTCCCAACCATTGAGTGCGTCTTGTACCGCTTTTTTTGCTGTTTCGTTAGGGGTTAGCCAGATCTGTCCGTCTGCTACGGCGGTAAACGCCCGCGGTTCGAAGATGACGCCAGCAGGCGAATTCGGGAAAGCCGGATTGCGGGTTCGGTTCAGGATGACGGCGGCAACGGCGACTTGACCGACGTACGGCTCTCCGCGCGCTTCGCCATGGACGGCATTGGCCATCAGACGAATATCGTTGTCTGTAATGCCCTTGCTCCGGTAGCTGGTGTTTTTGGGGGCAGACGGCGCGGGAGCTGCTGGAGCCGGTTCGACACCCAGCTCTTCAGCGGTCGGCCGATAGCCGGTTGTGGCATTGTAGAGCTTCAGCTTTGTCTTTGGCCCTAAAATGCCGTCTACCTTTAACCCGAATTCGTACTGAAAGTTGCGCAGGGCCCAATAGCTGCGCCAGGAAAACACGCCATCGACCTTTCCTGTATAAAAGCCCAGGTATTTCAAGCGTCCCTGCATCTCTCTTACATCTTTTCCGGTAGCGCCGACGCGAACCTCTTGATTGCTGAAAGCATCTGTCCGTACCGGGGAGATCATAACAGAGGCTGTCACTGTCAAAGCAAGGGCCAAAAGGCAAAGCAGCCATTTTACAGGCTGTTTCATTCACGTTCCTCCTTTATTTCTCCTGATCTATTCACTAGGTTTTCCCGAAAAGGCTGGATACGAGTTAGTAAAATACTGGAGATTTTGCCACACTAGAAGTATCAAGGACAGGAGGTGCTTCATGCAGGTCGCCCAATATGTAACGGAGCAGCTGCGCATGTGGGGAGTCAAACACATTTACGGGGTGGCGGGTGATGCCATACTGCCGTGGCTGGATGTCATCGGGAAACAGAAAGACATCCGTTATATCGCATGCAGACATGAATCAGCAGCAGCCATGATGGCAGCGGCGGAAGCAAAATGGACCGGCAAGCCGGCGGTTTGTACAGCGACGAGCGGCCCGGGGACACTGAATTTATTGAATGGACTGGCGGATGCGTATGCGGATCACGCTCCGGTTCTCGCTATTACGGGTCAGGTGGAGACGAGCAAATTGGGAGGACCGTACAAGCAATATGTGCCGCAGGAAGACTTGCTTCGCCCGCTCTGCTTGTACTCTACGACCGTTGCCCACCCGGATGCCATCGGCAACGTGCTTCACCGCGCATACGTAACAGCCGGCAGTCAAAAAGGTGTCGCACATCTCGCCATCTGCAAGGATATTTTTTCACGCACGACGGTATGGCCGTTAGTAGAGACCTTGCCGCGACTGCGAACTGGCGTGGGAGTGGACCGGGGAGAGGTGGAGCATGCGGCAGAGCTGCTGCTTCAAGCGAAAAAACCGGTCATTCTGATGGGGACGGGAAGCCGTGAATCCGCCAATCTATGTCTCCAGATGGCTGAGAAAATAGGCGCAGCCTTGCTGCTTACTTTAGGCGCCAAAGGGACGGTGGATGAAGCTCATCCGCTTGTTCTGGGAGGCTTGGGCGAGGGCGGCAGCAGGGCGGGACTCGAGGCATTGGCACAAGCAGATTTGCTCGTAGCGCTGGGAGCGAGCTGGTTTCCGCGCTCCTTTATTCCGGCAGGTTTGCCGGTCGTACAGGTCGATCACAATCCGATAACTGTCCATGCCCATCCTCGACTGTTTCCTGTCACAGCAGAGCTAGGCGATGTGCTCCCCCTGTGGCTGCGCCGCCTGGAAGGAAAGTCGCCCGATTCCGGTTGGATTCAACAGGTGAAACGGTGGCACGCTTCTTTTTGGCAGGAGACAGAGCAGTTGGTCGATCAAGGAACAGACGAGCTGATCAAGCCGGAAACACTCATGCATGCCTTGTCCCAGGTTGTTGATGACAATGCCATCATCGCCCTGGATACAGGAGAACACTCCATCTGGTTCAACCGTGCGTTCCGTGGGACTGCACAATTCCCGATTTTCTCTGGAAAATGGCGGACGATGGGTTATGGCTTGCCGGCCGCGATTGCAGCCAAGCTGAACAATCCGGACCGTCAAGTAGTCGCGATCGTCGGAGACGGAGGGTTGCAAATGACGGCTGGTGAGCTGATGACAGCCGCAGCCCATAATCTCTCGTTCCCGCTGATTGTCGTAAACAATAAGACGCTGGGACTGGAAGAGTGGAAAATGGTTCAGACCGGACTTGCCCCATTTGGCACTCGACTGGAAAACCCCGACTTTGTGAAATGGGCCGAGGCTTGCGGAATCGAAGGGCGCCACGTAAGTGCCGTTCATGAACTTTTGCCTGCGCTGAAAGAGTCGATGAAATCGCAAAACATGATTCTGCTCGACATTCAGTGCACTCTCCCGACACTAACGGAGAGAAAACGAGAAATCCCCTTTCAAGCCCAAGCTACAAATGTTTATAATGAAAGAAAAGTCTGAGAATCAGGCAGTCAGACAGACAACACATAAGTAAGAAGGGTAAAGGGAGCAGGGAGGAGGGCGAGTATGGAGAGCATGCGCGGTGAGATTCGGGTAGCGGACCAAGTAGTGGCAGTCATTGCTGGAGTTGTAGCGGCTGACATTTCCGGTGTCTCGGTGCGCTCCGGTGGATTTTATCAAGATTTAGCCAAAAAGTTCGGCGGCAGCGGCAAAGGCATTTATGTCGTCGTCACAGATGGTGCTGTCACCATCGAGTTGCGGGTATCGATCAAGTATGGCATGCAGATTCACGAGGTATGCCGCCAGCTTCAGGAGAAAGTAAAGGAGACGGTGGAGTCCTTGACAGGTCTGTTTGTGGAGGCGGTAAACGTACATGTGGATGGAATTGAGATGTAGCAAAGAGGACCTGCAGAGACGGCAGGTCCTTTTCCATTCGTTTCGATCAGCGGTTTGCGTACAATTGCTTTTGCCCTTGTTCTGTCAGCTTTTGCCGACTCACTTCACGGGACACGCTCAGAAGGATCCCCGTGGATACCAGGGTCATTAGCAGGGAAGATCCGCCGTAGCTGATAAAGGGCAAGGTGACGCCAGTCAGAGGGATGAAAGACGTTACGCCACCGATGTTTACAAACGCCTGTATTCCGATCATGCTGACGATTCCGATTCCGACCAGGCTGGCGAAGGTATCATGCACTTTCAGACAGATGTGGATTCCCCGCAAGATGAACAGCAGGTACACGAGCAAGAACAGGCTTGTCCCGAAAAAGCCGAGCTCTTCGGAAATGATCGCAAAAATAAAATCTGTATGCGCTTCAGGCAAATACAAATATTTCTGTATGCTTTTGCCAAATCCGGTACCGGTCAGCCCTCCGTGGGCAATGGCAATGAGCGATTGCTTGATATGGTATCCCGTACCTAGAGGGTCGCTCCAAGGATCGAGAAAAGAAGTCAGCCGGTTCCAGGCGTGGTCCTTCTTCATGACATAAGCGAATACGGCAAGAGAAGTGACCGGAAACCCGATCATAAACAGATGGCCAATCCGCGCACCGCCGCAAATCATGACGACGATCGCCGTGCCGAGCAGGATCGCTGCCGATCCCATGTCAGGCTGTACCATGATCAGGATAAAAAATGCGCCGGTGACAACGAGCGGGGGCATAAGGCCTTTTTTCAAATCCCGGAAGCCATCGCCTTTTTTGGAGATAATCGCTGCCAAGTACAGAATCAGGCCCAATTTGGCAAACTCAGCCGGCTGCAAATTGACTGACCCGAAACTAAACCAGGACCGCGCCCCTTTCGCATCGTTACCAATACCTGGAATGATAACGAGCAGCAGCGACAGAAAACTGACAAAGACTATTAACAGAAAGTTCCGTTTGTAGAAAGAAAACGGTATGTTCATCGTGATCAGCATTCCGAATATGCCCAGAAGCAGCCACATCGCTTGCCTTTTCACGAAATACAGTTCGTCGCCGCCGCAAATTTTGCAGCCGTTGGATGTAAAGCTTGTCAGGGCATATATCGAGCTTGAGCTCAACACCATTGTGATGCCAAAACCTACCAAGAGAGCGGTTAACAACAGCAACAAAAAGTCGGGGACTCCCCGTGTTTTCATGAGAGAAACCTCCCCCTTGACGTGAAACAGAGAGGGGATGCCTCTCTGTTCTTAGGACGCAAATAGCTGGATGCAGTTGGATTAATAAGCAGAAAGCTTCTCGTTCAATACCTGCAGCTTGCGTTTTGCTGTCTGTACGACCGAATCCGGAATCGGGGAATCGTAATCCAATCCATGAGGGAACAAGTGTCTGCCCATGTAAGGGTCCTCGAGCTTCAAAACAGCGTGGCTGTCTTCCAGTTTTCCCTCGATTGCATTGGCTTCGATTCGCAGGTAGTAGTTGTTGCCTTTATCTTTCAGTTGATAATCGTATGTAGCGTGTTTGTAATCCCAAGCTCCGCGAACAAACCCCAGGTCACTCATGTAATGATCCAGATCGGCGAGCATGACTTCCTTGTTGCCGATTCCTGTGTCCTTGATAACCATTGATTTTCCTCCTACAAATGGTAAGTTATTCACTACCTTATATTAGTCTGTTTTCGGAAAGAGCGCAATGGATAAGTCGTGTCTCTGGCAGGATGCCACTTTTCCCAATTTATGGTATACTAGGTAACTACAATAGGTGAGCTCCACAAGGGTGGTCGGTTCATCCCCGTTTTGGAAAGGGGGTGATAGCATGACAGTATATGAAGCACTAAGTCTGATGGTAGCGTTCGGGACCTTAGTCTTAATGCTGTCAACCAGTAAAAAGAAGTAGACCTCCCTTGAGCCTGACAGCCGGGAGGTCGACACCGAGAAGTGAGAGCCGCCCCCCAAATGGGGAACAACTATTGTATCCATCGACCGTATGGGTGCTGGTCCACCCTGCGGTCTTTTTTTGAAAAGCTCTCGGTGTGCGATGCCTTCGCAGACACCACCCTACCATCTTACCACACCGCTTGGAGACTTTCCTAGTCGGAATTCGGGGCGGCTCGTCCAACACGCATGAAACCTTTTTTGCCCGGACAAACTACAATTGTTATCAGCAAAAAGGAGGAGAGAAAGATGGCAAAAGTGGAAAATCGGACGCTGCGTGAAATTATGACAAAAGATGTGGCAACAGTGACCCTTAAAGATAATGTCTATGAAGTGGCTTGCAAGATGCGTGACTGGAATGTCGGCGTCATCCCCGTTGTCGATGAGAAAGATGACGTGATCGGCGTGATTACAGACCGTGACATCGTAATTCGCGGCTTGGCGGAAAAACGCGAGGGCTCCGCTGCCGTTGAAAACGTAATGACCCGCGATATTATTATGGGTCAACCAGGAATGACTGTCGACGAGGCAGCCAAAATTATGGCCAAGCACCAAATCCGCCGTCTGCCTGTCGTAGAGAACGGAAAGCTGGTCGGCATCGTCGCGCTCGGAGATATGGCTGTCCGCCAAGTGCATCATGACGAAGCGTCCGAAGCCCTCTCCCAAATCTCCGAACCGCTCGGCAATGTGTGATTCCCAACAGATACACTGACGGAAATAAAGGGAAAAGAAAGAGGCTGTCACTGGCGGCAGCCTCTTTTTTTGTTCAGATAAGAACCCTTTACTCTTCCGTTGCGGAAAGGTTTACAATGAGAGGAGAAAGCATGAGAGGAAGAAGAACGTGCAGATCAAGGAAATGGCTGAACGCTTGCAAATCACAGCCCGGGCAATCCGTTTCTATGAGGAAAAAAGGCTGATTTCGCCAAAAAAGGCAGAGCATTCGGGCTACCGCTTATTTTCCGAAGAGGATGTATGGAGGCTTCAGACGATTATCACCTTGAGAGAAGTGGGCATGCCGATCGAAGACATTCGGGAACTGCTGAATCGGATTGACAAAGAAAAAGAGAGCTTGCTTCATTACTTGGAGATCCAACGTTCCTGCATGTATGACCAGTGGATCGAGCTTAGCAGAGTCATTCAAACGACCGAGCAGATGATTGGCCGTATCAAGCAACAAAAAGGAATCGATCCGGCAGCCTTGTTCGAATTGGCTGAGGGGAACAAACGGCTGCGCCAGATGAGAAACAACTGGGTGGATCGGTGGAATTTCAACCAGATTGCGGATTATTACGATATATCGGTAAACGAGAATAAACAGGGCTTTTACCCTTATGAAGACTATGAGCTTGTACTGCAGGAAGTCGTCCATGCAACTTCTCCCTGCCCGGATGAGGTTGGTTTGGACGCAGGAACAGGGACGGGCAACCTGGCAAAGCTGTTTCGGGAAAAAGGAGTACAAATGAGCGCGTTTGATCAAGCTCCCCAGATGCTCAAGCAGTGCCAAAAGAAAAACCCGGGCATGGAAATGGTCAAGACCCCATTTAGT
>NZ_RHHO01000074.1 GCF_003710865.1 Brevibacillus borstelensis | reverse complement strand
CGAAAGCCATCGATACAAAGAATCGCTATTACACGGTAAATAATTTAGGGGTTGGCAAGTGGTACATTTTTAATTGCCATTTGCTACATTTCTTACTTGCCAAAAACAATTATACGGGAGGACTTGTAGGGGCAAATGCGGGTACCATTGAGCATTCCTTTGCCAAAGGCAGCGTCGCCAATAACGCTTCTGGCCTTGGCGGGCTGGTCGGGGTAAACGACGGAGAGGTCCGCCAGTCATACGCACTGACGCATGTAACTGGCGGATCGAATCAGGTTGGTGGTCTTGCCGGAATAAATGGAAGCAAGGGATTCATCGAACAGTCTTTTGCAAAAGGGACGATTGAGACTGAATCTATGGCTGTAGGCGGATTGGTGGGTGAAAATCAGGGAGTGATATCGGATGCGTACGCTAACTCCGGCATCAGTGCCGGAAAGTATAGAGAGGAAGTTGTCATTGGCGGTCTTGTCGGAATCAATCAGCATGAAATTACCAGAACGTACGCTGCCGGGACTATAGACAGCAATGCCAAAGAAGTCGGAGGCTTGATCGGCAAGCTCGAAAGCAACGGTACAGTAAACGATTCTTATTATGATCAGGACCAGACTGGACAAACTGACACGGGCAAGGGCATGCCGCTTTCATCCGTACAAATGAAAGAGCAGGAATCATTTACTGACTGGGATTTTACGGACGTGTGGCAGATGGATGAGTATCCGGCCTTCCAATGGGAGTAAACATCAGAAAACTGCCATGAACATAGGAGGGTGGGTCGAACGCGATGAGCGTCGGCCTTTTTGTCAACTGCAAATGAAAAT
>NZ_RHHO01000073.1 GCF_003710865.1 Brevibacillus borstelensis | reverse complement strand
AATGTAGCGTAGTGCTTAACAGAAAAAAACCGTAAGGTCTTTTATAACAAATTGCTTCATTTTCCGATAAAAACGCGCTATTTTGGCAGAATTAAAGCATTGAGACAGTGAATGGAAATGAAGAATAGCACATAGGTTGCACTATTCTTCATCAATCTCAATGTCGACTGATTCATCTGAGATTCCGGCAAGCATTTTAGCTTCAGTTTCAAATGGCTCTATATCGATATCTAAAGACTTTTCCTTATACTGCTCATTCCATGGAACACCACAGGCTGCTGCGTGTCTTTTGGGATCGTAGGGGACACCTGTTTTCAGAACACTGTAGATAATCTTTGCAACTTTTCCAGACATATGTCCTATAGCTTTCATTTTTGGCATTTGACGTGCCAATAGGCGCTCGTAATATGCCGCAAACACATTAGGACCACCTCTTTGGGCAATAAGTATTAGAGCCATCTGAAACATGACCCTGCGTGTATCGCGAACACCACTGAACGTCTGGCGAGTGCCTTTTACAGAAGTCCCAGACTGCTTATTTTCGGCAGATACACCAAGGTATTTTTTAAATTCTTTATAGGTACTAAACCGATGAATGTCACCTATTACAGCAATGAGAGTACAAGCCCAATTATCACTCATGACAGGTAAAGAAAAGAGCAAATTGGTATATGGGTGTGGGGGAGTTCCTTTTTCAGCATTACCATGTAATAACTCATGGATGCTTGCGTCAATACTGCTTAAACTTTCTTCAATGCGCAAGGCTTCTTGGATAAGCCAACTTTGTCGATCGACAACATGGACCAATGGCAGAGCAACGGTGTTAGGTAAAACATGAGCTAATTCGCTGGCTGCCTTCTTTGCAATAGCTTTAGCACCGCATTTGGTTATTGCTTCTCGAAGTTCAATCTCGGAGAGACCCTTCATATCCAAAGCAGTTGGATACATTAACGCTAGGCGTAACACAGAAGGGCTTGAAAGCTTCTTAAATGCTCTTTTAAGGTCAGGGTGAGTGATTTGAAATAACTGTTGCACCTGGTTTTTCCTGCGTGTCAGGGTAGTGGTAAGTAACCAGCGATCACGCATGAGAGTACGGACGATAGACTGTGACATTGAGGCTGGACTCGCTAGTCGTACAGCTTTCATATCGGGGTGGAGCGATTTATGCCATCCCATATAGGCCATCGTTCTAGCATCAATAGCATCGGATTTCTCTTGAATACCAAGAGTCTCTTCCCGAAATTTTTTAACAGAGGCATTTTCAACCATATGAAGTGAGTAACCAGCTTTTAATAATACCTGTTGAAGAAGAAAGGAATAATGCCCACCTGTCGGCTCCATTAATACGAAAAAGTCGATTGGTTTTAATCCTAGATGCTCCTGTACATCTTGAAGGGCCTTCAAGAAATCAGAGATACCCAAACTATCGGCATCGAATTTCATTGTTTTGGCCCTTTTCCATTTTCCATCACGAAACTGTTCGGGAGTAATGCAGGTAGCCACATGAAAATCAGCTCCAATATCGACACCAACGTATATTGGATAAAAGAGTCTTACGAATTCTTTTTGCCCATCGGTTTGAGTGACACTAAAAGTCATTAACTGATCTTCCTTCATAAGTTATGTTCTCCTTTTATTAAGCAATATGTAATACACCTGACTATCCAAGTTACTGTGAGAGCTTCATTTGCCCAATGTAGCATGTCAGGATTATAGCGCCAGGTGATCTGTACCCAAATTGTCTCAAGAGGTCTAACGCAAGTTAGCCCCAAACGTTGAAGGGTTTCAATTGCTTTACTTTATATGGAGTACAATTTTCCGTTATATAGACTTTAAAAAACTTATACGTTACCTCTGAGAAAATTCCTGCTCTGGTTTAGTTAATTTTGGAAAACAAAAAAACCCGCCAAAGGACGGGTTAAACGCTGACATGGGTGCAGTGCCAATACACGTGGAGTGCCCCAGTGTTATATCAGAGGTCTGAAATCTATCAGCCCCAATCCTAATATGGTAGGTAAAACCATGAAAGGTCACTGCACAATATATATGATTCGCTAGTGAGCGAGTGTACTCCTGCAAGACCAATGTTCCCAAATAGTTAGTAGAGCTCTATCCATCAGGAGTGCCCACATTGTGTTCAGGAATACATTGGCAACGTAAAAGATTCGTTAGGAAATAGAGTTATTCCTGCAAAGGCCGATGTTCCCAAACATTACGCAGAGCTACAACCGAGGATGTGCCCACGTTTTGTTCAGAGATACATCGGTATCATTTAGTTTAATTCTGTGGAAAAGATATGAAAAGATTTTCTCGGTAGATTGCTTCGCAATCTACCTGCGACACCTCCCGTGTGGGCTACGCCCTCCAAAATACCCGCCTAAAAGGAGTGTCTGCACAATGAATTAAAGACTTACGCGTAAAAGCATGTAGTCCTTTGATCAAAGAACAAAACTAATCAAAACACTACAGTAACATTACTTGTGGAAAGAGGTGGAGAAATGTCCAAGCTGATCGGCATTATTAAAAGTGGCTCTGGTACGGTTCACGCGGTTACGGACAAAAGATCGCCAAAAGCGTTGTGCGGTTATAGGCACGGAATGAAAGGGAACTTTGCTTGGTCGGGTAGGTCACGGGTAACGTGCGAAAAATGCAAAGTGAAAATTCCAGAAGACGTGATCGAATAACAGGAGGGGAACGGGATGCAAGGACGTGAGATCAAGTTACGGATATAGGATAAAATTAACAATCTCATGCTGCAGTGGAAGCATCTGGTGAATGCTCCTGATCTGTCAGAGTTTCTGATCCACAACGTAGAAGATGGTCATTATTCGACCTTGATGCAATTCACCGGCTTGTGCGACAAGAACGGCAAGGAGATTTATGAGGGAGATGTATGTCTGCTGTTCAACAAAGGTAGCGATCTGTTTGGGGAAGAGCCGGTGGTTGTTGAATGGATCGGCGAAGATGAAACTGGATACGGGATTGGTTGGGGGGTATTCCCGAGTATGTTTGAATACGTAGTCATCGGCAACATCTATGAAAACCCGGAGCTGCTGGAGGTGGGGAAGTGATGGAACGAGATGCAGAAAAGGACCTACAGATGTGTGACCTAGCTACTCCAGGGCCGTGGTTTAGAAACGGGGAAAAATGGTGCTCAGAAGTCACAACAGACTTAAATTCAGGGGCAGAGAGTTGGGGTTGCCAACTGTGGTATAGAGACGATTCTAGTATGGTACAACTGGCTTAACAACGCCGAGTCGCTGTTCAAAATAAACAAGAGCAAGCGGAAGAGGGAATTGATCAACTCTTTCCACGGCTATAGCATTCAGAGACAAAAAACGAATTGAAAGCAAGGCAGATCGAGCGGGCTTTACAGTATTCACTGGATGAAACAGAAAGAAAAATCATTAAAGAAAAGTACCTAGTCCGGTCAGAGTAAATGACATCAACGTATACCTGGACTTAGGGCTGACAAAGGATCAGTATTACATTAAAAAGAATGAAGCAATATTTCAAATCGCGACGGCACTCCGCATCATTTGAGTGCCGTTTCTTATTTTCCCGACAAAAACCCGACAAAAAGCAGGACAAAATAGGCACAAAAAAATCATGGACGTTTTTTCCATACGGGATCGGTAACCTTGAATTAAGAGCAAGGAACCAGAGCTAAATGCGAGAGACGGCTCCTGCCCCTCGCCCCCTGTCCAGTATCACTCATCTTTTTGAAGTAAAAGTTAGATTATTGAAAGAAGTGAAATTCCAATTATATGAATTGTTTCTAGAAATAGGTTGACATTAATTCAAAAATATGGTAATTTTCATTATAATGTGGACAGTACACAATAATATTTGTTGTAGGAGGACTTGCTGTGTATAAAAAAAGCATGAAAAAATTTTTTGTACTAGGGGTTGCAGCAGTTTCTTTGTCAATTTTGGCAACTGTAAGTAGTCCATCACACGCTGCTTCAACAACTGTAACTTTAGGAGTAAAAAAAGTCACTCAAGCAGCAGAGTTATGGTGCTGGGCAGCATCTTCAGTATCTGTATTAGATTATTTTGGTATTAAAGTTACTCAATCCGATTTTGTTGAATATGTAAAAGGTGAGGTTTCGAATAAATCGGGAAATATTAGTGAAGTCATGGATGGACTCGATCATTATGGGCTTCAAAGTTATCGAGAGGATAACTCATTAACTTTTAAGGAGACGGTAAGGGAAATAAACAATGATATACCTGTATTAGCACGCATAAAATGGAAAACGGGAAATACAGCTATTGGTCATATGGTTGTTATTGATGGCTACACAAACAGCTCAACTAAATATCTAAGGTATATGGATCCTGATAAAGGTGAATATTCTATTATGACTTATGACAGATTTGTAGATAGCTCGGGTCAAGAGTGGACCCATACCATATATGGATTCGAGGAAAATTAATTGAGGAGGTAAAACATGAAGAAGATTACATTTGCGGTTTTGGGAATAGCAACTCTTGCTGTAATGTTTTCGTTTTCTGCTGTCGGGGCAATTAATGAAGGGAAAAAGGATGCCTTTAATGCATATAAAAAATTCGAGTCAGCAGGCAATAATAAAACTAAAACACCACAAAAAAATAATGTGAACGAATCTTATTTGTCTGATTATTCAATCGACAGTGCTCATTTACCTGATTCAGAAGCAATAAAATCTTTTAAAGGCTCTAGTATTACTGATTTACTAGTACCTTCAGATGAAAAACTGTGGTTTATTATGGAGGGAGATAAAGCTAAAGGCATAGTTATAGCAACGGATACTGAGCCAATTCAAGCAGGTCTCGAAAAAACAGGGCCGGAATTGTATGAAATGTACAAGGATATCATTCAGGAGTATGGTAAAGATGTTCAAGTGAAATATTTGGACTACGCAGGTGGTTTTATTTTTGTAGCGGTTGATCCAAATGGAAATGAAGGTATATGGCTCGAAGAACGAGCAGCGAAGCTACTTGATCTTAGTCCCGGAACCAAGTACAGTTCTGAACAAGTTCTTGAAAGTATCAACGATGGGCTAAACTCTAGCGACGAGGATGTCTCTGACGATGACTCGCTAGGGGGAGGAAAATAAGAAAGAAAAGGGACAGCGATATGCTGTCCTTTTTTATCATTGAAGCGTGCCCAGCAAGCCGTTAATTGCTAGTTGGTGAAAGTCCAACCGAGGCAGGAGCCAAGTCACCTCGTAGCTGACAGGCAACTGGTGGAGAAATCCTAAGGTTGAAGCC
>NZ_RHHO01000072.1 GCF_003710865.1 Brevibacillus borstelensis | reverse complement strand
TTTCAGTTCTCTACTCTACACCATATCTATTGTTTGCGAATTGCCGGCTGGTTCTCATCCAAACGGTAGATCAGCCTGCCCTCTGCATCATAGGCCAGAAGAACGGCGGCTGCTTTCTCGTCCTTTCCAAATACACGGGCAAAGTGATACAAGCCTTTGATCGGCTGCATCGATTGCTTGACCCCGTCACTCCATTCGACGGTTAGCGTGCGGATTCGCGGGTCATTGACTTGGTCGACAGCGTAGCTGTACCAGTTGTCATCCTCCCGCTGTCCGCCCCAGCTCATTTTTAGGATTTCGTTCGGGTCAAAGGTATACCCACCGCCTCCGCCGCTGTTTCGCCAGAGAACGCCGAACGGCCGGTCCATGAAAAAATGGTGGTAAAGCTCATGCTCTTCATCGTAAAAAAGGACAGAGTACATGCTTCCTGTTTGAATCATGGATACCACCTCGATGGTATCGGAAGGTAAGGCCATTCCTTCAAGGGTCTGCCGAACAGCGGTTTTTGGCGACCACGGGCTTGGGTAGTAAAGCGGAAACAGGATCATCACGGATACGGCAATAATCAACCAGCGGATCAAGCGGTTTCTGCGTTCCCGCATTAGCAAGCGCTCTTGCATTATTCCATCCCTCCTTTGGCCAGGGGAACGGTAAAGGAGAAGGATTGGCCGTAGCTTTCGGCATATATGCGGATGGATTGCAGATCGGATGGAGCTTCTTTTATCAGGTAGTACCCTTTGGAAACAAACCAACTGATCGATTGTCCCCCTGATCTAACGTCTAGATCTTGACCCGTATCGGAAGCAATATTTACAAAGCTGGGAAGACTGGCCGATCCAGAACCGCGGCTCGTCATATAAACCTTCAGCGTGCTCCCGTCGTACCTGACTCCGTCCACCGTCAATTCCCGGTTATAATACGTTTGGGAGATGCCGGGACCTGGATAGAACGTGCCCTCCTTTTTGGCAGAACGTATTTCATCTGCGTTGGCAAACAGCACCGTGAACGAGGCGATCAAGAGAAGAAGGACTTGCCCCCCGAGACAAATAACCAAGAACCATTCCAGAAAGGTGAAAAAGCGTTTCATCCTGCAAAATTCCTTCCTAATTATTTGTTTATTTCTTCCATTCTTATTAGGGGAAATCCTGCTTTTTTCCCGGAAAATGCTTCTGCTCAGGAGTTGATGACAAGGTAGACATGCCTTCGGTATAATGAAACAGATAATGGGCGGTTACCTTTTACCCGATCGCCCGAGTGTGGCTTGCCGCAGAAATGGAGAAAGGCGCCACCAAGAAGGAGGACTCTTTTAGTGAATCCTATGTCAATCAAACACGACGACCAATCGAATTGGCCGCCAGTGCAAAAGCGGAGAAGGGGAGGCCGTTTTTTCCGTACAGTCGTCATCTTATTCCTGCTGGTGCTGCTCGGTACAGCAGGATTGATCTACTACGTGTATCAGGGCTTGCAGCCAGTGGCCGGAGAAGCCGTTATAAAAGAAGTGCAAATTCCGTCCGGTTCATCCGTAAAACAGATTGGCCGCATTTTGCATGAGAATGGATTGATACGGAATCCCGATCTTTTCGCATACTATGTCAAGTACAAAGGGACAGGCTCCCGCTTGCAGGCCGGAGACTATCAGTTCCAGACAGGGCAAACGATCGATCAGATGCTGCAAGCGATGGAAGAGGGAAAAACCGTCGTCAATGCGATGCGCTTTACGATCCCGGAAGGCTGGAATGTAGAACAGATCGCTGATCACCTGGCCGAGAAAGGCTTGGTAGACAAAGCAAAGTTTCTGCAGGAGGTAAACCAGGGCAGCTTCCCCGAGTTTCCGTTCGTCGCTGCGATACCGCAAAAGGAAGGGCGCAAGCATCGCCTGGAGGGGTACCTGTTTCCGGAAACCTATGAGATCAAGAAGGAAGCCGATGAGCACGAGATTATTTCCAGGATGCTGGCCCAGTTCCAGAAAGAGTGGAAGCCGGAATGGACACAGCAGCTCACGAAGCGAAAAATGACCATCGATGAGGCGGTTACCCTCGCTTCCATTATCGAAAGAGAGGTCGTCGTCGACAAGGAGCGTCCGATCGTAGCCGGCGTATACTACAACCGGATGCGGGAAGGCTGGCTTCTGCAGGCGGACGCCACTGTCCAATTCGTGCTCGGAAAGCAGCGGGACAGAATTACGTATGACGACTTGAAGGTAGAAAGTCCGTACAATACGTATCTGCACCCAGGCCTGCCTCCCGGTCCGATCGCCAATCCGGGCAGAGCGTCGCTCGCTGCTGCCGTATCGCCGGAGAGCCATGATTACTTTTTCTATGTCACGAAAAAGGACGGCACCTCGGAGCATTACTTCTCCAAAACGCTGGCAGAGCACAACGCACTGGATAAAAAGAGCCGGGGAAAATAGCAGCGTATTCTGCTATTGCAATGGCTTTGTGATATAATAATTCGGTTGTAAAAAAGGGGGTGACGTGATGATAACCAATCCTGCGATCGACGAATATGTATCGGGACTGGTTCCCCCGCGTTCTCCATTGCTGCAGCGCATGGAAGCAGAGGCGCAGGCAGAAGGCATACCGATTGTGCAGTTGCCTACTGCCCAGGTGATGCGGTCTTATCTGCAGCTTCACCGCCCGGAGCAAATCCTCGAAGTCGGAACGGCGATCGGGTATTCGACGATCTGGATGGCCGAAGCGGCACCGCAAGCGCGGATTGTGACGATGGACATCGACGAGGAAAGACTGCATAGAGCGAGAGCGAACTTGAGCGAGGCAGGCGTTGCAGACCGGGTAGAGGTTCTTCTCAAAGACGCTACGACCGGCCTTCCGGATTCGTATCATTTCGATTGTCTGTTTATCGATGCGGCAAAGGGACAGTACCGTGCGTTTCTGGACCTGTATCTGCCGCTGCTGCGGCCGGGCGGCATGGTGCTGACAGACAATGTCTTGTTCCGCGGTCTTGTTGCCACTCCGGAGGAAGCCGGGAAAAGACTGCGTCCCATGGTGGACAAGCTGATTGGCTTTAATCACTATCTGGCCCAGCATCCCGACCTGGAAACTGCGTTTATCCCTGTCGGAGACGGTCTGGCTGTCAGTTTTAAAAAAAGATAACAAGCGACAAAGATAACCTCGAACAAAACTGTTGAAGAGGGCTGCATGAGGAAGGGGATATGAATCATGGGTCACCCCGTTGTGATTGGGGTAGCTGGGGGCAGCGGTTCCGGCAAAACTACAGTAGCAAGAGAATTGTACCGACAATTTCAAAATGACAGCGTCACGATGATTGAGCAGGATTCGTACTACAAGGATCAGAGCCACTTGAGCCTGGAGGAGCGGGTGCTCACCAATTATGACCATCCGTTTGCGTTTGACAATGACCTCCTGCTGGCCCAGTTGCAAGAGTTGATCGAAGGCAGAGCAATCGAAAAGCCCATCTACGACTTCAAGGTGCACAACCGCAAGCAGGAAACGGTACGGGTCGAACCGAAGGATGTCATCATTTTGGAAGGCATGCTGATTTTGGAGGACCCCCGGATTCGCGAGCTGATGGACATCAAGGTATTTGTCGATACGGATGCCGATGTGCGGATTGTCCGCAGAATCGTACGGGATATCGAAGAGAGGGGCCGCTCTCTCGAGTCTGTCGTGAGCCAGTATCTGGAGGTTGTCCGCCCGATGCATCTGCAATTTATCGAGCCTACAAAGCGGTACGCTGATGTGATCGTCCCTGAAGGCGGATACAACCGGGTAGCCCTTGATTTATTGTCGACGAAAATACGCGATATCCTGCTGGAAAAGCAGCAGGTGGCAAATCGCTGAAAACGAATGTCGGAAACGAAAACGACGTGCAGAACACGCCCATCATGAGGCGTGTTTTTTGTTTCCGCCGCCTTCATTCGGGACATACTGGATGGAAAAGGCTGGAGGGATGAGGGATGCAGCTGGAGCGGAGGATGAAAAGAAGACAATTCATTTTGTTGCTGGGAATGACTGTTCTATGGCTCGGCCTCGTCGCGAGGCTGTGGTGGATTCAGGTGGGGGCGGCTCACCGCTTTACAAAGAGAGGCATCGATCTGGTGAAAAACGCGGTGAAACAGAGGCAACAGAGCATCGTCCTTCACAGCGGCAGGGGAGATATCCTGGATCGAAACGGCTACCGGTTCACAGGAGAAGAGCAGCTGGCGCTGATCCTGTTTCCACTGGCCCGCGGCAGCTTGAAAGGGACCGACGGATTAAAACAGGTCGCTTCGATTGCAGGTGTGAGCGAAGAGCAGCTGAATGACCTGATGAAAAACGCCAAGACTCCTGTGATGCTGAGAGATACGTCCAAACGCCTGGTGGCGCTTTCGGAAAAGCAGGCGGAGAGGATCAACAAGCTGGCGATCCCCGGGATTGTCTCATTGGCAGTAACGGAACGGTATCGGAGCGAAGAGGTTGCCAAACATGTGATCGGATATATCCACCGGAACCCGGAGCTGGTCCAATCGCTCTACCCGGATGAATGGAAGCAAGGGAAGAAAAATGCCGAGACTACGGTAGGGGCATCGGGTCTTGAAAGGAGCTTTGACAGGTTTTTGCAAGGAATCGAGCCATCTGTCCTGTCTTATTACGTGGATGGAGAAGGGAACCCGCTGCGAGGTCTGGATATCCGCTATACGAGTCAGCAAAACGAGTACTACCCGCTTTCGCTGCTTTCGACACTGGATGCCCAGATGCAGCGGAGCGTGGAGCGGATTATCGACCAGCGAGGCCTGAACGTAGGTTCAGTAGTCGTTCTGGACGTCTCCACTGGCGATGTTCTGGCGATGGCGAGCCGCCCCGCCTACGATCAGTCCAGGGTGGAGGCAGAGAAAGGGGATTGGCAAAATCGTGCGGTCAAGCAGCTTCCGCCGGGCTCGGTTTTTAAAACCGTAGTGGCTGCCGCCGCTCTTTCGGAGGGGATCATCTCGCCGACGGAACGGTTTCACTGCAGCGGCAGCTACGGCAAATACGGATTTTCCTGCTGGAAAAAGGAAGGTCACGGATCGCTGACAATGGACGAGGCATTTGCCCACTCTTGCAATATCGCGTTTGCAGAGATCGCCAAGCGGGTAGGCGGGGAAAAGCTGGAGGAGTATGCCCGGCGATTGGGATTGCTGACACAGGTAGGGGATCGTACAGCTCATCTGTTCAAACTGGAAGGCTTTCGCCAAATAGACGGCGAGGAAAAAGGGCGGGTCTATTTGGATGACGTGTCGCGAAAAGACGAAGGCGTATTGATTCAGACAGCAATCGGACAGCGAGATGTCCGAATGACCCCGCTGCAGATTGCCAATATGATGGCGACGATCGCCCGTGGGGGACAGCCGGGCCAGGCAAGGCTTGTACAGGAAATCACGTATAAAAACGGCCAATCGTTTTTTCGGTTTCCCGTTCAGTCCCTGGACGAAGCGGGAATTGATTATGTGACTGCCAAAAAGCTGAGAACACTATTGAGACTTGTGGTCACGAGCGGTACGGGGAAGCTTTTGAACAACAGCTCATGGCCGATTGCCGGCAAAAGCGGAACGGCTCAGACGGGAGCCGGGCATAACGAGAGAAACCATTTGTGGTTTGCTGGCTACGCTCCGGCTGACAACCCGCGCTATGCCATTTGTGTTGTTGCCGAAAATCAGCCGGTGTCGACCGGAAACAGGGCTATGGAGATTTTTCAAGACGTTGTTGAAGAAATTGCCGGTCGATCACTCTGAGATCCTTTACCTCGGAAAGGGTATCGCCAAGACTGTAGGCTCTGCCCTGCAATTGATTGCGCTTGTTTAGACCGACGATCAGCATGAAAGGGGAAGTGGACATGTACACAGACTGTGATGCCTTTTCCCAAATGGTCCGTCGATCCCCTTTGCTCGGGGACAATCGGCGAACCGTATGGCTGTGCCAATCTCCAATGTATTGCCACGGTCTGCGTCTTCGCTGTTTTCTCACCAGGTTGCGCAAATGCTGGTCGTCAAACATGATCGAGTGGGGCTGATGAATGGCTTTGGGACCAGGTCCGCTGGCATAGGTCACAAGCCATTCTTCTCTATCCTCGCTTATCGGATACCCCATCAGGACGCCGCCCGTCTCCAGATAGGGGTTTTTTCGTACGGCTTGCTCAATCTGCCGCCATACCTTTGGTGTGAGATACAATGAAGCCATTGCAGGAAAACCTCCTTCGCTGCAAATCCGATGCTTTTTATAAAGGCCGCCTCCTATCATATGACGAGATCAAGTCAGGTGACCCGGGTCAATTACCCATGTAAGGCAAAAAAAGGGTTGTAAGTCAAAAGGCGCTTTTCCTATAATTTAGGAAAAGAGTGTTGCAGGAAAGGTTTTGATCCTATGCCATTGGCTTCTGTTAATCTCTTGTTGGTTGGACGCGTCCTCGAAAAGGATTTGTATTCGCATAGCGGGATCCTCCTGCTGCAAAAAGGAACGGTTCTCACGGAAACGCATGTACAGCTTTTTCGCAAACAGCGGATCAATCATGTGCATATTACGGATCGCACCTGGTCCGAGGGGAACGGTGAAGAAATTTCTAATCAGCTGATGGATTTAGGGACGGATCAGGAAAGCGTGGCATTTTATTTGGAAGCGATGGAAGATACGCGCCGCTTGTTCGAAAGCGTTGAGCTGGAGCGAATGCCTCGGCTGGAGGAATTTACAGAAGCATTTCACAAAGTCGCCAATTGCACCAAAAAGCGAATGGGACTGTTTCGCTCCCTGTATGTACTTGAGGGAGCTGACAGCTATACATACCGCCATTCCATAAACGTCGGCATTCTCTCAACCTTGATAGCCCAGCTCCTCAAGTGGGACGACGAGCGCGTCAAGATCATGGGAGCTGCTGGCTTTTTGCACGATATCGGAAAAATGAAGGTTCCCAAAGAGATTTTGCTCAAGCCGGGGAAATTGACGGACGAAGAATTTGCCCAGATGAAGCAGCACACCGTCTATGGTAATGAGCTGATCAACGAGATGGAAGGATGCTGTGAAACTCTCTTGCTTTGTGCTCTGCTTCACCATGAGCGGCTGGACGGCTCCGGCTATCCGGAAGGAAGGACCAAGGAGAATATTCCGATTGAATGCCAGGTGCTTGCCGTTGCCGACATGTTTGACGCGATCTGTTCAGACCGTGTGTACAAGACCCGCACATCGCCCTTTGAAGCGGCCCAACTTCTGTGGAAATCGGCCTGTGAGGGGCTGCTCAACATTGAAATTGTTACCGTGTTTGTCCGCTACATTGCGCAGCTGTACGTCGGGGCCAGGGCAAGGCTGAATGACGGGGAAGAGGTCGAAATCATTCTCATTCATCAAGATGAACCGATGAGGCCGTTGGTCCGCAGGAAAAAGGAATTTGTTGATCTGCGAAACCACCGTTCGCTCACCATTGAAAAAATGATTGTATAGGCATTCGCCAGCAAGGAGGCGCTCTTTTTGAAAGAGCGTCTTTTTTCTATGGGATCGACCTTTTTTCATTGTTATGGCAAAATGGTATAGTATGTCTATACGTAGACAGAACACAGAGTTCTGACAGGGGAATGCAAGGAGGCAAACATGATACGATACGCGGCACCAGAGGACGCAAGTTGGGCGGCCCCTCTGATCTATGAAGCAATCGGGGATATTGCCCACACATTGACCGGAGCGGATAAACAGGATGAGGCCATTAAAGTCATGGAGCAGTTTTTCCGGGAAAAACAGAACCGGATCAGCCATGAAAATTGCATGATCGCCGTAGCCGAAGGGAAACCGGCAGGCCTTTTGATCAGCTATCACGGGAGCAGAACCGAGGAGCTGGACAGGCCATTTGCCAAGCGCTTGGAACAACTAACCGGAACAGCTCCCATCATCGTCAAAGAAGCACGCTCAGACGAATATTATCTCGATACGCTTGTCGTCGACCCGAATTATCGGGGAAAAGGCATTGGCACGCGGCTTTTGGCCAGTTTTGAAGAGGAAGCGATACGGCAGGGGTATGAACGGACAGCCCTGCTGGTGGAAAAAGACAATGTTCGCGCACGCCAGTTATACGAGCATATCGGGTATCAGACGGATGGCTCGTTGATGGTCAGCGGGCATTTGTACGATCATATGGTCAAAATGCTGGCAGTCCCGATCTAGGACGTTCATGCAAAGGACGTGGCCCCCGATTTTCCTGCAGGATCACGGGGGCTTTGTTTTATCTATCAATATATTGGTACTATCTTCCTTGTGAAAATTATGATAATTGGGTACTATGGAGTAGGGGTTTATCTTGCATGATATACGGAGGATGATGAATTTGTCGCTGTCTATTCGCAACAAGTTATTGCTGGGATTCTTGGGTATCGTGCTCATGTTTGGGATTACAAATGGCGTTGCTTATTTATTTATCAAGCAGCTCAATGATTCCTATGCGGAACTGCTTGGCAAACGGGTCCAGGTTTTGGAAAATGCAAAAGAAATCCAAAACAGTGCTTCACGGGAAATTTCCACGCTACGGGCCGTTCTGTTGGCCGAAGCGAATTCGGCCGGTACTATGGACGAAGCGATTGAAACTCTGGATGCCACGATCAAATCGACTGTTGAATTGGTTTCTACGGAGGAAGAAAAAACACTTTTGGAAAGCCTGCAGCGTTTGAATGACCAGTATAAGGAAAAGGCTGTCCAAGTCGAAAAGCTGATCGGCACCAATGATTGGGAGAACGCAAAGCGGGTCGCTCTCAACGATGCCATGCCAGTCTCCCGCGAAATCAGAAATTTGGCAAATTTGCTCGTGGACAATGAAAAGAAGCTGATGGAAGCGGAGACCTTGCAAAACAGCGAGCTGGTTGAGCAGATACGCAATACAATCAAGATCATCAGCTTGGTCGCCATTGCCTCAGCGATCGTCGTCGGCTTTTGGCTCTCCCGCCATATTTCCAAGCCGATCGTTCAGTTGACCGCTGCGGCAGAGCGGGTCGCAGCCGGCGATTTGACAGTTGCGATCGGGCGCGTCAAAAATCGTGACGAATTGGGCAAACTGGCGCAGGCCTTTGGGCAGATGGTGAAAAATCTCCGCACGCTGGTGACGGAAGTAGTGGGCAATGCGCAGCAGGTCGCCGCTTCATCCGAGCAGCTTACTGCCAGTGCAGAGCAGACCACTCAGGCGACCAACCAGATCGCGTCTGCTATTCAGGGAGTCGCTCATGGAGCGGAGGTACAGGGCCGCAGCGTAGAAGACAGTGTCCGTCTCATTACCGAGATGAATTTGGGCGTCCAGCGGGTAGCACAAACAGCAGCGAACGTAGCCGAGGTTTCCGTCGAGACGTCGAAAGAAACCGAGCGCGGCAATGAAATGATTCACAGGGTTATCGACCAGATGCAGACGATCAGCGATGCCGTCGGGCAAACTGACCAAGTGGTCAAGAGGCTGGAGCAAAGATCCAAGCAAATCGATGAGATCATCCAGGTCATTACCGGCATCTCCGATCAGACCAACCTGCTTGCTCTGAACGCCGCGATTGAAGCGGCACGAGCGGGAGAGCACGGTAGAGGCTTTGCAGTCGTGGCAGATGAAGTGCGCAAACTGGCCGAGCAGTCCAAGAACTCTGCCGAGCAAATCGCCAATCTGATCCGTGAGATTCAATCTGATACGTCCCATGCCGTTGCTGCCATGGAACAAGGACAGAAGGAAGTAGCCGCAGGCAGGGAGATTGTCGAAGAGACAGGAGCAGGCTTCCAGCGCATTTTCCACGCAGTCGAGCAAACCTCTGCGCAAATTCAGGAAGTGACCGCAGTCGCCGAGGAGATGACCGCCAGCTCCGAACAAATCAAGGCGTCTATCGAGGAGATGGCCCGAATTGCGGAAGAGTCGGCAGCCAATTCGCAAAATGTCGCATCCGTTTCCGAAGAACAGCTCGCCTCCATGCAGGAAATTGCGGCGTCTGCCGGGGCGTTGGAGAAAATGGCAGAGGAGCTGCGAACGCTGGTCTCGAGGTTTCGGGTGTCGTAGCATTCAAAGGCAGAAGGCCGCATCAGGCTAAGCGAAAAGCCTGAAGGCGTATATAGAGTACCACCAGGAGAGGACACTCGCGATACATGCGAAGGGTCCTCTCTTTTTGTTCAGCCGCATCCATCGTTCATAACCGAATTTCACAGCCGGCCCAAAATGTCCATCCAGAACAGGTAACCGAACTGAGGGACATTGGTGAAAAGAAGAACTAGTCGGTAGGCCCCACAATGAGAAGAAACTCCCTCACAAGACCTGGTAGTATGGAACGAACCTGGGGATCTATGAGGAGGCACAGAGGCAGGATATGGTAGAATGATAGAAGCGCGCTGCGGCATATGTCATAGATGTGCCGACGCGAATAAAAAAGGAAGTAAAGGGGTCGCCGTACAAGTGAAAAAGAAACATGTGGTCATCATCGCTGCTTTACTGATACTGATAGCGGCCGGCTTTGCCGTATGGTCTTTTACCGCGGTTCGGCTCGCGGAGGGGTACGTGTACGAAGAGGAGAACCGGGTCCTGCACGCCAAGGTCATTCCGGGAAAAGAGAACGTAACCGTAGAACTACAGGAAGCGAAGGTTGAGACGATCGACGATCTCCCGGCAGTGACAAACACCACCTATATTTTTACAGGCTCTTTGGAAGAGGGGAAATTGTCACTGACTACACAACAGGGGCAAGCCGTTGCCGCAGCAGTGACGCCGGACGAGCTCGTCTTCCATGGGCAATGGCTGGAGCAGTATGAACCGGAAACGAAGCTTGTGGCGACACAAACAACGGCCTACAATGAAAAACTTGTGGCTTTGAATCAGCGGGTCAGCGAGAGAGCGGAGGATATCAAAAAGCAGCGGGCCGAGCAAAAAGCGAAGGAAGCGGCGGAATTGGCAAAAAAAGTGGAGCAGCTGACAAAGCTGGAGGCGGATATCGCTGAAAATGTGAAGTATTTGTCCGATTTGAACGTTTCCGAGGATCAGGCCATTTACGAACAGCACCTCGCAGATTTGCAGGCGCTCTCGGAGGAAATAGCGGCTTTGGGTCAAGACACAGGCATGTCAGAGGTAAAGTCATCCATGGTGGCCAGCATGAGCGCAGTTATGGATGGTATCCATGTGCTCGATGCAAGCATAGGGCAAAAGGCCAAGTCGATCAGCAATATTATCGAAATTATGCAAGGCGATTTGAATCAGGCTGAGGTATTGTGGAGTCAGGTAAAAGAGCAGATCGCCGACAAAGAAAACCGCACGAAAAAGTACAACGAAGTGGCTCAAGCCGGAAAGGAAGCGCTCGGGAAAGCAAAACAGGAGCTGGCGGCAGCGAATAAAATCTTAAACGGCTACAAGAGCAAGGCCGAGGGATACTACCGCAAGGCGACGGCGAATTGACGCATTCGATCCAGAAAGAGACGTCAGCTCTATGGATTAACCGGTTATCGGTGGAATTAAGAAATGACAAGCAGTGGCAAAAAGGAAGAGACACAGAAAGCAGACAGTACTGACAAGCAGGCTTATTTTGTCTTTCCTTACGATTCCGACAAGAAGACAAGACAAACCGATAATCCCAAGTAGCAAGGGAACCAAAATAAACCATATATTCTCGATGATGATGATATTCTCACCATGTCTGAACATGCGTATCCTCCTTTGCACAGTGACTCATCAGTGCTTGGCGAAGAAAGTGTCGTAGGTGCAAGCAAAGTGGAAACGATCATTTTTCCCTGCGGTTTCCCTGTACATGCACGAGTAGGCAATCGCCCACATAAGGATAGAAATAAGCGCATATCCTTCGTGGGAGGTGGCAAGCGTGTCCAGCATCTTTGCGGCGCTTTCTCTGTTTATCAAGGAAATCATGCTGTTCGTGGCCTACGTCAAAAACAATGCTTTTCCCCAACCGCTGCCTGACACGGAAGAGGAAAAGTACCTCCGGCTGATGGCCAAAGGCGACCCGATCGCCCGGAATAAGCTCATTGAGCACAACCTGCGGCTGGTTGCCCACATTGTGAAAAAATTTGAAAACACCGGCGAGGACAGCGAAGACCTCATTTCCATCGGAACGATTGGGCTGATCAAGGCCATCGAGAGCTACCAGGTGGATAAGGGGACAAAGCTGGCGACGTATGCAGCGCGGTGCATTGAAAACGAGATATTAATGTCAAAGGAGAGCCTAAGCTCTCCTTTGTTTGTTATGTGCTTTGAATCTTTGGGAACTATTCATTACGCACTGCCTCTGTGAGTTCCTCCATAATTGAAGCAATCTCTTTTTCTCTGTCGTAGATGATGCTTTCACGACCAACTCCAACATAACAACTTTCTGTAGATATTCTTTTTCGTCAAAATGATATGTGGTGAGAATTTCTTCGCCTTTCTCACAAAAAACGAGTTCAGCTTTTGTTCCTTTTTTCCACTTGGAGAAATTTATCTGGCTGTAATCTGGATCGACAGCGTTCTCAATTAATTCCGATGGCCAAGGGGAGCTGGAAAGAAAAGCGTGGCATTTTGATTGCATTCTTGGGACCGGATGATGACGCCACCGATTTCCTACCGGCGGAACTTCCGAAAAGCCGGTT
Organism: Brevibacillus borstelensis; assembly: GCF_003710865.1. Taxonomy (GTDB): domain Bacteria; phylum Bacillota; class Bacilli; order Brevibacillales; family Brevibacillaceae; genus Brevibacillus; species Brevibacillus borstelensis. Next base: position 899 of record NZ_RHHO01000072.1, on the reverse strand, counting down.
GAAGGGACAACGAACCAGCCTTAACCGGCGCTCGCTGGTCGAGGTTCCGCGAAGCGGGAGAAGTACCTTGAGCGACTACTACGCTCCGCGCTTGGCGGACATGAACCCGAATGAGGAGGGACAGCAGCATGCGAACTGAAGCACTAAATGGTCTGAAAAAAGGCGATATAGTCGAGCACGCAAATCAAATTGCCATCGGAGCAAGTGGAAGCACTTGAATCATGGAATTGTCGATGATATCTCGTTATCGGGAAAGTCGGTGTATGTTCGATGATTTGGGGAAGATGGGAAGTCATTTCACTGGGCGAAATACGATCATTGTCTAATTGTTAAGCGTGGATTGAAAGGCTGATTTAAAAAAATCGGTAATTAAAGAAAGCTTGTTGTTATGTTAATGGAGGAGTTAGACAATGTTTGATCACCAAGTGCTTGTACGTGGATATGATCATGAAGAACGCGATTTCCAAACTTCCATGTCAATGTCCATCCATCACTTCCGTCCTTGTCATAACCGATTAGTTCTCTTTGACCCCATGTTTGGGTACCGGTTGGGATCAACCAGAACAGCACTGTTTCAGTATTGTTGGCTTTAACAAAAATGGTCATCTCATCAACGCCTTTTGGCACTCTCCACCAGTTACCTATCTTAGGTAAATCAGTTGAGACGTGTAATATTTCAGCATGCTTTTGAAATGTAACTATTTGGTCAGGTGCAACTTTATTGGGGAAAATGAGTGCCAGGATAATACTGCTCAGAACTAACATGAACGATCACCTCGAAAAAAGTTTCCCCAACCATGATATTTAACAAAATGTAGCGTAGTGCTTAACAGAAAAAAACCGTAAGGTCTTTTATAACAAATTGCTTCATTTTCCGATAAAAACGCGCCACCTCGGCG
>NZ_RHHO01000071.1 GCF_003710865.1 Brevibacillus borstelensis | reverse complement strand
TTTTCAGCCGCAGGAACCACGTATGCGACGAGGCGCTTGTCACCTGGCACATCCTCGCGGACGTGAACCACCGCTTCCCTTACACTGGGGACCGTCACCAGACATGTCTCAATCTCCCCCAGTTCGATTCTAAATCCGCGAATTTTGACCTGATGGTCGAGGCGACCGAGATACTCAAGCTCCGCGTTCGGAAGATAACGAACCAGATCCCCCGTCCGATAGAGCCGGTCTTGCCCATTCGTGAACGGATTCGGCACAAATTTCTCGGCTGTCAACTCCGGTCGGTTCAAATATTTACGTGCCAAACCGTCACCGCCGATGTACAGTTCCCCCGTCACGCCAATCGGTACTGGTTGCATATAGCCATCCAGCACATAGAGTTGCGTGTTAGCAATCGGTCGGCCAATCGTCGGGCTACGGTCGCTGTCGCGCGGCACTAACGCATAGGTCGAGTAGGTAGTGTCCTCTGACGGACCATACAGGTTGTACACCTTGTCGACGTGCCCCAGTTCGTACAGTTGATCAACCAAATGACGTCGAAGCGGTTCCCCTGCCAGATTCACGGTCCGTACGCTCTCTGGAATTCCGTTCATGGCCAGCAGTTCCTGAATCGCCGACGGCACGGTGTTGACCAGTGTGACCAGGTTCCGCGCCGGCAAATACGGGAGATGCAAGGCGTTCTCCACCAGAATGACGCTGCCGCCCGCCGAAAGGGTGACGAATATCTCGAACACAGACAAATCAAAGCACAATGAGGTGGAGGCCAACACACCCTTGAGTTGTTCGCGACTGAACTCGCTTAGCGACCAAGCGATCAACGCGACCGCGTTGCGGTGGCGAATCGCCACCCCTTTCGGGTGGCCAGTAGAACCGGACGTGTAGATGACGTAGGCCAGATCCTCGGGACCAGCGGTAGTCGGCAGATTCTCGATCGAATGCTTTCCAATTGCGTCCCAGTCAGTGTCCAGGCAGATCGCTTCACTCTGGCTCTTTGGCAAGCGGTCAAGAAGATGTGCCTGTGTAAGCAGGAACGGTGCCTGTGCATCTTCCAAGATGTACGCCACTCGTTCGCTGGGATAGTTTGGATCCAGCGGTAGATATGCCCCTCCTGCTTTGAGAATGCCGAGCAAGCCCACGATCATGTCCAGACTACGCTCCACTTTGATGCCAACCAGGGTTTCCCTGCCAACTCCCTTTGCTTGGAGATAGCGGGCCAACTGGTTAGCCTTAGCGTTGAGTTCCCCATAGGTCAAGGACTGGTCTTCAAAGATCACCGCCACAGCGTCAGGCTGGCAAGCCGCCTGCCGTTCAAACTGTGTGATCATCGTCTCGTCCACACCATAAGGCATCTCTGTTCGATTCCATTCATGCAAGAGTTGGTCCCGTTCCTCCTGATCGAGGATGTTCACTTCCCGGATCGGTTGTTCGGGTTCCTTGACTACCTCCTCCAAGAAGTTGTGAAAATGACGTGCCATTCGACGAATCGTTTCGGCTTCGAACAGATCGGTACTGTATTCGAACCAGCACAGCAGCCCTTCATCTGTTTCCGAGATGTCAAGTGTCAGATCAAACTTCGACGTCTTGGTCTTGAAGCCAACCGGGCTCAGTTCCAGGTTCGGGATTTCCCACTTTGTCGTCGGTGTGTTCTGCAAAGCAAACATCACCTGGAAGAGTGGCGAGTGGCTCATGCTACGCTCTGTCACCATCTGTTCCACCAACAACTCGAACGGAACGTCTTGGTGCATGTAAGCACCGAGTGCCACTTCCCTGACACGCCGCATCAGTTCCACGAAGGTCGGATTTCCGCTCAGATCGGTACGCAGTACCAACGTGTTAACAAAGAAGCCGATCAGTCCCTCCGTCTCCTGACGGGAACGCCCGGCCACCGGTGTTCCGACAGGGATGTCTTCCTGCCCGGTGTAGCGGCACAAGAGCGCTTGGAACGCCGCGAGAAGCGTCATGAACAAGGTCGCACCATGACGATGACCGAGCGCTTTTAATTCGGTCGTCAGTTTATTTGGAATCTTAAAGACCTCACACGCCCCACGATAGGACTGCACTGGCGGCCGTGGTTTGTCGGTCGGCAGCTGTAGCACAGGGGGACTTCCGCTCAACTGTTTTTTCCAATAGGCCAGCTGGCGCTCGAGAACCTCACCCTGTAACCAGTTTCGTTGATGAAGAGCGTAATCCGCATATTGAATCTGCAGCTCCGGCAAGTTCGGTTCCGTTCCGCATGTATATGCCTTGTACAGTTCGGTCAGTTCCTTCATGAGGATGCCGAGCGACCAGCCGTCCGATACGATGTGGTGCATGGTCAATAGCAGAACGTGTTCTTGTTCGCCAAGAGCAACCAGCGAGAATCGGATGAGAGGACCTTTTGTCAGATCGAAGGGACGCTCCAATTCTTCCTGTATTAACCGCATCAACTCCTCTTCGGCTGTATTCTTGTCCTGAGTGGTCAGGTTGAAAAGAGGAAGCGGCATGTACCTCGGTTCTTGTATCTGTTGAATAGCTTCTCCTTCATACTTGGCGAATATCGTTCGCAGTACTTCTTGTCGTCTTACGATCTCATTTAGACACTTCTCTAACGCCTCTACATCTAAGCTGCCTTGAACACGAACGGCAAACGACATGGTATACAGCGGGGTGTTATACAGCAGTTGATCCAAGACCCAAAGACGCTGTTGGGCGAACGAGAGCCTCAGTGGTTGATTTCGGTCAGCCTTCTCAATCGGCGGTAGTTGCTCTATACTTTGAAGTTTCTGAATTTGGGCAGCCCAATCGGAAAGCTTCGGATACTCAAATATGGTACGAAGCGGTATCGATATCCGGAAGGTTTCATTGGCTCGCGATATCACTTGGGTAGCCAAGAGTGAATGACCCCCAAGATGGAAGAAGTCATCAAAGGCACCGACCTGTTTTACTTTCAGCACATCGCTCCAAATCTGTGCGACCATCTCTTCGAATAGATTCCTTGGGGCGACGAATGTCTCCGTATCAAAAGTTAAACCCTCCGGCTTTGGCAAGACTTTATGGTCCACCTTTCCGTTCGGAGTCAGCGGCAATTCTTCCAACAGTACGAAATCGGCAGGAATCATGTACTCCGGTAGGCGGGCCTTCAGAAAAAGTCGTAGGTCAGTAGTATTGACCGCCGAAGAATCAGCGACGATGTATGCCGTAAGACGCTTAACTCCAGGCTCGTCCTCCCTTACCATGACCACAGCTTGGGTGATGTACGGATGTTGTTCGAGTACCACTTCGATCTCTCCAAGTTCAATCCGGTACCCCCGAATTTTGACTTGGCTGTCAATCCGCCCGATGTATTCCAGATTGCCGTCCGACAGGTAGCGGACAATGTCACCCGTCTTGTACAGTCGCTCACCTGGCCGTGAACCAAACGGATTAGGGACAAACCGCTCCTCAGTTAAGTCCTTACGATACAAGTAGCCCTTGGCCACTCCAGGACCCCCGATGTACAGTTCGCCGGGTACGCCGACCGCTACTGGTTGCATATGTGCATCGAGAACATAGACCTCCACGTTGTCAATGGGACGCCCGATCGGTATCGGTCTGCCTTTCATGTTCGGATCATTTTCGTACCAAGTTGCCGTAACAGTAGCCTCGGTAGGACCGTAAGTGTTCACCCAGCGCACTTGGTTGCCTGCCAATTTGGACCAGGTAGCGTAAACCTCGGTTGATGCCTTTTCACCCCCAACTACGACTAGCCTCAGCGATGGTGGCAATGTAGCCCCTATATGTGCTAAGTCTTGTACCCAGCCGTGCCAGTAGGCAGTCGGCAGGTTTAACACAGTAATCCTTTCCTCATGGACCCAGGTAAGGAAGTCTTCTCCGCTTGCGACAAACTGGTCTTTCCACAACACGAGAGTGCCCCCGACAATCAATGTCGGAAAAATTTCCTCCACTGCAATATCAAAGCTGAACGAGGCAAACTGTAGCACGCGGTCATTTGCATTCAGAGTGAACCGACGAATGACCGCCATGTTGTGATTCATTACCCCTCGATGCGAAATCATGACGCCCTTAGGAGTGCCCGTCGAGCCCGAGGTATACATTACATACATCAAATCGTCGAGACCAACTTCGGAGTATGGCGTCGTTGGAACTTCTGCTATATCACCCAAATGGTCGTCGAGGAAGACAACCGTACCTTCATAAGTTGGCAGCTTGTTTTTCAGGCGCTTCTGGGTCAGTAGGATTTCTATCTTAGAATCCTGAATCATGAAAGCCAGTCGTTCCGACGAGTAAGACGGGTCGAGCGGAAGGTAAGCACCTCCTGCCTTCAAAATTCCCAGAATGCCCACCACCATCTCCGGAGAGCGTTCCACGCTTATACCCACCAAAGTATTCGCTTTTACACCCAACCTGCGCAGTTGGTGTGCCAAACGGTCGGCACGCTCGTTAAGTTCACCGTAGGTCAATTCCGAATCCTGAAACTTTACTGCTACTGCATGTGGGGACATCTGTGCCTGCTTTTCAATCAATTGATGAACGCACTCATTTGCCGACAAATTCACTTGTCCTTCCTGCTTCCATTCCTCAAGAAGAAGTTTACGTTCTCTCTCTGGAAGCAGATTCAATCTCGCGATATTCTGATTCGGGTTCTCGACGATAGAGCCCAGCAACGTTTCGAAATGGCTGATGAATCGCTCCATGGTGGAAGCATCGAACACGTCTGAGTTGTACTCCAGCTTTCCTTCCAGACCACCTTGCTGCTCAATTAGGGACAAGGTCAAATCGAATTTAGCCCAGTTCGTTTCGAATTCCACCAATTCCATCGACAATCCCGGCAGTCGGGCTCCTTGTATCAGCGGCAGGTTGTGCAGGACAAACATCGCTTGGAAGATCAGGGTACGGCTCATGTCACGTATTGGCTGAAGCTCTTCCCCGAGGCTCTCAAAAGGAACTTCCTGATGATCCAACGCACCCAAAACGACTTCACGGACCCGATCTAGAAGGTCAAGGAAGGTAGGTTCGCCGCTGAGATCAGTCCGAATGACTAGTGTATTGACAAAGAACCCGATGAGTCCTTCCATCTCCGGACGGTTCCTAACCGCAATCGGTGTACCCACGCATATGTCTTCTTGGCCGCTGTATCGGTAAAGCAATAATTGGTAGGCAGAAAGCAACGTCATAAAAAGCGTTACCCCGTTTTCCCGACTGAACGCCTTGAGCTTGTCATTTAATTCCTTGGAGATTTTGAAACTGATCAACTTCCCCCGATGACTCATAACGGGAGGACGGGGGCGGTCGGTCGGCAGCTGCAGGACAGGTAAATCCCCACCCAGTACTTTTCTCCAGTAGTTCATTTGAGATTCGAGATATTCTCCTTGTATACGTGTGCGCTGCCAGAATGCATAGTCTGCGTACTGTATGGACAACTCCTCAAGCGGGGAGGGCCGACCTTGGCAGTAAGCTTCGTACAGGATTGACATCTCACGAATGATCAAGGAGGTAGACCATCCGTCCGAGACGATGTGATGAATATTAAACATCACCACAAATTCTTCGTCATCCAGACGGATCATATTGACCTTTAGTAACGGACCCTGTTCCAGATTGAACAACTCCTGCGCCCAAACGTTGATTAGGCGCATCGCTTCCTCCGACCGTTCCTCCGGTTCCATATGGCGCAGGTCGATGACGGGCAGAGGTAGTTCGAGCTTTTCCAGAACCACCTGATAAGGTTCTCCGTCCTCAACTCTGAAGACCGTACGAAGCGATTCATGCCGACGGACGATTTCGTTGAGGGAACGATGAAACGCATCTAAGTTCAGGTTTCCGCGCAGCCTTACTGCCATCGGGATATTGTAATGCATTCTTTCCGGTTCCAGCTGACACAAAAACCACAACCTCCGCTGCGAGAAAGATAGCGGGAGTTTTCCATGGCGAGAAACTCGAATAATCGGGAGATCTCCGTTCTGCTTCTGTTCCTTCAAAGCCCTGTCCACTTCAGTCGCCAAATCGGCCACCGTTGGGTTATTGAAGAAACGCGCCATCGAAATTTCAACTTTAAATTGGCTGCGTAAGCGCGTCATTACTTGAGCCGCCAACAAAGAGTGGCCTCCAAGATGGAAGAAATTATCAAACATACTGACGCACTCTTTGCGCAGCACATCTTTCCAAATCTGTGCGACCATCTCTTCAATTAGATTCCGTGGCGCGACTATCGCCTCCTCATCTACTGGCATGCTCTTTGCCTCAGGCAACCTCTTATAATCGATCTTGCCGTTCGGGGTCATTGGCAGTTGATCCAATAGCACAAAAGAGGTGGGAACCATATACTCGGGTAGACGACTTTTGGCAAAGTCGCGCAAATCGATTACATCCGTAGTCGATGGGGAAGCTACCACGTAGGCCGTAAGCTGCTTGATCCCTGGCGCATCCTCCCGAACTATGACTACCGCTTGGGATACCTGTGAATTCTGTTCGAGTACCGCTTCGATCTCACCCAGCTCGATACGATAACCGCGAATCTTGACCTGATTGTCCATTCTGCAGACAAACTCCAGGTTACCATCCGGCAGGTAGCGAACGATGTCACCTGTTTTGAACAGCCGCTCGCCTGTCTGGGAAGCGAACGGGTTACCCACGAACCTTTCATCAGTTAAGTCCGGTCGGTTCAGATAGCCTCTGGCAACTCCTGGCCCCCCAATGTAGAGTTCCCCCGGCACACCGATAGGAACCGGATTCATCTGTGTATCAAGTACGTAGATCTGCACATTGTCGAGAGGGCGCCCAATAGGAATTGGGTTTCCATCCTTATACTCTTTGTCCGGTTCGTACAATGTCGCAGTTACCGTAGCCTCTGTAGGACCGTAGGTGTTCACCCATCTGACTCGGTGTGCTGCCAGCTTCAACCAGTCAACATACGTCTCAGCAGATGCCTTTTCTCCCCCCACGACAACCAGCCTCACAGAGGGCGGTAACGAGCTGCCGAGCAGCGCCAAATCGTGTACCCACCCGTGCCAGTAAGCCGTTGGTAAATTAAGTACCGTAATTTTTACTTTATCAATCCAATGGAGGAATTCTTCTCCTCCCGCCACATGGAGGTCCTTCCAAAGAACTAGAGTCCCTCCGACGATCAACGTTGGAAAAATCTCCTCTACCGCAATGTCGAAGCTGATAGAAGCAAATTGGAGTACCCGATCGTTTCCGTTCAAATCGAAGTGCCGTACGACTGCCAGGTTGTGATTGACTACCCCCCGGTGTGAAATCATGACGCCCTTCGGAGTCCCGGTTGAGCCGGAGGTGTACATCACGTACATCAGATCGTCCGGACCCACTTTGGAATTACACGGAAGCTCCGGCTCTTGAACAATGTCGCCCCAATCTGCATCGAGACAGACTATCTTTCCATTAAAAGTAGGCAACTTCCCCTGAAGGCGTTCCTGCGTAAGCAGGACGCCGACCTTGGAATCTTGGAGCATAAATGCTAGGCGATCCGATGGGTAAGCCGGGTCAAGCGGTAGATACGCCCCTCCCGCCTTCAGGATCCCGAGCAGGCCTATCACCATCTCTAGAGAGCGTTCCACGCTAATTCCCACCAACGAATTCGCACCGACGCCCAACTTTCGCAGATAGTTTGCCAAACGAGAGGATCTCTCGTTCAATTCTTCATATGTTAGTTCCTTATCTCGATACTTTACTGCAACCGCATGGGGGGTCATCTGTGCCTGCTTTTCAATTAGATGGTGAACGCACACCTCTTGAAGCACGTCCGTTTGGGCTTCCTGCTTCCACTCAGCAAGAATAATTTGAAGCTCTTCTTCTGAAAGCATTTTCAACTTGGACATCTTTTGAAGCGGGTTCTCAATGATAGAGTCCAGTATTGTCAAGAAATGACCCGCCATACGTGAAATCATCGAGGCGTCGAACAGGTCTGCATTGTAGACAAATTTTCCAGAGCAACCGTCCTTTTGTTCCTTCAGCACGAGGGTCAAGTCATAATGCGTAAATCGTCGGACTGGTTCAACAAGCTCCATCCTCACGCCTTCAGCTTCGAGTTTCGGAGATTCGGAACGTAGTTCGAACGTAGCTTGAAAGAGTGGGTGACGACTTGTGTCTCGTTCCAGATGCAGGCGTTCTAAGATAGTCTCAAACGGCACCTCTCTATTCTTGCGCGCTTCATCCACTAGTATTTGACACTTGTGCAGTAGGTTGGAGACTGTCAGGCCCGTGGTCAGATTAGCGCGCAGAACCAGCGTATTCTCGATAGGTCCGATTACATGGTTCCACTTTTCCTCGCGGGAATCTGCTTTCATTCCGATCAGGATGTCCTCTTGCCCTGTGTACCTATGAAGCAATGTCACGTAAGCGGCAAAAAGCACCGTGTATCTTTCGACACCCTGGCGTTCGCTCAGGATTTTGAGAGCTTCGTACACATCGGACGGTATCTCAAAGACTACTTCTCCCCCGTTGGTAGTCTGGATGGGCGGCCGTGGGCGGTCAGTGGGCAAGCTCAGAACGGAATGTACTCCACTCAGTTGGTTTTCCCAATATGCAAACTGCTGGTCAATCTCCGGCATTCGCTCTACCTGCTCCAGGACGAAATCGGAAAACTGAGCGCTTGGACTAGGCAGCGAGAAGTTCATACCTTTAGAAGCAAGAGAATAGAGCGTTGCCAACTCATCAAGCATAACCGCAAGAGAACCTTCATCCGCCGCCAACCGATGTACCGCAAACATTGCCAAGTGCTCCTGGTCTTTCGTACGGAGCAACATGGTTTTCAGCATCACACCTTTCGCCGGCTCCAGCTCTCTTTGTAGTTGTTGAAGAAGCATATTTGCAACTTCTTCTTGTGTAGGTTCATTCCGAAGATCGTACATCGTGAACGGCAGTACCACTTCATCCAGAATCTCTTGAAGGAGTTCGCCGTCCTGTTCGACCAATCGAGTCCGGAGGCTTTCGTGGCGACGTACGAGTTCATGGATGCTTCGCTCGAACGCCTCTATTTCCAAGTTACCAGACAGCCGAATCCCGAACGTAAGGATGCTTTGTTGGCTGTTGGGAGTAAACTGCTCCAGAAACCTCAGGCGCTTTTGTGATACTGAAGCCAGTACCGTTTTCAACGTGCTACCAATCTTCACCTCGGAAGCATCCACGTGACCTTTTCGTTCAATTTGGGAGCAAATAAACTCAGCAATACCTTCGATCGTCGGATTAGCGAAAAAATGGCGCAGAGGGATTTCCACTTCATAGAGGTTTTTTAGACGAGCAATTACCTGGGTTATCAGGATGGAGTGACCGCCAAGCTCAAAAAAATTATCCTGTATGCCAATTTCATCTTGATGCAAGACTTCTTTCCATACCATCGCTACTTGCTCTTCGAGCTCGTTGCGTGGAGCCACGAACTCTACGTCCAGGTTTCTGCGGTTAAATTCAGGCGCAGGTAGTACCTTTCGATCCACCTTGCCATTGGGTGTCAACGGAATCGCATCCAAAATCATAATCGTGGACGGGATCATGTACTCTGGGAGAGTCTTTCGCAGATGGACATACAAGTCATGGATAACAGGGGCGTTATTATTCGTGGTTACGTATGCCACCAACCGCTTATCTCCCGGATGGCCGTCGTGAACGACCGCCACCGCCTGTTTCACATAAGGATGAGTTTCCAGCACAGCTTCAATTTCGCCAAGCTCGATTCGGAAACCACGCACCTTAACTTGTTGGTCTATTCGACCTAAATATTCGATTTTGCCGTCTGACAGATAACGAACCAAGTCGCCTGTACGATAGAGACGCGCCCCTTCTTCTTTGGAGAAAGGATGCGGGAGAAATTTCTCTAGTGTTAAATCCATTCGGTTCAGATACCCCAACGCAAGACCTTTACCGCCGATATAGAGCTCGCCCGGTACTCCGATCGGCACCTGGTTAAAATGAGCGTCCAGTACATACGTTTCTGTGTTTTGAATGGGACGTCCAATGGTAATGCGATCAGAATTTTCTACTCGATCACATGTCACCCAGATAGTGGTTTCTGTTGGGCCGTATTGGTTCCATACTTCCACCCCTTGTCTGAGCAGTGAAGTCGCCAGATCACGAGGTAAGGCCTCACCTCCGATCACCACCTTTCGCAAGTTCTTGTTACTCCAGCCAGCTTCCAGAAGCATCCGGAACGTGGACGGGGTCGCTTGCAGGATGGTGATCTGATGTCGGTTGAGAAGGTCTATGAGCGCTTGACCGTCTGAAGCCTCTTCTTTAGTCGCAATCACGAGTAGCATGTCAGTGATCAGCGGCAGAAAAATCTCAATGATCGAAATGTCGAAAGAAATGGTAGTGACAGCCAGCAGTCTGTCCTCCTTCGACGGTGAGTGTAATCGCTTCATGGACAAAAGGACATTCGTCAGGGATTCATGCTTGATCTGCACTCCTTTGGGCTTACCAGTCGAGCCGGAAGTGTAAATAACATAGACAGGATCGTCCTTGGTTGCTTGAAATGTTGGGGCATCGCTGCTAAAAGAAGCGATCGTCTCTGCCTCTGCATCTACACAAATCAATTTCACCTGTAATGCAGAAAGGCCTTGAATTAGCAGTTGTTCGGTCAAGACGATGGGCATGCCCGACTGTTCCACCATGTAGGCGATTCGGTCAATCGGATAACTTGGATCGATTGGTACAAAAGCACCGCCCGCTTTTAAAATACCGAGAAGCCCAACTACCATGTCGAGTGAGCGATTTATGCAGAGCCCCACTAACACACCAGGGCCAACTCCGTGTTGCTTGAGATAATGAGCCACCTGATTCGCCCGCTTGTCCAGCTCGCGCATGGTAAGAGAACCATCTCGTCCGACTACCTTTAATTCGTGTGGAGCTTTTTCTACATGTGCCGCGAACAACTCGGGTAAGCACACAGAAAGGTCGTCGTCCGTTTCCGTGTTCCTCCACGCTTCTAATTGCACCGCTTCTTCTTTCGTCAAGAGGCTGTACTCGGACAGCTTCTTGTCGGGTTCATGGACGATTTGTTCAAGGAGATAACGGTACTGGTGGACAAGTCGTTGGATCGTCTGCTGGTCAAACAGGTCGGTGTTGTATTCAACCATGCAAAGCCAGCCATCCGGTCGCTGGTCCACGTTTATTGTCAAATCAAACTTAGCGGTCTTGTTGTCGATCTCGATGGGAGTAATTCGCAATCCCAATTTTTCCACTGTCAAATCAGTCAGATTGTTTGACTTGGTCTGCGCATGTGGTTCGTTCAGGATAAACATGGTCTGGAAAAAAGGAGAGTGGCTCAAATTGCGATTAGGCTGTAGTACTTCGACCAATTTCTCAAACGGAAGATCCTGATGCTCATAGGCACCTAGCGCAGTAAGACGCACACGCTGAAGAAACTCGCGGAATGTTGGATTGCCTGTCAAGTCGGTACGGAGAACAAGTGTGTTTACGAAGACTCCGATTAGCCCCTCGGTCTCGACGCGTGGCCGGTTAGCAACGGGAGAGCCAACGAGTATGTCCTCAAGCCCTGTGTAGCGGCTAAGAAGCAGCTTGTAAGCTGCCAGAAACGTCATGAACAAAGTCACGTTCTCCTTCCGGCTCAGCCGCTTGAGGTTCTCCATCAACCGTTCATCCAATGGCATCCAGTAACGGGCTCCATTGAACGTCTGCATCTTAGGGCGGGGTCTATCCGTTGGGATCTCTAGCACAGGAAGTTCCCCGCTAAGGCGCTCCTTCCAGTATGCAATCTGTTTTCCCAATTCAGTTCCTTGAAACTGTTCTCGTTGCCATATGGCGAAATCAGGATACTGAATTGGCAGCTCCGGTAGAGGTGACGGCCGCCCCGTGCAGAATGATTCGTACAAGGCGGTCATCTCTCGAACCAACACTCCGACAGACCAACCGTCTGAAACAATGTGATGCATGTTCAAAAGTAGAAGATGATCCTCGGGATTAAGCCTGATCAATGAAACTCGAATCAGTGGCCCCTTCGAGAGATCAAACGGTTTCTTCACATCCTCTTCCGATAAGCGGATGGCTTCCTGCAAACGCTTCTCTACCGGCAACATCTGCAAGTCTATGACTGGTAAATGCACATAGACACGTGGTTCTATTTTCTGCACCGGCTGTCCGTCGACGATCCTATAGCTCGAGCGCAGTATTTCATGGCGCTCGACGATCGCGTTGAAGCTTTTTTCCATCGCCTCGCTCTGAATTGGGCCCGTCAGCCGCAACGCGGCAAAAGTGTTATACCAGCTAGACTCCGGCTCTAGTTCGTTCAAAAACCACAATCTCTGTTGAGCATACGATAGCGGGAGATATACGTTTTGTCCCGCTCTTCGTGGAATAATGGCTGTCGATATTGACTGTCCGGTTCTCTTGCCATGCAACCGCAAAGCAAGAAGCTTTCTTTGTTCATCAGAAAGCGTTGAAATCCGACTAGAACGCTCATTCATATTCGGATAGAACCTCCTTACCGGTTGCAGATCCTTCTAAGTTCGCTCACCAATTCCAAACTTTTTAGTACGCTGTCGACATCGAGGCCGAAGTCCAGCAGGCAAGCGCATTCATTTATGCCGATACATTTGAGACGGGTGACCATCTTTTCGCATGCTTCCAGTGTTCCAAGCAAGGATGAATGGTTGATATAACGCTCAAATGCAAAGCTGAGAATCGAATCCTCATCTTGCCTGGTAAAGCGGTCGACGTCAATTTGAATTGATCTGCCCCTCGCCATGCTGACATGAAGATCTAAATTGGTGCGAAGATAGTTGAAGATTGGCTGCTTAACCTTTTGATTGACAAATTCGAAGTCTGTGCCAATAAATGTATGAATCATCAAGGAGACCTTTCGAGAGTCTGGGTCAAAGCCGTTCTCTTCAAGGGTCTTGCGATAAACTCGAATTTTATCGCCTAGTTCTTCCGGTGTCTGATTGATGAGAGAGGTAAGAATGTTCAGACCGTTTTCACCAGCCTTAATGAAGGTTTCTATATTTCCTGACGAACTAAGCCAAATTGGGAGCTCCTTCCGCACCGGGCGCGGAAACGTCTTTATCGAGATCTCATTGCCTCCTCCCCCTTGTATATTCAAAGATTCACCAGCCCATAGCTTCTTGATCGTTTCCAAATGGCGGTACATGACTTTCTTTCGATCCGGGTAGTTTTCCGGAATCAAGGCGAAGTCGTCAGGATGCCATCCAGAAGCTAGTGCGATGCCTACTCGTCCATTGGAGAGGTTGTCAACAACTGACCAATCTTCAACCACTCGGATCGGATTGTGCAAAGGAAGGACCACGCTGCCAGCTCGTATTTCCAGATTTTTTGTGGCCATTGACAGGGCCGCGCCCAATACAGCTGGGTTCGGGTACAGACCTCCGAACGCATGAAAATGGCGTTCGGGGGTCCATACGGCAGTAAATCCTTGGGTATCGGCATACTTGGCACACTCCATCAACAGGTGGTACCGGTTGTTCGCGTCGCTGCTAGCGTCGTCTGCGAAGAAGAAAATACTAAATTCCATCGGTCTCAACGCTGCTTCCTGTTCGGTGAGAAACGCTCTGTCCCCATCGGTTCGAGCCCCTTCTTGTTTCCCTTTAATAATCTCCGTTGCACGTTTGGAATGCACAACCGGCTCAAGTTCCCTGCCTTTGATACGTTTTTCCAGCAATCGTCGCTGTTCTGGCGTCAGAGTGGACATACGGGAAGTCAAGTCATTCATCCAACCGCCCCCTCGTCCTGCAGTATGGCAGCGATTTCTTCGTCCGACAGGGCCTCCACTTGATTAAGTATCAGTTCAAAGATCAATTCCGACATCTGTTCCACAGTGGGTCGATCGAACAGTGCCTGTAGCGGCAGATCAACTTGAAACGCTTCCCGCATACGGGAGATCAACTGTGCGGCCAAGAGGGAGTGTCCACCTAGGTCGATGAAATTGTCTTTCACCCCGATCTTCTCGATGCCCAGTACCTCCTGCCAGATCGACGCTACGGTCTCCTCCACCTCATTTCGTGGCGCGACATAGGTGCTTTCTTCCAGTTGGCGGGAATAAACTCGGTTAGAACTGCTCTCCTTGTCGATAGCAATCTCGGTGTAGAAAGCATGCTTATCAATAGTCGTTGCCAGGTCTTTTGTCGATACAACCACTTGCGGCATCAAATTACGCAATGCGATCTCCATCACCTTGACGCCTTCTTCTCCCTTGATGCCATACCGATTGCGCAACTCCTTGATCTGCGCCTGAATCTCCGGCATCGACGCCATCGCTGCTTCTTGCCATGAATCAATCTGCCATGAATCCCAGTCTATCGCCATAACCGGCATACCGTGGCGGGCATGGCTCATGTGTGCGAACGCATCAAGGAACGCATTGGCCGCCGTATAGTCAACCTGGCCTAGACCGCCTGTGATCGAAAGGATCGACGAGAAGAGGATGAAGAAGTCAAGGTTCCTCATATCGAGCAGTTCGTTTAATAAGAGGGTGCCGTTTACCTTCGGAGCCAGCACCCCTTGGGCGACTTCCGGCGTTTTCAGCGCCAAAAGGCCTCTGCCCGGCACACCTGCGGCATGGAAAACACCGTTCACCTTCCCGAAGCGCTGCTCCACCTGCTCAAGGGCTCGCTTGAGGGTGACTCGGTCGGTCACGTTGGCTGTGACCACCTGCACCTCTGACCCCAGCTCTTCCAACGCAAGCACTGACTGAATCTTCTTTGTCAGGTCTTCATCAACATTTGGCTCGTTTAACAACGCATGCCATGTCTCCCGGGGCGGCAAACCGCTTCGACTGAGAAGTACTAAGTTGGCCTGAACTGTGCGTGCTAGATACTCGGCGAACAAGAGGCCGATACCTCCCAAACCGCCCGTGATCAGATAAGTACCTTTTTTACGTAATGGCAGATCCCCATCATTTCCGTCCATCGGAAACGGTTCGAAGGATTGCAGCCAACGGTTCGTTCCACGGTAAGCGACCACCCGGTCATTGATTGGAACGGTCAATTCGGTCACCAGGTTTTGAATCCATCGCTCCTCCGATCCGTCACTTATGTTGTCTGGTATTTCCATATCAAGTACACGGCACTTCAGGTTACGGATTTCCTGATGAATGACCTTGGCCGGTCCGATCAGAAGTGCTTTCTCCGGTACAAGACGCTCAGAGCCTGTGATGTCAAAGAGTGCATCAGTCAGGATGGAGATTTCGATATTATCGGAAATGCCCGCATTGCCGATTGCCTGAGCGAGGTATAGCAGGCTGTTAAACCCCAACTCCTGCCCGACTCCTAGGCTGTCTATTTCTGGAGGCACCATGAATGTCCACATGTGCACAATAGCCTCGGGAAGCTGCCCCTGCTCTGACAAATATTTGATCAGACGATAGTAGTGGTTGTAACTCTTCGGGTTCATCACATACGTGCATTCATCTATTTGCGCGAACTCCTCCCCCGGAATGACGGTCAGGACCCGGTATCCGTCCCCCGTTAAGCGCTCGGCTAGGAGTCTGGTGACGTGACGCTCGTCACCGAACAGAAGGAAGAGTTTCAAATCAGTCCTCGTTGTTACTTTTAATGGCAGTGCCCGCTTCCATACTGGACGGTAAAACCAATCTTTAATGTTGGCTTTTTTGCCTTTCTCCACCTTCACGTACTCGTTATTCGGATTGACATCAATCCAATAACGCTGGCGCTCGAATGGATACGTTGGCAAGGGAACACGGTGGCGCTTCTCGTGTCCATAGAACCCTTTCCAGGAGATAGACGTACCGGCAACCCACAAGCTACCAACTGCCTTGAACAAGTACTGGTAATCAGATACATTGGCAGTTGGCGGACGAAGGGTTGAAAGGATGATACGTCCCCGTTCGGCTGATCGTTTTGCGATCTTTGTTAGTGTCTCCCCGGGTCCTATTTCAAGCAGGACGTAATCTCCGCTTCGAAGCAGAACTTGGAGACCATCCCCAAAACGCACGGTGGTTCGGAGGTGCTTCGCATAATACAGCGGATCAATGGCCTGCTCCTCAGTAATCCATGTGCCGGTCACATTGGAAATATATGGAATGTCTGGCTTGTTCAACTGGATTTTGCCTACCTCAGAAGCGAACTCTTCTAAGATTGCATCCATCATTGAAGAGTGGAAAGCGTGCGACGTGTGAAGTCGTGAGACGTAACGGCCTTGTGCTGTAAGACGAGTGGCCAACGCTTCTACGGCTTCGGTCGATCCGGACACTACACAAAGCTGCGATCCGTTGACAGCGGCGATATCCACCCCAGATCCTTCCAGTTCAACGGTTAGTTCCGTTTCTGAAAGACCGACCACTAACATTGAACCGGACTCCATTTTCTGCATCAAGCGACCCCGCGTCGTAATCAGGGTAAGGCCGTCCTCCAACGAGAACACGCCCGCCAAACAGGCAGCCACAAACTCGCCAACACTATGCCCGATCATGGCACTCGGCTCAATGCCCCATTCCCGGAAGAGCTTCGCCAGCGCGTACTCGGTGACAAACAGGGCCGGCTGGGCAATCACCGTCTCTGTTAGACGGTGGGTCGATTCTTGTTCCTGACCTGGGTGTGGATACAACACATCCCGTAAGTCAAAGTCTAGCAATGGTTTCAAGTATTCACTGCAATAATCCACCACCTCACGGAAGACTGGTTCCGATTCATAGAGTTCTTTTGCCATGTTTACATACTGCGAACCCTGTCCTGAAAACATGAATACGACCGGACGATTCCTCCGTTCAACCATACCATCCTGAACATGGAGGGGCTCGAGCGCCTCCAGCATCTCGGCCGTATGAACAGCATCGCGTGCCACTACGAAGCGGCGGTGCGTGAACGAACGGCGGCCGACCGCCGTAGTATACGCTACGTCAGCAAGGTTGATAACCGGGCTCGTTTTCAAGTGCCGAACTAGGTTGTCCGTAGCTTCACCGAGCGCCGAACCCGTCTTGGCCGAGAGTAATATCAACTGATACGGGCGCTTGGAAGGTTCAGATGAACGCACTGGAGCTTCCTCTACGATTACGTGAGCGTTAGTCCCCCCCATGCCAAAAGAAGAAACACCTGCTCGGCGAACCCCAGCCTTCGGTTCCCACGGAATCAGACGAGTGTTAACTTCGAACGGAGTGTTTGAGAATTGGATCTGCGGATTTGGTTTCTGGAAGTTCAGCGAGGCCGGAATCTGTTTGTGCTTTAGAGCCATCACTGTCTTGATTAAGCCAGTGACACCAGCGGCCGTGTCGAGGTGACCGATGTTTGTTTTCACAGAGCCTATTTTGATTATACCCGCAGTACGGCCGAACACTTCCTGGAGTGCCTCGATCTCGATAGGGTCGCCGAGGGCAGTTCCTGTACCGTGAGTTTCAATATAGCTAATCGACTCCTTGTCGATACCGGCGACACTTAGAGCATCGGCAATCACCTTGGCCTGACCTTCTACACTGGGGGCCGTGAAACCAACTTTTACGGAACCATCATTGTTAATGGCGGATCCTTTTATAACCGCATGAATGTAGTCCCCATCCTCCAGCGCGTGCTTTAAGCGCTTCAACACTACCAACCCCATGCCGTTGCCAAAGACCGTTCCATTGGCTTTCTCATCAAACGCACGGCAATGACCATCGGGCGAGAGAATGCTGCCTTCATCGTAAAGATAACCACCACGGTGCGGGACACGAACGGAGACGCCACCGGCAAGAGCAATGTCCGTATCGTAGTTCAGCAAACTTTGGCAGGCCATGTGAACAGCCACCAGCGACGTGGAACACGCCGTCTGTACAGTGATGCTTGATCCTTTGAGATTTAGTTTGTAGGAAATGCGGGTGGCCAGATAATCTTTGTCGTTGGCCAAAGCTAGCTGCAGGCTACTGTTCGACTCCAGAACCTGCCGGTCGCCCAGAAGATTCAGCATGTAAGTGTTGAGACCAGCTCCTACATAGACTCCAATCAGACCTTGATACGTTTCGGGATCATACCCCGCATTCTCCAAAGCCTCCCAAGCGCCTTCGAGTAAAATTCGTTGCTGCGGATCGAGTATCTCTGCTTCACGTGGGGAGAATCCGAAAAAGGATGCGTCAAATCGATCAACATCCCCCAAAAGCGCACCTGCTTTTACAAACTTAGGATTCGACAAAAGTTCCTTCGCCACCCCTGCATTCAGAAGCTCGTCGTCGGTAAAAAAGGTTATCGATTCTACACTGTTCTTGAGATTATCCCAAAACTGATCGATATTTTTTGCTCCCGGAAACCGTCCCGACATCCCAATAATCGCGATTTCCAAATCGTCCACGATGCCAACGTCGCGGTGACTCATCTTTCTTCCCCTTTCTCCCCTCTGGGTAAAAAAACCCTACATCCGCAATGAAGACACGTCTGTGGGGCGAATCTGAAAATCAAAGTAATATTTCTGTCTCTTGGAAGTGCATTGAACTATTCTCGACGCCTACCCCCACGTCCTCTGGATTCACGACGCTTCTTGGCCCTCTCTTGGGTTTCAGCATCATCAATCATGGACGAAATGTCGTATTTCATCTTTGTAATAGACTCAGCCAAGAGATGAATCGACGGATGTCTAAACAAGTGAACTAGCGGGAAGGTACTCCCGATCAGGGTCTGCAGACGACGGTGAGTCCTCACCATTGTCAAGGAATTGGCCCCAAGATCGAAAAAGTTGTCGTGGATCCCTACCCTCTCCAGACCGAGCTCTTGCTGAAGTATTACTGCGATTTGCTTCTCAAGCTCCGACTCCGGGGGGACATAGCCAACATGTTTGTTATGACCATCTAGATCGTCTGGTTCTGGAAGAGCCTTTATATCGACCTTGCCATTTGCGGTAAGCGGAAGAACTTCAAGGTACAGGAAGAAAGTTGGAATCATGTACCCTGGCAGTTTCTTCTCAAGAAAACCTCTCAGCTCCGCAGTCAGTTGATTGGTCTTCATGTCACTGAGGGTAACACCCTGCTCTTGTTCTTTAGCAGTGATCCCTCCAGCCATGCTGTGCAGGAGAACGTGGGACTCCTCCAGATCGAAAAGCTCACGGACTTGGTCAAAGTCGAACTGGCCAATCTGACAGAAGCCGATGTTATGCTGACGTGCCGTGTCTTCCATCAATTGCGTCATCAGTCCCGCTTCCAGCAGCGAGAAATCTCGCGCCAAACGTCCGTAGAGTGGCTCAATTGCCTTCATTCGACCAATGAAGTATACGGTGAAGGCCGCATCTTTCAACCATCCACGGTTGGCTGGTGCATGAACGTTCACATCGATAACCGCGTTTGCGTTCAGAAGTACTAGGGAATGATCAACCGGATCGTAGTAGTAGGTTCCCCCAGTGAGCCCCTGCACACGCCCTTCAGTGACGGACAAATAGGTCTGCACCGGATAGAGCGTACCTGCCGAAGCGTAAAGGTATTTCGGTTTGCCCTGAATTGTCGCTTGGCGTAAGCAGCCAAGAGATGCACTTAATTGTTCAAGCGTCACCGGGGCGGAGTCGAACTTGCGATGACTTACTCGGGTACGGAATCTCTCTTCATCGATCAGCCCACCGCCAAGTGAGATCCGCTTTACATCCGATGCGAACGTACGTAGGCCTAGTTGCTGCAATTTAATCTCCTCACGCTTAGCCAGATCCCGGTCAGCACCGGTCTCAAGATTTGCAACCGCTTCCTTGTTCGGAACCACATAGGCGACAAGCCTTTTCTGTCCTTGTGCGTTGTTGATCTCTTTAACGACAACGTTTCGTACCGCA
>NZ_RHHO01000070.1 GCF_003710865.1 Brevibacillus borstelensis | reverse complement strand
AAATCGGAAAATCCGGAGAAATTTGCTCGCGCGATCGTAGAAGCAACCACACACTACACTGACTATGAACTGATTGCCCGCGTCTCCAAAGGACTGGGTACAGCTATGCCGGGTCTGGAAATCTCCAAGCTGCGTGAAGCAGACCGCATGCAAGAGCGCGGATGGTAAGGTGACCGATCATGAAAATTGGCGTTCTTTCCTTGCAGGGAGCTGTCGCTGAGCATATCCGCATGCTGGAGGCAGCAGGTGCGACGGCAGTTGCAGTTAAAAAGGTGGACGAGCTTGAAGATCTGGACGGATTGGTCATTCCCGGCGGAGAGAGCACGACCATCAGCAAGCTGATGCATAAATACGGTTTTATCGAAGCGCTGCGCGAGTTTGGCCAAGCAAGAAAACCGATATTCGGTACATGTGCGGGAGCGATTTTGCTCGCCAAACGCATAAACGGCCAAGACGACTGCCATCTCGGATTGATGGATATCAAGGTGGAGCGCAATGCCTTTGGCCGCCAAAAGGAAAGCTTTGAGGTCGAGCTTCCGGTCGCAGGAGTAGCGGCGGATTATCCAGCCGTTTTCATCCGCGCGCCGTATATCATGGAAGTAGGCGAAGCCGGTCAGGTACTTGCCAAGTATGAAGAAAAGATCGTGGCTGCTCGGCAAGGACATTATTTGGCGGCAGCATTCCATCCGGAGTTGACGGAGGATGCACGGCTGCATCAATACTTCGTCGACATGGTGAAGGAATACCGCGGCTGATTGTCCGTAAAAGATGCATGTCCAAAACCGGTACCGATAATGGTGCCGGTTTTTTTCACGATCTTTACACAGGTATAGAACCTGTAGTACAGTTAACAATAGAAGATAACAAACAAGGAACGCGATGAAGAGACTAGTACTTTGCAAGCGCTTGGCCCAGAG
>NZ_RHHO01000007.1 GCF_003710865.1 Brevibacillus borstelensis | reverse complement strand
CGCCCCCTCCTACTCGATTGGGGAATCTAAAGAGGTCCCCAGCAGACAGTATATAAGAAATGGTTGTCGCAGTCTTTGGCTGATTTGATCGGGGCTGACGCCAGCTTCGAGGATCAGAAAGGAGAGGGAGAGTAAAGTGGAAGCAGAAACCGCCTGCAACTATTTGGAGCCGTTTGTAGAAGCTGTCCCGGAGCTTTCTGTTGAGCCCGGTGTCCGTCTCTACACAGTCAGCTATTACAGTCAGGGACTTCTGGTCAAAGCGGCGCTCGCTGTGCCCGATGCCCAGTTGGGGGAATGCCTGCCCGCGCTGCTTTATTGCCGCGGGGGCATCAAGGGGGTGGGCAAGGTCCGGCCGGAGCGGATTAGCCAGATGGCCTCGTTTGGCTATGTCGTGCTTGCCCCTCACTATCGGGGCAATGAAGGAGGAGAGGGGCGAGACGAGTTTGGCGGTGAGGATCGGCACGATGTCTTTTCCGCTTATGAGCTGCTCTGCCGGATGCCCGGTGTAGACAGCGGGAGGATCAGCGTCTATGGCTTTTCACGAGGCGGAATTATGGCGCTTCTGGCGGCGATCGAGTGCCCAGGTCTGCGCTCTGCGGTTGTGTGGGGAGGTGTATCCGATCTGTTTTTGACGTACGAGGAGCGCATTGATTTAAGGAGAATGCTTCGCCGTGTGGTCGGCCACCCACGCAAGCAGGAAGAGGCCTACAGATGGCGCTCGCCGATTTTTCGCGCAGCGGAAATTAGCTGTCCGGTATTGATCATCCACGGTACAGAAGATGGGAATGTCGGAGTTGAGCACGCCCGGCGCCTGGCCGATGCGCTGAAAGCAAACGGAAAGCCCCATGAGCTGTGGCTGGCGGAGGGTGCCAGCCACTTGTTCAAAGGAGAAGTACTGGAGGCGTACACGAGGCGGATGTTTGACTGGCTGGCAGCTCCTCGGGCCTAAGCGCGTCCATGGCGGCAGAGCGGCAGGGAAATGACAATTTCTGTTCCCTTGCCCGGCTCGCTGAAGATCTGCATGCTCCCGCCGTGGTTTTCAACCATGCGGCGGGAGATGGGCAAGCCAAGTCCCGTTCCCTCTTCCTTGAGGGAGAAGAAAGGATCAAAGATGCGTACCAGATGCTCGGGAGGAATGCCCGAACCGGTGTCGGCCACGCGGATTTGGACAGTCGAATCAATCACCTTGCTTCCGATGCAGAGCGATCCCCCGTGCTTCATCGCCTCGATGCTGTTCTTCATCAGGTTGAGCAAAATCTGCTTGAGCTGCTCGACGTCAACCTCCAGCCGCGTATCTTTTTCCAGCAGGTCGACGATTTCAATTCCGTGCAGGGCAGCTTCGCCCTTCATCAACGGCAGGATGGAGTGCAGCACCTCTGTCAGCGACACCTCGCGATAGTTGGGCTCCGACGGCTTGGAGAGCATCAAAAGCTCTGTCACGATATGATTGACCCGTTCGATTTCCTGCAAGATCAAAGGGAGGTAGTGGCGGTCTCTTTCTTCCTCAGGCAGCCTTTGCTGGAGCAATTGAATAAACCCGTAGATCACAGTCAGCGGGTTGCGAATTTCGTGGGCAGCGCCTGCGGCCAGCTGGCCGACCATCGCCAGTTTTTCCGACTGGTGAAGGTAATCCTGGACTTGCTCTTGTTCGGTGATGTCAGAAAAAGCGACCATCCATCCAGCTTCCTGGTCGTGCTGATTCCGCAGCGGCACGTAGGAGACAAGCGCAGTAAATGGCGTTTCATTCTCGCGATAGAGCGAGATTTTCCGATTTTCAAACCAGGGTGTCTGCTCCCCCGG
Source organism: Brevibacillus borstelensis (assembly GCF_003710865.1). Taxonomy (GTDB): domain Bacteria; phylum Bacillota; class Bacilli; order Brevibacillales; family Brevibacillaceae; genus Brevibacillus; species Brevibacillus borstelensis. Next base: position 99,757 of record NZ_RHHO01000007.1, on the reverse strand, counting down.
TCCGCCACTCCAGAGGTCGGGGTCTTTGGTCATGGGGAAATGACTGGAATCCAGGCGGACGAGTTCTTTTGCTTTTTGGTTGATGTGTACCCATTCCGAATGAAAATGGCGGGTAATGACGCCGACCGGGAGGGAGTTGAGAATCTGCTCTCTGACATTCTTTTCTTCCTCCAGCACCTGTCTGCGGGCTTCGTCCTGCTGGAACAGTCGGGCAATGCTGGTCGACATTTTGTTAAACTCCTGCGCCAGTTCATGAAATTCATCTTTGGTGTCGTAGACAATCTGCTGGCCGAATGTTCCTTTGGACACTTCCCGGACTTGTTCGATCAAAGACCGGATTGGACGCAGCAGCTCTCTTCGGAAGTAAAACGTGCAAAACAGTCCGAATAAAATAGAAGCGACAGATACGCTGTACGTCAGGATCAGGGAAACCTTCAAGGTCTCATTCGTTTTCTGAAATTCCTTGTTCGTCTGGTACTCCAGGCGGTTGAGGGAATAGGTCAGATGCCGTTCCAATTCGTTGATTTTTGGCTGCACGTCTGTCTCAAGTACATAGCTGACAGCCGTTACGTTGCCTGCTTGCAGCAGGGGATTGATTTTGTTCAAGAAGATGAAATCGAGCTGCGAGATCAAATCGATGACCGTGAGCAGCTCACCGTTTTCTTCCGTTTTGGGAACAGAGGAGAACCGGGCACTGTTGACAAGATTTGTGTAGTATTGATCAAGGAAAGATGGCTGTCGCGTCAAGGTGTACATTTTCAAGGCATATGTCTTCAGGTAGAGCTGGTTTTTCACATCCAAAAGAGCACTGGCCTGAGGAAGAACATTTTGGGTCAGATGCATCTCATCGGATGTCACCTTGGTCATCTGGTAGCTGAACAAGGTCGTTACACACCCGATCAGCAGCATCATGACCAAGTAGCTGAGCATGATTTTCTTCTGAAAACCTAAGCTGCGAAACGGAGACATCATGTCTATCCTCCAAACATCTAGCGGCGCTGAATCAACTTGTCCAGCTCCCGCTTGATTTCTTCGCGTATTTCTTTGGGAACCATGGGTCCAAACGAGCTCAGACGGTTTACTCCTTCTTTCAGCCCGTAGGTAACGCTGCCCGAAGGCAATTTTCCGGCAGTAAATTGAGACATGACCGTCCGATAGCATTGTCGAACGTCCTGAATCATCGACGCGATTACGTGATTGGGTGCGATGTAGCGTTGATCAGCGATGTAGCCGATCGCGTAGATATTGGCACGCTGCGCTTCGGTAATGACGGCCAGATTCAAGCTGTCCCCCGTGGTGTAGACCACGTCGACCCCTTTGGAGATCATCTCTTTTGCCGCCTTGGTGGCTCCTGCGATGTCATTGAAATCGCTAACCTTGCCGACGATCACTTTTGTTTTTCCGCTCGTGTCTTTGACTGCTTGTGTGAAGCCATTCAATTGATCGTATTCGGTGGGCTTGTCCGCGATGATATAGCCGACCTTTCGCGTACGGGTCATCTGCGCGGCGAGCTTTCCTACCAGGTATCCTGCGGGCCACATATCGTAGCGGATGGTGGTCTGGTTGGAGTGTGGAGCTTCTCCGTTAAAGGAAACAAAACGGGTCTCCGGATAAAACGGAGCCACTTTTGTAAAAGGTTCGGAAAAAATGACACCATGTCCGAATATGAGATCATAGCCATTGGAGGCGTACTGCTCGGCGGCCGCTGTAATCTTTTCAGGGTCCAGATTGCTTGCTACTTCCAGTGAGAACCCATATTGCTTCTGCAGCTCTGTCAAGCTTTCAAGGGCGCTGCTGTTCCACCCCTGGTCGTAGGTGGGACCTTCCAGCATCAGGGCGACGTGCAGCCGATGGCCAGGCACTCCTTTTTCCTCCATTTGCCGTATATGCTTCATACTGGTCAAAAATTGACTTGTATTCAGCAAAAGCAACCCGATCACCAGGCAGGCAAACAAAGCGGGAAACGGTTGAAGCTTGGGCATGAGTGTCTCCTCCACAAAAATGAAAACGTAATTGGACACATTTCTACAAAATGAGACAAAAATCCTCCCGCAGGAAAAAAGAGGAGGCCTGTACTCCTAGAGTACAGACCTCCTTTTGAATTACAGAAAACCGATTTAGAAACGATAGCCGCTTTGCAGAGCGCGTTGATTCTCAACCGCGTGAGCCGCATGCTGCGACAGGGCAGGGTTGGCTGGAGTGGCATACGGGTTTTGGTACTGGCTGAGCGATTGAATCGCCTCAGGAGAAATGTGACCGCGGAAAACCAGGGCGGCCGGGGAAACCTGGTCGTTGTACGCGGTGTTTTTCTCGTTGTAGGCAGGCTGATTCGGATACATCATATGGCCCTGACCTTGTTGCATCGAGTAGGCGTGGGCGTTTCGCTGGTGCATTTCGGCCTGCTGGTGATGGTACATCGCTTGCTGCTGGTGAGCCTGAGCGTGGCTCCGGTGCAGGTGGGCATATTGTTGGTGAGCTTGTCCCAGATCGTATTGATGACGATTGTTCATCTGCATACCCTCCAGTAAATGGAATAGACGTGCGCAAACAATTCGGCAGTTCGCCTTTTACATTATGTCCAACTGGCGCGTGATCATGCGAAAGAGGAATGGGGGAGTGGACGGCAGGGAATGATAACCGTGAGCAATTACGAAAGACAAAAAAGAGAGGTGCGGCAGGTGGAAAAAGATCTGATTGAAATTCCCCAAATCGACATTCCCGATGAAATCAGGCAGGTAGATCTTCCCGAGATTGGCGAGACGACCCCACATCCAAAACCAAGCAGCCCTTCCGTCCAGACAGGAGAAACCGAACGGTCCGTCGGCTTTTTAGCGGAGTAGAAGGAGAGTCAAAAAGCCCGCTGCTCCTCGTGTTTCATCTGCATTTTCCCTGAGGGAACCCAGCCGGATCGCAAACTGTACGTTCGACAAAAATAGCCATTTTCTCTCGTGGACAAGTCTCTGATTTTTTGTAAAAGTTAAAGGATAAGTGCGAGACAATTCAAGGGGGAAAACTACGTGGCCCGTTTGTTGATTGTAGACGATGCGGCGTTTATGAGGAAAATGCTGGCCGACATGGTAGCCGGGAAGCACGAGGTGTGCGGAGAGGCGGCCAACGGTGTGGAGGCCATTGAAAAGTACAAGGAACTGAAGCCTGACGTCGTCACGATGGACATTACCATGCCGGAAATGCAGGGAATCGAAGCGATGCGTGAGATTCTGGCCATCGACCAGGAAGCAAAGGTACTCATCTGCTCTGCTATCGGCCATCGGCAAAAAGTATTGGAAGCAATGAAAAATGGTGCCCGCGACTTTTTGGTCAAACCCTTTCAAAAGGAACAGATTCTGGACGCGATTTCCCGTCTGGTGTAAATGTATGAAAAGCTGCTCTCGTTTGCGGGAGCGGCTTTTTTCGTTCACTTTTGATACGAACCGGGACGTCTTTTCGTTATAATAAACAAATAGCAATACACGAGCGTTAAGAGGGTGGAGCCGTGTCAAACCAACCGAATGTTTTCCAACAATTTCAGCATGCCGATATCGACGAGCTGGCTGATGTCATCGGCGAGCTGCTGCAGAACCCGATCACAATTGAGGATGCCGACCACAAGCTGATCGCCTACAGCTCTCACAGCGAGAGCACCGATCAGGCCAGGTGGTCGACGATCATGGGCCGGCGCGTGCCTGAGAAGGTGCTGACCCGGCTGTGGAAAGACGGCGTGTTTCAGGAGCTGCTGACCAAGGATGAGCCTGTGCACATCCCGGCAAAGGACGAGGTCGGGCTGGGCAAGCGGGTAGCCATCGCCATTCGCAAAGGGAGCGAGGTCCTGGGGTATATATGGGCGATCGAGGTCAATCGGCCGATCACGGAGGAAGACGACGACATCTTGCGCCAAGCGGCACGGGCTGCCGTCTCCCGGCTTGTTCAAAGGCAGGGCAAGCGGAAGGCGGAGGAGCAACGGCGCAAAGAATTTTTGTGGGAGCTGCTGCTCGGAAACCACAGCAGCGACACGCTCATTCGCCAGAAGGCGGAAAGTTTGCAATTGCAGCTGTCCACGCCGTATCTGATCTGTATCATTGAGGCGGCGGGGACGCGCCTGGAGCAGTATCTGTACCCGCTTTTGATGAGAGACAAGCTGCTCTGGGTCGTGGATGGCAACCAAATCGTCCTGTTGATCGGACAGGCCGGGGCAGGAAAACAGCAGGATGAGGCGCTGGTTCGAAAGGTGAAGCAATTCCTGGCCGATTCCTTGGGAAAACTGGAATCGCACGTAAGCGAGGGGCAGGTGACGGCAGGCTACGGCCGCAGCTACAAAGCCTACGCCGATCTCGTGAAAAGCTACCGGGAAGCCTTGCATGCGGTCAAGATCAAGCGGCTGTTTCCGCAAGAAACCGCGGGCATCCACGGCTATCGCGAGCTGGGGATCTACCGGTATCTGCTCAAGCTGAAGCAATGGGACGAGGAACAGGGGTACGAAAATGAAAGGCTCGCCAGGCTGAAGCAGTATGACGCGGAAAATCAGACCGCGATGACGGAAACGCTGGAAACGTATCTGGATGCTGCCGGAAAGGTGAACATTACCGCCAATCGGCTGCATATCCATATCAATACGCTTAGCTATCGATTGAAGAGAATCGAAGAGATCATGCAGGTCGATCTCGAAGACATGAATCAGCGGGTGGCGCTCTACCTGGAGTTGAAGCTGGACAAATTAAACAGCGAACGGTAGTTCGTTTGTGGATTTTCACAAATAAAAGGAAGGCAAGATTAAGGGAATCCCCAAGGAAAATCGGTTTGTAAACGCTGTACAATGTAGGTAATCTCGTCATTCGGCGTTTGCAAAAGGAGGACTTATACGATGATTGTAGGGATTCCCAAAGAGATTAAAAACAATGAAAACCGCGTGGCCATTACGCCAGCAGGTGTAGCAGCACTCGTGCAAAACGGCCATTCGGTCCGGATCGAAAACAGTGCTGGACTCGGCAGCGGCTTTACCAATGAAGATTACACCGCAGTGGGCGCGGAAATCGTAGCCACGGCAGCAGAAGCTTGGGCAGCCGATATGGTGATGAAAGTAAAAGAACCGCTTCCGAGCGAATACGGCTTTTTCCGTGAAGGCCAAATCCTGTTTACTTACCTGCACCTCGCTCCAGAACCGGAACTGACGCGTGCTCTGGTAGAGAAAAAAGTGGTAGCCATCGCGTATGAGACCATTCAGTTGGACAACGGCGCTCTGCCCCTCCTGATGCCAATGTCTGAAGTGGCTGGACGCATGTCCGTGCAAATCGGCGCTCAATTCCTGGAAAAGCCATATGGCGGCAAAGGCGTGCTTTTGGGTGGCGTACCAGGCGTGCCGAAAGGTGAAGTCGTCGTAATCGGCGGCGGTATCGTAGGTACCAACGCTGCGAAGATGGCACTCGGTCTGGGTGCGAACGTAACGATCCTCGATGTGAGCGCGGACCGTCTGCGTCAGTTGGACGACTTGTTCCAAGGTCGCGTGCAAACACTGATGTCGAACTCCTTCAACATTGCGAATGCCGTGAAAAAAGCGGATCTCCTCGTAGGCGCTGTCCTGATCCCGGGTGCGCGTGCGCCTCGTCTGGTAACGGAGGAAATGGTAAAAACCATGGCTCCTGGTTCCGTGATCGTAGACGTAGCAATCGACCAAGGCGGCTCCATCGAGACCTGTGACCGCATCTCTACACATGACAATCCGACTTACGAAAAACACGGCGTCATTCACTACTCCGTTGCAAACATGCCGGGTGCTGTAGCCCGCACATCCACGCTGGCACTGACCAACGTGACCGTGCCGTATGCGGTGCAGTTGGCGAACAAAGGCTACCGTCAAGCGGTCCTGGACAATCGTCCGCTGTCGAAAGGCGTAAACGTCATCGACGGAAAAGTAACCTACAAGGCAGTTGCAGAAGCTCACAACCTGCCGTATGTAGCGCTTGAAGAAGTGCTTTTGGTGAAAAACTAAGGCTTGCCCTTTTCATACACATGCAGATCAACTGCCTGCCCTGCCGATCGGGGCGGGCAGTTATTAGTTCTGCTCGATCAACCGGGGATAGTCATACCAATCCAGCTTCATCTTGCCCGAATCCGCGAGATCGACGTTGACCTCGACTTTTGCCAGGGCGTTTGCTTGAAAGGGGAACGCTTGGGATTTGGGCATTTGCTTCCACCTTTGATAATCCTCACGGAACAAAACGTATTCCAGCCGCAGCAGATCAACCCCCGAACGCAGGCTTTTCTCAAAAGCTCCCCGTATCTGCCGCTCTATTTCCTTCTCCGATTCCTTCCGGATAAACGAAGACGGATTGTCTTCCATCAACTCCCGGATGTACCCTTTTACTCTGATGGATATATCAAAACGAACAGGACCTTTGGTCTTTTTCGGGCGAATGACGACATCCGGGCGCTGCAAGCGGACTGTCGCGACCGACTTGCCGTTTTTTCGGATGACGATTCCGGCACTCTGGGTTCTGGGAGTAAGCCAGCGCAAGCCGAGCAACTCGTCTTCGGGAAAGAAGCCGTTAAGCTTTCCGTGATGGATGGCAAATACGCCGTTGAGCGACAGGCGTGTAATAAATTGAGAGTCCATTTTCCATTTGTTCTTCACGACGGTGATCGAGGGGAGCAAGATCGTATTCGCAGGCTCCCAGTATTCGGAGATGAATTCGTGAAAGCGGATCGGCTGGATAAAAGAGCGCTGCTTGTAAACATCCACGGGCTGATGAAGCAAGGTGGATTCGGGAGAAAAGCCCAAAACAGGCTGTACACTCAGTACCTCCTCCAGCTTGTCGTGTGTTCCGAAAACCCACTTGGTATATCGGAGAAGGCCAGAGCGGTTCAAAATATCGTAGACCGGAAGAATCCCCTTTTCCAGTATTCGTTCGTGAAAGATCAGCGAAGAAACAAATCCGGTGAATGTCGGGATCTGGGCATTTTTGATCAGGTTGTCGATGGCCGATTGAGGCGTATCTCCTCTGCCTACGGCGATTACGGCAGGGGCTTCCCTTTCGTCTGCCTGGGTCTCTTGTTTTGCGACCCTGGCCAAATCCACCGTTTGCGTGTAAAAAACGTATTGGCCGTCCGTATAATCGATGCCGATGGCAGTCAAATACACCATATTCTGAATGACCTTTTGGTCCCAGCAGCCGGTCGTCAAGAACAGACACAGCAAAAGCGGGAAAAGCTTCCTCCCGGTTTTCATGAAACCTCCTCCCTCAGTCGGATCTTTTTTTGTTGGTGATCAAAGAAAGCAAGGGGCGGACAAGCACCTGCGCCAGATCGGAAAAGATCATGGGGGAGCGGCTAAGGACATACGGCTGTCCAAAAGAGGAAAGCGTGGACAGGTAGAGCACGGTACCGATGACACTGATGACAAAACCGTACATGCCAAGAATCGAACTGAGCAGGAAGACGGCAAAACGGGTGATCGTGACAGCGCCACTCAGGGATTGGTTTACCAGCGTAAAAGAGGCGACGATCGTCAGCGAGCCGATGAACAGCTGGGAGGGAGAGGTGAGCCCTGCCCGAATGGATGCGTCCCCAATAATCAACCCGCCTACCAACGCCAGCGTTTGCCCGACGTTTTTGGGCAGGCGTGCCCCGGCTTCGCGCAAGAATTCAAAAACAAAGAGAATGCCCAGCATCTCGATCGGCGAAGAAAAGGGCAGTCCCTTTCTGCCTTGACTCACGGTGGCCAGAAGCTGAAAAGGAAATTGCTCGACATTGTATGCCGACAGCGCCACCCAAAAGCCGGGAAGAAAGATCGCCAGCCAGATGCCAAACAGGCGCAAAACCCGCTCCAGCCAAATATAGGCCACGGGGTATTGGTCGTCTTCAGGGGCCTTGACCAGCTCCGGCAGGCTGCTGGGCACAAGCAGGGCGATGGGAGAGTTGTCTGCCAGGATGGCGGCTTTTCCCTGCAAAAGCAGATAGGTGACGTAATCGGGCCGTCCCGTGTAGTCGGTCAAAGGAAAAATAGAGTAGGGATTGTCGGTAATCGTTTTTTCCAGATTGGCGCTGGTTACGACCTCAAGCGATTCGTTTTTGACAAGGCGCTCTCTCAAAAGCCCGATAAGCTCTACGGGAGCCTTGTCAGTCATATAAAGCAGTGCCACCCGAGTTTTTGACTTGGTGCCCAAGGTAAAGGATTCATAGGCCAAAGAAGTGGTCCTCAACCTTTTGCGGACCAGGGCGACATTGGCCGATAGATCCTCGACGAAGCCGTCGCGGGGTCCTTTGATCGAAACCTCCGTATTGGCTTCTTCCGTCGAGCGCTGCGGGCGGTTGGAAAGACCGCAGGAATACGCACCCTTTCCACGCCAAAAAAGCAACAGCTCTCCGGCAAATAGCCGCTTTGTCCACTCCGTAAAGTCAGCAGGCAAAGGTTCTGCGAGAAAAGCGTCGAGCCCAGATCCTTCGTCCATTTCTTTTAGCTCAGGCAGGATGGTATCTTGCATCTGCTTGATATCGATCAGACCCTCGCAATAAACGAGAATGAATCCGGAGCCATCTCTTAATGAAACCGACTGGATCATGACATCCGCGCAGTGGGCAAAAGCTCGCCGCAGTTCGTCTTCGCCCGGATTTTCCAGAACTCCGAGAGCAGGCTCGCTTCTCAATTGGTAGCTCGGCAACGGCTTTTGCTCACGATTCATGATGACGTCCCTTCTGCTGTTTTCCCGCGACCAAGGCGACGATGGCAAGAACCATGGTAAGCACCAGGACGATGATCGCCGACATGGGAAAATACCATCTCGATAAAAAGGTGAGAAACTGCATGTCCGAAAAGGGCAAGCTCATCAGGGCGAGCATCGATGCGCCAAGAAACGAGAGAACCCCCAAGCGCTGTTTTGGTTTGCTGATTTGCAACAGCTCGGTCACAAGAAAGAGACAAAGAGAGAGGCGGACGAACGCCCCGGACAGCCACTGGTAAATGGAAAGAAATTCGAGATTTTCGATGTATCTGCCCATGGTCAGCAGCCGCCACTGCTCATAGGAAGGATAGCGCTGCCTGGTCGCTTCTACCGGTCCGAATTCCGCGATAGCCCCAGTCAGCGGGCTAAGTGTGAGAATGATGATAATCCCTCCGAGCACTAAGAGGTACATGAACTTCGTTTCCGTTCTCAGATGATGCTGCAAAAACAGAATCAGGACAATTTCCAGGAAGCCTCCAGCCGCATAGAGCATGCCATTTATAACCGGAGTCATTCCGTTTTGAAACAAGGGCAAAAGCAAATGGTAATCCTTCTTGGGCATATTGCCAAAGCCGACTAAAAAGCCGAACAAGACGACGAACGGCAATAGCAGCCCGGAGGCGATAGCGATCGAATGGATTCCGGCATACGCGGCAGCTACACTAAGCAAGACGAGGACCAATCCCGTTACGATTTCCGGAGTGTTCGGCAAATAGTTGACGGTTGTCCAGGTCTGCGTGTCGGTCAAATTGACGAATGCCATCAAGTACAAAAGAAGCATGAACGGGAAAAGCAAAAGGCGGCTCCCGACGTGTCCGACGGTGGCTTCCAGCCAATCGGAGAGCGACTGCCTGTTCATCCGGCGACAGATGAGAAAAAGAAGCCAAAGCCATCCGATGAAGGGAATGGCTACCAACAGAACGCTGATCCAGGCGTCCCGGCCTGCTTTGCTTAGCAAGAGGGGAATGATCGTTACGTGAGTGGTGATCCCGACAGACAACATGATCATCATCACAGCTTGCAAAAATCCAATAGATCCTGTTGGGTTTCTCACGGACCGGTGCACTCCTTTTTCAAAGGATGTCCATACTATGTACAAAAAGGAAAGGCGTTATGTAATGTCTACCCGGCACCCGTATTTCCACTGGAAAAAAAAGAATCTTTCATTTTGTGCGCCTCATACGAAAAAATATGGTATGCTACTAGGCAGAAAAAAGCAGTGAGGAGTGCAGCGATGTATCAGCTAGTGCGGAAATTCCTGTTTCAGATGGATGCGGAAGAAGTGCATGAAAAAACCGTCCATCTCCTCAAAGTGGCAGAAAAATCAGCGGCAGGCAAAAGTCTTCTAAAGATGATGTATCAGGTGCGCGACGAGCGGCTTGAGACGAAGCTTTGGGGGATTACGTTTCCCAATCCGGTTGGGCTCGCCGCGGGCTTTGACAAAAATGCGGAGGTGTACCACGCCCTGGCAGCGCTCGGCTTTGGCTTTGTCGAGGTCGGGACGATCACGCCGCAAGGCCAGCCGGGCAATCCGAAGCCGCGGCTGTTCAGATTAGTGGAACATGGCGCCATCATCAACCGAATGGGCTTTAATAATCTGGGGGCATATTTGGCATCCCAAAATCTGATCGATTACGCTTATGCCGATATTCCGATCGGGATCAACATCGGCAAGAACAAGATTACGCCAAATGAACACGCCGCCAGCGATTACAGCAAGTGTTTGGACATGCTGTACAGCTACGGCCATTACTTTGTCATCAATGTCAGTTCGCCAAACACACCGAATTTGCGCGATTTGCAGGAGACCGAGAGCTTGCGCAGCTTGATTCGCGCAGTCAAGGACAAGGCTTCCGAGCTGGAATCGCGGGGAGCCAAGGCGAAGCCGATCCTGTTGAAGGTGGCTCCCGATATGGCAGACGAGCAGATGCGCGACGTCGTGCAGGCTGCCGTGGCAGAAGGAATCTCCGGTATCATTGCGACGAATACGACATTGTCCCGCGAGCCTGTGCAAGACCATCCGAGAGCGAATGAGGCAGGCGGCTTGAGCGGAAAACCGCTCGAAGCGAGAGCGACCGCCTGGGTCAAGGAGATTTATCAGGAAGTCGGGGACAAGGTGCCGGTCATCGGAGTGGGCGGCATCTTTACCGGAGAGGATGCGTACCGCAAGATTCGCGCCGGCGCCAGCCTCGTCCAGGTCTATTCAGGCATGGCGTATCAGGGGCCGGGGATTGTCAAAATGATCAACAAGCAGCTGCTCCAATTCCTGAAGCGCGACGGCTTTTCGCACATTAGCGAAGCAGTCGGCGTAGATGCACGGTAATTTTGTGATAAAAGCTTGGGAGGCGAGCCAGTCTGCAGCTTTCAGAGTAGCAGCTTCGGCATCTGGCGGTTTGCAGCTTTCAACTGCCAAAGAGAAAAGGGAGAACTGGCACGTTCTCCTTTTTCTTTTGCAACCCATCGTATATAATAGACAATCATCTGCGAATTTTTGGAAAAGAATAAAATGCAGCAAGGTGCCCTTATGAATAGTAAGGGGTAACAGGGAATCGGGTGAAACTCCCGAGCGGTCCCGCCACTGTAACCAGGGGAATGCTCTTTTTTCGAAAGCCACTTGTCGATTTGACGGGGAAGGCAAAAGAGCGTATTGATCCGGAAGCCAGGAGACCTACCTTGCTGCCACACCCATGAGCCTTCGAGGAAAGGAGAGGTGAGCCCAAACGAAACGACTGTTCGCAGTATCGTTAGTTGCCGTGTGCCAAGCTCATCCAAATCGGGTGAGCTTTTTTGCGTGTGTTCTTTAGAGAATCAGAGTAAGGAGTGTTGCTGAATGAGGGGTAGACGCACCGTTGCCAGTGGTCTTCTGATAACCGGATTTCTTGTTTACTTGCTGTTCAATACGCCACAAACCGGACATGCCATGCATATTATGGAAGGGTATTTGCCGGCAGGGTGGTCGCTGTTTTGGTGGGCTGTTTTTCTGCCCTTCTTTTTCCTCGGCTTGCGTCAGGTTCAACGCATTGTCAAAGAGAAGCCCGAATTCAAGCTGCTTTTAGGGGTAGCGGGAGCCTTTGCATTTGTCCTGTCCGCGCTGAAAATTCCGTCCGTGACAGGCAGCAGCTCCCATCCCACAGGAACAGGGCTGGGCGCGATCTTGTTTGGTCCGCTGGTCATGTCTGTACTGGGCAGTCTGGTGCTCTTGTTTCAGGCGCTGCTGCTCGCGCATGGGGGCTTGACGACACTCGGCGCCAATGCGTTTTCCATGGCGGTTGTTGGCCCGTTCGTCGCATATGGCGTGTATCGGCTGGTGGCCAGAAAGAAAGGTGGCCAGAAGCTCGGCATTTTTTTCGCGGCAGCGCTGGCTGACCTCAGCACCTATCTGGTCACTTCCGTTCAACTGGCGCTGGCATTCCCGGCTGCTTCTGGCGGGATTATGGCTTCCTTTGTCAAGTTTGCGGGGATATTTGCCTTGACGCAGGTGCCGCTGGCGATCAGCGAGGGACTGCTGACGGTGCTCGTGTGGAATTGGCTTCAAGCCTACAACGCGCAAGAATTGTCGCAGCTGAAGCTGCTGAAAAGGGAGGGGTAAGAGATGAAGCGTTGGACGAACTGGCTGCTCATTTTGGCGGCAGCGGTACTGGCGGTGGTGCCATTGCTGGTCGTAAAAGATTCGGAATTCGGCGGAGCCGATGGAGCGGCAGAGGAAGCGATCATGGAGGTGGCTCCTGACTACGAGCCGTGGTTTCAGCCTTTGCTCGAACCTCCCGGCGGTGAGACAGAAAGCCTCTTGTTCGCCCTGCAGGCTGCTCTGGGAGCAGGCGTGATCGGGTATGCCATCGGCTTGTACCGGGGCCGGCTGAAAAACAGGCAAGAATGATTGGACGGATCGACTCCCTCGCTTACGAAAACAGGCTGAAGAGGCTGCCGCCCGAACAGAAGCTGCTCTTTTCGCTGGCCATGCTGCTGTTGGCACTGATCAGCCACCCGCTTGTCCAGGGCATTCTGTTCGTCTGGATGAGCGTCTGGATCGTCGTCTATGCCCGCACTCCATGGCGGATCTATTTTGTCGTGGTGGCTGCCTCCGTCGCCTTCCTGCTCGCCGGAAGCCCGGCGCTGCTCCTGGAGGCATCCAGACTGGCGGAATGGACACGGGATGACAATGCAATCGCATCCTGGCAGTTGGGAAGCTGGGTTGTCTATGTGACGGCAGAGGGGCTGTCCAGGGTCATGAGCCTGGCCGCCCGCTCGCTGGCGGCGCTCTCCTGCTTTTCCTTTATTCTTTTTACAGTTCCCTTTGCCGAGGTTTTGCAAGTGTTCCGCCGGATCGGCATCCCCTCCATTCTGACTGATCTGATGATGATCATGTACCGTTTTGTCTTCGTTCTTCTGGAGACAGCCGAGCAAATCTGGACGGCGCAAAAGGCCAGAGGAGGGCACCGCGGCACGGCGGGAACACTCAAGGATGCGGGCAGGCTGATCGTTCAATTATTTATCCGCACGATGGCACGCTACCGCCAGATGTACATCAGCATGACGGCAAGAGGGTTTACGGACGATTTCCGCGTCCTGGTCCATGCCTCCCATATGCGTTCCAAAAGGTACGAATGGGAAGCGGTAGCCGGATGTCTCCTGCTGGCGATGCTGGAATGGTGGATGGGAGGATGAGGCGCGAGTGGCATTCGAAGTGACGACAGATGCAGCAGAACAGACAGATGCAGCAGAACAAGCAGATGCATCAGAACAGACAGCTAGAGCTGCCTTGGACATATTGCGATTTTCATTCGTTCACTACACGTATCCGGGAGCTTCCCAACCGGCGCTCAACGGACTTTCTCTCGGTGTCCCTGCCGGAAAAAAGTGTGTGCTATTGGGCCACAATGGCTGCGGAAAGTCCACCATGTTTCTGCATGCGAACGGAATTTTTCGGCCGAATCTGGGCCAAGTCCTGTGGAAAGGGATGGCCGTTTCCTACGACCGGGCTCATTTGCTCAAGCTGAAACAAAAAATCGGTCTGGTGTTTCAGGACCCGGAGCAGCAACTGATCGCCGCGACGGTTGCCGAGGATATCTCCTACGGACTATGCAATCAAAAGCTGCCGGAAGACGTTGTCAGGGAAAAGGTGTACCGCACGATGGAAACATTCGGGATGACCGAATGGGCAGAAACGCCGATTCACCGGCTCAGCCTAGGGCAGAAACGGCGTGTGGCATTGGCCGGAGTCATGGTGCTGGAGCCGGAGCTGCTGCTGCTGGACGAGCCGACAGCCTATCTGGATCAAGAGCAGACGAGAAATTTTGTGCAGGAGCTGGACCGCATCCATGCGGCCGGAACGACAATCCTGATGGCTACGCATGACATTGACCTCGCATTTGCCTGGGCCGACTGGGTGCTGGTCATGGAAAAAGGGAAGCTGGCCCTGGAAGGAGAGCCGGAGGCGGTTTTCTCCCGGCGGGATACTCTGGAGAGGCTGCAGCTTCGTACGCCTGCTGTCTTCGATGTGTGGGAAGCGTTGCCTGCCGCCCTGCGGGAAGAGATCGGTTCTTCCCGGGTGCCGAGGTCCGTGGAGGAGCTGACTGCGGGATTGCGGCGAATAGCTGCAAGCTGCATTACATAAGCCGGTCGCTTGTGCTGGAGGAGCAGCAGTACAGACAGCATCCATGCAGGTGCAATATCGGAACAAAAACAGACTCCAGGTGGTTGAAATATTGGGACAAAACGGATTTCATGTCGTTGAAATATTGGAGTAGAACAGATTTTCATGTTGCTGTACTATTGGAGAAGTGCAGGCCTGCGTTCGCATGGCTTTTAGCAAATCAGGCTGCGAAAAAGGCAGCTTTTTTTGTACGCATGGTGACGCTCCTCACACCTGTCAGTCGGCCGTTTCGCTACGATAAGAGCAGCTGAAGCTGATTGGCAGGACAGGAGGGCGAGCGATGAGCTTGTTGAAAGAACGTGATTACGCTGTAAGTCCGTTTATCGTGGTCTGGGAGCTGACGAGAGCGTGTGCTTTGCAATGCCTGCACTGCCGGGCTGAGGCGCAGTACGCATCGGATCCGGCGCAATTGACGTTTGAGGAAGGAAAAAGACTGATTGACGATATCGCGGAGATGGATCGTCCGCTGCTCGTTTTTACGGGAGGGGATCCATTGATGCGCCGAGATTTGTTTGAGCTGGCCGAGTACGCTGTTCAGGAAAAGGGTCTGTCCGTATCCATGACCCCCAGCGCTACGCCGAAGGTCACTTTTCAGGCAGTGCGCCGCGCCAAGGAAGCGGGGCTGGCGCGGTGGGCATTCAGCCTGGATGGATCGACTGCCGAGGTCCATGATCACTTTCGCGGGACGGCAGGCTCGTACGAAATGACACAGAGAGGCATCGGCTATTTGCAGGAGCTGGGGATACCGATCCAGATCAATACGACAGTCTCGCGCTACAACCTTCATGACTTGCCATTGATTGCAGAGGTCGTCCGGGAGATGGGAGCTGTATTGTGGAGTCTGTTTTTTCTCGTCCCGGTCGGCAGAGGGATGAAAGCAGACATGATCACCCCGGAGCAGCACGAAGAAGTGATGACCTGGCTGTACCAGGTGAACAAACAAATGCCGTACGATGTAAAAGTGACGGAAGCCCCTCATTTTCGCCGTGTCTGGAACCAGCTCAGGCAGCGCGAGACAATGCCTCGGGATGCGCGGACGAAGAAGCGTCCGGATTGGCTGGGCAGAGCCCCAAAAGGAGTCAATGACGGGGATGGCTTTGTCTTTGTCAGCCACATCGGCGATGTCTACCCGAGCGGTTTTCTTCCTGTAAAGGCGGGAAATGTTCGCGAGGGCTCTCTCAGGCAGATCTATCGGGAAGCGCCCGTAATGAAGCAGTTGCGGGACAAGTCTCTCCTCAAGGGAAAGTGCGGTCGTTGTCCATACAAGGAAATCTGCGGAGGCTCAAGAGCCCGGGCCTACGGCGTAACGGGCGATTACCTGGAAAGCGACCCTTACTGTGCTTATGATGAGGGCATTAGCGCTAATGCCGGAGAAACTTGCCAAGCGACGTAAGCAATTTTTTGTGCAATCGGAAAAGAAAGGAGAGCGTCGGAAATGAGAGCGTTCATCCCCAACCAGCACGGCGCCTGGGCGATGCTGATCGTGCCGTTTCTGTTCGGCGTGTTTGCGTCCGCTCCCGTGATTTTTCACCTCCCTTTGTTTTTGGGCTGGCTGCTGCTGTATCTGTTTACCTTTCCGCTGCTGCAGTTGATTCGCACCGGCAAGAAAGACCGTTACAAAAAGCCGCTCATGCTCTATGGTGTGCTGCTCGCTCCGCTCGCCGGAGCGTTGCTGCTGGCAAAGCCGGGATTGAGCTGGTACGCGCTGTCGCTGCTGCCGTTCTTCTTGATCAACTGCTACTACGCGCGAAAAAATCAAGAGCGGGCGATTGCGAACGATTTTGCGGCGGTGCTTCTGTTCAGCTCTATCGTCTTTGTCACCTATAAAATCGGCGGGGGCAACGACTGGGGAGTCGCTTTGTCGCTGTTCTCTCTGAGTGTTCTTTACTTTGCGGGAACGGTCTTTTACGTCAAAACGATGATCCGCGAGAAGCGGAACAAAGTGTTTTACTGGCTGTCAGTTTGCTATCATATCATTCAAATTGCCGTGATGGCCTGGCTGTTCTCGCCCTGGCTGCTATTGCCGGCCGGCGCGCTTTTGATCCGGGCGATCGTTTCGCCCCGGCTGCAGCCGTCCATAAAAGTCGTCGGAATCTCGGAGATCGGCTATGCCGTGATGATGACGGCCACCGTTCTGTGCTTGTATCTGTGAGGGATCGCGTTGCTTTTCTGTCTGCGTTCCCATCGCTTGGCTGGACGCAAGGACAGGGCAAATTGGATTAGCTCAACCGGCAAAGGAGCACACTAAACTCCAATCGGGCATGCAGCTAATAAGAGCGGAAAGCTTGCCGATGGGAGGGAATGGCGATGAAGAATATTGCTGTTTGGAGAGCCCTCGCCGGAGGTCTCGCAGCAGCGGCCTTTGCACTCATTCAGTGGATGATGTCGTAGGACCAACTTGCACCACATCAACGAGCCTGTGGGCGTGATTGCCAAGGCTCGTTTTTCATTGGAAATACCTAGAATTCGGACTATTCCTTTTGTATAATGGTTTCTACATAATCCATAGGAGGCGTTCTTATGAAGTACACGATGATGGTTAGGGCTCAAATTCAAGGGGAAGACGCATAACTTGCCCTGTAAACTGCGAGCTTCCCCTGAAATGGGGAAGGGGTTTTCATTTTGGTGGACAAGGAACGGAACGAGCAGGATCGTTTGCAAACAGAGGGCGCGGAAGCTGCCGGTCCCGCCAGAGCTATCGGCCATTTGCCAGCGGTGTTGGCGTGGCTTGGCTTTCTAGGGTTTTTCAGCGTATTGAATGAAACGGTATTTACCGTATCCTTGCCGGACATCGCCAACCAATTTGGCATACCGCCATCCACCGCCAACTGGGTAACGATCAGCTTTGTCATTACTTTCGGGATCGGTTCGGCCATTTATGGCAGACTGGCCGATATGTACGGCGTCAAATGGCTGCTTGTCATCGGTTTGTGTATATACAGCGGAGGATCGCTGCTCGGTCTGTTCGCGCCATTTTCATTTCCGGCTGTCATTGCTGCCCGGTTTATTCAAGGCGCAGGGGCATCGGCCGTTCCCGCGATGATCATGGTCATGATCGCCCGCTATATCGGACCTGAAGATCGCGGGAAAGCATTTGGAATCGTAGGCTCCATGGTTGCTATGGGAGAGGGAATCGGCCCCGTCATCGGAGGTGTCGTGGCAGACACGATTCATTGGTCATTCCTTTTTTTGCTCCCGGTAGTAACGCTTGTCTCCATTCCTTTCTTTCTGCGGGTATTGCCGCACGAGCCTTCTCGCAAAGGGAAAGTGGATGTGAAGGGCGCTTTGCTGCTTTCGGCTGTGATGGTGATGTTTACCCTGTATACGACAGGATACCAATGGGGGTATCTGGCGGGGAGCTTTCTCCTGCTAGGGATGTTTGCCTTCTATATTCGTCGCGTGGAACAGCCGTTTATCGAACCATCCTTGTTTAGGAAACCGAGGTTTGTCAAAGGCGTTCTGACGGGATGCATTTTGCTCGGGACTGCCGCAGGCTTCATTTCCATGGTGCCGTATATGATGAGAGACGTGCATCATTTGAGTACGGGCTTGATCGGGGGAGGAATTCTGTTCCCGGGTACCATGAGCGTAGCGTTTTTCGGTGTTGTTGGAGGGAGACTGGCCGATAGGCGAGGGCATCTGTTTGTATTGTCTCTCGGTGTGTTCCTGATCACTATGAGCTTTCTCGGCACAGCACTGTTTGCTGACCAAACACCGTGGCTTATGACTGGTGCACTGGTGCTGGCATTTGGCGGTCTGTCCTTTGTGAAAACAGCGATCTCCTCCAGTGTGGCAGAGACGCTGGAAGAACACGAAGCCGGCGCTGGCATGGGAATGCTCAACCTGGCTTGCTTCTTGTCAGAGGGGATCGGGGCAGCGATTGTCGGCGGCTTGTTATCGAATAGCCTGCTGGACTTCCCTTTGCTCCCGACAGTAGGCCAGCCTGCGGCATTCGTCTACAGCAATTTGCTGATCGTCTTTGCTTTGCTCGTGTTTGTTGGCCGAGTGATATACTCATCAGCATATGGCCGTAGACAAAGCTGACAAAATGATTGATTTTATACAGCGAAAACTGCTGTATGCGAAAAACAGCCGGATGCTTGTCCGGCTGTTTTTGTTGTCTAGGCTCTGTTGCCGTTGCCATATAGTGTTGATATTTTATCAAAATAAGAGATGCAACTAAAACGCTGCGCCTCTAACAGATATTGCCTCTGGATTATGCTAACTGCCTATATATTTGAATAGATGAATTCTGTTTTATTTGGTTAGATTGTAACTCCAATTAATTAAATCGTAGATTTCATCTTTAGGAAAAGGACTATCCAAAACAATTGTAATCCAATGCTCCTTATTCATATGGTATGCAGGCAAAATTCCTTGTTGACTCCTTAATAAACGATTTATTTCCGGGTCGCACTTCAAGTTAATTATATCGACTCTTCCTTCCCCTGATACACCTAATTTGATTCTCGGTACATTCATAATCACTCCATACCACTTGCCATCCTTGTTGTGTCGTAATACCGCATAATCTGGATACTTGAACCAAGGGTAGTCTGGCTCTGTGCCAAATTTCTCCTTTACATAAGTAAATATTTCTTCTCTATTTATCAAAAAAATACCTCCCGAAATACCTTGTCTGTCTTTCTGTTATACGAATAATTTTTGTCGCCCATAATTTTACTAATTTACAGTAAAACTTGACAGTCGCAAACTGTCATATGTCTCTGTCATTTCGTAGTTGTCGAGATACGCTGTAGTCACGCCTTTAAAGCGGTCTATCCATTGTTTCAAACGAGAATGGAGACTGTTGACATTTTAAAGGTGATACAAGCCAGAGCCTTTAACAGAGCCTTTGTCTAAAGAAATTTCGGCCCCCCTATAACTTTAGTTAGTCTACAGAGCAAGATTTTCGAACTAGACTTACATTGCCCGTTGTACAAGTTTTCTTATTCGTTGATGGAACGCCGTGTGCGCTGAAAGGCGCCCGCACGGTGTAGGCTCGTTCGAAAGCCATGCGTGGTATAAGGCGAGAATAGCGACAATCCTCCAGTGGTCGGTTGGATGCCAGAGCAAACGGCCGGTGGAGATCATTGGGTAAACAAGGAGGAATATCAGGACGGCTTCCATGTAGTAGTGAAAAGCACGAAGGCTGGCAGTGCATATCTCGTTCCCAGCGGCATACCCGGCGATGAGAACCGGATCCGACTGGCCGCAGTTGGCAGCACCGATGTGACCGCAGCCGATGCGGAAACGGTGATCACCATTGCCCCGAGGGAGACAAAACTGACCCATGGAGGACAATACGTTCTCTATGCAATTGATCAACAGGGCATTGTTTCCCTGCCCACCCCGATTGTTTTTGCTGTTGACCTGGAAGGGCCCGTCTCGGAGGATGCCGAGACAAAAGCTGGAGGATGGGAAGAGACGGCGAAGATGATGGAGCCGAATATCGGTGGAGCAGCCGCGGTTTTGCCAGATGGTGAAATTCTGGTCGCTGGAGGCAGTATGAAAAAAACAGTGGTCATGTACGACCCGCATCGTGAAAAGTGGACACAACTGGAAGACATGAGCGTGCCTCGGTACGGTCCGGCTGCAGCCGTACTGCCTGATGGCAAGGTACTGGTCGTTGGCGGCGACCCGGAAGGAAGGGGTACATTTTTAAAGTCGACAGAAGTGTACGATCCAAAAGCGGATAGCTGGACCGAAAGTATCCCCATGGAAATGGAACGGTTTAAGCCGGCAGCTGCAACGCTTGAGGACGGAAGAATTCTCGTAGTGGGAGGTTTTTCAAAGAAAGGCGTTCAAAAGTCAGCGGAAATATTTGATCCAGAGACCGAAGAATGGAGCAGCGCTGCAAACATGAATACAGGAAGGGAAGGTGCTGGCGCAGTTCTTCTTCCAACCGGAGAAGTATTGGTAATGGGCGGTATAGATGCGGCCGGCAACGAGCTGAAGTCCGCGGAAGTCTACGATCCCGACGCGGATTCGTGGACATATGCAAGTGATATGTATGAGAAACGATACAAGCCTTCAGCAGTCGCATTGAAAAATGGCAAAGTGCTGGTAGCAGGGGGGATTTCGGAGAGCTCGGCGGAAATATATGATCCCCGAACCGATACGTGGGAGTATACCGTTCCGCTTTCCAGCAGACGCTTGGAAGGAGTAGCTGCGCCTCTCCCGGATGGACGCGTCCTCGTAGCTGGCGGCTATGATCGGTCGGAATTGGCGACAGCCGAGACCTATGCGCCTCATCTGGAAGTAACGCTTTTGTTTGCAGAAGAAGTCACGCTTAGCAGAGATCTTGATGACGTCAAGGGTATGATCAGTTATTCGGTAGATGGAGGCCCTTACGAATCTTTGGGCCGGGACGATACGATTCAATTCTCCGCGAACAAGCTGGTGATTACCCTTGATTTGTTGCCAAACGGAAGCTATGTTCAGGTGAGGGTGGGGGAGGCGATTGTGGAGGATGAGGCCGGGAACCCAAATGAGGAGCAGTTGACAGACGAGCTGCGTTACTAAAACAGCGATTGCCTTCGCGACGAAACAATCCGCGCCATTATAAGCGAAAGCCCTCCTCGACAGAGAAGGGCTTCGCTTGTTCGCATCATGAATGTTTGTCCCGGGAAGGGTTTGTTTGCTCTTATGTTCCTTGTTTACGTGAGGATAATTGCCTTTGATTCGTAAGTCCATCATTGGGCGGCTTGGAAAAGCCGCCCGCAAGCATTGCAAATTAATCACAGTCGCAACCGACGATTACCAACAGGATGAACAGAACCAAAATCAAAGAAAAGTTGTCGCCAAAAATTCCGCAGCTGCTGGACACTCTGAATCACTCCTTAGCTAGGTTTGGAAAAAGCTTCAAAATAAGCTATGCGTGAGAAGAGTGTGGGGTAAGGGCGAATGCGGAGATTGATCAAAATTGGGTGCCGTGATGGTAGCCGCGGATTTTTCATCAAACCAATATAAAAAAGCCCTCCTTGAACGGGAAGGGCTTTGCTTATTTCGCTGGCGGTTGTTTATTCAGCATTGCCAGGAAGTTGATGAACACAGTGGCAGTACGCCTATTTGTACAGAATATCATCCCGTAGCGACCCGACCTTGGTCAACGCATCATCAATATCTTCTTCACTTACACCAAAATGGGCAAGGGCAGCATGCAAATGCTTCACAATGGCGTCAAAGTGAACCGGCTGCAGATTCATGCCTTCATGGGCCTTTGCCATCGATTGGCCCGAATATTGATTTGGCCCACCCAGGGCAAAGCTGATGAACTTTGTTTGATGCTTCCGCTGCTTCTCCATATCGGTGTTGGCAAAAAAATGGTTCACGGTATCATCAGCTAAAACCAACTCATAAAAGTAGTCAACGACTTTAGCAACTGTTTCTTCGCCACCGTATTTTTCGTAAAACGTTGCCATGATGAAACCTCCCTGGTAGACATAGATCAATGTAGGTATTCCGCAAATGACGAAAACTTATGATAGACTTTCGCAATAATCCTCTGCAAAACAGGACATCAAAGCGCTATCCAATCTCTTCGCCACTCTCTCTAAAGCCAAAAGGGCGCATACATGAACAAAGCCCTCCTCAAGCGAGAAGGGCTCTCTTCCTTTCATCATTATGTGTTGTTTTTTACCGTTTGTCCCCAATCTGTCCCAATTTTCAGATGAAACACAAGATCACACTTCATACAAAAGGGATTTTATACGAGCATTCCTCTTACAGATCGTAATACAACTCAAATTCCTTCGGATTCACCGTACGCTCGACCTCTTGAATTTCGCCGCGTTTCACGGCAATCCAGCTTTCGATTACCTCGCGTGTAAAGACGCCGCCTTCGAGAAGGAAGTCACAATCTCTCTCCAGAGCATCCAGAGCTTCAGCCAGCGACCCTGGCGCGCTCTTGATATCCACTTTTTCGGCATCGGACAAGTCGTAAATGTTTTTGTCGATCGGACCGTAGCCCAGCTCGCGAGGGTCCAGCTTGCGCTTGATTCCGTCCAGTCCGGCCATCAGCATGGCGGCGAACGCCAGATATGGGTTGGCTGTAGAGTCCGGGGTGCGGAATTCAATTCGGGAAGCCTTCGGTGTTACGGCCGCGACTGGAATGCGGACAGCTGCCGAGCGATTTCCTTTGGAAAACACCAGATTGACGGGTGCTTCGTAGCCGGGAACCAGCCGCTTGAACGAGTTGGTGCTCGGATTGGTCAGGGCTATCAATGCCGGCGCGTGATGCAGGATGCCTCCGATGTAGTGGAGGGCCATCTCGCTCAAGTTCGCATATCCGCCTTTTTCAAAAAACAGCGGCGTGTCGCCGTTAAAGAGGCTTTGGTGGACGTGCATGCCAGAACCGTTGTCGCCGACGATTGGCTTCGGCATAAAGGTGGCAGTTTTGCCATGCTTGGCAGCTACATTGCGCACGATGTACTTGAACAGAAGCAGGTTGTCTGCCGTCCGGGTCAGCGTGTCAAAGCGGAAGTTGATTTCGCCTTGGCCAGCCGTTGCTACCTCGTGGTGGTGGCGCTCGACTTTCAGACCCGCTTGCGACATCAGGGTGCACATTTCATTGCGGATATCCGCTTGCGAATCCGTCGGCTGAACCGGGAAGTAACCGCCTTTGTTGCGGACCTTGTAGCCAAGATTTTTTCCTTCCGCGCCAGTGTTCCAGTAAGCCTCCTCGGAATCGATGTGGTAGAAAGAGCCGGATGGACCGGAAGCATAGCGGACGTTGTCAAACAGGAAGAACTCCGATTCCGGACCAAAGTAGGCATCTGTTGCCACTCCGAGCTCCTGCAAATACGCTTCCGCCCTCAGGGCGATGCCGCGGGGATCGCGATCATAAGCGGACCCGTCGGGATTGTGAATGTTGCAGACGATATTCAATGTTTTGGCTTCGACGAACGGATCGACGAAGGCGCTGGCCGGGTCGGGAATCGCGACCATATCGCTTTCCTCGATGCCCTTGTAGCCTGTAAGGCTGGAGCCGTCAAAAGCGACGCCGTTGTGAAAAGTGTCCTCGTCGACAGCATAGGCAGGAATGGTGACATGGTGTTGGCGACCGAGCAAATCTACAATGCGGAAGTCCACATATTCAATGTTTTCCAGCTCAATGAGAGACAGAATTGTTTTAGCATCCATTCGAATCACTCCGTTCACGAATATTTATTAAGAATCCATTTTTAAACGTTCGACTTTCTTCTGTTTTCTATACTGAGGATTATAAAAGTTTACGAACGAGGCTGTCAAGAGGTTTAGTGACATTCAATGTTAGTTTTTCTAACATAATATTGCGGGGTGTTGTATCCGGTTCCTTTTTTGTAAAATATAGACGAACTATTTCGAACAAAAAGGGTGGAGGGATTTAGGTGAAGGTGCTGGTGTTGGGAGCGGGGGCAGTAGGCGGTTATTTCGGTGCCCGGCTCGCTGAAAAAGGGGTCGACGTCACGTTTCTCGTAAGGGAACGCAGACGGGAACAATTGAAGCAAAGAGGGCTGAGAGTACAAAGCGTTCACGGCGATATTCACCTGGAGCAGCCCCAATTGATTGTCTCGGGAGAAAAGGCAGGACCGTTTGATGTCATTTTGTTATCCAATAAGGCGTATCACCTGGATGACAGCATCGAGTCGATCGAGCCGTATGTAGGCGGAAATACAGTCATTCTGCCGCTTTTGAATGGAATCGCTCACATGGAGCGGTTGTGGGATACATTCGGTCGTGACCGGGTGCTGGGCGGATTGTGCTTCATCGAAACGACGCTGAACCCGGAGGGAGATGTCGTCCAGACAAGCCAGACGCACGACATGGTTTTCGGCGAGTGGGAGGGTGGAGGAAGCGAACGAGTCGAAGCGCTCAAACAGGCATTCGCCGGTACGAAAGCGAGCATTCGGGCCAGCGCCGATGTTCAGCGTGACATGTGGCAAAAATACTTGTTTATCACCACGCTGTCAGGAATCACGACATTGATGAATTCGTCAGTCGGTCCGATCCGCGATGCGGTGTACGGACTGGAGCTGACACGCCAGTTGGCCGAGGAAAGCGCAGCCGTTATGCGCAAGCTGGGAGCTCCGATCGACGAGGACGTTGAGGACAAGCAAATGGATACATTTATGAAGCAAGGCTATCGCATGAAGGCATCCATGCTGCGCGACATGGAAAAAGGCTTGCCGGTGGAAGCCGACCACTTGCAAGGATTTTTGATTCAGAAAGCAGACCAGCTCGGGATTGCCGTACCGATGCTCAAGGTTGTTTACAACAATTTGAAGGTGTACGAATTGAAGCGTGAAGCGGCCAAATAAGTTATAATGAAGGCAATACGCAAAATGGAGGAGGGGTAAACGTGGAAGTCATCAAGATTTCCCCCCGCGGCTATTGCTACGGCGTCGTTGACGCTATGGTGCTCGCGCTCAAAACGGCGCAAAACTTCGATCTGCCCCGTCCCATCCACATTCTTGGGATGATCGTGCACAACGCCCATGTGGTTGAATCGTTTGAAAAGATGGGGGTCAAAACGCTGGATGGCGAAGACCGGCTTGCCCTCTTGGATCAAATAGACGAAGGGACAGTCATTTTTACCGCCCATGGCGTTTCGCCGGAGGTGCGAAAAAAAGCTCGTGATAAAGGGCTGACCGTCGTGGATGCGACATGCCCCGATGTCACCAAAACGCATGATTTGATCCGTGAAAAGGTGGCGGAGGGATACCACGTCCTCTACATCGGCAAGAAGGGGCATCCGGAGCCTGAAGGGGCAGTAGGAATCGCTCCTGATCGGGTGCATTTGGTGCAGACCGTAGACGAAATCGAAAAACTGTCGATGCCGACCGACAGACTGATTGTCACCAATCAGACCACGATGAGCCAGTGGGATGTCAAACACCTGATGGACGCGATCATCAAGCGTTATCCGCAAGTAGAGGTCCACAATGAAATTTGCCTGGCCACGCAGGTTCGGCAGGAAGCCGTTGCCGAACAGGCAGGCGAGGCCGATCTGACCATCGTCGTCGGCGATCCCCGCAGCAACAACTCCAACCGGCTCGCTCAGGTAGCGGAAGAGATTGCCGGTGTGCCGGCATATCGGATCGCAGACTTGTCCGAGCTTGATCTGGAGTGGCTGAAAGGGAAAAAGCGGGTGGCTGTAACATCCGGGGCGTCCACCCCGACGCCGCTGACCAAAGAGGTTATCCAGTTTCTCGAGCAATACGACGAAACGAAGCCGGAGACGTGGGATAAGAAAAGAACGGTCAATATGAACAAAATCCTTCCATCGGTAAAGTAAAGCGCCGGCTTTCGTCAGGCGGCTGGCTCACTGCGGCAGGAGAGCCAGAGCCTGTCGATGGGGCGCGGATGCTGAAGACCTGCAAAAGACGAGCACTGTTGGCTCGTCTTTTCTTTGGTCGACCGCCAAACAGTTTGGCGAAAACCTGGTTTTCTTAAATCAGAAGGAGGACTCTATGGAGGGCAAGGTAGGGCGGCATATGAGCTTGTGTGCTTTGTATCTGTTCATCTATTACGGGTACGGGGCGCTTTATCCGCTGATTACTCAGTATTATCAGTCCATTCAGCTCACGGGAACCCAAATCGGCATCATCAGTGCAGTGACTCCTGTTGTTTCCATGGTCACCCAGCCGATTTGGGGAATGATCTGTGATCGTTTTCAGATACGAAAACCTGTATTGATGCTTGCGCTGGTCGCTTCGGGATTGGTCGGTCTGCTCTTTCCGGCGGTTTCGACGTTTGCGCTCGTCTTCCTTATGTACGTCCTGCTCTCTATTTTCCAAAGTGCGCTGGTACCGATCTCGGACAGCATGGCGCTCGGCTATGCCAAACAACATCACCTCCAGTTTGGAGACATTCGCCTATGGGGTGGCGTCGGCTTTGCCGTGGCAGCGCTGTTGACAGGACTCGCTCTGGAGCAATGGGGTACGGGAAGCATTTTCGTTTCCTACTGTGCGGCGTCGCTGATCGCTGTTTGGTTTTTGCGAAATATTCCGGATAATACCGAATCGGCTCCGCGGATTGGCGGGAGCCTCCTTCAGGGCGTGATGGAGCTGATGAAGCTCCCTCGCTATGTCCTTTTTCTCATTGCTTCTTTCTTTATCTACGGAGCCATTAATGCGCACAACATCTGGTTTTCGCTGTACTACCAGCATATTGGCGGCTCTGTCGCCGGCATCGGGCTTGCCTTTATGCTCTTTGCCGGCAGTGAGGCGCCGTTCATGAAGCTGGCCAGTTTCTTTGTCCGCCGCTTCGGCCTGGAGCTGACGATTCTTTTGGCGGGGACTGTTTCTGCCATGCGCTGGCTATGGTACAGCTCGGCGCCGGGGACGACATTTGTGATCGCCTTCTTTTTCCTGCAAGGACTTTCCGTCGGCTTTTATTTGGCCACAGCTTCCCAATTTGTCAGGGACAACACACCGGCTTCTCTGCAAGTGACGGCGCTGTCTTTATTTGTGTCTATCGGGAATGGACTCGGGTCGATGACCTGCAATCTGGTCGGCGGCTGGATCAAGGACCTCTCGTCGATTTTGGAAACGTATTTGTTCTTTGGGATTGCGACTGCTCTAGGCTTGATTCCCTTGCTAGTAATCCGCTATGGGCCGTGGAAGCAGCCCCGGTTTGCCCAAAGCAGCCACCTCTAGCAAAGCTCTTCCGTTGCTAGAGCCATCCAGCGTGAAGGCTAATTGACGATCAAAGTCCCCTGGTAACCGATTTCCGGATAGCCGGGGGTATTGGAGATGAATGGAAATTGGCCTTCCTGCTCAGCCAAAAATTGCAGCGTTGCCGACTGGTTTGGCTTCAGATCGGAGGATTGCACGTTCAATTCGCGGATCACGAGATTGTGCGGGCGAATATCCGTATTGACGATCATCAGGGAGACGGTCTCTCCTTTGTTGACGGATAGCTTGTTGGGCAAGAAACCTGCATTGGAGATGGTTACAGTCTGCACGCGTTGGGCAGTCACTGGAGAGGCATACAGGCGGTACTGATGAATAGCCAGTAACCCCAGTATCAACGCCAACGCGATTAACGGATAGCGAAGCTGCCTGTACCGTTGACGAGTCATATCCCTTCAGCTCCTTTGCGTGTGCGGAATTCTTGGAGGTGTTACTATTATCCTGCCCTGGACCTCTTTGGGATAAACAAGAGAAGTGTTTGCGGCCGAAAAGCGCAGAGGAACGTAGAGAAGCAAAAAAGGAGAGCGGGGAGGCTCTCTTTTTTTGGTCAGGAAAGAGACTGAAAATCGCGGATCAAGGAAATGGCCATATACAATGCGATAGCCCAGATAATCAGCGCGGAGACGATGTTTAGCCCGCGGAGCAGTCTGCCGGAGGTGTCGAGCTTTCCAGCGGTTCTTCCGGCGATGGCAAGCGCCAGAAACCAGAGCCAGGAGACCAGGATGCAGGAGAGGGAAAAGGCCCATTTCAGCGTACCCGTATACTGAAGCGAGCTCGTTCCGATGACCCCGATCGTGTCCAGGATGGCATGCGGATTCAACAGGGAAACGGACGCGGCGAACATGATCTGCCGCTTGGGCGTGAAGCGCTCCGCTGCCTCTTTGTCCACAGCCGGGCGGCTGCGCCAGGTCATGAAGCCCATATATGCGAGGAAACAGACACCGATTGCAAACAGGATCATTTTCAGCCAGGCAAAGGTAAGGACGACCAGTGAAACACCGAGCACAGCCAGCAAAATAAGGGCGGTATCACAAAGAGCAGCCGTGATGACGACTGGCAGTGCACGCCAGAGAGTAGGCTGCAGTGCTCCCTGGTTAAAGACAAATACGTTTTGCACACCTAGCGGCAGTATTAAGCCAAGTGCGAGTGCGAAACCGTGCGCGATTGCTTCCCACATGCGGGAGCCTCCTTTGTATCCTTTTCATAGGTTTTAGCGTACGTGAAAAAACGGAGAATGTCTCCAGCCAATTGGTTTGCTTTGAGACCAACCAATTCGTAAAATAGCAACAAAACGAACTGTCGGAAAAGGAGGGGAATGCTGTGATGCTGAAGCTGGACTGGAAGCCGGACAAACATGCTGACCTGCCTGTTTATTTGCAAATCATCCAGTATATAAAGGAAAAGATCGCAAGCGGCGAATGGCCGGTTCATACCCGACTTCCCACGCAAAGGGCGATGGCGGAGGCTTGGGGGGTAAATCGCAGTACAGTGGTCACGGCCTTGGACGAGCTAAAAGCGGAAGGACTGATCGAGTCTGTAGTGGGAAGCGGAACGGTCGTAAGCAACAATACATGGTCCGTTCTCGCATCCGCAGCGCCTCCCGATTGGATGAGCTATGTACAGACAGGAGATCATCCGTCCAATATGCAGACGATACAGGACATCAACAAATACGAGAGTGATCCTTCCATGATCCGTCTGGGAACGGGAGAGCTGTCCCCCGACCTGTTGCCGCTCAGGGAAACGGAAGAGATCCTCGGTTCGCTGCGGGGACGCCTTACCCACCTGGGCTACTCGGAGCCAAAGGGCTGGATGCCGCTGCGCAAGGCCGTCAGCGGCTATCTGCGGACAAGAGGGATTGAGGCGTCGCCCGCATCGATACTGATCGTGTCGGGAGCCTTGCAAGCCCTGCAATTGATCTCGCAAGGTATCCTGCGACAGGGCTCCGGTATTCTCCTGGAGCGACCTTCCTACCTTTACTCGCTATCGGTTTTCCAAGCTTCCCGGATGCGCCTGCTGGGGATTCCGATGGATGACGAAGGAATACGGCCGGAGTCTTTGGCCAGGCAAAAGCAGCTCCGGGATGCGGCTCTTTTGTATACGATTCCTTCTTTTCACAATCCGACCGGCACGCTCATGTCTGAAGACAGAAGACGTCAGGTCATGGCTATTTGCGAACGGGAGCGGCTTCCGATCCTGGAGGACGATGTGTACGGCGAGCTGTGGCTGGACGAGCCGGGACCGCTGCCGCTGAAAGCGCTGGACCAGAACGGGCTTGTCCTGTACACCGGGAGCCTGTCCAAGACGCTCAGCCCCGGGCTGCGTATCGGATGGATCGTCGGGCCGGAGCCGGTGATCGAGCGGCTGGCCGATGTCAAAATGCAGACAGATTACGGTGCAAGCGCTCTGTCCCAGTTGGCTGCGGCAGAGTGGCTGCGGGGAAATCGCTACGAGCAACACTTGAAGCGGGTAAGAGCGTCGCTGAAAGAGCGGAGGAACCTGACATGCAGTGCTCTTTCTCGCTGGTTTTCCGGCATTGCCGAATGGCAGGAGCCGCGTGGCGGGTTTTACATCTGGCTGCGCCTAGAGCAGGCGAGATCCATGCGGACGCTCTTTTTACGGGCGCTCTCCGAGGGAATCCTGCTGAACCCCGGATATGTGTATGACCAAACAGACAGTCAGCATATGCGTCTTTCCTACGCTTACGCAAGCGAGGAGGACCTGGAGCATGCGCTGTACCGGCTCTCGCAGTTATTGCGGAAGTAGCGGGTTTATCGCGGCGGGAAAAAGGGTAGGGAAATCCATACAAAAACATGTCGGGAAAGCCATTGCTGGGGGGATTCCATGAAAACAAAAAAACAGACAAGCATCGTGACAAATATCGTGATCATCATCGGAGTGGTGATGCTTTTATTGGCGGCTGTCAATGCGCTTAGTCTTTATTTGCACAACAGCAATGCCGTAGAAAAGTCGATCTCCGCTTTCGGGATGGATTTGGCCCGGAATGCGGCAGCACAGGTGGACATCGGGACGTATCAACGCTTCCTGGAAAACCCTGTGGAGGGCGAGGACTATTGGAGCATCCGGAATCAATTGGACGACATTCGCAAGAAAATGGGGGCAAAGTACATTTATACGATTCAGGTAGATGAGGCAGAAAACGTGAAGCTGATGATCGATGGCTTGCCCAAAGGGGAGCCGAATGCAGCCGAGATCGGCGATGAGGCTTCCACCTTGACGTACAAGGAGCTGGTTCCTGTTCTCAACGGGGGAACAGCCAGTCAGCCGATCGTCCATGATGCCAAATACAATGAGGACTACCTTTCTGCATTTGCCCCATTGGTCCAGTCTGGCAAGGTGGTAGGCATTCTCGGCGTCGATATTGATGCTTCGGCTGTCCAAGGCATCATCTCGAAGGTCCAATGGGAAAGCCTGCCCGCTACGCTTTCACTCAATTTGATTGTCTCCTTCCTCGCCGCGATCTGTCTGGCGCTGTTCATTCGCAGGAGGCTGCGTCCTCTGCGCCAAATCAGCGAAAAGGCCGGGGAAGTCTCAGCCGGAAAACTCGCGGAAGCGGATTTTGCCTATTCGAGAAAAGACGAGATCGGCCTGATTATGGATTCTTTTTCCCAGATGATTGCGCACCTCAGAGAGCTGATTGGCGATGTGAAAACAGCGGCTGGACAAATGGATCAAATGACCGACGAAATGGCCCGCAGCATGCAAAACGTAGAGGAACAGGCACTTGCAATCGGCACGGCGAGCAGCGAGATCGCGCGGGGGAACGAGCAGACGGCCCGGTCTGTCGAAGCCATCTCCGGGCTCAATGGCGAGTTGACGGATAAGATTCAAAACGTGAATCAACAGGTGCAAGACATGCAGCGCCTGGGCAGAGACGTTTTGCGGACAGGAGAAGAAAGCCGGCTGCAGCTAGAGTCCTTCCTGTCGCATTCCAGAGAAACGTCAGCCCAGCTCAGACAAGTCAATTCCGGTATGGAACGGCTGGTGCAAAAGTCGGCTGACATCGGCAGCGTCGTGACCACGATTCAGGAAATTGCCGGGCAGACGAATCTGCTCGCACTAAATGCGGCCATCGAGAGCGCCAGGGCGGGGGAAGCGGGGAAAGGCTTCGCTGTCGTCGCCCAAGAGGTGCGAAAGCTGGCCGAGAAAACCTCCGAAGCGACCCTGGTGATCCAAAGAAATGTGCAGGATGTCATCGGAGAAGTAAACCGGGTGACAAGTGAATTGGAATTGACGATGTCGAAGTACGAAGAGGAGTCCGAAAAGATCAAGGGCGTTTCTGACGGAGTATCCCGTCTGGCAGCCATCACGGACGCTTTGCAGATGGCTCTGGAGCAAGTCGTAGTCATTACGGATGAGATGAGCCGATTCCAGCAGTCGATTCGGCAGGACGTCCTTTCCGTGACCGCGGTTTCCGAGCAGACCGCTGCTTCGGCCGAGGAGGTCACCGCTACGATCCAGGAGGTTGGGGAACATATCCGGCAGGTTGCGAGGGAAGCAGAAGAGGTAGCAGTCCACATCAGGCAGCTGCGGCAAAAGACTGATATTTTTGTGCTGTAGTCATTAACGCCAAGCGGTATTGCATTGCGTACATCGATTTCAAAGCAAAGGGACATCCGGTCGTGGATGTCCCTTCTTTCGTGTTTCTCCCATCAATGATAAGGAAATTGGCTGGAGTACCCGCTGAACTGCTGATATGCCTGCTGCAGCTTTTGCTGCTCTTCTGCCTCCAGCTTGTACCAGCCCTTTTGGAACATCAGATTGTACATTTCCCGAGCGCTCTGGTGCGTCTCGTTCAAGATTTGCAAGAGGTCGTCGTACAACTGCTGATGGCTGGCTTCCCGTACGGCAACATTGAGGCTGTCAGTCAGGTATTTGCACGTGGCAAGGCCATCGTTGATAAAGTCCCGATCGTTCATCTGCGGTCCTTTTACCTGGGGGAGCTGTCCGCTTTGTGGATTGGCAATCTGATTTTGATTGGGCATCAGGTTTCCCCTCCCTTTACTGGGCCTGGTTTTGCTGTTGCTGCGCTTGGGCTTGTATCTGAGGGATGGAAGCCATCACCGCGGCGTTGTTGACCTGCAAATGGGTCAACAGCTTCTGGTAGTGCCGCTGGTGCATTTGGCCTGCTTTTTCCAAAGCCTGCTTCACTTCCGGATCGGTCGCTTGCTGGGCAAAAAAGTGAAGCTTTTTAAAGGCCAAAAGCTGCCATGACAGGGCATCCTTCAGGTAGCTGCAGTCCTTTGTGGTGATTGCGCGGGGAGGCTGGGGAATCGGCACTTGTGTTTGCTGCGGAGCAGTCATCATTGCAGGCATCGGTGTTCTCCTTTCATTAACCATGATGGGATACACACGTATTAGCATGGGGCAAGCCAAAGGGGAATATCCTTGCAGGAAGGAAGCAAAAAAAGGCTGGAAGCAGAGAACTGCCCCAGCCCTTTATTTTTCCAATTCGAGTTGAACCACTTTCAGATCGATGCTTGCGGGTGCGATGTTCAGACAATACGTCGCTTCCTCGTGAAGCGCTTGCTGAATCCGGTGAGCAAGCGGCTGCAGGGGAGTGCCGAAGGGCAGACGCAGCGTCAGGGAAACCTCCAGACGCGGCAAATCCTCAAACGTATAGACTGTTTTTTGCAGCTGCGTGACCTCGGGAAATCGGGCGCATGTAACCTGAACGATTTTTCGCAAAACCTGGGGATGAATCATGATTCGTCCGCCAGTAAACGAAGGGTGGACGACGGTCGTTTCGCCGATCACTTCTTTTTTCGGGGAAAAAATTTGTTGGGCGGAGGCGATCAGGCGCTGCAGCAAATCCTTTTCCACCTCGACCCGCGGAATCGGGATCACATGCTTTCCCTGCGTCTCCCGGATGTAGCGGGCTGCTTCAATCTCCTGCTGGGGCTTGATCGATTCGATCGGGATGTAGCGGACAGGGTCCGGCAGTCCGAGCGCTTCGACGATTCGGGAGATCATCCGGCGGGAGGTGCCAAGGATCAGCAAGCGCTCCGGATTGGTCAGCGCGAGCGTCCGGCGCACTTCATCGGCGTGGTCCTGGTAGTGAAAAATGGCCCGTTTTACCGCCTGTATTTTTGTTTTTTCATATTTGGCGGAAGTCCCGGCCAGCTTGCGTCCCTGATGGATCAGAATGCCGTCGTCAATGATGGCGTCAATCCCCAGCTGATGGGCAAGCTGGAGGGCGCTCGTGCTTTTTCCGGTTCCGCTTGTTCCAAAAAGGGCGTAGATCTCCATGCATGTTCTCCTCGTTCGGTTCATTTCTACCAGTATACACGAAAGCGGGCCCCAGCGGAAAAGCCCGAGGGCTTATTGGTACTGGGCACCGAGTTCACGGGCCCGCTCGGCTGCGCGAAGAACAGCTGAAGTGATCGCTTGTTGAAAGCGGAACGATTCCAGCACCTCCAGGCCAGCTTGAGTGGTGCCTCCCGGACTGGTCACCTTTTTCCGGAGAAGGGCAGGTTCGTCCGTAGTGTGCAGCAGCATCTGGGCTGCCCCGAGCAGAGTCTGGACCGTCAGCTTCCGGGCCATCTCCCTGGAAAGGCCGGCTTTCTCGCCTGCACCTTCCATCGCTTCCACCAGATAGTAAATGTATGCAGGGCCGCTGCCGGACAGACCTGTGATGATGTCCAGCTCTTCCTCGGCAACGGTGTAGACGGAACCGATTGCTTCAAACAGCAGGGTGGCGAGCTGGAGCTGTTCCTTTGTGACAAAGCGGTTGGCTGCCATGCCGGTCGCCGACAAGCCGATGGCGGACGAAGTGTTGGGCATCGTTCTGACGATCGGGCAGTCGATATCGAGCCATTCGCCGAGGCAATCGGTAGAGACACCGGCGATGACGGAGATGATCAGCTGCTCCTTGCGTACCAATCCTCTCAGGCTTTGGCAGGCCTCGGCAGCGTCCTTCGGCTTCATCGCCAGGATCAGGATGTCCGATTGGGAAATCAATGTATGTTTATTGGAGCACGCGGATACGCCAAATTGTTCTGACAGCCATTGAAGACGATCCTGGTTGCAGCGATTGGTGATCAGCACCTGCTCCGGCAAAAGCAATCGGTTTTTGACGATACCGGCCAGCATGGCTTCTACGATGGAGCCTGCGCCGAGAAAGCCGATGCGCACGGTTTGAAGGTTGATGCTACTCATGCTGAATCCTCCTCTGTCTGCGCGGGGACCTGCCTGCCAGTCGCCTTCCCAGGCGGGCAGCGGTGCAGGCGAGCCCACTTGCAGCTGATTTGTTTGTATTAGCGGATCTGGCCAGAGCCGCGGACGACGTACTTGCTGGTCGTCAGGGCGGTCAAACCCATCGGGCCGCGTGCATGCAGTTTTTGAGTACTGATGCCGATCTCCGCGCCGAAGCCGAATTCTCCTCCGTCTGTAAAGCGGGTCGACGCATTGTGATAAACCGCAGCGGCATCTACACGGGACAGAAACAACTCGGCTCTCTCTTTGTCCGAAGCGACGATGGCTTCCGAATGCCCCGTTCCGTGGCTTTCGATATGCCCGATGGCGTCATCAAGACTGTCAACAGTGGCGACTGCCAGGGTCAGACTCAAGTATTCGGTATCCCAATCCGCTGACGAAGCTGCTGCCAATCGGTTCGCAAGAGCGGGGTGGAGCAACCGTGTCTTTTCGCAGGCGCGAAGCTCGATTCCGGCTGAAAGCAGCTTGGCAAGCAGTCTGTTTTGCAAATCTTGCGGCCAGTTGCGGTGGACGAGCAGAGTTTCGGCGGCGTTGCACACAGCCGGGCGGCTTGACTTCGCGTTTAGGATGATCGCTTCGGCCATGTCGTAGTCGGCCGTTTTGTCGATGTAGACGTGGCAGTTTCCGACCCCTGTTTCCAGAACGGCCACAGTCGACTTTTGCAGTACGCGCTGGATCAGCGAAGCGCCTCCGCGAGGAATGATGACGTCGATCAAGCCGTTTGCGGTGCACAATAGATCTACAGCTTCATGATCCGGATAAGGCAGGTACTGAACGGCTTCTTCGGGGAGGCCGGATTGGACCAGCGCTTTGCGGATGCATTCGGTGAGCGCGAGGTTGCTGGAAAGTGCGCTTCGGCTGCCACGCAGGACGATCGCGTTTCCTGTCTTCAGGGCGATTGCCGCCGCATCGACAGTGACGTTGGGACGTGCCTCGTAGACGATGCCGACCACGCCGAGCGGGACGCGGATTTGCTCGATAACCAGACCGTTTGGACGAGTCCAGCGCTCCATGATTTCACCGACCGGATCGGTTTGCTTTGCGAGCTGATGCAGGCTGTCCACCAAATCCTGCAGCCGCTCAGGCGTCAGTCGCAGCCGATCCAGGTAGGCGGCGGGCTGACCATCCTGCTGGGCCTTGATCAGGTCTTGCTCGTTTGCCGCCAGGATCGCCGTCTGGTTTTGCAGCAGCTGTCTGCCTGCTTCGCAAAGGGCGGCGTCTTTGGCTTCCTGCTTGAAGCGGGCCAACTGGCGGGACGCTTCCTTTGCCAGCTTCATTTGCCCATACAATTTCTCTTTCAGGGCGCTCTCCATGGTTCTCATCTCCCTTTCCAATACGTCAGCGGCTACTGCCGTTTATTTGTCTTTCTAGGTTAAAAAGGCGGCTTCCGTCCATTGATCGCGGTGGATTACCGTACCGCTTGGCTTCGCCGGGTGATGCGCTGACAACAGGTCTTGCAATTCGCTCGCGTCATAACGGCTTACGCCTCTGCCGATCAGGCGGCCGTCGCAGTACACGTCGATCACCTCGCCCTGCAGGAAACTTCCGCTGACCTCCAGAACGCCTGCTATCAGCAAGCTTCTCCGCTTTTCCAGGACAGCCTCTGCCGCCCCGGAGTCAATCGTGATCTGGCCGCTGACAGGGGAGTGCAGGGCAATCCATTGCTTGCGGGTCGGAAGAGCGTGCAGCGGCGGTTCTTCCGGCTTGTGGCCGACGTACGTGCCCTTCCCTTGGCCGCGCAACACGGCAATCAGGTCGTCCGGCTCTCCCAAGCGCCCGATGAAGGTAGAGATGCCCAGATGATGGGCTGTTTTGGCAGCGATGAGCTTGGAACGCATTCCGCCTGTACCGAGCCGGGAAGCGCCACCGGCAAGCGCCTCCACGTCTTCTGTGATCGCAGGCAGGTGAGGAATGCGAACGGCGTCGTCATGGCTGCGCGGATCTTTGTCGTACAGACCATCCGTATCCGTCAAAATAAGATAGAGATCGGCGTGAACGAGACCGGCAACGAGCGCGCCCAGCATGTCGTTGTCGCCGAAGGTAAGCTCTTCCACAGAGACTGTGTCGTTTTCGTTGATGATCGGCAGCACGCCTTTCTCCAAAAGGAGCGACAGCGTCTGGAAAGCGTGTTGATACCGTCCCCGGTGAGAAAAGTCGCTGCGTGTAAGCAATATTTGCGCAATTGTGATCCCGTAGGACCCGAAAAGCTGTGTATAGGTCTGCATCAGCAGGCTCTGGCCGATCGCGGCTGCTGCTTGTTTGGCTGCCAGCGTTCGCGGTCGCTGCTGATACCCCAGTCCCCGAAAACCGCTCGCCACCGCGCCCGAGGAGACCAAAACGACCTGGTGTCCTGCCTCCCGCAGCTTGCTTACAGCGGAGACGAGCAGAGACATCTTGTACGGGTCGCAGCCTCCACCCGCAGCGGCAAGCGAGCTGCTGCCCACCTTTACAACCAGCCGCAATTTTCCCTTTTTCATCTCAGAGCCTCCTTGTCTAGAAAAATAAAAAACCCTTTCGTTCCTCGACATAAGGACGAAAGGGTTCATTTACCTTCGCGGTACCACCTTACTTGACGATAGGAGCACGTTGGATGCTCGGATATCGTCCAGCTCTCTTTCTTTGATAACAGGTGAAAGAAACCTGTCCAGGTCATCCCTGGCAGCTCTGGGGGTGGGTTCAAACCGTATCGCGGGCGAAATCTCTCAGCCGCTGAATTTCGCTCTCTGGTCCGGACATGCGATTTTACTAGTCCCCGTCATTGCAATCCGTATGCGCTTATTAATTCATAATTATTCGCATGGAGGGATAAAAATGTCAAGAGGGTTATTCAAATTGTTCGCTGCCGTACGCACCCGTTCTCGATTTGATTTCATACCGCTTTGTTTTTTTGTCGCGAACGAGCAAATACGTAATCGTCCTTTCCGACGCAAAAGAAGGGGAGGTGGCCTCGTTCACCGTGACGAGCAGCCCGTCTGCCGTTTTTTCCAAGCTCGTGTTGCCGGTCGAAATCAATACCGGATACAGGGCGGAGGGCCCTGCCAGATAGACCTTTCCCTTGACTATCTTAGTAGTCAGATTGTCGTACATCCGCTCAGCCAAGGGGCGAGTCCAGTAGCGGGAAAAATAGGAGACGATTTTCTCCCGGCTGTCAAAGCGGGAGGGAAGGGCACGATAGGTCAAGCCGTCTTCGCGGATCGGCTTTCTTTTGCTTTCCATCGCCGCAAAGTAAAGCTCCTCCCAGACGTGTTCAGCCCTGTTGAGGAAAATAACCGTATCGGCCTTGCTCTCCCCCAGTTTTTGTACAGCGATTTGTCTTTCTTGTCTTTGCGTCGTTTTGGCTTTTCCCTTCTCGTCCTGCGGTCCCGCATTGCAGCCAGCGAAGAGAGCAGCCGCCACAAACAGAATCAACCATCGTTTCATGCCAGCACCTCACTTCTCCTCACATGATTCTCTTTATCTAGCATGCCTGCGGGAGAGAACAGCCAATCGCGTTAACTTTTTCCTGACAGGGCAAGAAAGACCAGGTGAAAGAAACAGGAAACAGATAGGGGTTGTTTCCAACCAGTATTTACGGCTATCATGAAGGGAGTCATGCAGTTCGAATAGTTGAGGTGGATAATCATGTTTGGTTTTGGAAAAAAAGTGAAAAAGCTGGAAGGTACGGACGTACTGATCATTAAGACAGAAGAAGCAGCCAACCGGAATTTTTATCAGGTGGCCTTTCCCAGCATGTATGCAAACGATATTGTGAGCATGTTGAAAAAATTGGAGCGCTCTTCTTTCAACAAGCCCGAATACCTCGGTGAGATCGGCGGTTTTCGCATGGTTACCCACCTGGAAGCCATGATGGACATCACTGTCATGGACGAGGCAGACATGGAAGGGCATCCGGTGCAAATCCAGGACTTTGCCAATATTTTGCTGCGCCGTCTGGAAGCGCTGGAAGAGCGCGGCGTGCTGGGCGACAATGAAGATATTGCCTTTATCATGGGCGAATTGACCATGCTCAGAGACGGAAGCTTCATTCCGCAAGCCTAATGAACAGAATGCGGCAAACAGTTGCATCCAAAAAGGAGAGTGAATTTGTTCACTGCTCCTTTTTGTTTTGTTTGATAAATTTGGGGAATTGCGCAAATTCCGATATATGCAACCAATAAGCCGGTTAAAACGTACTTAAACAGGGGACCTTCCTTCCCAGCGGCACATATGAGGAGGTACATGATGATAGAACTCCAAGGAGTTACCAAAAGCTACAACGGCTCGACAAAAGCGGTCGACAACCTTCAGTTGACCATTCCGAGAGGCGAGATATTCGGTTTTCTGGGGCCAAATGGCGCAGGGAAAACAACCACTATCAAAATGATTACGGGGATCACTCGTCCTGACCGGGGAACGGTGCTGATCAATGGAAAGGATATTTTGACCGATACAGTTGCGGCCAAGCGCCAGTTTGGCTTTGTACCCGACAGCCCGGATCTGTTTTTGCGGCTGAGAGGATTGGAATACGTCAATTTCATGGCGGATATGTACGAGGTTCCGCACAGCCTGCGCAAGGAACGGATCGAAGTTCTGGCGAAACGGTTCGACATGATCGATGCCCTGACCGATCCCATCCAGAGCTATTCCCACGGAATGAGGCAAAAAATCATTATCATGGGAGTGCTCATCCACGAGCCGGAAGTCTGGATTATGGACGAACCGCTGACCGGTCTCGATCCGAAATCATCCTATACCCTGAAAGAAATGATGCGGGAGCACGCCGACTCCGGAAGGACTGTGCTTTTCTCGACTCACGTACTGGAAGTGGCGGAAAAGCTGTGCGATCGGGTAGCCATTATCAACAAAGGAGTCCTGCAGTTCTGCGGTACATTCCGCGAGATGCAGGAGCACTTCCAGTCCGATGAATCACTGGAGCGCTTGTTCCTGGAGATGACCGATCATGAATAAGACCTGGCAATTGACAAAAGTGATGCTGAAAAACGGCAGCGGCTTTTTGGGAGGCAAAGCAAAGGACAGGTGGAAAAAGATTGCGCTGCTGCTGTTGGCTTGTCTCGGCCTGTTGCCGTTGATGTCGGCCTACGTCATGATTGCATCAGCGCTCTATGACGGCCTGAAGCTGGTCGGACAGGAAACGGTTCTGTTGGGGTTGGGGCTGGCTGCAGCCTGCTTGGGCATCTTTGTTCTCGGCATTTTTTACGTTCTATCCGTCTTTTTTTATTCACAGGACATTGAGCATCTGCTCCCTCTGCCGCTCAAGCCCGCTCAGATTATCGGCGCGAAGTTTCTCGTCACGCTTCTGTACGAGTATGCGACGGTGGCGATCCTTTTAGGACCTCTTTTGATTACGTACGGAGTCAAAAGCGGCGCAGGCGTCCTTTACTACCTGCACATGCT
Source organism: Brevibacillus borstelensis (assembly GCF_003710865.1). Taxonomy (GTDB): domain Bacteria; phylum Bacillota; class Bacilli; order Brevibacillales; family Brevibacillaceae; genus Brevibacillus; species Brevibacillus borstelensis. Next base: position 60,086 of record NZ_RHHO01000007.1, on the reverse strand, counting down.
GATCACTTTTTTGGTGCTGCCGGTCATTCCTGTCGTCCTAGCCTCGCTTGTGGCGATGGTGTTCATGCGGTTTACCAACATCGGCAAGAGTAAAGACCGCTTCCGGCTGGTCGGCGGCTTGGTGGCCACCGCGATCGCGATCGGGTTTCAGGCAATCGTGCAGCGGGGGGCAAGTACGATTGAGAACGCAGAGCAGCTTCAGGAAATGATTTTGTCAGACAAAAATATGTTTTTGTCGCTCGTCACACAGATGTTTCCGACGAGCAGACTGGGCGCGATGGCTTTGGCAGAAGCAGGCACGTTAGTCGGCATCGGCTATCTTGGGGCTTTCCTGTTCATCTCCGCAGCCTTCGGAGCAGCGCTCATTATTCTCGGTGATCGGTTGTATTTGAAAGGCGTTATGGGCATTTCGGAAACGGCTGCGAAGCGCCAGCGGGCCAGTGCGGAAGAGTTTGACCGCATGACGGGAAAACGTTCCGCCTTCCTCGCCTACGCGATCAAAGAGTGGAAAACGCTGTTCCGGACACCTGCCTTTCTGCTCAACTGCGTGCTTTCCAGTCTCTTTTTGCCGTTTATTGCTTTTCTGCCCTTGGCGACACGCTCAGATGGCTTGTCCGGCCTTTCCGCATACGGGGAGATGCTTCAATCGGAGACAGCGGCAGGGATCGGCATTGCAATCGCAGTGGCCGCAGCCATGTTTATTACGACCACGGGGAGCATCTCTGTAACGGCAATTTCTCGGGAGGGACAGAACTTTTTCGTCAACAAGTTTCTGCCGGTTCCCGCTTCGGTGATCATCTTGGCAAAAATTGTACCGGGATGTATTTTAGGCGTTTTCAGCCTGCTATTGATGGAGGTTCTGGCGGGTATCGCACTGCAAGCTCCTGTCTCCTTTCTGCTCCTGTCTTTTGTGGCGGCTGTCCCGGGAATCCTGTTTATCAATCTGATTGGGATCATGATCGACCTGAACATGCCCAAGCTGGATTGGGACTCGGAGCAAAAAGCGGTGAAGCAGAACATGAACACGCTCATACCGCTCATCATCATGCTGGCTGTTTCCGGATTGATTTTCTTCTTTGTGATCCAGGGAGATGCCGCAAGCTCCATGGTTGCCGGCACTGTATGCGTCCTGTTTGTGATCGTGGACCTGATTCTGTATCGTATATTGATGAAAAAAGGACCAGGCTGGATGGAAAAAATCGACTGATCATTTGCAAGCTGTCACCGGGGGCCTCAGGGTCTCCGGTTTTTCTGTTTTCAAAACGATTCTTTGGAACTAACGATGATTGTACATAAAGCCGTTTATTTTTTCTGGTGATGGGCGAAAGGAACTATTTTTAGTTCCTGAAGACTACTTCTATCTGTTCAATTTTTCTGGCAATCTTTACAATTGTAGAAATGATTGGTATTTTTGTCTCGGGTCATATAGTGTTTTAGTAAGGGAAAATGCAACCATTCGGCTAGGTGGACCTGCCAAATGGAGAGGGAATAGTTGGCTTACATATTAGCTTAGCTTTAAAAATAATCTGAAAGGAGTATAGTATGCGCAAACGGCATTCTCTTTTCCTACTCATTGTCGCAATCCTGGTGCAGTCAGTTTTTGCTGTCCAGGCGGGGGCGGCGGAAACTTACTACGATGATATCAGAGGGCACTGGGCTGAAAAGGAGATCCTCTTTCTTGAACAGCGGGGCATATTCAAGCACGGAGGGAACCGCCACTTCAACCCGGACAAGACGGTGTCGCGCGGAGAAGCGCTGGCACTGGTCAACCGCGTTCTGGAGGATGTGTACGGAAGACTTGCAACCCCCGTCCCCCAGCCGTATCTGGATCATCGCTATCCGTTGAAAACGGAAATCGAAGGACTGGTTGCCAACATGCAGGTGTTGCTCGATGTAAACACCGGGTTTGTCAACGATTTCAGGCCGGGCGATCTGATGGTCTACAATCTGCATCTCGCATCAAATGGCATGCTGATGAAAAAACCGCAGAAAGTCAATCCCGAATGGTGGGTGCCTACGCCTTACCTGCAATATCCGATGTCGAGGGAAGAGGCGAGCATGATCCTGTTCCATGTGCTGTCGCCATACAAGCTTCGCATCGTCGAGCCCAAAATCAATGACGTAAGACTGTTTTATGACGGCTATTCCCAGTGGAAGCACAAGAGCAGCTACGTCGATACCGTTTCTCCTTATGCGGAAGCGATTCGGGAATTCCAACTGTTTGGCGGGCAGCGAAATTTTGACCCGTACTCCAACATGACCAGAGCCCAGTTTGCGGTTGTGCTCACCCGCTTGCATCATTTTTTGGAGGGGGACGCCAGCAAGCAGTTCAAGGAAAGCACGAAGCGGCAGCAGATCGCAGCCAACCTGCTGTTGACGGCGGCCAATCGGGCGTTTTTGGACAAAGATCAGCAGCGCTTGTCTTCCTATGTAAGCGAAGCTGCCATAGAGAGTCTGACCAAATTGCAAGCAGCTTTGCCGCTGCATAGTTACATGGCGGAATTGAAGCTCAAAAGGGACGAAAACAGTTCCGATAAATTATGGGTGACCGGCAAGTACGAGCATCGCCAGGTGGGACCCTATGAGCTGGAGTTCCTATTTGAAAAAGACGAATCCAATCCGTTTGGACATAAGATTACGTCGATTGCGTACAGAGAGCGGTAAGAAGAGAAGGGAAGGGAAGGGAGCAGCCGACAGAAACGTTCGGCATCCCTCCTTTTTTGATTGATTGTCCCAAAAGATGAAAAAGCGTACAGTCTTGCTGTTGCAAAAAATCGGCAAATGGAGATTGCAACGGCTTCTCTTTTCGATTACAATAAAAACTGAACGGTGATTCAGTGTCGGCTGAACTGCCAGACATCTCACGAAAGCGCAAGCAAAAAGTGGTGAGATGTTTTTTTACAAAACAAAAATGAATGAGCATTCATTCAAAGGAGACATGTAAAGCGGAATACAGGAATATTTTTGAACGAGTAGAAATCAGAAAGCAAGGATTTTTTGTTCAGACTATTTCGTATTTACCGCGAGATTCTAGTTTACATGAGGGAGGGTATTGGATGGAACGCAAAATTCGCAAAGCGGCTGTTCTCGGTTCCGGCGTGATGGGAGCAGGTATCGCCGCTCACTTGGCCAATGTGGGTATCCCTGTCTATCTGCTCGACATCGTGCCGGGTGAATTGACGGAAGAAGAGAGTAAAAAAGGGAAAACGCTGGCAGACCCTGCCGTTCGAAATCGGATTGCGCAAAGCGGCAAAGAGCGGCTGTTGAAGGAAAAACCGGCTCCGCTCTACGACAAGGCCAATCTTGAGCTGATCACCGTCGGCAACCTGGAGGATCACCTGTCCTATCTGGGTGAAGTGGATTGGATCATCGAGGTCGTCGTCGAAAACCTCGACGTCAAGAAAAAGGTGTTTGAAACGGTAGAAGCCCATAGAAAGCCTGGAACGATCGTCTCCTCCAATACATCCGGTGTCTCCATCAACGAAATGAGCGAGGGTCGCTCCGAGGAATTCCGCCGGCATTTCCTGGGCACCCACTTCTTTAATCCGCCTCGTTATCTGAAGCTTCTGGAGATTATTCCGGGGCAGGATACCGATCCGGCGATTGTCGACTACATGATGCATTTCGGAGAATTTGTCCTCGGCAAAGGGACGGTTCTTTGCAAGGATACGCCCAACTTTATCGCCAACCGGATTGGCACATACGGCCTCCAGGTCTCCATTCAGGAAATGGTTCGGCTCGGGCTTGGCGTGGACGAAGTAGACGCGTTGACGGGTCCGGCGATCGGCCGTCCGAAAAGCGCCACATTCCGCACGCTTGATGTCGTCGGTCTCGACACCTATGTGCACGTTGCAAACAACGTCAAACAAAAAAGTTCGGACGCGCAGGAGATCGCCGTGTTCGAGGTCCCGACCTTTGTCCTGGAGATGGTGGAGAAACGCTGGCTCGGCCAAAAAGCCGGACAAGGTTTTTTCAAGCAGGTGAAAACAGCGGAAGGCAAGGAAATCCTTGCGCTGGACTACAATACGATGGAGTACCGCCCGCGGGCGAAGGCAAAATACGCTTCGCTGGAGGCGGCCAAGACAGCCAAAACGCTGCCGGAAAAGCTGAAGGCTCTCGTATACGGAAAAGACAAGGGAAGCGAATTTGTCTGGAGCGTCTTCAAAAAGGTCTTGCTCTACTCGGCTGAAAAAGCGCATGAAATCGCGGATGACATCGTCTCTGTCGACCAGGCGATGAAGTGGGGCTTCGGCTGGGAGCTGGGACCGTTTGAGACTTGGGACGCCATCGGGGTGGAAAAATCGGTGGCCCGGATGCGCGAAGAAGGAGAGAGCATCCCGGCACTGGTAGAGGAGCTTTTGGCAAGCGGAAAAACGTCTTTCTATCAAAAACAGGAGGGACGCCGGGCAGCATTCGCAATCGGCGGCGCCTATAAAGACATAGAGGAGAAAAAGGAAAAGATCAACCTGGCCGCGCTCAAGGAGCAAGGCAAGCTGATCAAGAAAAACGCCGGCGCAGCTCTGGTGGATCTGGGCGATGGCGTAGCCTGCCTCGAGTTTACATCGCCGCACAACGCTTTGGGCATGGATGTCCTGCAGTTGGCCGGCTACGCCGTGGAAGAAGTGCAGCGCAATTTCCTCGGCCTGGTCATTGGCAATCAGGGGAAAAACTTCTGCGTCGGCATGAACCTCGGCTACGCCCTGATGGAAGCCCAGGATGAAAACTGGTTTGAGCTGGATATGCTGGTCAGCCGCTTCCACAAGGTAGGCAATGCGATGAAAAGCATGCACAGGCCGGTCGTTGCGGCTCCATTCGGGATGACGCTCGGCGGCGGAGTGGAGATCTGCTACCTCGCAGACCGCGTTCAGGCGTCGGCAGAAACCTATCTCGGACTCGTCGAGGTCGGCGTTGGCCTTTTGCCGGGGGGCGGCGGCACGAAGGAAATGCTGTTCCGCGCCATGGAGCACGTACCGGAGGGAGGCACTGTCCCGGTAGACCCGTTCCCGTTTGTGGCCCGGGCTTTTGAAGCGATTGCCATGGCAAAGGTATCGACCAGCGGCAAGGAAGCGATCAACCTCGGCTATTTGCGCTCCACTGACCGGATCAGCATCAATTCCGACCACCTGCTCTACGATGCCAAGCAACTGGTGCTGGCGATGGACCGGGAAGGCTATACGCCGCCCAAGCCGCGCAAAATCCGCGTCATTGGAGAGAGCGGCTACGCCAATCTGCGCCAGAATATTTACTCGATGAAAAAGAGCGGGTACATCAGCGACCACGATGAGCTGATCGCCAGCAAGATCGCCTATGTGATGTCGGGCGGAAGCGTTCCTGCGGGCACAGAGGTGTCCGAGGAGTACATCCTGGAGCTGGAGAAGCAGGCGTTTCTGGAGCTGATCAAAACGCCAAAAACACAGCAGCGGATGCAGCACATGCTGACAAAGAACAAGCCGCTGCGGAACTGATCATAACGAGCTTTTGCGGGAGCGCGTCTGCACCTGTAATAGTGATAGGCAAAAGGGGAAGATCCCAGGAAGATCGCCAGAAAGAGGGGAAGAGCCATGAAGGAAGCAGTAATCGTCGCAGGTGCCCGCACTGCTGTTGGCAGAGCCAAGCGGGGCAGCCTGAAGGACGTTCATCCCGTTGATATGGGCGCTGCAGTCGTCAGCAATCTGCTCGGCCGGGTGCCGCAGCTGAATCCGGCTGACATCGAGGACATCATTATCGGCAACGCTGTTCCAGAAGCGGAACAAGGAATGAACATGGCCCGTCTGATCGGTTTGCGGGCAGGGCTTCCGACGAACGTATCCGGCATTACGGTCAACCGTTTCTGTTCATCCGGTCTGCAGACGATCGCCTATGCGGCCCATCAGATCATGGTGGGCGGGGCTGACGTAATCGTCGCTGGCGGTGTAGAAAGCATGAGCCTGCTGCCGATGACCGGTCACAAGGTAGCCTTGAACCCGACGCTGGTCGAGACCATGCCGGAGGCGTACATGGGCATGGGGCATACGGCCGAAGAGGTGGCGAAGCGCTACCGGATCAGCCGCGAGGACCAGGATGCTTTCGCGCTGAGGAGTCACCAGCGTGCGGCAGCCGCACTGGCAGCAGGCAAATTCAGCGGAGAAATCGTCCCGATCACTGTCAAGTCGCATTATCTCGATGAAAATCACAAGCTGCACGTGCAAGAGCGCGTTTTTGATACGGACGAAGGAGTCCGGGCAGACACTTCGCTGGAAGCGCTGGCCAAATTGAAGCCGGTCTTCCACGTCAAAGGCAGCGTCACGGCAGGCAACTCTTCGCAGACGAGCGATGGCGCCGCGGCCGTTCTGGTCATGTCGGCAGAAAAGGCGGCAGAGCTGGGTGTCCAGCCGATCGCCAAGTTCAGATCGTTTACGGTCGGCGGTGTCGATCCGGACGTGATGGGGATCGGACCGGTGGTGGCCATTCCGAAGGCGCTGAAAATGGCGGGACTGAGCATTGCCGATGTAGACCTGTTTGAGCTGAACGAAGCGTTCGCCTCCCAGTCGCTGGCAGTTATCCGAGAGCTTGGCCTTGACGAGGAAAAGGTGAATGTAAACGGCGGAGCGATCGCGCTGGGCCATCCGCTCGGCTGCACAGGCGCCAAGCTGACCGTCTCCCTCCTGAACGAACTGAAACGGCGCGACGGCAAATACGGCGTCGTGACGATGTGCATCGGCGGCGGAATGGGAGCCGCAGGCGTATTTGAAATGGTGTAGGCAAGCGCATTGACGTTATTCAATCGAAAAGCTAAAGGAGAGAATGGCAATGGCTGATACCAAAGAATTGATCCGCGGCGGCAGCTTTCTGATTGACGCAGGCAGCGCCGACTCGATGTTTGTTCCTGAGGAATACACGGAAGAACAAAAAATGATCGCCAAAACGACAGAAGAGTTCGTCGTCGGTGAAGTTCGCCCCCATTTGGAAGAGATCGAAAACCATAACTTCGACATCTCGGTCCGCCTGCTGAAGGAAGCCGGCGAGCTGGGCCTGCTGGGCGGCGACGTGCCGGAAAAATACGACGGCCTGGGTCTGGACAAAGTGAGCACGGCTTTGGTGACAGAGAAGTTTTCGCTGGCACGCGGCTTTGCGCTCAGCTACGGAGCCCATGTGGGCATTGGTTCCCTGCCGATCGTCTACTTCGGCAATGACGATCAAAAGCGCCGCTACCTGCCCGATCTCGCCTCCGGCAAACGTCTGGCTGCGTATTGCTTGACCGAGCCAGGCTCCGGTTCAGATGCGCTGGGTGCAAAGACGACGGCCAAACTGTCCGAGGACGGCAAGCATTATATTCTGAACGGCGAGAAGCAATGGATCACCAACGCAGGCTTTGCCGATGTCTTTATCGTGTACGCAAAAATCGATGGCGAGCACTTTACCGCTTTTATCGTGGAGCGCGAATTCCCCGGAGTGTCATTTGGACCGGAGGAAAAGAAGATGGGCATCAAGGGTTCCTCTACTCGCACTGTCATTCTGGAGGATGTTCCGGTACCGGTGGAAAACCTGCTGGGCGAGCCGGGCAGAGGCCATGTCATCGCCTTCAACATCCTCAACGTAGGCCGCTACAAGCTGGCCGTAGGAGCGGTCGGCTCCGCGAAACGGGCGCTGGAGCTGGCGACCAACTACGCAAAAGAGCGGAAGCAGTTCAAGACGCCGATTGCCAACTTTACGCTGATCAAAAACAAGCTGGCCAACATGGCGCTGAAAACATACGCATCGGAAAGCTCCGTGTACCGGACCGTCGGCTTGTTCGACACCGCTCTCTCCAGCCTCGGCGACAAGCAAGATGACGGGCGCGAGGTGGCGAAGGCAATCGCCGAATACGCAATCGAATGCTCAATCAACAAGGTGTTTGCTACAGAGGTACTCGACTACTGCGTGGATGAAGGTGTGCAAATCCACGGGGGCTACGGCTTTATGTCGGAGTACGAGATCGAGAACATGTACCGCGACTCCCGGATCAACCGGATCTTTGAAGGGACAAACGAAATCAACCGCATGCTGATCCCTGACATGCTCGTCAAGAAAGCGATGAAAGGAGAGTTGCCTCTGCTGCAAGCGGCAGCCAACCTGCAGGAAGAGTTGATGAGCTACTATCCGGAGGAGATCGAAGACGCACCGCTGGCTCAGGAGAAGCACCTGATCGATATGACCCGCAAAATCATCCTGATGGTGGCCGGTTCCGCCTTGATGAAGTATCAACAGGCGATTGCGAAAGAGCAGGAGCTGCTCGCTCTCGCGGCAGACATGCTGATCGAGCTGTACGCGATGGACAGCGTCGTCAAGCGGACAGAGAAAGCCATTGCCAAAAACGGCGTTGAGAAGGAGCAGCAAAAGCTGGATCTGACGACCGTTTACGTGAGCGATGCGTTTGACAAGGTTGAAGCATGGGCGAAGGAAGCGCTGGCTGCGATGGAGGAAGGCGACGATCTCAGAATCCGCCTCTCGATTTTGAAAAAGCTGACGCGCCGCACTCCGATCAACACGGTTCAGATGAAGCGTGTCATCGCTGATCGTGTCATCGAAGCCGGCGGATATGTGCTGTAGAGTCGGGGGAAGGCCATTTCAATGTAACAACATGCGGCGCTGACCACGTCGACTATTGGCAAAACAGAAGCAGATCACGAAAGGCTGCCTGGCCTGGTGATCTGCTTTGTTATGTTCCGGCTACTTTTTCTGCGTATATATCCGCTGTCCGAAGCGAGCCGCTCCATCGGCGGCTCAGCCCTTTCATCTCCTGTCATCCGCGCCTGTTTTCCGCTGACGCACTTTCGAAATGCCTCCATCGGTTATTTTGACCTCGACCTCAATCGATTTCAAAGAGTCTGGTGTCAAAGGAAGCACGCCCTCCTGATTCAAGTGATGCCACTCGCGGGGAAATTTTCGATAAAAGGAATGTCCCAATTCAAGCGTATCGATTCCCAGCTTCAGCCCGCGGTCATAGAGCGAGCGGACCTCGGCTTCAATCTGTCTGGCTGCATCCTTTTCCAAGAGCGCTATACGGGTTGGCTGAAACAATTGAGTCACGTAGCCCGTTGTCTTGATGGATATGCGAAAGATGGGACGGCCTTTTTCCAATCCCGGTATTATTTTGGGGCGTGGGGACTCCATCACCAGCAGAGCCGATTTTTTTCCCGACTTAAGAAGAGTCCGCCGCGTCTCTTTCTCCAGCCACCGTACGCCTGCGACCTGCTCGTGGGGCAAGCACCCCTTCAGCTCTTTGTTTTGCAGGAAGCAGATTCCGTTAATCTTCAACTGCGGAAGTGGCTTTTTGTTTTCGGTCCACGGTTTTTTTTCCACTGACAGGAAGGGAAGGCGGACTACTCCATTCGGCTCGTTTCTCTCGGAAATGACTCGAAACAATAATAGGGGCCGAATGTACGAAAATTGGCCGTAAATGTCTTTGGGGTCGGCCAGTTGGGAGTAAAGGACGGATATTCCCAGTATCGGCCTGGCGTTGAAGACGTCCTCAAGCGATTCTTTCGTGGCAAAGGACCATACGGAATAACGAAATTCTTGGTACCTGTCTAGCGCATCCATGACCTGATCAAACTTTCCGTGCTTCAAGGCCCGTTCAGTGAAAACAATGGAGTGCACGTGGCTCCATATGAGCCGCTGCTGAGTGGTCGTATAAATCTGATAGATGGCTGAAACGTAGGTGTCGCCTTCGCCTTTTGCAACGGAGACTGGTTCTCTCGTCAATTGTGTATTGCTTTCTTTTTTGGCGATGTTGGAAAAGCCGAGAATTTGCAGATAGACGACTACCTTGTGATTGACGTAATCGACTCCAATCGCATCGATGTAAATAAGCTGTTCGATATCCCGGGCGTTCCAGCAGCCGCCCAGCAGGATCGAAGCAGCCAACACGACGGCTATCATCCGCTTTGTTCGTTCCATCCTAAGAATCGTTCTCCTTGCGCGAAGAGCGTTTCAAAATGCTTGCTTTTCCTTCCCATAACCGCCATGGCATGCGAATCAGGACCTTGGCCATGTCTCGCAGGACAGGGGGAGAGAGCGGTGTCAGGTAGTAGACGCCAAAGGAACGGGAGTTGGCAAAGAAGAGGAGTACGCCAATCAGCGCCATCATGAATCCGAATATCCCGAAGACCGAACAAATGATAAGAACGGCAATGCGGAGGAGACTGAGGGTCCCGACTACACTCTGATTCACCATGGTAAAGGTAGCCATAATGGAAATGGCGATAATGACCAGGCTGCCGGGAGCAGTCAAACCGGCAGAAATGGCTGCCTGTCCGACGATCAGTCCGCCGACGACAGAGAGTGTTTGTCCGATGGCCATCGGCATACGCAAACCCGCTTCGCGAAACAACTCAAAAAGCAGAAGCATGAACAATGCTTCCAAGGCGGCCGGAAGCGGCACTCCTTGACGGGAAATCACCATGGTGGCGATCATGGTGTAAGGTAGCTGGTCCTGATGGTATGTTACCAATGCCACCCAAAATCCGGGCAAAAACAAGGCCGCGAACACACTGCACAGGCGAATGATGCGGACAAACACGACCATGTAGATCGAGGTGTTGGCATCCTCCGACGTGTTGATCAAATACGTAAAGTTGGCCGGTGCGACCAATGCGGTCGGAGAACCGTCAACCAAGATGGCAAAGCGCCCGGTCAACAGGCTGTTTACCACGAAATCGGGTCTTCCCGTATGCTCATACAACGGCAGAATCGTAAACGGGGTATCCAGCAAAAGCTCTTCCAGTTGGGTGCTTGTTACGATCCCATTGCTTTTGATCGAGGAGAGCTTGAGCCGGATTTCATCGACAAGCTTTTGGTCAATCGTGTGGTGAAGGTACAACAATCCGACCTTCGTCCGTGTCTGGCTTCCCAGAATGTACGACTCGTAATGCAAGAGCGGAGTTTTCAGCCTCTTGCGGATCAGCGCGACATTCGTCGTGATATCTTCGGTAAAGCCGTCGCGAGGTCCGCGAATGGAAACTTCCGTATTCGGTTCTTCGGGGGAGCGCTGCGGACGATTATCCGCATCTATGCTGTACAGTGCTCCCCACTCGTTGAACAAGATCAGCAATTTTCCCTCGAACACATGGTTTACGATCTCGTCTGCATTGGCCTGAGTCAACTTCCTTAGAAAAAAGGGGCGTTTCTGCTGCAAATCTTGCTCTTCGGTGATCTCTCCGGAGCGAAATAGTTCACTCATTTCCGGGAGGATGTACTCCATGAGGATATGCTTGTCACAAAGGCCTTCCGCATAGATCAGATATACAGTGACGTCTTGCAAATGAGGGAGCATGCCGTAGTGTTCCACAGAGACATCGTGGCAGCCTGAAAAAAGCTGGCGGATCGCTTCAGGACGGAGGCTGTCCAGATGGGGAATCTCACCCGGGGAATTCACTTGATCGGAAGGGTGCTCTCGCGTCTTATTGTTCATGGAGATCCTCCTTCTTGCTGGAGAGTAACGCCAGTAACGTAAGTGTCAAAGTCAGGAGCAAGGCGGCAATGAGCAGGCCGGGCAGCAAAAATCTGGTCAGTGACAAATAGAACCCGATATCGTCATAGGGCCACAATGCCAAACACATGCTCACCAGACAGGCGAAAACGAGGACCCAAACCCGCTTGCGGCCGTCCGGAAAATTGAATATCTCGACGAGCAAATAAAAGGCGAGAGATACGCGGATGAAAGCTCCGCTAAACCATTGATAGATACTGAGAAAATCGACGTGCTCGATATACAGGCCGATTTTCACCAGCCGCCATTCCTCAAAAGCGGGATAACGCAGCTTCGCCGCTTCTGCAGGTCCAAATTCGGTAATGGCACCGGTAAGCGGCCCGATTGTAAGCTATACCATGATGAGGCCAAGGATGGCCAGCCTCCAGAACGGCACCTTTACCCCGACGTGATGCTTGATCAGCAAGAGCAGGAATAATTCCGAAAATCCCGCACCAGCGTACACCATTCCCCTCAAGACGGGCTCCCACCCATACTCCAGTACGGGGAACAGATAAGAATAATCTTTGTACTGCAGGTTGGTGCTCATCACGAAAAAACCCAGAAGAACGACGATCGGCAGCAGAAAGACAGATACCATCGAGATCGAGCGTATGCCAAAGAGAGAGTTGATGAGACAGACAAGAGCAAAAAAAAGCGCATGAATAAACATAGGGGCTTGTGGAGCGAACGTAAGGTTCACCCAGGTAATCGTGTCTTTTATCGTGATTACGGCCAGTCCCACCACATACAAGGCCAACAAAAGAGAGAGAAACCGTGTGACACCGGTTCCGTACTTCCTTTTCATCCATACGAGCAAAGGCTCGTTCCCGGTTTTCCGATAAACGTAGGAAATCATCCAAATCAATAGGAGGTACAGCGGAACTACAGTGATAACAGAGATCCAGGCATCTCGTCTCGCTGCATCCAGAAGTATCGGAATGACAATCACGTGGTTCATCAATCCGTTGGAGAGCATGAGAATAAAGATCAACTGAATAAACGAAATGCCATTTTTCATAGGTTTCCCGCCAGACTTTTCCTGATCTCTCCTAAAGTATGAGCAATTGATGGGGGAGTATACGGCACCCCCGAAAGTTCCGTCCATGTGGGGGCGAAGGTTGGGCGCTGTCAGGACGTGCATATTTTTACAGCAGTTTCCTCACTCTATACGAAAGAATACATTTTTGCTCAAGGGTAGGATCTCATGAGAAATCTGCGAGACTGGCTGCGTGGCAAGAAATCGTTTTTACAACAGGCCGGGGATGCTCAGGTTAGACAACCTGGCTCACCTTCAGCAAAGCCCATAAGTACGAGTCTGTCGGATAATATGCTAGAACTTCGTAAGAGATTTCCCTTAACACCAGATTTGATCATTCGCCATATGGACAATCCTGTGACGAGAGAGCGGGCCATACTGGTTTATCTGAGCGGATTGGTGGATAGAAACGCGATTAACAACAACGTCATCCGGCCGTTTCTGGACAAGCGGCGGTCGAGAGAAAGCAGTATTTTCAATGTCCTTACAGTGGGGAACATGGATTTCATCACAGACTGGAATGACGTCGAATCCTCGATTCTGTTGGGGAACAGCTTGTTGTTCCTTGAGGGGCAAAGCAAGGTTTTCGTGATCGAAGCGCGCGGCTGGCCGCAGCGGGCTATTGAAGACCCCCAGTCCGAAGCATCGCTCCTGGGTGCCCACCAAGGCTTTGTGGAAACGAGCATACAAAATATAGCGATGATTCGCCGGTATATTCCCAACCGCGAGTTGAAAATTCAGGAGTATACCCTCGGGAGTAGAGGGATCAGCAAAGCCTCCGTTCTATACCTGGCTGACGTGGCAAAGCCGGAAGTAGTCAAAGAGATGGTAGACCGGCTTCAACAAGTCAATATCGACACGATCCTAAACACAGGGGAACTGCGGGAAATCATCGAAGACAGCAGGTACTCTCCGTTTCCTCAACTGATCACGACCGAGCGGCCGGATACGGCTGCCTCCCATATCCTGCAAGGGAGAGTTGCGGTCGTCGTGGACCGGACGCCCAAAGTATTGATTGGACCTGCCGGCTTCGTTACCTATTTCCAAAACGTGGACGACTATAATTTGCGCTGGCCTGTCGCTACCTTTATCCGGACACTCCGGTTCATGGCCTTTTTGGTTGCCACCTTTTTGCCAGCCTTGTACATCGCGGTTGTTTCCTTCAATTATGAAATCATCCCGTTGGATTTGCTGCTTTCTGTCGGGGAGTCGAGGGAACGCGTCCCATTTCCGCCGCTTTTGGAGGCGATGCTGATGGAGATTACGCTGGAAATGCTCAGGGAGGCGGGGATACGCCTGCCTGCCCCGATCGGGCAAACCGTCGGCATTGTCGGGGGGATCGTGATCGGCCAAGCCGCCGTACAAGCGGGGATTGTCAGCAACATCATGGTAATCGTCGTCGCGTTCACGGCGATTGCCTCGTTTATCATCCCCAATTACGATATGGCTTCCGCCGTCCGCCTGGTTCGCTTTTTGATGATGGGGCTGTCGGCCATGTTCGGCATCGTGGGGATTGTCATCGGCTTGATGGGATTGATCGGGCATATGATTGCGCTGGAAAGCCTTGGCGTCCCCTATGGGGCTCCGCTGGCGCCTGCGAGATTTGCCGATTGGAAGGACCTGATTCTCCGGATCCCCTTGTGGGATATGGACAAGCGGCCGGTCAGCGCCAGAGCGGTCCAGACCAAAAGGCAGGGTACATCCGGCTCGGGGGAGGAAGGACAGTGAACCCATACGCGACCCGACAGATTACTGTCCTCCAATACATTTTTTTTATCCATGGAGCCCAGGTAGGAATCGGCATTTTGACCATCCCTCGCGATGTAGCGGAAATTGCCGGTACGGATGGATGGATCGGGATTATTCTCGGATGGCTTGCCGCGATTATGGCCAGCTTGATCATTGTCAACACGATGAAGAGGTATCCGGAATGCACCATCATTGACCTGATGCCACTATTCTTTGGAAAATGGCTGGGGAAGTGCCTGATCGCGGTGATTGTGCTCTATTGCGCATACGCTGCCACTACTGTGTTGGCCAATACGGGCGGCATCTTGAAGGTTTGGCTCCTGCCGCTCACTCCTTTTTATCAGATCATGATTTTGCTTTTGATTCCTGTTCTGTTTTTGGTCGGCAAAGGAGTAAAGACGTTGGCGCGGTATGCGGAATTGATTTTTTACTTAAGCCTATGGGTGCCGATCGCTTTGATCGTTTCTCTGAAGGAGCCTCAGTATCTGTATCTTCTGCCCGTTTTGAAGGAGGGCTGGGGACCTGTTCTGAAGGCTGTGCCAACCACGATTCTCTCCTTTTTAGGCTTTGAGCTGGCCTTTTTTCTGTACCCGCATCTGCAAAAGAAACAGTTTGCCGCTGTTGGAATTGTCATTGCCAATACGCTATCGATGCTTCTGTTTCTGTTCGTCACCCTGATTGCTTATGTCATCTTCAGCCCGGATCAAATCACAAAGTTTATCTGGCCTGTTTTAAGCATGTGGAAAGGGGTAGAATACCGGTTTCTGGAAAGGATCGACATCCTGTTTCTTGCTTTCTATCTGTTTATCATTTCGACAACCTGGATGCCGTACATGTACTTTACGGTTTTTGGAGCAGGCCGGTTGTTCAAAAAGTCCAATGAGAAAAAATACCTGCTTGGCTTTATGGCTTTGCTCGTAGCAGTGACAATGTTTTACACCCCTTCCTTTTTCGATATTCGAAAGCTGGGGGAAACATGGAGCAAAGCAGGGATGATTTTCGGATATGCTGTTCCCTTTTTCTTGTGGGGGTATGAGCGCCTGTTTCACAAATACCGGCAGAGGAGGATGCCATGATCCGGCGATTGCACTTCCTGATCCTGACAATGCTGTTGGCCATACTGCCGGGGTGCGCTGATTTGCGAAATCTGGAGGATGTCACCTTGGCGCTCATGGCGGGGATAGACCTGAGCGAAAAAAATGAGCTCTTGTTCTACGTATCAAGTCCTGTATTCAGCAAAGACGCGAAAAAGAAGGTAGAGGAGTACGGAGTAAGAGCCGATAGTATCCGCCAGTCGACCAAAAGGTTTGATGCGCTCGTGACGGCCCTGACGGTAGGAGGAAAAATCCAGCTCATCGTTCTGGGCAAGCGGCTGTTGCAGCATCCCGACTGGTTTTCGCTGCTCGACACTCTCTACAGGGACGGGCGAATGACGGTTAACTCTCGCGTCGTGGTAGTAGATGGTCCCGTGCATTCCGTCTTTCATTTGAATCCTGCGGATAAACCGCGGCTGCCACTTCATTTAACCCAATTGCTCGATACGGCCAACCGCCGGAATTTGACGGTCAAGACAACGACGCAGGAGTTTCACCGCATGATGGCTGAGAAGGGAATGACGCCCTCTATAACGGAGTTCAAAGAGCGAAATAGCGTTGTAGAGGTCATGGGTACGGCTCTGTTGGACCACCAAGGGAAATACGTCACGCTGCTCCTTCCCAAAGATACCATTCTGCTTCAGATTCTCATCCACAAATTGCAGGGAGAAATGACGCTGACAGTGCCGTTGCCAGGGCAATCAGATCAGCAGAAAGTAATCAAGCCGCGGGTCTCCTTCTTTGTGAAGGATGTAACCAGAACAGTAAAAACCGGATACCGCGACAACCGTTTTCGATTTGATGTAGAATTGCAAATGGAAATCTCCCTGGCGGAGCAAATGTTCCCGGTTGAACCGGCAAAGCAATACAAGAAACTGGAACAGTTGATTGAGAAGCAGTTGGCCCAAAAGTACGCCGACCTGATCAAACAATTTCAAAAACAAAAGGTAGATCCTGTCGGCTTCGGGGTGTACGCCCGGGCGTACCAGTACAAGGAATGGAAAAAGGTTCAGGATGATTGGCCGGCGGCATTTGCCAAAGCAGAGGTGCGGGTCAAGCCTGTTATCTCTATCAAAGGAATTGGCATTACGGAATAAAAAAACTCTCTTGAGCCAGGCGGAAATGCCGGATGCGGCCAATCCGCCAAGCTCAAGAGAGGGCTCTTTCTGTTATCCGTAAATTAATAAATCGCTTCCCAGCCTGCAGGAGTGACGAACAGGCGGATCGCCTTGATCTTGCGGTCGTCCATCAATGTAAAGTAGTGGCGATAGTTCGGAGGAACGGAGATGAGGTCGCCCGGCTCCATTTCCACATCGAAGTAGCGGTCGTCTTTTCCTTTGATGGCAAAAATGCCGTGGCCGTCTACGCAAAAACGGCATTCGTCATCTGTGTGGTGATGCTCGTTCTTGAATTTGACCAGCAATTCATCCAGATTCGGCGTCTTGTCGGACAGGACAATGATGTCAGCGGTCAAATAGCCGCGGCGCTCGCTGATCGCATCGATTTCCGGTTTAAAAGCGTCGAGGATCTGCTGCTTTTCTTCATCGGTCGGGCTGTAGTTGCTCTTGAGCTGTTCGTCGAGACGGTCAACGCCCCAGTGCTCGTAAATGATTCCCTGCGTGTCCAAAAACGAGATGACACTCTCGCCGGTCAAATACTCGTTGTTGTCGTGAAAGCGTACTTTTGCCATGTTACAGGCCTCCTTGGGGTGGTTGTTTATGGAGCAGCCACAGCGGCTTGGCGAAGCTGCAGCCAGCGCGCGTGGTATTCAAACAGAAATTCAAATGCTTCCAGGTGCCTCTTCGCCGCAAAGTCGCTGTCGCCCCAGGCGTAAATGCCGTGGTTGCGGATCAGCACGCCGGGAACCTCGGGCGTAATGACTTTTTCGATGGCGGAAGCGAGCGTCGGAATATCGGCAAAATTCTCGACAATCGGGACGGTGATGCGGGCGTTTTCTTCCCAGATGCCGAGCCCCTTGATCAATTCCTGTCCTTGTATGGAAAAGGCTCGCTGGCCGAAGTACAGCTCAGAGATGAGGTTGTTCCAGACAGTGTGGACATGGAAGCATGCTTTTGCCGTAGGAATGACGCGGTAGACGACAGCGTGGACCAGCGTCTCTGCTGACGGCTTGAGTGCTGTAGGTTCTACCGGCTGAGAGTTGCCGTCTACGACCAGATAGTCCTCGGGCGAGAGCTTTGTCTTGTCCTTGCCGCTGGCAGTCACGGCAAATTGCAAGGGTTCGTCGCTCAATTTGATCGAAAGGTTGCCGCTGGTGCCGGGAAACCAGTCCCGGCGGGCAAAGGTCAGCTTGGCTTCGTCCAGGCGGCGAAAAGCGTCCAAGCGCTGTTCAAGTGTAATCGTCATGATGATGGTACCTCCTGCCTGCGTTTCAGCTCCTGCAAGATAGCGATGACGTCGTGGAACGTCGCAAACGACTTGAAGGGCAGCCCCAGCTCCTCGCTTTTTTGAGCCAGGAGCGAACGGGCAATGACAAAGTCGGCGATTTTGGCTCCGGCCAGATCGGTGATCGAATCGCCGATGACGACGCGGTAGTAGCGCTCTGGATCGTAGCGGCGGATAATGGCTGTTTTGCACATGCCGCAGTTGTTGTCGCAATGCTCGTCGCACGCATGCGGCCAGGTAATCGTGATGCGCGGTCCGCTGAAGTCGCTGCCGTTGCAATAGATCGGCACATCGAGTGCAAACGGGGCAAGGATCGGCTCGACAAAAAAGTCAATGCCGCCGCTGGTGATCAACAGCTCGATGCCTTCCTCCCGGCAGAAGCGGACGAATTCGGCAAATCCGGGGCGAATCGTCGCCTCTTTGACGATGTAGTCTATGATCTCCTGCTTTTTCTCGGATGGGATCAGCTTGAACAACGCGCCGACACCTTCGCGGATCGACACCTTTTGGGTGAGAATCTGCTCGATCAACTCTTCCCGCTCAGGCGGAGCAAAACGTCGCATAATCGCGACAATATTGTCTTTTTCCGTAATTGTTCCGTCAAAATCGCAAAACAGCACGAGTGGCTTGGTCATCATTTTGTTCCCCATTTCTGCAAAGCCTGTGACAGTTCAGCAGATTCGGAGGAAGCGTCCTCCAGCGTTTGTCCTGCCACGACTGCGTTGATCGCTGCGACAAACGCTCGGGCGCCTGCCGTCGCACCACCTGGATGGCCGTGAATGCCCCCACCGGCATTGACCACCTGGTCCAGGCCAAAATCCTCGTACAATTGCGGGACAAGGCCGGGATGGATGCCCGCAGACGGTACCGGAAATGATTTGCGCAAAGTTCCGGTCGGTTCGGTCAAATGCTCCGCCAGCTTGAGCGCTTCTTCTTTGTTCAACGCCACATTTCCGTACGGCGATGGGAAGAGCACCAGGTCTGCGCCAGCCAAGCGCATCAGCTTGCCCAGGAGCAGCGGTGTCCCAATACCGTAGTCGGGCGACGGATAGTAGGCTCCGGCGAGCGCCGGGTGGGCCATAATCGGCACCTGAACATCCGGGTCTGCAGCCAGTCGGTGCAGGGCATCGTAGCCAAAGGCAAGCACGTTAAACAGCAGGCAGTCTGCGCCGGCTTCCACAGCTCTCTTGGCACGTTCGGTCAAGTCGGTGACCGGCCCGGTCAGATTGGCCGCATACAGAACCGGTTTCCCTGTTTCCGCTTCTGTTTCCCGGGCAATCTGTTTAAACGCCCGGATTCGTTCCAGAAAGGGAGCACGGTCATCGGCAAAGAAAATTTCGTCATCTTTTACTAGGTCAACGCCGCCCAGAGCCTGTGCCCGAAACTGGGTTTTCAGATCGTCAAACGGCAGGCCGAGGCAGGATTTGAAAATGCTCATCAAGAGTGGGCGATTATGCGCTCCGAGCCGATCTCTGATGCCTGAGATGCCGTATTTCGGGCCGGGAAAAGCGGCCAAAAACGCTTCCGGAAACTGTATGTCAATCAGCTTGATTTTTCCGTCCATGGACAGTTTCCCAAAGACGCCTGTCAACAAGGACGGAATGTCAGCGGTAAAGTTGCGAACCGGGTAGCTGATCGTAATCAATCCGCGGCTTTCGCCGTTTTCCAGGGTATCGAGCACCTGGGCGCCGACAGCTTCACCCAAATAGGGCTTCAAATCTGCCTGCTTGGCTGCGGGCAGATCGGTCCAACTGCCGACAGTCATCCCGACGGCGATCGCTTCCGCCTTTTTTTGCAAGTCCTTTGCCTGAGTCAAATAGGTGACGAGGATGCGTTGTTCGCTCAATGAGGAAACCTCCTTTTCTCGCAAAAAAACCTCCCCTTCGAGAGGGGAGGCGCTTTCGTCCGATAACGTTTTCGTCTCCTCTCATCTCTCGGTTCAGGGTCGAAGTGGCAGACTTTCGTCAGCGGCTTCGACTCTCACCGTTGGAATTAGCACCGTTTCGCCCCCCTTGCAGGGTAAGCGCCGGTTGCCGGGCATCATAGGGCCAGTCCCTCAGCCAGCTCGCGATAAGAGTTTCATGTACAGTATGCATTTGACTTGCGATAACCCCATGATATGCTGTTCCTTTTCGGGAGTCAACCCTTGTTTTGAGCATTAAAAATTTTGCTGCAGGTGGAACTTTTTCTAAAAAAAGGCGTGGTATCAGGTGAAAGGGTGTGAAGGAATGGGAAAGGCAGGAGTGGAGGATGTGTACCGCCTGCACGTCAATGACATATACCGCTACCTCCGCAAGCTCACCGGCGATGCAGGCTGGGCGGAGGATCTGACGCAGGAGACCTTTTTCCGTGCCTTTCAGCACCTGGATACCTATCGGGGAGAAAAAGTGCGTCCTTGGCTGTTCAAGGTAGCGTACCACGCGTTTATCGACTGGCACCGCAAGCAAAAGCGCAGGCCTGTTCAACTGATCGACACCTTGCCTGAGCAGGCGGATCAGGCGGCGGTCAGTCCGGAATCGGCGGCACTGGCTAGGGAGACGGCGGCCCTCGTGCAGACTGTTCTCCGGGGGCTGCCGGAAAAACAGCGACAGGTGCTGCTGCTTCATGCGGAAAAGCTCAGCTATGCGGAAATAGCCGACGTCCTCGGCATCGATGTGGCCGATGTGAAGCGGTCGATCTACCGGGGACGATTGAAGATGCGAAAATGGTGGGGGGACGGTCAACATGGCGGATAACGGCAAGCTGGAGGATCATAAGCAAAAAAGCCGGGAGCGCGATCAGCTCCTTCTCGCTTATCTGCGGGGGGAGCTTGGCGCTGAGGAGACAGCGCGATTGAGGCAGCGTCTCGCAGACGACCCGGAGTATGCGGAGCGACTGGAGGAGCTTTTGCTGGGAGGCGGGCTGATGCAGACAGAACCGGAAGACAAAGCCGCGGATTTTTTGCCGGAGGAGAAGCAGCGCTCCATCATCCGCTGGGGAAAGTGGAAGAGCAGGCTGTCCAACGCCGCCTACACGGTGGGGATCTCGCTGCTGATCGGCTTTGTCCTGTTGTTTGTCAACTATTGGATTGGCCGGTCGCTGTATGAAGATATGTTTCGCGTCTCCAAGGATTTGGTGAATTTCACTCAGCCGGGGATCGTAGCAGGCAGCAGCGGCGCGCAGGTTGGCCTTTTTTATGGCAGCATTCAAATGGAGCTGCGCGAAAAGGTGGGGGGCGACCGTCAGCAGCCAGGGTATTTCGAGACTACGAATGTGTTTACCAAAGTATCCTCCCGCCCGGTATGGAACGACGGCGTTCGGAAGAAAAATCTGTTTTTCCTGTTCCCGCTTCAGACGAAGCTGCAGGAGGATACCTCTTTCAGACGAGAGCCCGCGTGGAAGACGCTTGAAATGCTGCCGGAGGGGACGGTATCGCAACTGGCGATTTCCTTTGACCGGTTTATGAGCCTGGAGGAAATGTACGCTTTCCTGGCTCCGTATAATTTGGACCTTACCTGGCTGGCCGTGGATACCGGACAGGAGGTGCTGCATGAGGATGCCAAAGAAGGCGTGCTGCTGCTTTCGGCCGGTGACGTCTGGGGTTTTTCCGAACATGGGCTGGACTATGGACCGGGACCGATTCAGGTAAATGGCGAAGCAGATCGCCGCACCCGGGCGTACGTGGAGGAGATGAAATACCTCGCCGAGCAGGAGAGGCTGAGCAGATCGATCGGACAAAGCCTGTTCAACAGCAGATCAGGATTGAAGATCGACGAGCGCTATCGGTATTTGGAGAAAAACGGTATCAAAACGTACGGAATCGTCGTCACCGGTCCGACCAAGGAACTGCTCAAGCTGAAGCAGGAAGCTGCCATCACCGCCGCATTCTTAGGACAAATCGACTGGTGGAACTGGAATCGTCCGAGTGCAAGCGGACAGCAAAACAGCTGGTAAGGCCGAGGATCAGCCGACTGGCAAAAAACAAAAAAGAGTGTTGACAGCGTGCATAGCCGCGTGTATGATTCAAACTAATCAAAACAGCATACGTTGGATACCTTATCCAGAGAAGGTGGAGGGACTGGCCCGATGATACCCGGCAACCGACACAGCGCTTGCCTGTCAGCTAGACTGACGGCGCGATTACAAGCGATGTGCACGGTGCTAATTCCTGCAGAAGCAAAAGTATTCTGGAAGATAAGGGGGAGACGACACGCCCTGCCGCGTACGTATACGACCTCTTTTCTTCGGGAAAAGAGGTCTTTTTGCATGTCTGGCTGCAAAAACGGCTTGATCGGAGGCGCAGCCTGCAACATACCGTGCGGAATTATCCCCTGCTGAATGGGCCGGGAAAGCCGCTGGAAAGATCCAAATCGATTCACGTGAGGGGAGAAACAAGTTATGGCTTATCGTGCTTTGAGTGAACAAGAAGCAGTACAGTATGTAAAAGAGCTGCCCGGCCTGTTTGAAGCAGGGGCTGTCCTGTCCTCCCGCGAGATAGGCGACGGCAACCTGAATCTTGTCTTTCACATCCGCGATGAAGCGACCGGCAAAAGCGTGATTGTGAAGCAGGCTCTGCCTTATGCCCGCGTCGTAGGCGAGTCGTGGCCGCTGACGCTTGATCGCGCCCGCATCGAGAGTGAAGCGCTGCGCATCCAGTACAAATACGTTCCGGACCTCGTGCCGCAGGTGTACCACTACGATCAGGAGCTTGCCTTGACCGTCATGGAGGATCTCAGCGATCACATCCTGATGCGCAAAGGATTGATCGAGGGGCGACGCTATCCAAATTTCGCGAAGCAAATCGGACGTTTCATGGCCCACACGCTCTTTTTCACGTCTGATCTGGGAGCGCATCCCTACGAGAAAAAAGCGCTTGTCGGAACATTCTTGAATCCGGAATTGTGCAAAATTACGGAAGACTTGGTGTTTACCGATCCTTACGAAAATGCGCCGACCAACAGCTTCAACCCGCTGATTCGGCGGGAAGTGGAGGAAATCTGGAAGAACAAGCCGCTCAAGCTGGAAATCGCCAAGCTGAAGTACGATTTCCTCACCCGTGCAGAGGCGCTGCTGCATGGCGACCTTCATACAGGCAGCATTTTCGTCACCGAAACCTCGACCAAGGTCATCGACCCGGAATTCGCTTACTACGGCCCGATCGGCTTTGACATCGGCGCGGTAATCGCCAATCTGCTCCTGAATTATGCCGGCCAGCACGGACTGGAGAAGGATGGAGGAAAGCGGGAGTCTTATCGCGAATACCTGCTTACAACTGTCGAAGACGTCTGGAACGAGTTCGTCTCCCAGTTCGTCCAGCTATGGCACAAGCAGGCGAAAGAGCGCAGCGCACATGTAGAAGGGCTCTGGCAGAGCTACGTGAAGCGATTGATCCAGGATACGGCCGGGTTTGCAGGCTGTAAAATCCTTCGCCGCGTGATCGGGCTGGCGGGTGTCGCCGATCTGAACAGCATCAGCGACGAAAAAACCCGTGCCGAAGCGGAACGGCTGGCACTGCTGATCGGTCAGGAGCTGATCCTGAAGCGGGGCGGCATCGAAGATTCGACCGACATCACAGACATCGTTCGCAATGCGACAACAAGATTTGATCAGGAGGCAGCAGCGGTATGACCACAATTCATGAAGCATTCGCACCTGTAAAGTGGGAAGGAGACTCTCTTCTTCTGCTCGACCAGACGCGTTTACCGGTAGAAACAGTCTTTCTTTCCCTCCATACGTCTGAGGAAGTATGGGCGGCAATCCGCCACCTGCAGGTTCGCGGCGCCCCTGCGATCGGGATGGCTGCGGCATACGGGCTTTACCTCGGCGTGCGGAACAGCGAAGCGGCAGATTCGTCAGCCCTCTGGAATCAATTGCTCGAGCAGGCTGACTACCTGGCGACAGCACGCCCTACAGCGGTGAACCTGTTCTGGGCGATCGATCGGGTCAAAGCACGCGTCCAGCAGGAGGGAGAAAAACCGGTAGACGCGTTGAAAGCGGCGGTTTTGGACGAAGCTCTCGCGATACAGCGCGAGGATGCCGAAGTATGCCGGACGATAGGCGAACACCTCCTCACCTTGCTGCAGGATGGAATGGGCATCCTGACCCACTGCAATCCAGGGGCGCTGGCTACCGCCGCTTACGGGACGGCGACAGCTCCGCTCTATCTGGCCAAGGAACGCGGCTGGAACCTGAAGGTATACGCTGACGAAACGAGGCCGGTGCTCCAGGGAGCGCGGCTGACCGCCTACGAGCTGCAGCAGGCGGGAATCGACGTCACGCTGATCTGCGACAACATGGCGGCCATGGTGATGGCGCAGGGAAAAGTGCAGGCTGTCATCGTAGGAACCGACCGCGTAGCGGCGAACGGCGACGTCGCCAATAAAATCGGAACGTATGGCGTTGCCGTGCTGGCGAAAGCCCATGGCATCCCGTTTTACGTGGCTGCACCGCTGTCGTCTGTCGATCTGGAAACGCCGACGGGAGCGGACATTCCGATCGAGGAGCGTCCGGCGGAGGAAATCACGCACGGCTTGGGCAAGCAGGTGGCTCCGGACGGCATCAAGGTCTACAACCCGGCATTCGACGTAACGCCAGCGGAATATATAACGGCAATCGTCACCGAAACCGGCATTTTCAAGCCGGAAGATATCCGCAATTCCAAGCAATAAATCGTGGCTGTATAACAAAAGCGCCCTCGGGCGCTCTTTTTCACTTTTGAAGAAGGGGAGAGATGACATGAAGGTTATTCCGATAACGCAGCATGCAGCGTTGAGGCGCTTGGAGCTTGCCGATGCAGAGGAAATGTTCTGGCTGACCGATACCAATCGTCTCCATCTGCGCGAATGGCTTCCGTGGCTGGATATCGTCACAAACGTGGCGGATACCAGAAGGTTCATCTCTGCCACTCTGGATCAGGACAGCCGCAGGCAGGGCACCCATTTCGGGATTTGGTACAACGGTCGTCTGACAGGAACAGTGGGCGTACATCATATCGACTGGACAAACCGGAAGACGTCCATCGGGTATTGGCTCGGAGCCCAGTACACCGGGCACGGACTGATGACGGCCGCCGTCTCGGCCTATCTGGATCACTTGATCTTTGGCGAGTGGGACTTGCAAAAGGTCGCCATTCACGCCGCTACCGAGAACAAAAAGAGCAGGGCCATTCCGGAGCGCCTCGGGTTCAAGCTGGAGGGAATCCTGCGAAGCAACGAATTTCTCTACGATCATTACGTCGATCACGCCGTCTACGGCATGCTGGCGTCAGAGTGGCGTTGAGTCCTTCAGTTTTTTGCTGCCGATAGAAAAAGCTGGATTGACAAGAAATTTTGTGTAAACTACCATGAAGATATTGGAAAAGGGATTGCGTATATCGCATCCCTTTCTTTTGATCGACAGGGTCAAAGTCGTCCCTGTTGATAACCGGATTACGGAGGCTCCGCCACAATCATGGCGGAGCCAAGTTTTCTAATAGGATAAGGAAGGAGGGACGGACGGCGTGTATATTTTGCGGCAATTGTCCTGGTTTTTCAGAAAATATTGGAAACGATATACAGTAGGGATTGCTTTTCTGTTTTTGATTGATCTGCTCATGCTGTGGCCTCCCCGGCTGATCGGGCAAACGGTGGATCAAATCCGCAATGGATCGCTGACGACATCTGGATTGGCGACGACGATTGTCACGCTGCTTTTGATTGGCCTTATCTTGTACGGGCTCCGTTTCTTTTGGCGGTACCTGCTGTTCGGCGGTTCGCTGATGCTGGAGCGGACGCTTCGCGAGCGGCTGTTTGGCCATTTGACCCGGATGTCGCCGTCCTTTTACTCGCGCCGTCGTTCCGGTGATTTGATGGCGCTGGCTACCAACGACATTCCCGCAATCGAACAGACAGCAGGGATGGGCGTACTGACGCTGGTCGACTCCCTGTTCGCCACGCTGTTGACTTTGGCTGTCATGATGGTGGCCATCGACTGGCAGTTGACGCTGGCGGCACTTATTCCGATGCCGTTTTTGGCCTGGGCGACCGCTTATTACGGCAAGCTTTTGCACGACCGGTTTTACCTGGCCCAGGAAGCGTTTGGCGAGATGAACGACCATGTGCAGCAGTCCGTCTCAGGCGTCCGGGTCCTGCGGGCTTTTGTACAGGAAAAAGAGGATGTGGAGGCGTTTCGCCGGGTCAGTGAGAAGACGATGGAGCGGAATATCAGCGTTTCCCGGATCGACGCCCTGTTCGAACCGACGATCGGCATTATCATCGGCTTCAGCTTTCTCATCGGGCTTGGCTACGGGACCTACCTTGTCTTTTCCAGCGCGATTTCCCTGGGCGATCTGGTCGCATTCAACCTTTACCTCGGGCTGCTCATCTGGCCGATGTTTGCCTTTGGCTGGCTGATGAACATCCTTCAGCGGGGGAGCGCTTCGCAAAAGCGGTTGTCGGAATTGTTCGCCGAACGGCCTGACGTGGTGGACAGCGAAACTGTGGTGGAAGATGTTCCGGACAATACTGTCGAGGCGAGAGGCTTTACCTTCCGCTATCCGCAGGCAGAGAAGGACGCCTTGTCGGATATCAGCTTCATGCTGCACGAAGGAGAGACGCTGGGGATCGTGGGCAGGACGGGAAGCGGGAAGTCAACGCTTTGCCGGACTCTGTTGCATCAGTACCCGGTAGAGTCGGACGCCCTGTTTGTCGGAGGGAAGCCGGTAGAACGGATTTCGCTGTCTGCCCTGCGCGGGAAAATCGCCTACGTTCCCCAGGAGCATCTGCTGTTTTCCCGAACGATCGAAGCGAACGTCGCTTTCGGCTCGCCGCAGGCGACTACAGAGGAAGTGTGGCATGCGCTCTCCCTGGCCGAAATGAAAGGCGATGTAGCGCAATTCGCGGAAGGGCTCGGAACCATGGTCGGTGAAAAAGGGGTCACCCTCTCAGGGGGACAGAAGCAGCGCATCTCGATTGCCCGTGCCCTGCTGATGAACGCTGACATCCTCATTCTCGATGACTGTCTGTCCGCAGTCGATGCGAGGACGGAGGAAAGCATTCTTCGCCACCTCCGCGATGAACGCAAAGGAAAGACGACGATCATCACCGCCCACCGGCTCTCTGCGGTCCAGCATGCCCAGTTGATTTTGGTGCTGGACGAGGGCAGGATCGTGGAGCGGGGGACGCATGATGAATTGATGGCGCAAAACGGCTGGTATGCGGAGCAGTACCGCAGGCAGCAGATGGAACAAGACGTCGCGGGTTAAGGGGAGAGAGGGGAACGTGTAATGAACGGCAAACAAGTATGGAAGCGGCTTGTAGAGTACGCCATGCCGTTTCGCAGACAGATCGCAGGGGCCCTGCTGCTGCTCCTGCTCGGTACTGCCGCGGAACTGGCCGGCCCCTTTTTGGCAAAAGTGATGATTGACAATCACATTCTGGCGGTTCAGAAGACGTGGTATCGCTTTGAAAAGGAACCGCTTACCATTGAAGGAAACCAGATCGCGATCCGGCTGGCGGATGAGTATTACGTCCGGGAGGATTGGCTGTCGTCCTTGCCTCCGGACGATGCACAAAAGGCGAAAAAGACACAGGTCGTGACCGAGGGAACGACCTACTATATGCTGGACCGTGAGCTGTCCGAGGACGGGGAGCCGAAGCTTTTGCCGCTTCCGGCCGTCGAGGGAAGGGAGCGGGTCAAGGCGACGCTCGTTCGCTCGGGGCAGGAGGTTGATCAGGCGGAGGGAATCCGCTTGACGGCGGACGAGGTGAAGGCGCTGTACAGCAGGGAGATTGCGCCGATATTGCTTTTGGCAGGCGGCTATGCCTTGTTGATCCTGATCAGCGCGGCATGCAACTATACGCAAATTTTGACGCTGCAGATGACAGCTCAACGCATCATCCAGCGCATGCGGATGATTTTGTTCACCCACCTGCAGAAGCTGCCGGTCTCCTTTTTTGACAAGACACCGGTCGGTCAGATCGTCTCCCGCGTGAGCAACGATACGGAGGCCATTCGTGAACTGTACGTCAGCGTTCTGGCAACTTTTGTGCAGAACGGGGTATACCTCGTGGGGATTTTGATCGCGCTTTTTGTCCTGCAGCCGCAGCTTGCCCTGTTTTGCTTTTTAAGCGTGCCGTTGATCGTCGCGCTCATTATCGTTTACCATCGCTTCAGCTCGCGCTATTATGCGGTCATCCGCAGCAGGCTGAGCGATATGAACGCCACGATCAACGAGATGATTCAAAACATGACGATCGTCCAGGCGTTTCGCCGAGAGTCAGGGGTTCAAGAGGAGTTTGCCAAGGTAAACGAAGAGTATTTTCGGGTTCGTCTGAAGGAGAACAACCTGGAGTCGCTTTTGCTCAGACCAGCTGTTGATCTCATCTGGAAAATCTCTCTCACGGTGATTGTCTGGTATTTCGGCTCGACTTCGTTTCACAGCGCCATTTCGTTCGGCGCGCTGTTTGCCTTCGTCGATTACATGGGACGCTTTTTCGAGCCGATCAGCATGATTATGAACCGTCTTTCGCAATTGCAGCAGGCTGCCATCTCCTCGCAGCGCGTGTTTGACATTCTCGATACGCCGGCTGAAGAGGAGAAGGGAGGCAAGGCTATCGAGCGCCCGCGCGGAGAGGTAGTCTTTGACCGCGTTTCTTTTGCCTATCAGGGTGATCAATACGTCTTGAAAGATGTGTCGTTCACGGCCAAGCCGGGACAGACGGTAGCGCTGGTCGGCCACACCGGGTCGGGAAAAAGCTCGCTGATGAATCTGTTGCTCGGCTTTTATCCGGTGACGAAAGGGCGCATCCTGATCGACGGCATGGACATGGGCGAAATGGATACGCGGACGCTTCGCCGCCATGTAGGGCTGGTGCTGCAGGACCCTTTTTTGTTTACCGGCAGTGTCGGATTCAACATTCGCTTGTACAATGACAAGCTTACGAATGACGATGTAAAACAGGCGGCGGAGGCAGTCAGGGCAGATGAGTTTATACGCCACTTCCCCGAAGGATACGAAGAACCCGTCGTGGAGCGGGGGATGA
Source organism: Brevibacillus borstelensis (assembly GCF_003710865.1). Classification (GTDB taxonomy): domain Bacteria; phylum Bacillota; class Bacilli; order Brevibacillales; family Brevibacillaceae; genus Brevibacillus; species Brevibacillus borstelensis. The sequence continues at coordinate 31,313 of NZ_RHHO01000007.1, read as the reverse complement.
CCTTGTCTGCCGGACAGCGGCAGTTGATTTCGTTTTCCCGGGCGCTCGCAGCCGATCCGGCTATTTTGATCCTGGACGAAGCGACAGCGAGCATCGACAGCGAGACAGAGTCGGCGATCCAGGAGGCGCTGCACGTGCTTTCGGCGGGGCGCACGACGTTTATCATCGCGCATCGCCTGTCTACGATTCAGCATGCCGACCAGATTCTCGTTCTGTCCCGCGGCGAAGTCGTCGAGCGGGGCACGCATGACGAGCTGATGGCGCAGCATGGCCTGTATCAAAAAATGTACCAGCTACAGCAGGGGCAAATCTCTGCTACAGTAGAACAATAGCGATTGATCTTGACCTTGCCGCCGGGTGAGGGGGAGATTATGAATAGAGAGAGTGAGTGCAGGAGAGGAGAACGCATACATCATGTCTTCAACACGTTTTACCTTTTGGGTGCTGATATTGGTCGTAGTCATTGCGGGAGCCAGCCAGGGGCTGACGATTCCGCTGTTGGCCGTGATGCTGGAGCAGCAGGGAGTTTCATCGGTCGCCAATGGGTTGAATGCAGCCGCTTTGTATATCGGTATATTGCTTGTGTCACCCTGGCTGGAAATCCCGCTGCGCCGGATCGGTTATCGGTCGACGATTCTGTGCGGGCTGTTAATGGTGACCGCAGCCACCGTCCTGATTCCGGTGTTTTCCCATCTGGCGGTCTGGTTTGTTCTCCGCATGCTGATGGGAATCGGCGACTCCGGTCTTCACTACGCCAGTCAAATGTGGGTGACCAAGATCGCCGCTCCGGAGAGGCGCGGACGGGATTTGTCGCTCTACGGTCTGGCCTACGGCATCGGATTCAGCATAGGGCCGCTGGGGATCAACCTGCTTCCGATAGGATTTTGGGCGCCGTTTGCCGCACTGACCGTGTTGTATGCGGCAGCGTTTATTCTGCTGGCGCGCATCCGCAATGATTTTCCCGAAGAGATCAAGGCAACTGAAGCCGGTGTGAAAAAACAGAACAAATACACCACTGTATTCCGGTTAAGCTGGCTGGCGCTGATCCCGTCGTTTTTGTACGGATTTATGGAAACGTCTTTAAACGGAAGCTTTCCGGTTTACGCTTTGCGGACCGGCATTTCCATCGAGTGGGTATCGGTTATCCTGCCATCCTTTGTAGTGGGCAGCATCATTTTGCAAATTCCGTTGGGCTCATTAAGTGACCGGATCGGCCGGAAGCGGGTCATGTTTGCCTGTGCGCTCGTCGGAGCCGTGGCGTTCATCCTGTTCCCGCTCAGCGGCGACAACGTCTGGATGATGATGTTCCTGCTGGCGATTGCAGGTGCGGCTGTCGGTTCCTTTTACTCGCTCGGTCTTGCCTTTGCGACCGATATTTTGCCGGGTGCGATGGTCCCTACAGCCGGGATCATTGCCAGCATGAATTTCGGCGTCGCCAGCATCCTGGCCCCCAATGTAAACGGCCTGTTGATCCAGCTCTGGGACCCGCGGAGCATCTTCTGGCTGATGGGGCTTTTGCTGTTCGGTTTTGCCGCTGCTTGCCTGTTTTTCCGCACGACCCGCTCTTCTCAGGAGACCGCGGTGGCGTCATAAGCATAAAAATGTGAAGAGAGGGGAAGCGTAGGGATACAGTCATCTTTCCCAGAAAGGGGTTTGCCTGATGATGACGCCCTGTGTTTTCAAGCGGGGAATGATCTGGATTCTGTTTTTTATCATCAGTCTGATCGTGATCCCGTTCTTTTCCGATGACACGCCATCCACGCCTGCTCCGACTGTGAACAATGCAAGCAGGTAAAACCCGGGCAAAAAGGACTCGTCTGTTTCCATAAAGGCGAGTCTTTTTCTTTTGCTTCGGCTTACGTACGTTTGCTGTCGCGGATGACATACGTCCTGGCAATCAGATCGTGCCAGCCTTGCTTTTTCCGGTTCCACCCTGCCCACAAATACCCCAGTCCCAGCGGCAGGGCAGAGAGAAATTTGCCCACAACCTCTCGCAGCAATACCTGCCCCAGCGTCAACTGGCTGCGGTGCTGGCGGGCATTGACCACGCGGATGCCGGTGATGAGCTTTCCGAGTGTCTGTCCCGTCCACCAGGTCAGCAGGATGGCATAGGCGAAGTCGAATACGATTTCCAGCAAGTCGATGTACGAAAAGACGTCCGGCCCGGCAGCGAAAGCCCGGCGGAGCGGATTGAAGATCAAAAAGCTGATGCCGGTGAGAAAAAGTCCATCCAGCAGAGCAGCCCCGACCCGAATCCAGAAGCCGGCAAACGCATAGCTGGCCTCCTGGGAGGCATCCTCGCTTCCGGACGGCTCGGCTCCTGCGAAGCCTTGGACAAGCGCGGTCCGTGCGGCGGCATCAGCGGAGAGCAGGGATTCGGGAAAATCAGCTTCAGACGACGATTGGTCCCGCATGGCGGACACCTCCATTAGAAATGGTTACGGGATAAACTGGTACAACAGCTTGGGCGTCGAGCCCTGCTGCAAAATGCGCTCAAGGCCGAGCGGATCAGGGTTGGACCAGTAACGCTGCATGCGGAAGATCAGATTGCCAAGCGATATGTTTTCGGTAAACCGAACAATCTGCGCTTCCGGCAGTCCAGTCAGGGTCAAGGCATAGCGGGTAGCATCCTCCAGATCGCCAAAGCGATCCACCAGTCCCAGCCGCTTCGCCTGCTCGCCGGAGTAAATGCGGCCGTCGGCTATTTGCAGGACGCGCTCCCGGGGGAGGCTTCTTCCCTTTACGATTACATCGACAAAGCGATCGTAGCTTTGGTTGACCAGCGTTTGGAAAATTTGCCGCTCGGGCTCTGTGAGCGGACGGGCAGGACTTCCGATATCCTTGAAGCGTCCGCTTTTGATCGCATACTCCTGGATTCCCAGCTTGTGTATGGCATTGCTGTAGTTGGTCAGGGTAAAAATGACGCCCAGACTGCCTGTCAGCGTATTGGGATTGGCGAAAATGGCATCTCCCGCTGTAGCCAAGTAGTAGCCTCCCGATGCGGCAGTCGAGCCCATGCTGACAACGAGCGGGATTTGGCGAAGCTCCTTGAGCCGCAGCAGGCGGCGGTGCAGTTCATCCGTAGCGACTACCTCTCCGCCAGGGCTTTCGATCCGCAGGACGACTGCCTTTACTTGCTCGTCCTCCTCGATGCGCCTGATTTGTTCGGTCAACAGGTCGGCCATCGGTGTGACAGATGCAGTGGAGCGCTCACTGGTGATCGTGCCATTGACGTAAAGCTGTACGATTTTGGCCGTACCGGAGCCGGAGACGACATGTTCATCCCAGGCATACTCGGGATGGTCGGTCAGATTGCGCATGCCTCCAAAGATGCTTTCGACGCCGATGCCAAGGACAAAAACAGCCAGTACAAGAAAGAGTGCCGTCCATCTTTTACGGTTCATGGAAAACCACCTCAGATGTAGCATTTGCTCTTCTCTTTCCGGTTACGCATGCCTGTCATTTCACAAACTCATGCAATTTTCTAAAAATTGCGGTACAATTGGTCATAAGACAAGAGAGAATATGTTCGGGGGGTACGGAAGCGTGATTATCCAAGTAACGGATTTGAAAAAAAATTACGGCAGCCTGCAGGTGCTCAAAGGAATCACGACACAAGTGGCGGAACGCGAGGTCGTATGCGTGATCGGCCCGTCGGGTTCGGGAAAAAGCACGTTTCTGCGCTGCTTGAATCAATTGGAAGAGATGACGGCCGGGCGCATCGTGATTGACGGCCACGACCTGTCCGATCCGAGGGTGGACATCAACAAGGTGCGCGAAGAGGTAGGAATGGTGTTCCAGCGCTTCAACCTGTTTCCGCACAAAACGGTTCTGGAAAACGTTACGCTCGCGCCGATCAAAGTAAAAAAGATGACCCCCGAGGATGCGAGAAAACAGGGCCTGGCGCTGCTGAAAAAGGTGGGGCTGGAGGACAAGGCCGATGTATATCCGGATCGCCTTTCCGGAGGACAGATGCAGCGGGTGGCGATTGCCAGAGCCTTGGCGATGAACCCCAAGGTCATGCTGTTTGACGAACCGACCTCGGCACTGGATCCGGAGCTGGTCGGAGAAGTCTTGACAGTGATGAAGAATCTGGCCAAGGAAGGCATGACGATGATCGTCGTCACGCATGAGATGGGATTTGCCCGGGAAGTGAGCGACAGAGTGATTTTCATGGATCAAGGCGTCATCATGGAGGAGGGAGCACCCGAAGCCCTGTTGTCCAATCCGAAAAACGAGCGGTTGCGGGCATTTTTGCGCAAGACCTCGGCATAGCGACCGGTATAAAAAAATCGGCCCCCGATACAGGGGGCATTTTTACTTCTTGTTCGCGTCTCGCTTGCTTCCTTTCACATCGAGCAATTGACTGACCGTAACGAACCGATAGCCCTGCCTCCGCAGATCGGTGATCAACTCCTGCAGCGCGGCAATCGTTTCCCGCTGATTCAGCCCGCCGTCGTGGAACAGGATAATGTCTCCGGGAGCCACGTCGTTCTTGACGCTTTTGGCGATGTGGGAAGCCGTCCGGGCCAAAGACCAGTCGCGCGGGTCGACCGACCAGTGGATGATGTCATAGCCGCAGGACTGGACTGCATTCATGACGTCATGCGTCAAGACTCCCCCCGGGGGCCGGTAATATTGGGCAAGCACGCCGGTAGAACGGAGAATCGATTTTTCCCCCAGCTTGATTTCTTCGTAAATCTCCTGCTCCGTCAATTTGTTCAAATCGCCATGATGATAGCCGTGGTTGCCGATTTCATGCCCTGCTTTCTTGATCCAGTGCATAATCTTGGGATACTTGTCTACTTGAGAGCCGAGCACAAAAAAGGTGGCGGGAACCTTGTTGCGGTGCAGAACCTCCAGGATGATGGGCGTGTATTTGGGATCGGGGCCATCGTCGAAAGTAAGGGCAACCACTTTGTTGGTTGTGTCGATCCGGTGAATCGGCTCATAGGCAGGAAGAGGGCTTCTTGCCGCATCTGTCGGCACCACCCCGAACAGCAGACAGGCGATGAAAGACAGAATGAACGCTCGATAGCGCAGAACAATCCCTCCTTCCAAGTAACTATCTTTTAGCTTCACCCGCACAACTCAAATCATCCTGCCAAAAGAAAACAGCAATCAGCCTGCGAGCGGGATATGGTAAAATGAAAGGACTGTACATAGGAGAGGAGAGAATACGGTGGAACTCCGCGGTATTTTGCACGGGTTGACCCATCAGTATCACGGCAAGGATCAGCCTGTTGACTACTATTTGCAGCTGGGCGAAGAGAGACTGCCGTTAAATGAGCTGCTGGGCAGCGAAATAACGATCTCATTTCTGGGCGAGAAAAACTGTATCGCCTGTGGACGAAAAACGAACAAAACCTTTAACAGCGGATATTGCTATCCCTGTTTTACGAAGCTTCCGGAGAACGATCTGTGCATCGTCAAGCCTCACGAGTGCCACTATGATCAGGGAACATGCCGGGATGCCAGCTTCGGCGAGACTCATTGCATGATTCCGCACTACGTTTATCTGGCTGTTTCCAGTGATGTAAAAGTCGGCCTGACGAGGAAAAACAATCAGCTAAAGCGCTGGGTCGACCAGGGGGCCATTCGCGCGATCCCGATCGCAGAGGTACCGACACGCCGCATGGCAGGTGAGCTTGAATTCCATCTTAGCCAATTTTTGCCGGATAAGACGAACTGGAGAAAAATGCTCAAGGGCGATGTCCGCGAGGTGGACCTGCTCAGCCTCAGAGACGAGGTGTACGCGCATTTCCCGGATGAGTTCAAAGCCTTTCGCTACCGTGAGGACGAATGGATAGACATTACCTATCCGATCCTTGAGTCGTTGGACAAGATCAACTCGCTCACATTGGACAAGCAGGAAAGCGTCGGCGGCAAATTGATCGGTGTCAAGGCACAGTACCTGATTTTTGAAAACGGCGTTTTCCAGGCGAGAAAGCACGCCGGCTATCAGGTGCAAGTCAGCGCTTCTGCATAAAGCGGCCGCTTTTCCTCCAGACTGAAACAAAAGACTGGAGGAGGCGATCGGCATGGCACCGGAGCGCATTGAATATACGGAACCGTTGACGGGTACCTTGGCAGAAGCAGCCCAGGCCGATCCGCTGGGCATCCCCTACTCGCCGCTTGCCAGGACGTGGCAGGTGAACCCCCGGGCGGAAGCAGATCCTGCCGAGCGGGGTACGGGGAATGTGGCAGAAACAAAAACGGAATAAAAAACGTCTAGAAGGAAAAAGGCAGCCAGACATGATCGGCTGCTTTTTTCTTATCCAAATAACTAGCCATTGGGGAAGGGAAGGGCACTTCATGCGTACATGGGCATTATCCGTCGCGACAGCGTTGCTGATCTGTGGAAGCGCTTGGGCCGGGTATATGGTAGGAACTGATGTGGAAAGCAAAAGAAACGAGGAACAGGCAGGCAGGGTCATAGCGGAAAACGAAGCGTTGCGGTCAAAGCTCCAGAATCAGGCTCCCGCCGCTGAAGCATCCCCTCCGGCAAACAGTGCTCAACAACCGGCTGAGGCGGCCGAGCAAAACGCGAAGGAGCCCGCTTTCATCGACCACGATGCAATCCTGGATGCTTTTCGGCGGACGGACGACAAAGGCGGAAGCTTTGAAATCACGGAAAAAGACAAGCAGGAAATGATGGCCGAACCGCGCAGCAGGGATTACAAATGGGTGCTGCGCACATTTGTAGAGAAAAAGCTCGGAAAAAAGCTGAATACCTTTCAGACGACCAGCCGGACGGTGAACCCGCGTATCCTGCTGGCAACCACTACGGATGGCACCGCGTATGAAATCGAGATGAAAAAATGGCCAGCCTATGACCAGATTTGGACAGTCGAGCGCTTTAACGGCATGTCCCCGGGAGATGTCGGTTCAGTCGCTCCGCTCTATCAGGCGGTGAAAAAGGAGGAAGTGCCCAAAAACGTGCAGGACTGGCTGGAGCCGCTGCTTGCCTCACCGGAATGGAAAACGGAATACTTGCGCGATGGCAAAAAAACGTATGTGCTCATCAAAACGTCGTCTTCGCCGACGGATTCGGTGGAAGTAGAGGATGTTTCGCTATGGATAGAGGAAGTAACGGTGAAGTACCAGACGTACGACTATGCAAACAGTGAAGACCGCTCGTTTGCAAACGATTACGCTTTGTTGGAAATTCCGTATGAAGCCAAGGACGGGGTCCAGTTTACGAAAACATTGTCGATTGTTCGGTAGACAGGCTCTTACGGACAAGTCTTGATCCGGCAGACTGGCGATGTGCCGTCGCGTTGTTAAGGGAGCCGTTTGATAAACGCGGGAACTGCGTTAAAATAAAGGAAAACACTGGGGATACAGCAAGTATTCGAGACACCATTATGCTTGATAAGAAAGCGAGGATATGCTCCATGACAATCAAAGCCTATCTGTACGACAAATGCGGCACCTGCCGAAAGGCCAAGCAATGGCTGAACCAACACAATATCGCCATCGAGGAGATCCCGATCGTGGATGCCCCTCCGACAGAAGACGAGCTGCGCAGCATGTGGCAGGCAAGCGGACTTCCCTTGACCAAGTTTTTCAACACGAGCGGCCAGTTTTACCGCGAGCTCGGCTTAAAGGACAAGCTGCCATCGATGACGGAAGACGAGATGCTGAAGCTGCTGGCCTCCAACGGGAAGCTGCTAAAAAGGCCGCTCGTCTCTGACGGAAAAACAGTTACGGTCGGGTTCAAGGAAGAGGAGTACGAAAAGGCTTGGGGGGGACGCTGACGATGCGTACCCCTTCCAGGCGCCTTGAACAGCTTTCTTCGGCAATCTTTTCCGAACTGGCCGAACGAAAAAAGAGCGTTGCAACGGGGCGTTCAGTGATCGATCTGAGCATCGGCAGCCCTGATCAGCCGCCAGCTCCGGAGCTGGTGGAGGCGCTGGCCGAGGCGATCCGGGAGCCGGGTGCGTTTGGCTACCCGATGAGTGACGGAACAGAGGAGTTTCGCCAGGAGGTGGCCCGCTGGTATCAGTACCGTTTTGGCGTCGAGCTGGACCCGCGCTCGGAGATTCACTCCCTGATGGGTTCTCAGGACGGTCTTGCTCATTTTGCCCTGGCCTGGTCCGATCCCGGAGACATCGTGCTGGTGCCCGATCCCGGCTACCCGATTTATGCCGGCAGCGTTCATCTGGCAGGTGCGGAGCCATACCCCATGCCGCTGCGGGCAGAAAACGCTTTTTTGCCCGATCTGAATGCCATACCGGAAGAGGTGGCCAAACGCGCTCGCTTCATGATTCTGAACTATCCCAATAATCCGGTATCGGCGGTCGCGACGCTTTCCTTCTTTGAAGAGGCTGTCGCTTTTGCCAAGCGGCACGATGTGATTGTCGTGCATGATCTCGCTTATTCCGAAATGGCCTTTGACGGCTACCGGCCGCCCAGCTTTCTGCAGGCAGATGGGGCCAAGGACATCGGCATCGAATTCAATTCCTTTTCCAAAAGCTTCAACATGGCCGGGTGCCGCATCGCTTATGTGGTCGGCAACGCGGAGATCATCAAGCCGCTGGCAGTCGTCAAGTCGAATGTAGACTACGGCGTCTTCCTGCCGGTTCAAAAAATGGCTGTTGCCGCGCTCAGGCGCGACCGGGAAGCGGGGGAGGACAACACGGTTGCTTCAATTTATCAGGAGCGGCGCGATGTCCTGATCAAAGCCCTGCGAGAGGCAGGCTGGGTCATCGAGCCGCCCAAGGCGACGATGTTCGTCTGGGCAAAAATTCCGTCTGGCTGGAACTCCCGCGAATTCGCTTTTGCGCTTTTGGAGGAGGCTGGGGTCGTGGTCGTGCCTGGAAGCGCTTTTGGCGAGCAGGGAGAAGGGTACGTGCGGATCGCGCTGGTGCAGCCGCCGGACCTGCTGCGGGAAGCGGCCAAGCGGATCGCAAAAAGCGGCCTGTTGAACGGCAGAAGATAGCAAAACAGATGTATATCGTGCTGTGAAAGCGGAAAGGATACATCTGGCACCACAAAAACGACAATCAATTGAAAATGATTCCTACATTGTATTGACTATAAACAACAAGGTTGCTATGATGGAACATGTAGGTGAAAAAACTTATTCCAAGGAGGTTTTACATATGGCACAACGTCTTGTAGGTCTTCCAGCTCCTGATTTCACAATGGAAACAGCTCTGGGCAATGGTCAAGATTTCGGAAAGGTATCTCTCTCCGACTACCGTGGCAAATGGCTGGTACTGTTCTTCTATCCACTCGATTTCACGTTCGTTTGCCCGACTGAGATCATCGCGATGAGCGATTCGATCGAAGATTTCAAAGACCTGGATGCGGAAGTTCTCGGTGTATCCGTAGACTCCAAGCATTCCCACCGCGCATGGATCAACACTCCTCGCGATCAAAACGGTCTGGGCGGCCTGAACTACCCGCTCGCTTCCGACTTCCTGAAAACAACCGCTCGCGATTACGGCGTACTGGATGAAGAAGGCGGCGTAGCATTCCGCGGTCTGTTCATCATCGATCCGGAAGGCGTTCTGCGTTACCAAGTTGTAACCGACCTGAACATCGGCCGTTCCGTAGAAGAAACACTGCGCGTTCTGCAAGCTCTGCAATCCGGCGGTCTCTGCCCAGCTAACTGGCGTCCAGGTCAAAGCCACCTGACTGCGAAGTAAGCATCCGCATTGGAGCGCGATTGATCGGGGCAGCCATATAAAGCTTGCTCCCTTTACGAAAAAGGGTCTAACACAACCAGTTGTTAGGCCCTTTTTTTACAAAAAAGAGGCAAATAAGACGGGAAGATTGCTGTCTTTCTCGTTCCACGATCATTTGAAAGGGGTTGTTTTTGATGCGTTTGCGCGAAGAATTGCCCGATTTCCCGGGGATTACCGAATGGGTAAACGGTCAGGTGAGCAAAGCTGATTTGGCAGGAAGTCCCGTATTGATCCATTTCTGGTCCGTAAGCTGCTATATGTGCAAGGAATCGATGCCGCAAATCCTGGAGTGGCGCGACAAATACGCGGCGAACGGCTTGAAGGTGATCGGAATCCACATGCCACGCTCGGAGGCCGATACAGACATCCAAAAGATCAAGGAAACGATCGTCGAGCACAAGCTGACACATCCGATCGCGATCGACAACGAAATGAAGACCGTAGACGCCTTCCAGAATGAGTACGTCCCGGCTTTCTACCTGTTCGATGAAAACCTGCAGCTTCGCCACTTCCAGGCTGGCGAAAAAGGCTTGAACCTGGTGAAAAAACGTCTCCACCGAATTTTGGGGATTGAAGAGGATTCCTAGGCCCTCTGTCCAATTAATATGGAGTACCTGATTGAACCTGATAGGAGGATACGTGAACGATGGAATTTCCTAAACATCTTCTTTACAGCGAAGAGCACGAGTGGGTTCGTGTAGAAGGAAACAAGGCGTATATCGGCATTACTTCTTTTGCTCAATCCGAGCTGGGCGACATCGTCTTTGTCGAACTGCCAGAGGTGGGCAGCACGATTACACAGGACGAACCTTTTGGCAGCGTGGAATCGGTAAAAACCGTTTCTGAACTGTATGCTCCTGTCAGCGGGAAGGTAGTAGAAGTAAACGGCGAATTGGAAAACGCGCCGGAGCTGGTAAACTCTTCTCCTTATGAGCAAGCATGGATGATCGTTGTGGAGCTGTCTGACGAAAGCGAGCTCAAAAAGCTGATGGACGCAGACAAATACGAAGCGATGGTACAAGAGTAAACAACAACTGAAAGTGTGTATCAAGCCAAAAGGCTGGAGACTAATCTTAACGGGTTCGGTTTTTAGGTGCAAAAACAAAAAAATAACACAAAATGGCGTGCGAACTGACAATAGTTCGAACACGCCTTTTTTCTTGTTATCAAAGGATTTTTTTGAAAAATGACACGGATATTGGCAGGGAAATGTATAAGTTTTAACGAACTGGAAATAATTTATGAAGAGAGGAATACTCATGTCAAAATCTATGTCAATTCGAATGTCATTTTAAAAGGAGAAATCGTACATGGAATTTATAAAACCAAAGCCAAATTTAGATATAAAAGCAAACTGGAAAGTATCAGAGCATACAAAAGATATCGTAAAATACTATGCTGAATACACGGGCTACTCAGAAGATGAGTGTGTGGACCAATTCTTGAAAAACATCCTAAAGGACGAGCAATTTATCGATTGGATACATGGCAAAAGGCGAAACAAGAGAGCCTTGTCCAAGGTACTGTTATTGGATGAAACGGAGGAATTAGAACTTGACGAAACTGAAACGTCTCGCGGTGCTTGATGACCGTATTATAGAGATTCAACGTCCTATATCCGATAGTGAAATACATTCGAGACAGGCAGACTATCCCCTGCTCGCCCCTGTTGATTTCGCGAAAAAATATAGGGACGTTTTATTTAGAACGGTTTCATTAGGCTATGAGGGAGAATATCACAACATTCAAATGAATCGTTGTGACAACCCCTACTGTAAATGGTTTGGTCTTGAACAGCATCGATTCGAGTCCGCGAAAGGGAAACCGTCTCGTTACCGACTTTCAGGAGCAAAAGGAGGTACGAGTCATGCTATTGTGTGTAATCCAGACCCGACAACTACCATTGGAAAAATGACATGGAAATGTACGACGAATGCTCTGTCCAACTGGTCTATCGCAGAGGAAATTAAACGATTAGCTACTCATGACCGTGTTCAGGATTGGGAGCCAGAGTATGAATTCCATCGTGGTTCATGCTTAAAACACGATATAACTCCATTCGCCACTCCCAATCACTTTTATCGTAGAGGTAAAAGCAGTGGAAAATCACAGAAGTGGCAGTGTAAGACGTGTAAAAAGATAACTAATGTCCTTCCTGAACGTAGAGAAACAACAACGTATCATCAACAGCGAAACGATATCCTACCCACCTACGTAGCTCTCATACTCAACAGGACGCCAGTTAAACGGGTTTGTGAGATATTAGAAATTAGTTCTGATACCTATTACCGAAAGTTGGAATGGATGTATCGCAGGTGCTTGGAGTTCTTAGAGCGATACGAATCAGTACCGCTTCAAAACAAACAATTTGATTCTCTTTGGCTCAACACCGACAAGTTGCAATACAATCTAAATAATGTTCGAAAAAAAGGACACGGTTCAAAGTTTTACGACATGATTGAAGTGAAAAAGCCTCAAACCAATATTGTCGTTACCGCAGATGTTGACTCTCGATATGTGTTTCGTGCAGATGTTGCATATGATTGGGACATTACATTAGATGACATTGAGCGAGATACGAAAGAGCTATGTGAAGACCACCTTCACGAATTTGCTCGCAAAAATGCACGGCTTCGTTTCTCTTGTGCACCACAACCGCCCACTCCGCATGATACGGAATCAACGTCTGCATACATGAGTCAACGACAGGAGTTTGACAATCGAAAAAGGTATATTGATGGACTTCATGTGAACGCAACATACACCGCGATTGCCCAGCTTTGGCATCTGCAAAAAATACTAAAAACAAAAAAATGGAGATTTGTAACTGATGAAGATTATTCACTGATGTCTGCCATATATCGAGTGTTTTCAAAAGAAATAAGAGAAGGAGTAACACACCATTTCTTATGTAAAATTGACCGAGGGAAAAGCCTTCGAGACTCATATACCGAATATGAACAATCTATCCGTGACTTAAAGGCTTGGGGGACAAGCAAGGGCTATACGTTCCGCTCTATTACAGCATTGGCATATCATCAATTAGTGGAAATCCTGAAACATCATCATTTCCACGAAACGGTTCATATCGGTGGTAATGACTATTATCGTTGGGCGAGGAATCCTTTGGAACATCCCCTCGCCACGAAAGACCAAGGGTATCGTTGGGTCGATTGTACAACGGATATATCAACATTAGAAACGAAGTACGTTGCCAACATGTTAATGAAGGTCAACGATTATGCAGTTAATAACTTCATGCAACTGATGCGAAGAAGAATCTCAATCCTTGAACGCCCTTTGGTTACTGCTCGTGGAGACGGGAAGAGCTATATCTATGCAAACTTCAATCCGAAATATGCTCAGTATGCTGTCACTATCCTTCGAACGTACTATAACTTCTGTATGACATATAAATGGGGAGACAATAGAGTAACCCCTGCTCAAAGCTTGGGTTTGACGAATAAGAGCTTTTCCATGAAGGATATTATCTATTTCAAGTAAACCGTCTTTGCATTGTTTAGATGGTTTTTTTAGGAAAAAATACAATTTTACAGTAAAATAGAACAAATAGAGGATACAAAAGGGGAGCTATTATGAAGGTTAATCGAAAAACGACATTTGTAAATGAAAAAGAAGTTCGATACACACATATCGAAAACGGAAGTTCAGTGGTTTGCTTTATGTTTTCTGGAACAGGTTACACGTATGAGAAACCTTTATTTTACTATTCGACAATGACAATGCTTCAAAATCAGTATGATGTTGTCCACGTCCATTATTCCTACGGACAAGATGTATTCAAACTTTCAACGGAAGATATTACAAATATTATTTATGATGATGTAATTGCTGTCATTACCGAAGTTCTTAAAAGTCAACAATACCTAAATACCGTTTTTTTAGGAAAATCACTCGGTACTATTCCTATCATCAACAAGCTTATGAAAAACGATAATTATTTGAATTCAAAATTGATTTTGCTTACGCCATTATTAAAGCTGGATACAATTTTTGAAGCTTTATTGATGAGTAATCATTCTGCCCTTATTGTCATAGGTGAAAGAGACAGTCATTTTATTACCAGTAAAATCCAAGCAATTGAAACTAAGCAAAATATTAAAATAGAAAGAATCCCCGATGCTAATCATTCTTTAGACATTGAACCAACTAATACTTTGAATTCCATCATAACTTTAGAAAAGGTATTGAAAAGAATCAACGAGTTTTTATCTGACTCTCATTGATATGACAAAAAGCTCGGCAATTTACCGAGCTTTTTTCTTTAAATTCACTCCAACAATTCTACCAAATGAATTACCAAAAGCCACGTCATTTCTATTTTTGCACCCCAAAACCGAACCCGTTAGACTAATCTCCGGCCTTTTTCCTGTTTCGCAGGCATAAGAGCCCTCCTCTTGCTCCGTTGTACCCACTGGATTTTCATACTTTTGCTGCATGTGGCCTTTTCATCCAAATACTACCATATGGAAAAGAAACGATTGCAGAAAAAGGAATGTCCGGAGAAATAAGGAGGAGCACTGGTGATTCGGAAGCACTATTTGTTATTGATTCTGGCAATGATTCTTTGTCTGCCGCTGGCCACGTATGCGGCAGACAAGCCAAAGCCAAACATGCTGCGCGCAGATGAGCGAAATGATGCGATTTCGGGCGGAACAGCAAGAGCTGGGGCACCTCCCGACGAGCTGATGAGATTCAGGATCATGTACGCGACATATGCGGAAAGTATGTGGGACGGGCGGATACCGGGCCATTTGCGCGGGGATGGGGATGACCTAGGCAGAGGCGGAGACGACCGGGGCAAAGGCGGAGACAACCTGGGCAAAGGCGGAGACAACCTGGGCAGAGGCGGAGACGACCGGGGCAAAGGTGGAGACAACCTGGGCAAAGGTGGAGACGACCTAGGCAAAGGTGGAGATGACCGAGGCAAAGGCGGAGACCCGGAGCACGGTACTCCAGCCCATGAAAACACCCGCGCTCCTTTTGATCCTACAGCCAGCGATCTTGACCCAAAAAGCGGCGACCCCGTTGGGAAAGGCGACGAACTGAAAGCAAAAGAGGGCAAGCCAGGCTTTTGGGACTGGCTGATCGGCGGAGCCTCCGAAGCGCTCGACAAAGGCTTGGAGCTTTGGGAGTCCACCGTGGACAGCGTAAAGGAAACAGTAAAGGACGCTATTGACACCGTCGTAGATACTGTGAAAGACGTCGCGACTACCGTCGTTGACGCGGTCGTCGATGCAGGAAAATGGGTTGCGGACCACTGGGAGGTCGTGTTGGTCACGACAGCAGGTGTCGCCCTCACCGTGGGCGGCGTGTTCTTTCCGCCGCTGCTGCCGTTTGGCGTCTCGATCCTGGTCGGCGAAGGGATATCCGGTGTGATCGGGTACGCCTTTGGCATGCGCGGCGATGAGCTGCTGCGGGAAATGGCGCTTGGCGGCGTACTGTCGGCAGCGGGCTTTGGTGCTGGCGCTTTAATCGGCAAAGCGGCCACGGCAGTCGCTCGCCTCAAACCGGTGGCAAATGCCCTTGGCAAAGCGTCCGCCTTGACGAGCCGGGCTACCAGCGCTGTCCGGACCGCCGTTGGCAAAGGAGCGCAAGCGGCAGGGGCGGCAGCCAGATGGGTGCGGCAAACCTCGGTTGGCCGTGCCGCAGCCCGCTTGGGAACACAAGCAGGAAATGCGGTACGGTCGGCAACGAGCGCGGCAGGCAAGGCGGTGAATGCTCTTCGCAGCGCTCTGGCAAGCACAGCGAAGCAAGCAGGCGGCGCTCTGAGAGCAGTTACAGCACGCATCGGGCAAACGCGCCTGGCCCAGAGCGCAGCGTCTGTGGCGAAGAATGTAAGAAGTGCCGCCAGCAGCGCAGGAAATGCCGTGAAAAACAGCAGTGTGTACCGGGCAGTGGCCAGCCTCGGACGAAATACGGGGAAAGGCATCGGGAAGCTGGCAAGCAACGTGGGAAGCGGCTTGCGAACAGTAGCGAAGACGACGGGCAGCAAAATGCAGTCCATCGTCCAGACTGTGAAAAAGACGGCACCTGTCCGGGCTGTCGCAGGCTTCACACAAAAAGCGGGCACACAAATCAGCCAGGGCTTTCGGCAAATCGGCAGTGCGATCTCCCGCAGTTTGGCAACGACAGTCCTGCGGAGCAAAACGGCGGGGGCTGGCGAAGGCTTTGCCGTCAGTGTGATGGATGACCGGGCGCGCGGGAAAAAGGTGGATTACCGCAAGGCGACGATTGCGGCAGCCATCGGGGCGCTGCTGGTGACCGGCGGATCGATTGGACTAAACAAAGCGTATTCTACCGGGCAGGAAACGGCGCAGGCTGTGGTGAAGAGTGGTGCTGAGCAGGCCGAGGATAGTCTGAAGGCTGTGCTGCGAGGTGAGGGAACGGGCGACCCTTACGATCTTCTGAGACAACATGGCGTACCGACGACTTTGACGGATGAAGAGATTGCGGCGGCAAGAGCTGTGGATTTGCGGATGGAGCTTAAAGGGACAGATAATGGTGGTAGTAAGGTAAGCCTTTATGATGAAGCTGGAAATTATACCGGAGGAAGAACTCAGAAGGAACTTGACGATTTAGCAGGCGATCCTTCTCATGGTGGTAAAATTAGGGATCAAGGTTTGAAAGAAAGAGAGATAGGACTCGAGTTGGAGCAACAAGGCAAATTAGGGAAGATTATACGTGATCCACAAGGTAATGGTGGGGCAGAATTTATTGATATAACAAATAATGTAAAATGGGATGTTAAAAGTTTCGTATCTTATCCGAATGGTCATACATCACCTAAGAAAGGGGCATTTACAGTAAGTAACGGAATGAAGGCTATTAATAAAGAACTGGATAAAAATTATAATGTAATTGTGGATACGCGTGACATGATTCCCGAACATGTTGCGCAATTAAAAGGGGCAGTAGAGGAAGCTGGAATATCAGATAGGATTATTTGGTATCCATAAGGGAGGTTAGGTATGACAACTGATAAAAGAGAAATTCTCGTTCAATTAGAATCGCACCGTCTTTGGATTGAAACTATTGGAGAACAAGGTGAAAAACTGGGTTTGGATGAGATAGATTTGCGAAATATGGATTTAACCCAGTACCCACTAGACCAAGCATATATTACAGCTTGTATCTTTGATGGCATGGATTTAAATCATAAAGATCTCTCATCATCTTTACTATGTTCATCAACTTTTATATCAGCAAATTTAGAAGGAGCAGATTTCTGTAAATCTAATGTTTCGTATGTGAATTTCACAAATGCCAATATTAAAGCTGCTAGACTTGCTGATAGTGAATGTATTGAAACGCTGTTTGTTAAAGCTGATTTATCAGACGCTAATTTAATAGCTGGTCTTTTTGATGAGACGGATTTTCGTAGCGCAATTTTAAGTAATGCTGATATAAGATTAGCTACGTTTGAAAGAGTATTATTAAAAGGAGCTAAATTAACTGGAATTCGGGGAATAGAAGAGGCGTTTATAAAAAGCATCAATATTGGGACGCCAGAACAACCAGTAATTCTAGTAGGTGAAGAAGCCAGGAAATGGCTACAAGATAATAGTTTGAATAATGAGAGTAGAATTTAAGGAATACACTCAGATACGCAAGCCCTTAACATCACTAAGGGTAGATCATACAATACGACTAACAAACCATAAAGACTTCCAAACACTTAATAAACTTTCAAAGGCTTATTCCAACTTACACCATGAGGGGGAAAGCCTCTTTTTTATATTGTCCATTGTTTTTTATCCATGCAGACAGTGAAAAAGACGGCACCTGTCCGGGCTGTCGCAGGGTTCACGAGAAAAGCGGGCACACAAATCAGCCAGGGCTTCCGGCAAATCGGCAGTGCGATCTCCCGCAGTTTGGCAACGACGGTCCTGCGGAGCAAAACGGCGGGAGCAGGCGAAGGCTTTGCGGTCAGCGTGATGGGTGACCGGGCGCGTGGGGAAAAGGTGGATTACCGCAAAGCGGTGATTGCGGCAGCTATCGGGGCGCTGCTGGTGACCGGAGGATCGATTGGACTAAACAAAGCGTATTCTACCGGGCAGGAAACGGCGCAGGCTGTGGTGAAGAGTGGTGCTGAGCAGGCCGAGGATAGTCTGAAGGCTGTGCTGCGAGGTGAGGGAACGGGCGACCCTTACGATCTTCTGAGACAACATGGCGTACCGACGACTTTGACGGATGAAGAGATTGCGGCGGCAAGAGCTGTGGATTTGCGGATGCAGCTCAAAGGGACGGGGGAAGATTTAACCGGTAATAACTGGAAGTTTGATCCGGAAAAAGATGTAGATTTACGTGGGTCTGGCAAAACTTATAAAGATGGACTTGATGAAGCATTTAAGCGTACAGGTCTTTCTAGAGATCAATTTACAGTAACAAAGTGGGGGAAAGATATAAACGGAAAAAGTGTGCCTGTAGAGTGGTCAGGACCTGGAGGTGCAAGTGTAAACATGGATATACCAGAATGGAATAATGTTAAACCTAATGGAGCTTTGGGGGAAGGCCCTCATCAACCTCACATAGGTTATCAAACACCCGGAAAAGGCGCTAATAGAATTAGGGGACATATCTTTATAGATGATGTTCCAGCAACAAGGAGATGAGTTTATGAATGTTAAACCAAATACTCAGGAATTAGCTGAAGTTGGTAAAAATTTAGGTATAGAAGTAGTTATATTGGATGAGAAAGATTCTAAACAATACATTAACAGAGTAATAGACATTTTTACTCCTTTTAAAATTACGGGACACTTATCGATTGGGAAAGAAACTCTGACTATTCCGTTGGAGGGAAACGAGTTTTCATACTCAAAATACTTAAAGAGTGAACCTGCTTACATTTTCTTTGATCAAGAAAGTCGTGATAGGAATACAGTTGTTGTAGTAAAGGATGCCAAATTGGTTGGAGAATTAATGGAAAACTCATATGGTATGGAGTACTTTGTATCGAATGAAAAATCGGATTTCCTAATTGCTGTAAATTGGTATGTTATAGAGGTTGCTGGATCGGCAATAGAATCCCTAAATAAATTAAACTGAACTGGTGAATTCATACTTTCTATATCTAGACGGGGAAGAAAATGCAGATTAATTTTCAAAGGCGCATTCCAACTTGAACAATGAGAAGGAATGAGCCTCTTTTTATACCGAAATGCACCATTTTTTGACGATGAAAAATATGACGGCACCTGTCCGGGCTGTCGCAGGGTTCACGAGAAAAGCAGGCACACAAATCAGCCAGGGCTTCCTGCAAATCGGCAGTGCGATCTCCCGCAGCTTGGCAACGACGGTCTTGCGGAGCAAAACGGCGGGAGCAGGCGAAGGCTTTGCGGTCAGCGTGATGGATGACCGGGCGCGTGGGGAAAAGGTGAATTACCGCAAGGCGGTAATTGCTGCGGCCATCGGGGCGCTGCTGGTGACCGGCGGATCGATTGGACTAAACAAAGCGTATTCTACCGGGCAGGAAACGGCGCAGGCTGTGGTGAAGAGTGGTGCTGAGCAGAGTGGATCAAAATTCTTGTTACCTATTGATTTACAGTATTTTTCTTCCAAGGGGACGAGTGAAATTCAGACTGGTGGTAGAGAACTGTCCCTGAAAGAATGGCTTCGTCAAGAAGAAGAAGCTATCAAAATGTATGACTCAATAAGAAATTCTACATCAGATGTTAGTACCATTGCGAAGAATACTGGTATACCGGAGTGGCGTATTCAACGGATTAAGGAACATGTATTTATTAAAGAACATGCAAAATCAAGTGGGTATGGACGATTCGACCCTGATTATGAAATTGCTCAAGCATGGCAGAGGTTACAGAATGGTACACATACTCAAAAGGATATTGAACTACTTAATCACGAAATTTTTGAATCAAAATTTGAAGGTATGTTTAAGACGGATTACGAAAAAGCACATTCTGCCGCTGAAAAATCAGGGAGAGTATGGAGACCTTAGGAGGTATCAATATGGCGTCATTTGTACTATTGCTGAAAGATTATGAGGATGAGGAGAAGGTTGTTTATCATTTTGGGCCGAACGAGCAAATATTGGGAAAAATTGAATTGAACAAAAAGAGCGAAACTATTAGGGAAATTGAACCAGTATTAAACTCAACCCACGAATCGAAATTTTATTTTGACAGGGCGGCTCAAAGACTGGCTAGATGTTTGTATAAAGAAGGGGGAGTATTTCCAGATAAAGCTACATTTGAGTCATAATCATTACTCCCTAGCATAGAGGGGCGGCTACCCAGTGCCGAACGAACCACTTTACCTCATCATCACCAACATAATCTTTGTTCTATCTGTAGGAAGTATTCACGAATATTGATGTACGTACAGAATGTTTGGAAAAAGTATCCCTATTTAACGTAATAGCGTTACACGAAACAGGTCAATTATGGTCAGATACCGCAATAATAGACCTGTTTTTGTTGTCTTCGCTCAGCGGCGGCCATTGACACCGTTGTAGATACTGTGAAAGACGTCGCGACTACCACCGTCGTTGACGCGGTCGTCGATGCGGGAAAATGGGGCAGCAGCTCGTCGCCGCGCATGCCAAAGGCGTACCCGATCACACCGGATATCCCTTCGCCGACCAGGATCGAGACGCCAAACGGCAGCAGCGGTGGAAAGAACACGCCGCCCACCGTGAGGGCGACACCTGCTGTCGTGACCAACACGACCTCCCAGTGGTCCGCAACCGGAGGATCGATTGATGTGGCTGACAAGTTCTATTTTAATCCAGAACAAAAGAAAGTTATTCAATAGCATAACAAAAAACAGGTCAATGATGGTCAGATACCGCCATAATAGACCTGTTTTTTGTTATGTTGATTTCCTGGCAGTTTTTTCAAATATGCTTGCAACTCTCTCCGTACATAAAGCGATAAATAGGATGAAAGGAACATCGTGCAACTTTTTGTGGTGCCTGCAAAATCCAGCTCAGTCAAACTTAAAGCTAGTGGTCAACATTCCTGCCAAGAACCAGGTCAAGAAAGCGCGCAGCAATGGGACCAATCTCTTCATCCTCCAGCCGTGTACATATGTATACCGGACGCTCGATCTCAACGCCGGTAATACGGACGCGGCCAACCTCCCCTCGCTGCGCCAAATCGCTGACAGCCGGTTCTGGTGCCAGCATGGCGCCATACCCGGCCTTGACGGATTGAATGGATTCAACCAAGCCGTGGTACTGCAGCCCGACTCTCGGCGGGGCGACCCCATGCTCCCGGCAGAGCGAGAACAGCTTTTCGCGTGTAGAGCTGCCCGTTTCTCTCAGCAGAAACGGCTCCCGCATCAAAACCTTCAGGGGAACCTCCTGACCGGCGAGAGGATGGTCGCGAGGCACGACAAACCAGTATTCTACATTCGTGATCAGCTCTTTTCTGACAGGGTGGTCGTCCCAGGACTCGTTCGTGATCACGGCGACGTCAGCTTGATTGCGGAGCAGGCGCTGGAGCGATTGCTGGGAATTGCCCGTGCGCATTTCCACCTCCACCTGCTCATAACGTCGTTTAAAAGAGGCCAGCCAGGCGGGAACAAAATACAGCGAGGGCAGAAAGGTTGAGGCGACCCGCAGCCGGCCGCGCATGCCAGACTTGACGTCTTCCCACTCCGCTTCCAGCTCTTTTTCCCAATCAAAGATGCGGCGTGCCCGCGCATACAAAAATTGTCCTTCCTGAGTAAGGACGATGCCTCTGCCTTTCGGGGCCAGGAGCCGTTTTCCCAGCTCTGCTTCCAGCTTGCGAATCTGTGCGGATACCGCCGGTTGGCTAATCGACAGGGAAGCGGCCGCAGTTGTCACGTTTCCTTTGGAAGCCACCTCGACAAAGATGCGCAGGGCATGCAGATTCATACGCTCTCTCTCCAATCATCCATTTTGTTTATGAATCAGGCGAAAATATGTATTGGAACTGATTGATTCTACCTCGTAGTGTATAGAGAGAAGACAGAGAAAGTAAAGGGGAACGGCATGGATCATTCAAGGAGTAGAGAAACAGGAAAAAAAGAAGTCGTCATGCTCTCAATCGTGACGGCTCTCTGTTTGTTGGGAGACTCGATGCTGTACGTCGTTCTCCCGCTGTATTGGAAAGAGGCAGGGCTGGAATCTCTTTGGGAAGTAGGGGTGCTTCTTTCGATCAATCGCCTGGTGCGCGTGCCGCTGAATCCGCTGGTCAGCAAATGGTACGAGCGCTCCGGCGGACGCTCCGGCTTGCTGCTGGCTGTCGCGCTCACCTTTGTCAGCACCGCTGCCTATTCGCTTCAAGGCTTTTGGCTCTGGCTGATCATGCGGGGGGTATGGGGGCTTGCCTGGACGTTTCTGAGGCTGGGGGCATTTGCGCTCATCGTGGAGGTCGCAGATAACGGCAACAGAGGGCATTTCATGGGGCTTTACAACGGATTGTATCGATTGGGCAGTCTGGTCGGGATGGTCCTCGGAGCCATTTTGGCGGCATGGGGCGGCATTCAGACGGCTGCGCTCGTGTTTGCAGGTG
This sequence comes from Brevibacillus borstelensis, assembly GCF_003710865.1. GTDB lineage: Bacteria > Bacillota > Bacilli > Brevibacillales > Brevibacillaceae > Brevibacillus > Brevibacillus borstelensis. The sequence continues at coordinate 9,091 of NZ_RHHO01000007.1, read as the reverse complement.
CCTCATTGCTTGCGTTTTTCCCGGTGCTTTTCTCCATTCGGCCATCGTTCGTGAAAGAACCGCGGATGTCTTCGGCCCCATCGTCTGAGGCTGTCTCTCTTTTTCGTTGGCCAAAGGGGATGGCGGCAACGATGTTGACCGGCTTATTTGTCGCGATGTGCTACCAGGGCATGTTTACGGCTACCCTCAGCAGGCTGATTGAGCTTTTTCATCCGGCGATGGTGATAGGCGGAATTCTGATCGGCTCGGCGGTGATCTCCGGAGCGGTGCAGGGAGCTCGCTGGCTGTGGGAACCGTGGCTGGCGCCCTGGTTTGGAAGGCTGTCGGATCGATACGGACGCGGCAAGCTGTTTGTCATTTCGATGCTGGCAGCGTCCATTCTTTTCATCTGTGTCGCAGAGGGCCTTTCCTTGCCGCTTTTTTTGCTGGCTCTGCTTGGAATACAGGTAACCGCCACCATTTTGACCACAGTCATGGACACACTGGCGGCGGATGACGCGTCTCGCCGGGAAAACAGTTCGTCAGCGATGATGGTCTATTCGGTCATGACCGATTTGGGGGCGGCGCTAGGGCCAATGCTTGCCTTCTGGGTAGAGGAAAGGGCAGGCTTGCCGTTGCTGTTCACGGGCATGGGCGTCTCATTGCTTCTCGTTTCCCTCGGGTGGCGGAGCAGGAGAGTGCTCGCGTACCGCAGCTAGAACCCGGGCAATGGCGTCATCCCGGTCGGCATCGTGAAAAATCATATGACCGGAACGATCATACCAGGTGATATGTGGAGCGCAAGAGGGGGAAACGCTGCTGGCCAAATGCTCGGCGCTGCGAGCCTGAACAGTGTCATCCCGGCGCGACTGCAGCAGGACGTAAGGGATCGAAACCTGCGGCAGAATCGCTTTCGTCTCGGCAAGCAACTGACGGAACTGCAGCATGCTGCGGACAGGAATTTTGACCAGTCCCTGTACATACCTGCGCGAGTGGGAAGAAAAATCCTCGCGCAAATAAGCAAGCGCCTGTTCGACATCCCAGTAGGCGTAAGGCGTATTGATGGTAATCAAAAGCCGCGCCGGATAGCGGTGGACGAGGTTGATGGCGAGCAGGCCGCCCATGGAAAAACCGATCACGATGATCTCCTGGGCGCGCAGGGAAAGGCGTTTGTAGGCTTCGTCTGCGGAACGCAGCCAGTCCTTGCGCGTGCTTTTGGCAAGTACCCGTCTGTCCAGCCCGTGTCCTTCCAGTGTGGGGCATTCTACGTGATACCCTTCGGCGCGCAGAGCGTTGGCCAGGGGGAGTACATCGCGGATATCTCCAGCGAATCCGTGCAAAACAAGACAACCGACAGCAGGCATCATCGGGAATTCTCCTTTCCGATCCGGTAAAAAGCGAATGTTTTTCTCTTGTTATTATACACATAATGGAAAACCGCTTTTTGGTTTAGCGTAAGTACAAGGTCGGATTCATTTCTTCCGTTTGCCCGCTGACGGCGCGGCAGCCCCGTAGAAATCGCATCCATTTTGCCAAGAAAAAACCGCCGGGATATGTTCACGGCGGCTTTCACTTTGCCTAGACCTTGACTGTTTTTAACACGCTGGACACCAACAGCTTTGGCTGCGTGCAGGCCTGAATATCCTCCGGCGTGTAGCCTTCCGCTACTTCCACCAGCAGCAGACCTTCCGGGGTCACGTCCAGCACGGCCCGGTCGGTGATGATCCGATTGACCACTCTTTTTCCGGTCAATGGCAGGGCGCACTCGTTTAAAATTTTCGGCTCGCCGTGCTTGTTCACATGATCCATGATCACGACGATTTTCTTGGCGCCGTGCACCAGATCCATGGCGCCGCCCATGCCCTTGATCATCTTGCCGGGGATCATCCAGTTGGCGAGGTCGCCGGCAGCGGATACTTCCATCGCGCCGAGGATGGCCAGATCGATGTGGCCGCCGCGGATCATGGCAAACGATTCGGCACTGGAGAAGTAAGCGGCGCCCGGTATTGCCGTGACCGTTTCTTTTCCGGCGTTGATCAGATCGGGGTCTACCTCGGACTCAGTGGGGTAGGGACCGATCCCGAGCAGTCCGTTTTCAGACTGCAGCACGACGGTCATCCCCTCGGGAATGTAGTTGGCCACAAGCGTCGGCATGCCGATTCCCAGATTTACATAAAAGCCGTCCTGCACTTCCTGGGCGGCGCGCATCGCAATTTGTTCACGCGTAAGAGACATAGCGTTGTCCTCCTTCGTTCATACTGGGTGGCTCCCGTTATTGACGCACCGTTCTGCGCTCGATCCGCTTTTCAAAAGAGGGGGCCTGGATCAGGCGCTGCACGTAAATGCTCGGCGTGTGAATGTGATCGGGATCAAGCTCGCCCGTCTCCACGATTTCCTCTACCTCGACGATCGTTATTTTCCCCGCAGCTGCCATCATCGGGTTGAAGTTGCGAGCCGTTTTGCGGAAGACGAGGTTGCCCATCTTGTCTGCCTTCCACGCCTTGACCAAGGCGAAATCGCCTGTGATGCCATATTCGAGCAAGTATTCCTTGCCGCCAAAGTCGCGGGTCTCTCTGCCCTCTGCGACTGGTGTTCCTACTCCAGCAGGGGTGTAGAAGGCGGGAATTCCGGCACCGCCTGCCCGAATCCGTTCAGCGAGTGTACCCTGCGGCGTCAGCTCCACTTCCAGCTCTCCCGAGAGGAACTGCCGCTCGAATTCCTTGTTTTCGCCAACGTATGAAGAGACCATCTTTTTGATCTGCTTTTCCTTGAGCAAAAGGCCAAGACCCCAGTCGTCCACGCCGCAGTTGTTGGAGACGACAGTCAGGTCCTTCACGCCCTTGTCTCGCAAAGCAATGATCAGATTCTCAGGAATTCCGACGAGACCGAAGCCGCCGACCAAAAGGGTGGCTCCGTCGTGGATGTCAGCCACGATGTCCGCGTAGGACGTGTAGATTTTTGCCATGAAGCTCACTCCCACCATCAAAATTGAACTGCACACAGCTGAAAGCGTTGTCAAAAATGGAATCCCTCTGAAAACGGAGATGCTGCGAACTGAAAAGCGTGAGGATTTCCACTTTTTCTACTATAATAACAGGAAGAGTTACAAACGAGTGACGAACGCAGCCGGAGATTAATAAAGAAAAATAAAAAATGACAGAAAAGTGGTACAAATAGTCCGACCCTTCTGTAAAATATATTTTGTCATTTTATGTTCATTTTAGGGAAAAAAAGTTTTGAGCAGGAGCTGATGGAATGAAAAAATGGATCGGGCTCACGCTGGTTGCGCTGTTGCTGACGGGGTGCGGGAAGCTGAGTGAGAGCGTACAAAGTTTGAAGCGGCTGGAAGAAGAGACAGTCATCAAGGTAAAGACCGTAAACGCTTATACAGTTGAACCGCCGCAAGACGGATTGACACAGGAAATTTCCGGCGTGATCTCGCCTTTGAAAGAACTCTCGCTTTCATTTGCACGTTCGGGAAAAATCGCGCAAATATTTGTGCAAAAGGGCAGCGAGGTCAAAGCGGGACAAACCCTGGCTTCTCTCGATACGTCGGTATTCCAGCAGGAAGTGTCTGCCGCTCAGGGGCAAGTAGCCAGTGCCAGCGTCCGCCGCGCCAAGACCTTGCAGGGACCCGAGCAGCATGAGCTGGAGACGCAGCGGCTGCAGGTGGAAAAAGCAAAGCAGAACGCTGCCAAGGCTGCCGAAGAGCACGCCCAGGCACAGCTTTTGTATGCAAATGGCGCGATTGCCAAGGATGAGCTGGATCGATTGGCACTTGCCGACAGGCAGGCCGCAATTGCTTTCCAGGAACAGCAGATTCGCTATGACGAGCTGAAAAAAGGCGCCGACAAGCTGGAGATCGAAGCGGCCAACGCAGAAGTCCAGCAGGCCAATGTCCAGTTGACGCGAGCTCGTCAGGAAGCGGCTGACGCGGTGCTGAAGGCTCCTTTTAACGGAGTGGTTGCGTCGATTGCGCAGACCGAGTCGGAGCAGACCGGACCGGGAAGCGAAGTCATCCGTCTGGTGGATACATCGCAGTGGCTGGTCAAGCTGCAAGTGGACAGCGGGCAGATCGGCAGTTGGCAGAAAGGCAAGACGGTGGTGGTCAAGGCAGCGGACGGTACGGAGGCGGAGGGGGTCGTCTCCTTTGTCGCGCCTGTGATGGATACGGCGACCGGCACCTATCCGGTGGAAGTGACTGTCCGGGAAAAAGCGGACCACTGGAGAGGCGGAATGGCCGTAACCTGCGTCTACCAGGTAAAGACCAACAACTCCTTGTTTGTACCCGTCACAAGCGTAGGTGTTGCCGAGGAGTCCTACTACGTCATGAAAATTGTAGAAAACACGATTAAAAAGCAGCCTGTCAAGGTTGGCAATTTGTACGGAACCCATTACGAGGTCTTGGAAGGATTGCAGCAGGGGGATCAGATCGTCTCCTCCGGACTATCCTACGTGGTGGACGGCGAGGCGGTGAAGGTGGAAGATGAATAACCGGACGTTTGCTTCTACATGGCCTGCGTTGGCCAAGCTTTTGGCGCTGGTTTGTTGTCTTTTGGCCGTGGGGGCCGCGCTCCGCATGGAGATCAGGCTTTTCCCCGACCGGCCACTGCCGGAGTATACGGTTCGTTTTACCGCTTCAGGCATGAGCGCGGAGATGGTCGATGAAAAAGTGGCGAGACCCGCTGAGGAGGCGATCCGCTCCACAGGTCTCGCCCTGAAAATATCGGCAAGAGCACAGGCCGGTTCAGCAATGATCACGGTCAAGACACGCAACAGTCTGTTTGGGGACGACCGGGAAAAGCTGGAGAGCAAGCTGCGGGAATTGGCCGCCTCTCTCCCCGTAAGCGACTGGAAGCTTAGCCAGTCCAACCTGGCGGATGATCGCGTTGGCTACTATCTTGTGCATGGCTCCGATGTACAAACGATCTCTGACGCGGCCCGGTATGAAGTGGCCGAAAAAATCGGGGCGATTCCGGGAGTGGCGCGTGTGGAAGTAGACAATACCAGCCTCCGTCAGGAAATGGAGCTGGTATTCCGTCCATCGATGCTGCAGGTATACGGACTGACCCCCGGAGATGTGATCGGCCAGATGCAGGGAAAAGCTGCCCGGGAACAAGTCGGCAGCGTCGGAACAGGAACGGATCAGACTCACCTTCAATGGTCTGCGGAGTGGACGAGTCCACAGGAACTGGGGAAACAGCTCATCTCTACCGAACGGGGCTACATCCCCTTGAAGACGCTCGTTGACATCCGCGACCTCAGAGGAAGCAAGGGGGAATCCGTGTACGTATACAGAGGAGAGCCTGCTGTCGGTATCACGGTGTACGGAGCAGCAGGCTCCCAGCTTCCCTCGATCCGGGCTGAAGTGATGAATACGGTCAGCGAATTGAACAATGCGGCGAAAGGGCGGTACCAGATTGACCTGGCGGATGACTTTGCCGCCAAATTGACCGCGGCTGTTCGTGATACAGGCTGGCTGGTTATGCTGCTCACACTCGGCACCGCGCTTGCTGTGGGCATCATCCTCCGCAGCCTGATGGCAGGAAGCCTGTCTCTTCTGTCCCAGCTTATGGCCACGGGAGCCTTGCTGGGAGGCATGTGGCTTTGCGGCATACCGCTCACGCTCACCTCGATCGGGCCGGTTGCGCTGTTTGCCGTTTTGTTTGCAGGAGCGGGCGTACCGCTTTTTCACCGGATCGGACAGGAAGGGGTTCCTTCCCAGGAGAATTGCCTGAATCACGCAAGAGAGTTGATGAAGCCGGTCTTGCTTGCGATTGTGATTCTCGCAGCCTGCCTGACCGGGCTGATGACGACAGATATCATGAAGTCTGCTGACCTGCCGCTCCTGCATGACGTGCTGCCGGTAACGCTGATTGGTACGGTGGTAATGCTGGGCGTCTACGGCTTTATCGTTCCGATCCTGATTGCTGCCTGGCTTCCCGAAGGTTTTGGACCAGCACGTCAGGGGAGAGGCGGCAAGTGGACAAAGTATCTGGTTTCCCGCTGGGAGCGAACCGTCGGGCAAAGATTTTTGCCATTTGGAATAGCGTTGGCTGTCTCCTTGATTGCAGTGGTTCTGTTCCATTCATTTGTGCCGGTCGATCCGTACAGCAAAACAGACGGACATAAAAAGACACTCTCCCTGGCGATGATCAAGGGCAGCACCATCGATGAAGCCATGCAGGCTGCCAAAGCAGCGGAAGAGCGTCTGCTGGCTCTCGAGGAGGTACGGGATGTCTATACGGTGGCGTCCAAGGAAAATCTAATTTTCCATCTTCAGCTGGAAGAGAAGGACGAATGGACGCGGACCCGCATTGACCTGGAAAAAGAGCTGGAGAAAAGCTTGAGGGAGATTCCCCGTACCGATCCGTTTGCCATGGTCGTCTCGGATGATCAAAAGACCCGCCTGGAGGTCACGGTAAAGGGGCCGTCTCTCCATACGACCAAAGGCATCGCGATGCAGGTCGTCAGCTTTTTGCAGGAAATGCGCTGGCTGGATAAAGACGGCAAGGAAATCATCACGGATGAGCGTCTCGGTTCCGGTACGACAGGTACGTATATCGCGATCAAACCGAAACAGGATGTGCTTGCCCGTTACCGCGTGACGGAGGCCGAAGTACGGCGGCAGATGGAGAGCTATCTTGGAAAGCAGACGGCGGGAAATATGACCTGGAACAGCCAGAGCGTTCCGGTGACAGTCCGCTTTCCCGACAACTGGATGGAGCATGCCGACCAGGTCAAAAACATCTTGATCCGCACTCCGGCGGGAGCCGTTCGCCTGCAGGAGCTGGCCGACTGGTCGCTTACGGATGAACCGCCTGTTTATCAGCGAGAGGACGGCGATTACGTATTTCTGGTAAGCAGCGCCGTTTCCGTACAGAGTTGGATTGAGGGCATCTCGTACTCGATTTCGCACCAGATGGAGGAAGAAACGCCGATTCCGGAGGGGTATCGCATTTTAAGCGCTTCCGAATTGAAAAAAGAGCAGGAAGAGGCAACAAATGACACAGACGCGACCGGACGTTTCCTCGCCGGCTTTGCCGCCATCGCGACGATACTAGTGGCAAGCATGCTGCTTCTGCGCAGAATGCGTGACGGTATCATTGCGCTTGCCCTTTTGCCTGTGCTGTCCGGCGGCGTGATGTTCGGCCTGTTGCTGTTTGACCGGCCGCTGAACGTGATGGGCTTTTACGGCATTGCTGCCGCGGCCGCGATCATGGTGCAGCAAGCCGTGATCTTCCTGAACCGGCTTGCTGAAACAAAAGAGGACGCTGAAACGCTTCTGGATGGAATCAGAGCCCAGGCTGCGAGGTCTGTCCCGGGTCTGATCAGTGTTTTCGCAGCGCTGACAGTTGCCTGCCTGCCGTTTGCCTGCGGACTTGGCAACGGGGATGATCTGCACGCGCCCTTCGCGGCTGCTCTTTTGATCGGAACGCTATTGGCCATCTACGCCGTCATCGTCCTGACACCGGCCATCTATCTCGGTTCCGAGTATCGACGATTGTACAGTCAGCCATTGAGCGTTCCCGCCATCCGGCAGCATCTGCACACCTGGTGGGAAAATGAAAAGGTGCGCCGTCTGGATAGCCGAGGTCGGAAACGAAAGAGTCCGGACGGGCAGCCTTACTCGTATGAAGACTCGGTGCAACAGCCGGCTTCGGAGAGACCGAGAGAGCTGTCCAAAGAAGATTTCTTGCCCTTGTCGGCTTCGCCGCGAGATGCCAACCAATAGCGGTTGGCATTTTCTCGTTTTCACAAACAACTTGCATGCTGGCGGCAGACCGCTGCTATATTTTGTTATGATAAAAGAAAGAAAAGCAGCATAAGACAGGCAGCGGCGTTAAGGAGGAGGCAAGTGGGAAGAGCGAAACGAGTGCTTGAGATCATCCTGCTGGTGGGCATACTTGCGGGATTGTTCATCTCATCATCGACACCGTACGGGAAGCAGGATATTCGCGGTACGATTTCAAAGTTTGTCGATGAAGGGACGGTTTCAGAAAATTGGCAGGATTTTTCCTTTCAGTATGGAAAAAAAGAGATCAGTATTGACAATAATGGAGTAGCAGGGGTTATTGAGTTCTTTCTCCGCAAGGGAACGCATTTTTCTGTATTTGCCATTTTGGCGGCGGCGTGGTATCGGGTATTGCGTCAGCGCTTGACTGCTATGGTGGCTTTGCCCTGGAGCGCTTTTTTAAGCCTGGCTGTGGCCGTGCTGGACGAATGGCATCAAACGTTTACCCCTGACAGGACCGGACAGGTCGCCGATGTAGTCCTGGATGGGATCGGCGTGAGTACGATGCTGCTGATCATTGCCGTATGGTCGCTTTGGAGAAGCCGAAAAACAAGGTGATAAAATGGCAAAGTGTTATCCATCCTAGGATGAAGGACAGACTGGAGGAAAAGATGGGAGTGGAACCAATGATTGCATCTGCTGCCAAATAAAAAAATAGCGGAGATCGGAATAGCAGGAGCATTCTACCGATCATCCCAGACGGGGTAAGCTGGTAATAGAGCGTTCCTAGAAAGAATAGGCTTTTCAGTCATTGATTATCTCTGCTATACTAATGTAATGAGGCTTCTAGTAGAGGTTCTCACCATTTTTGGGAAATGATAAAAGGAGTGCAAACTGAATGGCAGTACAAGTGGGAAGCATCATCGAGGGAAAAGTGACAGCAATTAAACCGTTTGGGATGTTCGTAGCAGTCAGCGAAACCGAGCAGGGGCTAGTCCACATTTCCCAAGTAGCAAACGGTTTTGTCAAAGATATCAACGATCACTTTTCCGTAGGAGATCAGGTCAAAGTAAAAGTCCTCTCCATTGATGATGCAGGTAAGATCTCGCTTTCGGTTCGCGCCGCACTGCCTGCGCCGGAGCGTCCAGAGCGTGAAGAGCGTCGCGGGGGTGGATTTCGTGGAGGCGACCGCGGGGGCAATTCAAGACGCGATAGCGCAGCTTCCTTCGAGGACAAGATGAAAAAATGGTTGAAGCACAGTGAGGAGAACCTTGCTACGATCAACAAAAAGAACGCAAAACGCGGCTACTAGGGCCTAACCATATCAGAGCAGGAAAAAGACGGGAGCACCCGTCTTTTTTTTCTTGGTGCGCCCAG
>NZ_RHHO01000069.1 GCF_003710865.1 Brevibacillus borstelensis | reverse complement strand
GCTTGCTGGGCACGCTTCAATTAAAAAAAGAGCCGGAACAGTCAGCCTGGGCAGCTGCCATTCCGGCTCATGTCTAGCTCATTTGTCATGTCTAGTTCATTTCCACCGAATTATGAGGTTGGATTGACGATAAATACGATGACACTTTTATCTCTTCCGAAATCCCAGTCTACAAATAAATCGACAACCTTGGTCCCAAGTATCGACTCAAAATGGAGATCATTGTGAAGCATACCTTTTTCCAATTGCCTTTTGGCGATCCGCAGCGATTCCGAAAAGCCGAGCCGGATGAACTCTTTTTCAATGGCCACCAAAATACCGTTGCGGACTACGAGGATGGTCCTCGTATTCAGTTTGTATGAGAACATCTCTTCCGGGATTTTTTCCACTTGAATGCTTATCTTTTCGATTTCCTCATGCAACTGCTCCTTACCCGTAAACGCTTCCGCAATTTCGCCTGCGTGCGGCAGCGGCTCCGAAGTAAGCGCGACAATGATACCCGACCTGTTATGTAAGCCCCAATCGTAATAAACTTCCCGAATCTCCACGCCCGTGGCTATTTTCAAGTACGCCGTGATCTCCGGAAGCAAATTTTTCATAAGCAAATCTCTCGTCTGCAGAATGGTGACGATCTGGTCCTGTTCGAGCAGGACGCGCTCCATTGGCGAGAGGAAATTCCGCAAATAGCAGGTAATAAAGGTATGTCCCAAGGTGACAAAGACAGATTCGGGGCCTTTTCCAAAGTGATCGCGTAGAACCCGTCCGATATAACTGCTCAGGTCTCTTTGTACGTTAGTCTCCACATGATCAATCCTCTTGTAAGGAAAAGGCGTTCTTTCCTTTCCCCCATTTTACTATAACATAGACAAGGTAAATTTTCGGCATAAACCGTGAAACTTATACGTCCTTTTTATCCTATAGTAAGCTTTACCTCTTTTTGGGAGAGTTGAAACATGGACCTAAACATTTTTTCAATGCCGAACCCCAAACCAAATCCAGCCAAGACGAGATTATTCCTTAAACCAATCAGGCTTGCAGGTCTCGAAATAGCGATGATCCTCGCACAGGCTATGCAGTCGTTCGACCATTTCGTCTACTTTTTCGGGGGTTACGCGGACCGTCCAGACTATCGCGGAAAAGATTGACATGGCGGCATAGACTGCATACAGTGTCCAAAAGTCAGCCGGTATTCCCCTTTCATAAAAATACCCCTCTATTTGTCCGACCGAAAAGGGAATGCTGCATTCCTTGCTAAAGAGTGCCAATTTATAGAAGTCGTGAATCGGATCGCCCCAATCGAAACGGTTGAAGTCAATTACTCCGGCATACCGCTTTTCATGGACAATCATGTTGCCAACATGAAAATCGTCGTGTTGAAACTTGTTGGGCCGGGCTTTCAGGAGCTTCTGGTGTTCATCAATAAAGCGGATTATCCGGGCGTCGTTTTCCATTTTCACTCCACAGGTCTTATACGCCTTCACATAGTTATGGTGCTTTCTCGTCGCTCGTTCATACCAAGAGGAAATCGAATGGGGGGCGGGATGCTGATGCAATTTGGCAAGGTCCTGCCCGGCGTCCCAGCCGATCCGGTATTGCTTCTCCGGTGGGCAATCGGGAATGGCACCTCTTGCATCTTCTCCGTCGATATAGCTGAGCAAGTAGTAGCACAACTCTGATTGCTCAAGCCTGCCGATGTCTATAGGCTGGGGGCTTTTCGCTCCGTACATTTGGATCGCTTCCATGATCCCGTATTCCGCGTATTTTCGCTCGTACTGCTTCAAGTCGGCCGTTCTCAACAGCAATTTGGTTCCGTCGTCATAGCTGACCACGTATTTTTGATCAGGTGAAAACCCTTCGGCAATTCGGCGGATGTCACTCGCATGAGCGAGTGCGGGAATGTTCTCCCGAAAGGCTTGCAGAATATCGTTCATCTCAGTGCCAGTACCCCCTCTTCAAACATTGTGGAAGAGAATTTTACCATAACGTGTATCCAATTGTTCCGTTTTTTCGGAATTATTTTCAGATTCCTCTCACCATCGTCATCACATCCGACTAAACAGCTACAGTTCTTGCCCTGGATGCAGAGGAACCAAAGAACGAAAAAAGACGCAAAAAAGCAACTGCCTCAAAGACAGTTGCTTTTTTGGGTGGGGCTTTTATATTTTCACTACATTTTCAGCTTGAGGTCCGCGATTCCCTTGGGTAATAGTGAACTGGACACGCTGGCCTTCATCCAGGGATTTGAAGCCCTCTCCCTGGATCGCACTGTAATGTACGAAAACGTCTTCCCCGCCTTCTACTTGAATAAACCCGAAACCTTTTTCTGCATTAAACCATTTTACTGTTCCAATCGTTTGCATTGTTGTAACCAACCTCCAACAGTAGTATATGCCAATCCAAGCTCCTTCATGTACATGAAAATCACACGCACACAAAGCAATGAAGAAATAATTATCCAAAAGGTGAATTACAGCCTTCATTACTATATTTGGTCCAAAAAGGTTTCGTCTATTGTTCAAACATCCAAAACGACGAAAGCCCTACCTCTCTTCCATCCTTGCGGCTCCGTAGACCGCGCCAGTGTGAATCAGAAATTCAAAAGAGGCTCATTCAAGTCTCTTCATAGTAACTGAATTGGAATGAAAAAGCAAATCGCAAGGATTCCGGCTCTCCTTTGAAACAAACTCTGGTCTCATCTCTTTGATCAATCTGTTCTGCTACACATCCAACCTTATCGGATGCAAATGCGTCAACAGCTCTCGGTGAATCTGGCCATTGCTTCCTACAACATGAGGCGTGCTGACCTTGTAGGAATTTCCTGCCATGTCGGTTACCTGTCCCCCTGCCTCCGTGATCAGCAGTGTTCCTGCCGCCACATCCCAAGCATTCAATCCATATTCCCAGAAAGCGGTCAAGCGCCCCGCTGCGACATAAGCGAGATGGAGAGCGGCGGACCCCAGCACCCTCATTGTTTGGCAGCGCGGTCCCAGCTCTCCTATCCCCTTCAACACCGCTTCACGCATCAGCGGTGTTGAGGGAAAGCCCGTCGCAATCACGCTTCTGGCTACATCCTCGGTGCCGGCGACCTTCAGCTCTTTCCCGTTGACAAACGCTCCCTTTCCTTTTTCCGCCCAGAACAATTCATCCTGGCTCGGGTCGTAAACGACGCCGACAATCACTTCTCCTTTGCTGGCCAGGGCGATGGAAACGGTGAAGCCCGGAATTCTTTGCACATAGTTGCTGGTTCCGTCAATCGGGTCGACGATCCAAAGAAAAGGAGTCTCGTCTGCCTTTGCTAGCGATTTTACAAAAGTATGGTGGTTTGCAAAGGACTCTTCTTCCCCTAAAAATGCATGGTCAGGGTACGCTTCCAAAATCCGTTTGCGAATGAGGCTTTCTGATGCTTTGTCAAGCTCTGTGACCACATCGAAGGCATTGCCTTTTTCTTCTATCGTAAATCGGGATTCGCGCCTGTTTTTGATCATCGTACCCGCTTCTTTCGCCACTTGCTTGGCAAGCTCTACATAGCTCACGCTTGTTTCCTCCTGTCTGGAAAACAGTCTTCAATGCCTTTGGCGATTGTAGGATGGAGGCACGTCAGCAGCAACTTCAGGATTCCCCTGTTTTTCCGTTTCCCTTTCATACCTACGGCAGATCATTCCCGAAACATTCATGATTTCTTTTGGATCATTCCGCTTCTGTGCCAGTGAGCTATATAGTCATGTTCTATCTAAACCCTTTCCACTGTAAACAAACGAATTTTTGCTTCCAACCTAATAGACACGATATGTTCATGCACCCCCATTATGGGTTAAGTCACAAATAAAGCCGTCCGCATGGTAAAATGGAATGGCCTGAAGGATTTGCCAAAAGACTTCAAACAAAGAACAGGAGATTGATGCATGGAACAAAAAATCCTGGTCCGCGACTTGCTTGTCCGCCTTGCAAACAAAGAGAGGCTATACTTGCTCGATGTGCGTGATGAAGACAAATATCGTGCAGAAAGCTTGAACGATTACGGCGTGCCGACGGAGAACCTCCCGTATCTGAAGATGGTCGAACCGGACGAAGACATTCAGGAAAGAATGAAAGAACTGCCAACGGATAGACAGATCATCACGATCTGTACGAGCGGAAACAAGGCGCGAAAAGCGGCTGAGCTCTTGCGCGAAAAAGGCTACGATGCCACCTCGCTCGAAGGCGGGCTGACTGCCTGGAAACAATATCACGAGAATGGCGGAAACGAACCAAAGCAACCAGCGGACTAGACTGTCTCGCTGGTTGTTTTTCTTGACGGCGGCTGCCAATCTGTTTGGTTCGGAGGCATCTTGCTCAGAGAGGACCTTTCCTCCCAAACTCTTATCCCTTGATAAAGTGGCCCGGACCAAGCGGCATGCCTAACAGGTACCATAGCGCAAACAGGAGCAGCCAAAAAATCCCGAAGAATAACGAATACGGCAGAAGGATTGAGATCAAGGTTCCCATTTGCAGATTTTTCTGATATTTGTTGGCAAAAGTAAGCAAGATCGCAAAATACGGCAGCATAGGTGTGATCGGATTGGTGATCGAATCACCGATGCGGTAGGCAGCCTGGGTGAAAGCGGGACTGTACCCCAGCAGCAGAAACATGGGGACAAAGACCGGCGCGAGAATTGCCCATTTCGCTGTCGCGCTTGCAATGAGGAGATTGATAAGAGCGACGAACAGAATAAACAGGATCAGCAGCGGAAGGCCTGTCAAGCCGATGTTTTGCAGAAAAGCAGCTCCCTCGATCGCAATAATCGGACCGAGATTGCTCCAGTTGAAATACGCGATCATTTGCGAGGCGACAAATGCCAGAACGATGTAATAGCCCATTCCGGACATCGTCTTTCCCAAATGTTCGGCCACATCTCTGTCCGAGCGAATCACACCGGCTCCAATACCGTAGGCGACAGCGGGAATCCCGAACAAAAAGAGCAAAATGGGAACGAGCGACTTCATAAATGGAGAGACAATCAGCGAGTCGGTATCAGGGTCGCGAAGCAGCGAACCGCTCGGTATGGTGACGGCTGACAGGATGACCACGCAGACGAACAAAGCAATACCGGCCCAGCGCAATCCTCGTTTTTCCTCCGGTGTCACCTGTGCTTCCACAGCATTTTGTTGAGCTTGTGGTGTATAGCTTCCCAGCCTTGGCTCCACAATCCTGACAGTGATCCATACGGTCAAAGGAACGAGCATCAAAGTGGAAGCCACCATAAAATAGAAGTTCATCGCAGGGCTGGACATATAGCTCGCATCGATCATTTGAGCCCCTGTCTGCGTAAAGCTTGCCAACGTCACATCCAATACGGAAACAACCAGATTGGCACTGAAGCCGCCGGCTACAGCAGCGTATGCGGCAGCAAGCCCTGCGATCGGATGCCGGCCGAGCATGGTGAAAATCATCGCAGCGATCGGTGGCATAACGATGAAGGCCGCGTCTCCGGCGGCGTGTCCCAACATGCTGACAAGGACGATAATCGGCAAAATCAACGAACGCGGGGAGGCCAGTACAGTCCTTCTCATCGCTGCGCCGATCAAGCCGGTTGATTCTGCCAATCCGACGCCAAGCATGACCGACAGAACCAAGCCGAGCGGCGGGAATGAGGTGAAGTTGTTGACCATCTCGGTCAGAATGCGGACGATCCCCTCTTTGCTAAGCAGGTTGACTGCGGCGATCCGCTCATGATTGGTGGGATTCACCGTCGACCATCCGAGTGCGGCAGCGATAGCGGAAAGGATCAAAATGGCGGCGATTATGACGAGAAACAGTGTGACTACATCCGGCAATTTATTGCCAAGCACTTCCACACGGTCAAGGAATTTCAAAAAGAATCCTTTTTTACTTGCATTCGTCTGTTGCGTAACAGGTGCCGCCATCATATTCCCCGCCCTTCCCTTTCAATTTACGAAGGCTGCTTACCCGTTTTCTCCACGTAGTTGTAGATCGTGTACTTGGAAACATCCAGCAGGTCGGCTACGTGCTGCACAGCGCCTTTGATCAAAAACAGCCCCATTTCATCGAGCAGACCGATAAAGGCAATTTTCTCCTCCTTCTGCATAAAGGGGACGGGTTTGCCGATTTTGCGGATGCATTCCTCAATGATTTGGTCCATCAACTCGGAGATAGTGGGAGCAAAGCGTTCTTCCGTTTTTTCTTCACTTGGCTCCTGCTGAAAAGAAGCCATTCCTTTGAGAATAGACTCGGCCATCACAAGGCTGGTCACGTCCAGATTGATACAGATACAACCGATAATGGCTTGATGCTCGTCCCTGATAAAAATCGTGCTGGATTTGATGATTTTGTCTTTAATCCCTTCGTGCTTGTAGTTGAGAATGAAGTCATGCCCTTGCTCGCCCTGACGGAGCAGCTTCAGACCGAGATTGGTCACCGGGCTTCCCGGGCTTCTGCCGCTTACATGGCTGTTGTGAATGGCAATGATCGAAGCCTCGGGGTTGGTCATGTCGTGCAGGGCGACTTCACAGTGGTCGCCAATCGTTCGAGCCAGGCCCTCAACTACAGGAATATAACTGGCCAAAATGGGATGCAATGAACTCATGTGTGAAACCTCATTTCCTAGCGTGTTTATGTGGGAGAATGCGGCTGCGTCTCCTGGGCAAATCGTCAACGAGGCCTGCTTGTTTACCGGTGGTGTACGCAAAGCTTACCCCCTTTATACACCTGCCTTACTCGCTTGAGAGAAAGCAGGTTTTCCACCGGATTTCCCTCCACAAGCAGCAGGTCTGCCCATTTTCCTGCCTCAATGGAACCCGTTCTGTCCTCCAGCTTCATGCATGCAGCTGCCTGCAGCGTCGCGGCCCGAATCGTCTCAATCGCTGGCATTCCTTCCTCGTGCATGAGCTGCAATTCATCCGCCAAATACCCTGGGATGTTAAAAGGGGTACCGGCGTCTGTGCCTGCAGCAATCTTCACTCCGTGCCGAAGCGCTTTGCGGAAGCTTTCCCGATGGATCTGGACAAACGGCTCTGCCTTGCGGACAAACTCCTCAGGCACTCCGCTCTCAGACGGCTGGCGCAGGATCAGCGTCGCAGCAATCAGGGTCGGAACCAGAAACGTTCCGTTTTCGATCATCAATTGGACGGCCTCGTCATCGAGTACCGTTCCGTGTTCGACCGTCGTAACGCCTGCACGAATGGCGTTTTTGATTCCTTCCAAACCAATCGCATGAGCTGCAGTTGTTTTTCCGGCATGAGAAGCTTCCTCGCAAGCGCAGCGCAGCTCTGCCTCTGAAAGCTGCGTGGAGCCCGGCTCTGTTCCTTTTGTTAGGACACCGCCCGTGGCCATCAGCTTCAAGAGATCTGCTCCCGCTTTCAGTTGGCTTCGGGCGGCCTTTCTCACCTCGTCAACCCCATCAGCCTCAATCGCCATTGGATGGCAGTGCCCGCCAGTCATGACGATGGGCTGGCCGGATGCGTAGACGCGCGGCCCCTCGACAAAGCCTCGCTCAACCGCATTTCGATAGGAAATATCTACATTGTATCGTGTACCCACATTCCGTACTGTCGTGATGCCAGCCTCGAGAAACTGTTTTCCTTGCTGATGAGCCCGAAACGCCGTGTCCGCTGCGGAATCCAGTCTGATTTGCCTGAAGGGATCAGGTGAAGCGTCCATGCCCAAATGCACATGGCAGTCGATCAAGCCGGGCAAAAGCGTCATTCCCGTTCCGTCGAACTCCCAGTCTGCCACTTCCGCATTGCCTGCCTCAGAGACATGCAATATTCCGGATTCGTCAAAGACAACCGTTCCTCTTTCAATCTGCCGCAAATGTACAACGTCGATTATTCTTACATTGTATATTTTTCGCCTCACGTCAGCACCACCCTGTTTATACTGGGATTTGTTGCGTGTACTTTTCGACCAGCTCAGCGAGCAGCTTCATGTTTACATTGCCGCCTGAAGCCAGCACGACTACCTTTTTTCCCTTGAGTGCAGTCCGATGGTGAATCATTGCTGCCAAAGCGGCCGCACCGGACGGCTCTACTACCATCTTGGCCCGTTCCGCAAGGCTCACCACCGTCCTTGCAATCTCTTCCTCGGAGACCAATACCATCTCGTCGACGTATCTTGTCGTGTGTGCATACGTGATCTCTCCCGGCTTTTTGGCCATCAATCCATCCGCGATCGTATCCACCTTTTCCACTTCAAACGGGCAGCCGTGCCGAAGCGATTCATACATCGCCATGGCCCCCTCGCTATTCACGCCGATCACGCGCACGGCCGGCTTTGTCTCCTTCAAAGCAGCCGCCACGCCCGATATCAACCCTCCCCCGCTGACCGGAACGATGACCACGTCAACGTCGGGAAGCTCTTCCAAAATCTCCAGGCCGATCGTGCCTTGCCCTGCGATAATATGCATGTCTTCAAACGGATGGATCAGTACAAGACCTTCGCTTTGGTGGAGCTCCAGCGCTTTTTCATACATGGTAATGGAGGTGCTCCCTCCATCTACTACTTTGGCGCCGTAATGAAGGATCGCATTTTGCTTGCTCGGTACAGGATTGGTCGGCATGACCACTGTAGCTGCAATCCCTTGGATCTGGGCAGCGTAGGCAGTGCCTGCGCCGTGATTGCCTGCAGAAAAGGCCACGACACCCCGTCTTTTTTCCTCGTCTGTCAGGCTCACGATCTTGTTGTACGCGCCGCGGATTTTGAACGCCCCTGTCTTTTGCAGATTCTCGCATTTTACGTAGATGGTATTGCCTGACCATTCGCTGAAAGTGCGCGAATACTGCATAGGTGTCGGCAAGATGACACCCGCGAGATTGGCCCTGGCTTGCCTGATTTGCTCCAATGTAACGAACATGCGTTTATCTCTCCTCTTCCCTGATTTCTACGACCATTTCAATCTCCACAGGCAGATTCATGGGCAGAACGGATGTGCCCAAGGCAGAGCGGGCATGCTTCCCCCTGTCGCCAAAAACGTTCACCAGCAGATCGGAAGCCCCGTTCATAACCTGGGGCTGGTCGTAAAAATCGTCTGCGCTGCTCACCAGTCCGAGTACTTTCACAATCCGCTCAATCTTATCAAGATTGCCAATCTCCGCTTTGATCATGCTGAGCAGGTTGAGGACAGTAATCTGTGCCGCCTCATATCCTTGTTCTACAGTAAGCTCCCTGCCCAGCCTGCCCGTATAGAGCGGTTTCCCATCGACAAAGCAGCCGGCTCCTGAGGTAAAAACCAGGCAGCCCGAACGCACGCAGGATACGTAGGTTGCCAAAGGCGGTTGGTTCGGGGGCAGACTTACCCCCAGCTCTTCAAGTCTCTTTTCCACAAATGACAAAAGTACCACCACGCTTTTCTGAAAATTCTAATCAACACTCGATATTCTCATTCTATCACGATCCCGGAATAAAATGATACAATTTTTTTGATATCGACAAATTTTTTAGAAAAAATCAACAACATGCACCCGTCCGCTGAATCCTCCAGCCGCCTGTCATGGAAATCATGCCACAAATACACGGCGGTATTTCCTTTTCTGAACAAGCGTCAACAAGGTCTGCCATTATTTACAGGTTCCATTCTCTCAAGTCTATTTGTTATCCTAGTTAAGCCAAACAAACAAGCCGAAACTTCCAAAGAAGTGGAAGTGCGGGGGACTTCTTTTTGTAGAGTTAGCCACTCTGCATTGGGGTGAATCACGCTTGTGAAGGGTTGTATCCTCAGCCCGAACCCGACAACTAACCTCGTAGGCGAAGAAAAGGAGACGATGAGAACATGAAACCATTCGGCAAGTCTATCATCGCTATTGCTTTGGGATTGGCTGTTACTTCGATGTCCACTTCAGCATTTGCTGCCACATGCCCGGTAAAAAATGTTGTTAATCAAGGGCAATGGCTCCCATATTTCATGAATTCCCAACCTTCGCAACAATCCCAACCATCGAACCAATGGAACCAATGGAACTGGGCATTTCCATCCAACTCTATGCAATGGGTAGAGCTTCCGATGCAACAGCCGGTACAAAAACCGGTTCAGCAGCCGGTGCAAAAGCCGGTTCAGCAGCCGGTGCAAAAACCGGTTCAGCAGCCGGTGCAAAAGCCGGTACAAAAGCCAGTTCAACAACCGGCTAAAGCTCCGGCAAGCAACACTGTCAACGCTTCCTCCCAGTTTGCTCGCGAAGTGGCAAATCTGGTAAACCAAGAGCGTGCAAAAGCTGGTCTGGCTCCGCTTGCTTACGATGCTGCATTGGAAAAGGTAGCATTGGCAAAAGCGGCTGACATGGATCAAAACAACTACTTTGATCACAACAGCCCTACCTACGGTTCTCCATTTGACATGATGAAGCGCTTTGGCGTATCGTACATGACTGCCGGCGAAAACATCGCCATGGGTCAGCGCAGCGCTGAAGAAGTGATGCAGCAATGGATGAACAGTGACGGTCACCGCAAAAACATCATGAACCCGAATTTCACGAAAATCGGCGTAGGCTACCAAAATGGTTACTGGGTACAAGAATTTACCGGATAACCTTGATGGCTGCAGAGAAGAACCGAGTTGCTCAACAGAGTGACTCGGTTTTTTCGGTTTTTTCCCTGCTTGCAAAAAAAGCCCACCTGAAGCTGGTGGGCATGGTATCGATCTAGGCTTTTGTGATCAAAGGAGAAAATGGCGACACCCGGATCAGAGGCTCATTAACGAGCGCACCAGCCGCCGTCGATGACCATTTCAAGGCCGCTCACAAACGAAGACTCGTCCGAAGCGAGATAAAGTGCACCATAAGCGATATCCTCGGGTTTGCCGAGACGAGGCAGCGGCGTTTGCGCCTGAAAAATGCCCCGAACCTCTGGAGCCGTGATCATTTGCGTCATTGGTGTTTCGATAATGCCCGGGTGAATGGAGTTCACGCGGACGGAATCCTTCGCGCATTCGACAGCTGCTGCTTTCGTAAGAGCTCTCAACGCCCCTTTGGAAGCGGTGTAACCATTCGTAAAGTTCAGAGCAACTAGTCCTGCGATAGACGAAATGTTGATGATGGAACCGCTTCCAGCCTTTTTCATCTCAGGGTAAACCAGCGTCATTCCCAGCACGCAGCCGGTCAGGTTTACATCCATCACCTTGTTCCAGTTTTCCATCGTAAATTGCTCAATCGTAGCATCTGTACTGATACCCGCATTGTTTACCAGGACGTGAATGTTGCCAAATGCCTCCAGACCTTGTGCGATGACGTTTTTCCATTCGTCCTCGGAAACGACGTTGTGTTTGACCCCGATGGCTTCCCCGCCGTCCGCCTTGATTTCATTCACCACTTCTTGCAGCTTGTCTTCGGACATGTCCGTCGCGATTACTTTCGCGCCTTCCTGGGCAAACAGACGAGCTGTTTGTGCCCCCATACCGCTTGCCGCACCTGTAATGATGGCGACTTTTCCTGTTAGACGACCCATAGTCGTATCCTCCCGCTTTTTCATTTCTGAAAAAGAAATTCAAAAAAATTTTAAACAACTAGTTGTTTTATCGACACTGTGTCGTAAATAATTATATCAATGCCCTTCTTATATGGGCAAACAACACAAAACGCCGAAGTGACGATAAATCAACAGAAGATCAACGTTGTGTGGATCACATAGAAAAAGTTCAACAAGGATGGGAAGAATGTCGATGAAACCGAAGAAGATTGATCCGCGGGTCAGGAGGACACGCCAGCTCCTTCAGGACGCGTTTACCTCGCTCATACAGGAAAAAGGGTATGAGGCCATCACCGTACAGGACATTACCGAGCGTGCCACTTTGAATAGGGCCACCTTTTACCTCCACTATCGAGACAAACAGGATTTGATGTGGCAAAGCACAGAAGAAGTCCTCTCGGAGCTGGTGGACAGTCTGCGCGAAACGACCAAACATGCGAAAAAAGCAGACTTGCACGTAGATCAACCGCACCCCGTGTTCGTCTGCCTGTTTGAACAGATTGCACGCCATGCGACCTTTTACAAGGTAATGCTGTCCCATCACCAGGCACCACTCGCTGATCGCCTGATCGAAGTCATCACCGATTACATCTCCCAAGGCCTGGACGAATTCCAGCCCGATGACACCAAGCTCACGGCACAGCGAGAGATTATTGTCCGCTATACCGCCTCTGCCTTTTTAGGAGTCATCATGTGGTGGCTGGAGGGCGGCATGAGCTATTCTCCCCGCTTCATGGCGCTGCAATTGATGAGGCTTGCGATCAAGGGGCCGTATGAGCTGTCTCCGTTTGCGTGAGCCCTTTCGGGGCGGGAAATAGCAAAAAGCCGGAACGGTACCACTCCGGCTTTTCACATTCAAGAGGTTCTCGTCAAAGCGTTCTCTTCGCTTCGACGCTCTTAGCTCTCTGTGGAACAGCAGTCACACTTCTGCTCCTCTAGCAAAGGTACCTCTTTTTCATGCATTGTCTGTTTGGTCGGGTATGCCCCCACCTGCTGCAACTCTACACTGACATCTTTGTCATTGTTTTGTTGTTGGTCCATGGGAAGCCTCCTCACTGAGTGCGACCTGTGCCTAGTATACGCACCCGGGATGTGAAGCTATTCGTTCTTCAGGGATTCGTTCAGCCTTTTGCCCGGTTTGCCTGAAGGATGTGCTCCAGGTCTTTCAGGGCTGCAGCTGCGGCTGCCACCGGGTCGGATTTTCCTCCCACCACCAACAGCTCCCCCATTGTGTCCGTTTCCAGACGAATCGCTTTGGTCGTCCCGCGGACTTGGGCGAACAGGTGAGTCTCGGACAATAGCTGCACGTCCACAGCGGCCTGGAGAGTGTCGTCGACTTTGCGCAGACTGCCTACCAGCTTGGGGACAAGACCGTCTGCTTTCCACTTCTGCACTAGCTCCGGTGTGATGCCTTGGATGCCCTTCCGTGCTACATCCGACAGGCGAATGCCTGCATGAAAAGCTGCATTGGCCATAATTGTCAGCTTGCAGGCCGTGTCCCAGCCTTCGAGATCAAAGCGCGGATCAGGCTCGGCAATCCCCATCTGCTGGGCGCGGATAATCGCCTCCTCCATGGAGATGCCTTCTTCCATCATTGCACTCAGCACAAAATTGGCTGTTCCGGTAAATATTCCTTCGATCAGCGCCACTTCACAACCGGCCAAATTGAACTGGAGCAAATCAACCGTCGGCAAAGCTGCAGCCGTTGCTCCGCTTACTTTGAGCATGGCCCCATGTCGTCTGGCCGCCTCATGGAGCCCCTGGTAATCTGCTATCAGCGCCCCTTTGGAGATCGCGATGACATGCTTGCCGCGGGACAGGGCGGTTCTCATGTAGGAGAGGGCCATGCCGCCAGTGACAATATCAGAAGGACCCGCTTCGATCAGGATGTCAAATGGACATGCTGCCAGGAAGTCGGCTCCCGTTTTCTTTTTATCTCCCATACTTTTCTCTGCGGAAAACGCCTGGACTTGTTCGAGTGCCAGTCCTTCATCCGCGTAGCAGCCAGCGGTCGAACGCATGACGCCGACAAGCCTGACATCGGCATCGTAGACCATCCGGTATCTTTCCTTGCGCTCGTGAAGCAATCTTGCGACTTGTCTGCCTACCGAGCCAAATCCGGAGATGACCACGTCGTATCGTTTCATTGCGAGTTCCTCCTTGCTGTGTACCGTACTAGATTCGCTGTCTGCGGCCGAATCAACGCGGCAAACGACGCCGATGAGCGAGGATGGGATTGGCGTCTGCCGGCTTCAGCTTTTTGCCTTTCCGGTCATCGTACAGCTCATTTACATAGTCGATATAGAGGATGCCATGCAAATGGTCGATTTCATGCTGCACGCACCGGGCCAAAAATCCTTCTGCCTCCAGTACGACCTCTTCTCCCACACGCGTTAGCGTCTTTACTTTTACATATTGGGCCCGCTTGACTATGCCAACGACACCGGGAATGGACAGGCAGGCTTCGGTTCCTTTTTGCTCACCCCGGCTGTCCACGATTACCGGATTGATCAGTTCGATCAGGCCGGTTCCGCAATCCATGACGACCAGCTGCTTGGGTATCCCGATCTGAATCGCAGAAAGACCTGCTCTTCCCTCGGTCGCGTAGATGGTGTCCGCCATGTCATCCAGAATGTTGCACACATTTTGCGTAATCGGGCTCACCGGCCTGGATCGTTCCCTTAGAATCGGATCCCCCAGCTGCACGATCATCCGTTCAGCCATCTCGCTTCTCCTCCCCGACAACGAGTCAATTTGTATCCAACGTAACAAAGCGGTCCCCTTTCGTCAAACGCTTTGCTGAACGCCTGTTTTTTCATCGACAAATACGCTTATATACGCTATCTTAAATGGTAAACATGAAGTTGATGGAAACGAAGAGGGAGGAAACCATGCATCCACTTGCATCTCAGCTCAACGAGACAATTCAACGTGAAAATCCGCACTTTTTCGACATGCTCTCTGAATTGGGCCGACTGATTTACTTCCCGAAGGAAGGCATCCTCAGTCAATCTGCCGAAGCGAAATCAAAGGCCAAAAAGTACAACGCCACGATCGGGATTGCATTGGAAAACGGCCAGCCGATGCATTTGAAATCGATCCAGGACACGTTGTCCGCTTATGCACCAAAAGACCTTTACGAGTACGCTCCCCCTGCCGGCAAGCCGGAGCTGCGCGCCGCCTGGAGGAAAAAAATGCTGGAGGAGCATCCTTCTCTGGAAAATAAAACCTTCAGCAATCCGATCGTGACGAATGCATTGACGCACGGTCTGAGTGTCGTGGCGGACTTGTACGCAGGACCGGGAGACAGCGTCATTATCCCCGACAAAAACTGGGAGAACTACGAATTGACATTCTCCATTCGCCGCGGGGCGGAAATGGTCTATTATCCGCTTTATAACGATGAAATGACTTTCAACGCGGAAGGTCTCAAGGATGCGATCCTGGCACAAAAAGAGAAGGGCAAAGCGATCGTCGTCCTCAACTTCCCGAACAACCCGACCGGATATACGCCTGGGCAAAAGGAAGCCGAAGAAATTCTCAAAGCGCTGAAGGCTGGTGCCGAGGCGGGAATCAACATCGTCGCAGTAACCGATGACGCCTACTTCAGTCTGTTCTTTGAAGATTCCTTGCAGGAGTCTCTGTTCGGCGCGCTCTGCGACCTGCATCCGCGAATTCTGCCGATCAAGGTGGACGGCGCGACCAAGGAAGAATACGTCTGGGGTTTCCGTGTAGGCTTTATCACCTACGGCGGAAAAAGCGATGCCCTGCTGGCTGCCCTGGAGCAGAAAACGCTCGGAATGATCCGCGCGACGATTTCCAGCGGACCGCACCCGTCCCAAACCTTTATCCTGCACGCATTGAATTCACCGACTTTCAACCAAGAAAAGCAAGAAAAGTTCGAGATCATGAAACGTCGCGCCAACCGGGTCAAGCAGTTGCTTGACAGCGGCAAATTTGATGACGTGTGGACGTACTATCCTTTCAACTCGGGATACTTTATGTGTCTCAAGCTCAAGAATGTAGATGCGGAAACATTGCGTACCCATTTGCTTGAGAAATATGGTGTCGGTACGATCGCTTTGGGCAAGACCGACTTGCGCATTGCCTTCTCTTGTATTGAAGAAGAAGACATCGACGAACTGTTCTCCCTGATTTACCAAGGAGTTCTCGATTTGCAAGGGTAATGGAAACAGAAAAAAGCGTTTTGGATGCTCATCCAAGACGCTTTTTTTCGTGTCGCTCCAGATATGCAGGTTCGAACAGAAATCAAGCTCTTCTGCCATCCTCCAACTGCGAAATAAATCGAGAGTTCTTGCCAAATCACGTCGACTCTCCTGTTACGATACTCTTTCAGCCATTTGCGCGGGCTGCTCAAGCTGATCCATGTCGACAGCAGGCAACAGCCTGCGCTCCCAACGTCGGACTTGGACTGTCCAAAAGCGAAGAGATGCCTGCATCACAGGGCCGACCAGAAATACTGACAAGAATGTGCCGAACGATATCGGTCCACCCGCGATCCAGCCCAAAAAGAGCGCCGTCCCTTCCAAGCAGGTACGGACCAGGCGGACAGATCGGCCGGTGATACGGACGAGCGACAGCGTGATTCCATCCCGCGGACCGGCTCCCAAGCGGGACGCGACATACATCCCCGACCCGATACCCATCAGAACAATCCCGACAACCAATTCGACAAACCGCGCCCACTGCGCTGTCACAACCGGAATGATGCTGCTCGCAAGGAAGATGTTGACAAAAAAGCCGATCAACAAAATGTTGGCGACGCTCCCGATCTGCGGCAAACGCCGATCCAGAATACATGCGATTCCGACCATCAGAATACCAACGATCTGTACCCATAAACCGACTGACAAGCCGGTCAAACCCGACAGGCCGATATGCAGGACATCCCAAGAAGATGCGCCTAATGCCGCTTTCATCATACTGACGGCGCCCATCGACAAAACGACCAAACCGAGTAAAAACAGAACCAGCTTGGCCGCAAACAACGGAAGTTTCCCCTTTGCTGTTTTCTCTCTTTTCAACAGTATATGCTCCTCTCCTGTTAGCAAAAATGTTCTCTATTTATAACGTATTTTACAAATTAATTACCTAGATAATTATATTTGTGGAGCCTTATTTTGTCA
This sequence comes from Brevibacillus borstelensis, assembly GCF_003710865.1. Classification (GTDB taxonomy): domain Bacteria; phylum Bacillota; class Bacilli; order Brevibacillales; family Brevibacillaceae; genus Brevibacillus; species Brevibacillus borstelensis. Next base: position 46,796 of record NZ_RHHO01000069.1, on the reverse strand, counting down.
AGGCCGGTGAAACATCGCCCCCAAAAAAGCCTGCGATGCGAAATCGCAGACTTTCCGTAAAAAATTATTTGCAGTGGGTTCTGGACGAGTTTGTTTGGAATCTTTCGAAAGCTCTGGTGAGCCTGGCTGGTTGCCTTCTCTGCGCCTCGACTCGACCTTCACAACTCCATCTCCAGGCCGCTGGCGCTACCTTTCCACCCTCACTTTCTGATCCTCGACGCTTCTGGTGCCAGCCACAACTGCCCCGAGTACAAACAGCATGCCCATTCCGTGAGCCCACGTGAACTGTTCACCCAAAAAGAGAACGGACACGAGCGCAGCGCTGACCGGCATAAAGCCGGTGAACAAGCCGGCTGTAGAAGCAGCCACCTTCGCTACGCCTCTGTACCAGAGGACGAAAGAAAGGACGCTTGCGGTGACGGCATAGTAGATCATCAGCAGCCAGATCTGGAACGGTACAGCAGTCAAATCCGTCTTGATCAGATCGGGAATCGCAAATGGGAGGAACAAAATCAGACTGATCACATTGATCGCCGCCGTCATCTGAAAGGGGGTCACACTCTCCGACAGCCTTTTGGCAAAGATCGTAAAGAGGGCCTCCGAGATGACGGCCAAAAATACGAGGAGATTTCCAAACATGGCGCCCCAGCCCACGCTTGCCGCTCCGCCCGTAAAGGTAATGAAGCCGATGCCCACAACCGAAAATAAAATGGAGACCAGTTGATGTGAGCGTATTTTTTCCTTGAGGAGCAGAAAAGAAAACAAAGCGATGCAAGCCGGTACGGTGCTCGTAATGATGCCTGCCGAAGTGGCTGTAGTCCACTGCACCCCGTAAAGCATGCAAATGCTAAATAAAAACACCCCAAAGAAAGACTGCCAGAACAGCGTCTTCCCCTCTTCTTTCCGCCACGAGCTTTTCCACTCTCCACGCATGGACAGCAAAGGAAGGAGAATAATCACGGCAAGGATAAAGCGAAATTCCGAAAACAAGAAAACAGGTACGTGCTCGACGATGGCTTTTCCCACCGAAATATTAATGCCGACAAATGCCATCGATAATGCCAACTGCACATAGGAAGCGATCATCCTGTACGCTCCACCCCTTTATCTATATTGACATAACATATACCATTTTTGCCCGTTTAACTCCTGCTTTGATTACGAAAATTCGGAACATTCCTGCACAAAAAAAGCTCCCCTTTGATAATCAAGGGAAGCCGTGTTTGTTGCAATTGAAAGCCTTCATATCGCTTGTTTATACTCCTTCGGTGTCGATGGGGCCGAGCTGTTTTTCTTCTTCTCGGCAGCTCCCACGAGCAAAGCGCCAAAAGGCAATTTAGCCAAGCCGTAAGACAACCCGAAGGAAAACGCAGAACAGAGAACAAACGCGATCAGACTGCCCCCGATCCCGCTTGCCGTCCACTCCCAGTGATTGAGCAATTTCATCACATACGTCAGGACGAGCGCGTGGATGAGATAAGCGCCATATGAATAATGCCCAAGCATCGTCAGCCATTTTTTCCATTGCGAACCCGACTTGCCCACCCACACGGCTACGAGGTAGACGACGAGGAGCTGGGCTACGGTATAGAGAAACATCGAAGGCTTCAGCGAGGTTGCCACATTCAAATCGACAATCGGGCCAGCCGAATGTTTGACCAGCTCATACCCGATGTAGGCGTAGGTGACACCAAAAGCGGCGAACAGCCACAGCCACCTTTTCTGCAAAAAGACGCGAAACTGCGGCAATGCCAGTGCAGCCAGACCGCCCATGAAAAAATAAAAAGAGTAATACAGAAAGTTGCGATCCCGGTATTTGATCAAGTAAGCATCGAGCCAGGCCAGATCAAACCGAAACGAATGAGCCGGGATATAGCGGACGGAGAACCACATCAGAGCGGCGTAGGCAAGAGCAGCAGCTCCAACGGCAAACGTCCTGCCCGCTCTTCCCCGTACAGCATGTCTTGTCCACTTGAACAGCTTTAGCAGGATCGGGTATAAGAGATAAAACTGGAAAATCATCACGACAAACCACAGATGATAGGAAGCGGTTCCTGTCATCCATTTTTTCAGCACCAGCCACAGCGTCTCCGGATTGAATCCAGTCAGGTCGTGATGCATCGCCATATAGACGATCGACCAGACCGCGTAAGGCACCACGATCTCCGTAAACCTCTTTTGGATAAACCGCGGATACTGCAAGCGGTCGTAATAGTTGTAAAACAGCACGAGTCCCGTGACGAATACGAATGCAGGAACCGCAAATTTCAACAGATGAAACAACATCCCAAAAAGAAACGCCGTCTCTTCCCCAACTCCCGGCTTGCGAATGTATACGCCGATGACATGCTGATACACGACAGCCAAAAAAGCAAATGATCGGACATAATCCAATTCGACGATTCGTTCTTTTCGGGCCATTTTTTAAACGTCATACCTTTCCGCCATAGACATGGAAAACAACACTCACCATCTTACCTGTCAGCTTGGCAAGAGGCAATAGGAATGTTTACGCTAGCGCGATTGCAACCATTTGCACAAGGCCCAATAGCCGGTCGTTAGAATGGAGACGGCAATGATCGCCATCAAAGTATCTGGTCTCATACATTTCCTCCAAAGTCCTTGTCTTCTCACTTTTTTAACTGCTGAACAGACCCGTAAGTCAGGCTTCGCCATACCCATTCCAGCGGTCCGTAACGATAACGCGATAGCCACCATTTGCTCCACGCCACCTGAATCGGGAAAATCAGCAGACACAGCATGAAGCCAACCCAGAGCGGGGTTGAACCGTATAAGTGAAAAAGCTTGACGGTACTTATGCAAAGCACAGTTTGGGCGATGTAATTGGTCAGCGCCATTCGCCCCACAGGTGCCAGGAAGGCAAGCCTTTCGCTGCCTTGTTCTTTTCTCATCATCAGCAAAATCGATGTGAGGTAAAAAACGCACAGAGCCAATCCGCTCCACTGAATCAGCACAAGACGAGTCATTTCCAGCGAACCCGGAATCGGGACGATCCCAAAGTGAACCAAGGGAATCAGCACTGCCAGCGGAAATCCGGTCAAAAGCGAAATCACCCAGTATCGTCTGATTGCCGATTCGTATTGGCCGAGCTGGTGAAACACCCCTTTTTTGGCGACATACAGTCCAAATAAAAAGAGCGGCAATACGGTCAGAATCATCAGCCATTCATTTTGAAAGAGCACCGGGAATTCATAGTTCCAGCGAAAGGAGAGCCACTCCCCCAAGCTCCCGTTTTGATAGGCGTCGACCGCTTGTCTGGCCAGATGCTCCTCTTGGGCGCCTGTTGCGTGTCCGTCATCGGGGATGAGCAGCGCCAGTCCCATCGGTATCTGTAAAAGAGCGAGCAACGCGATCGCCCATCTTTTGATGACAACCTCCCGCCTTTTGTAGAACAAATAGAGCAGGATGCCAGCCAACGCATACGTGTGCAAAATATCCCCGAACCAGAACAACAAGTGTACGATGCCAAACAAAAACAACACGGTCAACCGCCTGAAATACTTGCTGCCAACCGGCACCCCTTTTTGCTCCAGGCGGCTCATGAAGAGGTAGAACCCTGCGCCGAACAAAAAAGAGAAGATCGTGTAAAACTTGGTCTGAACAAGCATGTCCAGCATCATCCGCAGCCACAAATCAACGGCGCCTGCGTGTTCGGGAATGCGCTGCATGCTGAGAAAAAGCTCCGGCTGCATGTATCCCGGCATATTCACCAAAAAAATCCCGAAGAGCGCAAATCCCCTGATGACGTCCAGTTCGTTGATTCTCTCGGTCAATGGGGTAGGTGTTGTTTGCATGCATCTCAACCTTTCTCTCGTGCACTTCCATAATCCCCCATTGTTTAATACGACTGATCCAAGTAAAAGTAACGAACTATTTTCTTCCACAATCTCCGCATCTTCTCGTACCGCCTATGCAAGCAAGCAAAAACCCCGCCTCCTCATAAAGGAAACGGGATTATTCAACAAACGGGGCTTATTCAACTAACAATTGCCGATATCTCGGTTCGGTTCCTTGCATCCTCATGTTCCAACCACACCCGTCGTGCCATTATGGCTGTTCATCGATCACTTTCAGATCACAGCATTTTTTGGCATCGTACTTCACTTTGACAAACAGCGTATCCGTATCATTTCCCCGGATAAAGGTCGTTTTCAGCGTCCTTTTCGTATTGCCGCGACTTTCCTCGAAAATATAGGATACAGAGACATCCTTGTACCCCTTTACAGAATAGTATATATACCCTTCCATGTCATACATCTGCACCGCATCGGATGAACGATCCAAACGCTTCAGCCATTCATTTACTTCTATCCGATGCTGCGGCTCAATCGATTCTTGCCCGAACGCTACTGTAAAAGGCGGCTTCTCCTCGCAGCCGGTGAGAAAAAGCAAAAGCGCTGCAGGGAGGATTGCCTTTTTCCTGTACATCCAATCACTTCCAAATTGAGTCAATATTTTCTCCATCTTAACAAGGAAGGATTGGGAGCACAAGTCATTTTCAATAAGCCCGCTTGCGCAGCAGATCTACTCCGAAACCGAGAATGCTGCCGACAACAGCAGGCACCACCCAACCGGCTCCCTCCGAATACAGGGGAAGGCTGGCCAGCAAGAAGTCCATACTGCGCGGCAAAAGCATCGTATTGACCAGATCGAGAAGCCCGTAGACTACAACGAGTCCGACTGCCGTTACATACAGATGAGATCGCGGAGAAAGCAGCGGCTCGGCGAGCGCGAAGAGGATCAACACGATCGCGACCGGATAGATGGCGCCCAGAATCGGCACTGAAATCTTCAGGATCAGCGTCAACCCCATGTTCGCGATCAGCATGCTCACGATACAGAGCAGGCCAACCCACCCGCGATAGGAAATGCGCGGAAACAGCCCGGAAAAGTACTGGCTGCACGAGGTCACGAGTCCAATGGAAACGCAGAGACAAGCGACCGTAAAGATGACCCCAAGCAGGAGAATGCCGGAGGAGCCAAATAAATGCCCCATCACATTGGTCAGAAGCTGTGCGCCGTTCTCTGCCTTGCCCAAAAATGCGTGAGTAGAGCCGATAGCACCCAGCATCAAATAGATGACGGCCAGCAAAATTCCCGCCCCCGTGCCTGCGGCCATCATGTAACCGGACAGTCGGCCAGGCTCTGTGACTCCCTTGGACCGAAGCGTATTGGATACGACAATGCCGAATACAAGCGCCGCCAGTGCGTCCATCGTCAAATATCCGTCGAGAAAGCCTTGCATCACAGGGTGAGCAGCGTACGCCCCTTCCGCTTGCACAAGCCCCCCTTTTGGACCAAAGAGACTTTTTACGAAGATCAACGAGAGCAGAATCAAGAGCGCTGGTGTCATCAGCTTGCCAAACCGGTCAACCAGTTTGGACGGAGACAGACTAAACCAAAAGACCAGCCCGAAAAATACAAGGGTATACAGGGCAAGTCCCACGGGCTGTGTCGCTGCGGTTTGCGGCAAAAAAGGCAGCATGCCCATCTCATAAGCCAGACTTCCCGCCCGCGGAATGGCCAGTCCCGGTCCAATCGAGACGTAAATAAGCAGTGGAAACAAGCTTGCAAAAGCAGGGTGAACCCGTTTGGCCAACTCGTAAAAGCTCCCCGCCTTGGCGATGGCTGCCACGCCCAGAATCGGCAGTCCGACTGCTGACAAAATAAAGCCGGCAAGAGAAAGCCCTACCTGATCACCGGCAGACTGACCCAGAAATGGCGGAAAGATGAGGTTGCCCGCACCAAAAAACATGGAAAACAACATGAGACTTATGAGGACGATTTCTTTTTTGGACAGCGCATTCATCTTTTCGGTTGTTCCCTCCTAGCTGTAATGGAGGGATTGTATCAGCTTTTTCAAAGCGAATCTAGTGACAGGGAGGTATTCGTAATGTTAAATAAAGTATGCTGTTTCACTATATTTTGAACTTTCATAAAGGAAAGGTACCAGGAGCAGATCGCATCTCCTTACTCGTCCCTTCCCGTCCAAAGAGGAATCACCGGCTTCCAATTGTATCCAGCTCTGTTATCCTTATAGAAAGCCTTTCGATTGCAGCCCAACATGACGTATCCGGGGTGATATGCTGGAATGTGGCCTATTATCGGATTTTTCTTGCTTGCATGTATTGCGGTGGTCGTTTACATCGTGGTAGAGAGCAGCATTGAGCGTCATGTTGAAAGCATCCTCACTGCCACAATCCTGAAGCTGCTCGTGCTGTTTCTGATCGGCATGGCTATTTACAAGACATTGCCGAATTTGGGGGACGTGTTCGCTCCTTAGGCTTTACCCAAAAGACAGTCAGCCTGAGGACTTTGCTTTTGGAGATTTTGAAACAGGGTGGATGTATGGGGAATTGGCGGACCTATTCGTTGATGCTTTGCGGTATTGGTGTATCTTATTTGGGCAATTGGATTTATTTGGTTGCCTTGAATATTTTCATCTTGGACATGACGGGTTCAGCTGCAGCGGTAGCAGGTATATATATCGTTGGACCGGTGGCAAGGCTGCTGACTCAATTCTGGGCGGGCTCTCTGATTGATCGGGTCAATAGACGGAAGCTCATGATCTATTCGGATGTGGCTCGGGGCGCTCTCGTTCTTTTGATTCCATTGCTGTCTTCTGTTTGGGTTGTTTACGTCATTCTGTTCATTGCGAATGTGGCGGGCTCCTTCTTTGGCCCAAGCTCGACGTATTACGTGACAAAGCTGGTTACACCCGAAGAGCGCAGGCGTTTTAACTCAATCATGAGCATGCTGAATGCCGGCGCCTTCCTCATCGGGCCCGCCATTGCCGGAGTCCTGATTGCTACCACAGGAACGAGTTTGTGCATTTTCATAAACGGCATTACGTTCTTTTTTTGTGCGGCTTTGATTGCCCTTCTGCCTGATGTTTCCGACGAGGCTTTGCAACGACGCCAGCCTCTTTCATGGAACATGATCGTAAATGACTGGCGTATCGTTCAAGCGTTTGTTTTGCATGATCGTTATTTCTTGCGGATTTATCTGCTTTTCCAGATGGCCATGATGATTGCGTTTGCCCTTGATTCTCAGGAGGTCACCTTTCTGAAGCAGCAATTGTCCTTAACCGACAAGCTGTATGGTGTGATCGTGAGCATCGCTGGCGTTGGTTCGATTGCAGGAGCGATAACAGCCACAGCTACAACGAAAAAATTTTCGCTGCAAGCGTACTTAGCCGTCGGCATGCTGCTCACCACGATCGGCTACACCATGTTTTACGGGTCCTTCAGCTTTTTGACTGCCGCGATCAGCTTTTTGATTTTAGGTTTTTTTATGTCTTTTGCAAATGCAGGCTATCAAACGTTTTACCAAAACAACGTTCCGGCAGACATGATGGGACGATTCGGCAGCTTGGCAGGGATGTTTCAAAGCATTGTCCAGATTGTATGCACATTTCTTTTAGGCATCGCCTCCGAAACGTTCGACCTGCAATCGGTGTCCCTGCTCTTTTCTTTTATATCCGTCGTTCTTTCCGTTGTTTTGCTGCTGAATGTGTTCAAGAAATCCAAACAAGCCTATTACGCGGAAAGCAAAACGGAAGAAAGACATTTGCAGGAAGGCTGCTAAGTCTCGAGGCCCATTGCCATGACCGCGATGCCCGATTCTTCCAGAGTCGCACGGATGCGCTTTGCAAATTCCACGGCATGCTGGCCGTCCCCATGTATACAGACGGTTTCCGCAACGATTTCTTTGTCCACGGCTTGTCTCGTGGCTACCTTCCCTTCTTTGATCATCCGGATCACCTGGGAAACCGCCTTTTCTTCATCTGTGATGAGCGCATCCGGCTGCGACCGGGGAGTGAGGGTTCCATCGTGCTGGTACGTCCGGTCGGCAAACACTTCATTTTTTACGCGCAATCCCGCTTGGAGACCTTTTTCGATGAGATGGCTTCCCGCCAGTCCGACCAAAAACAGCTCGGGATTGACCCGGTAGACTGCTTCCGCGATCGCCTCTGCCAGCTCCGGATCGACGGCAGCCATATTGTACAGTGCGCCGTGCGGCTTTACATGCTGCATGCTACCGCCTTCTGCACGGATAAATGCCTCCAGGGCGCCGACTTGATAGACAACGTACTCATAAGCTTCTGCAGGGGTAATGGACATATTCCTTCTGCCAAAGCCGATCAGATCCGGCAAACCGGGATGGGCCCCTACCGCCACCTTTTTGTCCAGCGCTGCTATCACGGTTTTTCGCATGGTTGCCGGATCGCCGGCATGAAAGCCGCAAGCGATATTGGCCGAAGTGATGTAGGGCAAGATCTGCTCATCGTTCCCGATGCTATACGCGCCGAAGCCCTCTCCCATGTCACAGTTCAAGTCAATGCGAAACGTCATTTTCTCCAGCCTCCTACTCATATTTCAGTTGCATGCCCAGCCGCGCCTGGCGGATTAGCTGTTCCCGCTCAATCAAAAGCCGCTCGGCCTCCTGATGGCCAATCTCCCGGAAACGGATCGCATCCCCGGGCTTTGTTTGAACGATCAACGGCAGATCGACACTGATAATCTGGGCAATCTTGGGGTAGCCCCCGGTCGTTTGCCTGTCTGCCAACAGAACGATCGGATTGCCTTCAGCCGGAACCTGCACAGTACCGAACGTAACTGCTTCGGAAACGAGCTCTCTGCTCTTGTCAATCCGCTCCAGAAGGGGACCATCCAGGCGATAGCCCATGCGATCCGATTGGGGACTTACGCGATAAGCTTGCTGGAAAAACGCTTCCCGGCTCTCCCTGGTAAACCAGTCAAATTGATTCCCTTTCACGACGCGGACGATAGGCTGCTCGTGGTAGCGGGGCATGAGTTCCGAGGCAATCCCCCAATCCGGCGCATAAAAGGAAGCCACCCGGGCTTGTTTTCGCAAAAAATCGTACAGCTTCTTGGCTTGGGGTCCGGGCTTATCTGCTTTCAGTTCGTCTCCCTTTTGCAATGCCCGCCCTTCATAACCGCCTATTCCTGCTCTGACATACGTAGACCGGCTGTTCATTACGAGCGGGATTTGAAAGCCTCCTGCTATCGCTACATATGTTCTGGCCCCGTGCTGGCTGACGCCAAACTGTATGACCGTCCCAGCCTTGACCCATACAGGCTTCCATCGCGGCAGCGGTTGGCCGTCAGCAATCGCTTTCATGTCTGCTCCGCAAATCGCGAGCAGCGTATCTTCTGTCACTTCCCACGTATCGCCCTTCATCGTCATCTCCAAGGTGGCCTCTGACCCTTCATTGCCAACCAGCAAATTTGCCATCCTGTGTGCAAACGTGTCCATTACGCCCCCGACGATCACGCCATGCTTCTGAAAGCCGACTCTCCCTCCATCCTGCACCGTGGTAAGCAGTCCGGGACGAATCACTCTGAGACTCATGCCTCCCCCTCCTTATACGCTTCGTACTCTTCTGCCGTGATCGGAACAAAGCGCACGCGATCTCCTGCCTTCAAATAACTCGGGGGATTGTGCTCCGGACGGAACAAGCTTATCGGTGTCCGCCCGATTATCTGCCAGCCTCCCGGCGTTTCCAGCGAGTAAACTCCCGTTTGTTCGCCTGCGATGCCGACCGAGCCTTTCGGGATTTTTAGCCGCGGGCTCGTCTTGCGCGGGGTAGCGATTTTTTCCGACAACCCGCCGATATAAGGGAAGCCCGGAGCAAACCCGATCATGAATACATGATAGTCTCCCTCCGAATGAATCCGGATCACTTCTTCCTCGCTCATCTGGTGATAAGCGGCTACCTCGGAAAGATCGGGACCCATTTCACCTCCGTAGAGAACAGGTATCTCCACGGTATTTCCGGCGGCAGGCGGCTGATCCGATAATTGCTTCAAGGCGGCTTCGAGGAACAAACGCAGCTTTTCATACGGTGAAATGATCGGTTCGTTCGCGGAGAAATCCGTTTTTCGCTGTTCGTAAAGCGATACCGGATCGTAAAAGATTGTCACGGTCGTAAAAGCAGGGATGTATTCGACCATTCCCGGAACAGGATGCTGGTCCAGCCATGCGGCAAATTGTCTCACCTTTTCGTGAGTTGTCCGGTCAATCACTGTGCCAAAGCGAATGATGAGGGCTTGATCTCCCATCGGTTCCATTTGAATGTCTTTCATTGCATGGCTCCCCTCCCGCACCTTCTGTCATTCCAGCCCAGCTTCCTTGATATGGCTTGTGCGGCTTCGATTACTTTTTGGGCCAACAGCTGTATCTGTCCTTCCTTGTACCGGCTGGTCGGCCCGACAATACTGATCCCTGCGATCACACTGCCGCTATGGTCGTAAATCGGTGCGGCTACCGCTGACGTATCGTTGTACAGTTCGGAGTGGCTGACAGTATAACCGTTTTGCCTTGACTCAGACAGCACACGGCGAAGCACGTCGATGTCGGTAATCGTACAATCCGCGACCGGCTGCAGCTTTACACGCGACAAGTATTTTTCCTGCTCTTCGTCGGGCAAAAAAGCGAGCAGAACTCGGGGACAGGCCCCTGCGTACAGCGGAGCCCGCCGTCCGATCGCTGTGTATACCCGGATCGGCTCTTTGGTGTCTACCTTTTCCACATAAGTTGCTTCTTCGCCGTCCCGGATAATCAGGTTGACGGCTTCGCCAATTTCTTCGTTTAACCGTACCATGACAGGCAGGGCTTCCCGGCGGATATCCATCCGTTCTGAAACAGCTTGTCCGTATTGCAGAAACCCAAGTCCCAATTCATACGCTCCCACATCCGTCCGCTTCAGCAGGCCTCCCTCTTCCAGAGACATCAGCATCCGGTATACAGAGGTTTTGGGCTGTCCGGACAGATGGACTGCCTCCAGCAGCGTCAACTGTGGGTGATCAAGAAACAATTGAAGCAGCTCTAGTGCTTTCAGAACCGTTTTATTGGTTTCGGACAAAGCGATCTCTCCGTTCCGAATATCGGAATTGCATTCCGTTTTTGTATGTACTCCTCATTATAACCAAGACCTCTTTAAAATGACAATCTTGAATGTTCTGTTTATTTCTTAAATAAAGAGGCCGACCACTTGTCCGTGGCAGTGACAAGTGGTCGGCTTCTACCTGCTGAACTTGACGATTCGTCGATAGGCCCGGAGGTCTGGAAGCTTTCGGAACAGCGACAGCGACGGTCGAAAGTTCGCTTCGATGATCCACGGTTTCCCAGTTGTATCAATCCCCAAGTCGAGCCCAACTTTCCTGAGAGTGGGGTATTTTTTTCCCAAGCATTCGCCAGTCATCTGGGCCACGTATTTGATCTCCTCTAACAAATCCGGGGACACATCGACATTTGATTGGGCGAGAGCGACCGTCAGCGGCAAAACTTTGCCTCTGCTTCGGGCGATGTTTGTGACGATAAATCCCGGGCCTGCCAGCTTGGCGAGAAACCCGGTCACGACCCAGGGCCTTCCTTTGGTTCGTTGGATCATCACCCTTATATCAAAGGGACGTCCGTTGATCCTCCCCAGGCGAAGATACGGCTGGATCAAGTATGGCTTCGGCCTGAACAAGGAACGTACATACTTGACCGTTGCCTCCTCCCCTTTGACAACCCTGCGCCCGTTTCCGGCATGAACCTGGTAACGAGAATCGCCCAGAGATGTAACCTTGATTATCCCAGCTCCACCGCCGCCACCTGAAGGCTTTAATATGACAGATCGATATTTTTCCAAATGCCTCCAAAGGGCCTCCGGTTCAAACAGGACCGTATCTGGGAGGAATTCCCACAGACGCTCATCCTGTCTCATCACCAGGTGTTTGCTCCATTTTCCAACATTCGGCGCTTTTATGTGGCATTCTCTCCATTCGTAATAAGATGATGTTCCTCGATCCTGGTAATGCGATTTTCCGAATCGACAAACACGACACGAGGAATTAGCTGGCTGGCTTCTTCTTCCGTATACATGCCCATGCTCAGTATGATGACAATGTCCCCCGGCTGAAATAAATGGGCAGGCGGACCGTTCAGGCATATTTTCCCGGAGCCTTCAGGTGCAGGGAGTGCGTAGGTTTTCCAGCGGGTAGCGTTGCGTAGGCTCGTGATTTGCACGATCTCGTAAGGCAGGATGTTTGCTTCCTTCATGAGCAAGCTGTCAATCGTAATGCTCCCGACATAATCAAGCTCTGCCTGTGTAACGGTTGCCCTATGAATCTTTCCTTTGCACATATGTCTTTGCATCCGGCATCTCCTTTCCAAACACCACTGACACCAGTCTATGAGGGACCTTTTGTCCTTGTTATTGGATGCGTGCGTCTTCCAGCTCGACACCCCATGTACTGCCAAGCGCCGCAAGCTCACAAACGACTGTGTCGGGGAGCGGAACTCCGCTGACCTGCCTTTCTTTTGCCGTTCGCCACTCCCATTCGCCGGGAATCAGAATCTCCTCTCTTCCTTCCGCCTTGGGCTCCGCTTTGATCTGCTGAATATACTGATCCATCCTTTGTTGAAAGAGGGGCAGCGGCATGAAGCTCTCAATTTGAAGGGCCCAAAAAAAATGCCCTACATTTTGCGGATGCTCATCGTTATCGTACAAGCTGTGCACACCCGGACCATATCCCGCCCCCGCCAAAAGGCCGCATAAAATATCAACGAACATGGCGATGCCATAACCCTTGGCGCCACCGATGGGAAGAAGCGCTCCGCGCAAGGCCTCTGCCGGGTCTGTCGTATCCCGTCCACGTTCATCGATCGCCCAGCCCTTGGGAATGGCTTCGCCCTTTTTCCGCGCCAGAGCAATTTTCCCGCGAGCAGCTACCGTTGTCGCCATATCGAGCAGGAATGGAGGGGCTGAACCCGCCGGAATGCCTGCTGCAATCGGATTGGAGCCAAAAAAAGGGCGAATTCCTCCAGTCGGAGCCATCGTCTGTGGAGCGTTGGACATGACGAAGAGAATCATCCCTTTTTGAATCGCTTGTTCAGCATAGTAAGAACAGGCTCCAAAGTGGTTGGAACACCTGACCCCGACGATGGCCGTTCCATTCTTCCCGGCTATTTCGATAGCTGTCTGCAAAGCGGCCTCTCCGACAACCGCTCCCAAATGGTTCATTCCGTCGACGACAGCCGTGGCCCCCGCTTTTCTCAAAATGACGGGAGCCTTGCTGAAATCGATCAATCCGGCTGAAATCCGTTCCACATAAACAGGCATGCGCGCAAGTCCGTGAGAGTGGACACCGCGCAGGTCGGCGTGGACGAGCGAACGGGCGACAGTCTCCGCATCCCGCGTGGAAACTCCCGCCCGAACAAAAATCGCTGTTGCAAACTGCTCTAACCGTTTCCAATCGTATCGATTCGGACACACCACTCCCACGCCCTCTCTTTGCTTCGGTTTCATTCTGGCCCTGCCCAGTCTGAATATAGATATGACAACCGAAAGCAGCCCGGCACGGCATAGGCCTATTTGCGAAACAGCAAAAAACCAGCCCATGAACGGGCTGGTTTGGAGCTTATTTGTCCTCATAGGAGGCAAGTGCTGACACGATCCGATCCTGGATCGCCGTCATATACTCGCTCTTGGGTGCGTATCCGTTTATCACGATGGAGAAGACGAGCTTTTGTCCGTCCTTCGTTTGGACATAGCCGGACAGACTGCTCACTCCAGTCAGTGTTCCCGTTTTTGCACGGGCATTGTTTTCGGCGGCCGTTCCCTTCATGCGATTTTTCAGCGTACCATCTACGCCGGCTATCGGGAGAGAGTCGAGGTATTCCTGATAGGCAGCATGCTTCGTCATCCCCTCCAGAACATCTGCGATATGGCGGGCGGAGATCAGATTGTAGCGTGTCAAACCGGAGCCGTCAACCATGTCAAAGTTCGTTTCAACCCCCAATGTCGAAAGAGTCTCCTGTACGACCTCCACGCCTGCTGACGAGCTTCCTTCCCCCCGTTTCACCGCTCCCAGTGTCTTCAACAGCATTTCCGCATAAAAGTTGTCGCTCTTCTTGTTCAGATAGGAAACGATCTCCGATAACGGCTCGGAAGTGAACTCGGTCCATTTGACTGCCTGTTGGGGCACTGTTCCGACGCTGACCGTGCTGTTCCCCGAGAAGGAGATTCCCGCGTTTTCGAGTGTCTCTCGAAGCACAGTCCCTGCATACAATGCCGGATCTTCAACAGGAACGCGCTCGTAATCGGGAGCCGTCCCCAAAGGAAGATTGCCCGTCACCCGGATCGTGTTGGTCCCGCGGTCCCTTTCGATGGCAAAGGTGTTTTCCTGACCGGAGTTCACCGTTTTTGCCTCGTTTATCACATTTGCATACTTCGTTTTGGGCAGCAGGTTGATCGGTACCGGGTCACCCGCGCGAACGGCTGGCTGGAATTCGATCATGACTGTTCCGCGGTTCAATGCCAACGCACCCAATAGCGGATTGTAGTAGTAGCTTTCATCGTCCCACGACCAGCCAAGGCCAAGCCGCTCTTGATCAAAGTAGCTCTCGTCGAGAATGAGATTGCCGTTGATCCGTTTGATTCCCTGTTCCTTCAGCCAGGCAGCGATTTCCTCCATCGATACGCCCTCTTGCACCTTCAGATTGTCTTCTGTATGAAGAGTCGGATCGCCGTAGCCCTTGAGGTAGAGATCGCCTTGGTACACCCCGTTTTTCGGAAGCGGAGTGGATCCGTACATTTCTGTTTTGAACTGATAGTCTTTGCCAAGCTGTGCCAGTGCTGTCGCTGTCGTCAGCAGCTTGAGATTGGAAGCCGGGGTCAACAGCGTGTCTGCCTCGTGCTCATACCAGATCGCTTCCCCCTGCTCCTGATCCAAAGCCTTGACGACAATCCCTGCAGTAATCCCGGATGCATCCGCTTCCTCGGCGATCGGGTCAAGCAATGCGGAAAGCTTGTAGGCGTCAGGCACTGCCGGTTTGTACCCGTCAGGAGCCTTGATGTCCGGATAGGAGGCCAGCAGTACCGCTACCTTGTCCTGCAAATCCCGCGCATATTTGGATTTGTAAATCCCGTTGATCAAGATGGAGAAAGCGAGCTTGTTTCCATTTTTCGCAGTGGCGTATCCGGACAAGCTGTTTACGCCGCCCATGGAGCCCGTTTTCGCGATGACCATCTTTTCTGCCGGTGTGCCTTTCAAGCGATTTTTCAAGGTTCCGTCGACACCTGCTATTGGCAGTGACTTCTCCAGTGCATCCCTGTATTCCTGATCCTGCACAAACGTAAGCAATTTCACCATTTGATTTGCCGTGATCCAGTTAAAACGGGAAAGTCCGGAGCCGTCCTTTTGCACATACCCGGCCTCGACACCGGCTCGTTTCAATACGTCCGCGACCACCTCGCTTCCCGCTTCCGCCGATCCCTCCCCCTTTTCTGTTGCTCCAAGTGTCTTGAGGAGCATTTCGGCATAAAAATTGTCGCTGTCCTTGTTTAGCTCCACCAAAATCTCGGAGAAAGGCTTGGACAGATGCGTATACAAAGGAGTGCCAGTGGAAAGCGTCGTTTTCTCCACGCTTGCCTGCGGGTGAAGCTTGATGCCGCTCGCGGTCAAACGCTGCTTCCAAATGTCCGCAACGTACAGGGCAGGGTCCTCCATCGTGACATCCTCTTGATAAGGAGCTGCCTCTACACCAATCGTTCCGCTGAAGATGATCGTGTTTTTGCCGCGCGGACGCTGGACGGAAATATCACTGTCCTTGCCGGCAACCGTCTGCAATTGATTTACGACCTGCACATACTCGGTGGCTGGCTCCATGGTGAGGACCGGCGTGTCTCCCGCTTTTTTCCCTGGCTCCACCGTGATCGTCAGCATGTTTTTATGTACTGCCAAGGCGCTTAGCTGGGCGCTGTACCCATACACCTCATCATCCCACATCCAGCCGTAGCCAAGCCGAGTCGGGTCAAAATAGCTTTCATCCACCAGCAATTTTCCGTTTACCTGCTTGATCCCTTTTTCTTTCAGGGCAGCCGCGATGGCTTGCAGATCTGCGACAGTGAGACTGGGATCACCGAAGCCCTTCAGGATCAAATCTCCGTTTAAAACCCCGCCGCCACTTACCTTACCTGTGGCGTACACCTCTGTTTTCCACTGATAATCCGGTCCCAGCTTGTCTAAACCGGCAATAGTGGTAAACAGCTTCATGTTGGAGGCAGGCACATACGTTCTGTCCGCGTTATGCCCGTACAAAACTTTTTCATCTGTCAAATCATATACCGCTATTCCCGCGTGCAAGCCGATGCTGTTGGGGTTTTTGTCCAGCTCGGATATCGCCTGCTCGATATTTGCTGCAAGCGCTTCCGAGGTACCTGTCGTGTCCTGAGCCAGGGCGGGAACCGCTGCCAACTGAAAGACGAGCAGCATGAGCATAATCCAGCAGCCAGTGCGTTTGAGCAGTCGTTTCATAATACCCTCCTTGTCCTATTCTGTTGCCATGGTGCCGATTCTAGAAGCAGTCCCCATTATCTTATCACTTTGCATCCATTTTCGGAATATTACCACAATAATATGTATGAAAGAAGCCCCGTTTTTTCTTTTTCTCCAGAATAAGGGCTGGCTTGTCGATCATACTAAAAAGGATTTTTACATAATTTAGGAGGTTTCTTCTATGTGGAAAAAAGGAACCCTGCTCCTGCTGGTCTTCATCTTCATTGCCATGCCTGTGTCGGCAACCCCGGAAATTGCCGACTTGCAGGTAGATCAAACCCGGATGAAAGACTGGAAGGAATTGATCCTGCACTGTGATCTGATCGTGGTTGGACTGACAGATGCCCGCCACCAAAAGTACCCGACAGCGAAGCGCATTTCCGCTGGTCAATTGGTGAATTATGTGCAAGACGTCCAGATTGAACGCACGCTCCACGGTTCCGCATCTCGTCGGGTGAAGCTCCTCAGTACCGGCGTCGAGCCTCTCCCTGATGCCTCTGATCCCGCAAACCTTCAATACCCTGGTCCGCTTGGAGAGGGACAGTACCTTTTGTTTCTGAAAAAAGTGAACTGGACTGACATGTACAGCATTGTGGGGCTGTGGCAGGGAGTCTATCCGCTTTACGATGGCAAGACCGTCAGTTTGCGCGGGCAAGGGTTTCCGGAACTGAATCAGTTATCGATCCGCGATGTAGCGGATAAAATCAGAAGTGTCCGCAGATCATCCGGCAGATGAATTTCCGCCCATTGTTGCTGTAATTATGGACTTGGGGATAGGACACCACCAGACCTCCTCTTGCCAAATAGGCTGTCTCCCCTTCAAAAACGGGTGATATGTCCGTGAGTTGTTCCGTGTGCTCCGAATAGGATATACGGCTGTTATTGATATATCCGAATCGGGGAGGTATGCAGGGCTTGCGCATATTGGTGATCTTGCCAGAGCAGCTGCCTGTACCGCCAATCAAAGGCGGCTCTGTTGAAACCTGCACGTACAACATTTTCAAGCGGATGGCACGTACCGATCAGGTGGTCATGATCAGCCGTGCCCATCCGAGGCTGCCCTCTGTCAGCCGCTACCAGAACGGTCGGCTTACCATTATTCGCATTCCCCACGGGGACAGGCGGCGCTATATACATTCTGCCTTGAAAAAGGTAGCCGGCCAATCGTTTGACATTATCCAAATCGAAAATCGTCCTCGTTTCGTTTCACATGTCCGCCGCCAGTTTCCACGAACTGCAATCATCCTGTCGCTTCATTCACTCACATTCATGTCCAGCCTCTCCCGCAGCCAAGCGGACCGGATTCTTCGCCAAGTAAACGGTGTGACTTCGGTTGTCTCCTTTGTCACAAGGACCATGCAGCACCGTTATCCTCGCCATGCCCGCAAATTTCGAACAGCCATACTGGGGGTGGACACCTCCAAATTTCGCCCATGGTCGGCCTCTGCCAAAATGGAGCTGCGCAGCCGCTGGGAACTTGCCGATACCTACAACATCCTCTTTGTCGGCCGCATTGTCCGTGGAAAAGGATTGCATACGCTTGTCCGTGCCGTTTCCCTCCTGAAAGAACGGATTCCTCACGCCAAGCTCGTCGCTGTAGGGGCTTCCTGGCCGGGAGTCAGCAGCCAAACGCCCTATATGCGCCAGGTTCGGCAATTGTCAGAGCTCCTTGGGGTTCCGATCCGTTTTACCGGTTACATTCCACCCTCGCGCATCCATGAAATGTTTCAGCTTGGCGATGTTTTTGTCTGCCCTACGCTGTTCCGGGAGGGCTTCGCCACGGTCAACTCGGAAGCGATGGCCTCCGGTATACCCGTAGTAGCGTCCAACCGCGGGGGAATTCGGGAAGTAATCAGGGACGGGCATAGCGGTCTTTTGGTGGATCGCTTCCAAAGTCCCGAGGCATTTGCAACCGCGATTGATCTCCTGTACAGCGACCCGGAATTGCGTAAGCGGATCGTTCTCAACGCGCGACGGAGAGTCTCGACCTCTTTTAGCTGGCACCAAACCGTGCAGAAGCTAAAGAAGCATTACCGTCTCGTCCGCCGGTAGCATAAGAGCGGAAAGCAAAAAGCCACTGCGCATGATGCGTTCAGTGGCTTTATTTTCAACAGCGGGGGAAGGGAGCGATCCGCTATTATTTGGTTACAACCAGATACATATAAATCGCTACCGACAGCGTACAAACGAGAACACTGCCAACAAAGACCCAGATGACCAGCTTATTATTCCGATCTTCACGATTGCTCATAAGTCGTCTCCTTAGCCTGAATTCCCTTTCTATTATAAAACCCCTTGTATAAAAACAAAACTCTCCCGAGGAGAGTTTTGGCATTTGTCATTATTTATTCAGATTGATCATGACTTCTTCCGGTTTGACATCTTTTGTGATCAGTTTTTCCTGTTTCATCCAATCGATCAGTGTCTGCCAGGATTCAGCCGTCTGTGTGCCAAACGGTTCACTGCCTGCATCCATCAAAGGCAGCAGGATGTCCAGACTTTTCGTTTCCACATCCTCCTCCAACGGGAACTCCTGTGCTTGCTTGGCCAACAGAGATTTCAACGCCTTCTCCTTGTTTTCCTTTACGTACGCCTGGCCTTTGGCGGCTGCACGGAGGAATGCCGCCAGCGCATCCTTCTTCTTGGCTGCCGTTTCATCGCTGGCAGCCACGACCAGCTCATAATAATCAGGCACTCCAAAGTCACTCGGCTTGATTACGTTAACGGGAACGCCGTGCTTTTCCAAGAGGACTTGCTCGTGATTGATGTAGCCGCCGACTACAGCATCCACCTTTTTCGCGGTCAATGCGGGTATGATGTCAAATCCGATGTCGGTAAAGGACAGGCCGGAGTCATCTGCCCCCGCTTGCTTCACCACTGTACGGACGATCGACTCGTCCAGCGGAACGGAAGGATAGCCGATATTTTTCCCGACAAGCTTTTCCGGTGAATCCAGACCGCTGTCTTTTCGCGTCATGATCACGTTCAGCGGGTGACGGACCAGCGCAGCAATGGAGACGACCTTTATGTCTTCCGAACGGGCTTGCACAACCTGGGGCTGATAGCTGATTGCCATATCGACCTTCCCGGCAGCAGCCATCCGCAGTGGATCATTGGTATCGGAAGGCATTTGCAGATTGACCTTCAGATTTTCTTCCTTGAAATAGCCTTGTTCTTCTGCAGCGTAGAGAAACGAGTGTACAGCGTTGGGGTACCAGTCGAGCGCAATGGTCAACTCTGTCGGCTCAGTGCCCGCAGCCGATTTAGCAGCATCTGGCTTCTCCTGATTTTCGCTCTGTGCGCCACACGCTGCCAGACTCGCAGCCAGAGAAAGCGTCAAAAGCGTTTTCGTCCATTTGTTCATGATTCTCTCCTACCTATCCTATCGTTTTTTATCTTTTCTGTTTCGCGTCTGAGGGGAAGCCCACAGCTCCAGCCTTCCTGCCAGCCAGAAGAGCAGCATACCAAGTATGGATAACAAAAGAACGGAAGCAAACAAGGCTGGCGCCTGGAAGTTGCCCGATGCCCGCCGGCCGAAATAGCCGAGACCTTCGCTCGCCCCAAGCCATTCACCGATGGTGGCACCCGACACGCTGTAGGTAGCCGCCACCTTTAAGCCGCTAAAGAAATGGGGCAGACTGGCCGGGAGCTGAAGCTTGCTGAACAACTGCCATTTGTTCGCTCCCATCGTACGCAGCAAATTCATCATTTCCCGGTCGCAGGCCTTCAGACCATCGTACGTGCTAACGACGATAGGAAAGAAGGTAAACAGGATCGTCACCGCGATTTTTCCCGTCAAATCATAGCCAAACCACAAAATGAAAACGGGTGACAGCGCGATGATGGGTATCGTTTGCGAAATGACAATGTAGGGATACACCAGACGCTCGACTGTTTTGCTGAGCGTCATGACCAGTGCAAGCGAGACCCCGAACAGGATGGAGATGAAAAGTCCCAGTCCGACTTCCCTGAGCGTCGCCCACAGATGCTGTCCTAGCAGTTGTTCCCGCAAATCCCACAGCGAGAGGAGAACCGTGCTCGGCGGCGGCAAAATGAAGGCTGGAACGGCAAGCAGTCGGCAAGCAGCCTCCCAGGCGATGAGAAGCGAGATGACGGAGACGAAAAACCATAGCCCCTTTTTCAAAGACTCCTTCACGCTTCGCTCACCTCCCCATTCGCGGCACCATGGCCTCGCAGCAGCTCCCAGATTTCTCCCCGCAGAGCGTGAAATTCCGGATCATTGCGACTGGCCAACGTTCGCGGACGGGGAACAGAAACCTGCAGCTCTACCGGCTGCCGGATCGGACTGCCCAGGAGAACGACTACCCGGTCCGCCAGCAAAATCGCCTCATCGATATCATGGGTAATAAGGAGCATCGTGCTCCCGGTCTGCTGCCACATCGAGAGCAGCCATTCCTGCATTTCCATCCGCGTAATCCCATCCAGTGCGCTAAACGGCTCGTCCAGGAGCAGCAGGTCCGCTCCGGTCATCAGGGCTCTCAGGAAAGAAACGCGCTGACGCATCCCGCCAGAGAGCTCATCTGGATAGGCGTCCTTCCATTCGGCCAGGCCAAAGCGGGGAAGCTCTTCCGCAATACGCTCGCGTATTTCACTTTTGGAAAAACCTTGTATTTCGAGCGGCAAACCGGCATTTTCAGCTACAGTCCGCCACGGCATCAGCAAATCTCGCTGCGGCATGTAGCCTACACGCCCGAGACGTTCTGCCGTTGATTTTCCATCCAGACGGATCGTCCCTGTGTCTGGCTGCAGCAGTCCCGCCGCCAATTGAAACAAGGTGCTTTTCCCAATCCCGCTCGGCCCGATCAGACTGACCAGCTCGCCCTTGCTTAGCTGCAGATCGAATCCGTCCAGTATCGGTTTTTCCCCATACGAAAAGCCGACGCCCGAAAAGGCTAGTTTTTCTCGCACGGCCACATTTCCTCCGTGTAAGCCATTTCCCAGAACAAATACTCCATGCGGGACGTGTTCAGGAAATGCTCCTCCAGAATCGCCAGCTCTTTCTCTGATTTTCCTTCAGCGAGCTCATCCATCAGGTCGATCAGCCACTGCGCCAGCTGTCCAAACTCGTCGGAGCTGTACGTACGCACCCACTCCCCGTACCATTCATGCTCAAGCGCTCCCTCTACCTCGGCGAGCCGCTTGCCGATTTCCCAGTAGCTCCAGGCGCACGGCAGTACCGCGCTGACCAGCTCGGCTAGCGAGCCCTGATGAGCTACCTTCAGCATATAGCTCGTGTAGGCAAGCATCACAAACGACGGTTTGGTCTGCTCCAGCTCCTCGCGCGTGATGCCAAAGCGTTCGGCATACTGACGATGCAAGGCCATTTCGAAATTGAGCGTCGCTTCCTGCAGCGAAGCAAACCGCGCGCTCGTCGCCAGATCATGGGCTTTTGTACTGGCGATGGCAAACATTTTGGCGTATTCGATCAAATAGACGTAGTCCTGCTTCATGTAAAAACGGAAGGACTCCACAGGCAGACTTCCATCTCCCAAGCCTGTGACAAACGGGTGACGATGGGTCCGCTCCCAGATCGGAGCAACCTTTTCCCGCAAACGATGCGTAAATGTCGACAAGTCCACTCACTCCCTTTTCGTGTTGCACCAGTCCACGAGGAACCGGGCAACTGTTTGTGCAAAGACAACCAACTGCTTCGGATCAACGGATTCATTCACAGCATGAGCATGACTCAGCTCACCCGGGCCAAAGATGACGGCTGGTATGCCGGCGTGGGCAAACCATCCTGCATCCGTGACCGAAGGAGACATGTTTACCACCGCCGGGCGTCCCGTTTGCTTTTCAAATGCAGCCTGCAGCTTGAGCAGGGCCGGATGCTCCTTGTCCAGCTCCAATGACGGAAAGATCTCTCCCCGCTCCTCGATCATGGAGCGGCCTCCCCAGCGAAAAACGGGCGGATGATCCCGCAGCCACGGATCAGCGGCGGCGGCTCTGCGGACATGGTCCTCTACTTCCCGTATGATATCCTCATGCGTCTCGTCCGGATAAAAGTGAACGGTAATCCAGAGGGCGCAGCGATCCGCGAGAAAAGCCGCATGGCGTCCGCCTTCGATGACCGCAGGATTGATCGTGCTCATCCCTGGCGGAAAACCGGGGTATGATTTCATCACGGCCCAGTGCCGTTCCAAATCCTGCAGCGAGGCAATCACCTTCATCATTTTCTCAATCGCAGATGCCCCGTGGACTTTACCGCCTGCGTGAATGATCCTGCTGCGCATCCCGTCATGGAGCGTAACCGGGCTTTCAATCGTAATCCAGCCAGTGATCACTCCGCCCTGGCCTTGCATCTGCAGATCGCTTGTGTCTACGACAAGCGCATAATCGGCCGAGTAGCCGCGCTCAATCGCAGCAAGCGTGCCGGCTTCCCCAGCTTCTTCACCGATCACGGACTGAAAGGCGAGATCGCCCTTCAGCTCTATGCCGTGCTCATGCAGCATCTGGATCGCAAACAGGCTGGCAGCGAGCGCCCCTTTCATATCGGCGACGCCGCGCCCGTACCATCTGCCGTCCCCGCCTTTGGTCAAGGCAAAAGGCGGATACGTCCAGCCGCTGTCGTCTCCGACCTCAGCTACGTCGATATGGCCGTTGATGATCAAGCTTTTGTAGTTTCTAAAGTCCGTTCCCTTCTTTACCCCCACGACGTTGTCATCGCCTGGAAAAACGGTCCAGCGGTCGACCTCGAAGCCGAGCGCTTGCAGCTTCTCTGCCACCAGCGTCTGCGCCTTGTCGCTGTTTCGGGCGGGAGGGCTTACCGTCGGCTGGGCGATCAGCTCGGAGAGAAGCGAAAACAGCTCCTCTCTACGCTCCTCAATCGCTGCTAGTACGTGCTCCACCTACTCGATCATCCCTTCAGTCGGACTGCTCGCCGATGCATACCGTTTTTTCGCGATCCGTCCGGCAAGGAAGCCTTTCCTTCCCGCTTCCACGCCCAGCTTCATCGCCTCCGCCATCAACACCGGATTGTCCGCCAGCGCGACCGCTGTATTGAGCAGGACACCGTCCGCTCCCAGCTCCATCGCCTTCGCACAGTCAGCGGGAGAACCGATGCCGGCGTCAACAATGACCGGTACTTTGGCGTCTTCGATGATGAACCGCAGATTGTTTTCGTTGATGATGCCCTGGCCTGATCCGATCGGAGAAGCTCCCGGCATGACAGCGTGAACGCCGGCCTCCTGCAGATGTTTGGCCAAAATCGGGTCGTCATTGGTATAAGTAAGCACGATAAAGCCTTCCTCTACCAAAATGCGGGAGGCTTCCAGCGTACCGATCGGATCTGGCAGCAGCGTTTTCGGATCGCCGATGACTTCCACCTTGATCATGTCGCACAAGCCGGATGCTTTCGCCAGGCGGGCAATTCGCACAGCCTCCTCAGCCGTATAGGCACCCGCCGTATTCGGAAGCAGCGTAAACTTTTTCAGATCCAATTTCTCCAGAAAATTCGGTTCATGCGGGTTTTCCAGATTTAGGCGGCGAATGGCAAAAGTCAGAATTTCTGCCTCTGATGCTGCCACCGCTTTGTCTTGTATGTCCAGATCAGGGAATTTTCCCGTCCCCAGAAGCAGCCGCGAACGAAATTCATACGGTCCGATTTTCAAAGTGTCCATCTTATTCATCCTCCACCGACAAAATGTACAATTTCAATCCGGTCCCCATCTGCGACCGGTGTCTCTTCATAACGGGTGCGATCCACAATCTCTCCGTTACGCTCCACGATCACGATCTTCTCCTGCAGCTGGTAGGACTGCAGCAGTTCACGGACAGTCGTGATTTCGGCAGCGAGCTCTACATTCTTGCCATTCAACTGTACCAGCATGTTCCCCCTCCTTCTTCGGCGCAGCATGTTCTGGCCGGTCCCAGAAAAAAAACGGCTTCATTTCGCCTGTGTCATGGAGAGAACAGACGGAAGAAGCCGTTTGAATACGGTGCATCAGGGGCAGACAGTAAAAAAACCATCCGCCTCGGATGGTTGTGGTTGTGCTTATCTGCATATGCCTAAATGTCGTTCCAAACCATTTGGAAACAGCATCGGCGTTCACGCTGATGAGCTGATACCTCTTCCTCCGCTGGCATGACCCAGGTCAGGTTCAACGGTCAGTAACGCATTCGTTACAATCTCAGCCGATTTTGCTCGACCCCCGTTTGGTATTGCGCGTGGTTATTCAATTCGATTATTACAGTATCACTCTATTTCGGGTTTGTAAAGCTTTCCTTGTACAGAATCTCCAGTTCGACCAGGCAGCGCTCCGCCCATTTTGACGTTTTGCGCAGCTTTTCCATTTCCCTCTCCAAAGCGGCTTTGAGCGATTCCTTGTAGTCGGGCAAAGTCCCGTTGAACCGGATCACGCTCGCAGCCGGAACCATGATTTTTTCCAGGTAGGAGAGAGCCGGTCTTTGGTGAAACAAGGGAACGTCCACCTCAAGCGGATTGTGCAAATCGCCCTGCGTCGGGTATTTCGTAACAGCCATAATTTTGACCAGCAATTTATCGCCGTGATTTTCTACAACCTCTGTCAGATATTCTCCCGTCTTGTACCCGACCCGGACCAGATCTCCCGGATTCCATGCATTCATCTGACTCTCCTCCTTCGTTTCCATAAAGGGGGTCGCAGCCTGATTGGACAGACTGACTGCGACTGCCACGGGTCATGTTTTACACCTCAAGCAAACCGCGCGCATGATCCAGCACGGCGTCCGCAGCCACCGTCGGAGCCCCTCCGCCCTGGGCCATCGCCGGGTTGCCGCCGCCCTTTCCATCGATCAACGGCAGCGTCTCCTTCAGCAGCTGGTTCATCGGAGCCGCCACCTGTGC
Source organism: Brevibacillus borstelensis (assembly GCF_003710865.1). Taxonomy (GTDB): domain Bacteria; phylum Bacillota; class Bacilli; order Brevibacillales; family Brevibacillaceae; genus Brevibacillus; species Brevibacillus borstelensis. The sequence goes on along the minus strand of NZ_RHHO01000069.1, from coordinate 21,581 downwards.
GCCCCGGGCAAAAACGAGCTGCAGCTTGTCCGTTGTTGTCGCCAAAAGCGCGATGACATGCTCATCCTGCGAGGTGAGCGTACGGGCAAGCTGCTGCAATTCCTGCATGCTTCTGCCCGTGAAAGAGGCCTGGACGACACGGGCGTTCCCCAGCTCGGCTGCTTCTTTCAAATACCTGGCTGCTTCATATGTCAATAGCTCTGTTTCTTTTTGCTGAAGCGAATCCTTCAAGGCCTCTTTTTCAGCCAGCAGACGCTGCAGCAGATCGGCGATTTCCGCTTCGCTCGTCGTCATCATCCGGGTGAGGTCCTGCAGCAAGTGCTGCTTGCGCGTGTAGTCCGCGAGTGCCCGCCAGCCGCACAGAAATTGAATGCGTATATTGCCTCTGTGGCGTTCCCAACCGATGATTTTGATCGGACCGACTTCTCCCGTAGTTTTCGGGTGTGTCCCACCGCATGGATTGTAGTCGTAATCCGGGATGATGACGACCCGGATATTCTCGGATACCGTAGGCTGCTTGGTGAGCGGCAGCTGTTCCAGCTCTTCGGCCGTAACAAAACGAGCGTCGATCGGACGATTTTCCAGTACCACCTGGTTTGCCTGACGCTCCGCTTTTTCAATCAGCTCTGGCGTAAGCTCGCTCAGCGCAACATCAATCGTCACGTGATCGCGTCCGAGGTGGAAGGCTACTGTCTGGGCATCTGCGAGTTTGATGAACGTCGCGGACAGGATATGCTGTCCCGTATGCTGCTGCATATGGTCAAAACGCCGATCCCAATCGATCCTGCCCGTTACCCGCTGCGTCTTTTCCGGAAGCGGCGCTTCGAGGCGATGCCTGATCTCCCCGTCGACTTCCTCTACGTCCGTGACGGCAACCCCTTCGATGGTTCCCGTATCACAAGGCTGTCCTCCGCCTGTCGGATAAAACGCCGTCTGGTTCAACACTACGTAAGCTGTTCCGTCCGCTTCCACGCCGCGTTTGATCACATCTGCCTCAAACGTCTGCAAATCAACATCTTGATAGTACAACCTGTCGTTCATAGGTACCCCTTTCCAATCACCTGCAATAAACAGCCGATCCATCCATTTCCTCCCTGACTGGTTCCCTGTATAATGGGTCCTGGAGGTGTTACACTTGGCTAAAAAATTGTTTACGGTCGAACAGGCGAATCAACTGCTGCCATATGTACGCGACGAGCTCTCCTTTTTGCAAGAAACGAAGCGCCTCTTTTATCAAACCTACCAAGAACTGCAGCAGGCCAAAAAGCGGCAGCCTCCCGATGAGCAAGAAGTCTTTACGCTGGAATGCCGCCTGGAGTTTATGGAGCTGGAGGCGCAGATGCATATCAACCAGCTCATGGAGAAAGGCATAGAGGTAAAGGACATCGACATCGGGCTGTTCGATTTCCCCGCTGTCATCGACGGAAAAGAAGTTCTCCTCTGCTGGAAGCAGGGAGAGCCAAGCATTGCGTATTATCACGGCATCACAGAAGGGTTTGCCGGTCGCAAACCAATCGAATAGGCTGCTTGCGATTCCCTTTTTTTGCTATTCCCTTACCAGCTTTGCCATTTTTTCCTCACGTTGAATACGCTCTTCGGGCGTCGCCAAATCGTATTTCTTTAAAAGGTGAAACAGCTCGTTCAAGGTTTCCTGAGAAAGCGTCTCCGTCAAAAGCCCGTTCAGCTGCGCGGCCAGTGCCGGCGGCAAAAAAGGCGTTTGCTCGGCCAGCTTGTTGCGGACGTCTTCTGTACTATGATCCAGTCTGCACTCTCCCATGATCTCCCTCCTCGTTCTTTTTGCTTCATCATACCATGTTTGGCGAGCAGAAAAAAAGCGTACAGGCTTACCGGACTGTACGCTTTCCTATGGTTATCGACGCTTTCTGACGCGGAAGTTCTCCTCGATCAGCAGCCAGTTTTGCGGGAAAGGCAGTCCCAGTCTCCAATAGCTGACGCCTCGCAGACCGAGCTCCTTGACCAGGTTGAACTTGGCCTGAATCGAACGGGCATCTTCAAACCAGACGCGATGACGCCTTCCTTGGTCATCTGTGTACTCAAAAAACGGCGCCTGCGCTCTGCTGTCGTATTGGATCGGCACCTGCTCCCGCTGGGCGAGCGCGACAGCAGCTTGCGGACTCAGGGCACGAGCAGTCGTTCCGGGCTCATAAGGCAATGTCCAGTCGTACCCGTAAAGATTTTGCCCCATCATAATTTTGCTGGCAGGCATCTCTGTGATCGCGTATTCGAGCACTCGCCGGACTGGGCCGATCGGCGATACAGCCATCGGAGGACCGCCGCTGTATCCCCATTCATACGTCATGATCACCACGAAGTCAGCAATTTCCCCGATCGCCCGGTAGTCGTGAGCCGCATACCATTTGCCTTGCTGTTCGGCGCTTGTCTTGGGCGCTACCGCGACTGACATCATCAGGCCGTTTCTTCTTGCCCGCTCACGGGCACGGCGGAGAAAACGCGCATATGCCTCTCTGTCGGTTGCGGGCAACGCCTCCATGTCAAAATGGATATCGCCAAACCCGAGGTCAGTGGCAGTTGTGATAATGTTGTCCAACAGGCGATTTTGGACGTTCATATCGTTTAACACCAGGCTTCCCAGCTCGGAGCTGAACTGACCTCTCTCCAGGTTGGTAATCACCATCATGAGGACGACCTCATTTTCCTGGGCGATCTGACGCAAATCACCCAGAGGGGGCGGTGTCAAAGTGCCGTCCCGATTTATCCTGAAGCTGAAGGGCGCCAGATACGTCAAATGGGGGGCAGCTGTCCGTATATCCGCCTCCAGGGCCGGAGTCACCGTTCTTCTCGGCTCTGCATAGGCGTTAAAATCGGCCGCTCGCCGAGGCCGCGGAGGGATGTACAAGCGGAGCCCCACTTGTATCGGGCGGTACAGGGAAATCCGGTTTATACGCGCCAGTTGGGCTGCACTGATTCCAAAACGCTGCCCGATCGTATACAGTGTATCCCCCGGCCGTACCCAGTAGTAACTGCCCACAATGGGGATGACCAGCGCCTGTCCGACGACCAGCCGATCCGGCTCGGGTATTTGATTGGCACTGGCAATGGCTTGCGCAGTCGAATCATACCTCTCCGCGATCGCATTCAAGGTTTGTCCCCGCTCTACTACATGGATCTGCATGCTTCTCCTCCTTCACGTTTTGTCTCTCTCTTTCATGTATTCAACGTGAAGGAAATAGGTGTATGTCTAGAAGAACCTTTTCAGGGTCCGATATAAAAAATCGACAGATTGAAAGGCGAAATGCTTCTCAACAATACGTCCGTGGCGAAAAATGAGGAGCCCCGGGACACTGGCAATCTCCCACTTTTGCGCAAACTGGGGCCCGGTATTTATGTTAAAGCGATAGATCAGCAATCCGGGAATCGTCTGCCCGACAATTTCAAGCATTTTCTCCCCCAGCTTGCACGTTCCGCAAAAAGGGGTGTAGATGAAAACCACTGCCGGATTGCCCTTGCCGGGGTCTTCCAAATCCGCGATGTCGTTTACTGCCAGCTCTTGCATATGCTCTTCCCCGTTTCTTCTTCATTCGGTGGTAGTACCATCCTAGAATTTGGGCGAGAGCGATGTCAAGTGCGGAGAATGGAATCCAGGGGACCGAACGGCTCAAAACTTCCCTTGAATCCGGAAAATGATTTCGGCAAAAAGCGTGGCGAACAGAAATGTTCCTGTGTACACCACGAGGGAGATGACGACGATTCGCCAGCTCAGCCTCATCTATCCGCCGCTTAGCTTCGGGGAAGCCAAAAAAGCGGTCCGGTATTTGCAGAACCGGAACCGCCATGGAGTCGTTCGCTATGGGGATTTGGGCGTAAACCAGCTGCTGATTCACCAGTCGCCGGAGGACCAGGAAGCTTCTGTCCGCAGTGTCTTTCAACCATTGTGGGAGAAAAAGGAAAAATATAGTGATCTTGAGAAAACCTTGCTCGTCTATGTCCATTGCCATCAGTCCGCCCATCTCACGGCCAAGCAGCTCCATATCCATATCAATACGCTGTATCAGCGGCTGAGAAAAATTGAAGAGCTGCTTGCCATTGATCTCAAGCAGCCCGAAGATAAACTAAAGATTCAGCTTGCCTGTCATCTGCGGTCGGAGTAGAAGCTTCCCACCAGTTAGGACAGCCTCAGCAGCAGCCACTCCAGCAAGATGCGCGAGACTCCTGCCACAAATACGGACTGGCCCATTCCACTGAGTAATCCGGTGACCACTCGCAGAACATTGTTGCTCTCCCGCCACTTCCAATACTGTGTACAGCCGTCGATCAGCATTGGCACCTGCAGCAGGACGCCTGCGAACCAAGGAATTGTCAAAGGAAGGAGCAATAACAGCGGCAATGCTGAATACCCAGTCAATATGGCGCTGCAGCGGGCACATAGCGGAAGCCGCTTCCCTCTGACAACCAGCGACCGGGAAGGCATCCGATGGCATGGAATAAAGGACAGGGATCTGATCCTGGCGAACAACCCTTCCTTCATGGCGTCCCCGCTCCGCAGCCGCAGTCCGGCAAACAGTCACAATCCGGTATGGAGCCCGCCCCGCAGTCGACAAAGCCGCAATCCCAGGACGAACACTTTTTGCGTTTGGCCGGATAGGCCACCAGCAGAAAAACGATCAGTCCAATCCCGGCAACGATGAAAACGACTCCCCACGCGACAACATGATTTACGAGCAGCCCGACACCCGTAATCAGGCAGATTAAGGCGGCCATTATTCCTATAAAAAACAACCCGACCCCTCCTTGCTGCACCCATTTTATCACAAAGGAGGGGAAACCACCCACATCTCCAGACGGTTCTTTTATCGGTCATTGGCGGTCGTTGGCAGTCGTAACTTCCGCGGCGCTATTTTAAGAAAAACAAAGGCCCTGCCATACCACGACAGGGCCAACATTCACTTATTTCAGCGAAAACACTTTTGTGATCTGCGGCAGTGTTTCGATCGCCGCTGCTACTTCCGAGGAGATCTCTTCATCGGTAATGGAAACGAGCAGAGCATTTTTCCCCTTTTGTTCCCGTGAGACGTTCAGCTTCGAGATGTTGATTTGATTATCGGCCAAAATCCGCGAAACGTCGTAGATGACTCCCGGGTAGTCGATATGGTACACCAGCAGGCCGTGGGAGCCGGGAGGTATCCGGCAGGGACAATAATTGATCTCGCTGATGTACACCTCTCGCCAATCTTGGGCAATCGTATACTTATTGGCGCCCATTCGGATAATCGCCAGGTGATTTGCGTATTCCCCAGAGCTTGTCTGGACAGCAGCCGAGCCTCCCAATCCTTCTGTGAGGGCCCCCGCGATCTCGTCCCTGTTTTCGTGGGACAAAATGGAGATAGACGCATTCTCCGTCTCTGCTTCCAGTCTGCGTATCAGGCGGGCTAATTCAAGCAAGTCTTCTCTGTTCGACATGGTCCTTATCACGTCCTACTCTCATCATTACTCAGGAAAAATCCACTCTTCTTTCTCTTTTATTATAGAGGATTGATTGTCGGAGCGGTACCATGCCGTTTGGGTCTTCCCCTCTATTTCAAAATCAATTTTGTAAATGGTATTCCCCTTGCCGCTCTCCGTAAAAGGACTTTCATCCTTGGGAACGACCGTAATGTGCTGCACCTTTCCGCCTTTTGCCTCGATGACATCATTGATGACAGCGACATGCTCCTTGCCCAGGGAGTACATGCCGAAATAGGCGAGCAAGGCCAGCAAAACTGCTCCTCCCAAAAAAATCAAGATCATGACTTTTGATTTCTTTGTCGCTTCCACGTCCGATTCCCCAATCCCTCAATTATTTCCCTGTGTCCAGCGGAGTGACCTTGTCGATTGTCCCTCCACCCAAACATTCTTCTCCGTTGTAAAAGACCACAGCTTGTCCGGGAGTAACCGCTTTTTGCGGCTTGTCAAACACAACTTCTACTGTATGATCATCGCGGATGTGCACCGTAACCTGCTGATCAGGCTGTCTGTAACGGAATTTTGCCGTACAGGTGAATGTCGAGATCGGCTTCCGATCGCTGATCCAGTTCACATCCGTAGAAACAAGACTGGTCGAGAACATTCTCGGATGGTCTGCCCCTTCTGCAACGATCAGCACATTCCGCTCCAAATCTTTATCCACCACAAACCACGGTTCTCCTGTCTTGCCATGGCCGCCGCCAATCCCAAGACCTTGCCGTTGTCCGAGGGTATAGTACATCAACCCGTCATGGCGCCCGACAACATCGCCGTCAACCGATTCGATATTGCCTGGCTTTGCCGGCAGGTAGTTTTGCAGAAATTCCCGGAAGTTGCGCTCGCCGATAAAGCAGATACCGGTGCTGTCTTTTTTCTTTGCTGTCGCAAGGCCAGCCTTCACGGCGATTTCCCGAACCTCGGGCTTGCTCATATGGCCGATCGGAAACATCGTTTTGGAAAGCTGCTTCTGATTGAGCGCATTGAGAAAATACGTCTGATCCTTATTGGTGTCCTTTCCGCGGATCAGCTTGTATTCGCCGTCCTGGAATTTGACCTGGGCGTAATGCCCGGTCGCAATGTAATCTGCCCCCAAGTCCATAACCTTGGTCAACAGCTCGCCGAATTTGATTTCCCTGTTGCACATGACATCCGGATTGGGTGTCCGCCCGCGGCGGTATTCATCGAGAAAATACTGGAAGACTTTTTCCATATACTCTTTTTCGAAATTGACCGTATAGTACGGAATTCCGATCTGGTCGCAAACGCGTCGCACGTCCTGAAAGTCTTCTTCCGCTGTGCAGTGGCCGAATTCATCGGTATCGTCCCAGTTTTTCATGAAGATGCCGATCACATCATACCCCTGTTGCTTTAACAGGTATGCTGTCACGGAAGAATCGACCCCTCCAGACATGCCGACGACGACACGTGTATCTTCTGGTCTTTTCATGGTCGTTCTCCTCACTGTGAATTTGTTCCTCTACAGATTATCATGTTTCACAAAACAATTCATGTATTCTTGCGCGAAAACGCCTGCCGAAGTGTCCGGCAGGCGCAAGTTTTTTATTCCATTTGCGAAGCCTCGTCTTTTATTTCGGAGCGGAAGCCTTCAATGCTCTCTTCCCTGCGTTCGTTTTTTTGCTGCAGGTTCGCTTTTTCCTCCGCGGAAATCTCATCGCCGTGCGCGTTGAGATAATCGCATGTCTCGCGCATGTTCTCCATGCTGTTTTGAATCATTTCTTGCAGCTTTTCAACATTATCCGAGCGGTTGTCTGGTTTGGCCATGCGGCACACTCCTTTGCAGGTATGATTCCATGTCCTTACCATTTTGCGCCCGGACGGGACACTTTATGTACAGATACATGTGTCCCTTTCCATGCAGTCTCCTGACTATTCAGCGGGCCTCGGTCCAGCGTCCATGCCGGATTCCGAAACAGTCATCAACGGCTTCACCGCAGCATCTGCCGAAACACTTATCCAACCACCCCCGCTACTCCCCAGTTCCCGTCTGTCCTTTTCATTTCGCGAATTTCCAGGATCGCGTCCTTGTTCAGAGGGCCGTATATATGCGGATACAACAGACCGTCCTTCGCTTGTTCATACTTGACCGGCGAGGCAATCTTTTGCTCCTGTATGACCAATACGTACAGCTTATCCGTAAAATCCTTGTATACGCGATTGGCGACTTTGCCCAGGAGCTCCTCACTCTTGGTCGCATGGATAAAGCCTTCCTGCTCATAATCACGCGGGAGGTATGTCTCCTTTCCCTCCCATGTTTCCCAATAGGATTTAGGTACCAGACAATAGATGATATCCACTTGCATATTCCCCTTTCTGTTTGCACGATAGGCAGCGTGTCCCGACGATTCTCTATGGGAACCTTCTGCATACGCAAGCGCCAGAAAGCCCCCCGTCGGCCATCAGCCCCGAAGCGCCTTGTCAATGTGACGAATTGCCTTTAGATAGGCCATCTCATCGAGCCTGTTTTGATCATGTCGCCATTGAATATAATTTCGCAATGAATGCAGATCAACCCATGCATCCCTGGCTTGCGGGTTGTTCCCGGGAACTTCTCCCGTTATTTCTCCTTCCCGTACCAGCTTGGCCATCTCGGCCGGATGCATTCCGATTTGATACGCGATATGATACAGAGCGGTTTTCATTGAGCCTCCCGGTGTGTACATGTGGCGTTTCTTTTTTCTCGTATCTATTCTGCCAATCTTTTTTCCGCTTGCCAAGGCAGTGTTTGTTTTACTACTTTTCACACTTCCCATTTGAGCATTTCGTATGATCTACTATTGGAAACAGAGGAAAAACTTTCTATAATACTTCTATTCGCTGATTTGCTCGAAAGCATGCAAGCAGCCTATCTAACAGATTCGCTTGGGGGAAAATCCATCATGTCCGATCTCTTGTCCTATACGATTCAAGGCGAGCCCTTTATGCTGTTTTCGGTCTCCCACCTTGTTGCACTTGCTCTATTCGTGCTTTCCGTACTTGCGCTCTATTTGCTTCGCGATCGATTGCGGACATCTGTTGCAGAGAAACGGGTACGGTATTCTCTGGCAGGACTGCTGCTCTTCACCGAAGCGGCCTTTCAGGTGTGGCACGTCTATACAGGGAGCTGGTCTGCCGCGTATACGCTGCCTTTGCAGCTCTGCAGCATTTCCTTGCTGTTTTCCATCGCGATGCTGATGTTCAAAAGCTACCGAATTTATGAGTTCACCTATTTCCTCGGTCTCGGGGGAGCCCTTCAGGCGATGCTGACGCCCGAGCTGTTCTACCCGTTTCCGCATTTTCGTTTTTTTCACTTTTTTCTGGCTCACGCAGCCATTATTCTCGCTTGCCTGTATATGACATGGGTGGCTGAGTATCGTCCCACCATCCGCTCGTATTGGAAAGCTCTCGGCGTTTTAAATCTGCTTTTGCCCATCGTACTGCTTGCTAACAGCGTGACCGGAGGCAATTACATGTTCGTCTCGCAAAAGCCTGCCAATCCGAGCCTCCTGGATTACCTCGGTCCCTATCCCTGGTATATCCTTTCGCTTGAAGGCGTGGCTGCCTTGCTCTTTTTTCTGCTTTACCTGCCGTTTTATGCTCAGAGCAAAAGGGACCGGAAGCCGTCGCAGCCAGGGGCTTCTGTGTAGTCCCTTTTTTGTGTCATCTGCGTTGTCCCTGCTGTTCTCGGTAAAGCTTCGCCAGACGCTTCGGCGCGGTCCGCAGGTAGCCTTCTTGGATCAAGCCTTCGATTTCCTCCCAGTCTGGAGTGGTAGATCCGCTTACCGATACCCATCCGTGCTGCCCGATATACGGTGTCTTGGTGTAGCCGCCCTTATGCAGCAGCAGCTCCTGTGTATGGGGAGTTGTCTTGAGCGAAAAAGAAGCCTCTAGCCCGCGCTCACCGAGCATGACAAAAGGCTTGTCTCCCACACGGAAGGTTGTATGTCCAAAGAAGTCTACTTTTTCCTGCAACTCGGGAAATTGCGTGCAAATCGTTCGTAGACGCTCCAAAAGCGCAAGTCCCGCTGGCGTTTCCACCTGTTTATGCTTGTCCATGCCATCTTCTTCTCCTTTCACGAGTACGCTTTTTTTGGTTCATTCGACAACCGCCAACGAGGGGCTACCATGTCCGATCCTGTTTTGTGGTAAAATGAACCACAAGGAGGTGTTTTCATTTGAAGAATGAAAAACGACCAGCCGATGATCCTCCTCAACGGGAAAATGAGTCCTTCAACAGCGTTGTCGACCACTACCGAAACATTGTCGGAACACCTTCGAAACCTATCGACATGGAAAGCATGCCGAAGCCGCTTAAATGGTTTGGCTATATTGTCTTTGGCATTCTCTTGACAGGCAGCCTGCTTCTCCTCATCGCCTTTCTGATTACGTGAGACTCCCATGAAAGGAAAACGATCAAAAGCGCTTCGATCATCTTGACTCGCCTCTGCTCCCAGCCTTGACCATTTAACAAGATGAGCTTAGCCTACACGTTTTGGGGAGAATCTTCAATCACCTTTCAATTCCCTTCTTGTGTATGACACTCAGTTTTTCAGGAAGCCTTGATGTACTGCATACAAAACAAGCACTATCCGTCCGACGATTCCACAGATTTCCGAAATAGGCAAACTGCGATTTTGCGAAGTTTGGAGCAGTCTTTTCTATGAATCGTAGAGGTCCAAAAGATTGCTGTCAACGGGCTTTTAGAACGGAGGTATGAGAAGTGATTGGGAAGCTCTTTCTGGGGGCCTTGCTATTGGTTTGGACATTTGCGGAATTTTTCTTTACGCCATGTGCATCGAAGAAAAGAGAACGCTTGTTGTTTTTCCTCGTCCTGTTGGCGATCAGCGGGGGGATATACTTCCTGTTCTTGTAGGTACTCAATTGTTTGAAGAATCGTTCGTCCGCTACCGAAAACGGCGCACGGAAAAACATGATTTCAAATACGAAAACCTGCTTCTTTGAATCGACAGCAGCTATCCAACTCCGCTTTTATACCGGAATCCGGTAATCAAACGAAACATGGGATCAGGTGATGAACTGTGGCCTCCAACTGGAAGGATACCATCTCTTACGCTAGCTACGGGGAAGGAAAACCGCTTGTCGTCTTGCATGCTCTCGGAACAGACCACCGGGCCATGCAGGCATGGATGGAGCCCCTTTTTGCCAATCGGCCAGGCTGGCAGCGCATCTATATCGATCTGCCGGCGCACGGACACAGCCATGTAAAAGAATGGGTAACGACCTCAGAGGATATTCTCCATGTCATTCTGGGCTTTTTGGACGACTTCATACCCGAGAAGCGTTTTACCCTGGCAGGCAAGTCCTACGGCGGTTATATCGCCCAAGGCATTTATGCAAAAAGAAAAGAGCTTCTGGACGGTTTTTTCCTCCTCGCACCCGCTCTTCACTTACAGAAACGCACCCTGCCTGACAAGACAATTCTACGACAAGATGAGGAGATGCTCCATGATCTCCATCCGGATATACGAACAGCATTCGAAACGCTGATGGTTGTCCAAACCAGGGAGAATCTCACTCGATTCCTGGAAGAGGTGCAGCCGGGCCGTCTGCTGGCAGACCGAGACTTTCTCACATCCGAATGGCGTACCAAAGGCTATTTTTTCTCACTTGATCCCATAGACAGCACGAGTCTCTTCACCGCTCCTACCTTGTTTCTTCTCGGACGGCAGGATGCCATTTGCGGCTACAGCGATCATTGGTCAATGCTCGAACATTTTCCGCATGCCACTTTTTCGATTCTTGACAGCGTTGGTCATATGCTGGAGATTGAAAAGCGGCAATTGGTTCAAACGCTTTGCGGCGACTGGCTTGATCGTGTAGAGCATTTCGTTCAAAAAAACTCGCTTGGTTGATTTCTTGTATTTCCCCCATCATTCTGATAATGGAGTGATCGAAGTGAAATACTGCATGCATTGCGAGAAGACTGATGGTAAATCGGGGAGGGGCACGTTCGTGTGCATAGACGCACTTCCCCCTCCCGCCACTTTACTCATCCTCAGATGACTCCACATGCTGCCGGATAAACGCCTCCGCTGATTCATCCAACATGTACTCCCTCTTCGGGTCTTCATTTACATCGGAATCAACTTCCTGCTCGGTAATATATGGAGTATCCATGTTTTGCCTGGTGATCAACAGATTGATTTGCGGCTGTTGGTCATTACGTTCATCCTTCGGCATTCCCATTCTCCTCTTCTATGTAGGTTCCGAAGCGCTGGGCTTCGCCCGATTGCAAACGATCGCACTCTGTTACTATGTGCCGCCTCTGGTCAAAATATCCGGGGTTCTGTTGCCAATGCCGGCATGTTCCAACTATCATGAACAGAGTATCACCTCGTTTACCCATTTTCTCGAAAGCTGAGGGATCCCTATGAATATGCTGGAGCTGAGACAATACTGTCTCGACAAAAAAGGAGCAGCAGAGGATTTTCCGTTTGGTGAGGATATACACGTCATGAAGGTCGGGGGGAAAATGTTTGCCTTGCTTGCAACTGGAGAAAGCGGTCTGCAGATAAGCTTGAAGTGCGAACCGGATCTTGCCGAGACTTTGCGTTTCCAGTATCACGCAATCAAACCGGGATACCATCTCAATAAACGTCACTGGAATACAGTCGAAGTGGATGGCACCGTCCCGGAGCAAGAACTGTTGAGCCAAATTGACCTTTCCTATCATTTGGTTTTCAAAGGTCTTCCGAAAGCGAAGCAGCAGCTGATCCACTCGTAAGAACGGACAAGCATTGCAGTCATGATGTACGGCCTTTTCTTTTCATCATATCTGCTCTGTTACATAAACCAGAAATAACCGCAATGATTCACTTGACAATGAAACATTTCCCTCTCTTTCCCCCGCCCGCAGGCGATAAGCCGATGGATTTCAGCCTGTTTCCCCTGCCTTCAGGTCACCTGTCTATCCACAATTACGTGAACGAGAATATACAGGTATGGTAATCCAAGAAAAAACGGAGAGGATGAAGTTCATGTATTCTTATCCTTGGCGAGGGTCAGGTCAAAGTTCTCAATGGTCACCACAAAGTCCGCAATGGTCCTCACAGAGCCCGTATTGGTCAGCACAAAGTCCACAATGGCCAACTCAACGGGATCAATATCGTCCCCCATCCAGACGCAGATATTGCCCCGATCACTGTCGTTGGTGTCCACCTGAATGCTGCCGCCGTCGTCGAGACAGAGATAGAAGATACTGAGCCTCTTCAACAATCCGGCCAAATAGTCGTGCAAGATCGCTTTCATACTCGTGAATCGTTTTTACGTTAGCTACTACATTTTCATTTGGAGCCACCCAACCGGGATTGGCTCTTTTTTTACGAAAAAAAGAACTTGACCCGTCTATCCTCGGCAAATATTTGAAAGCTTTTCGTCTATACGGGCTGTCTCATCCAGACATAGTATATGTCAGCGCTGCCCACATTGTTTGTAGGGAGGGAAACTAAACAGATTGAGACAAGAACGATCGAAAAAAAATGGCTTCCCAAAAAGAACAGCGACAAAGATCAATTCGCCGCAGAAAGATAAGGGCAGGACATCGCAGAAAAAAGTGGTCAAATCGCTTCGGGTTCGTTCCATCCGGTCTGGAGCTGTCAAAAAGTCGAGCAGAAACGGAAACGTCATCATCGCTGTAACTGGCAAAACGGGTGAAGCGCCCATCAAAGAAATGCCCGCACCCATTCTCAAGAAACGCCGGAGAGTCTATGCATCAGGCAAACACGTGCTGACAAGCAATGCCCGTATCCGTACACGCCAGAAACAGCCGCAATACCGCAGAGCTATTGTTGTTTTGGATAGGTTAGCAAAAAGAGATATTCGTCAAGGGTTCCAAAACATTGTGGACGCGCTCAAGGCGATCGCAGCCAGTCACACATCCGGATATGCTCCACATGAGATCCAGGCCGGTTTGTCCCAGCGGCGGCCGGGAGTATCTCACGGCCAAAACGATATTCGCGTCATAGAGGGTACCTCCATCGCACGCCCTTCGGCTGTAAAAGCCGCTCTCGACATTCTGGTCCAGAATGAAAAAGGAACCAACATCGCGGTATTCGGCACTATGCAGGGAAAATACACACGAAAAGAATATGCACGGATCGGCCGATATGTGGCAATGAAGAAAGTGGATTACCTCTACACGCTCGGTCCGTACGCCAGGTGCATCTCCCGGGCAGCCACTCGCTCCGGTTTTCCCCAAAAACGCGCACGCCACTTTACAAGCAGGATAAAGCTGCACCGCGCTTTAAAAAAGAGGCTCTTGCCCGGCACGACCATTCTCGTAATAGGTTCAAACAAAGCAAAAATAAGCAGGACTTGTGCCTATTTGCGCAGATTGGCCAAAAGCAAAGCAAACGTGTCGGTTGAAGTGCGGCCAAAGAAAAGAAAGATCGCCATGCGAAGCGACAATGATCTTCTAAAGGAAAAAGATCGTGTAAGGGAGGATTCTCTACTGGAAGAAGACTCCGAACAGGAAACAGCAGGATCGGAGGTTGAATCAGCGTTCGAAATGGACTCACAGGTTGAAGAAGGTGACGACCATTCACAATTTGAACCGGATGAGGAGCAGGATACTGAACCTGAAAAGACGGATGAGGTTGAGGATGATGCCGGAGACGGTGACCACGTCGAGGACGATGACAATAACCATTCGATAACCTACGACAGGCGTAAACGAGCGGTCCATAAGAAGAATCAACCGGTTGCAACGAACGACTTGTCAACTGATGGGCTTCTCGTCACAAATGACCTCACGGCGAGCACTGAATCGTATTTTGGCTCTCTTCCGGAAGGATTTGATGCTCGGTCAGAAGATTTTGCTTCTATCCCGGAAGGCATTGATGCTCAGTCGGAAGATTCTCTCGCGGAAGGCGTTGATGCTCAGTCGGAAGATTCTCTCGCGGAAGACATCGATTCTGTCCCGGATGATTTTCCTCTGACGGCCCAATCCGTTGATCCAGATGATGCTTTATAACAGGGGCACGGCCTACTCTCCTGCGGCTAAAATTGCTCTTCTTGGTGCAAGAAGGGCTTTTTGGTTACATAGATGCAAGAAACTGATGTTTTTATCAAAAACGCATCTTTGGTAATATGAAGAAGAGGAGCGTGATAGCTATGGACAAAGCCTTTTATTACACGGTGGATCACAATCAACTGGAAGAATACAAAAAAATTCTCGATCTGATGAAAATCCCGTATTTCGTCGAGGTACCGGTTGCTCTTTTGCGAAATGGTGCAGATCAGTACGCAATCGTTTTTCCCCATATGTCTGGAAGGCTCTATGAGATGGTGCGAAAGCTTTTTCGCGGGGATGGAACGGCTTATCCGCAGTAATCCACCCCCTATTGCGAAACGACAGAAAAGCCCTTCAGCAATTCTTACGCCAAAGGGCACTGGTTTTGACACTACTTGTTGTCAACGTTAATAAAAGGAGTGGCTCCCCCTGTAACATTTGGCAATTTCCCGTCCCAGCGGCGAATCGCTTCCAGTTGGGCTTCGATTTGCCTCAATTGAATCAACTCAGGTGTAACTTCCTGTTTTTGCAGGCGGAGCGCTTCGGCCTGTGCCTGAGCCTTCGTAATTTCCTGCTCCTTCTCGATTTTGATCCGTTCCAAATCAAGCTTTGACTTGAGCGCTTGCTGCTCGGCGACTTGCTTTGCTTCAATCGCACGGTCAAATTCTTCACTGAATTTAAACTCGCGGATGTTGATTTCGTCCAGGACGATGTAATAAGAAGCAAGCTTCTCCTTCAGCACTTCTTTTACTTTTGCACTTACTTCAGAGCGCTTGGAGATCAATTCTTCTGCCGTATATTGTGCTGTTACCGCTTTCAACGCTTCGGCGATTGCAGGATCGACTATCCTGGCAGCGTAATCCATCCCCACCTCCTGATAAAGCCTGTTGACATTATTGCCATCCAGATGATGGTTGACAGCGATGGTTGTTGCCACGGTCTGCAAATCCCGGGAGGCCGAAGTTTGACTGGTCTCTGATTTTTGGACCCGTACCTCCATCGGAATGACCGTTTGAATAAAGGGAATACGGAAATGAAGACCCTCGTCAAAAACTTGCGGTTGAACGGCTCCCAACTGCAATACAACGCCACGATGCCCCGCCTGGATTATCGTTACCGATTGAAAAATGAGGAAACCGATGATGAGAGCGACAATGATGGTCACAATCGTCTTAGGGGCGCCCAATTTGGGATTGAGCTGTGTCACTTTCTGATTTTCCATTCGCATCTCCTTTATGACTGGCTTTATCTATGTAATACGACAACAGATTTCATAAGTTTCAAAAATTTCACCCTACTCACTATTCGTCGAATGTTTGGTTTGCGGCTCTCGATACAATAGCTCGGCGGTTTTCCTGATCACGGGCAAACAAATAGCCGCCAGTTCTCGCTGAGAAACCTGACGGCAAAAGAGAGATAGACGTGAATAAAAGAGGTACCCTTTTTGACAGCCATATGCTTGTCCAAGGTTGCGTTTGCAAAAGAAATCAGGAAGATATAACTACAGTGAAAAAAATTTGCATAGAGCATTTCTTCTATCAAGCGGAACATCATTGTGACTTTCGACTCTGACATGGGTTTTCAAACGAAATCGCCAAGACTGCTTTTTACTTTTTGTACCAAAACACCCTCAAATAAGCTGGAGGAATAAGTAGCGCTTTCACGCAATAACAGCTCTGAGTCCTGTGGTTCGACAATTCGGCTGCCTGATCGCCATGACAGGTACTGTCAGGATCACACGACTTGGTGAATATACCGTGTACCTCGTTGATCATCCTACAGGTATGGAAAAAATAACACCGCTCATCCCCCCGGAAATCAAACAACGAATTGAAGAGGAAATCAACGGTCTCACTTTTACGAAAAACTTTCGCTCTGCAACAGCGGAAGAGTGGTATGTATTTCTGCCTGGCTTTAAAGACCCGTTGACGGAAGGTGCCGCAGGCAAAGTGATCATCCACTACGATCTGTACGGTAACAGGGATGTCTTTATAAACACAACCATCATTTACGATGATCCGTCACTCCATCAGCCGGAGCTCCATCCTCTGGTCTACCAAATATCCGAAGAATTGGTCAATCGTCTGGTTGGCTACGCCGACACATTGCTTTCCGTTCACGCAGGGGCCAATTCCTATCAGGCAGAATATATAGAGCGCACATGAATCATCGCACATTACTCGCCGCCGCCCCCTGCTTTCTCCGTCTGTGTCTAGAGATTCTGCCTTTGAAGCATTGCGTATGAATGGCCGCTCTTTGGCCATATGACGAACTTGCAGTTCAAGACGAGTAGTCCGCTCCGCTTCTTCCTCGCGATGCATCCAATCAACCAGCCGTTTCCCCCATATGATGATAAAAAACACGCAAACGTGGTGAATCCGTATGGGAATGTACAGGGACAGGAAATCAAGAAAGTTTCCTTGTTTTTACGGAAACTGGTGCGGCCCCGGATGCAGTGGCCCTGAACCGCCGATTGATGACGTGGATGCCTATGCCAAAAGCTTGACCGCAGCCCTGCATCTGCCCTCCCCTTTTCGTCCCCTCAAAGCATGGGGGTTTTTCATTGATAATTCTTCCTTGATGGACGAATAACACTGCCGCCAGAAAGAAATAATATTCCCAATGATATTTTGAATGGAGTGGATGGCATTGTATCGCTTTATAGTCAAGCTGGTAATAAATGGTATCATCTTGGTCCCTTTTATTTACTGGTTTACGGAAGCAACCATATGGGCCAGCATTGTCACATCGGTAGGTTTATCGATCATCGCCTACCTGATCGGCGACCAGCTTATCTTGCGCGCTTCGAATAACCTGATCGCAACTGTTTCCGATGCAATCCTGGCAGCTGTCTACTTATGGGCTGTTTCCGCCTTCATGAATTGGAACTTCAGTTTTGGTGAAATGCTTTTTACGGTAGTAGTGCTTGGTGTTGCCGAGTTTTTTTACCACCGCTTTCTGGGAAGAGTCGACGAGCAGGAAAGACAAGGTACGTAAGCTTCGCTTCAGACACAGTATTATTTCGGCAGTGAATCAACAGCCATTTGGCCAAAAGATCCGGGTGAACAAACGAACCCCTGATCTTTTGGCTTTTTTGTTCCCCTCCATAAAGTTCTGTGTATGATGTGCGGCAAATGACTCGCTCTCCCAGCTTCTTCCGGTTACAATGACAACAGGAGGTGTCGTATAGAATGAAACAGACAACGGAGGTAGTAGCGGTCAGCAGCAGCTCCACCCACACGTTTAGCAAGACTAATCAGAACCGGATCCAGCTTCTTGCCGGTCTCGGGGTGGCGGGAGATGCCCATCTGGGAAAGACCGTCAAACATCGGTCTCGAGTCGCACAGGACCCCTCCCAGCCAAATCTGCGCCAGGTTCACTTGATCCACTCCGAGCTTTTTGATGAATTAAAGGGGGCCGGGTTTACTGTCTCTGCCGGGCAGTTGGGAGAGAATATCACAACACGCGGCATTAACCTGCTTGGGCTTCCAGTAGGTACCAGGCTCCGGCTGGGCGAAACGGCGCTTGTAGAGATTACCGGATTACGCAATCCTTGTGCTCAGTTGGACCGCTTCCTGCCAGGTCTGATGGCAGCACTTTTGGATCACGACGAGCATGGCAACCTGATCCGCAAGGCGGGAATCATGGGAATCGTGCTGGCGGACGGAGAAGTTAAGCCTGGCGATCCAATCTGCGTAGAGCTCCCGCCGGAACCGTACCGACCGCTTGATCGCGTCTGAAAAGTCAGGCACCTACACTACAATGAGAAATAGAATGGGAGAGAAATGAAAATGAATCCACTGCTGCTTGATTTCCCGAGTGAATTTTGCACGGATCGGCTGTTAATCCGAATGCCAAAACCAGGAGACGGCAAAGCTGTTTTCCAAGCGATCACCGCTTCTCTCGAAGAGCTAAAGCCTGTGATGCCTTTCGCCCATCATGAACAGACAGAACAGGATGTAGAAATCAGCATCCGTAAATCTCATTTGGATTTTTTGAAACGGGAGGACTTGCGACTTCTGGTATTTCATAAAGAGTCCGGCGATTTTATCGCCTCATCTGGACTCCATCGCATCAATTGGGCCATCCCCAAGTTTGAGATCGGCTACTGGATCGACACCCGCTTTAGCGGAAACGGATACATGACAGAAGCTGTCCAAGGAATTACCGCCTTTGCCTTTGAGGAATTAAAAGCACGGCGTGTGGAAATTCGGTGTGATCCCCAGAACGTGAAAAGTCGTGCCATTCCGGAAAGATTAGGATTTGTACTGGAAGGGATTTTACGCAACGACTTGCTTTCTGTAGACGGAAAGGAATTGAGGGATACCTGTGTGTTTGCCAAAGTAAAATGATGAAAAAGTTCAGTTCCTGGCAGCAGGCTTATGACAGCCTGTTGTTTTTTTGTATATAAAAAGAGCAGTAATGACATCAAGTGGACGTCAAGCAAAGGTACCAAAAAAAGTTGGTACTTTTTTCATTCATGTTCTCTTCGGTTTAATGTTTATAGAAAGCATCCCGAATCGGAGTGAACAGATATGCGTCAATCAAGACTATTCGTTTATTACTATATCGTTCTTTCGGCTGTCTTTTGGTTCGGAAGGTTGTATATCATCGAGGCCTATCATATGAAACAGGGTCCTGTTCCGCAAGAAGCTTTTCACACATTAATCGAATGGGTCAGCCTGTTCGCCTTTTTGTATATCGTCCCGCTGTTGGTAGCTGGATTTGTTGGACTGATCCGCTTTGCGAAAAGTAAAGAGCTTCCCCTGTTTCTCGGCGTACTTCTGAGCCTCTTATATATTCCGCTTGCGATTGGAGCCGGTTTTGTTTTGAATTTCATTTTTATCTTGCTGTTTTATGGATTTGCACCTTGATCGTCGAATTTGATTGGGTAATGACTTATGTGGTAATATTTGCTAAACTAAAAGTAACCTGATTAAGGGGTGATGCCAGTGCTGTATGTTTTCGGCGGATTACTTGTTTTGGTTGGTTTAGCATGGTGTCTAAGCGGATCAATTAGTATGAAAAAGCGGGATGAATACGCTCAAAAGCACTCGATGGACGATTCAATCGCTCACCAGACACTAAGTCAGATGCACAACAATCATCACCATTTCTAATGTCTGCGCGCTCTCTCGGGCGCGTTTTTTGTATGCATCTCTCTGATATGTATGCGGGATAGAAATGGGCCCCCTTTCCATGACACTCAAGTGTCCCTGTATAACGTCCAAACTTCCTGAAGAGACTAGCTTTTTGAGGGGGTGACTTGGATGGCAGACCGCGTTGAAAAAGGCAAACAGGAAGCAAACCAAACTGAAACAAACACCGTAACCTCTACCCTGGATGAAAGTGAAATCGTCAGACGTCATCAATACCAGATGTTCCCGACACCAGACGAAGATGAAGCAACGCCAGCAGCTAGGGGAATAACAAAAGTAGATCTCTAACTCTGCAACATGATTCGCGCCTTCACCTAATGCTGTGAAGGTGTTTTTTATGCCGTTCAAAGCAAAGGACCCTCCTTGGTCACAGCCATAAACTCACCGCCGGAGGGCCTGTTTTTGTTTTTCGCTATTCATGTGTTAACTTAGCAGCACGCTAGGCTAATTCATTTACCTTTTCACCCTGTTTTTCGGGCTCTACAGTTCCTTTGCCTGCGTTTGCAGCCAGACTATGCTCCTTTTTTGTCAGGGAATAGCCATGCATATTGCTACCGTCATGTCCCATCTCCTGCTGCTGACTTTTGTCTTCATTGCCTAGAGACATTTCCTTCACCTCCCCTCGCCTTATTGTCTCCAATTGCAAAAAGCTGACCCCATCTGCATGCCTGTCACTGGTTTATACGCCGTGACGAGTCTGAGCAAGACTTTTGGGAAACAGTAAGAAGACCATAGCTTTCATTTCCAGGCAAATATGTTATGGTAAGAACCAGGAAAGTTGTTCCATATGAAAGAGATGGTTGCCTTCGCTTTCCATTTTTGTTTTTGCATCCACAAGGTATGTACCTTCATCACCATATACGTTATAGGAAGTGGTTCATGATGAAAGCAGTTATCGTCAAAAAGCCAGGCGGTCCCGATCAACTTGAGATTGCCAATTTGCCAATCCCCGAACCAAAGCAAGGAGAATTGCTTGTACGCGTACATGCAGCGGCAGTAAATCGAACCGATATCATTACACGCGAAGGAAAGGCAGGGTATGCCGCAAACCCTGTTTTAGGTGTTGAAATAGCCGGTACAGTTGTAGAAACGAACGGATACAGCTCCCTTTCCGCAGGTGACAGAGTGATGGGATTGGTCAATGGCGGCGGCTATGCCGAGTTTGCCATCATGCCAGCCGATCGGGCAATGAAAATCCCCGAGTCTTTATCGTTTGAAGAAGCGGCATCCATTCCCGAAGTGTTCCTCACTGCCTATCAAACGTTATTTTGGATCGGCAAGCTGCAAAAAAATGAAACCGTCTTAATCCATGCTGGTGCCAGCGGAGTTGGGACAGCCGCCATTCAGTTGGCAAAAAAACTGTGTAACGCAAAAGTAATCGTGACTGCCGGTTCCCAGAGAAAACTGGATTTCTGCCGGGAGTTGGGAGCCGACGTCACGATCAATTACAAAGAGCAGGCATTTGAAGAAGAGGTTCTGAAGTCTACAAACGGGCGCGGTGCCGATTTGATTCTGGACTTTATTGGCGCTGCGTATTGGGAGAAAAACCTGGCGAGTATAAAAAAGGAAGGGCGCTGGGTCCTCATCGGCATTTTAGGCGGAAGTGAAGTGGAAAGCGTACATTTGTTTTCCTTGATGGCGAAATGCGTCCAATTGACAGGGACATTGCTGACGCCAAGAAGCGACGAATACAAAGCTCTTTTAACGAAAGAATTCATGGAAAATGTTGGGGCATATCTGGAAAGAAAAGAAGTACATCCTGTCATCGACACCGTATTTCCGATTGAAATGGTAGATAAAGCTCATGTGTATATGGAAGAGAACCGCAATATCGGGAAGATCATCCTTCAATTCATGGAGTAGTTTTTGAAATGCATAACCGTATTGCAAATGCTGTAGAGTAGAGAACTGAA
>NZ_RHHO01000068.1 GCF_003710865.1 Brevibacillus borstelensis | reverse complement strand
CACTAAATGGGGTCTTGACCAAAGCTGGCAGGGGTGCTTTTCCCATCATTTTCGAGGCGGCATGGTGGGGGCGAGGTTTGTGAGTCAGGCAAAAAACGAGTGTTGACATCGTGACTTACCGCCCATATAATTGGGTTACGATGGGAGTAAAGCAATGGAGCTTTACTGATGAATTTTCAGAGTATATGAAGAAGTATAAATTATGCGTACCGCTTTTATTTTTTTGCCTGATTGTAAGCGGTTCCAGTTTTGTCCCGCTTGTTCACAATTCACAAGTGTATACGAAAAAGCAAAGGCGCTTGGGTAATCTGCTACCAGATTACTAGGCGCCTTTATTGTTAATTTTTTCCATGCCTTTGCGAAGGAGGAGAACCATGAGGGAGAAAGCAAGCAGCCGCTGTCCAAGTCCGTGCGGCTTGCCGACGGAAGCCCCCGACAGCCGGGGAAGCCCGCAGGCAAATGGGGTGTCACGCTGGTTTAGGATCGTTTTATGCCTGACAGACGATAGAACGCGCGAGAAAAGGTGGGGTTGATACATGGACCAAATCGGCAGTTACGTCATTTACTTTATCATGATTTGTGCGGTGATCGGCGCAATCGCAGCGATCCGCAACAGTGATGAAGGGCTCGGCAAAGAATTTATGGAAGGTCTTCATTCCACCGGTTATATCTTCGTACCGGCAGCAGGTATCATGGCCTCAATTCCGTATATTTCCTGGTTTATCGACAAGGTCTGCGGGCCGATTTTCAACAAGATCGGAGCCGATCCGGCGCTTGCGGCCACCGCTATTTTGGCCAGCGATATGGGCGGCTACCAGTTGGCCAACGTGCTGAAAAGCTCCTATGAGGGCTGGATCATGGCGATGATCGTCGGATTCATGGCGGGAGCTACCATCGTGTTTTCCATTCCGATGGGCCTGGCGATGCTCGACAAACGGGATCACAAATACATGGCGCTTGGCGTGATGTCCGGGATTTTGACGGTTCCTATCGGCGCCTTTATCACCAGTGCTATCCTCGTAATGACGAATACCAAGGTGCGCGAAACAATCTCGACTGATGCGGAATCCACCTACGCCTTTGCCATCGGATACGGAAAAATTCTGATCAATCTGTCGCCGATCCTGGTGTTTGTGGTCGCCATTGCGCTCGGTCTGCGCTTCCTGCCCGACCTGATGATCAAGGCATTCATGATTTTCGGGAAGACGATGGATGCAGGCATCAAGCTCGTCCTCGTATTCTCGATCGTGGAATACTTCACAGGCGTCTTTTCCAAGGTATTTGGCTCCTGGGGCTTCGATCCGATCATTGCCGATCCGACCGATCAGTTCCGCGCCCTGGAAACGGCCGGTTATATCGGTATCATGCTGGCGGGTGCTTTCCCGATGGTGTACATGCTGCGGAAATACGCGGCGAAGCCTCTGCAGGCGATGGGCAACCGGATGGGCCTGAGCCCGACGGGAAGCGCCGGTTTGCTCGCGACGATCGCCAACATCCTGGCGATGTTCCGACTCGTTCGCTCCATGCCGCCAAAAGACAAGGTGATCAATATCGCGTTTGGGGTATGTGCGGCGTTCTTGCTGGGCGACCACCTGTCGTTCTCCGCCAACTTCCAGCCTACGATCATCCTGCCTCTGATTATCGGGAAATTCGGTGCCGGCGTGATCGCTATCGGTCTGGCCTACTGGCTGTCCGTGCCAAAAGCGCTGGAGCTGGAGAAACAGGATCGTGAAAAAGGTATTATCGGTCCAACGGAGTATCTCGAGGGACAAAAAGAGGCTGCCGCTGCGAAGGATGTTGCGGCGTCGTAAATAAAAGAACTTCCTTCCCCCTGCTATTCATCGAAAACTCACGCGGTTTTCATGAATCCAGGGGGATTTTTATTGCATTTTTTCAAAAGGGCGGACTTGGCTGGCCAAATCGCTTGCAGCTCAGTCCAAAAAGTGGTATTTTATTATCGACATACTTGCAGGTCTAAAAACAAGGAGGATATCCATGTCTCCGCGAACAAAGGAACAATGTGAAGAGTTGCGGGAAAAGCGCATTCAACAGATCATGGAGGCTGCAGGACAGATCTATTTTGAGAAAGGCCTTCTCTTTGATATTCGCGACGTCGCCAAAAAAGCGGGACTCGGTTATGGCACTGTCTACCATTATTACAGCAACAAGAACAGTCTCGTCAGTGATTTGCTGGATAGAGGCTTTGAACTGTCGGAAGCTTTGACAAGCGCTTTCTTTTCTCGGCAAGAAAAGTCGGCGGAACTGCTGGATGAGTTCTGTGCCGGGCTTTTGCGGCTGTGGCTGGAGGCACCCGCAGCGTTTATCGTCTACAAATGGGCCGCGGAAAACTTCGTGGGAATGGAAGAGCAGCTTCGCCGCACAGCCAAACAGAGATTCGACGATACCCTGTATCAGCCTCTGCTGGAGTGTATCACGCAGATGCAGGTTCAGTCGGAAGCGCTCGCGACGGGGACCGATCCCGGCCGAATCGCCAATTTTATCATCGGCACCATGGTCGGATGCTTCGGCATCTCCATGTACCACAAGGATGCAGACTTTTCACCGGAGGGAGTGCTGCTGATGATCCGAAAGAGCGTAAGTGAGCGCCGCCTCTCAGAGAGCGGAGAGAGCAAAGGGAGGAGCCGGGCGTGATTTACTTGAAGTCTCGCGAAGAGATCGAGCAGATGAGACCGGCAGGCCGGATCGTGGCGACATGCCACAAGGAAATCGCCAAAAGAATCAAGCCGGGCGTCACTACGCAGGAGATCAACGATTTTGTCGAAAAGCTGATCAGGCAGCAAGGTGGAGGGACGTACACGGACGGTTACAACGGATTCCCGGCAGCGATCTGCGCATCGGTCAACGACGTCATTGCACACGGCTTCCCGAGCAGAAAGCCGCTTAAAAACGGGGATATCGTCAAAATCGACATCGTCGCCACGTACAACGGCTGGGTAGGAGATTCTTGCTGGTGCTATGCGGTGGGCGAGGTTTCCGACGAAGCGAAAAGATTGATGCGGGTGACCAAGGAATGCCTGTACAAAGGGATCGCGCAAGCTGTGCCGGGAAACCGGATCGGAGACGTGATGCACGCGGTTCAGAGTCATGCCGAGGAAAACGGGTATTCTGTCGTGCGTGATCTGCTGGCGCATGGAGTAGGCCGGGAGCTGCATGAGGAGCCCAACTACAATCACGTCGGAGTGCCAGGCAAAGGATTCCGGCTGAAAGAGGGAATGGTGCTAACCATCGAGCCGATGCTGAATGCAGGAACCCATCGGATGAAGATTGACGCGGACGGTTGGACAGCCCGGACGCTGGATGGCAAGCTGTCAGCCCAGTACGAGCATACGATTGCGATCACGAGCGACGGACCAATCGTGCTGACGGATCAAAACTAGATCAAAGCGAAAGCCTGCTGGCGAACGGATGCGATGGCGCATTGTCGTCCGGCAGGCCTTCTTTTGCATTTCAAAGCTATACCTTGTCATCGACAAAGGCTAAAATAGAGAGAAGTATTCATGCGTTTTTCGTATACGCCAGATTCGAGGAGGGCGTCCAGCGCCGCGGTGTCCGCCGGTTTTCCGCACAGGCGCTGCAACAACAGGAGGCGAAGCAGCTTGCTTTCACCAGGATTGGCTTTACATACAGACAAGTATCAAATAAACATGATGTATGCGCATTGGATCAATGGCACCCACAATCGCAAAGCGGTTTTCGAGGCGTTTTTTCGGAAGCTTCCGTTTGGAAACGGTTACGCCGTATTTGCGGGCTTGGAGCGGATCGTCAAATACGTGGAGGATCTTCGCTTTGAAGAAAGCGATCTGGATTATTTGCGCGAGCAGGAGGAAAATTACGATCCCGGCTTTCTCGAGGAGCTCCGCAATTTTCGCTTCACGGGGACGCTCCATTCTGTCAAGGAAGGTTCGCTGGTGTTTCCAAACGAGCCGTTGGTTCGCGTGGAAAGCAGAATTTTTGAAGCGCAGCTCATGGAGACAGCGCTGCTTAATTTTATGAACTACCAAACGCTCATTGCCACAAAGGCGTCGCGGATCCGTCAGGTAGCCAAAGACGATTTGCTGATGGAATTCGGCATCCGGCGCGCCCAGGAAGCGGACGCTGCGCTCTGGGGAACGAGGGCTGTCTATCTCGCCGGGTTTGACTCTACGTCAAACATGCTGGCAGGAAAGCTGTTTGGCATCCCGACGGCAGGGACGCATGCCCATTCCTGGGTCCAGTCGCACGAAAACGAGGAGGAGGCGTTCCGCCGTTATGCAGCCGCTCTGCCTGACCAAGTGACATTGCTGGTGGACACGTACGATACGCTGGGGAGCGGGGTGCCGCATGCGATCAATATCGGCCTGGAGATGCAGCGGCAGGGCAAACGGCTGCGGGCTGTTCGTCTCGACAGCGGCGATATTGCCTTTCTTTCAATCAAAACGCGGGAGATGCTCGATCAGGCAGGGCTTTCCGACGTGAAAATCGTCGCGTCCAATGATCTGGACGAGCATACGATCTTGAGCCTGAAGGTGCAGGGGGCGAGGGTCGACTCCTGGGGAGTGGGGACGCAGCTGATTACGGCAGCAGATCAGCCTACCTTGGGCGGTGTGTACAAGCTGGTCGCCCGAGAAGGTGACGACGGCGAGTACATCCCGACGATCAAAATATCGGCCAACCCGGAGAAAGTGACGACTCCGGGAGCGAAAGACATTTACCGGCTGATCGACAGAAGCACCGGAAAAGCGATCGCGGACTATCTCTGTTATCCGTCAGAGACGGACATCCAGGAGCAGGCGCCGATCAAGCTGTTTCACCCGAGCCACACGTACTTGAGCAAGCTGGTGGAAAACTACGTGGCCGAGCCGCTGCTCGTCCCTGTCTTTGTGGAAGGCAAGCGTGTGTATCAATTGCCTGATCTGGCAGAAATCCGCCGTCATCACAAGGAGCAGCTGCAGATGTTCTGGCCGGAGTACTTGCGGATGATGAATCCCGAGCATTACCGGATTCATCTGAGTGACCAGGTCTGGCTGACCAGAGCGAGCCTGATGCAGCGCTATATCGACAAAGGAAAATAAGTTCTTGTCATAGCGATGAAAGGGTCCGCATACACTTGTGAAAAAACTAGCGGGGTCTCGTCGGCAGGTTTTCATTGACAGATGGACAAGAATCGCAGATAATTCCAATGAACTAGATACGGTACCTTTAAATCAGTCCCGTGAGGCTGACAAGGTAAGTCGGAAATCCGCTGATGGCAGGCTGGGAATCTTTGTGTCCCTTTCTGTCGTTGTGGGTGAAAGAGGCCTCTTGTCAGGAAATACGGCAGGAGGCCTCTTTTTGGTTGGGTGCCGGTCTACAAAATAACAACAGGGGTGGTACAGATGAGCACTTCATCCGTCGATAAGGAATATTCACTCGAAGCGGTTCCGAAGTCGCAGCGCAGCAGTTTTTGGCACATTCTCGTCGTGATGCTCGGCTTTACGTTTTTCTCGGCCAGCATGTGGTCGGGTGGTCAGCTCGGGACGGGGCTTACCTTTACCCAGTTCGTACTGGCCGTACTTGCAGGAAATCTGATTCTTGGCATCTACACCGGGGCATTGGCGTATATGGCCGCTGATACGGGCCTGTCCACGCATCTTTTGGCCCGCTTTGCCTTCGGGGAAAAGGGCTCGTACCTCGCTTCGTTCATGCTGGCGGCGACGCAGATCGGCTGGTTCGGCGTTGGGGTAGCGATGTTTGCTTTGCCAGTCAACAAGGTGACGGGGATCGATACGCTTTTGCTGATCGTGGTGTTCGGTATTGTGATGACGGCTACTGTCTACTTCGGCATCAAGGCATTGGCCATACTGAGCTTTATCGCGTGTCCGTCCATTGCCGTACTGGGCATGATTTCGGTTACTGATGCAGCGAACTCTGTGGGGGGACTGCAGGGACTTTTGCAATATCAACCGGCGCAAGCGATTTCCATGGCGACAGCCCTGACGATCTGCGTCGGGTCTTTCATCAGCGGCGGAACGCTGACGCCGGACTTTACCCGCTTTGCCAACTCCAAGCGAAACAGCGTGATCGCGACTGTGATCGCCTTTTTCATCGGCAACTCGCTGATGTTCTTCTTCGGGGCGATCGGGGCCATCGCGACGGGACAGTCCGATGTTTCTGAAGTGATGTTCTTGCAGGGAATGATTCTGCCGGCCATTATCATTCTCGGTTTGAATATCTGGACGACCAACGACAATGCGCTCTACGCTTCAGGCCTTGGCCTGTCCAACATTACCAAAGTGAAAATCAAAAAAGTGGTCATTTTCAACGGCGTGGTCGGGACCGCCTTGGCTTGGTGGCTCTACAACAACTTCGTCGATTTCCTGACCTTCCTCGGCTCCACCCTGCCGCCGATCGGAGCCATTATTCTGGCGGATTACTTCTTCGTCAACCGGGAGAAGTACAAGCATTTTGAGACAGCAACATTTGCCAGCGTCAATGTAGTCGCAATCATTGCCTGGGTAGCCGGTGTCCTGCTCGCGACATTCGTGCCGGGGATTCCGCCGCTCAATGCAATCATCGGCTCGGCGCTGATCTATGTCGTCGTCATGCGAGCCATGGGAGCGCACCGTTCAGCGAATCTGACGGAAAACAGGTAAAATAAAGCAGACACAGAAGCAAGCGACAAAAATGAAGAGGTGAAAGATTGTGCTTATTACCAACGCAAAGCTTCGCGGACGCGAAGGGCTGTGGCAAATCGCCATCCGTGACGGCAAGATCGTCAAAATCGCCACGGAGATCACAGGTTTTGAAGGAAAAGTGGTGGATGCGGGTGGGGCGCTTGTTCTGCCGCCGTTCATCGAGCCGCACATCCATCTGGATACGACTTTGACAGCAGGAGAGCCTAGCTGGAATGTGAGCGGAACGCTGTTTGAAGGCATCCAACGCTGGTCGGAGCGCAAGCAGACGCTGACCAAGGAAGATGTCAAAGAGCGGGCCAAAACAGCGCTCAAATGGCAGGTGGCACAGGGGATTCAGCATGTTCGCACGCATGTGGACGTCACAGACCCCAGCCTGACCGCGCTGCACGCCATGCTGGAGGTTAAGGAGGAGATGGCTCCGTACGTCAATCTCCAGCTCGTCGCTTTCCCGCAGGAAGGCATTCTTTCCTACGCCAACGGAGCGGAGCTGCTGGAAGAGTCGCTTCGTCTCGGCGCTGACGTTGTCGGAGGAATCCCGCATTACGAATTTACCCGCGAATACGGCGTCGAATCCATGCGGCTCGCTTTTGGCCTGGCTGAGAAATACGACCGTCTCGTAGACATTCACTGCGACGAAATCGACGATGAGCAGTCCCGCTTCGTCGAGGTGGTAGCCGCCGAGGCACTCCGTCTGGGGATCGGGGAAAAGGTGACGGCTTCGCATACGACGGCCATGCATTCGTACAATGATGCCTATGCGTCGAAGCTGTTCCGTCTGCTCAAGCTGTCCGGCATCAACTTCGTGGCCAACCCGCTGGTCAACATCCACCTGCAGGGGCGGTTTGACAGCTATCCAAAACGCCGCGGCATCACGCGCGTGAAAGAGATGGTGCAGGAGGGCATCAACGTCTGCTTCGGCCATGACGACATTTTCGATCCGTGGTATCCGCTCGGTACCGGGAATATGCTGCAGGTGCTGTTCATGGGCATTCACGCCTGCCAGCTGATGGGCTACGAGCAAATCGTCGACTCGATTGATCTGATTACCGTCAACAGCGCGAAGACGCTGCATATCGAAGCGGAGTACGGCATCGAGGAAGGAAAGCCGGGCAATCTGATCATTCTCAACGCACAGGACGAATACGATGCGATTCGCCGCCAGGCTACCGTCCGTTACTCGATTCGGCACGGGAAGATCATCGCCGAGACGGAGCCGAGCCAGCCTGTTCTCCGGTTTGGAGATACGAGTGAAATCGTGACGTTTAAAAAATAGGAAAAGCAGTTTGCTTTTGCGCCAGAGAAACATGTTCTACGACAGATAAGCAGCCTGATGCGATCAAGCCGCTTATCTGTTATTTTTATTTTAGTTCGCTTTGAAAGCCGGCCTGGACGCGGACGTCTGCCGATGCTGTTGATACTCTAGACAATGAACGGATTGCCCGGTATCTGAATAGGGCCCATCGTATGTCTACAAGGGGGTGCTTGTATCCACCAATTACTCTTGCTTCAAAAAGCAATCGATTATATCGAAGATCATATTAAAGATGAAATCGATCCGGAAAAGCTGGCGGCGATGGCTGGATATTCGCCCTACCATTTTTATCGGATTTTTCACAAGCATACCGGTTTCACGATCATGGACTACGTTGTCAAAAGAAAGCTGCAATACGCGATGTATGAATTGGCGAACGGCGAAAAGATCATTCAAATCGCGATGGATTATGGCTTCGAGACCCATTCCGGCTTTACGAAGGCATTCAAGAAATGCTTTGGCAGCCCTCCAAGCTTATACAAGCTGCATTGTCCGCTATCGCTGCCGCAAAAATTAAATCTCTTAAGCCTCCATGAAAAAAATACAGGCGGAATCATTATGCAGCCGAAGATCGCGAAGCGGAGCGCGTTTTATGTAGCGGGTAAAGCGTTCGAAGGCGCTTTTGAAAATGTCCGTTATACGAGGGACGCCCCGGCATTTTGGCAGCAACGAGGGTTAACCGATGGCTCGATAGAACGGTTTCTCTATCAATTATTATCCCCTGAAAAGCATGGCGAGTACTGCATCAATATAAGCAACGAGCAGGACAAGGACCGATTTACGTATTTATTTGCCGTACATTACGATAACGATCGCCCTCTTCCAAAGGAACTGACGGCCTTTCTCATCCCGGAAACCACGTACGCAATCTTTCGGACGCCGCTCGTGGAACCCGCACAGTTCGTCCCCTCCATTAAAGGAACGTGGCAATACATCCTTGAAGATTGGCTGCCGCAATCGTCTTACGAAATAGATGAAGCCGGCTTTGATTTCGAATACTACGATGAACACTGCCATTACTGGGATTACGAAAAAATCTATATGGAAATCCATATTCCCATTATCGAAAAAGAAAGAGGGTGATCGATTCACCCTTTCCGTTTTTTCAAGAGCTTATGGTAGAAAACTAGGACAGGGGTCAACAGAATGGCGCTTGCCACAATGGCCGTCCTGATGGTAAAGCTCGAAGCGATATAGCCGATTACGGGTCCGCCGCTGATTTGCCCGATGGCGTCGACTTGCCCTTTGACGGAAAAGAAGGTCGCACGCGTGGACGAGTCGGGAATGATTTTATTTAACCAGATGTCCTCCAAAGGATGCATCACAGATCGCGTCACCTGGATGATGACGTAGAATGCGATTAAAACAGCGCCAAGCGAAGAAAACGCAAAACCGAGCAATGAGGCGATAATCACGCTGCTCCCGATAAACAGCGATACATAAATCAGACGCAGATGCTGATGGATCGGGCTTCGACTTACAAAGTGCAGGATCACGTAGGAAATGAGCACGATGATGAGCTGAATGCTGCCAACTACCGCCACGAAACTACCATCCATTACGTCCGATAAATGGGATACGTTCAAAAACTGGGATATCCACAGCCGGTCGAATCCTTCACTATAAAATCCGACAAACAAGGCAATGAGAAATAGGATGCGGATGATCGCGCTTGTTTTCGTAAAATGAATGATCGTATTCATATTCACCTTGATGCTCTGCCAACTCGATTTTCGTTCCTCGCGATCCGCAGGTTTGAAATTTTCTTCTCTCATGGCAAAACTCAAAAATACAGCAAGCCCAATCATACAACTCCCGCCGATAACGATCGGCAGATTAACCATAAAAAAACCTGTGGCCATACTTAAAGGGATCGCGATGATTTCCCCAAGCCTGTTCGCTTTAGCCCCTTTCATAAAGGCAAGTGAAGCGCGATCCTCCCCTATTTCATCGGCAATCCAGGCTTGTTGCGAGCCGCTTGTACATGTATAGCCGAGCCCCCAAAGGACTTGGCTCAACAGCACGGGTATAAAATGCGGAAAGAGCCCCTCTACCAGAAAGCCAATGCCGATCAACGCATAGCCAATGATGATAGAAAGCTTCCGGCTTTTTAAATCTGAAACAACTCCCGTTGGAATCTCAAAAAGAAAAACGGATAGTTCCAATACCGTTCCAACGAGAACGAGCTGAAACGGATCGAGCTTCACGACTTGTACTTGATAGAGCAGATTCACCGTAAATACAAAGGTGAAAAATAGCTGTGACAGGAAACACGTATAGATGTATACGTGAAATGGATCTCTTGTTTGCAATGGCTTCATTTCTTTCCCTCCCGGCTTGATTATAGAGGGGGAGGAAAATGATTTCTGTTCCAAATTTGCGATCATGGGAGACATTGCCGGGACCGGCTTGGGATGTTTGACAATCTGGTTTTGATTGCGGAGGAATGGCGTGTGAGGGACGCAAACAGGAGGACGAATACGCTCTACATGGCAGGCACAGCATTAATATCTTTTGCCGTTATGTGAAAAAAGCGTCCTGACTTTGGCGTAAACGCGCACGGGCAAGCTCGGAAATACAAAAGCCAGCTCTCCCGGCACGAGAGAAGGAATCTCTTCAGGCGTTTCAATGATATGTTCGATACCAAGCTTTTTCAGTGCGTCCGAATACTGCTTGGCGTCCGCCCAGCTAACGACGAAATAAAGTGATTTTTCCACGGAACAGACTCCTTTTTGCTCTGATGATAGGCTCGTCGTGACAATGAATGAATCCTCCCCCAAAAACAAGGGGAGGATTTGCATGTTAGCCCAAGTAATATTTGGCGGCCAGCAAACCTGCCACCACGAACCCGATGAAGATGACAAATATTTTCAAATCTTTTACGGTTCTCCGAATCATTTCGGCATCTTGTTTTGTATGTTTCATGTTCCGCTTTTCCCCTCTCTGGAATGTAATGCGTTCCAAAAGGGGAGCTGCCCACGAAGATCGACCCGTATCGGATCGGCATTAGCAAGGTCCATTTTAGCAGCGTCTGGATCACAAACAGGAATGTCACGAGCGGGGCGGCGTACGTTTGCTGCAAATTCCGCAACTGGTCCATGAACAGGGAGCCTTGCAGCTTTTGCTTCAAAAACTTGACCGTAAAATGAGGCCGGTAGCTGACAATCTGGACGGCTTCGCTTTTTACGGACGTGTACTTGGCCGTTGCATCGGAAGCAAATGTATCGGCTGGCGAGGGGGTCGCCGGGAACATGCACAAGCAAGCGATGATTATCGCGAGAATCCATTTATATATCAACCATTTTGAGCGGGGGGCCATTTTGTCTCCCTTCTAGCAAAAGATCATTACCCTCTATCATACGCAAAAAAAAGGGTGATTTCCAGATTGGAGCCACGCTGGCCTCATTTGGCAGGACTCTTTCCCGCATGCTTTCGGTGGAGCGTATTTTCAGAGCTTTCGGGCATGCATACCGCCGTCAGCAACATAGCAATCGGTAAGAAATCTGTGCAGGCATTTCAGGCTAAAATAAGGTTCTAAAAACGAAGCGGGAGGGCGGCAACGGTTCAAGAGAGTCCATGAAACAGGGCGCATTTGCCAAGGAGAGGAGAGCGATTGTGGAAAAACGCGAAGTGCAGCATACAGGAGGGACTTTCGGGAGCAGAGGCAATTTTGTCGTGGTCATGGTCATGATTCTGGGCGTGTTCGTAGCTATCTTGAACGAGACCCTGCTCAACGTTGCCTTGTCCAAAATCATGGCCGACATCGGCATTTCACCAAGCAAAGCGCAATGGCTGACGACCGGGTACTTGCTCGTGATCGGAGTCCTCATACCGATTACCGCCTATTTGCTCCAGCGGTTCACGACAAGGAGCCTGTTCCTGTCGGCGATGGGCTTGTTCACAGTGGGAACATTCATCGCGGCGATCTCGCCAGGGTTCGCCTTGCTGGTAACCGGCAGGGTGCTGCAGGCTGCCGGGACTGGACTGTTGTTTCCTTTGCTGACCAATGTAGTATTTGCCATCGTCTCTATTGAAAAAAGAGGCTCAGCGATGGGGACCATCGGGATTGTAATCACCTTTGCCCCTGCGATCGGACCTACGCTGTCCGGCATCATCGTCGAGCATTTCAGTTGGAGGGTGCTTTTTTACGGTGTGCTGCCTATCGCTTTGTTTGTAATTGGCTTTGCCTATGCCAAGCTCAAGAATGTGACAGAGACGACGAATCCCAAAATTGACGTCATCTCTCTTCTTCTCTCGACCTTCGGATTCGGAGGGATTGTGTACGGTTTTAGCAGCGCTGGCGAAAGTCACGGGGGATGGACGGGCAATGGCGTCCTCATTCCGATCGTCACCGGGGCCGTTTCTTTGGGGCTGTTCGTATGGAGACAGCTCGTCATTCCGCAGCCGCTGCTGGATCTGAGGGCGTTTGGATACAAGGTATTCCGCATCTCGACGCTGATCATGATGATCGTCATGATGGCGATGTTCTCGGCGATGATGCTGCTGCCGATTTTTCTGCAAAACGCGCTGGGATACAGTCCGCTGGAAGCGGGTCTGGTCATGCTGCCCGGCGGAGTGGTGATGGGGATCATGTCTCCGATCACCGGACGGTTGTTTGATAAATTCGGCGCGAGGTGGCTGGCGGTCATCGGCTTGGCGCTGATCGGAAATACGCTCTGGCAATTTGCCATCATTACGCTGTCTACCTCTTACGGGATGATCATGCTGTTGAACACGCTGCTCATGCTGGGCATCTCCATGCTGATGATGCCCGTGATGACCAATGCCCTAAATGAACTGCCGCCGCCGCTATACCCCCACGGCACAGCGATTATCGGCACGCTCCAGCAGGTATCGGGTGCGGTCGGGACAGCGCTTCTCGTGACGGTCATGACGAATGGCTCCAAGCGGTTTCTGGAAAGTCCGTCAGGCGCGCAAAATGATGCTACGGGAAAAATCCTGGCTATGCTTGCCGGGATGAAAAGCGCGTTCCTGCTGGCATTCGCGCTGATTGCCGTCGCTTGGGCCTGCTCGCTGTTTCTCAGACGGGCAGCCGCACCGGAAAAAGAGCCAGGCGGGAAGCGAGTATCTGTGCACTGACGGCTGCGGATGTCTGAGTCTGATGAAAAGCGGACGGCGGAGAAATGAAAGCGATAGAGACGTACGCGGAAAAAATGCAAGCCAAAGCGAATGCCTGCCTAAGGCAGTACCCCCTGTAGTCCGTTTTCCTGCTATAGTAGAGACAGAACATTTTGAATGCAGGGAAAAGTGAAGCAGGAATCTTAAGTAGTCATGGCGAATTAGTCGGATTATTGTCTGACGACAGCGTTGTGACGGACTGAAAGGGGGAGAAACATGCCAATCAAATTGCCTGATGAGTTGCCGGCGACAGAGATATTGGAGAATGAAAACATCTTTGTGATGAAGGAGAGCAGGGCGTTTACCCAAGACATTCGCCCGCTGCGCATCGTCATTCTCAACCTGATGCCAGTGAAACAGACTACGGAGACCCAACTGCTCCGCCTTTTGGGGAATACCCCGCTGCAAGTGGAGGTCGTTTTGCTGCACCCGTCCAGCCATACCTCCAAGAACACGCCGGAAGAGCATCTGGCCACCTTCTACAAGACCTTTGAGGAAATCAGGCACGAGAAGTTTGACGGAATGGTTATTACCGGAGCGCCCGTGGAGCAGATGGATTTTTGCGAGGTGAACTACTGGGAGGAGCTGCAGCAAATTCTCGACTGGAAGATGGCCAACGTGACGTCGACACTGCATATTTGCTGGGGCGCACAGGCAGGGCTGTACCATCATTTCGGCGTTCCGAAGCATCCGCTTCCCGAGAAGCTGTTCGGCGTTTTTCCGCACACCTTGAACAAGCAGAATGTGAAGCTGTTCCGCGGGTTTGACAACGTATTCTACATTCCGCACTCCCGTCACACGGAGAATCGGCGGGAGGACATCGAGAAAGTGCCGGAGCTGGAGATATTGTCCGAATCGGAGGAGGCGGGTGTGTACATCGTTGCGACGAAAGACGGCAGGCAAATTTTCGTCACCGGACATTCCGAGTACGATCCGTGCACGCTGCGGGAAGAGTATGAACGTGATGTGAGCAAAGGCCTCGAGATTGCCATTCCCAGAAACTATTTCCCGGGGGATGACCCGAGCCTACCGCCAGTGGTCAGGTGGCGCGCTCATTCCAACCTGCTGTTTTCCAATTGGCTCAACTACTATGTGTATCAGGAAACGCCCTACGATTGGAATTCGATCAAATAAGGCTTGCCAACCATCCGCATTTGCCGGGTGGTTTTTTCTGCGGTCAAGAGAGGAAAAGACGCGGTCGGTCGGCTCAAAATCAAGCAGGGGAGGGAAGGAGCGAAAGGCATTTTCAAAAAAATAAAAAGCGTCGCACCATTTGGAAATAACAGTTGACTTCATACAGGATGCCAGATAAACTCATTATTAACACCAATGGAGAAATTAAAAAAGCTATCCGACCGAAATAAAGCAAAAATCGTCTGCTCCTCGTGTTTGATCGGAGTATTATCCATCTTTTACCACACAATTTATAACACTGTTGGATAAATAAACCTTGAAACGCGAATATGTGGAAGAGGAGCATGTCCGTGATGAAAAAAATCGTAAAGCAGGACCAGGACGTCATCAAGCAGCACAACAAGCAGATGATCCTGGACATCATTAAAAAGCAGCGTCCGATTTCCCGGGCCGAACTGGCCAAGATCACCAAAATGAGCGCCACCTCCGTCGGCCGCTTTGTGAGCGAGCTGTGCGAGGAGGGCTTGGTGCAGGAGACGGATTTGACATCCTCGGGTGTCGGACGCAAGGCGGTCCAGCTGGACATCATAGCGGACGCCGTTTATACCGTGGGAGTCGAAATCGAAAAAAAGCGCATCAAATTCGGGATGATGGATTTCAGCGAAACGGTGGTAGAGCATCACCGCGTCGCTCACACGGCATTGGAGTCCTCGCCTGAGGAAACGGCAGCATTGATTGGCCGAGAGATTTCCGGCCTGATCAAGAAATGCAAGATTTCACCCGAGAAAGTCGTAGGCATCGGAATCGGTGTCCCTGGCGTGATCGATTACGAAAAAGGGATTGTCCAGTTTTCCAGTACGCTCGGTTGGAAAAACGTGCCGTTTGCAGCTCTGGTGGAACAAATCCTCGGGATCAAGACGGTGATCGACAACGACCTGAAAGTGAAAATCCTTTCTGAATACTTGTACGGTTCGGCCAAGGGGTCGACGAAGACGACCTTGATCGGGATCGGTACCGGTATCGGTTCGGCACTGATTATCGACGGGGAGATCTTCCGAGGAGGATCGAACAGTGCCGGGGAGCTTGGGCATACGACCCTGGACCCCAACGGCAATTTGTGTGAATGCGGCAAGCGCGGCTGCCTGCAGACCTATGTAGACGAAAACGCCCTCATCACCGAAGCGCGGCGCGTCAAGGAGATCACTGACATCGGCCAAGTGTTCGAAGCGGCGCGTGCCGACGAGCGCTGGGCCAAGGAGATCGTCTCTCGCACAGCCCTGTACATCGGGATTACGATCAACAATATCGTCTGCATGTACAACCCGGATACGGTGATTCTCAGCGGAGACTTGATCGAGAACTACACCGAAATCGTGGATTTGGTTCACGAGCACTGCGAGCAAGTGATCTGGGAGCCGTTCAAGGGAACCTTCCGCATCATCGCTTCGGAGCTGAAGGCAGAAGCCATCGTGATCGGCGCGGGCGCTCTGGCGCTGCAGCACTTCGCCCCGCTGGCCGGAGCCGATTTTGCCTAGGGCAGTCGGTTCCCTAAGGCAGTTGGCTACATGAGGCAGTCGGCCTGTTTCTCTCCTGCTGATCGTCTGGCTTTCTCCGCTTGAGAAAAGAGCCGTGCGATGCTGTTACTCGTGTATGAGACAGCGCTTCGTCATGAAAGTGAAAGCGCCGTCTTTATGCAAATATACTTCTGACACCAAAAATAGGGGGACAGATCAATGAAGAAGAAGTGGTCCACATCCTTGCTATGTCTACTGATGCTGGTCAGCCTCGTCGCCACGGGATGCAACTTCAGCGGCGATAAGGGATCGGGCAGTGCTCCCGGAGGAACAGCACCCGCGGCAGACGGTCAGCAAGCGAAAAAAGAAAGCGTTATCAACCTTTCCTTTGAAAACGAGATTAAAGACCTGAACCAGTTCTCTACCTCGGACAACATTTCGTTCTCCGTGCTGAACAACGTCAGTGAAGGTCTGTACCGCCTCGATGAGAAGCACGAGCCGCAGCCTGCATTGGCAAAAGGCGTGGAAGTCTCTCCAGACGGCTTGACCTATACATTTACCCTGCGTGACGGGATCAAGTGGAGCAACGGCGATCCGATCACCGCAGCCGACTTCAAATTCGCCTGGCTCGGAGCGATGAACCCGCAAACCTCCAAAGGCGGCTATGCTTTCATCCTGTCCGACTACATAAAGGGCGGCGCTGAATACGCATCCGGAAAAGGCAGCGCGGATGCTGTCGCAATCGATGCGAAAGACGACAAGACACTGGTGGTTACGCTGAACCAGCCGACACCGTACTTCCTGCGTCTGACTACCTTCATCCTGTACTTCCCGCTCAACGAGAAGTTTGTAACAGAGAAGGGCGCGGATTACGCACTGAAACCGGAAAACATGCTGTATGCAGGCCCGTACAAGCTGACCTCGTTTGACCCGGCTTCCGGAGCGACGCTCGTGAAAAACGAAAACTACTGGGACAATGCCAATGTAAAAGTGGAAAAAATCAACCTGAAGGTCATCAAGGAGCAAAGCACAGCGCTTAACGCTTACAAGGCAGGCGAGCTCGACCGCGTCATGCTCTCTTCTGCAGACGTTGACACCTTCAAAAACGACCCTGAGTATACGACAGACATCGAGTTCCGTACCAACTACATCCAGTTCAACACCAAAGGGGAAGGCACGTCTAACCTGAACATCCGCAAGGCTCTGCAGCTTGCCTATGATGCGACCATTTTGGAGCAAGTGATCTTAAACAACGGCTCCAAAGCGGCAACCGGCATGATTCCGGTCCAGATGAGCGGTGTCGACCACAAATCGTTCCGCGACCTGCAGGGCGATCTGATCAAGGCCGATGCGGCGAAAGCGAAAGAGTACTGGGAGCAAGGCGTGAAGGAATTGGGCAAAGCGCCGCAATTGAAGCTTCTGGTACCGGATGATTCCCTTTCCAAGGACCTGGGTACCTTCCTGCAAAGCGAATACAAGAAAAACCTCGGGATTGACGTAACGGTTGAAACGAAAACCGTAAAAGCACGCAACCAGCAAATGGACGAAGGCAACTACCAGTTCGGCGTAACCGGATGGGGAGCGGACTACGACGATGCGATGACGTACCTCGACCTGTGGGCGAACCATACGCCTTACCGCGGCAACTACGAAAATCCGAAGTACGATGAGCTGATCGCATCCGCGAAAAAAGAAGTCGATGAAACAAAACGGATCAACATGCTGCTGGAAGCAGAAAAAATCCTCCTGGCCGAAGACGCGGTAGTTTCTCCGCTGTTCTACAGAGGAAACTCCTTCCTGCAAAAGCCGCACGTGAAAAACCTGATTTTCCATCCGTACGGTTCCCCGGTGGAATACAAGTACGCAACTGTGGAATAACAGCTTGACTTGCGGGAAGAAGAGAAGCCCCTTCTCTTCTTCCTTATCTTTCTGCTACAGGAGGTGTACGCATGAAACGATATATCGGCATGCGGCTGGTGTATCTCCTCATCACCCTGTTTGTCATCACGACGGCTACATTTTTTCTGATGAAACAGCTTCCCGGTACGCCGTTTGACGAGGAAAAACTGAACAGACTGCCCGTAGAGGAGCGGCAGCTCTTGTACGCCAGCTACGGTTTGGATCAGCCGGTGTACGTTCAATATGTGCGCTACCTGGCGAACGTCGTTCAAGGCGATTTTGGTACTTCTTTTACCTATAAAAACATGCCCGTCAAAGACATTATCGCAAACCGGATCGGGCCATCCGCCCTGATCGGTCTGCAGGCGGTCGTACTCGGTTTGTCGATCGGCCTGATCTTGGGAATTATCGCAGCCTACCGGCATAATTCCGCCTGGGATTACTTCACGATGTTTATCGCCGTGCTGGGGGTCTCGGTCCCCAACTTCGTTCTGGCAGCACTCTTGCAATACTACGTCGGTCTCAAGTGGGGGCTGTTGCCTGTCGCTTTCTGGGACAGCTACGAAAACTCGATCCTGCCGTCCGTCGCACTCTCCGTGGGCGTAGTCGCGATCATTGCCAGATTTGCCCGCAATGAAATGCTGGAGGTACTGCAGCAGGACTACATTACGACGGCAAAGGCGAAGGGATTGACCAATATGGCAGTAGTCATGCGGCACGCCGTTCGCAACTCGCTGATTCCTGTCGTCACCATTTTAGGTCCGATCGTCGTCAATCTGTTGACCGGATCACTAGTTATCGAAAACATTTTTGGGGTACCCGGCATCGGAAGCCTGTTTGTGGATTCAATCAAAATGAACGACTATTCCACGATCATGGGTATCACCATTTTCTATAGCGCGTTTTACGTGTTCATCATGCTGATCGTCGATATGTTGTACAGCGTGATCGATCCGCGAATCCGTCTGGCTTCGGGAGGGGAGTGAGAACATGCAGCAGCAAGAAAAAGCGAGTCTGGACCATTTATTTCGACCCGCCAGCGTCAGCGCGAAAGAACCGGAAAAAATTTCACGGCCCCCTCTCACAGCCTTTCAGGACAGCTTTCGGAGGCTGCGGAAAAACCGGGCGGCCATCGTCAGTCTGATCATCCTGATCCTTTTGGGGGTGCTGGCCATCATCGGGCCGTGGATGACGTCCTATACGTATTACGATACCGACTACAGTGCAGTGTACAAGGCGCCGAACGCCGATCACTGGCTGGGGACGGACAAGTTCGGCCGCGATCAATGGGCCCGCATCTGGGAAGGCACCCGCATTTCGCTGTTGATCGCTGTGCTGGCAGCGGTGCTTGATCTGGTGATCGGTGTCGCGTACGGAGCCATCTCCGCCCTGGTCGGCGGCAGAGTGGACAATGTCATGCAGCGGATCGTCGAGATCATCATCGGGATTCCGAGCCTGATCATCATCATTTTGCTGATGATGGTGATGGAGCCGGGGATCATGACGATCATGCTGGCGATGGTCATTACCGGATGGGTAAACATGGCCCGTCTGGTGCGTGCGCAAATCCTCAAGCTGAAGGAGCAGGAATATGTGCTCGCGGCTCGCTCCCTGGGAGCATCCAATACGCAAATTATTTTGAAGCATTTGATTCCCAACACGATCGGGATTATCGTGATCAATACGATGTTTACGATTCCGTCGGCGATCTTTACCGAGGCGTTTTTGAGCTTTATCGGCCTTGGCCTGCAAGAGCCGATGGCTTCACTGGGCGTGCTGATTCACGACGGATATCAGGCGATCAATACGCAGTACCATTTGCTCCTGTATCCGGCTATCGTGATCATCGCCATCATGGTTACCTTTAACATCCTGGGCGACGGTTTGCGGGACGCGCTTGACCCGAGAATGCGCAAATAGCATCATGACGAGGAGCGAAGCGACATGAACAAACTACTGGAAGTCAGGGATTTGGAAGTGTCCTTCTCGACGTATGTCGGGGAAGTGAAGGCGGTGCGTGGCGTCAGCCTGGAGCTTGACAAGGGAGAGACGCTCGCCATCGTGGGCGAATCCGGCTCAGGCAAGTCCGTCACCTCCAAAAGCCTGATGCGTCTTTTGCCCAGCCCGATGGCACGGATCAAGAACGGAGAAATCCTGTTCGAG
This sequence comes from Brevibacillus borstelensis, assembly GCF_003710865.1. Taxonomy (GTDB): domain Bacteria; phylum Bacillota; class Bacilli; order Brevibacillales; family Brevibacillaceae; genus Brevibacillus; species Brevibacillus borstelensis. Next base: position 6,481 of record NZ_RHHO01000068.1, on the reverse strand, counting down.
GGCAGGGATGTGGCCAAGCTGTCGGAAAAGGAGATGCAGGACATTCGCGGCGCGGAAATCTCGATGATTTTCCAGGACCCGATGACCTCGCTCAATCCGACGATGACCGTCGGGAAGCAGATCGACGAAGTCATTTTGAAGCACCAAAAGGTAAGCAAGGCAGAGGCGGCCAAAAGGTCGGTCGAGCTGCTGGCGCTGGTCGGCATCCCGCAGCCGGAGACGCGGTACAAGCAGTATCCCCACCAGATGTCCGGGGGCATGCGGCAGCGTGTGGTGATCGCCATGGCGCTGGCCTGCAACCCGAAAATTCTGATCGCGGACGAGCCGACGACCGCACTCGACGTTACCATCCAGGCGCAAATTCTCGACCTGATGAGAGATTTGCAGGAAAAGACGGGGACGGCCATCATCCTGATTACCCATGATCTGGGGGTCGTCGCCAACATGGCCTCGCGCGTGGCGGTGATGTACGCGGGAAAAATCGTCGAGGTCGGCACGGTGGACGAAATCTTTTACCAGCCAAAGCACCCGTATACGATGGGACTCTTGGCCTCCATGCCCAAGCTGCACATGCAAGAGGAGCAGTTGATGGCGATTCCGGGTACGCCGCCGGACCTCTTGGACCCGCCGAAGGGCTGCGGATTCGCCTCGCGCTGTCCGTACGCGCTGGAGATCTGCCTGTCGTATCAGCCGGAGCACATGCGCTGCTCGGATACGCATCAGGCGGCTTGCTGGCTTTTGGATGAGCGGGCGCCGAAAATGGATGACACGGTCGGCTGGAGAGAACGAAGCTTGACCTGACAGATAAAGGGAACGAGACGGAAAAGGGTGAAGAGCATGGACTGGATGGATGAGGTACAACGGCGAAAAGAGGAGCTGCTGGAGGATTTGGGCGGCCTTTTGCGCATCCCGAGCACGTACGACCTGTCGACGGCAGGACCGGATCAGCCGATGGGGGCCGAGGTGGCGCGGGCGCTGAGCTATATGCTCGAGCTGTCCAGCCGGGAGGGCTTTCGCGTAAAAAATGAGGCGGGCTACTACGGCTACGCCGAGTACGGCCCGGGAGCGCCAGATGACGACTATATCGCCGTCCTCTGCCATCTGGATGTCGTACCGGCGACCGGAGAATGGACAAGCCCGCCGTATGAGCCGTCCATCCGCGACGGAAAGCTGTATGCGCGCGGCGCTATCGACGACAAGGGACCGACGCTGGCTGCTTTTTACGCGTTGAAAATCGTCAAGGAGTCCGGGCTTGCCCTCAAGCGGAACATCCGCCTCATTTTCGGGACCAATGAAGAAAATCAGTGCCGCTGCATCGAGCACTACAAGGTGATGGAGAAGAAGCCGCTGACCGGCTTTGCGCCCGATGCGGACTTCCCGATCGTCCATGCGGAGAAAGGGCAGATCAACACGAGAGTGGTTTTGCGGCAAATAGGGGCAAGCGCCTCGGCAAATGAAAACGACCGATCCGGGCTTTTCCTGGCATCGTTTTTTGCAGGCGGCGTTCCCAATATGGTGCCGGAAGCGGCCCGGGCCAGGGTAGCAGGTCCAGAGGAGAGGCTGGAGGCGCTGGCAGAGGAGTTTCGCTCCTATCTGGCTGCTTGCGGCCGCCCCGGACAGGTGCTGCTGGAAGACGGAGAAGCGAGCTTTCATTTGGAGGGCAAATCAGCCCACGGGATGGAGCCCGACCAAGGGATCAACGCGGGCCTTCTGCTGATTCATTTTCTCAAGGACTATTCGTTCCAGGAGGATGCGCAGCGCTTTTTGGCCTGCACGGATGCCTATCTGTTCGAGGATTGGCGGGGCCGGGCGCTGGGAATCGCCAGCGAGGACGAGATTACCGGTCCGCTGACAATCAACTCGGGGATCATCCAGTACGAGCCGGAGGGCGAGTCTTTCTTCCATATCAACCTCCGCTTCCCCGTCTGCGACGATGACAGCCGCATCCTGCCGCAGATCGAAAAGAGCGTCGGCAAGTACGGCTTCATCGTTGAGCCGCCGATCATCAAAAAGCCGCACCACGTAGACCGCTTGCATCCGGTCATCCAGGTGCTGCAGCGCGTCTATCGTGACGCCACGGGCGAAGAGCCCAAGCTGCTCTCCACCGGGGGAGGCACATATGCCGCCCACATTCCGAACGGCGTCGCTTTCGGACCGCTGTTCCCGGGCAAAGTGTCGCTTGCCCACCAGCCGGATGAGTTTATCGGGCTGGACGATCTCTTCAAGTCCGCCGCGATGTATGCGCGGGCAATGTATGAGTTGGCTAACGAGGATTTGTAAGTTGAGAGGGAATAGGTAAGGTAGTGAATATTGAAACCTTACTACCATATTGAAACGATAACTACCAAATTGAAATTTTTATTGTTATAGTCAACTTGCTGCAACTTTTTTAAGAATTGCATGTGATGCGACTATCTATCCGTAAAATGAGAGACTGTTCCGCGAGTAGAAATTTTCTATTTCGGAGCGGTCTTTTTTACAAGCATGTTAAATTTGTCATGTTCGTTTTCATCAACTGGTCAAAACCAGCCAAAGCATTTCTGATCCACCGCTCATGTATGGTAAGCTGGTAACAACGATACCTGCAAAAGGAGGAACAAACCATGCATAACAAGGTCATCCTGCTCGCTTCCGACCAATTCGGAAAAGGAGAGCCCGAGCTCGGAGAAATCGTGATGGAGACCTTTCTCGTACACGTCAAACAGGCAGAGCAAAAACCGGCCGCCATCTTCTGCATGAACCGCGGCGTCTTCAACCTGACAGAGCAATCGCTCGCCCATCTTCATTTAAAGGAGCTGGAGGAGCAGGGAGTCCCCGTGTACGGATGCAAGACCTGCGTGGAGCATTACGGGGTGGCGGACAAGCTGAAAGCGGGACAGATCGCGGGCATGAACCTCTTTGTCGAGCTGTCCGGCAAGCATGAAGTGTTCACCATCTCCTGATCGGAGCTATTGTCATGGACATCAAGCAGCTTCAGTACTTCGCCGAGGTGGCGAAGCAGAAAAGCTTTACCCGGGCGGCAGAGGTGCTCCATGTCTCGCAGCCGTCCATCAGCAAAATGCTCAAGAGCCTGGAGACGGAACTGGATGTTATCCTGCTCGATCGGACCGAGCGGAAAATCGAATTGACCGATGCCGGACAGCTCGTCTTTGAGTACGCCCAGCGAGTCCTGCAGATCATGGGCGACTTGACGGCTTCCATCGAAGAGCTGCGCCAGGTGGAGCGGGGATTCGTCAAGCTTGGCTTGCTGCCGACGGTAGGTGCGTTTCTGCTGCCGGCGGCTATTGCCGGCTTCAAAAAGCGCTACCCGCATATCGAGCTTGAAATGAGGGAGTACAGCGCGAGGCCATTGGAAGTACAGGTCGAGCAAGGCCATATCGACATCGGCTTGACCGTGCTGCCCGTGGACGAGGGACGCTTCGAGGCAATCCCGCTGCGGTCCGAGGAGATGGTCGCCATCGTGCACCAGGAGCACTGGCTGTACGGGAGAGAGAGCGTCGATCTGAAGGAGCTCGAAGACGAGTCATTCGTCTTGTTTACAGAGGAGTACGCGATGCATGACGTGGTCCGGCAAGCGTGCTTGCGGGCCGGCTTTGAGCCGAAGGTCGCCTACATGAGCTCGCTGTGGGATTTTGTCGGGGAGATGGTCGCCGCGCAGATGGGCATATCCCTCGTACCGCGGTCTGTGGCCGAGCGCCTGAACAAAGGCCGCCTTCACGTCGTCGCCCTTTCCTGGCCGCCCATCGATTGGACGTATGCGCTGATCTGCCGCAGGGATCGTTATTTGTCTCACGCCGCCCGGGCGTTTATCGGGTTTGTTCGCGAGCAAAACTATGCATAACTTTTTTGCATAGATTTGATGATGTTTATATATTGTACGAATAGCAAGAGAGCCCCTTACAATGGTGCTATGAGTTAGCTGGTACCGGGGGTGGTCTCGATGAAAAAATGGCTGACGGCATTGCCGCAGATATTGATTTTGTTTGTGTTTGCCTGGCTGGGAAAAGCGGCAGCAGCGTTTTTCCAACTGCATATACCTGGCAGCCTGATCGGCCTTGGCCTGCTGTTCGCGGCTCTGCAATCGGGCCTGGTCCGCCTGAAATGGGTGGAAGCGGGAGCGGCTTTGCTGCTGTCCGAAATGATTCTGTTCTTTATCCCCTCGATTGCGGGCATTGTCCAATACCCGTGGATGCTGGGTGTAAAAGGGCTTCTCGTTTTGGCCGTGGTCGTCAGCGGAACGGCCTTGGTGATGATCTCCACAGGAGTTCTGGCCCAGCGGCTGTTCCGATGGAGCGGGGTGAGCGAGCAGCGTGATTCTGTGGAAAACCTGTAGCGTTGCTGTTACCCTCGCCTTGTATTGGGGAGCCAAGCGCATCAGCGCCAAAAAGGCGGGTCTGCTCTTTTCTCCGGCCATCCTGGCACCGCTGGGAATCGTCTTGCTCGTTTTGCTGTTCGATCTCCCCTTTGCAAGATACAAAGAAGCGACGTCGTTCTTTGCAGACATGCTCGACGTGGTGACGGTCGCCTTCGCGATCCCGCTCTATCGGAACTGGCCGATACTTGCGGCAAATTGGCGGATGATCGTCGGCAGCCTGGCGCTCGGCTCTCTGTCGGCTGTATTGGCCGGGGTGGTGAGCACCTTCTTCCTCGGATTGGGGAGTGAAGCCGCCGTCAGCGTCATTCCTCGCTCGATTACCATGCCGGTAGCGGTCAATCTATCGAAGGCGTTGGGCGGAGAGCCTGAGCTGACTGCAGCATTTGTCATGCTGACCAGCTTTGCCGGTGTCTTTCTCGGACCGAAAATCATCAAGCGCATGCGGCTCCAGCATCCGCTCGCCGTCGGGCTGATGTACGGGATGGGCGCCCATGCGCTCGGCATGGCAAAAGCGTTCGAGCGCGGTGATGTCGAGGGAAGCAGCGCTACGCTGGCGGTCATCGCCGGGGCGATGATCACGGTTGTTTGGGCTTATGTGTTTTTTCCGGTAGTGCAGTCGTGGTTGTTGTGAGGGATGGAAAAAGATAAGAGTAGTTAAGGATAGAGAGGCAAGGGGAAAGTTCTTGCTGCTCTATCTTTTTATTTTTTAGGATTGGAATGATAGTTTTCATTTCTATACTTCTGCTTTACTGAACTTGGGTAATAAAAGAAACCTTCAATTTACAAAACAAATGCACCAATGTTAATATTTGGGTGAAAACTGACTGTTAGAGAAATGGGAACAGTTTATTGGAAGGTGGCAGTCGTGAAGGAAAGTGTACATACACTTGAATTTGCAACCATCGGAGATGTCCTAAAAAAATATAGAAAACAGTCTAACTTAAGTATTTCACAACTAGCTAGATTGACGGGTGTTCACAAAGGAGTCATTGCAAAGATTGAAAACGGAAGTACCAGGCGTCCGGGATTAAAAATAACAATGCCCTTAGCTAAGGTATTGAATATTCCGACTGATAAGATTGTTGAACTCTATATTGAAATCGATAAACGTCCTGAGGTGTTATTTGGACTGCTTAATGAGGCAATTCGGTTGTTCAATGTTCCACTGGCCGCAAGAGTTGCTCAGCGGATTCTTGAGACACCTTATGAGGAAAGCTATTCCTTAATGGAACGACTGTACAACTTTGTTTCCTCTTTATCAGATCTAAGATTTCAGCTGCCGCTATACCACGTAATTATAAAGTATGCCAGAGAACGTGGAATGCAGCGGTTTCTGGCAAAAGGACTATTGAACAAATACCTGATAGAAAGAGATGATTTCAATCGATTAGAAGAGACCTATTACACCGGAGAAGAAATCTTGCACTATGTTGATTTTTTGAGTAATGAGGAAAAGGTAACCATTTATTACAAAATGGCTTTTCATGCTCATGCTATGAAAAAGTATGAAAAATGTATTGAGTTCGGAAAGATGGGACACGCCGCAGATCTTACACACAATGAGCTAAAAGAGCGAGTAGCCTTGGCAATCTGCAATTCATATATGTTCCTGGGAGATTATAGGGCTTTAGAACAACACCTTGATTTATTTGAAAAGCTAAATTACCGATTTATCATTGAACGGATTAAATTTTTTCGCGGGACTGTTTATTCAAGAACAGGCAAATATGAGGAAGCTATTCCCTTGTTAAGGGAATGTCTGGTTGAGACCACAGAAGTTAACCGGATATTTAGACTCACCGAGTTATTTGATGCACTGTGCAAAGTGAGTGACCTTAATTCGATTAAAAGTTTTCTTGAGGAAGAGGAGAAAAAAATTCAGATTTTCGATAACGACCCCTATCAATATTCTGAGTTAGGGAGATTTTACAAGCTAAAAGGTAATTATTTCATGACGAATGGACTTATTGATGAAGGGATGGAAGCCTATATGCAAAGCATCTATTACTTTGAGAAGATCGGTGCCCTGAAATTAATAATGTAAGCATAGTGTTTCCCTATAAAAAATGGATACCCCTCTCGATTATGGTCAAGACCCCATTTAGT
>NZ_RHHO01000067.1 GCF_003710865.1 Brevibacillus borstelensis | reverse complement strand
TGTAGAGTAGAGAACTGAAACTTTCGGGCGACCGTATGGTCGCCTTGCTCATTTCAGCTCCCCCTCATCAAACCGTACGTGAGGTTTTCCCTCATACGGCTTTCCGATGTTCTTCTTTCTTTGGCATTCGGCTTACTTTATCCGGCTAATTTCAATAAACTACCCTGCGTGTTTTGTATGACCTTCAGCTTTCCGGCATGTTTATTCCGCTTGCTTCTTTTCTTGTTGCAGAAGATTGTAAGGCGTTCAATCACATACCAGTCTATCCGTCTTGCCCATCGTTTGGCGATGGGCGAGATGAAGTAGTAGTTCTTGAACCCCCTTAGCTTGCGATTTAGCCCTTTCACTAGCTCTTCTAGAGACAGAAACAGTTTGTTCCTTGGTGCAGTGTATTCCTTAATTTTACGTCTCATTTCCTTCATTGCTTTCTTAGCTGGTACATGAGACATAGCAAATACCTTGCTCCCCCCTTTGTTGAACACGGGGAATTTGCGATGGTGCAGCCCAAGAAAGTCAAACCCAGTGGAATTGTCCCAAATATTAACGAGTCTAGATTTCTCTTTACTGAGACTAAGCTCCAGCTTGTTTAGAATAGCCATCAGCACTTGAATGCTTTCCAATGCTTCTTGTTTGGTTCTGCACATGATAACGAAGTCATCCGCATAGCGGATAAGTGTGCCAAGATGGGAGAATTGATTTTCCCAAATGGTGTCCATGTAGTTTAGATAGATGTTTGAAAGAAGAGGCGAGATTACCCCTCCTTGCGGAGTTCCCAGTTCTGTTTCATGGAATTGATCATTTTCCATGACCCCAGCCTGCAGCCATTGTCGGATAAGTTTCAGAACACGTCTGTCGCTGATTCTCATTTCGACCAGTTTCATCAACTTCTCATGGTTGATGTTGTCGAAATACCCTTTAATGTCAACATCTACGACCCAATAACACCTCTTGCTTGCTTTGCGTATCTGTGCAATTGCCTGGTGAGCATTTCTTCCTGGCCGAAAGCCATAAGAACAGTCCCGAAAATCAGCTTCAAAGATCGGTTCAATGACTAGCTTAGTAGCCATTTGGACCACCCGATCCTTGATCGTCGGGATGCCGAGTGGACGTTTCTTGCCATCCGGTTTAGGGATGTAAGTTCGACGAACCGGATGTGGACGATACCGCTTTTCTTTTAAATCTAGATAGATCTCGTTAAGAAAACGGCTCTCCCCATACTCCTCCACAATCTGTGCGATGGATTGTCCGTCGATTCCTCCGCTCCCTTTATTTGCTTTTACTCTCCTCCAAGCTGTCGCTAGAATATCCGGGCGGTAGATTTTGTCATACAAGGCATGAAATCGCCGTTTTGAGTTTGCCTTGGCACAAAGATATAGGGTTGTCCAAAGTTGTCGAGCTTTTACATCGGTGTAGTTAGCAAGTTTACTTGCATTCACTCACTCTTACCTCCTTCGACCCGTGAACAAAGCAGGGCTCCTTCCCTCCATAAGGTTGTGTTGTCCTTATGTTCATCGGTACTATGAACCCCTCCGACTCCCTCTCTGCCATCCACCACTTCCCTTACGGTTATAGGTTTCCGTTTTACGCTCCTGACGGGGCGTGCAGAGTAGGGTCTCCCCAGTTCCGTTAACTACTTTCTCAACATACCGCTCCCCATACCCCGAGGGATTCATAGGTGCTGTATTCCAAGTTCTCCACACCGTCCTTGGCCTTCGCCCATATGAAACAAGCTCGGCTTCCCTTTGTCCACCTCTCGGTGGTCTTTCTTAACGAGGCTGCAGGATTCACTTTATGTTACGGCCTGCTGATTTGCTCGCACTCTTTCGAGTTACTTTGTCACAGGGCTTCAACCTTAGGATTTCTCCACCAGTTGCCTGTCAGCTACGAGGTGACTTGGCTCCTGCCTCGGTTGGACTTTCACCAACTAGCAATTAACGGCTTGCTGGGCACGCTCCA
>NZ_RHHO01000066.1 GCF_003710865.1 Brevibacillus borstelensis | reverse complement strand
AGTATTCGTCAGCTCCACGCGTTGCCGCGCTTCCACACCGAACCTATCAACCTCATCGTCTATGAGGGGTCTTACCAGCTTAACGCTGTGGGAAGTCTCATCTTGGAGGGGGCTTCACGCTTAGATGCTTTCAGCGCTTATCCCTTCCGCACATAGCTACCCAGCTGTGCCACTGGCGTGACAACTGGTGCACCAGCGGTGCGTCCATCCCGGTCCTCTCGTACTAAGGACAGCTCTCCTCAAACTTCCTGCGCCCGCGACAGATAGGGACCGAACTGTCTCACGACGTTCTGAACCCAGCTCGCGTACCGCTTTAATGGGCGAACAGCCCAACCCTTGGGACCTACTTCAGCCCCAGGATGCGATGAGCCGACATCGAGGTGCCAAACCTCCCCGTCGATGTGGACTCTTGGGGGAGATAAGCCTGTTATCCCCAGGGTAGCTTTTATCCGTTGAGCGATGGCCCTTCCATGCGGAACCACCGGATCACTAAGCCCGACTTTCGTCCCTGCTCGACTTGTAGGTCTCGCAGTCAAGCTCCCTTCTGCCTTTACACTCTACGAATGATTTCCGACCATTCTGAGGGAACCTTTGGGCGCCTCCGTTACCTTTTAGGAGGCGACCGCCCCAGTCAAACTGCCCACCTGGCATGGTCCTCTCGCCCGATAAGGGCGACGAGTTAGAAACTCCGTACATCAAGGGTGGTATCCCACCGACAGCTCCACAGAGGCTGGCGCCCCTGCTTCTCAGCTTCCCACCTATCCTGTACATGATGCACAAAGTTCCAATACCAGGCTACAGTAAAGCTCCATGGGGTCTTTCCGTCTTGTCGCGGGTAACCTGCATCTTCACAGGTATTATGATTTCACCGGGTCTCTTGCCGAGACAGCGCCCAAGTCGTTACGCCTTTCGTGCGGGTCGGAACTTACCCGACAAGGAATTTCGCTACCTTAGGACCGTTATAGTTACGGCCGCCGTTTACTGGGGCTTCGGTTCAAAGCTTCGCTTGCGCTAACCCATCCCCTTAACCTTCCAGCACCGGGCAGGCGTCAGCCCCTATACTTCGCCTTGCGGCTTCGCAGAGACCTGTGTTTTTGCTAAACAGTCGCTTGGGCCTTTTCACTGCGGCCCCCTCGGGCTATACCCTACCGGGGCGCCCCTTCTCCCGAAGTTACGGGGCCATTTTGCCGAGTTCCTTAGCAAGAGTTATCCCGCGCACCTTAGGATTCTCTCCTCGCCTACCTGTGTCGGTTTGCGGTACGGGCACCTTGTTCCTCGCTAGACGCTTTTCTTGGCAGTGTGAAATCAGGGACTTCGGTACTTATGTTTCCCTCGCCATCACAGCTTGCCCTTAACAGTGTGCGGATTTGCCTACACACCAGGCTCACTGCTTGGACGGCCATCCAGTAGGCCGCTCACCCTATCCTCCTGCGTCACGCCATCGCTCAAGCGGAACAGAGGTGGTACAGGAATATCAACCTGTTGTCCATCGCCTACGCCTTTCGGCCTCAGCTTAGGTCCCGACTAACCCTGGGAGGACGAGCCTTCCCCAGGAAACCTTAGGCTTTCGGTGGACAAGATTCTCACTTGTCTTTTCGCTACTTACACCGGCATTCTCACTTCCAAGCGCTCCACCGCTCCTTCCGGTACGGCTTCACTGCTGCTTGGAACGCTCCCCTACCCAGTCCGTAAGGACTGCCATAGCTTCGGTGGTATGTTTAGCCCCGTTACATTTTCCGCGCAGAGTCACTCGACCAGTGAGCTATTACGCACTCTTTAAATGGTGGCTGCTTCTAAGCCAACATCCTGGTTGTCTGGGCAACTCCACATCGTTTCCCACTTAACATACACTTGGGGACCTTAGCTGATGGTCTGGGCTGTTTCCCTTTTGACGATGGATCTTAGCACTCATCGTCTGACTCCCGGACATAAGTCATTGGCATTCGGAGTTTGACTGAGTTCGGTAACCCGATGAGGGCCCCTAGCCCAATCAGTGCTCTACCTCCAAGACTCTTCATTCCGAGGCTAGCCCTAAAGCTATTTCGGGGAGAACCAGCTATCTCCGAGTTCGATTGGAATTTCACCGCTAGCCACACCTCATCCCCGCACTTTTCAACGTGCGTGGGTTCGGGCCTCCAGTAGGTGTTACCCTACCTTCACCCTGGACATGGCTAGATCACACGGTTTCGGGTCTACGGCAACGTACTTGCGCCCTATTCAGACTCGCTTTCGCTGCGGCTCCGTCTCTTCGACTTAACCTCGCACGCTACCGTAACTCGCCGGTTCATTCTACAAAAGGCACGCCGTCACCCATTTAACGGGCTCCGACTATTTGTAAGCACACGGTTTCAGGTACTATTTCACTCCCCTCCCGGGGTGCTTTTCACCTTTCCCTCACGGTACTGGTTCACTATCGGTCGCTAGGTAGTATTTAGCCTTAGCAGATGGTCCTGCCAGATTCACACGGGATTTCACGTGTCCCGTGCTACTCGGGGTTGGTCTCGGAGAGACGCGCGTTTAGGTTACGCGACTGTCACGCTCTGTGGTCAGCCTTCCCAGACTGTTCACCTACGCGCGTCTTTTGTAACTCCATGTGAGACGCCCCACAACCCCGCCAGGTAAACCTGACGGTTTAGGCTCTTCCGCGTTCGCTCGCCACTACTGACGGAATCACTATTGTTTTCTCTTCCTCCGGCTACTTAGATGTTTCAGTTCACCGGGTCTGCCCTCTCGCCACCTATGGATTCAGTGACGGATACCATCCCATTACGGATGGTGGGTTGCCCCATTCGGAGATCCCCGGATCAAAGCGTGCTTACCGCTCCCCGAGGCTTATCGCAGTTCGCTGCGTCCTTCATCGGCTCCTAGCGCCAAGGCATCCACCGTGTGCCCTTAGTAACTTAACCACAATTGGTGTAAGTACTAGTGTACTACATCAGTAATAATCCTTAGCATTACATGCATTATCCAGTTTTCAAGGAACGAATATTTAGTTGCTCGATTGAGCAACCGCCTGGCAACGTCCTACTCTCCCGGTCCCCTTCGGGACAAGTACCATCGGCGCTGGAGGGCTTAACGGCCGTGTTCGGTATGGGAACGGGTGTGTCCCCTCCGCCATCATCACCAGACGA
>NZ_RHHO01000064.1 GCF_003710865.1 Brevibacillus borstelensis | reverse complement strand
TGCTAGGCTTGTGATTCAAAAACGCTTCGCTGTTCAGTTTTCAAAGAGCATTTCACAACTTCTCTATTGTAACACATCCTCTTTTCAAAGTCAACACATTTTTTAATCTTGTGAACTTTGTGGTGTGTTACTTTCTATCGATCCCGCCGCTTCTTGTAGGCGGAATTACATATTAACACATTCAACTCAACAAATCAAGATTCTTTTTGAAATCTTCACTTGCAAGTTACACGTCGATGAGTAGAAATACAATCTAACACATCCTTATAACCTGAGTCAAATGAAGTTAATGGAAATTGGTGCGGTCGGCGAGACTCGAACTCGCACGGGTCGCCCCGCCACCCCCTCAAGATGGTGTGTCTGCCAATTCCACCACGACCGCAAATAATAATGGCGAGCCTACCAGGACTCGAACCTGGGCACCTGGTTCCGGAGACCAGTGCTCTATCCTCTGAGCTATAGGCTCAAAAACATGGGGCGATCGATGGGACTCGAACCCACGAATGCCGGAGCCACAATCCGGTGCGTTAACCCCTTCGCCACGACCGCCACAAATAAAAGTATTCAACTGTCTGGCAGGGGCAGTAGGAATCGAACCCACACCAAAGGTTTTGGAGACCTTCGTTCTACCGTTAAACTATGCCCCTATGGTAGCGGCGGAGGGGCTCGAACCCCCGACCTTTCGGGTATGAACCGAACGCTCTAGCCAGCTGAGCTACACCGCCATAAAGCTTTATTATAGAAGAATTGTGGCGGAGGGAGAGGGATTCGAACCCCCGTGGGCTTGCACCCTAACGGTTTTCAAGACCGCCCCGTTATGACCACTTCGGTATCCCTCCGCATAAAAATGGAGCGGGTGATGGGAATCGAACCCACGCGACCAGCTTGGAAGGCTGGAGTTCTACCATTGAACTACACCCGCATAAGAATGGTGCCGGTAGAGGGACTTGAACCCCCACGGTTTCCCTCACGATTTTGAGTCGCGCGCGTCTGCCAATTCCGCCATACCGGCAAATATGAAATTACATGGTCGGGAAGACAGGATTCGAACCTGCGACCCCTTGGTCCCAAGCCAAGTACTCTACCAAGCTGAGCTACTTCCCGACATCTCATTATTAAGGGTTAAAATGGCGTGCCCTGAGAGATTCGAACTCCCGACCTTTTGATTCGTAGTCAAACGCTCTATCCAGCTGAGCTAAGGGCACATATATATGGAGCGGACGACGGGGCTCGCTTCCACTGGCAATACCTCGTCGAACATTCTTCTTTGCGTAGCCAGATCTGAAGTACCCGAGCATTTCTTCGTGTTTTACCACGAGGGTAAACCCGGCATGGGTGAAAGACCTGCGTACGCATCATGGAGCGGACGACGGGGCTCGAACCCGCGACCTTCGCCTTGGCAAGGCGACGCTCTACCAATTGAGCTACGTCCGCATATGGTGCGGTCGAGAGGACTTGAACCTCCACGGTGTTGCCACCACTAGAACCTGAATCTAGCGCGTCTGCCAATTCCGCCACGACCGCATATGAATGAAAGAAACTGGTGAGCCATGAAGGACTCGAACCTTCGACCCTCTGATTAAAAGTCAGATGCTCTACCAACTGAGCTAATGGCTCAAACTAAAATGGTGGGGAGAGACGGATTCGAACCGCCGAACCCATAGGGAGCAGATTTACAGTCTGCCGCGTTTAGCCTCTTCGCTATCTCCCCAAAAAAGTGGTGCCGGCGATAGGACTTGAACCCACAACCCCCTGATTACAAGTCAGGTGCTCTACCAATTGAGCTACACCGGCATGGTGTTGTATTTCATAATGGTGGCTCGGGACGGAATCGAACCGCCGACACGAGGATTTTCAGTCCTCTGCTCTACCGACTGAGCTACCGAGCCGAATAATGTTAATCCGCAAACGCTATCCTCAAGGGATAAATGGCGGAGCTGACGGGACTCGAACCCGCGACCTCCGGTGTGACAGACCGGCGTGAACTCCAACTTCACCACAGCTCCATATTTGGTTGCGGGAGCAGGATTTGAACCTGCGACCTTCGGGTTATGAGCCCGACGAGCTGCCAGACTGCTCCATCCCGCGACGATTTTTATATATTTTATATAAATGGTGGAGGCTGACGGGATCGAACCGCCGACCCTCTGCTTGTAAGGCAGATGCTCTCCCAGCTGAGCTAAGCCTCCAAATTATGGTGACCCGTAGGGGATTCGAACCCCTGAATGACAGCGTGAAAGGCTGCTGTGTTAAACCGCTTCACCAACGGGCCATGATGGCGGATGGAGTGGGATTTGAACCCACGAGACGAGTTATCCCCGTCTACACGATTTCCAATCGTGCTCCTTCGGCCGCTCGGACATCCATCCATATAGAATCAAAATAGATTGTAAATCCGAGATAAGGTTTGCATTCGCTTTGAACTTTTAACCCCTCACGGAATTCCTATGTTAGCACACTCTTTATCAGAAATCAATAGATTTTTTAAAAGAAGTTTAAAGTTTGTAGCTCATGTGAACGTCAACTCTATTATTATACAAATTGAAAACCTACAAAGCAAGATAAAAAAGCTGGTAATCCAAGAAAACTTGACTGCCCTTTGATTTGCTTAATTTTTAACCCTATTGAATATCGGAATCGTACATCTCTATCATCTCCTGAAGCCTCTCTCTTATTAGCTGTACCATTATTACCGGTTCTTTCACTACAGCATTCCTGCCTAATCCGAGAAAGAAATCGGCAAAAAAGGAGATTTCACTCGTAGGAATCATCCCGTCAATCGTGCCGGAGCCGTCTTCAGCTATGTGCAGGTTTGGCACTTTCCACAGCTCCGCCTCACACCTCTGAACACCTTCTTTGCTCAAAACCACATACATCCGTGTCCATTCGATCTTTTTCCGGGTAAATTCCTCCCAATTCCCCAGATGCACATGCTTTAAATCTAATGGTGCCACATCTGACGAACTGTATTCCGCTGAGCGGATGCGATCTCCTCGGAACAAGCGAAAATCCTCCCGCAAAAAGCAGTACGCCGGACAATACCAGTAGCCGTTTCGTGCATATATTCCCACTGGCTGAATATGACGAATAGATCCGCCTTCCCGAGATTCGTAGTCGATGCTAATCACTTTTTGCCAAATGGCTCCGTCCAACAGAATAGACAGATGCCGGACCGGCTTTTGCCGGGTAGGAGCCACTATGTCGACGCGGTTTTTCATCTGGTCGATTCGATCTCGTACATCCCCGGGCATGTACAAATAAAATTTGTTCAAGGCGGAAGCCGCTTGTGTTTCAAAAGGAAGAGAGGAATAATGACGCAGCGCATGACTGGCAAAAAACATGGCGACTGCTTCATCCTCCTTAAATGCAATCGGTGGAAGCACCCGCTCGCTTAGCACCTGATAGCCGCCATGCGGTCCTACCTCAGAGTACAGCGGGACACCCAGTTCGCTAAGCTCCTGAAGGTCTCGCAAGATCGTCCGCGTAGATACCTCAAACTGATCGGCCAGCTCCTTGACAGTAAACTTGCGTTTGCGGTTAACCGTCATCATCAGTTCCATGAGCCGTTTGGATTTGGGCATGCTGTCCTCCTGAACAAAATAAAATGATAATGATGACAAAACCTGTCACTATTATACGTTACACTTCCTCCTATAGCGAACTTTTTCAGACATAGACATTGAGGTAAAAGTACGATTACCGATGGGAGGAAGAAAAATGAACGCAGTGAACGAGATCAAGGGACTGTTATTCGAGGAATTGGAGCTGATCGTCAGAACGACTTCAAATCTCATCCGCCGCATCGAACAAGATCAATGGGAGTACAAGCCAACTGATCAGATGCGGACATTAAGGGAGCTGGTTGAACATCTGGTAGCGATCCCCTCTGTCGATCTGCTCATTCTCAAAGAAAATCCCCAAGAAGTTATTCGCCAGCTGGAATCGGAAATATCCGCGCTTTCTGCTCCTGAAGAGCTGATTGAACAAATGACGAGCGGCTTGGATGATCTGAAGGATTACATGCAAGGGCTGTCAGACGAGGATTTTTTGCAGAAAAAGACGACGCCGTTTTACCTGGAGCACGGCTCTGTTCAAGCAAAATGGCTGATTGAAATTGCAACTCACGCACAACACCATCGCAGTCAGCTATTCACTTATCTGAAGCTGCTTGGACATGACGTCAATATGTTTGACTTGTACTAACCGGATTGACAAACCAATAACTGCCTATTGCCCTGCCATTTGCTCCAATGCTCAACATCAACAGCACGGGATCGCTCAATGGCGGGGTAATAAGAGAGGTGGAGAAAGAAAGACCCGAAATATAGATAGAAGGGAAAAAGACCGGGTGCTTGCAAATATGCACTCCGGTCTTTTCGTGTTTGTTTCTGAGTATGTTACTTTTTGGTTGCTGCTTCAATATCCTTGTATGCCCAATGAGTTGGAGGTACATCTGGCCAGCTTTTTCCACTTACGGCGCTTAATTGTGTACCGTTCACCAAGCGATTGATGATAGTAACCGTTTCTGCTCGCGTCAAGGTCTTTTCAGGATGGGATGTTCCATCTGGGTACCCCGTCATCAAACCTGCTTTGCTTACCGCAGCGATGATCTGTGTAGCCCAGTGATCTGCTGAAACATCCATGGCTGGGTCGAATTTTCCGATTGGAAAGCCTTTCAGTAGCCTGTGCGGTCGCCAGTTACTTCACCCTTGGTCGGGCTGGTTGGCTCGCTAGGCTTTACTTCCGTTTGACCGGAGTTGCTACCCGTGAAGAAGCCGAAGTGACCTTCATCCGTTTTATCACGGCCATTATCGCGGTCTTTATCACGGTCTCCGCCGCGTTTTGTAACAATTCCCAAATATTTACTGACTCTTTTCAGATCAAGCCGTTTTACTAATAAAAAAGCATAAAACAGCCATTGCGACCATTTTATGCTTTCGTCTATACAATCGATCCATCGACCGATTCAAAGTCATTATTAAGGCGGAGAGAGTGGGATTCGAACCCACGCACGCCTCACGACGCCTAACGCATTTCGAGTGCGTCCCCTTATGACCACTTGGGTATCTCTCCACTATGTCAGGAAACAAAAATAAATATAGCAGAAATTTTTTTGTTGTGCAAGAGTAAATCATTGGCACCCCTTGATTTGCTGAGGTCATTGGGCCAATATAAGAAAAGCACAGTTGATCACGAACAGAAACGGGGAATTCGCATGAAGCGAGAACGTTTAGATAAGGTACTGGCCAACATGGGCATTGGTACCCGCAAGGAAGTCAAGCAATTGGTCAAACAAAAGCTCGTTGTCGTCGACGGCACCGTTGCGACCGATCCCGGCATGCATGTCGTACCGGAGGAACAGGAGATCAGCGTAGACGGCGAACCCATCAACTACAAGCGTTGGCTCTACATCATGCTGAACAAGCCGCCAGGCGTCGTCTCCGCAACGGAAGACAATCTGCATGAGACGGTTGTCGATCTGCTTCCTTATGAATGGGCGATCAAGGTTTTCCCGGTAGGCCGTCTGGACATCGATACGGAAGGCTTGCTGCTGCTTACCAACGACGGGCAGCTCTCTCATAATCTGCTCTCGCCGAAAAAGAAGGTGGACAAGGAGTACTTTGCCCGCATCCAAGGACGTGTGACCGAGACCCATGTCCAGGAATTCGCCCGCGGTGTAGAGCTGGAGGATTTTACGACCCTTCCCGCCAAGCTGGAGGTGCTCTCCTCCGGGGAAATTTCCGAAATCCGCGTCACGATCATGGAGGGAAAATTCCATCAGGTGAAACGGATGTTTGCCGCCTTTGACCTGGAGGTTATTTACCTGCAGCGCATTCGCATGGGCCCCATCCGGCTGGATGAATCACTCAAGCCAGGCGAGTACCGCGAATTAACCGATGAGGAAATGGAATTCCTGAAAGCCTATACACAAAAAGAGGGGCCCGCTCAATCCTGAGGGAGCCCCCTTTTTTTGCGCAATCCACGGAAAAAGCTCTTGAGCATTTGGCCGCACTCCTCGGCCAGCACTCCTTCAATAACAGGCACCTGATGGTTGAACCTTTGCTCGTCGAGGAGGTTCATCAACGTCCCCGCGCAGCCCGCTTTGGGGTCCCTTGCTCCGTATACGACCTGCTCGATCCGGCTTTGGACAATCGCTCCCGCACACATCGGGCACGGCTCCAGCGTGACGTACAGCGTACATCCGATAAGCCGCCATCCTCCCAAGCGGGCACTCGCCTCCCGGATCGCGATCATCTCAGCGTGAAGTGTCGGGTCCTTTTTGGTCTCGCGCAAATTAAAGCCCCGTCCGACAATTTCTCCATCCCGGACGATGACCGCCCCGATTGGCACCTCTCCCAGTGCTGCCGCTTTCTCCGCTTCTTGCATTGCGGCTCTCATGTATTTTTCATGATCGCCTTCGTGTATGCTTTGCTCTTTATTCACTTTTCTTCAAATACTCCTTCAAATACGGTTTGCGACAGTTCCCGGCGGCCAGACGGCTTTTCCCGCTCCTGCAGCTGCTCAGGCAGCGCTTCTTTTTCCCCCTGATACCCGATGGCGATCACGGCATGAAGCTCGTAGTCATCCGGAACTCCCAGTACCTCTTTCGCTTTTTCCGGGTCAAAGCCGCCCATGGCATGGGTGATCAGGCCTAGTTTGGTTGCTTGCAGCGCCAGATAGCCCCAGGCTGCTCCCGCATCGAAAGCATGGGCGCGATTGAAAGTACCCCGTCCGCTTACAGTCTTGGACAGAATCAAAGCCAATACAGGAGCCTTTTCGCACCAGATGCGGTTCCCTTCGGCGATGAACGGATAAAACCGCTGTTTGTCTTCCGCTGTCCGGGCAACGATAAATCGCCACGGCTGCTCATTGCTCGCGGACGGCGCCCAGCGCGCTGCTTCAAACAGGCTGAACAAAACGTCATCCGGCACCTGATCTTCCTTGAAAGACCGCGGAGACCATCTGTTAAGGAAAACAGGGTCAATTTCATACGCCGCACTTCGGTTTTCGGCGACCTCAGGGAAATGAGATTTCGTCATTTTTTGTCCCTCCATACTTTATTTTTGATGATCCATAACAGTTTGGTCTTCCTCACTCACATACTCTCCGCATGATTACATACATTAACAGTGTAAGCGAACGAATGTAATCATACCTCTACCGAGGGGGGATGTGAGTGGGATTAACCTATGAAAGCCCCGTTCTGTTTGACCGATTTCACAGTCCATCGCGGGGGCTTCTGGACAAGGCTGACGTGTTTTCCAACATCGAGCAAACCGTATCCACAAATAACGGAACCTACGAATTGATTGTCGGAGCGGACTCCCAGTTGCGCAGCCGGGGGACGTTTTTTGCGATTGTCATTACGCTGATTCAACAAGGGCGCGGCGGCATGTTTTTTTACCACAAATTTCAGGAGCGACGGTATACGTCACTGCAGCAGCGCATTTTTCAGGAAGCGATGTACGCGGTAAACCTCGCCTCCGAGCTGCGCCAATACTTGCGTGAGCACGAAATCGACTTACCGATTCGCCTCCATTTTGACATTGGAAAAAACGGCCCTACCCGAAAGTTTATCCAACAACTGCTAAGCCTAGCGGAAACCAATCACTTCCGGGCCGAAATCAAGCCGTACTCGTTTTGCGCCTCAACGATTGCCGACAAGTTTACCAAGTAGGATGAGCTACTCAATCTCCATGCGGTTCGCTCTGATGCGTTCCGCTTTTTTTACGGAAAGAATGAGGCCCTCCCTGTTTGACATATTCGTTTATCCGCCCATTCATTCCTGCCGCGGCTCCTTTCCCGGAGCGCATTTGCAAATGAATTGACATTCGTTTTTTCGTGCATTATGATAATGATTAATTGAAGCGTTTTCAAAAGGCGTGTTACTGGTCATGCAGGCATGAGCCGAGAAGATCTTTTTTACACAAAAAGGTTTTTTCGGCTCTTTTTTGTCTTATAAGGTAGGTGGTGGATGTTGACCCGTGAACAGGAAAAACCTCATACAATCACGCGCGTTTTGAATCATAACGTCGTGCTTGCCGAAGAGCCTGTATCCAGACAGGAAATTGTCTTGTTCGGCAAAGGGATCGGCTTTGGCGCCAAACCCGGGAACACCATTCTTCCCCATGACGCACGTGTGGAAAAACGCTTCCGGTTGGAAAATGAGAGTCACCAGCAGCAATACCAAACGGTGCTGAGCCAGGTAGACCCGGCTGTCGTCGGCATTGCCGAAGAAATCATCGCGCTGATCGCCAAGGAAATTACTCCGAAGTTGAATGAGCATATCCATGTCGCCTTGCCCGACCACATCCAGTTTGCCATCTACCGCCTGCGCAACGGCATGGAAATCGTCAACCCGTTTTTATTTGAAATCCAAACGCTTTACAGCAAAGAGTTTGCGCTGGCCAAAAGGGCTGCCGACATGATCAAATCCTCCTTCTCGCTGGATATTCCCGAGAGTGAGATCGGCTTTTTGGCCTTGCACATTCACTCTGCGATCAGTTATATGCCGGTTAATAAAGCCGTCCAGTTTACCAATCTGATTACGGAGCTCGTCGGCATTATCGAAGAGCGTACGGGAAAAACGATTGAGCGAAGTACAGTGGATTACGTCCGCTTGATCACACATCTGCGTTATGCTTGTGAACGCATCCGCCAGCAAAAATCCATTCAAAACCCCCTGCTGGATCGGGTCAAAGCCACCATTCCCGATTCCTACGAGCTGGCGGAAGAGCTGGCCCGGCACATTGCTTCCCGGTTGGATTCCCCCGTGCCGGATGACGAAGTGGGGTACATGGCCATGCATGTATTCCGGCTGACCAATCAGCCGACCGAATAAGCCTTCGTCTTTAAGAAAAGCAAAATAGCATGAAAAACCAGCGTGTTACTAGTTCGACTAGGCATGAGCGGTGATATCGTACGGCATAGTAAGGATGCCGTATGTTTCCCGACTCATGCCTTTTTTCGTACTCTCAGACGCAAAAGGAGGAGCTTATGTTACGCGGTTTGTTCTCTCGTAAAAAACAGCAGCAGGAAGTGACGCTACTGGCCCCCTTGACTGGCGAGGTCGTTGCTTTGACCGAAGTGCCCGATCCCGTTTTTGCCCAGAAGGTGGTGGGTGACGGTGCAGCCATTATTCCGACTGAAGGCGTGTTGGTATCGCCTTTGGCAGGAAGTGTCACTCACTTGTTCCCGACTCATCATGCCATCGCGCTGACAAGCGAAAGCGGCTTGGAAATTTTGCTTCATATCGGCATCGATACCGTCAAGCTGAAAGGAGAGGGATTTACTCCCCATGTCAAAGCCGGAGATCAGGTAAAACCGGGCGACAAGCTGATCAGCTTTGACCTGGATGTCCTCCAGAAAGCGGGCTGCCCGATCGTTACTCCGGTCGTGATTACCAACGGCGATCTGGTCGCCGAGAAAAAAGTCGTGTCAACCGGTAGCGTGCGGGCAGGCCAGGAGCCTCTCATGCAGGTGATCGTCAAAGGAGGAGCATCATGATTCGTTTTGACGTACATGTCACAGCCGCGGGTGGCCTGCACGCTCGTCCTGCAGCCCTCTTGGTCAACAAAGCAGGACAGTTTCAATCCAAAGTCACGGTGATCAAAGATCAAAAGAAGGCGGACGGGAAAAGCATTCTCGGCATCATGACGTTGGGTGCTTCCCTGGGAGACTGGCTGACATTTGAAATCGAAGGTGCGGACGAAGAGCAAGCCGCTGCCGCGCTCAAGGAACTGTTCGACAAGCAATTCGAAAGCTAATTGATGAGCCAGGACGGTGAACCAGTATGTTTAAAGGAATCCCGGTCTCGGCCGGCATCGCGATAGCTCCAATCGCCAAACTGACGGCCCAGTCTACGGTCGCGACAAACGATGAAAAAATTGATTCAAACCGTAAAACGGAAGAATTGCAATGCCTAGAGCAAAGTATCGAGCTGGCCAAAGAACAGCTTTCCCAGCTGAAGGAAAAAGCGTTGGATCAGCTGGGGCCTGAGAAGGCGGAGATCCTGTCAGCCCATATCGCCTTCTTGGATGATCCGTCATTTACAGGCGAAATGAAAGCTCGCATCGAGAACCAACTCTGTTCGGCCCAGGCCGCAGTCCAGCAGGTCGCCGGGGAGTTTGTCGCTTTGTTTGAGGGCATGGACAACGACTATATGAAAGAACGGGCGGATGACATTCGCGACGTCAGCCGCCGCCTGCTGAAAAACTTGTCGGGCGGTGACAGCCATTCCATCGGTTATCCTGAAGAACCGTTCATCCTGGTTGCCGAGGATGTCACCCCTTCGGAAACGCTTCAGCTCCCGCTCAGCCTTGTCAAAGGCATCGCCACTGCAAAAGGCGGCCCCACTTCTCACGCCGCGATCCTGGCCCGCTCGCTTGGCATTCCTGCCGTAATGGGCGGCGGAGAGGCATTTTTGACTGCTGCGGAAACAGGCAAGCTGATGATTCTCGACGGCGCTACAGGGGAGTTGTTTCTCGATCCCGATGAGGGACAGCTCGCCTCTTTCCGGGAAAGGGCGGAACAGGAAGCGGCCGACCGGGAAACGCTGGAGGCATTGAAGGATTTGCCGGCTGTCACACTGGACGGTCATCGCGTGCATGTCGTGGCCAACATGGCGGTTCCCGAGGAAACAGAGGCACTGGTCGCGTCCGGTCTCGATGGTGTCGGACTGTTCCGCTCCGAGTTCCTGTTTATGGACCGGTCCAATCTGCCGGATGAAGAAGAGCAATTTACCGCTTATCAGCGCGTGGTCTCCGCGTTTCAAGGAAAGCCTGTCATCATTCGGACGCTGGATGTAGGGGGAGACAAACATCTGCCTGCACTGGCTCTGCCCCGGGAGGACAATCCTTTTCTCGGTTTCCGGGCTATCCGCATCTCGCTTGCTCGGCCGGAGCTGTTCCGCACGCAGCTAAGAGCTTTGCTTCGGGCGAGCGCATACGGCCGTCTCCTGATCATGTTTCCGATGATTTCTCATCTGGAACAACTACGCGAAGCCAAGCGGCTCCTGGAAGAGGTCAAAGCAGAACTGCGGACGAGCGGAATCCCGTTTGACGAGGAGATCGCCATCGGGATGATGATGGAAATTCCCGGCGCTTGCCTTCAGGCTGACGCCTTTGCCAAAGAGGTGCAGTTTTTCAGTATTGGAACCAATGATCTTGTCCAATACACACTGGCTGTAGACCGCATGAATGAGAACATCGCTCATCTGTACAGCTACTACCATCCGGCGGTTCTGAGACTGATCTCCCATGTCATCAACGCCTCCCACCGGGCAGGGATCTGGACCGGGCTTTGCGGGGAAATGGCCAGTGATCCGCTGGCAACCGAGCTGTTGTTGGGAATGGGGCTGAATGAGTTCAGCGGAGCAGCAGCCGTCATGCCGAAGGTGAAGGCACGCATCCGCAGTACCACGATGGATCAGGCTAAACAGGTAGCGCGGCACGTACTCTCGCTTTCCAGCGCAGAGGAAGTTTACTCCTATCTACGCGACAAAACAGAATAACCTGTTTTGTCCCTGCCTCTTGTAAGCGCTTGCAGTCATATGCATGTTCCTGTAGCTGTCTTTTTCGTCTCGTCAGGCAGTCCGATTCTCCGGTACGCCCTGCTTTTGTCCATCCATTATCACTTTCTCACCGGAGAACGGCTTTCTGATATACAACATTCAACAAGGAGGTATTATTATGCTAGCTTTTCTGCAACGGATTGGGAAAGCGCTCATGCTCCCAGTCGCGGCATTGCCGGCGGCCGCACTTCTGGTTTCCTTCGGGCTTCTCGACTACGAGAAGAACATTCCGCTCGGTGCGACGGTGGGAGGCTTCCTCAATCAATACGTAGCTCCGTTTCTCCATGCGGGAGGTTTGGCCATCCTCGACAACCTGGCCCTGATATTCGCTGTGGGTGTCGCCATCGGTCTGGCAGGCGATGCGGTCGCGGCATTGGCGGCGGTCATGGCCTATCAGGTGCTGGTCGGCATTTTGGCTAAAGTGCCGGCTGCGATGCCTTTCATCGACGATAACGTCGTGCTGAAAATGGGCGTTCTCGGCGGTATTTTGGCCGGTGCGATTGCGGCATTCTTCTACAACAGGTATCACGACATCAAGATGCCGGATTGGCTCGGGTTTTTCAGCGGCAAACGCTTTGTGCCAATCATCACCTCGCTCAGCATGGTCGTGATCGGCCTCGTTCTCGGGATGATCTGGGCTCCGATCCAGAACGTTCTCGATATGTTTGGAAACTGGGTGGTCAGTCTGGGTGCGATCGGGTCCGGAATCTTCATGTTCTTCAACCGCCTGCTTATCCCGTTTGGCCTGCATCACGTACTCAACGCGATTGCCTGGTTCCAGATCGGCTCGTTTACCGATGCGGCCGGCAACGTGGCTCACGGGGACTTGCACCGCTATTTTGCCGGTGACAAAACAGCCGGGATGTTTATGGCCGGTTTCTTCCCGATCATGATGTTTGCTCTTCCCGGCGCAGCATTTGCCATTATTCATACGGCTAAAAAAGAGAAGCGCAAAATGATCGCCTCGGTTTTCATGAGTGCGGCGCTCGCTTCTTTTCTCACAGGAATCACGGAACCGCTTGAATTTGCTTTCATGTTCGCGGCACCATTGCTGTACCTGGTGCATGCTGTTTTGACCGGACTCTCCGGTTTCATCGTGACGTCTCTGGGCATCAAGCACGGATTCGGCTTCTCGGCCGGTCTCATTGACTATCTGGTCAATTTCCACTTCTCTACAAACGCGTGGCTGATCATCCCGATCGGTCTTGCCTTTGCGGTCGTCTACTACTTCCTGTTCCGCTTCATCATCGTCAAATTCAACCTGAAAACGCCGGGACGGGAAGATGATGAGGAAGAGACTGAGAAAAAGGCGGGGAATACGTCCATGCATGATAAAGCCCAGGCCGTTCTCTCTCTGATCGGCGGCAAGGAAAACGTAGTCAGCGTCGACGCGTGCATAACACGTCTGCGTCTGGTGCTGAAGGATGACAAGATCGTCAATGAAAAGGGATTGAAGGATCTGGGGGCTGCCGGTGTCATGAAGCTGGGACAGGGCAGCGTGCAAGTGGTTTTTGGCACTCAGTCCGAGGTGCTGAAGGACGAAATCAAGAAACTGTAAAACAGATGAAGGGCTGGAAGAATGCCAATGAAACGTTTGTTGGATTGCACGGCGTCCGACTTTGCGCGGATGTCGGGACAGGATTTGAAGCAGTCGATCAAAGCCTCTGAAGGCCGTGTCCTGGTAGCCGAGGTCATTTCCGCCTTCACTCCGCTGTATCCGAGCGTGAGCAATGCTGAGCTGGCAGCTTCTTTTGGGGCCGACATGATCCTGCTCAATTTCTTTGACGTCTTTTCTCCTCATGTCGAGGGATTGACAAGCGCAAAGCCTGAAGAAATAGTCCAGGACCTCAAGCGGCTGATCGGAAGGCCTGTGGGGCTGAATCTGGAGCCGGTCGACCCAGACGCCAGACAAGCGGAGCAGCTCCACTCCCTGCCTCCTGGCAGACTTGCTTCTGCCAAAACGTTTGCCGCTGCCAAAGATCTCGGTTTTGACTTCATCTGCTTGACCGGAAACCCCAAGACAGGGGTTACCAACCGGGAAATCCGGGAGGCAATTCAAACAGCCCGGACAGTGATGGGAGCAGAGATGCTGATTATCGCGGGAAAAATGCATGGAGCCGGCGTGGAAGGGGAAGCTGGCGGTGATTTGGTCGCAAAGCAGACGATCATCGATTTTATCGAAGCAGGAGCGGACATTATCCTGCTGCCTTCCCCCGGCACAATTCCCGGCATCACTCTCGACTCGGCAAAGGCCATGGTCGATACAGTTCATGCCCACGGAGCTTTGGCTCTGCTCGCGACAGGAACCAGCCAGGAAGGCTCCGATGAGGCCACGATCCGGCAGATCGCGCTTGCCAGCAAGATGGCAGGTGCCGACCTATACCATATCGGGGATGCCGGGTACAACGGAATCGCCATCCCGGAAAATATCATGCACTACTCGATTACCGTGCGCGGCAAGCGCCACACTTACGTCCGTATGGCTTCTTCTGTATTGCGGTAACTCGGCTTTCGGCTAAACGATATGGGCCCAGCGTATGAAAGCTTGCTAAAAACAGATGCAAGACGACAGGCAGCGATTGATCACGCCGAAGCATGCCGAAGCGGTTCTTTCACGGGGAGAACCGCTTTTTTCTGTAAACTGACATCCATTCTATGTTCGGATACACTCTCTTTTCCGCTCGATGTTTGGACAATCTGCAGGTCCTCCTGTTATCTGCTTTTCAAACCGCTCCAGACGGCTTAGAAATTCTCCGCAGGCAGATTCACTCCTCGGTGCCATCATGGCCAGCTCATACGCAATTGTTCGTTTCCATATATCCAGCTGCTTCCGATTCGCTTCGTGAACGTCCACCTCTCCCACCCCTCGCTACATCGTTAACGAAATCTCTTTCCTGCAATCGCCACTCCATTTTGCTATAACAGCAAAGTCAGACAGATAAATAAATCTCGCAGCTGGCATTTCAACATACGTGTCAGCACGGGAAGGTGATTGGCTTTAAAATCGTACTCCCCCTTTTCGTACTTGAGGTACGTAGACGCATTCTTGAACCCTAAAGCGGCAGCCATTTCCTTTAGGGTAATGCCGATTTCCATCCTTCTTCGTGCAATGAAATTCAGGTTTATCCTCTCCAACGGTAAACCCCCTTTTTTTGCCAAATAAGCAAAATGTTATTATCCATATCTTACCTTTTCATTTTCAGCAAAGTCAAGCATATCCTTGTCATTTCAACAAACCGCTATTTTCCATTATGGAAAATTGGTAGAATAGTATTGCTATGATGGAAAGGTTGTGACACTATGTCAATCGTCGGTCAACGGATCAGATACCTTCGGGAAAAACATAAATGGTCCCAAATCCAATTGGCCGAAAAATTGGGCATTCACAATACCGTTCTTTCCCGCATCGAATCGGGCGAGAAAAAAAGCGTGGATAATCACCTGATATCCAAGGCTGCTGACGTATTTTCGGTTACGACTGATTTTCTGCTCGGAAAAACGGAAAACCCTACTCGCAATGGGACATCGCAAACAACCGGGTCAGATGAGCACATCTCCTTTTTTGACCTGGAGGGGCTATCCGAAACGGAAATTGATGAAGTGAAGAAGCATATCGAGTACCTCAGGTGGAAGGCGCTGCACGGTAACAAAGGAACAAACAAGTAGCAGCGGTCATCCACAATTGTCCTGCTCTGCTCGAATATAAAGCTGGAAAAAGCCGCAAGCATTTTTCGTTGTGATGGCCGCCTTATTTCTGTGCCAGGCAACATTGCACCCTGCGGCATTTTTTACACCATAAAAAGGAACATACGTTCTCTGTTGTTTCGGAAAGGGGAATCACCACATGCTCTCTCATTACCGGCAAACGGATTTGGAACGCTGGTTGACCCAAATATATGCGGATGTTGGCATCAGTCATTGTGGCGACCTGCAAGAAAGGCCGCTGGCCGAGATGCTTGGCATCGAATTGTACTACCGTCCCTGCCCCTCGATGCGTTATGAATCCGGCAATTACCGCAGCATTACGGTCAATTCAACCCTGCCAAGGCCTGTTCAGCGCGAACATTTTTTTCATGAGCTGGGCCATATTTTACGGGGGCATACCGGGAAGCAGCACCAGATGAATCCCGCTTTTCGTCAGTTGCAGGAGGCGCAAGCCGAGCAATTTGTTCTCTATGCGGCCATGCCTTTCTTTCTCCTGGCGCCCCTGCTTCTCGCCTACCGTGAATGGGTACCGTCCTCGGTCTTGTCGATGGAATTTGGCGTGACAAGGGAACTGGCTGACAAGCGTATTGCCCAGATTAAACGGCGAATTATTTCTGAGGGAATACGAAGGGGAGGAAAAACGAGGAAAAGGAAAAGTGCTCAATGAGAAACCGCGATGTATGCAAACAAATAAAAAGTGCCGGAGAAAATAATCCGACACTTTTTTTATGTTAATTCGATCCAGGCCTGCGACCATTTCTCGATCCCCAGTATGACCGGTTCCAAAGCAAGCCCTTTTTCCGTTAGCGAATATTCCACCCGTACCGGGGCAGAATCTGTATACACGTGACGATGTACCAAGCCTTCTTTCTCCAAATCCTTCAGCCGCTCAGACAAAAGCCTTCCGCTGATCGGAAGCGCCTCTTCGATGGCACAGAATCGCTGCGGTCCGGAAAGCAACTGATACAAGATCAAACCAGTCCACCGCTTGCCCAAGAGCTGCATTCCTTTTTCAAACTTCGGACAGAGAGAGGACTGCTTCATAGTAATCACCTCGATTCAATTCCAGTATAACGCTCTTTTGAAAATCCTTCAAAGTGTTGACGTGTTATAATTATTAATTTATACTTACTAACAAAATGTAACCTAATTACTATATTCAATAACCGTAGGAGGTCACTTTATGGAAAGACAATTTGATCAACGTACCGAGTGGGGGCTTTTGCTCTTGCGCGTGGTTGCAGGTATAGCGTTTGTCATGCACGGAATGTCAAAATTCCAAATGGGACTCGATCAGGTTGCCGGTTGGTTTGGCAGCATGGGTATTCCCGGCTTTTTCGCTTATGTCGTCGCGTTTCTTGAGCTCTTGGGCGGAATTGGCTTGATTTTGGGCATTGGCACCCGAATTTTGGCAGCTCTGTTGGCAGTCGTGATGGCCGTCGCTACGATCAAGGTGAAAATTGCAATGGGCTTCCTCGGTGGGGAAAGTGGTCCTGGATATGAGTTGGATCTGCTTCTATTCTTTATCCTGCTGCTTTTCGTTCTCTCCGGACCGTCCTTCTATTCCCTCGACCGCCTTTTGTTTCAACGCCGTTCAAGCAAATAAAGACCGCAGCATATTGCAAAAACCGAATGGTGCCGGGACAATCCGGTGCATTCGGTTTTTTTGCGCTCAGTCACCAACTTTTGACCGGAACTTCTCTGCAGGCGGCATGTTCTTGGGCCCGGGTACACATGATAGTAACGATGAGGAGGTGAGTCTTTGATGTCAAACCAAAACAAGCGCAGCAACATTATCTACCACCCTGAAACCGAGGTGCCCGCAGGTTCGATTGACAAGCGGAAAGTGGTCAGATCCCAACCAGACGAGCAGTATCCGATTCCCCGCGCACATCCGGTTCCTTGGCAAGAGGATTGAGGAGCTTTACATACCGTTTTAAGGATGCGATCAAATCCCTACCCGATGTTCAGGCAATCCCATCAACAATAGGAGGACTTTTCGCTGTGAAACGCATAACCTTTCTCACCGTTTTTGTCCTGATTTTGTCCCTGTTCACTGTCCATGCCGCAGCCAACCAGGATGTCCCCTACCACTTTGGATTCAAGAAGAGCAAGGGTGGACAGCTTCCCTCGATTGACCAGGAGGGCTTTAAAGGCATCGTCGATAAGCACGAAGCCATTTTTCTCGGGGATACCTCCAAAAAAGAGCTGTTTCTTACGTTTGACAATGGCTATGAAAACGGGTTCACCCCTCGTATTCTGGATATCTTGAAAGAAAAAAAGGTACCCGCCACTTTTTTTGTTACCGGGCATTATGTAAAGGATCAGCCGGAGCTGTTAAAACGGATGACCGCTGAGGGGCATATCATCGGGAACCACTCCTGGAGCCATCCGGATATGACACAGATATCCAATGAGCGGATCAAGGAAGAATTGGATAAGGTAAAACAAGCTGTAGCCGAAGTTACCGGGCAAAAAGAGATGGCCTTCTTGCGTCCGCCGCGAGGAATTTTCAGTGATCGTACACTGGCGGTCAGCAAGAAACTGGGGTATACGAATGTTTTTTGGTCGATAGCCTACAAGGACTGGGATACGAAAGCGCAAAAG
Source organism: Brevibacillus borstelensis (assembly GCF_003710865.1). Lineage (GTDB taxonomy): Bacteria > Bacillota > Bacilli > Brevibacillales > Brevibacillaceae > Brevibacillus > Brevibacillus borstelensis. Next base: position 26,590 of record NZ_RHHO01000064.1, on the reverse strand, counting down.
GGCTGGAAGTACGCCTATGACAGTGTCCTCGCCCAGCTTCATCCCGGAGCGGTTATTTTGTTGCACTCGGTTTCAAGAGATAACGCCGAGGCGCTTGGCAAGATTATTGACGCCGCACGAGCGCAAGGGTACGAATTCAAAAGTCTGGACCTCCTGCGCCCGACTCTCCCGCATCCTGCTCCGTGATCTCCCATCTTTCCCGGTTTTACCGGATTCATCACAGCCAAAACAGGAACCTGCCGCTACGCTTTGCACGGCAGGTTTTTTGTGTGGATCGCCACATGCAGTGGGGGACCCGCTTTTTCCCAACCGCATACGATGCAATAGAAGCACAATCCCGGTTCTTTAAAAAGGGAGGTGATTTTCATCCCGGCATACCGCATACGCATCTCGATCAATAAACTCCGCCTCTATCTCTTTGACGGCAATCGCCTCATCCGTTCTTATCCCGTCGGTCTGGGTAAAATTGCGACCTCTACCCCGCGCGGCAACTTCACGATCATCAACAAGGTTCCCTACCCCAATTCTTACCGCGGAGGTCCATTGTCCGTTTTCGGCACCTATTGGATGGGGCTGAGCAAGCCTCATTACGGCATTCACGGCACCAATAATCCATCATCGATCGGCCATTACGTCTCACGCGGCTGTATACGCATGCATAACCGAGATGTAGAGAGCTTGGCCAAGCTGGTTCCCATTGGTACGCCAGTGCAGATTCGTCAGGAATAGGCTGAGGTAGATCAACAAAAGCAAACTAGTTCAACATCGAATCGATGGCTGGGGGCCATACTCCAAGCCAAGAATAATTGTAGAAAAAAGTGCTTTATCCAATAAATTTGCTTGGAAGACAAAGGGGATGGTATTATATGTAAAATATATTTGAAAGGAGTTGATGATTTGCGGAATTTGTTCCTATTTTTCATATTTACCTGCTTATTCGTGACGGCTGGATGTGTTAAAAACGACAACTTATTACCCGATGACTCAATAAAAGAGCAAACGTTAAAAATTGGAGTCATTGGACAGTCTCCCGCCGTTACTGAAACAAATATTGTTTTCACAGAAACAACATTTGAAAAGCTGAGTAACGCCACTGATACGGATTTCGATGCTCTATTTATCATGCCGGAGAAACTTGAAGAAGCATCACATGGGCAATATGCCAAACTCTACAAAAGTGTAAAATACCCCGTATTCTTTATCGGATCTACAAAGTCATATTACCCATTCACAGAGGAAACTTTAACTTATTCCAACGCTCCCTCAACACATTCAGGTATGTATGCAACTGGGATGATTTATGAGGATGGACAGATTAAAATATTTGAGTATGGTTTAAAAAATGGAGAGAAGACAGAGGAGAATCTTAAAGCTTTGTACACTCTTATTTTTAAGACCATTATAAATGAATTTGTCTTAAGAAAAACGAACTAGCTTATAAATGTTTAATAACTACGCCGAAAAAGGGGCTATCCCTCGTCATTCTTTTGACTTTGGAATGCCCCTTTGTGTCATGTAATTTCCGGTGACAGAAAGATACTTGTATCCACTATAGAAGTATCGGTAATGTTTTAAAGCATTTGCGACACACTGCCATCTCTGCATTTGTTTACAATAGCAATAAATCTGGGTCGATAAGTATCCGAGACTTTTAACCTTTGGGACACTTCACCGTATCCACATGCAGCGCTTAAAGCGTCTAAAGACTGCAGTTTTTGAGGATGTTCTTTTTTCACTTCTTCCAACGGCCTTCCACTATATTTGGCAATACGTTGTGTTGCTTCTTCGTAAGTTAGGTCCTCAACAACAACTTTCTCTTCTTCCGTTGAAGCATGGGTACCTTCGGTTTGAGCGGAGGCAAAACCACCAAGGCTAAGAACGACGAACAGCATACTCAATACAGCAAAAAACGACTTTTTCATTTCTTCCTCCCTATGGGCTAACCATATTCGTTAACAAAAAGAAATGGTTTCCCAAGTATTGCAAAAAATATTATCAAATTCCTTTCCGAATAGTTGTATGATGGAAAAGAAATCCTACCATTCCGGAAGGGGCAATTTCGAATGAGCACACAAACGGCACTGATTATTGTCGATGTTCAATCCTCGATCGTGGAATACTGCTATCAGGGAAATAAAGTGGTGGAACGGATTCAAACGCTTCTCGAAAAAGCACGGCATGCGAACATTCCCGTCCTTTTTGTCCAGCATAACGAGCCCGAAGGCAGCCCGCTCGCCACTGGCACCCCCGGATGGCAGATACATCCCACCCTTTGCCCGCATCCGGATGAACCGATCATTCAAAAAACTGCATGCGATTCGTTCTTCGAAACTTCCTTGCAAGACGAATTAAAGGCTCGCAGCATCGATCATTTGGTGATCGTCGGCTTTCAGACCGAGTACTGTATTGATACGACATGCAGAACGGCAGTCTCGCACGGCTACGAAGTCACCCTTGCCGGTGATTGTCACTCTACGACCGATGACGCCGTCCTGAAGGCGGCGGATATCATTGCCCATCACAATGCGAATTTGAATGGATTGGGTACTCCGAAAAACATTATTACCGTAAAAGAGTCTCGTGAGATTTTTGAATAAAGAAAATCCCCCGAGGAGTCTGCCTCCAAGGGGGATTTTGATTATAGGAATTAGAGCATTACTAATGCTACTTCTGACAAAGAAAATGACCAATTATTATTTTGCCAAAAAACTTACAAGCTCCCGATTAAACTTCTCTAACTCGTCATAAAACAACCCATGCCCGCTGTACAAAAATGGGACCAGCTCCGAGCCCTGGATACCGGCATGCATAAATTCGGCAAAGGGGTACGGACATACTTTGTCCTGAACGCCATGGAAAATAGCGGTTGGAACGGAAACAGCGGACAAATCCCGGCGCAGGTCCTCATCTCGCAGAGAGACGGCGCACATTGCCGTTGCGTGACCAGATGCCTCCATACCCAGTCCGTGCATCCAGTCTTTGATACCCTCCGTCACGTAGCTCGCAAAAAACATGTCCCCAAAGTCATTCAGCATTTTCGGCCGATCTGTATAGGTTGCCTGGATGAGACTGTTGACCTGCTCCTTTGTCATTCCGTACGGGTAATCCGGACGTCTGGTAAACAGAGGGGCTGCCGCCGCAAAAAGAGCCAGCTTGGAAACCTTATCTGCTCCGTATCGGGCCATGTATCTGATCGCGATGGCTCCTCCCATGGAAAATCCGGCGAGAGTGATATTCTCCAGCTCCAGGGTGTCTATGACCACCCGAATATCATCTGCCAATCGATCGTAGGAATACCCTCTCCAGGGACGGTCCGACTTTCCAAATCCGCGCAGGTCGACTCCAATGCATCTGTACCCCATTTGGGGAAGCTGGTTGAACTGATATTCATACATTTTGTGATTAACCGGCCAGCCGTGGATAAACAGCACTGGTTTTCCATTGCCCGGGTCGAGATCCTCCACGTAAAGATTTACATTTTGTTCAACCGCAACGTAATAGCCCATCAAAATTACTCCCCTTCTGGATGATTGCCTATGCATACCTTATGTGGGGAAGAGCAGGATAGATACTTGTCTTGCAACAAAGCATGTAGTCCGACCACCGCCGTGCAGCGCCGCAATGTGTTCGCGAAAGGCGCGCGTCCGGCCGCTGCCTCGATATAGCGGCAGGCTAGCCATCATCGCAAACGAACCGCCAGTGCCTTTTTCATTAACACGCTAGGCCAACATTTGCGTCTTGCGGGAAAAGACCTCAATTTGTTGCTTTATAACGATCAAAAAATGAACACCCGGTTCTCCAAAAACGTAGAGAACCGGGTTCGTCCATAACATAAAAGCTTGAACACTGTTTGGGGAGACGAAGCCGACATCAGACTCCGATTAATTCTTAGACGCTGGGGCAGGGGCAGGGCCGGCTTTTTCTGTTTGCGTCATACTGTCCCCTTTTGATTTTGCCATATCGATTTCTTCTTGCGTAGGCGGCGCTCCAACCGCAAAGCCCTTGATTATTTTTCCGAGCGTTGCAGTGTCAAAATCATCACGAGTGTACAATTCTACCGTGAATCCCTCATGCTCCCAAATCACGATACCGTTCGCGAAATAGACCTTGGCCCCTTCAATAACCTCAGTCTTGACCGGGTCAGTAGTGCCGATGCCATTTTCACCGCCCTGAGAGATCAAGAAATCAGCCGTTTTCTCGCCGTGACTGTATTGTACTTCCACCATGGTTTTTCCGTGAATGACAGTGTTGACGTATTCATAATCTGCGATCCAGGAGGGCGCGGGGAAATTCATGCCTGTTGCCAAGCGAGCTTCCTGCAGAGTCAGCTTTGGAGATGCCGGCCATTCTGTCACTGCGGAATCCGCTCCCCTATCCTGCCCGGCCGATACACTCTTTTCAGAAACCGGCAGTTCCTTGTATTGGACAATTTCCATATTCCCAACTTGAAAACGTGCCAGGATTGACTGGATCATGCCTTGCGCGTAGGAGGTCGTCGAAAGCGCACCGCCAATGAGAACTATAACAGCAGCAGCCGCAGCGGCCGTTTTCCATTTTCTATTCATCAGAGCTTTCCCACCCTTTTTCGTATTTTGGAGTTGAATGGTTCCCGTCTCGATTTTGTTTACCAGACGCTTGTAAATGCGCTCCTTGGCCAAGCTGTTATTGATCTCCGCCTTTTCAAGCAATTCAACGACGTTTCCATATGTCTTCGGATCATGTTTTTCACTCATCCTTGAACCTACCTGCCTCCAAGATTTTGTGTAGCTTTTTTAAACTCCTGTAGACCACGACACCGATATTGGACTCGCTTACACCCATTAGCTCGGCTATTTCTGAATTTTTCAGACCGGCAGCGAATTTCATTGCGATAATATTGCGTTCTTTATCGCGCAGCTTTGCCAGTGCTTTAAACAGTGCCTGATGATCATCGTCCCGGATTGCCAGCTCTTCGGGAGACGGCTTGGGCATGATCAGCTCTGTTATGGAATCCAGCGAAAAGTGGAATCTTTTTTTCCGGGCGCGATAGTAATCTGTCACAGTGTTTCTGACAATCGCGAACAGCCATACATCAAATTTTGCTTTTTCCTCCGAGAAACTGTGGTATTTGGAGATGACCGTTTCAAAAACTTGACTGCAAATATCTTCTGCCTCGTACTGATTGTGAATCCGGTAGCAGATATACTTGTACACGCGATCGAAGTATATTTCGTAAATTTGAGAAAACTGCTCTGTAGATAAAACACCCTCACGGAGCCTGTCTTTTTGATCGTGGCAGATTTCCATATGTACTCTGGCACTTTCCAACTCCTTTCCTCCTTTCTGCCTTTCTCCCTTCCCATTTGTCCATCTTGTATAGGGAAGTTTTACGTATGTTAATACGTCGCCTCGCCAAAAGCATTAACAAATCGTTTTGAAATTGTTGTTTTTGAAAGGCGGGTGGTTTAGAAGGAGCCAGTTTAGAACGTACGCGGCTTTACGACAAGCCGAGCAAGCAGCTGCCACGGCAAAAAGCCCTCCCCGGATGGTTCCGCAGGAGGGCTCTTCTCATTTTTTCATCGACATATGCAGCTTTTCGACAGTTTTACAGTTTTTGTGGCTCCGTCCCATTCCACCTTCAAGCCAAGTGCCGAGGCGAGCTCTCGAGCGGGAGCATATGCCGTCCCGGACTCAATCGTTCCGTTCAAAGCAAGCCCATTTACGCTGACCTGCTTCGCCGCTGGATTCCATGCAGGTACCACTCCAACCGCTTCCGCAACCGCTCGAACAGGCAGGAGGGAAACTCCGTTTTGGAGATACCCCTGAGCCGAAAGCCGAACTCCGTTTATTTCAATCGTTACCTTCTGAGGCAGCGTACCTGCAGCGATTGCCCTTTTCAACCCATAAACTTCAGCAAGCCCGGTTACTATCGCTCTTGCACACGCACGCCGGTACGTATCGCTCTTCAACAGCTCAGCTTCTTCCCTATTGGTCATAAACCCGCACTCGGCGAGGATCGCGGTCATGTTTGTTTCCCGCAGCACATGGAAATTCTCTGCTTTGACCCCGCGGTTCTTCCGGCCGGTAGCGAGGACAAGCGCACGCTGAACGGCTTCGGCCAGCTTTACGGCTGCGGGAGGCCGCGATGTGTAGACAAACGTCTCGATGCCGTTTGCGTCGTTCCAATCATTCCCGAAGGCATTTGCGTGAATGGAGACGAATGCATCTGCCCTCCAGGCGTTGGCCTTGTCTGTGCGTTCCTGTAACGGCACGTCCCGGCTGCCGTCGTCAGCGTGGGTAAACAGCGTCTCTACCCCATCGTATTGTTTCAATTCATCACGGACATAACGGGCGACCACGCTGTTGAAGTGGAACTCCCGCATGCTGTCGTCCGGCGTTCGCTTTCCCGGTGTTTCCGGGCCGTGTCCTGCATCTATCGCTATCTTCACGACATATCACCATCCCCATACTTTTCCTTCTCCTGTCTCCGCTTGATGGCTCTGGCCAGCTTGTGTTCGATCTCATCCGAAACGGCATTCATCGCCCACTCCGGTACCCACTTTTCCCAACCAGCTCGAACCACATTGGCCGTCATGCTTTTCCAAATGTGCAAGCCGAATGCCGCAATCAGAAAACCAAAGCCAATCCCCGGTGTTCCGATTACCGTATCGATCAGGTGACCTACTGCCGGCATGAAGAGCAGGAATGCTGTCCGAAAAGCTCCGTTGATTCCGTATTCGGATGCGTAAGAACCATCAATTTTGGAGGCCCTGTATCCCGCTATCCAGTCCATGGCGATCAGAAAGACGTACCATGTCATGATTAACATCCTCACGGGATTTTCTCCGTATAAAAAATGAAAAGCCGAGATACAAGCGGCGCCAGCTGCACCAGATATGATTGAGTCTTTCATGCTTATCATCCCTCCCTTAGGAAAAAAAGTCGGGGAGCCGCAGCTCCCCATAAAAAAACGCCTTCACTCGTAGTTGAGGAATGGCGTCCGCTATTGTTGTTCAACTTGTGCGGCTAAAAGCTCGGCAACCGGAGCTTGATATTCTTCCGGAAGCGTCTCAATCTCGCGGCGTCCGGCTTTGATCAAATAGGCGAATACTTTTACCATGTAAGTCGCAACCATCGTTACATCCCTTCCTTCGTCGTCTTGAGTTCTTCCCGTAATGCTGCCAGTTCCTTTTGCTGCAAAAGTGTCTGCTCGTATAAAGCGGCAATCGCTTCATAAGCATCAGTCAAATCAGGATTCGTCTCGACCTGCTGCCGAAACCGAAGCTCGGCAAGATCCGTTTGCTTAATGTGCTTTCCCATCGGCTTCCTCCCTATTCGTAGCTTACACCAAATCCGTCAATTTCAACGGGACTGAATGAGCCGTTCGCTTCGATGGTAACCTTGATGTTCAGCCCCCACTGTATAGCCGTCTTGGCCTTGTTGACAAAGTCATAATACGAGCCTTTGAGGAAATAGGACGTGATATCTTCCCATTGCGGGAGAGCATCCATTCCATTGTTGGTCGCTTCGACCTTGAGTTTCGCCGGTGTCTCTGTCGTCACTGCCTCAAAGTAGTCAAGTGAAATAACGGTTCCGGACGATTCTTTATTTTTCTCCATAAGGGCCTGAATTTTGATGTTGTGCGTGCCATACGGAAGGTCCAGTTTTTCGTATAACGTTCCGTATTCCGGATCGATGCTGGCTGTGTACAAATCAACATCTCTTACTGGAATGCCGTTGATATAAACTCTGGCAATCCCGCAATTGCCATGCTTCGCCCCAACCCACCTGATGCCATTTCCGGTAAATGTAAACTCAACCGTCCCCGCAGCTGTGACACCGGTGTGACGTCCGCCAATGTCGTAGCCAGGAAGAGGCGAATCCTCCCAAACTCCCGTGTAGCTCAGCCGAACGTCATTCTGTTGTATGCGTTCTACGATCGAAGAGGTCAAAGGAACGGTACGCACAGCGTTGAGCACCAAACGCTTGACAACATCACTGGTTACAATTGGCTTCTTTAACTCGAATTGAAGCCTGTCCCCAATCCGGACAGTACTGGGGGTGTTAATCGTAGCCTCTCCACTGCGATACGGAAATTTCAAGGCCAGATTTTCCCCTGTCCATCCCGGATCTTTCCCGATTTGCTTGTATTCCTCCTCGGGAACCTCATAAACGCGTATTCCATCAAAGAATGCGTACTGCCCACCGATGCCTTCAACCATCAATTCCAGATCAACCGTGGTGTCGTAAGCAGGTTTTGCTTTAAACCACTCGAACTTGTAATGGACCTGGTCCGTAACACCAGCCGACTCCCCGACGCCATACATTTTCAGGCATGCCTTTTTGGCATTGCCGTTTTTCACGTAGCCTCCGACAAAATAACAGCTTCCGCCGCGAAGCGACACTCGTTTGTAAATGGACCCGGATGACTTTCCTGCAGCTATGGAAACCTTCATGCTGTTGATGCCGACGACTTTGCCGTTTGCATCCAGAAGATGCGATGCATCCTTGACGCCCCAATCAGTCGTATTCGGCATGCTGCCTGAAGTCCCTAATTCATTTTTGAGCTTGCGTTGGTTCGACCAGTCCCCCATCGTACCTGTGGTAGCATCGATCCCCGCTACTCGCCAGTAGTACTTTTTGCCTTCGACAAGATCGTGTTGCGGCGTAAAGCGAACGGTGGTATAAGTTGCTGGTGAAACAATATCGACAGTAATTTGATCAACCCAAAACTCAGTATTGGCCGTATTGGCTCCGCTCGTATATGCCCGTACATACAGGACGTCGCAATCCTGTGGAACTGTCACTTCATCCATATACGTTTCATACTTGGTCGTAGCCCCACTGAGAACGATCCCGTTGGTGTTCATCACAATCGTCGAATCCTTCTTTACGCCGAGAAGATCAATGTGGATTTGGGCACCAGAGTGTAAACGAATGGCGAAAACCGTTGCCTGCAATTTCAGTCTATCTCCCGGTTTCCATCCCTTCAATTCCTGCAAAACGCCAAGAGGAGCAGTACCACTATTGTTAATGACCCGCAGTGCATTATTTCCGGTCTTTGGTGTTGCGGCCATGTCGACGTAGTCATTGACTCCCTTCGTTCCCTGCAAGCGCCAAAATGCACTCGGAACATTTCCGCGATCCCCCGCGAATGAAGAGTCCACTACCAGTTGTTTTCGATAGCGGACACCCTCCGCTGGGAAAGCTGTCCATGACTCACCGTCGTACACCTCCCAGCCAGTCCGATCAACCGATGTGTCGAATAACAGCGTTCCTACCGTAAAAGCTGCATCCTCAGCGATTTGCAGTTGATAGTGCTGCTTGTCTCCTTCGCGGTCATTGTTGATCGCCATTTCAAAAACAGGGCGTTTTCCCTCTCGTACATTTTCCGTCGGTCCTGTAATCATGGGCGGTTTCGGAGGTATGTTTGTGATCAGGAAGTTTTCTGCTGACATGTCACTCCACATGACGGTGGAGTCGCTGCCGTTCATATACCATCCGTACACTTTGCCCGGCTCAAGGATGCCTTCGGGAACATCATAGCGGTTTGCTGTCCCCATAATTTCCCCTGAGTCATGAACGACCCCATTGGTTGCAACATCGCGAATATAGATGCGGAAAGAGCGCTGCCCGTGCCCCTCAGGATCACTGTACGTCCATTCGAGCCGCGGCGTTTCGTTTGTTCCGTATGGGAAGGTCCTTGTACCAATAGGAGACTTTGGCGTAAATACCGGTTTTTTCGTCGTCCGGAAATATTGATAGTTGGTGAAAGGACCGACGGCACCATAACGGTCCCATGTCCTCACACGCCATGCATACAGTTTGTCTGGAGACAGTTTGCCCGTCGGTACGATTACGCTTTGGGCTCCGCCTGCGACCTTTCCGCTGTTCCACACCGCGATGCCCGTATTGGTCCCATCCATCAGGTTTATCTCGTACGCCGATTGGGAATCGCCTGTCCCGTCAGGATCGCTGAATACCCAGCTAAGCGTTGGCGTGAGGGTTGATTGGACGGAAGGCGAAGCAGATGTGCCGGCTGGAGTCATGCCCGTTGAGCCGTTTGGCGATCGATTTAGTTTGAAAAAGTAATAGTTTGACCAGTCGCTCGATGCCCCGTAACGGTCATAGGTCCGTACACGGTATTTGTATAAAATGTTGTACGAGAGATTATCGGCTGATAAAACGTTGTAATACTGATAACCTGATGATTGGTACTTTGAAACAACGACCGCGTTGGTCGAAGAATTCACAATTTCAATATCAAAGGCAGACTGATAATCTCCTGTATTGCCATCACTGAACGTCCATGCCAGTTTTGGCAACAGCGTATTTGACACGACGGCAGGGGAGGAAGCGGATGTTGAGGCACTCGTTCCGTTTACGGTAAAGCCGGACGATGGTCTGTTTGGGTTAACATTTAGGCTGATCGTAAACAGCTTTTTTGTGCTTGGCGATGTTGACATCGTGTCTTTTGTAGCGGTAGCAACCCCTCCCGCCGAGGTCGATTCTGCCAAAGAAGGTACAGCAAATGCGGTTAAAGGAGTTGTGGTAACGGAACAATTGGTATAAATATCAAACGCCTTTGCGTCAAGGTTGATATCATAGACTTTTTCATGCCAAAAGGTACTGCCAGAATACGCTTGCGAATAGAGATAAATGACGATTCTCCGGGTGTTTGCCCGCACGGCAAGCTTACTGTACGAATCGCCGCTATGGGGCTCTGTAAAAATAATCGCCCGAGGTACATAATCGTAGTATCCGTTTGTGCGTTTAGGCACCGAAATGCCGGTACCGCCGTCACTGACGGCGGTTCCAATATTTCTTGTGCTTCTTGAGGAGTAGCCCCCGTTTACTACCACAGCTCTCGAACCGTCACCTTGCAAATCAATTACTTGGCCATTCGCCCAGCCGGTATACGTAGATTTCCAGACAGTTTCAGAAGTAATGTTGTGGACATTCTCCAAGAAGTTAATGGAATCGTAATCCCAATGAAAGTCCTTATACTTTACATTTCCAAGCTGAAATTCGACGGGGGAAATAAAATATTTGCATGCACTATCATTCAAACTTGCATTGTCATACAACAGAGGAACTGTAGTTGCTGCGTCAAAGTATTGCCTAAGGGTTCCATTCGCATAATTATGCGAACTCTCTGTATACTCCGCTTGCAAGAAGCCTACTGCTAAAGTCGGCATATCCCTTACTCTCCTTTCCTGACTATTTCAGCACCACTCTTTTTGCCGTTGAATCAAACACCCCGCTCCACAGCCTGATATCGCTGATTTCACGAAAGGTTTCGATGTATATATTCGCATTCACATTGTTCAGAGTGGCTCCCTTGAGGGTCTCCAGCTCGATGGCCAGGTCGACGATATTGCGTTCATCGTGCACAGCTCGTGTATTCAAGCTGAAAATATTTGCTTGGACATTGGCAAATTCCGAATCGATTAAGTCAAAGTTTCTGTTGATTTTGCCAGCCCCCGACATCAGGCTATCGGGAGCGGCTGGGTCAAGAGAAATTCGTCCATTGGTTACCGGCATGTACACATCCTCCTTATGATGTATGAACCATCAGATTTCGCGCTTTGGGCGTCACGACCGGCACGGTCGAGCCTTGTTTGATCCGTACGCGAAGCTTGGTGGAAGAGGCAACCGTTTTTTCAAACTTCAATTGCGTAAAATCGGCGTCAATCGGTGTCTGTGCAACTGCGCTGCCCATACTCGTCCATGTTTTGCCGGCATCCAGGGAATATTCGACTGTCTGACTCGTACCGCTTGGCGTACTCAGTTCGACATAAACGGTAATTCTCGTAAACGGTGCACTCGTAGTAATCTCCCGGCTTACATACATTCCTTCCGGCTTGTATCCAAGAGCGATAGCGCCGACATTCTGTTGAACGACTGGAGAAGAGCCCTTTGATTTCAATAGAGCCCGGACGTGAATCATGTCAGTCGGTTGCCCAAGCTTGGTGACATCGATCTCGTCCAGCGCGTACCACGACATCTCATCAGTTGAGTATTGCCATTGCAGTTCAGCCTTTTGCGGAACGAGCTGGCTGCTGGCAAGCACGAGCTGAGTAGCCTGGGATACTTCCATCGGACGGAACCGCAAAATGCCGTCACTGGTAAACTTCGCGCCATACAGCCGAAATTTCAAATCCATATCCTGGTGGGCTGTCCACGCCGAACCATTGGACGAGGAAAACAGCAATCCAACATCATATGGCTGACGTGCTACTGGTTTCTGTGTTATGAGGTCTTTTGCTCCCATTCGGGCGACAAAAGCTCTGTACTGCGAGGAAGGGGTCAGCAGGACGATGGCATATTCCGTGTTAGCTTGCAGCAGGACGGGGTCGGGGAAGGTTACCTTCGTTGCCGTGGTGCCGTTGTTGGAGATGTTCACCTGATCGGGATTCAACGCGACGGATGTCAGAACAGTCATGGACGGATAACCGTTTACGACTGTTCGCAGCTGCACCGTCAGATCGGCTGCCGGATCCTTTGTTGCCAAAAACAGGTCCACAGCAGTGATATATCGCTCCTCCGTCAGGATAAACGTCTGCGCCAGCGGGTCCGTCAAACGCCAGGATGGTATCTGCCAAAATGTCTGTTCAATGACCTGTTTGCGGCCTATTCCGACATAGGATGCCTTTGCTTCGTTTTGCTTGGTAAACATGTTCTACACCTCGTTCCATAGATAGACTTCACGTGTTCCCGTACGGACATTAGGAGGAATCATGAACTTGCATGTGAACCGGCCATTCTTGTCCGCCCGGATAGTATTTGGCAACGTCCCTGCCAATGTTCCGTTCAACGGAACCAAGTGGACCGGGATTCCGTCAAATGTCCCTTTGATATTGTCGCTGAACGGCTCAAAGCCCTCGCCAGATACCGTAATCTCTCGCTGCCTGATGTATGGCACGTTCTCGTCCAAAATCATTTTTGTTTCCGTTCGTGTCGTTCCGGTAGTCCGCCAGTCGGCCCACCATCCCCACACCTTCTTGGTTACGATAGATTCTTCGACCCATGTATCGTGAGAGGGGGTCAGACGGATCGTCGCCAAATTTCCAAACACCTGGTAAGGGTTCACGTTCATGGCCTCGGTCGCATACGTCTGATCGATCAGCACTTCCTCCTTGTAAGGCAGTGTCACCAGCCTTTCATGGAATCGAACCGTAGATGCCTGCTGCTCGACTTGCAGTTCAACAAACGTCTGCTCAAGCGGCAACTGCACCACCTTCTCCCTCGGATTCAACATGGCATCAAAAAGGGGGTGCGTCACATCCGCCCGTTCAAAGTTTGTAAAGTTATCAGTGAAAATTCCTTTTTTCAGGAGAGTGGGGTCGGAAATCTGGGCTTGTCTGTCCAAGTCGGCGATGGCTTGGTTGTACTCCGCCCGCTCCAGACGATCCAATAACGATCGGAGCTCCAACATGGTTAACCGTTTCGGCTTCCGGTTGGTCACTACGACCGCATTGGAGTTGGGAGGCAGATATATTTCTCCCAGCTCCAGGACATCAGGGGGCGACGATGGCGGATAAGGAGAGATGTCTGACTGACCGTGAATTACCTTCACTTCGCCCTCAAATGTTAGATAGTAAACGTCCTTGCGAGCCAAGTAAAACTCATACGTCGTCTGGAATGTCGTCCCTACGACCGGTTTGTCTCCGCTTAGCCATTTGATGCCGTCGTTCTCCAATTCCACATCGGTTCCTTCGACCATTACTTTCGTATACCGATACGTAACCGTGTAGGAGGTGCCTCCGGCTGGTTCGGCGCCAGCCAGGGACCAGTCCACTGTATCTCCGGAGAGTTGAAAGTCAACGCTCTTCTTGTACTCGGTGCTTCCCGCCCTCACGGAAACGATGTCGACGACAGGCGTTTTCGGCAACATATCGGAAGTGCCCGCCACGTTGCCGCGTGTGATCGTATCGGTTCGCTCAACTGTCGCAGTCACCTGGCGAATAGCCTTCACCGGCTTGGTATTAAGCGGATAATAGCTTGTTCCAGCGAGGTACGTCTTCGTTTCATTGACCACCATTCTCGTATCCAACGCCTTCGGTATGGATACTCGAATCGGAACGAGCTTGTCAATCTGATAGCCGAGAACATATGCCCGTCCGGCATCGACCACCAGCGTCACATTTTCAGCATCCTTCGGCTCGATATAACCATCCATGCCGGATACCAAAAAGGAACCGTTCGTATCATAGGTACGGCGTGCAAAGACCGGTGTAAAGCCTTCTAACTCCGGCGGAAGTTTCGCTGTCACCAACTCCCCGTCCACCAGTCGAAACATCGGCGTCGCCGCTTCATCGTTTAGTGTCCACGCCGGTTCAATGATAGTTCGCTGTCCACCGGGCATTCCGTAATTGGAAAACCCAACCGCTGGATCGTACAGGGTTGGGTCATCTTCGTAAGTGAGGCTTCGTGTTTCGACTCGAAGGCCGATGCTCTCCTCTCCCGCCCCGCTGATGGTCAGCGTTGTTTCCGGCAGATCATGGATGATGCCGTCCAAATACACGCGGGCGGGAGAGATGCGCAAAAGTGTTTTGTCTGCACTGATATAAAGTTGACCGCCGTCGATAATATGGCCGGCACCAAAAATCACATCGCCAATCTGCTTGTCCCTGAACAGCGACATAGCCTGCAGTTCATTCAGTTCGGCGGTTTGAATCCGTCTGCCACCGACAAAATCGATAGACTTCCATCGTTTCGAAGGATCAAAGCGATTATAAACCTGTTTCATGATAAACCTCCTTTACAGCTCCAGAATGTACTCGATGCTTTCCCGGTTTGTCGCTTCTCGCTCAACAGGCGATTGATTGGTAACCGTTAACAAAAAGCCCAAGTCAACGATTTCATCCATGGTTGCAACCTGTTTGTTTACCGGCAATCCTTGAGCGAGGACTGTCCCTGCATACACCCCTGTTTGACGGTATGTGCAAAGCGGAAACTCGTCGTATCGAAGCCACGCCTGAATATAAACCCACCGGCAATCGGTGGCCCGCGCTTCCTCCTCGTCGATGATTCGCCATTTCTGCCCGACCTGTTCGATTGTCCCGTTTGTGTCGTCGGGCAAGACGAATCTCACCTGGTCGGCTCGTTTGAGAGCCACAATTTCGGAGATCGTTTGACCGTACTGCACATCTGGAACAATCTCGGGCGAATGGCTGTCCCAAGGCGAAGTTCTTCCTACCGCTATAAAGACTTGACCGTTTCTGACCAGGTTAAAGGCCTGGAACGTTTTCATCCCTTTTACATCGCTTGTTTTCGTAGCTATGGGAAACACCCCCTAAGTCGTTATCGATACATTGCTTTTTTGTATCCGTAATGTTTGAGTCAAATAGGTCGCCTGTTCAAGAAACGTGATATTTGGCGACCACCAGCTTTTCCGGTCGCACCCGGCAGTATGGAGGGCGTACTGTTCGACGTGATGACTCGACTGCTTTTCATTGCCGCTCAAGTCATCGTCGGTCCTGTCTGGCATCGTAACGGCGGTGTACAGGTTCATGCCTGCCCGAGAAGTTCCACGTTGATACTCTACGTGATGGGACAATGAAACGGAAAACAGGTAACGAAATCCGGCCAGACCCATCAGTGCGACAAGACCACGGGCAATAGCCAGTGTTTCCGGTGTCGTATAGATAACAGACGACAACGGAGAAAACTCCCAACCGTCTGCAAGCACTCCCGATTCCGACAGTTCTACCCCCGCCTCCGGCATCAGCCTATACGATTCCTGCAAGCCGAAGCCTTGCGTCTTGAGTGTCTCGACGCTCATCGTTCCGTTTGACCGCAGCTTGGCAAGCAACTCTTCATCGTCTTTGGCGTCTAATTCTTTTCTCCATAACTCACGTGACGCATCTGATTGCAGATGGACAAAAAACGCCTTCCACAGTTCGCCGTCAACGTCCGGAAGCTCTTTTCCCGCTGCATCCATGATTGCCCGGATATGACGACTCTTTCGGTAGTATCCGGGCAAATAGACCATTAATTTGTCACCTGGTGTGCTCATTCGATCGTCACCACCGGATCTATTTGAGCATCAGGGAAAAGAATCACGTTTTCGGTCGGCGTGACCATGGATGCGTCCGCTGCTCCTGCGTTGATAACTGCCGACAAAATTCTGGCTGCGTAAAGTGTTCCGCCTACGCCGATTGTTCGGGTATAATCCAAAATCGCTTGTTTCGCTTTCTCGGCTTCAATCCCAATCGCCTGAACAATGATCGGTACCGTTTGCATGCGAACGCGGCGTACAACTGCATCCACTCCGCTTGGCTTGCGCCGATTGATCTCTTCCTGCACTCGCTCCACCAGATCGGGGATTGTGCCGCCCACGACGACGTCCACTGTGCCAATACCTCTTGCCATGTCTATTGCCTTGGCGTAAGTCGTACCCGTCACTTTGAGGGCCCACCGAACATAATCAGCTTCCGCTCCGCCACGCTCCGGGTTTCTCTTCTGCTGAAGGATCCGCTCACGCAAAGATTCGTCCGATTCTCCCGGCGCCCGCTTTAGACCATGATCTTCCGCAATCTGGTCCAGATACTCTCCTTTGGCAGTTACGGCAAAGGCTTGTTCCAATATCTCCCGGAACTTTTCCTGTTGAATGAACAATTCAAGGGCAATGGGGGCCAGTGCATCGTAAATGATCGATCCTTCGCTTTTATCCAGATCATCCGGGGCTGCTTGCAGCAAGCGATACAAGATTTCTTCAAAAGATTCCGACTCGATTCCCTTTACTGCTTTTACTGTTTCAGACATCGATCACCATCTCCACCGTTCCGTCTTCCACAATCAATAAAAAAAAGATTTGTAACGTATTGCCGCTCCACCGGAATGAAAACTTCTCGCACCGCTCTACCCCAAACAGATACTCAACTGCCTCCCGGACCAACCGTTTGGCTTCCGCCTGCTTCCATTCCCTTGTGCCATCGCCGCGGATTAGCGTTTTTAGCTCATTGCCGTAGTCCGATGAGTAGATCGGGAAGGTGTAGCGGTCAGTCATGAGCGCTTTTTTTACGTTTTGTATCAACGCGGCCTCCCCCTCAATAATGGAAGGCTTCCCTCCTGGACGGAGCACAAAATCTCCTGCATCAAAGTCAAACGCATATGTTCGCAATACAGGGACAATCGGCTTTTTTCCTTCTGTTCCCGGGTTTTCTACCCGGGTCATTTCCGGGAATATACTCATAACCCCACCACCCGGTCCATAATGTAGTAAGCTGAATTGACGGAAAGAACGAGGACCTTATCATCCGGCTTCAGAACGTCCTCAAACTGCATCTCTACATAGCTGTGCTTGTACGATGTGAAAGGGGCAGCCAGATCGTCCGTATCCAAAAAGTCCTCCCGTTTCGCATCTCCCAGGTCTCGCTTGGCCATCTCTTGATGGCTGATGGTCACAATGCGTTTGTGGCGTGTCAAATGTTCCGCCACCGTGAGGAATTCCTTCCCGAGTGGAACAGACATGCCGTCAATCAAGATTTTCAAATCGGGTGGAGGTGTTAATACCGTAGCCAGTTCGATCCTGATCTCTTTCGGAGCTGTTTTGAATGTTTTGCTTCCTTGGTCTTGACCAAGATTCGATAAGGCATACGCCAGCTTTTGGAATCCATTCACCTGCCGCTCACCTCCATCTGCAAATCCAATTTCATTTCATGATAGCCAGGCCGGATCGTATGGCTGTCGCCAAAAACAGTGAAGATCCCGGAAAGCTTGGTCAGCTCCTCGTATATCTCGATCCGCGTACCCGCGATAACATCATCGATCCCGAGCGCTGTCACGGAAGCCTGCTCCTTCACGCGGCTCAGATTCTCCAGCTCTTGTTTGGCTATCGAGATTTTGTTGTCGCGATCTTCGTCTTGTAATTCGATTACTTTTACGAGGTGACCATACCGCTTGGCTTTGGCGGAGTTTACTTCATCGTGAAGAACAGAAACGTATTCACTGTCACTTCCGATGACTCTCACGACCGTTCTCATTTCTGCTATCGATCGTTTCCGTTCTGCGCTTAGCAGGTTGCTGCCTTGCTGCAATGTCCATTGCTTGGTTTGGCCGCGCTGTGTACCCACAAATGCTTTTCCCTGATCAATCCAGCACCAGTAGCGGATTCCCGATGAACGGTACACCTGATTCAAAATGTCCGTTACCGCATCCCATACGCTTTTTCCGCGAATCGTTTGCTTTTCGACCGGAGG
Source organism: Brevibacillus borstelensis (assembly GCF_003710865.1). Classification (GTDB taxonomy): domain Bacteria; phylum Bacillota; class Bacilli; order Brevibacillales; family Brevibacillaceae; genus Brevibacillus; species Brevibacillus borstelensis. The sequence goes on along the minus strand of NZ_RHHO01000064.1, from coordinate 8,405 downwards.
CATCTTGCCGATCCCTCCCACCGGTATCCCGCGCTGCTCAAAAATACGAAGGAGAAGCTGATCGGCTGGTTCTCCTGTGGTCACGACAACGACATCGTTGTTTAACAAGTAGAAACCGAAGTCATAGGCAACCGGATTCAGATCGCCCTTGGACGTGATCCCCAAATCAACAACCATACCCGTAAACAGAGTGCGTGGCGAACCTGATACGTACGATATCAATTCCATTAGGTCGCCTTCTTCGATAGCTGCGTCTGGCCAAAACCGGTCTCGTCCGTTATTTGTTTTGACCGCGAGCGTTCTTTTTGCCTCCTGACGGCTTCCAGACCAAGTTGCTTCCGTAAAAGGGAGTCGAACCGCCTGTTGGCCAGGCTTTTGAAATCGGATTTCATAATGGTACCTGGGCAGCATCCGGATCTACTCCTTTCCCTTTGACTTCGATCTTGAGAGATATTTTTCAACGAGAGTTTGCTTCTCATCACTCGTTTTTTTTGTAGAGGAAACTTTGGCTTTTTTCGTATCCGGGCGTTTGCCTTTCCCTGTCGTTTGGAAAGGGATATTCACGGAGCGGCTCTCCAGCGTAACGAACCGATACTCTTTCAGCGTTAAGCTGAATTCAATATCAAAGCCATTCCACTCGTAACTGAAATCTCGGATGGTGACAGGGACATTGATGTCGCTCCCGGTCACCGTAAAACGAATCGGGTATCCGGTGTTCTTCCAGCGCTTGATGGTCGACACGAACTCTTCTGGCGAGGGGAAGCCGTCGTAGTCACAAAATCCCGGATCGTATTGATCAGGCCAGATTGTCGAGAATGAATACTCCTCCAATTTTGGCTCACCAATGATCGTGGCTTCTCCAATAGCTACAAGGTCGATATCTGTAAAACCGTGTCCGGTCTTTACCGATATAGTCGCCGGAATGACGGGCAGCCGAAGCTTTTCCGTGTTGTTGTTCCAAGCGAGCCAAAACTCAAGATGCTTGGTTTTCATCTCACCTACCTCCAATGAAAAAGACGCCCCTCGCATGAAGAGCGTCTTTTGGTATTTACTTGTATTTTACTGCGGTGCCGTAGCCAGTGTGCAAAGCCCCACTGAGACTGTACCTAAAACAAATTACAGCATCTGCGCCTTGCTCTTTAGCCTTTTCCCCGACTAAATCAATGATAAAATTAAAGTCATTCGTAACTTTGGGGGATGTTACCATAACGGTCCCTAATGGTTCATAGTCCCTGTTTAATCGATCAGAGGTTATCACTAAGATACGTGACTCATTATTTGTTTCTTTCTTTCCGCCAAATATACCCATACACAATACCCTCCTTAGTGGAAAATATTCTATACAGGAAAAATTTTACCTGCCATCCATTCTCCTAGCATTCTTCGTTCAACACTAGCCGAGATTAATTTCCATACCGTGTAACTTCCTCAGTACGGATTGAGAGGCAAACAGCTATTTTTCCATTTAATGGGTAAGCCCCTCAATTACTTTTTCTCAAAAAAGTAATCTTCAATACTTTTAGTCCCAGCCGCTGCAGTCCCAAGTTCGGTATTTCCAAACCTCGCCGTAGCAATTAGGGTACCGAATCCTTTCCCATTCGGGTTCTTATCCGGCTCGTGAATAAACAGCCAAACTGCTTCGTCCGTTTGATATTTATTCCGGATGTCCAGAACAATCTTTCTTAGATCTGATTCTTCCGACGCACTCGTTGTTATACGCAAGTGCCTCTGCGATTTATCGCTTTGTTCGTCTGCGATCGAATATGGAGGGACGTCCTCCACTTCATAGGCTTGAGGCTTTACCGTCTCTTTACTGTTTACATCTATGTTCGCCCCTACGATTGCCAAAACCAATGAAACCACTGCGTACATCAACATCCGCTTGGCACTCCCCGTTTTTCTCACCATGTTTATGACCGCCATAGTTATCAAAACAAGAAAAGCCAAAATACAAAAAATCGCCAGCGCCTTCCACATAGAAGAGGCCCCCTTAGTTTTAAAAATGGTTATATTCGTTATAATAACCATTTTTCTGAAGGAGGTCTATTTACTCAAGAGCAACGGTGCCGGTTCCTGATAAAACATGATGTAATCTCTCAGCTATGGTTTCGGCCATTTGTTCAGCCAACTGATACAGATCCTCTTTATCGTTCATGTTTTTGGCCTGCAACGACACTTGAATGGTTGGTCGGAAATCAACATACGTTGGACTTGGGCCAGATTGACTCCCTTTGCCTTGCGAAATTTCGCTGTTAGCCAAAGAAGGTGTGTAGCTGGGCACTTGACTAAAGCTGCTTTCCATCGCATTTACCAAAGAATCATCTGCTGCATGTATTCCTATCGCCATCGTCTCGGGAATCGCCATACCGCTTTCAGTCAAACGCGAGAACGGCCCCAGTTCTGCATCTGAGTGAGGGAGAAATTGATCTGCCCATTGAAATGCACTTTGGAGAGCCTCTGCAATCTTGTTTTTGACCGACAAAATTCCGCTTACGATCGTGGTAATTATTTTTTGCCCGCTCTCAAACAAACCGCTGATCCATCCGCCAAACCACCCGTCTATCGTCGTGAAAGCATTGAAGAAGGTGGTCTTAATCGTTTCCCAGGCACCGGACCAATCCCCTGTCAAGAACTGTATAAACCCTGTGAAAATTCCCTTCCAAAATTCAATTAACATGGTGAAGTATGCAGATAAGCCTTCCCAAATGGCTAAACCTACGCTTTTGATCAATTCCCATGCTGCTACTAGATAAGTGCTAACCATTTCCCAGTTATCGTATAACCACCATCCTGCCGCTATCAGCGCGATAACAGCCGCGATAACCAAGAGAATAGGCCACAATGCAGTCAACGAAGCTAACCCAAAGCCGCTCATAACCCCTGTCATTGCTGTAAAACCCTGTGTCAGTGGTATCCAAATCGTCGCCAAGAACATCAACGGACCAGCAAGCAATGCCAAGGCAGCAACAAGCATCAGAAAAGACACCGCCACTTTTGTAATGAACGGGTGCTCTTTTGTAAAAGCCCCGATACCATTGGCCAGCTCTGTTATTACTCCAACAATGGGCTTTACAATATCCAGCACGGTAGCACCGATTGGTTGGAAAGCAAGCTTCATCTCATTTGCCATGGCTCGCCATTCGTCCTTTACCTTGTCTGTGATTTCTGCCGTTTTGCCCGCAAAATCCTCCAGTGGACCTGCATTCAGCATTGCAAGAGTAGCATCGCGTCCCAGATCCGCATACGATCCTTTAAAAATGGCTGACATGACGTTGTCTTGTGCAGCTTGATCCTCCAGCGACATAATCCCTTTTGTAATAGCCGCGATGGCTGATTCAGCTTCTTTCCCTCCGGATTTGATTTGATCCAGCATAGAAAACAGCTTCTCTTCTCCAAATATTGGTTTAAGAGCCTTCAAAGCGCCTTCGTCCAGTGCCTTGTTCAAATTTTTCCCAAACCCTTGTTTAAACTCTTCGCCCAGACTACTGAAGTTAGATGCCCCTGCTTCTGTACCCGCTACAAACATGCCCATCATTTTTTCCGCGCTCATCCCCGCCTCTTTGAAAAACGGGGAATACTTCGCAATGGTATCCAGCATATCGCCAGCTTTATCCCCGACTCTGTTGTAGGCCGCAGTGATCAAATCAAGGCCTTTGACCGGGTCTGTGCCCCACTGCTCTTGCATCATTTCCAATGCTTTTGTAACATTGTCCTGATCAAGCTTGCCGTAGGAGATCTTCTCCAAAGCCAGCGCTCCCCCGGCTACCTTTTCGATTTCCTGATCGGTCCCTTCCAACAGCTGCCGGAATCGCCCAAAAGACTCGGTTGCCTCTCGCGGAAATTCAACCAGCCCGGAGGTATACAACCCGTAAACAGACTTGGACATAGCTTTCATTTCCGCATCTGTTGCGCTTACTTTGGCCTGTAGAATGTCTACGGCTTGCTCCATGTCATAGGCTGATGTTGCAGCAGCAGATAAACCAGCAGTTATTATCTGCCCAGCAGTTGAGAGAATACCTCCTAATTCTTTCATTTTAGTGACAGCTTTCTCCATGGACTCTAGGGATTTCGCTGCGTTTGCTCCAGCCTTCCCCGAGTTTTGCAAAGCCCGATCCAAATGGTCGATCTTCTTGCTGTCAACAGAATCAACTGCTTGTTCGAACTGGATTATTTTATTGGCTGCTTTTGCCGCCTCAAGATGAACCTGGGTAAAGGCAACGGACACATTCACAATGGAAATGTGGGTAAAACGACTGATGGTCCTCCCGAAACCAGAAGCTGCATCATCCACTATTTCCAATAAATCAAGGATGCTGTTCAAGCTCTTCATGAAAGAGGAGAGCTGCTTAGGCGTATTTGCCTGTATTTCGAGACTTGTACTGTTTCCCACCGGCTACCTCCTCCTCCCTTTCATACGTCGTCCTTTCGTTCGCTCCATTTTCTCGGCTTGCTCCGCTTTCCTCTCAATCTCCATCGCCGTCGAAACTAAGATGAACTGTCTCTCCCGCTCTGTGAGCTGCATAATCTCGTGCGGGAAAATATTTTTTTCTTGCCAAATATACGAATAGAGAGCCAGCTCAGGGCTCTCTTTTATGAGTTTTTTACCTCTTCCTCTGCCTCCTCGTCGTCGGCAAAATCGCTGATTCGGGCAATGGCCTCGTACAGCGAATCAATCTCACTTGGTCGGAAGATGCAAGGAATGACGTCAACAGCTGCAATTTTGCCGAATTTGGCGAGTACCTGCGGAGAGTCAATGCGGAAGTCGGTACGCTCTGTATCGATGCCGGCAATAATAATCTCCGCCTTCTGACGCAGGTCGTCAAACTCGACTTTGCGCTCCGCTTTGCCCTTTTTGCCCAACACGGATACCTTCAGTGCCGCCTTTCTTGCCTTGAAATATACCTCGCCAGATACGGAGCGGATGGGAAGCGCAACCTCTCTGCGCTTCCACAACCATACATCCTTTACGTGCTCCTGGGTGTCCATACTCAAAAATTCTTCCATCGTCAAAAATTCACTCACGGTTGTTTCCTCCTCTTCCCCTATTTTTAAATAAACTCGTAGTCGTCGACTGTGCCTTCCAGAGTCGTGTCTTCATCCAGCTCGCCATGCCCCCATTTTGCCAAAACGAGGGAGTCGGGAGAAAAGCCAGTAACAGCGACACGATACTTCCCAGCGACCGGATCATTTAGTTCGCCGATAAAATTGACCTTCTTTTCCGGATTAGCGGCGATTTCCTTAATAATTTCCTGGACGTCTGCCGTCCGTTCAAAAGTAGCAGTCATGCTGACCGAAGAAGACAATACGCGGTGACTTTTGCGGAGTCGACCCGCACGCTTGCTTTCTCCTTTTTCAAATTCCTCGGTAAGCTCAAATCCGATGCATTCCGGAAGCTCTTTGCCGTTTTGGTTGTAAAAATGCCCATGGGTACCCGAAAAAGTTGCTGCCATGCCACTTCACCTCAATTCGATTTGTTGTAAATATAGATTTTTTCGAGCGCATCTTGGTGGCGGAAGCCGGCGATAAAATGTCCAGCGTTGCGAGCCGGCGTATAAATGGCGTTATCCCCGTGGTAATCCGGGTCCTCGATGTACTCGTAGTCATCAGCGATTACCTCAAGCATTGCCAGAGGCTTGAACACTTCCCGTTTCATCATCTGACAAAAAGCCGCACGCCGTGCAGGACTGTTGCTATTGGGCTGCTGACGAATCCATTCCTTTCCTGCCTTCTCTTCCGCGTGCAAAATGGTATGGAATGTATCAGCTACTCGGATTTTTCCGTAGTCTTTTGACTGGTTGGGCCCCGGAATCGTCAGCGTGTTTACAGGCTCCTGAATGATCACCCGGTTGTTGTCCGTGTTCAGCATGAGAGCGCCAGCTTGTACCATTTCAATCAAGTCTGTAGCTTCATCCCACTCCACAGTCAGAGACTCAAATGGTGTGATGTACAGAGCCATCGTATAATTGAGCGGCATGGATGCCATGAGTGAGGCAATATAGATAGCAAGCTTGGCACTGTGATAGGTTTTTCCTCTCCAGTGAACCCCGCTCCCCACATTGACAACGGCCATATGGTTGGCATCCGTAGATGCTTTCATGGTCGCCTTCTTGTCTTTATCCCTGTTGCTGTCGCCGCCAAAAACAAACTTGACGTAGTTTCCGATCTCACATTGCTGCTTCGTCCAGTCCTCTGCAGCAGCGTTCAAAGCCGGGTCGGCGATTCCCAATGTAAACACACCGAATTTGCCTTTCTGTGTAGCCAAAGCGTTTTGATAGGCGGTATACTTTGTGGCCTCCACGCTTGTTCCGCTGTTTCCGCCAGACAGGATGACCCCCGCCGTTGGATCAGGCAGCCCATCGGCCAGCTTTTTGAGTACAACAAATTCACTGCCTTGGAAAGCTTCGACCAGCTCGTCGACGGTCCCGCCTGTCTGATTGTCTACCAACTCCGCACCTCGATAAACGAGTACATCGATTTTCGTATGGTCGATGAGATTAGGCTGTACGACAACTTTCAGGCTGTTGCCCAACTCGCCTTTGTGCTTTGCTTCCACCTTCAAAACTTCGGTGGCAGCGCCCTTCAATGTTGCGCTTGCGGCAGCAGCGCTCTCACCAGCCACCCGATAGAGCAAAACTTCTGTCGGATGCGGATCGGACGCCCAAATCAACTCAAATTCTTCCGTCGCACCAAAAATTTTCTGAGCAGAGGCTTTTGTACGGACGGTTACAAACTCCCCGATCGGCCCCCAATGAGCCACGATAGGAAGAGCCAGCTTCCCGCGAATCCCCATTGTTGTCTGCTCTTTGATAAACGACTTTAAAAAAGAGTACACGCCGGACAGCGCTTTTTCTTCTCCCGGTTGATATAGTCCCGCCATTTAAACCGCCTTCCTTTCCTTAAACTTCTGAATCCATTGCTCTGCCTCGGCGACCGTCATCTCCGCCGGTGCATCAAAAAAGGCGGCAATTGCTTCGGTTCGGTTTACCCCAAACTTTTGCTCAGCCACCTTCATGATTTGGTCTTTCGCATACGTTACCGATGCTTGGTCCATGTCAATTTCCTTTGATTTTGCGCGAGCCATACATCTTGTCTCCTTTTCTTAATGTCTCATCGTACCGTCGATGAATCACTTCCAATGGATCGTATTCCATCGGGGTATACGGGATATATGCCGTATACACAAGCTCGATTGATCGGTCAAAGCCATTTGGTTTGTACATCGTCAATCGACATTCCCGCAGAAACCCTACCTGCTGCTTGTCTGCACTGTAGAGCGGGAGGATCCAGCCCCGGTCTGCAAGACTCTGTCTAATCAGCAGAGACACATCCGTAAGCTGTTTATCATCCATTGCCATCAGGACAACATTCATTGTCGCCTTTTCCCGATAGACATCTGCCCTACGTGGTTCCGCGGTGCGCGAGGGCTCCTCGACGATCCACAATGGGCGTTGAAACTCATCTGGAGCCCTGAATGTTTCGGTTGGAATGCCCGTTGCGAGATTCAGCCAGCTGCATACCGAGAATACATCATCGCCCATGTTTCCCACTCGGAACAAACCTCCTTGCTAATTGGTTGAACTTCACTGTTACCAACTCATCCATGGTTGACTGCTCTACGTTGCTTCCCGTATTAACCACCTTTGAAAGCACCACCACCCCATTGAATCGTTATAAGCCAGAAAGCCGGACATCCATGGTAAGAAAACAGAAAAGCCACTCGGATTGATTCCGGGTGGCTTTCCATATTTGCTTACAGTACAAGATTATCATGGGTTTGGGAAAAAGGTTTCTCAGTTCTGTTTCAAAAGTAGATCAAGATTATATCGTCGGTGGGTCGGCTAAAACCGTAGGGAAGCTGCTTTTTATCAAGGAGGAGCAGATGTTTCGCCGAATATCCGACAGGTGGGGCAGTAAAAATTACTGTAAACAGCGGGTCTGTCAAGATTTTTGTGTAAACTCAATCAACCGATATATGAACAGGTTTCATCCCCCTAATTGGGACATCTTTTTCGGAGCCAATAGAGTCAAGGGCGTGAGGCGAAGCGAACCCTTGACGCGTTGGTGGAGAGAAAGATAATCCCTTCGGGGATGAAGCCTTTCATTTGCTAACGGATGTACGGCTGTACCCGATCTTCAAAGAAAACGGATAGCTGTAAGAGAATCTGGCCCCAGTTCTGGACTCGTCCCGTCCATTTTCGCAGAACATCCATGGTTACGAGATATAACATCTTCAAAAGGGCATCGTCTGTGGGAAACATGGCTTTTCCCTTTGTCACCTTTCGAAGCTGTCGATGATAACTCTCGATGACGTTAGTTGTATAGATCAGCTTTCGAATCTCGGGAGGATATTTAAAGAAAGTGGCGATCTCGTCCCAGTTATTCCGCCAGGAACGAACCATCAAGGG
>NZ_RHHO01000063.1 GCF_003710865.1 Brevibacillus borstelensis | reverse complement strand
GGCTGCCCACCAGAGTTTTGTGCTGTCCGGGGTGATTGCGATAGATACGCTATTAATAGCTGTTTGATCACTATCTAATATCATCTCTGTTTCCAATATTGCATTTGTTTCCGGATCATATTTTTGGAGGTAGATAGTGGGACCTGTCGTTCTACAAAACAGCAAATACACGAATTTTCCATTGGTTACCATAGAATTCAACGAAGAAAATGAACCCGTTGTCCACCCTCTACCTGCTCCATACGTCCAGGTTTTCCCGTTGTCTCTGGATACATATAAAAGACTATAGGATACGCCACCACTGCTCACACCATTATCGATTACACACCCAACCAACCAGCCATTATTCAAACGAACAGGCGGTGACATACGCGAAACGAGGTATGCCGAAGAAACAACGTTGACCGGCAAGCCCTGTACCTTGTCCAGATACCCATTGAAAACAGTCTGCCCGCCTTGCGAATCCCGGACAGTAACCGTGAAAGAGTTACGGTCTTTCGTGTAGTCCGCTTTCAGGAACGTGTAATCGACGGGTGTATTTCTGGTAATCGGTGTCCAGTTTCTCTTGATTACGCCGTTCAGCTTGATCTGGTACTCCAGTGTGTCAGCCGGATCGGCGTCATCTGCGGTCAGCCGGATCGTGAAGTCGTTGTTGCCTGTGTAGATCGTTTGACCTTCCGATAATGTTTGATTGTTGGCAGGGGACGTCAGGGACAGTGTCGGTGGATTATTTAATAACTCTCGATACAAGTGAAAGTATTGCTTAGCTCCACCACCTATTGCTGGAGTAATCGTATTGGGGGTTTTATACCGCCCAGTCTTATTGATATTCTCTATGCTCAGTTGCTTACTCGAATCCTCTCCATTGAATACAACTTTATATCTGTATTTCGTGTAATCAATGGCTACGCCGAAGAATCCTCCGTAGTAAAAATTGTCCTGTGTGTCCCTTGAAGAGGCATAAATATCGCTTTCACCTGCATCTACTTGAAGATATAGACTCGCGCTTTTAGCAGATTCGAAGGATATAGTTTTATATAAGCTATACACGCATCACACGCTCCCTTCCGCAAATGGCCGTTATTGGCAGGTTTCCTCATTTTGCCTACACCTCCAAGCGGCTGGCCGCTTCGTTGTAATAGCCACGAATCACTCGGATTGAATTGACCGTCGAAAGATCGTCATCGAATTTGTTATACAGAAAGTTTTCTGGCAGGATCGATTCCAGTGTAGTCATACGAATTCGCAAATTCGAAACGTCTACTGAGAGCTGTTCTATACTTATGTGAGCGTCCACAATGCCCTTCTCCCAACGGTTGATATCGTGCTCTGTAACCGGATCATTGTAATTCCAGTCTGTTTTCGCTTGATAGGGCATCTACTGTCCTCCTCCTTTCACCTGTACAACGAATGTAAGGGAAAAAAACTGCGCTCCGCTGGCTGTTATCTGTGTAACTTTTTCCGATACGATTACACCGTCCGATGTCAGCAGCTTCAAGTTCCCAATTACCGGCACAGAGTCTACATGCTGAGCTTGCACCTGCAGGGCGATCGCATTTTGAAAACCAACAATGGGATGGGACGAGATAGCTGCGCTTTTTACTGGCACAGACACCGTATCGTTAATCAAGATGCTGCCGCCGTTTATGCGCGACAACAGGTCGTTTCTGGCAAGCGCAAGATAGTCTTTATGCATCAGACGAGCACCTCCTCGTAACGCTTGATCGGCGTCATGCCGACTCGAAACTCAGATACGGCATGGTATTCCTTGATGCCGACAACTACGTTATCCACGAAGGTCAGTGTTTCGCCGCTAACTGGCTCAAAAGAGACGCCATTGCAATGAACCGGACGAATTTTTTCCACTGACTGGACGGCGTGCCGGGTATCAAACTGGTCCTCGATCAGATAGACGTAATGGATGACCTTCCCCAGAAAATCCTCCGTCATTTGGACGTTTTTCAGCGTGGAAGCACTGTAACCAATGGCCCGCAGCACACTGGGGGTAAATCCGAGATATGCCCAGTGTTTTTGCTGGATGTTCTTGCGTCGCTCCTCGGTGCTCAGGGACTGTTTTCTGCCGAAATAGATCCAGTCCCAAATGTCCAGCCCCCAAGTTGCTGACCACGGGCTGAACTGCCGCAGTACGTCCTCGCGCTGCGCACTGAAGGCGTCGACCGCTGCCGCGGTGCCTTCGAAGTGGTATTCCGCAACCTCGTTCCCGTACCAGTAGGGCGGCATCATCCGCCTGTATCGTTCTGGAATCATGTTGTCACCGCCAAGTTGAGGGAAGCGATAGCATCCAGCGGTACGGTAAGGTTGGCTTCCCCGTCGTTCAAAGTGTAATCAGTGAAGTCTTCTACGCCGTCAACGAAGAAGAGCGCCCCGATCTGCTGGTAAACGATCTGGGAACGCCCTTTCAAGTAGGTCTTGATTTGGTTGGCGATCAGCTCCTGTACCTTATCCAACTCGGCGTCATGACGCAGCACGATCCGCGCAGATACGTTGACAGGGAAAACTTTGGCCGGAAATACCTGCAGGTCGTGCAGAGCGCGCCGTTTGTCTTCCATCTTGTCACGGACCTGCTTCGCCAATTCTGTTGTGGCTGGCTGGCCGTTTAGGTCCGTAATGTAGACGTCGATGGACAGGTCGTTCCTTGCTTTCTCAATCGCCACAGCCCCGCCCACACCTTCCACGTTCCGAGCCCAGCGCTCGTAATCCTGACGACGCCCGTCTCCTTCCTCTGAACGAGCTCGATCAATAAGGCGCTGCCGATAATGCTCGTCTTCCTCCCCTGCACTTCGGGGAAGACCAAAAAATACCCCGCAAGCGTCCAAGTATTCGCCGTCAGCCCAGGGCAAAAAGTGCTGTAGAAAGCCATATTCAAGTAGCTGCTGTTGTTCACTGATTTCTACGGCCAAGGGGTATTCAAAGTCGTAAAATATTTCCCCTTCTTCTGTCGCTGGTGGCGTTTCCCCGCGCTGGTGAGCCAGTTCGTACATCCTGTTCACAATACGCTGATAGATTTGATCCGGTGTCTCTCGTAAAATCGGCATTACTGGTTTGTCTATCGTCGCCATGCGCTCACCTCCGTTCTGGTTGTGCCTCGTACGCCCTCAATTTCAAGCGAGAAAATAACCCGATTGTCTTCAAAACGAATGTCGGTAACCTCGGCCCGTTCAATCTCACTGTGAGCCTCCAGCGCTTCTTCCGCTTGTGTTTTGATAATCGGAAGCGACATACCGGACCTCATCCGCCCAATTTCGTACAAGAAATCTACTCCGTAGCGTTCGGAGTAAATCTCATAACGGAATCGGCGTGTGTTGAGTATCTTCTTTGCTGCTTCCTCCAGGTATTCAGCGTACGTCTTTGTTCGCAAATACCTGCCGTCAGGCCCCTGCCGTAGCTGCTTTGTTTGCCAGTCAAACTTGTATGTCCAGGGGATTGGGTTATCTGGTGACTGCACCAGCCGCGATTCGTCTCCACTCAGCTCAGGAAACATCTATCCCACCACCCCGAGAAGAAGATACTGGCCGTTTGTACAGCGAATGACGGCCACTTTCTTTCCCACGTCTTCCGGGAACCAGCCGGTGGGATTCAGCCTCACCAGCTCATTTTCTTCAAGCGGTGCTGGATCCTCGTCCAGTTTTACTGACAGGGGAGACAGCGAAAGAAGGTTACCGAGTTCCACTTTTGTATCTGTCAGCCCATCACGGGCACCTTTAAATAATTTCTGTAATGCTGCCTGCATAGGCTACCCCCTCCTTTCCATTTGCAAATCCATTGTGTATTGACCGCCCTTCCAGCTGCAACGCACGCTGGTGACGATCCAGTCTGTTATCGTCTTGTTGTCCTTCTCCATAATCTTCACCAGCCAGCCTGCGCGGAGCCGAGCTGCCTGATTGTCTTCGTGCTTGACGGTTATTGATCTGGTCTTGGGTATTTTCGACAGGTTCGCCAGCTGTTTTGAAGCGAGAGCATCCAGTCCCTTTTCTTCACCGGCATCGATCACCTTTTTCATTCGTCCGATCTGCTTGATCAGGTTGGCGTTTTCCTTCGTCACGCTGGCAGCTACTTTGTCATCTTTGTACCGTTCCGCTGTAACGACAGTGTACACTTCCTCGATCGACTCGCCCGTTGAGCTGCTTTCGAGCAAGCTTGCCGCGAACATTGGGACTACGCTGTTCCCGCCTTCTGGGAGAACGGTCAGCTTGTCTCGTTCATGTTGGACGAAATACCTCTTGCCCGTCTTGTCATAAGCCTGCTCTGTCAAAGTCGTGAATAAGGAAGCAAAGGATTGGGAAGCAAGCCGGTCCTTTACTTCAAAGCCAAAGGCCGGACAGCTGAAGTTGATTCCCGTTGCCCGGATAAGTCGCTCCAATTCCTTCCCGGCGTCGCCATTCAGTTTAATCCGTGATGTTTCGTTCTTTTGCAAGTACCAACTCAGCTCGTACGCCGTTGCCGATGTATCTCCACTCTTATCGTCACGCTCAAAACGGACGATTGGCCCGTGGAAAAACTGCTGCGACTCTTTGAGCAGATCACCGGAGAAGAGCATCAAAAAACCCGCCGACTCGATAGGCGGGGCACTCAGGACTTGGATATCACAGTTTTGGGCGATCTGTCCGCGAGAGGAGGACCAGGATAATTCCTTCGTCACAGGCGTTAGATCACTGCGAGTTGACTCCTTGCCATAAATGACTTTCATGGAACCACCTCACTACGTCCCGATAGCCCGGTTCAGACTGGCTAGTTTTCGGTCAATCCTGTCACGTTGGATTTGCTGCATCGCAGGATCAATCAAGGACTGGTTACCGGTTTTCTTTTTTGCCGATTTACCTGTCGTATTGGGTCGGGCCTTCTGCTGCTTGGCTATCACTTTTTCGGGGCTTAGAAGTTGAGTTTGATTGCTCCATGTTACAAATTCACCTTTAACGAACAAGGGGAACTCAATCGATCCATGGTAGTCTACATTCTTTCCTGAAAACCTGCCATCACACTGGCCGACTATGACATTCCAGGCAAGATTGAGCTCGTCTATAGTAATCAGTACCTCTGTCCCGGTCAGCCTATCCAGACCGTCCAGCCACACGCGCGGTCCTTGATATCCTTCCACCTCAATAAAGTCTGCTTCAAGGTTTCCGGGCAAAAAGAACTCGAAAGAGATTGATTTCGGGCGCCGCCCTGAAATCCGGTTATGTGTCAGTAGATCAATGGTTGTCGTACTTTCCGTATCGTTCCCATACCCGTTTAGCTGGATTTCCCCTGGGGTTACCGGGAACGTGAGTCTGTACTTGCCCTGTAAACGGATCATGTAGCGACACCTCCCCGGGTTTCCAGTGCATCTATAAGCGCTTTCTCAATGAGGTCCTTAATTTTCTGTCCGACAGACGGATCACTCAGCATCTTCAACATAGTCGGTATATCCTGAAGTACGCCTTGAGCGTGGAGTGGAATGGTCACTTGGGGTATGGTGACTGAAACGACTTTTGGTTTCTCCGTTACCTTCCCTCCAACCGGCGATACAGGCGGTATCGGCGGCCCCATGACAGGCGGGGTCGGCCTTAACTGATTCACTTCTTCTCTGGAAATTTTCATCATCCCTCGGGGATGCGGTGGAGTCTCCGGTGGTGTTGACGGTGCATCATTCCACCAAGACATCACTTTATCAAAGAGTGCTCCCCCGCCAAAAGCTCCGGCGATACCGCCCACAATTCCACCAATTGCTGTTCCGATTCCGGGGACAACTGAGCCAATGGCCGCTCCCGCTGCAGCACCTCCCCAACCACCAAGAGCTTCCGCTCCTACTTTGCCGGCAGCTTCGAGCTTGTCCTCAGCTGTCAGGATTTCACTGGCGCCAACAGCCATACCGATGATCGGCAATCTTTTTACAAGCCCACCCCCCAGAGACTTCACACCTTCCCAAGCACTTTTCAGGCCCGATGCTACAATGTCCCCTTTTGGTAGCGTCCCTCCCAATCCTTTGAGCGTATCCAGCCATCCCGTCTTTTTGGGAGGTTCCACGGTAGGTTTGGTTTTCCCAAACGCCATGTCCGCTGCTTCCTGGGGTGTGAGCCACGTGCGTTTTGGCGGTTCTTCCGGCTTGCCGCCCCAACTTAGCGGATTCCACCACCTGCGTTTACCGCCGCGCCCGCCTTTCCCAGACTTACCGCTCTTGTCTGGGCCTCCTGGGAGGTCAACGTCTGGCATGCCCCCTCCCAAGCGGTTTCTTATGCGGTCACCCATTCCTAGAAACAAACCCTTTGCGGCTTCTTTAGCTGCCCTTGCAAGTATCCACAGAGCCCCAGCTGCACCACCAATCATACCCACAAAAGCCAAAGATGCAGCTCCTGTAGGCATTCCGTCAAACCATTCCCTTAATTTCTTCAATCCTTCAGCCGTTGATTTAATGTAGGGAGCAAAGTCTTGCGCAAGAACCATTCCCAAACTTGTTAATTCATTCGATAGCAAAGTCTTTGCCTCGATGAATCCCCTTAATGGATCGTTTTCCACGTAAGTATTGTAGGACCGATCCAACGTGCCCCGATAGTTGAACTGACTTGCATCAGCCATTCCGATCCGGCCAGCAGCTTGTAGTAAAGGAGCAAATGCTTTGGCAATATCTTCACCGGGACCGGCGCCCAATTCATTCAACAACTCCTGCCTTACCTTTTGATCCTGTATTCCTCCAAACGTCTGCATCAATGCTGCCACGGCAAACTGATTCTCTGCAGCGCTGTCAGAATTAATAGCGACTGCAATCCTTTTGGATTCTTGTTCTGCCATTTTCTGAGCAGATTCCGAATTCATCCCCTGGGCCTCATACGCCGTTTTCAGTACATTTACCATATCGCCCTGATTGTTTAGCTTGATTGTTGCTTCCTTCAATGCGTCGAATCCCTTATCGATTGACCAAAGATCATTCATTTCTTTGGTGAGAGCAGCAAGCTTTTCCGGTGTATCAAGAAATTTGGTGACCTGGGTCGAGTATTCCACGATGGAGTCTAGTGCTTCGCCCCGAATGTCCGTTGTGGTGTTGGCAATCTCTGCAAGAGTGTCGCCGAATCTCCCAACATCGGTAATATCTTTCCACGCCTGCTGCATGGCGAACATCGTTCTTTGGTATTCCTCAACTCCGCCGAGGTTCGGGCGAATCGCGTTGAGTTGAAGTGCCTGCTTAGTGATCTCTGCGCCATTCTCGCTGTCAAAGCGTGTGGCTTGTGTCATCAAGTCTTTGATGTATGTGCGATCCACGTTCGGGTTGATCATTGACAGATCTTGAGCTTGTCTCTGGAACTGAAGCAACTCTTCGGGTGTATCCCCAAGCAACGCACGCCTCGCGTTAGCTTGTGTCTCCAGGGTTAGCTGATCGATGTATCCTGCACCTACGTATGCTGCCATTCCCCCGGCAATTCCACCTGCTGCAAAGTCCGTTCCACCACCTGCCCGCGCCGCTTCAATCTGCACCTTTGCCTTTGCACCGTCCAACGCTTTTACTTCCTGCCTGATCGCTGCGATCTCGCGACGGGCTTGATCATCTACGCTCACCTTCGGATGGGCGCGAGTAGAGTCCAAGATACCCAATTGACGTCTTAGGTCCTGAATTTCTCGTTGCATCTTATCCACTTCTCGATTAAAACCACGCGCGCTTTGCTCTGCAGCCTGCTTCATTTTACGCATTTCCTTGATCATCTCTTGGGTTGCATCATCCAGCCCAAGCATTTCTTTTGCTGCTTTTCGCGTAGTTTTCACAACATCTTCGATTTCAGGAGACAATCCGTTTTTTGCTTGCAAATACGCGGTGATTCCTACAACATTGCCCACTTAAATGCCTCCTTCCAATAAAAAAGACGCCTTTACTCGGCGCCCCAACTCATCAAGAATAGTCCTCCCCAAATTAGACCAATTGAAATTGCAAAAAATATCAGAAAGACTAAGCATCCACTTATAGTTTCAGCAAGCCATCCTTTGAATACCGATCCGTTTATCGGTTCCACACTCTTATTAGAAAAAACCTCTTTGATCCCTTGAAAAATTAGAACCAAAATGGTGATTATTCCTGCGAAAACAAATATCAATCCAAGAATACCACTCAACGTAACCCCTCCCGTCTACATTCTACCCCACCTCATTTTTCGAGTCAGTGCAAACAGTTCGGGAACAAACGACAGAATTCGACTTCTCCCCAGCCGTCACCCTCTCGGGAGAAGGGAGAAGGCCTTTCCTTCTCCGACAGGATTCTCCACCTTTCCTGTTGAATGGGACTATTGGAAGGAGGTGGTCCTACTTATGAAAGATATCGATTTTCAAGCCATTGAAGAGGCCATCATACAAAAACACATCAACTCACTCAAAAATCCAGAGAGTGAATTTGCTGTGTCAATGACAAAATTAGCAGCGAGACTGGCTACGTATGCCGTAATGGAGTATCACAAGCAGCTTCAAGAGAATCAGTCAGAGACTGAATAACCCTTTCCTTTATCTTCTCAGACAGGATTGGATCTTGCATCATCTTAATGGTTGTATTGATATCAGCCGTACGCTGATATGCTATCTCTTCCCGCACGATTTCTCGAATTCGTTGTTCAGTAAGGAACATTCGTTATCACCTCTCACGGAAATTTAATGATGGAGAAAGCTACTGCCTTGCCTTCTCCATCTCTTCTGCCTCTACTGCCTGGCATGCCATAATAAATAGCTTTTGCATATATAAATCAACTTCGTATTCTACGAGATCGACTGGTCTTCCACGTCCGTTGAGGAATGCCCGACAGAGGTGGCTTGCTTCTCCGTCGGTTCGGATGAGTTTTTTAGGTCTTCCACGACCTCTTGTTCAGACTTAATCTTGGCGTTTACCTCATTGACCTTTTCAAGCAGCGCCTGGTATCCGGCAGGGTTGTGCTCAAACAGTTTGACCGGCATATCGAACTTATCTTTGGCCTTGTATGCTCTGAGCAGTTCAACGTTGCCCCAGGGGAAATCGTGTTCTGTGGCTTTTACAATGCGGATGTCATTATACCGGAACAGATCAAACCGGCCTTGTGCATCCTCAGCCAGTTTGTACGCCTGGCGGTTTTCGGAGAAGGTCAGCTCCCTGACACTCCACTCCTCCCCGTCAATCGTGACTGTAGCCGTTCGGCGCTGTACCGGCTCATGTGCCTTCGCGAGATACTTCTCAAGCTTGCTCATGCAACATTCCCCTTTCTATTCTTCGTATTCCGGCAATCGATCGATAAAGTCAGGTTTCTTGTTACTGCGGCCCCGGATTTGGTATGTGGCGTTTTCCGTGCCACTGGCGTTTGCCTGCCAGAGATTCAATTCTTCTGGGTTGAGTACGATATCGGTGAATCGTACACGTTCGGCGTTGCCAGTTTCTTTGTCGAGGGATTCCCCGATCAACATAGGCAGAGTAGGCGTTTTGCCTTCTGTGAGTTGATCAACGCAGAAATATTTCAGTTCGGCGTTAACGGATGAGATTGTTAGGGAGATCTCCACATACCAGTCGTCGATCGTTTGCAGAGTCCCCTTTTGCAGCCGGTTCACGTCGGTGTATGTGACGCGGAGAATTGCGCTGCCTTCCAATGTACCCAGAATCGGGTCACCGTTGTCATCGTAGACTTGGCAGTTTTTCAGCTTGATGTCGCGTTGCATCTATCAGAGCACCTCCCATTCCACATCGAAGTATTCGATTGCATCCAGAGGTCTTGCAGAGAGTTTGAACCCGCGGCGGTCACCGGATCCATTTTTCTTGTCCTCAAAAGTCCAGCCAGCATCGATAGCGCCTTGCTCCTCCCGAACTTCCATGTACGCTTTGACAGCACCCACGAAGGTTGCGCCTCCAATGTCGTTGTTGTCCAGTTTCCCCTTGTACTTTTTGCCGACGGTCTGGATGTCGTTGTATATCTGATCCAGCGTCATGCTGACACGGATTTTCCCGTAGTCCTCACGCTCGCCGGGGCCGATGGTGGAAAGGGTGTTGACGGCACTTTCGATGATGTAGACATCCCCGTCGCGAGTGGCTATAAGGGTGCCGGTGCTGAGCGCTTGCAGGATCTCGGTGTGGCCCCAGTCTTTTGCAGCTTTTTTCATGGGCACCACGACGGCAGTCAGCGATTGGTCAGCAGGCGTCGCCGCGATCATGCCAGCGACCCATGCAGCCCACTGCAAGCTTCCGTAGTAGTTGGAGTTGTTGTGCGTACCTGCAATCGCGCAATTGACGATGTACCTGGCGTTCTGAGCGATTGAGCGTTCCGTGTGTTTGGTCATGTTTGTATCATCTGCTGCCGGTCCACCAATGACCAACGTGCTCATCTTCTTGTTGAGGTTGCGACGATCAGACATAAACTGCTTGGCTGCTGCTTGGACTGCCGGATCATCCGAGGGCAAATAGAGAGTGTCGAAGTCAGCCCCGGAGATTGCATTGAATAGCCTGGTAAAGTCAGCTGATGTTAATGGCTCCGTACCAGACACCCCATTGGCGAGATTCGTTTCCGCTACATCTGTGATAGCTGCAGTCCCTTCTTTTTTCACCCGGATGTAGACGGATTGCTCCGTTTTTGTTACCAGCTCATCAGCATCTGCAAAGGAGAACTTTTCCGTACTGACCGGTCCCTTTACCACCAGTTCTTTTTTTCCAGGCTCTGCAGTGGAGTCCGCGATCGAAACCTTTAACTCATTGCCGACCAGCCCAGGATAGCGCGCCGTGATCGTAATCGCTCCAGGCTGGCTGTAGCTGGCTGCCACCGCATTCCCGTTTGTCATCCGATAACCCAAAATGGTGGCGCCGCTCTCCGCTGCCAACTCAATTACATCGACCACGCCAAACGTCTCAGCGATCCGTTCCTCGTACCCGCTCATCCGGACGATCGCGTCCGCCTCGCCCCATTCCGCCTGATACGGCACGAGAACCACACCAGACTTCGGCAGCACGCGCTCCTGCGCTCGGGCGATCATCTCAATTGTTACACCTGGTCTTTCGCGTTGAATCGTCATTTACTGCCACCTCCCCGAAAATCTTTGAGCCTGCTTTTTACGACAGACTCAGCAACAATATCGTTTTCCTTGACATCGAAAAGGGCACCGGCAATCTCAAAGCGTTCTGCTTTCAGACTCGCGGCGCCCTCATTGATCCACTCCCGTTTTGTTCGCTTCACATCAACAGGAGTCTTTTCCGGCCTTTCTTTGCTAGTTGCCACGCATTTACACCTCCTCTATATCGAACACATTGATTTTCTCAACCTGCGGACGCGGGATGGCCATTGTATACTCGAACCGGAAGGTGATTTCCGTTCTGTCCTTTTTGTCTGACCTGACGCGAAATGTTGAATTGTCGATATCGATGAACAATCCATCCGTTTTTCCGCGATAGCTGTACCTCTCCCGCCGCAATAATTGCCGAAGTGGCTCCGTCGAGATTGGCTCGTACACCTCTTGCCCGCCGACCATCTTTTTCGGGTGATGCAACACGATCCCAGCGTCGGAGATCACTTTGTACGACGTCAGAGTGTTGCCTCGCTCTGTAACTTCTTGGGTCTGCACGAACGCTACTGGCGGCTGAAACTTACCCGCAAGCCACACATCCAAGCTGTCTAGGATGGCGAGATCCGGATACGCCTCGTTTATCAGATCGATGATGCACGATAGTTCACGGTCCATTTATCTCACCATCCTTTCCAGCTCTTTGTCCAGCATTTCTTCGATGATACGGTTCATACCACCCTGAAAATTTTTCAGAGCGATGTCGAAATACTTACGACCAATGAATGTGCGTGGACGAACGGTAAATCCACCTTCGGCATCCGGGTCATAGTGAAATTTCAGTTCCTGTCTCTGGGAATAACTCAACCCTTTGGTATCGTCGATACGCCTGCCGTTTAATGTGAAGAATCCCGGAACAAAATAGCTCCGAGAAATGGTGTAGCCATCATTGACATACTCAGCATAGGTGAGGTTCGACCCAACCTCTAACGTAATCGCGTTCCTATCTGCATCGAATTCCCACACATTTCCCGGTTCCCCTTGGC
This sequence comes from Brevibacillus borstelensis, assembly GCF_003710865.1. Lineage (GTDB taxonomy): Bacteria > Bacillota > Bacilli > Brevibacillales > Brevibacillaceae > Brevibacillus > Brevibacillus borstelensis. The sequence continues at coordinate 17,962 of NZ_RHHO01000063.1, read as the reverse complement.
TGAATGAGTTTAATAGGGTTCCTGTGTCAAGCACACCGTTACCCCGCTCTTTCCCATCACTCTGTCGTAAAATTTCGTCTGTAATAGCATTGAGCAGCTCTTCACCAAGTCGATAAACGATCTGTTGAAGAACCTCCGGAACACGCTTATCCAGCTTCCTCAACTTCTGCTCAAACTGGCGAAAGTCCACTACTCCGCCCCCCGTTTCTCCTGAATGGCGACTACGGACAGGAAACGCCGCCCAGGGGTTACGTCAACGACCACAAACTCCCCCCGACCGGGAATCTCCAGAACGTCATCCTTTCGTACATCCTCGCCCAAACGGAAGCCGAGGGACGCCTTGTACTCCCACGTCACCGGATCGGCACTCGCAGGGCGTTGCCAGGACGATTCTACGGCCCGTATGCACCCCATTATTGTCTGAGAGGGTAATTCCACTGGAACTACCCTGTTGCGCTCATCCAGCGCCGTTCCCGTTCGTTTCACGACGATCTGATCGTTCATCCGATGGATCATAGCAGCATCGCCCGAATGTTTCCGCTGCCGCTGGCCTCCGTCGTGAAGGCCATCCACTGGCGCAGCAGAGAATCAACCAGCGCGCTGCCGGTCGTGATCGTCGCCCGCTCAATCGACCAGGAGTAGCCCTGATCGGACTCGGAGGTGATACCGCGGGCTTCTGCGCCCAGCGTTTCGTCGTTGTCCGTCAGGGCCATGGCCTCTACCAACCGGAAATGAGCCACCTCCAGGCGACTGTCATCGTCTACGAACGGCCTGGCTGTGAACAGTTCAATGCGAATTTTGGCCTCGTCGATGAGATAAGAAAGCCGCTCAGGTGTCATGTCCTGAACGGCCCTCGTGCTACTCTGCTGCTTTACTTTCTCCGGTGTCAGCATTGACTCCACCCTCTTCTGGTTTGCCCTCGCCTTTCTTACGGTTAACCGGCTTTACTTCCTCCAACAGTTCAAAGTCCTTGCGTTCTTTCAATTTCGCGAGAACCTTGGTGTCGTCCACTCGGACTAGCTTGTCCTTCTCAAAACGATAGCCGTAAGCCTGCAGAGAGGCGTTTGCTCCAACAAATTTAACGAGCATTAAAACTCCACCCCCTCGACGTAGGCTACTGCTGCTGGCTCCTCGAAGATTGGGTCAAAGTCAGAGTGGATCGCGTAGAATCGCTTGTCAGCGTAGATGGCTTCCTTCCCCTCTGTGGTCTTGCGAATTTGCATGTCATAGGTGTGAACCATGACAAAATTCGGCTGATAGGTGAACAAGATCGCACCTTCAGGCATGTGTGCCACTTCCTCCACGTCGTAGGCGTTGATTTTCTTGACGCCGCCAGTGATTTGCAACTGTACCGCAGCCGAGTTGTCCAGTTCCGCCAGCTTTTGCAGTCGTTTGGAATAGGTGTTCGGGTGCATGAAGTATTTGAACGTCCCGCCCGTACGCTGACGTGTCGGAATGGCGCGTTCAAGTTCAAACAGAATGCCCTTTTTCTCAACTTCAGAAATGGTTGCCCAGTCGATGTAGTTACCTGTGGTTTTCGCCAACTTCAACCAGCCGTCATTGATCTTCAGAAAATCGTAATCCGGGTCTGTGTTCAGCGTTGCAGTATCCCCGTTAAAGCCAAGGTCCTGCATATTGTCGCCGTAGTTCAGTGTCATGTGGCGGAGAATGACTTCTTCCGCATTCTGTCCGCGAACACGCTGTGTTTGTCGGATAAACTCCTCGGTGATCTCGAATGGCAGCACAACTGGGGTTACCGAGTAAGGCACCTGCGGGAAATCTGGCTTTTTGGTGTTAGTCGCCATGACATCCTCAACCTTTGAACGGAGATTCCGTCCAGTTACCCCGATCTTATCGATAGTGCCTTGCGCTGACGTCCGTGTCTCATGCCGAATGCCTTTCAGGAAGGAGGTCGAATCGTACGCCATATCCATGAACTTCTCAACCTGCTTGTAGTTGAGTGCCGATGTATCACTAGCCGTTGTTGTGGCTGCTTTAGAAATAATCTGTCCGTTTGTATTCATGCTCTTCAGTCCTCCTTACAACAGTCCAGCGAAGGAACTGCCGTCATCTTTTTTAATCGGGTCGTCGCCTGGTGTCTGTTGGCTGGCACTGCGGGCATTTTTAATCAACTGAACTTCCTGGCCCAGCGTTTCCACTTGTTTAGAAAGTGGCTCCAGCGTTTTTGCGATAGCATCGGTAAGCGCGGCGGTTATCGGATCGGTTTGTTGACTACTAGCCTCTCCGCCGTCCTCGGCCTTTTTCAACTCCGCTACTTCCAATTGCAAGTCGGTCAATTGCTTTGTAATGGGCGACATGGCCGCTGCTACTGCTTTTTGGATGTCTTCTGCTTTCACGTCATCTTCCTCCTTAGGTTTTGCTTTTTCACGCAATGCTGAGAGTGCAGCGATAGCCTCGTCAACTGCTTGCAGGTTGGCAGATGATAGTACCTTTCCTGCTTTCCTTACAGCCTCCAAGCGCTCTGGGAAGTCATCTGCCTTTACTATTTCACTGTCAGTCGGCCACTGAGCTGCCAGGGAAACAGCCACTGTCTTGTACTCGTCAATGGTCTTCCCGATAGCCTCAGCTTTGTCTGTGATCTCAGGGTCGTCCAGAATTTCTCGCATGGTGTCAGTAAACGCCCATTGCGAGTCGTACCACTTGTCGCGAACATCCCTTGCAGCTATGCGGCTTTTAAAAGACTGGACAGCCTTGGTGATTGGCGTTGGTTTCGTACTCGGCAACAGGTCCTGCAACGCCTTTTTGATGGCATGCAAAAGCCCCTTCTCAACCGTTTCATCGTCGGCATCCGAAGAGGCTTTACTGATTTTTTCGCGTTTGCCGACGCCCCACATGGAGAATCCGGTAATCTCGCCTTTTTCAATTTGCGCCCAGGTGTCGGCGTCCGTTACCTTCACGCCAGCCACCCATGAGCCCTTCTTGATCTCCTGATCGCCGAGCGTCATGTCCACCGGAGCGATATACGACTCGACCACATACCCTTTGTCAGCGTCCAGATCGTGCTGCTTGTCGATGTTGTGCGTGTTTTGGCGCTCCATAAAGCCGTGCGCGGCCTTTTCAATTTCCTCGGCGGTCATGCTATCATCATGAGCGTCAAATTCGTCTGGCTCGTACACGACCCCGTACACGATCTGCTTGGCTTTGTCCGCTTTGGCGATGCGGATATCCTTTTGCAGCGCCTCCTTGCCCTCTTCTTTGATGATGGCAAAGGGCTTTCCATTTGCTCCCTTGTCGACAAGCGAGATATGCGTGATCTTTGCGTCTTTCAATGCGTATTTTGGCACCTTTCTTCACCTCCTTTCCGCTTAAAATACTGCCTGCATCGTACAACGGCAGTGCACAATCTGCTTGGCGCTGCCAGATGGATCGCCTGGATGCATCAGCTTTTCACCTCCTACTCTGAAAGGCTTTTCAATGTCGACTGTTTGGCCGTTGGCCTCGCGGTGATCCTTCCGCGTCCGCTTGTTGTTTGCGGCGCGCCACCGCTTCTTTTTCACGAGGCCAGACTGCTTCCAGCCCTCCAGCTTACCGCCGTTTGCCGCCGCAGTAGAAATCGTCCGCGATACCCTCACGGCGCGAGTCATCGAGAACGGCCCTTCCTCGCCGTTGGCTGCCTGCTTGCTTACCTCTTTGACGAGTACAGCGCGCTCTGCTGGCGTTTCTCCAGACTCAATCGCCCGCTTGAAAGAACGCATCATATGATCGGCCGACGTGCTGTTCATGGCGGGGACTAGCTTCTTGAGCTTCTTGGTAAACTTGGCGGCCGCCTTATTCTCTTGCTCCCATTTTGCCTCTGGATTGATCCCGATAGCTTCTGATTCTCCAGCCAAGCGGAACATCGGCATAAATGCATCTTGAACAGCTTGTTCAAACTTCTCTTGAAAGAAGTCGCCTGCCTGGACAGCAAGGATCACTTTCCACAGCTCATCTGCATCGGCGGCCAGTTCGTCACTCAACTCCTGAATGGCTTCGTCAAGCGCTTTTCCTTGCAGCTCCAGGGTGTCAGCGATTGCTTCCTCTCCCTCTTTGTACAACTTCTCCAGTAACGCACGCTCGGCATGAGTCAGGTCAAGGCTATCAAGAAAATCATCATCGTCCGCTTTGGCGATCAGATACAGGCACTGGTCACACATACTGGCGATCCCTCGTTTCTCGGAGCAGTCGCTTGGCAACCGTAGCCAGCTTTTCTTCCGGGTCCGCGTCATGTTCCGGCACCCCGAACGGATCAGCGGCAGGGGTAAGCTGAGCGATTGGAGTATCAAGATAGCCGTCCGAGTAACGACTTTCGTCGATGACGGTACCCAAAACTTCTTCCGCGATTGGAATGAGGTCGCGCACGAACAAAAGCCCTCTGTCGGCCAGATAGTCCAGCATGGCCTTTCGCTCGTCCGGGTCACTGATTTTCGGGCTGCGAAGGATCGCCTTTACCCGGTACACCCCAATCGACGGCAGCAAGCGCTTGTTAAAAATCTCGTCCATAAGCCACTTTCGGTATGGCTGGAAGACTTGTTCCTCCGCGATTCGGCGGGCGTTGTCGCTGGTCGCGCGGTTGTAGTCGTCCGACTCGCCCGTGAGGATTGGAGGGACACGGAATGCGGAACGAGTTTCTTTTCGCTTCTCTCGGTTGTACTCAAGAAAAAGAGCATCTTGCTGGAGAAGGTCGTTCAATTTGTCCAGCTTGATGCTCGTTTTCTCCTTCTCATCACCTGTGAGCCCCTTGTCGTAGCCCTGTACTTCGAGGTACAAGATGCCACCCTGCGACTTCTTCCCCTTTGCCCCTTTCAGGGCCTCGATTGACTGCGGAGCCAACTCACCATTCATGACAGTCAGAATCATCGCCAGCATGCGCCCGTTGTCAAAGTAGTCGAGGTTCAGTTCCTCGGCCTTTCTCGACCCGACAACTCCCGGCGAGTTACCTGACCAGCGCGGTTCGCCGTAGGTTCCGTTTCCCAGTTGGAGGTGGATGACTTCGTTTCCCTCTCCAGGTGCTCCAAACTCCCGGAACCACGTAATGCTGGTCCCTCTCTTCTGCGCGTATCTTCGCACCCATTTGGATTGCGTGAACTCTTCAACCTTTCCCTGCACCAACCGCAGATACTTCATCTCAACCTTTTCGAGTGGAGCTGTACAGCGCATATACTCCGGCGGAATCCGGTATATGGCAGGCAAGCCACCGCCGCGTGCCACCTCGATATACGCATTACCGCAATGCTCAAGGTCTTCGACCAGCTGGCTCAACAGTTGTTCGACCGATTCCTCCAGGTTGGCGGTCTGCATAAAACGGTCGGCAACATCCCATTCAGCCTTTGCTGTATCGTCGCTTTGTCCCGGTAAATACTCCAGAGCATAACCATACCCAGTGACATTTGTCTTGTATGCTTCGACACATTGCGGGATGATATTGCTTTGCTTAACCACCTGCACACACGCCAACGGGTCAAGACTCGGACGTATCAGCTTGTACTCGTCATAGTCCTGCTCGAACTGGTCGGTGATTATCTGTTGGCTTTCGCCGCCAATTTCCGCCTTGCCAATCGGGTACCATCCTGTAGCGTTTGACATCAGATCCATCCTCCTTTCCCTTCGCGACGTCTTTCTTCGCGTCTCTGAGCAGCCAGAAGCATGAGCCAATCGTTATACAGCGCATACCGTTTCGCGTCCTGAGTATGATTGTCTTGGTCGACAGGTTCTTCAAGCACCACGCCGTTTTGCTCCTTGTACTTGTAGTTGCCCGTTTCTTTCATCGTTTCCACCAGCGACTTGGAAACATAAAGGTTCGGGCGTCCGGTAGACTCTTTCACCTTGTACAAGCTAGAGACACGACGGATGCCGGGGCCGATTGCGTTTTCCGCTGGTTTCACAGGAAGCTTGTAACGCCTGTAGGTTGAAATATTTTCTGGCTCGGAAGGGTCAGCCCATATGACATCCATCGGGTACTTTTTATGCAACTCCAAGTACCGCTTTACCAAGCAGTCTTCCAGTTGCCCGCGATCATCCACTACCAAGACATTGGTTTGACGAAGATAACTTTCCTCGATCAAGTAGTAGTCTTCATTCGTGCATCCGATGACCAAAAGCACTGCAGGATCGTTCCAGCCATGGTCCATCCCGCCGATATAGCGCTTAAACATCACTTCGCGTTTTTCGCCAGTCGGGTAGGTCACGAGAAATAGCCGCTTTTCGAGATCAAGCGGCTGCACATCGACACAGTGTATTCCCCTATCAAATTCTTCGTAAACCTGACCGTGAAAGACGTTGAACTTAGCGTAAATTTCGCGTTTCACGTATCGTTCTGGATACGTTTCGATCATCCTTTGGATGTTCTTTTGCAGTTCCGGGATAGGGTTATCCTTGGATGTCCAGTAAAAGTTCCGCCAGTCAGGATCATTCTGGTAACGATCATCGTCCAGACCAGCGTCGATAAACTGCCCCCGCAACACGATTTCTTCTGCAAACCAGTTGATGCCCTCAGGCGTGGTCGTCCAAACGCTCCAGCCACCTTTGTCAGCGAGTGCATAGGAGAGATAACCACTCCATGTCTGCTCCTTCATCTTTGACGCCTCGTCAAGCCAGACGCCATCCAGACCTTTACCAACAAGTGTCTTCGGGTTGTCCGCCGACTTGAACTGGATAAGCACCCAGCCTTTCAGCCAGATACGGTTTTTGGATGCGTCCCAGCTTTCGATCATTTCCTCCGGGATGACCGCCGCCAGCTCTTCTTGCTGAATCTCCGACATGGCATAGGTAGGCGACACGCACCAGTATTCCAATCGCGGCTTGGGCTTTTTCATGACCTTTAGATTGCGCGGTGGCTTATACGGTAGTCCTTTGCCTCGCTCCAAGTCGGCCAGAATGTTATCGAAGAATTTGCGCGCACCTACATTGGTTTTACCGCCGCGACGACCGCAGTTCATGACAATGTTTCTCGCATCGCACTGCATGACTTCTACTTGTTTGGCGTGTGGCTTCCATCCTTCAAACGGGTCAACGCGGATCGTCTTCATTGCGACCACCGCCGCACAACGACTTCTGTCGGACGCTCGTCATCGCCGGACTGGAGCTTCCCTACCTCCAGCTTCAGCTTCTCGACCCGCAGGCGTTGTTCCTCGGTCATAAAGCCGAGGTATTTTTCGAGCTTCTCCAGCGCCTTCATTTTGTCGTGCAGTTTGACGCTCACACCGTCTTTGCCCTGCTTGACTTCGCTGATGATTGTGCCGTCGATACTCTCGCTGTCCTTGAAGTCTACATAGTTCACCACTTTGGTTACCGGATTTCCTGCATCATCTGTCATCGGCCCGAACATGGTCATGACCGGGACTTCTTTTTGTCCGAACTCCAGCAGATCAGTAATATCAGCGAAGGCGATCTTCATGTACTCCGCGATGATACGCTGCACACTCATGCCAAGCTCATCGGCCATCGCTTCCTTCTGGCGCTTGATTTCAGCCTGAATCTGAGGTTTTCTCAAGTTCTCCCACCCGATGGCGTATGCTGTCTTCTTACTGTAGCCGACAGCCATAGCAGCGCGGGTAGCGTTAAAGTCCCGGAGATACTCCAAAACAAAAAGCCTCTGCTTTTCAGTCAGAGACCCGTCATCGTTATCTATTTCTGGCGGAGGTTCACATCGTTCCGCTTCTCGTTTGGAACGTTCCGTAACTTTCGGAACGTTTGGAGCGTTCCGTTCCGATTGATTGGAACGTTCCGTTGGTTTTGGGGAAGTATCGCGACTTTTTGGCGGAGGATTGGGCACTTCCTTCAAGAACACTTTTCGCGGAGCGCTATCCTCGAAAGGACCAACGACGCCGTTCCGCTCCATCTGCTCAATCAGCCTTGCTGCGCGTGTGTACCCAATACGCATGCGGCGCTGCAACAGACTGACTGTAGCCATTTGTGCTTCCACAACGATGCCTACTGCCTGATCGTACAACTCGTCGACTTCCGGCTCATCCTCAACAGCCAGAGCTTCTTGCGGATTATCTACCGACAATGACCATTTGTCCTTGTTCTTCCAGCCTCGGACAGTGCCTTCGGATATGCCCAGTTGATCCGCAATATCCTTCAGCTTCATTTCGCCGTTGGAACGCTGCCATATCTCGAATGCTTTATCGCGGTTGGGGTCTCTTGCTCGTGCCATCTACATCATCACCACCACCCATTGTGCTGTAATAAAAACGAGCATCCTAGTCGGACGCCCTGTCCTTCTCGATTTTTCACAACTTGCCTCGCTGCCTATGCAACTCTAAAACACGTTGATGATATGCTGGATCATCTTCTTCTGCGTCATATGTAACGTACCGATCAACATATTCCCTAATCAAACTATCGTCAAAGACATCCGTCCAGCTTACCAAGAATACCTTCTGCTTCGACAGATGAAATACATCTTGAATTATTTCTTTTGCCTTCTTATCTTTGCAAGCTGAATCAATTGGATATACGACAACATAATCAAGGTTTCTAGGTGTATTTCGTTGAGATGTGGGATTCAGGGAGTCAAAATACAACTTATGTTTTCCTAAAGGGTAAGCAACGCCCGTTTTAAACTGTGTGCCGTTTGTCCCAAAAACGGCCCCCAAATTCTTCATCGCATTTGTCCTGAACAAAATTGTGGAAGGCGTCTCCAAGTCTTTGAGACATCCGAGAACGAGCGAGTGTTTTTTAAACTGATGCGTTCCATTCACATACAAACATTTGTCCTCTGATACAAGGAAATCAACAATAATTTTCATCGCGGTTTCTTTTGTATTCATTTACTCCCCCCCTAAAGAATATTTCAGCATCACTTGCTGCAACTCCTGCGATAAGTGAAATGAAAATCCCGCCCCGTTTCCGAGGCGGTAATGGAGGGGTTCGCGAAAGAAAAAGCCCTTTCACTTATAGGTGGCTTTCGTGTGACAAAAATCGTGCTTTTCAACTCAGCCACAGAGAAAACAGGTAGATTCCCCCTAACATGACGGCGGCGCTCAAAATCCCCCGCATCCACTTTGGCGCTAGCGTGTTTACCAACGCCAGGGCAACAGCAAGCCCTACTACAAACACCCCCAGCTTGATCGCACCACTCGTTATCCACGGTGCATCTACAGTCAAGTCTAATGCCATATGTATCGCCTCCACCCCTTATATCGACAAAAACAGCTTATCCCACAAGGAATAAGCTGTTCATCAGTCGCTCAGATATTTTCGCCTGCGCACGCTTGATGTGCGTTGCCACGCTGCTTTTGCTGATTCCTAACAAATCGGCAATAGCTTCATACGAGAAGCACTCTCCGTGAGCCAATACATAGCACTCCCTTTCCCGTTCGCTCAGTACGCACAGCGCGTCTTCGATTTGCTGCATTTCCCACTCCGTCAAATTTGCTGGACTGCCGGCCGTGCTGCGGGCGACGTACGCCTGCATCTTGATGGGGTCCATGAGCTTCTCTCTTTGATATGCAGCTCGACGCTCAATCCCTCGTTTGTTTCCCGGGCGGCGTCCGCTCTCCAACCACTCGATGATCCACTCCACTTCTCCGCGCATTTCTCCAATCAATTGGCGTTCGGCTATGGCCGCCGCATTTCCCGCCTCAGATGCCGCTCTACGCACCTCGTAGGCGGCGTTTAATCCTTTCCAAGTCTCTTTATACCCCTTCAACAAATCGTGCATGAGAACCCCTCCCCAATGCGTCTATTTGCGTGCTTTGTTTTTATCTTTTAAAAACTGCCTTGACCCGGTATCGCCCATCAACCTGCGAAGCTGCTCGATCGTCAGAACCTCGGCTGGCTTGTCCGGTGGCGGCTTGCGTTGGCGCTCCGTTGCGCGCTCCAGATGCTCATCGAAGCTGATCGGCTTGTTCTCTTTCCGCTTTTTGAACTGTAGGATGTCGCGAATCTTCGCCATGGCTCGTTCCTCCTTTGGTGAGCAAAATAAAAAGGGCGCCAGAATACACCCGTATTGGGTGAAGATTCTGACGCCCTCCGCTTTTCGGTCAGGCCATTTATTTTGCTTTTCTGTATCGTTTTCGTTTGGTCTCTTCGGTATCGAGTAGCTTATCATCTTGGGTAATGATCGTGAACCTGTGATGTGCTTCCAATTTGCAACTCTCCACGACATTACCATCCTCGATGATGACGACTCTGACGCCTTTTTCTAAGGGATATTTTACCACAGTTTCTGTTTTTTCAATAGCGCTCATCTTTCGTTCCCCCTTGTCTTTAGCCGTGATATAATGTGATTAGCGAACACACATTTGCTCCCGGCAGGGGGCTATTTTTTATTCTTCGAAAAGGCTAATAACTTCATCGATCCTGGCATTCGGGAATGGACCATAGATTTTTTCTCCAATGACAACTACAAATTGCTCCTCTGTTTTTACAATTCCCCCGACGCTTTGGATCATTGCCACGTCCATTTCGTTCACTCCTGAAATATTTTGTTAAGCTGTCTCAGGTTTTTCCGTTTCCTCCAGCTGCTTCGCTGCATCATACAAAGGTTGGACTACCTTTCGTAACTCTTCATAATCCCTCTTTGTGATTCGTTTCGACATCAAGCCGAAGGCCCATCCAGTCAAATTGTTGCGTGTGCTGATGATAACTTCCTTCATTTGTTGATCGTCCATTCTAATCACCTCATTGCTTATTTAAAAATCAACCGGTCTACTTCACACACCTGATACCTGGCTCCGAGTTTTTTACTCTTCTGCATCGTTACAAGAGCTCTTTCAGCTTGTCCTCTGTTTGAATAAATCTTGTCGTGATAGGCGTAGATAACTGGGCCATCAAGGACTGCCAGAATATACATACAGATCACTCCTCATCACACTTTCTTTTGCTGCACATGCCCACATTTCACACAGAACAGCCTCTCGTCTCCGTCGATCCACCACATATGGCGACATATGAACCACCATTTGGCCCTTCTCATTGCCTGTATTCCTCTGCTGTCAGCGTTCTTACGTGGATTGCACCGACCTGAATTGCCATAATCCTGAAATAAAGACTCTTATCTGGAAATGGAATGCGGAATTTTGCCCCAGGCTCAAAGTTGTGATGTTCCATCTCGCCGATTTCCTGGCGCGTGTCATAATCGATGATTTTCATGCTTCACCTCATCACAATTTCTCTTTTGTTAAGGACGAATCCCTAACTCTTTCAGTATGTCTTGCGCGCGTTTTCCTCTGTCAGCCATTACTTTGGGTGAGCACCCGATATGGGGAATGCTGTAGTTATTCTCATCTGCGTACCAATTCAACGCTGCCTCTGCCGCCATCGCCCGTTTGATCCAGTACGGGAGCGCTTCGCGAGCTTCTGTAATGAATCTGGCGTCATCCCTCATCTGTAAATCGCCGCGCATCCGAAACGCCTTAAACAGTGGAACGCCGTTCTCTTTGGTTACTTGATCATGATCATTGCGCCACGGTCCCGGCGTAGCAGCCTCGCACATTGCCAAGTCCTTTTCTGCGTCACGTTGCATTACTCGCCCACCTCCAGAAGATCGCGATTTTCGTAAATGTTGCCGATTACCGTGATGTACGGTATCTCACGATGCAACAACAGACTTCCGCAACACAGTTCCATTCGCTCGTTATAACCAACTTCGTACACTCCGTTGATTTTCATTGATCCTTCAAAGGGATGGTCTCGGAGATCGACAATATCCCCCTCATAAATCTCCTTGCCGTTCTTGTCGCGGAGGCCGGTGAATTGCATCAGATCATATGTGCCTGTGCCATCCGCTAAACTGCCGCATCCATTTTGCATGTTGTAATAGACTGCGTTGTTATCCATATCAAAAGCGATGCTGTCGTGGATATCGGTGCCGCATACCCGCATTTTTTTCAAATCCTTGTCCCATATCCGAAACTTGATTTCACGTCCTTGCATCCCGTTCCCCTCCCCATTTAAAAATCAAATTCCATTTGTCCTTCTTCTTCCCGTACCCAACCAGCTTGTACCCATGACATGAATATGCGCTTTTTCAACTCTTCCGGAACGGCATTTCCTGACTGCGAATATACCCAATATGTTGATGCGGATACCATTTCAACTTCCGGGTCGATATGCACTATAGGCATTCTGTTCCCCTCCCGTTTAAGGCGCCAGATCGCTCATAACCTGGGCGCAGTCTTCGCATATTCCTTGCTCGTCATCCAGCAGCAACAACTCTTTGTCTTCTTTGCAGTTGATGCAGGTACCATAATTCCAATTCCAGAGTCCTTGTTTGCCTTTCACTGGAACCGGCTCAATTCTCTTTATATTGATCAGTTCCCAAGCGTACCGACCCGGTGTGTAATCGCCGAAAGCGTACTCTTTATCGTCCAGATAATAATCGTCTTCTGCACCGTGTAAAACTGGCATGCCTTTGTTCGTAAGCCAGTCCGAAACCTTCCTGCAATCCACCAACTCCGCGATGGCAAGCACGCACCCCGACGGAAAATCATCCTCTTTGCGAAATCCATGTTCCCAAAGCGTTGAGGATAGTTTAGGCAAGCGATGATCATAAAGCAGTTGCTTCGATGCATGTATCGCAATTGGACCGCGGTAGTTTGTTTTCCATCCTCGCGTTTCAAACTTTTTCTCACCGAGGGCGATCAATGTCGCCCACGGCTGGTGTATTGTGATTGCTTTCATGCCGTCGCCTCCTCCCTGAACCTTTCAACCTGGGCAACATACTTATCGAAATTTCTCTCGATCCGTTCCTTCGCAATTTCAATCGCTTTTTTATAACGATCATGTTCTACAATCCGCCGGCCTGTAGCAACATCAGATACGCACCACCAACCCTCATAATGGGCAATGAAAAACTCGTATCCACGATATTGGAAAGCAGGCTCCGCAATTATGGATCGCCACTCTGTTGCACCGCCACCAAGGTTGACATGAATTTTGTACACGCGAGGGTTTCTGAGCTTCCTGATTGGCTTCTCTTTTTCTTTTCTAGGCTTGCGATTTACACGTCGCTTCTTGGGCTTTTCTTTGTGGTTCAGCTCAAAATACTTGTGGTATTTCTCCATATCGATGCCTGTCCATTCCTGAATCTCCTGGAGGCACTTGTCAAAGAACTTTTTATGCTCGTCAGCAAGACTCATGCTGTTCCAGTTATCAATCTGGTCGTACCACCACGGCCGCCATTCCGTAATGTATTTCCTGTCGATATAGTCGCTAATTGTATTACTGACGCATCGGAAGTGAACCGGCTTCAACTTCGTAAAATCACCGCTGTTAATCTGGCGAGCAACGATCTTCAGAATCTTGTTTCGTTGGCGCTTTTTCATCCAATTCACCCTTTCAACCATCTAATAAATGTTGAGCCGAGGCACACCCGCACTCTATAGTCTTGGTCCCTATAAAGGATTTCTGAGTCCCGTTCATCCTGATTCATGCCAATGACTATCCTCGTCTGACCTTTCGGATTGCTGTATTTTTTCCAACATTCGATGTCTTTATGGGTCATGTTGCACCTCCACTGGGTACACACGTAATGTTGTGTTATGCCTGATTTCCGTACCAATCCTCAAGCATTTCAATGGTCACGCCTTTATCAATTAGCGTTTGAATCGCCGCCTTTACTTCTTCGTCCTTCAAAATATCGCTGTTCACTTTACTTCACCCTCCCCATTTATCAAATCGTGTGTTGTGTTAAATCCCTGTAATGCCGAGTTGTTTTAACGCATCCGCTGCGCAATCCCTTGCTCCCTCGTCTGTACTTTCTTGGTAAATCGTAAGAAGGGCTGCCATCAACTTATCGACTTGCTTTTTTTGCACAACTGCCTCTGCCTGCCACGTTTTTGATGTTTCTTTTGCATTCCGCAGCTCGTCGGTCATTCGTTCTAACTCACAACCAATGCACTGCGAATAGATTGTGACCGGGTGTTCTGCGTGTTTTTTGCACACCTTTCCCATCGTGTTTGCCCTCCAGATTTATCAAAATTACCGAAGTGTAAAGTTAACCTCCCGCCCTGTCTGGCGATCCCTGTCTCTGGAAACACTGATAGGCAGGAGGCGATTGCTTTGTTTGACAAAGATTATTATGTTCGGCGAATCCAACTCGCTCAGGCAGACATCGAAGCCATTAAGTCGTCAAACTTGCACAATGAGCACCTGTTTATCGAATTGTTGAACAGTAAGATTGCAAATTGGAAAAATCATCTTGAAGAACTGGCTTCCCAATGATCTGCTGCTCGGTCATATGATCCCCACCGCATCACATTCGCCTTCGCATTCTTCGTCGCTGAGTTTGTCCAAGACCCGTTCAGGATATCCGTTTTTCCGAAGCAATTGACGATACTCTGAATTATCTGATGTGACTGAAAGGCATGTGTGCATCCAAGCAGGGAAATACTGCTTCGCCTCCTCCAGCGCCTGTTCTGATGATTCTGCCGACAAGGTAATGACCTGCTCGACGGTTCCCGATTGACCTTTGATCTTATAAATAGTCATTTTCCCGCCCTCCCTAATCTTTGGTTTGTGAGTTTCCTTGCCTGCTCCTTTACCATACGCGGCTGCTGTTTCAGCAAGCTTGCTCCACAACGAGCTATCTGCCTAATCCATTCGGCGTTTATTTTCACTTCTTCGTCAGACATTTCACCGATTCGATAAAGCTTTTCTACTACCTCGCCACGTTTCAAGCCGTGCTCCCTCCCTAACTATCGTGTTAAATTGCCTTTCTTCCGACCTTAAACACCATCATTGTATTGTGATGTAATGGCACTTTGAGAATATCGTCGTAAAATTCGCCTTTTCCTGTGATGTGACCGAACGGAACCTTACATTTCCCCCTGCCAAACTCTCGCCAAGCAGATTCAGCAGAGTATTCCCCGTAAGCATCTATCCACCAATTTTGCTCCCTTTTGGGTAATTCAGAGAATGTGTAGTAAAGTGAATCGGTATTTTCTATATCGCAAATTCGTTTCCATGCTGGATGCTTTTTGCACCATTCAAGCGCCTGTTGTGAGGCTTGTTCGACTGTATAAGTCTCTTGCACCAAACATTCCTCCTCATTTTTCATTTGATCTATTGTTCACACTCCATGGGATGTTTTTGCTTCGTTTCGTATAGCCACTCACATAGCAGTCATAGCACCGTCTTCCCCGTAGTGCCTTAAACCTTCCGCAAGCGTTGCAATGAGCCAGCTTGAAGGAAAATTTCATGGTTTCCCTCCTTCCTAGACACAGTAACTAATGTGATAAGCCTTTCTCCTGATCCCTAAAACTCCTGACCGCCGCGAGTATTTCTTCACGGTAATTCCTAGCGCCTTTACCAACAACGTTGCCGTTTGGCCCCCATTTTGGTGATCCGTACACGGTTACTTCGATTCCGTTGCCAGTTACAAGCCATCCAATTGGGATGCTTTTTACTTCCAATTTGTTATTCATATGTTTCTCCTCTTATCTCCGAACACACATAAAGATATATACCTTATTTGTTGTAGAGTTGGTCAATCCATTCCTCAAAGCCTTTAATTGACGGTCTTTTCTTGTTTTCGACACACCATCCAATGTAATCTTTGAAGCCCTCACCAACCTCTGCCAGCCAATCGGCACCATAACCGCCACTATAGGCATCTTGTTCATATCTTTCTAATTTTTCTAGTAGTTGTTTGCTCATATTTTCACTCCCTACACATTTTGATAAATTGCTTACCCCAGCAGCGCGTCGATGGTCATCTGGCCGTCATCGAAGTTCATGAGCAGCAATTCCTCTGCGATATTATTGCTACCGTTCACTACCTGCCTCGCTGACTTGAATGTGTCACGCCTCCAGTTCGGGTAAAGCTCGTCCAAAAGTGGGTGATCGTAGTAGGAAATGATCGCCTTACCCTGGATGTTGTTCAGGATTTCAGCAAGATCACGATGCATCCGTTCCGGTTCCTCTCTGTCCGCTTCTGTCAGCGCGTAATACTTTTCCCGACCGATGTACGGGGGGTCGACGTAGAACAGTGTTGTGGGCGAATCATAAACCCTGACGATATCCCGGAAGTCGCGGTTGTCGATCATGACTGTTTTCATCCGTTCGGCAAAAGCTTCGATTGCCTGGCATGCTGATTGATACGTCCGGGCCGTGTTATGTTCTCTGCTGTGTCTCCAACCTGTATCCGTGCAGAACGCAGAGTCGGAATTTCCCTTCGCGATGCCCGAACGGTTGACGTAGAAGAATCTTACTGCTCGTTCAAAGTCATCTGCTGGCGGTTCCTCTCGCTTCCACTTTTCATAGAGCATGCGGCTGTAGGGTAATGACTCACACACTTCCTGTAGCCGCTTTGGCTCACTTCTGGCCACAAGCAAGAAGTTGACCAACTCGCCATCTATGTCGTTGTAAACCTCGTTGGTGATCGGTGGTTTTTGAGCAATCACATGCGCCGCTCCGCCGAAAAGCTCAACATAGCAACTATGTGTCGGCATCCTCGTTATGATGTGCGGAGCCACCTTACCCTTTCCCCCGAACCAAATCAACGGCGATCTTGCCAAAGTGTTCCCCTCCTTATCTCCCTGAGCATTTTGTTAAGCCGGGCGGTCTGGACCGCCCGTTTACTTTGCAGGAAATACTGCGACTATCGAACACAGTTTCTTGTTATGAACTTTTGGCGATCCGATCTTCCCGTTATTCCACAAGGTTAGGTCTGTCGTCTCTACCCAAATTCGTTTGCCTTTCTCATCAAGCATCAGAACATACCATTTTTCCATATCTCATTACCTCCAACCGTCTCGTTTTGCGAGTCATTTATTGTCTTAATAATACAATGTCTCGTTTTGCGAGTCAATATCCTTTTGACACTTTTTCCGAGACAGTTTATACTTCCTATAAAAGGGGGGTTGGCCAATGAGATTATGTTCGAATCTGAAAACACTTGCTGAAACAAAAGGAGTTTCCATTCGTGCGATCGCGCGCGATATAGATTATCGTCTGGAATCCGTCCGCCTCTTGTACAACGACGAGATGGAGCGATATCCGCGCGATTTGCTCACAAAGCTTTGCACTTATTTCCAATGCAGCATTAGTGATATTTTGATTTTTGAAGATAATTCAGTAGATCAGGTTTCAGCCGAGGCAGGTCAGTAATGGCCTGCTATTTTACATAATTGAGATTGTGAAACTATAAGCTGAATCCATCCACGGCCTCGTCGATCAAATCCTGCGTGATTCCTATATAGCGCAGCGTGATCGCCGGGTGGCTGTGATTGAATATCATCTGCAGCGTCGCTATGTCCCTTGTCCGCTGATAGAAGTGGTACCCAAACGTCTTCCGCAGAGTGTGTGTGCCAACTTCGCTCAGCCCGATCTTACGGGCAGTTCCGTTCAGAATCTGGTAGGCCCGAACCCTCGTTATCGGCTGAGGCCTCTTTGACGACGCGAACAAGAACTCCTCATCGTCCATTCCCTGGGTGTAGCTTCTGATTGCTTCTTGTAACTGCTGGTTTAACTTGAATCGTTTTCGCTTTCCAGTCTTCTTTTCTGTAATCAACAGGTGTGACTTGTTACGCACATCCTCAACCTTCAAAGGCAGAATATCCGAAATCCGTAGCCCTGTGTTGATGCCGAACATCAGCAAAAATCCGTTCCTTGCCGATTGCTTTTTCAATAGTGCTTTCAGCTCTTCCAGTTTTGCTTTATCTCTGATTGGCTCAACAAAGTTCATACTGATCCCTCTTTTCTTGTCTCATCGGCCTGTGCTAAGCTTCCTGCAGGAGTGTGATCACATGGAAAAGTCTTTTTACTTTCCGGTACCTTGGGGAGACGTAACTTTTTTGAAAGAAGCTTTGAATACAATGGAGCTGCCTTTCTCTATAGAGCAGCCTTCCGATCGCTTGGAGTTAGCCGCTGGTGAAGTGGGGATTGTCTTCCCAGACCTCCATGTTCGTCAATACAATGCTGTCCGTGAGCTGTTTGGAGAGCATGGAAAACGGTATCCAGGGTGAACTACCTCCGTCCATTCCAAGACGGCCGGCCGCCGCCCACTTTGTAATTG
>NZ_RHHO01000062.1 GCF_003710865.1 Brevibacillus borstelensis | reverse complement strand
GTTTTTGGCAAGTAAGAAATGTAGCAAATGGCAATTAAAAATGTACCACTTGCCAACCCCTAAATTATTTACCGTGTAATAGCGATTCTTTGTATCGATGGCTTTCGCCATTGAAGACGATCAAATGAGAGTGATGAATCAAGCGATCAATAACTGCCTCTGTTAAAATTGGATCACCAAATATATGATTCCATTGGCCAAACTGTAGATTGGTCGTGATAATAATACTTTTTCTTTCGTAGCACATGGAGATAATCTGAAATAGCAGTTCTGCACCTTGTTTATGCAGAGGAATATACCCCAGTTCGTCGAGTATTAACAGATCTAGCTTCTCAATATGGTTAAAGAATCGGCTCAACGAGCCAGTCTCGTGAGCGTCTAGCAGCCGATTGACTAATCCAGCGACAGTAAAGAACTTTATCTTTTTCCCTTGCTGCTGAATGGCATTTAAGCCAATCAGAGTGGATAAGTACGTTTTCCCCGTTCCCACACCGCCATAAAAGATCAGATTTTCTTTCTCCTCTATAAATCCACCATGAAGGATATGATCCTGCGTGAGACCTTGTCCCATCTGAATATGACCCCATTCAAATGGCTTTCCTGTTATTCTTGGCAAGGAAGATTGTTTAAAGAGCAGATTGATTTTCCGTACTTCTCGTTGTTGTATCTCGTTTTCTAGTATTTTGAGTAAGTACTCTTCATTTGTAGTAGCTTCAACCTCATGGAAATGTTGCCGAACCCAACTCAACTTGAGACGCTTTGAATATTCTTTTATCAATGCATCCACTAGTGATGACCTCCCGTTCCCTTAAAAAATTCATTGTAATGGGCTAATCCTCTAGTGGCTGTTGGAACGGCAGGAACAAAACCTTTCGGTTGGATGGTATCCCTTTGTCCACGGCCATTCATGAGTTGATAATAGATCTGCTTAATAGAATCAACGGCTGGGTGACCATTCTCAGAGGCAAGCTGCAAAGCTTGCGTGGGTATTTTCATATCATCGTTTTTTAAAATGACGGATAGTAGCTGGAGAGCTTCTTGCTTCTCTGGGACCGTGCAATTCGAGAGATAGACTTGCCATTCGATTGGCAATTGTTCATAAAAACTTGTGTATTTAATAGCAGTTGGCCGTTTTGCCATCAATATCAAATATGGCTGCCAAATCACTGATTTTGGCTCTTTGCCATACAGCCTGGGATGCTGTACGATCAGCTCATATTCTTCAGTTAAAATATCGACTCGGTCAAATGAGATCTTTGCCAAAACCATACATTTGGCAAAACGGGGAGACGTTGAGTAGAGTTTATTTTCGACTCGGATATATCCGTATTTATCCGCTTTTACTCGTTCATATCGGATACAATCAAACTCTTTGGCAGGTAATTGAAGAAGGTGTTCCTTGTCTGCCAAATATAGTTCGGAAAGCATGGTTTCTTTCACATAATGAGGTCTCTCCCGATCTTTCTCGGCTTTTTTCCAAAGGGTTTCGTTTAGCTGATCAAGATTGTGTATCTGCAACTCAGGAAGCAGGAAGTTGTTGCGAACGTACTTGACCATCGCCTCTACGTGCCCTTTTTCATTGCCACTACCGGGATTGCAAAACTCGTATTCAAAGTCATAATGAAAAACGAAGTTTTGAAATTCCTCCGTCAGTTCACGCTGACCATTTGGCATGATCTTTTTCACCGCTGGTGATAAATTATCAAATCGAATGACCTTTGGAACTCCACCTATATAGTGAAAGATACGCTTTAATCCCTCCAGAAAGCATTCTCGATTCTGAGACTGGAAAACTTGAAAGTAGAACGTGTTGCTATAAGGAAACGAGAGAACGAGGAATGGCAAGGTAACACTTTCTCCCTGATATTTGAATGGTGCTTCTCCAAAATCAACTTGAGCTGATCCAGGTCTCGTTTCCAATGGCAATGCCGCAGCATCACTTGTCTCCGCTAACTGGTGCTTACGTTGGGAAACATATTGTCTGACAGAGCGAGATGATCCTGTAAATTGGTATTCCTCCACTAATTGCGTGAACAAGCGTTGTGCTGTTCTTCGGAACTTCTTTTTCTTGTTCAAGTCCTCTTTGATCCATTGATCAAGAATAGGTTTAACGGGCTCCATGACTCTAGCTTTTCGAATTTGCTTGGGCTTTTCTTGTAGATTGAAATCATCCATTTCTGCATACTTCTGAACCGTCCTTGAATCACGATTCATTTGTTTGGCAATCTTGCTATAAGCTCGCCCTTTTTTGTTTGCCTCATGCCTGATATAATTAATTTCTGCCACTGCTAACATCTCCTAACTTTATACCTCCCGTCGTCTGTAATGCCCAACAGGAGTGTATTTTGATAAGGGGATGTTGGCAAGTGGTTTTTTAATTTATGCAGCCCCTACGGGTCTGCATAAATTAACTGCCATAACCTACATTTTTAGTCTGCCATAAACA
>NZ_RHHO01000061.1 GCF_003710865.1 Brevibacillus borstelensis | reverse complement strand
TGCGGTACGAAACGTTGTCGTAAAGGCGATCGGAGAAAAACACGGCAACAAGCGTTTGGTCGGATATGTAGTGCTCAACCGGCCAATTGCCGATGTTACCGCCGAACTTCAAGGATATTTGCGTGACAGGTTGCCGTCCTACATGATCCCTTCGTTGATTATGACAATAGACGCTGTTCCACTTTCGCCAAACGGTAAGGTGAACCGGAAGTTGTTACCTGAACCGCAGTTCCAACCTGGGAAAGACAGTGAAACCGGACCCGCCCTAACCAAGACTGAAGAGGAATTGACTGAAGTGTGGAAAAAAATGCTGAACCTAGATCATGTGAACGCGGACGACAACTTCTTTGATCTTGGCGGCGACTCAGTGATCGCCATCCAACTAATGTCAAGGATCAATAAACGTTTCTCCGTGGAGATCTCCCCGCGTCGCTTCTTCGAAGAGCCGACCGTTGCAAGTCTAGCCCGGATAATCGAAGAGGCGAAATGCGTTCGCGGGCTCAAAGAACGCCCTTCGCTCGTCAAGGTGCCACGAGGAGGCAAGCTGCCGCTCTCGTACGCCCAGCAGCGGTTGTGGTACCTTTGCAAGGCGGACCCAAGCAATTCCTCCTATAACATACCGGTTGCGATCCGGCTCACAGGAAACCTGAATCTGGAGATCTTTCACGATTGCCTGAACGAGATCGTCCGACGTCACGAAGTGCTGCGTACCGGGTTTGAGAGCCATCTTGGAGAACCGCAACTGGTGATTTCCCCGGATTTGACGCTACCAATGCCAATTGTTGACCTGAGCAACGAGCTGGAGTCGAAACGCTTAGAAGTAGCGATGCAGCTTGCTGAAGTGGAAGTAAGGATTCCTTTCCAGCTGGAACAACCTAGCCTTGTACGGTTTAAAATGTTTTGCCTAGGGGAGAAAGACTACATCTTCGTTATAACCATGCACCATATCATCTCCGATGCGTGGTCAATTGAAGTGTTCTTAAACGAGATGGTGGAGTTGTATAAGGCGGCCGTTGCTGGACAGGACCCGAAATTACCTGAATTGTCCGTCCAATACACAGATTTCGCATATTGGCAGCGAGAGTGGTTAAAGGGGGAGGTAGAAACCGAGCAATTGAGCTACTGGAAACAGCATCTCGCGGGTCCTCTCACCTTGCTGAATCTTCCGATCTCCTGTCCGCGCACAGGTAGTCGCAAGTTCAAAGGAGCACGTAAGAGTGTACGCCTGTCCAAGGAATGCTCCTCCAAGCTTCAGGAGATTGGAAATCGGCAAGGAGCAACACTGTTCATGACGATGCTCGCCGTCTTTACCACTTGGCTTTATCGATATACGAAGCAGGAGGATATCGTCGTTAGCACTTCCATCTCCAACCGCCAAGGGGGAATGACCGAGCAAATGATCGGGCTTTTCTTGAACACCTTGGCATTGAGAAGTGACCTCTCGGGCAATCCGACCTTTTTCGAACTGGTGAGAAGGGTAAAGAAAATGGCCCTAAACGCCTTTGCCAATCAGGACGTTCCGTTCGAACGTGTAGTGGAGCAGTTAGTCGTTGACCGTCAACAGCTCCAGTCACCTCTTACCCAAGTTGTCTTTGGTCTTAGAAACAAGCCTCATCGTTCGCTGGACCTTCCAGGTCTGTCCATGCGTCAACTGGATATTTACCGGGGAACAGCCAAATTCGAGATGGAGATGCAACTGGTCAATACGGAAGAGGGGATCACCGGCTTCTTAGAGTATAACGCTGAACTGTTTGAAGACCGAACTGTGGAAGAGATGGTGGTCGGGTTTCACCGAATTGCCGAAGGACTCGCGAATCAGCCGGAAGCAAATATTCAGACCGTGGTTAACACTCTTATTGAAGAGGAGGTAGTGAGGAAGAATATGGAATATAGACAGTTGGATTCTGAGAAACGCAAGAGACTGTTGAGCATGAGACCCAAAAAAGTACAAGTGGTAACCGCAGACATTCGCCTTCCGAATAAGTGGGAACAAAACCTGCCTCTCATTATTAAGCCAGATGTACAAGACTTGAACGAGATCAAATGGCTCAAGACCCGCCAGCCCGAGATTGAAGAATTGCTGACGAAGTATGGAGTAGTTCGGCTTCGTGGATTCACCATCCGGTCGATGGACGATTTCCAAAATCTTGTTCAATCGCTGTCAACCGAGTTGCTTGAATACAAGGAGCGCTCAACACCGCGTAGACAAGTGAGCGGAAACGTCTACACGTCCACTGAATATCCGGAGGACCAACACATTCCGTTGCACAACGAAAACTCCTACTCGTCAGTCTGGCCGATGAAGATTTGGTTCTACTGCCACACAGCTGCACAGGTCGGCGGGGAAACACCGATCGGGGATAGCCGAAAGGTGTATGAGTTGATCGATCCGAAGATTCGTGAGACATTCGAGCGGAAGCAGGTCATGTACGTACGCAATTATGGATTCGGATTGGATCTACCGTGGCAGGAAGCCTTCCAGACAAACGATCGAGCTGAAGTCGAAGCGTACTGCAGGAAACAGAGCATCGAGTTTGAATGGATAGACGAGAACCGTCTCCGCACGCGGCAGGTTCGACCGGCAGTCTCCGTTCATCCGAAAACGGGGGAGAAATTGTGGTTCAACCAGGCCCATCTTTTCCACGTCTCCAATCTTCAGCCGGAAGTACGGCACTCGCTTGCGGCGATGTTTAAGGAAGAAGAACTCCCACGCAACGCTTATTACGGGGACGGCACGAGAATAGAAGAAGACGTGCTTGAATCAATCCGGGAAGCGTATCGCCAGGTCAGCATCAGCTTCCCGTGGCAACAAGGGGACATTATGCTGCTCGACAACATGCTGATGGCACATGGACGCGCTCCATTCAGGGGAATACGCAACGTCCTTGTATCGATGTCGGATCCGTTGAGTCTGAGTATGAGTTGAGATTTAGTAGGGGGGAGATTCCTTATGTGCGGTATTGTGGGGATGTATTCGAGAGAACGGCCGATTTCCGTAAATGCACTTGATCGTGCGACAAATCTTTTACGTCACCGAGGTCCCGATCAACAAAGGCTGTGGGTGTCTACCCACAGCCGTATTGGATTGGGGCATACAAGGTTAAGCATTATCGACTTAGAAACGGGCGATCAGCCTCTGTCCAATGAAGATGAACAATTGCATCTGGTGGTGAACGGCGAACTGTATGACTACGAGCGCATCCGAGAGGGGCTGAAGCGGCGAGGCCACATGCTGAAGACAAAGTCCGACAGCGAAATCATCCTTCATCTTTATGAAGAGAAGGGGATTGGCTGTCTCGAGTATTTACGGGGTGAGTTTGCGTTTTTGCTTTGGGACGACCGGGAGCAAAAGTTGTTCGCCGCTCGAGATCGCTTCGGCATCAAACCTTTGTTCTACGCGTGGAAGAACGAGATCCTGTATTTAGCCTCCGAGATGAAAGCCTTGTTTGCAGCGGGCATCCAGGCCGAATGGGATCAGCAGTCATACTACCAGCACCTTTTCTTGTGCATGGATCAGGAACGTACGCTGTTTAGAGGTGTCCGCCAAGTTCCGCCCGGGCACTTCCTGATCGCAGACAGTCAAGGTGTACAAATTAAACCGTATTGGGACCTTGACTACCCGACGAGAGAGGAGGTAGACCCTGCCCGCTCCAAAGAAGACTACTTGGAAGAACTCCGCTATGTACTGGAGGAGTCGGTATGCCTGCGCTTAAAGGCTGACGTGCCTGTCGGCTGTTTCTTGAGCGGAGGGGTCGATTCTTCGGCCGTTCTCGGCATCGCCGTTCGACAATTCCCGGAGAAGATCCGGGCTTTTACCGTGACCTTCGATCACGAAGCGTATGATGAGGGCAGAGTCGCCAAGGAGACAGCCGAATGGATAGGAGCAGACTACGTGCCCATCGAGCTAAAGCAGGATGACTTCGCTGCACACATAGAACAGGCTGTTTGGCACAGTGAGACGCTTGGGCACAATGCTCACGGGGTAGCACGATACCTCCAAAGCCGAGCGGTACACGAACAGGGCTACCGCGTGGTCCTCTCCGGTGATGGGGCGGACGAACTGTTCGCTGGCTACATCTACTCCCGTCTGGATTATGTACTAAGCAACGAAGACGGTCTAAGTGAGCAGAGTCAGCGGCAGCGACTTGAAGAGCTGAGCCTGCGGAATCCGGCGTTCCGTGATGTTCTCTTTCCGTCACAGACCACCCAGGCGCTGAAGGTATGCAGGCAGGTCATCGGATCGACCCCGGCCTGGATCCAGGCGATGGAGGTCAGCCGAGCACCGTTAAAATCTCTTCTTAACCAAAGCTTTCTGTCCAAGTTTCTCTCCTTCGACCCAGTGAAATCCCTGCTAGACAGCATCGATGTCGATGGGCAACTAACCAACCGGTCTCCGATCTTGCAGGGCTTGTATCTCTGGAACAAATCGCTACTACCAAATCAGATTCTTTTCGCTGACCGTCTCGAAATGGCACATGGCGTGGAAGTACGCATGCCGTTGCTCGACCACAAACTGTTTGAGGTAGTTCGCCGCCTGCCGACGAACATGCTTATATGCGAACTGCAGGAGAAATACGCACTGCGAGAAGCTGCCAAACCGTATCTCACAGAAACTGTTTACCGCAGACCAAAGCAGCCCTTCACCGCGCCCCACTCGACGTTGGACCCTAAAAACTCTTTGTTTGAACTGATTCAAGACACGTTGCGAAGCCAACTCGTGCAGGAAATTCCCTTTATTAATCCGGTGGCGATCAAGGTCCTCCTGGACAACATTCCGAAGATGGATTACCGAACACGCATTAACCTCGACTCCATAATGCTGTTGCTCGTGTCCACCTGTATCCTGCATAAGTGCTATATCTCTAAACAGTTAGCAGCCCATTCGTAGGAATGTAATTATGGGCGTAATTAGGAGGTAGCATCACATGACAAGTAACTTGGCTGGCATACTTGGTGGTATGGGTCCTTTCGCCTCCGCCGAATTTGTAAACACCATCTATCAAGTAAATCTCCGAGCGTTCCAGACCGAACCGCTTTTATCTTTTCCAAGGAAGAGGATGAGGTCATCCAACGCCTGATAATCGCGAGGAAACACCTGCAGGCAGCCGGAGCCGAGGTTTTTATCGCCGGTTGGATCTTCGGATGCACTGAATTTCATCTGCTCTCCAAGATCATGCAAATCAAGTGCCAGGACGCTCGAATCATTGATCCACTGATGATACCGGCGCGACAATGGCGAAATTTAGAGGATTTCCTTTATTCTTCGAAAGTTTTGATCCAATGAAGATACCCCCTAAGGAGGGAGCCACATGCTGCTCTTATCAAAGGAACCTTCCTGGTTTGTCTGCCATCAACCGAAACAACGGCCCAAGCTGCGACTCTTCTGCTTTCCTTATGCAGGAGGGGGTAGCACTATCTACCGGTATTGGCACGAAGAATTGTTGCCAGAGATCGAATTGCTCGCCGCCCAGCTTCCGGGGCGTGAAAAGCGCTTTCGAGAATCGCCTTGTCGATCGATTGACGAGTTGGTGGCTGGGCTGTCGAGAGCGATAAATCCCTATCTGAACACGCCGTTTGCTTTTTTTGGTCACAGCATGGGGGCGCTCATCGCCTTTGAGCTGGCACGCGAACTAGCTAAGCGATATGGAACGCATCCCGTCCATCTCTTCGTTTCTGGAAAAGCAGCTCCTCAAGTCGAGAAAAATTCTCCTACAATCTACAATCTCCCGCATCAACAGTTCATACAGAAGTTGTATGATTTGAACGGTACACCCAAGGAGGTGCTTGAGAACCGCGAGCTGATGAAGTTGTACGAACCGATCTTGAGAGCAGACTTCGAAGTTTGCGACACGTATCGTTTCCGTCCGGGTTCGCGCCTAAGCTGTCCAATCACTGTCTTCGGTGGTCTACGGGATGAACAAATCCCGATGAAAGATTTGGAAGCTTGGCGGGAATTGGTCACGGGTCCGGGCATCGTACGAATGTACGAAGGAGACCATTTTTTCCTTCACCAAAAAAGTAAAGACATGTTACGGGTAATACAGGATGATCTCTTGACATTCATTTATAGAAAGGGGATGACAATATGAGTCGGGTGATGACGCTCGATCTGGCTCTTCGAGTGGAAGAAGCGGAAATCAAAACACTTCGGTCTCGTCTGACGGCCATACGGGAACGGCAAGGCAACCCGATGGGAGTAGAGATCAGGCGAATTGGAGGTGCTTCCCTGTTCACCATCAAAGGTATCCCCGGGCCGAGCTTCAACAAGGTTTTGGGAGCCACCGGAAGTGATGTAGACCATGTGGATGAGATTATTCAAGCGTTTCGTAAGCAAGGTATTCCCTGCCGTTTTGAACTAATACCCGGTCACGTAACGCCGGAACTATTTGGCCGCCTGGCCGATCGTGGCTTCTACCAAGCAGGTTTTCACACAGTACTCTACGGCGTCCTACCCAAAGAGCAGGGGGGTGCCCCAGTGGAAGGTCTGACGTTGGCTGAAAAAATTGAGGTTTTTGAGGTAAATGAAGATGAGTTCGGGCTCTTCGGTGAGCTTTACGTTAAGGGATTTGGTTTGCCCGCTCTTCTAAGTACAGGCATCGCAGACAACAACCGTGTACTTCATGGTCGGCCCGGCTGGAAATTCTACATCGCCTTTGTAGACGGACAAGCGGCGGGGATTGGTGTTCTCTATATGGAGGATGGAGTGGGGAATCTTGCGGCTGCGTGCACTGTTCCGGAGATGCGACGTAAGGGATGCCATATGGCCCTGATCCAAAGGCGTATTGCCGATGCACGTAAAGGAGGATGTGACTTGATTATAGGACAAGCCGTATTCGGTAGCGTGAGTCAGCAAAACATGCAGCGTATTGGTATGCAAATTGCTTATACTAAATCAATTTGGGTCGAGCGTCCATGAGGAGAGAACAATATGAAAAATAGTTTCTTTCTTTTTAGGATTGCGTTCCTCCGCTCCATTCTTATGTCGGTGTTCTTTCTACAGATAGGGATTTGGGTGCGTAACTTCGCAGTCCTAATGTTCGTTCTGAAGGAGACGAATAACGACGCGTTCGCTGTCACCATGATATCGGTAGCCCAGTACGCTCCGATGTTTTTGTTTTCGTTTATTGGGGGAACGTTGGCTGATCGTTGGAAACCGAAGAAGACAATGGTGATCTGTGACATGCTCTCCTCTCTCTTCGTCCTTCTAGTATTGGTGACGTTGAAGATCGGGATCTGGGAGATCGTCTACGTCGTGACTCTGGCATCGTCGATCCTATCGCAGTTTTCACAACCTTCAACGATGAAATTATACAAAAGGCACGTACCTTCAGATAAGCTACAATCAGCGCTGGCAATGTTCCAGACACTCCAGTCGATGTTTATGATAATCGGACCAGCAGTCGGGGCATATGTGTATGAGAGATTTGGCATCTTTGTTTCGCTTGCCATTACTTCACTTATGTTTCTATTCTCTTCTCTAGCACTGTCCACTATTCCTCGAGACGAGGAGGAAGTGATTCGGTCAACTAATCATAGTATGTTTAGGGATGTCATGGATGGATTTCGTTACATCTTGTACAAGCCTGAGTTAAAGATCATGGGTGCTTGCTACATGTTTGCCGGCTTGGCGGTCGGAATGATCCAGCCGCTCGCCGTATTCGTTATTATGGAGAAGTTGTTCTTGCCAAAAGAAAGTGTAATGTACCTAATGGTAGCGTCTGGAGTATCCACCTTATTGGGTAGCGTATTGGTCATGCTTCTTCGAAACAGGATTACTCCACAAAAACTATTGGTACTGGGTATGTTGGTGGATTCAATAAGTCTGATCGTTATTGGTTTTTCTGAGTCCGTTATGCTTACCTTTACAGCTCAGATTGTCTACGGCTTGTTTCAACCAATGATTCACATTGGTATTAGCGCGATCATCGTCAGTACGACGGGCCAGGAATATCTAGGCCGGGTCAACGGCTTCCTAAACCCCTTGTTTATGGGAATGATGGTTTTGATGATGTGCGTTTCTGGCTGGTTGAAGGACTTGCTTTCGATCACCTCCATCTACATCTTTGCTGGTCTTCTGTTCTTTACTGGTATGAGCACGGTCCTTCCACTACTTCAGAATAATCTCGCTTCGAAAAAAGAGACGCAGACAACTACCTAACGTGTCATAGCCCCGTCTACACGGCGATCACTTCTCGGAATTCAACCGGGGAGAGGTCGCCGAGTTTTTCTGGAAGCGATGCGTTGTCAAAGCAATTCCCGCGTCTTGAATGGCTTCCCATAAGTTCTTTCTCCTCGAGTAGATCCCTGTACGATTTAGTTGTGTATTGAAATCCTTGGTAGGAATGAGGTCTAAAATACCCGACAAATAGACAAAATCATGACCAATTCGAATATAGGTCATGTCAGTCACAAATTTCTTCAAAATGGTTTCTGCTGTAAATTCACGGTTGAGGACATTCGGAAAGACTACGGATGGTTTGCGACCTGCATATGGCCGTTTCTTGCGGATAACGGAATGAATTCCCAGCTCGCGCATCAGCCTGCGTGTGAAGATCAGCGATAAAATCCCCAATAGAATCGGTTGAAAATTCCCCATTTTCATCGCAGACTCTCTCCTTGGAGGAGAGAGACATTAGGATTACAGTTGACTACTACTATGAATGGGATGACACCGAATTGGTTAATGGTACCGATGACGGATGGGTTGTAAACTGGGATACCGAGGAAGCCTATGCTGATGCCACGGGTGCCGACAGTGATATCTCCATTGTCGAGAATGAAATTGGTGGTATGGGTATGGAAGTTGAGGATGACAATAAAAGGGGAAATGCTTGGGTAATTTTGACAGCACGTCGCTGGCTTAATGTTTGTTCCGGAAGGTTCTCAATACAACCAAGGTAAGCGTTAGGCACTGCCAATGCTTCAGATAACCGTCTAAGATTAGGCGGGCTACGGCGGTAAGGGACAACGTTCTGTAAGATTGTTCATCGGTCGTCTGGGGGTGGAAAGGGTATTGTATGTTCTTCCGCGGAGTAAAAGGAACAGAATCCACATACCGACTGATTTATTGGAGTTACACCAGGCATCTACGAAGATGACCGACGAGAGGGCAACCTGGTCTCAGCAGTCAATGCATTTTGTAACCAGTTCCGTAGGATTGCAGATCGACTTGGGTCGTTGGAATATCAAATTTTATGAAAAAGAAAATGTGGAAAAAATGGAAGGAACAGATCTTTACTCGTTATCGTGAGGATACGAAGTACGAGGCTGTTTGCTAGTGTTTGGAAGAGAGTGGAGCTATCAGGGGATAAGAGAAGAGCTGTTTCGATGACTCCGCGCGCGACACCGCGAGTAACCCGGGAGGCCATTCGTCAGTTGCGATTATCATGCTTGGTTTGCAAACAGGCCGATCGTACGAAAAACAGTCGACCGCAAACAACCATGTTCACGCCTGATCAAGGGACTGGTATGGGGCTTCACCAGGTTGTTCCCTATGCATGCAGTCATATGCCGATAAATTGGTCCCATTTGGAAAAAACAAGTGTGATGCCCGTCACAGTTTTTCCATACGGCTCGGATGTATACTCGAGATGCAGGAAACCGGAAACGAAGGAGTGATTCGCATGAGCCAAGTGCCCCATCATTGCAGCATGATGTCGGGGAGCCATGCACACGTGACACTTTGCGAACCGCTGGCCCAGTTGAAACGAGAGCATGGCCCCCTCAGGGAACAAATGAATGCCTTTGCCCAGTTGGCAGCCCAAATTGGAATGGATCAAGCAAAAACGGATTGGAGCCGGCAGCTTGCCGAGCTGAAAGAAAAGGTGGATGCCTTTGTCCGGGAGCTCGACCCTCACTCCGAGCGGGAAGAGGGAGCCCTTTTTCCGCTCATGGCGAACTATATCGGCAGGCAGGTGGGGCCGATTGCCGTGATGGAATACGAACACGAACTGGCCAAGCGTAACCTGAAGACGTTCAAAGAAGCGATGGAACACGTGAAGGAGCCGGTGGATGCTGAACGCGCGAAAGAGATCGCTTCCTATGCACTGCAGGCCCATGCCGTTTTAACGGATCATTTCACGAAAGAAGAGAACGTGCTGTTTCCGATGGCGGAGAACATGCTGAGCGCGGAAGAAAAGGACAAGCTCAGCCGTGTGCTGCTATCCTGATTGATGTTGATTGGCAGGAGATGAAAGAATGAAGAGATACCCGCTGTCATTCGAAGAAACCTTTATTCGGCCGATGCTGGATAATGGGGTGTCGAAAGTCGTGAAATTCTCGTTTCCAAAAGGAAAGAGATTACAGAAACACAAGACGTCGAGCGATATTCTGCTATTTGTGCTGCAGGGAACCATCCGCTTTACCGCCCATGAAGAAGTGGAACTGGCTGCTGCCAGCATGATCAGCCTTGAGAAGCAGGTCGAGCATTCTATCGAAGCATTGGAAGACAGTGTGGTCGTTCTGGTGCTGACACCCAGCCCGGAAGCTCATTCGATGTTCAAACCATAAATGGAATCGTTTCAGACCTGCCGCTCGCGTTCTCCCCGTTCGGACCGGCGGGTCAGCCAGCGCTGGAGAACGATGGCTTGGTTGTGGACGGCATCTTTCGCGGCGTAGACCAGGGTGACGTTTTTTTCAACCGCGATGCCGCATATCCGATCGGCGAGTTCATTCCGGATCGGATCTTCCGCCAATTCCCGTTCGTATCGTTCAGTAAATTCGGCAAACCGCTCCGGTCGGTGGCCGAACCACTTGCAGAGTTCGGAGCTCGGGGCGATGTCTTTCATCCACGCGTCGACCGCTGCGCGCTCTTTGGAAATGCCGCGCGGCCAAAACCGGTCAACCAGGATGCGGACGCCGTCTTCAGGGGAGGGCGGGTCGTAAATTCGTTTTACCGATATCTGGTGCACCATTGGACAATCAGCCTTCTTTCCTAACTTGCCGTACATTGTTTGCGTCAAGTCCATTATAACACGACGGAACCACGAAATGAACGAAGGGTGCCCAAGCCAAGAAACGTGCAGCAGCACAAGATCGAAACGGGAATGGAAAAGACCTCACATCGAGGTCTTTGTGTGGTTTACGTTGAACCGATATCTTGCTTTTTCGCCAAAACCAATTCGGAAGCGTCTCCCAATACATTTTTCCACCCCTTTGTATGTGTAGCGAGTAAACCATGGGTGTGAACGCCGTGACCTGCATGGAGGAATAGACAGGGGGATGTGGCAGCAACGGTTACTGTTCACCCCATCGTTTTAACGCATCCTTGTCCAAAATGATGATGCCCGAACGGTGTGTGTCAAGAATTCGCTGCTTTTTCAGTTGATTGACCAACCGATTTACGGTTTCTCTGGATGAACCGATCGCATTGGCCAACTCCTGATGGGTCATGGGCAACTCGATGTACACACGGGAATCGTTCACTTCTCCGTGTTTATCTGCCAATTGCAACAGAAAGAAAGCAATCCTGCCGTGCACGTCGTGACCGGTAAACTGCTGAAGTTTTTGCTGGAGTTCGCGAATTTTGGCCCCCATGACATCGATGACCTTGATGGCAATCGACGGCATCGACAAGATGAGCTGTTCAAAAGCGTGGACGGGAATTGTCAGGACGTGAGTGTCCACAAGGGCTTCCGTCGTCGCCGGATAAGGCGTTTGCGTAAAGAAACCGGTATGCGGAAACATATCTCCGGTCTGCAGCAGCGATACGATTTGTTCATGGCCCTCCTCGTCGGTTTTGTAGGCTTTGACAAGCCCGTCCTGAATGAAAAAGACCGCTTCTTTTTCGCTTCCTTCCATAAAGATGGTCGTCTTTTTTCGGAACAAGCGATGCATGGTGATTTCTTCGACGCGGGCCAGTTCCTGTCGGTTCAAGTCGCGGAATAAAGGAACCTGCTGCAAACAATCCCCATTTCTCATACATAGTCCTTCCTCACGTAATTTCTTCCATTATAACGGATCAGAGCGACCTTTTTGAAGCGACATGCAAGGAACGGAGAACCTCCGGATGGAGGTCGCATGGTGACTTGCCATTCGCTGGTCAAGGAGTCGGGAAACGCCATGGGGGGCCGTCTGCCTGGAGGCGGCGGCGATGAAGCTATAGAGAAAGAATCCGGTGACAGCAGACCTTTCAAGCCATGGAAAGAAAAGCGTGCACCATGGGTTTGCGAAAGAGACCGATACGGTTTCGTCGGACATCCCCGCATAACATGGTGCACGGTCATGACATTTCATGCCGTACAGCGGAAGTTATTTCGCCAGCATGTCAGCCAAATCTTCTTGCGGGTCCCCAATTACCTTGAGATGAAACGTGTTTTGCAGGAAGTGTACTACACCTGGGGTTAAAAATTCCGGAACCTTCGGACCAATCCGTATGTCCGTGATTCCTAAGCTGAACAATCCCAGCAAAATGGCAATCGCTTTCTGCTCGAACCAGGACAGTACAATGCTGACCGGCAGCTCGTTGATGTCACAGTGGAGAGCGTCCGCCAACGCGCGCGCAATTTTTACCGTGGAGATGGAGTTGTTGCATTGCCCCAGATCAATATACCGTGGGATGCCTGTATTTCCTACGGTTCCAAAATCAATATCGTTAAAACGAAATTTCCCGCAGGAGGTGGTTAAAATGACCGTATCATTTGGAAGCGACGCAGCCAACTCCCGATAGTAATTTCCACCCTTTCCAGGGGCATCACAACCGGCGATTGTGAACGGCACTGTTAAAA
>NZ_RHHO01000060.1 GCF_003710865.1 Brevibacillus borstelensis | reverse complement strand
TGGGTTCGTGTACCTCAGGTCGGGATTTTGCCGCCGGCTTCCTTCAGATTCGACCTCGCGGTCGACACCCTTGCCTTGAGCTAACGGTTGGTACAGCCAACCCCCGTTCGGGACTTTCACCCTATAGCTATCGCCCATGCTGGGCGCACCACGACAGAACCGCGGCCACCCGACAGGGAAGGACCGCGGTTTATGGTTTTCCCCTAAAAAAAGAGCCGCTTTCGCAGCGGCTCTCATGTTCTCATTTTAAAAGCAAGTAAAGGATACAATCCGATTTAAAGCTAAGCCGAAGTATTGCCATGTGAAGCCGTTCCATCGATAGCCTGCAACTGTGGTGCGGCTGACGAAAACGGGATAAAACCAGAACGACCGGCCGTTGCGCAGCCAGACGAACGTAAAGCGGAACAAGCATCCTCGGAACGATCCGCGGTCTACGCGGAACTGCTGCCCGAAGGAACGAGGAGCGCTCGGTATCCTGCTAGGCGGCGGTACAGATGGCGGGGGCGGGAAGCCTCCGGGAGGGAATGCGCTGCTTCCAGGCGGCTGACTGCTGCTGCCGGGGGGAAAACCACCACTGCCAGGGGGAAACGGAAAACTCATGATCGTTACACCTCCTACAAGTTTCCCTATATAGAAATGCAGAAAAAGGCAGAAAGGCATGCGCGAATGCCGCTGGTCAATCATCCATTTTTCCGCGACTGCCGTCTGGCTCATGTCCTTGCTTTCTGTTTTAAGGGGAAATAAAAAGAGCGGTTGCACTGCAACCGCCCTGGTGATGGCTATTTCGGATGTTCATTTGATGCTTGCTCTGACTTACTCGACGTGCGATTAATACGGACGCCCGCCCATGATAAAGCGGTATTCCCAGTGGGTATCAGAAAAGTTGGTTATTTTCACACCGCCCGATTCTTTGGAAAACGTTTGCAACAGCTTGTCATCTCCCATGTAGATGCCTACGTGGGTAATGCTTTGCTTGAGGGGATCGACTCCTTTGTAATCCGACTCTTTCCAGCCGCGATAGCTCATGAAAAAGACGAGATCCCCTTTCTTCAACTGTTTCATGTCATAGGTATAGTGACCGTGCTGCTTCACATAATTCGCTTGCGAACGGGCACCGCCTCGTCCCATGTCGATTCCCAGACCATCCCGGTACGCCCACATCGTAAATTCTGAGCAGTCCATCGTATCTTTATTGGAGCGGGTAGAGCCGTATTGATACGGTGTCCCCAAATATTTTTTTCCAGCCTCGATCACCTTGTCTCCTTTGGACTCGGCATCATTGTTCACTGGTGGTTTCACAGGGGCTGGATTACTTGTGCCTGTCCCATCCGTCAAAAAGGAACGCACCCCAACCAGTTTGCCTGTATAGGCGGACAGACGTTTTTCCACGACCTCGTCTTCGCCTTGCGAGGAATAGATGAACCGGTCATTCCCGACATAGATCCCCATAAAATTGGGATTGCCGGTCCCCTTGCTGGAGAAAAACAGCAGGTCGCCCGCTTTTACCTGATCCTTGCTCACTGTTTTTCCGGAACGATACAATTCAGCGATGGTGTCCTCAATGGTTACGCCTACTTTTCCAAATATGTACGTGGCCAAACCTGCAGAACCGAACTGAGTCGGGCCTTCCGCTCCATATTTGTAATCCTTTCCCAAAAGCGATTGGGCCAAGGCCGCTACCTGCTCCGCTTTGCCGGAAAGTTGCGAATCATCAGACGCTTCGGCTGCTTGTCCATTTTCTGCGAACATCAGTAGGGATGTACCAAGCATGACGGCAACCGTAGACTTCTGTATCCAATCTCGTTTCGTCACTCGCATTCTCCTCCTAGCTGTGTTTTCCCAACAGATTGGGTACGCAACCAGTTTAAAGCAAAAAGGGCGCAGCCGATAAGGCTGTAAATCTTTCCAACAGTGGATTTGATTACATAGTCCGAGGACAATAGCCCTATTTTTCCTGTATATATAGCAACACAAAACAAAGCGAACCAGCCTCGAGCAACATTCGAGGGGGAGTGGTTCGCGCAGCTATTCTTATCCGTTTTGCTCGGAAATCGCGAAGGCTTTTCTGCACAAAAAATCGACCGTCCGGTTCATTCGCAGGCGGTGAGAGCCTTTCACCAAAAAAGAAGTATCCGGACGAATGTGCTCATGCAGCATTCGATGCAGCTGTTTTTTGCTTCTGCAAAGGATTACCCTCTCGGGCGGAAAACCTGCCCGAATCGCACCTGCAGCGATATAACGGGCATGCTTGCCTAAAGCATACAAATAATCTACTTGTTTTCTGCAAGCATACTTCCCGACAAAAGAATGTCCTGGAACTGTGTACCTGCCCATTTCCAGCATACTGCCAAGGATCGCGATCCTGGTGCCGGTTTCAAGCTCCTCCAAAACATCCAATGCCGCTTTTACCGCCTGTGGATTGGAACTGTATGTGTCGTCGATCACATTGACATTGGGTCCGACATTCATGGTTGTCAATCTTCGGTTCTGCGGCTGGAATTGCCGCAACCCTTTTTCGATCCCTGAGACGGGAACTCCCAGTTGATGACTGACTGCGATGGCAAGCAGCGCATTGGAGACATTATGCTCACCTCTGACCGGGACAAAAAACGGAAATCGCTCTCCATCGATCGAACAATGAAAGCGGATGCCGTCCCCCTCCCGCTTGAGGCCGCTCGCCTGATAATCCGCTTGGTGCTTGATACCGATGGTGAAAAATTCCCCCTGGAACCTTCCACGAAAAGGCTGCTGTGTGAATTCGCGAGAATACGAGCAGTCCACATTGAGAAACACTTTTCCCTTTGGATCCATCGCACGTATCAATTCGGACTTTGCCATCGCCAGCGCGCGTATATCGCTCCCGACATTGCCGACATGCGCAGAACCGATGTTCGTAATCACAGCGTACCCAGGCTGAATGATTCGGCAATGGCGGGTGAGATCGCCTTTGTACAGCAACCCGTATTCGAGAACTGCGACCTGATGCCGGGTCCAATCTGCTGGGCATGAGCCTTCAAGTTCCCCAAATAATTTCGGTTCCCTCTAGACTTGTAGATCGTAAATTGCGTACTCAGGATGGATGCGATCATCTCTTTGGTCGTGGTTTTGCCAGCACTCCCTGTAACCGCGACGACTGGCAGATGAAGCTGCACAGGCTGTTTGGCTTTTGCCCTTTTTCCACCCAAACGCCTCAATGGGCATCTCTCCTTTGGTTTCCAGGTCCACTTCCGCGTAACTATCCTATGAGCGTTCGGGACAGCCCGTATAGACCTCTAACCAGCCAAGCAGTTCCGCAGTCGGCTATTCTCTACCATTTCCTCTGGATCTGGATCAAGGAGAGAACAAATGACTTTATTTCTACTTGGCGCTCCGGCAACGAGGGAAGCCTGCCCTTCCCCGTCACGATCATCGGGGCCAGAGAGTCTTCGCGGTGCAAAGAACCGTGATTGCCTCCGCCCGGATGATTCGGGGACCGGTTCACATGAAGCTCCGTTCCCGGCATTGCAGTAGCTACGAGAAATTCTCCCTGGTGAGAATCGAGCGAACCCTTCAGTCTGGAAAACGCATCCGGGTATTCTGGCGACCCGATTCTCCGCTCTTTTCCGTGGACCGCAAGACCGAGCACGGACCAATCGCCCTCCACATCCCACAACTTCCCGAATTCGTCCCGGTACGCCTGCCCCTCCCTGTAGCGAAGCCACCGCTCCGAACCTCCCCGCCTCACATAAATCCACCCTTGCTCCTTCCACGCGACCAAATCAATCCGCGGATCGCTTGCAAACAGAGACACCAGCGCTGCAAGCGGGGCACGCTGGGACAAGGAGTAGACGTAGCACATCCGCCCGTTCACCGCAATTGCCACATCATCGTCAGGAGCGGCTGTCCTCCCCAGCGGTGTGTTGCGGTAACCTCGGGCCTGCATCAGCTCGTCCAGATCGATAACTGCCGTTTTTTTCTCCGCCACTGTCGCGGTAACGCCGCTGTCCCCCAGCAAAATAAATACGTGATCACGGAGCGCACGTTCCCAATCGCCGAATGCGTTCAGCAGCCGCTGCAGCCGTTCGTCCACCTCCAGCACCCCTGATACATCCGCAGGGCCTTTTTTATGCAGTTTTCCGTCCAAATCCGGAAAGTAGGCAAAAGTCACATCAGGAAGTGTTCCTTCTTTTATGAGCTGAAGAAGGCTTTGAAGCGTGTATTCGTCATGAAATCCTTAAGCATGGGCGGGCCCCGTCGGCAACGGTGCCGGACTCACCTTTGACAAGGCGCCAAATCCAAGCAGATTCGGTCCCATCACATTCACCCGGCTGCTGCCCATCACCAAGCGAAGCAATTCGTTCGGGAAGACAAGCTGATGGGGAACATTCCCCCGATAAATCAAGCCGTTAATGGAAGCGGAAGTAAATCCGGCCTGGTGCAGCTCCTCGTGGAGAGTGCGAACGCGCTTTGAGAGATGAACCTGGTTTAAGTTCATCAAGGTGTCTGTCAGCAAATTAACTGGCCCCTGCTGCCATACCGCTCTTTGCCCGTCACCGTAGTTGACGATCCTTCTCTCAGAAGGGTGAAACCACAGCAAGCCAGGGATATTGTGCTCATCCGGATACGTTCCGGTCAACATGGAACTGTCTATGGTGACGGACATCGTCGGGAATGAGCTGATTACATCTCGCTTGTACACCCCGTTCTTGATCAAAAAGCCGATTGCCGGCAGCTTGTTTGCTTGCATCAATCGGTCTATCGCAGCCGATTGGAGCGAATCGACGAGCAGCATGATCACCTTGGGACGGCTGGCAGCAGACCGATTTTCTCCAGACAAAGGCAATTCTTGTTGGATGTGCGGCTTGGCGCATGCAGCTATCGCGCTGAGCATCAGTACGAAGCTGAGCGCTAGCAATAGAGACTTTCGTTTTACCGGCACGTTGTGTTCCCCTCCGCGATGTTTCGATCAGGCAGTATTTGTGTATGGTTAACATTTACACTCCCCAGCCGGAAACAACATTATCCCATCTGTCCCACGACGCCTGTCCCTTTAAATCAAAACAGCCCTGCTAAGCAGAGCCGCAACTTGTGCCGGGGAAGCCACGCCGTCCGGTTCGCGGAGGCGCAAAAATCTGTGTAAATGTTCATTGCTTGAGAAAACTGTTACAAACAATACTTGTTTGCGTTACAATAAAAGATGGTTGGCTTTTCCACTTTGCCGCCGAAAAGCAACTCTCCAAGCCAGGCGTCAGGCCAGCCCCTTCCAGGACGAATCCAGCTCTTTTACATAGACAGTCTTCCAGATTCTCAGAAAGTAGGTGGCTCTTTGGAATTTACGACAGACAGCATTATTTTGCTCTTTGCCATCCTTTTGGTTGTCGGTGTTCTGACCACGAAGTTTTCCTCCCGGATCGGCTTGCCCTCTCTCGTATTCTTTATCGCCGTCGGCATGTTCCTCAATCAAATCATTTATTTTGACAACGCCGCCCTGACCCAGCTCTTCGGCATAATGGCGCTGATCGTCATTCTTTTTGAGGGCGGCATGCAGACAAAGTGGAGCAAAGTGCGCCCCGTGATTGCTCCGTCTTTATCGCTGGCTACGCTGGGAGTTGTCTTGACCACGCTGGTTATTGGCGTATTTGCCGTATTCATTCTCCAGCTCTCCTGGCTCGAGGGGCTGCTGTTTGGCGCTATCGTCGGTTCTACGGACGCCGCCGCCGTATTTGCCGTGCTTGGAAACAAGAACATCAAAGAGCGGATTACCTCGCTTTTGGAGGCAGAGTCGGGAACAAACGATCCGATGGCCGTTTTTTTGACCGTCTCGTTCATCCAAATGATCCAGGAGCCCGAAGCCAGCTTCTTTACGATGATCCTTTCCCTGATCTGGCAAATGGGCTTTGGCCTCGTGATGGGATTGCTCCTGGGAAAAATCTCGGTCTGGGCGATCAACCGGATCAATCTGGATTCGTCAGGGCTTTATCCCGTGCTCGCCTTATCCCTCGCCGTGCTTACTTACAGCGGAACTGCGCTGCTTCACGGCAGCGGCCTGCTCGCGGTGTACGTCATGGCTATGGTTGTGGGCAATTCCGATTTGACCTATCGCCATTCGATCTTCCGCTTTAACGAAGGCTTCGCCTGGATGATGCAAATCCTGATGTTTATTCTGCTGGGGTTACTCAGCTTCCCGGACGATCTGCTGGTGATCGCGTGGCAGGGGCTTGCTCTCTCTGCACTGCTCATGTTTGTTGCCAGACCGATCGGCGTTTTCATCAGTACCGCCCTCACTCGCTATTCGCTAAAAGAAAAGATGTTTATTTCCTGGGCGGGCTTGCGTGGAGCCGTTCCGATCGTTCTGGCCACGTACCCGTTGCTCGCTGGACTGGACAATGGGATTCTCTTCTTTAACGTCGTCTTCTTCGTCGTGTTGACATCGGCTCTGATTCAGGGTGCGACGCTCTCCCCGCTCGCTCAGAGATGGGGGCTCACCAGTGCACAAAAGCCGGTGATTCCGCACAGCCTGGAGCTGGTCTCGATCGGCAAGACAAACTCGGAAATGATGGAAATCGAGGTAAAGGCCGGTACCCGTGCCGAAGGACAGGACCTGCAGTCTCTCACACTTCCGGAGAACACCTTGATCACAGCCGTCATCCGCCAAACAAAGTTGATCACTCCGCAAGGCTCGACTACACTTAAAGCAGGAGACATTTTGTACGTGCTCTGCGAAAAGAAAATGCGCGAGAGCGTGAAATCGGTCTTCCTGGAGCAGATGCCGGGCAAAGAAAGTGAGCAGTAGGACGGTCAGCGGAACCGTCCAAATTCCATCTCCACACTCAATCGCGAGATCTTCGGAAAGCGGTGTATGAAAGCCTTTTGTCCGAAGATCTTTTTTACTTCCCTCTTTACAGACCGACCGTCGGTTTGTATACTTTAACATGTAACACTTCCAGGGAATTTTTTCTTCCCCTCGAAAGGATGATCTGTTGATGATATCGCGAGCCAACGATTCCCCCAGCTTTCGTCTCCTGCTGGAAACGACCGCAGCGTGCATTCGGGAAAAAGGCTGCAAAAAAACAACGCTGCAGGAGATTATGAACCGGTCCGGGCTCTCCAAGGGAGCCATTTACCACTATGTGCGAAGCAAGGATGAGCTGTTCGGTCTCATCCTCAAGAACAAGCTGGAATCATTGAGCGACAGCTTTTATCAAACGGCGTACGCGAAAAAAGATTTGCATCATCCGATGGAAGTCATCGCTGCCAGTGTCCGGCCTTTTGCCAATCCGGATGACGTGACTACTCCTATTTTGTTGTATTTGCTCAGTCAACAGGACCAAGCATCTGTAAGAAGTATCCTGGAGGACGTGTACCGTCATTCAGAGGAGAACTCGATCAAGTGGATCGAGCTTGGAAAAGAGGCTGGTGTCATCCCTGAACACATCGACGCTCGCAAAGCAGTCCGGCGGTTTATCACGTATTCGTATGGACTTCGCGTCAGAAGCGTCATCAGTCCGGATGAAATGGAAGAAGCGATTGCGGACTACTATGAGCTGATGAAGCGCGAACTGACGAAGCCCAACACCTAAGGGAGGATTCATTATGGCGGGATTTGAATTTTTCAGGATTATTCATATCATTGCAGGCTTTCTTGCGTTAGTTGTCTTCTGGATTCCGATCGTTACGAAAAAAGGAGGAAAGGCGCATAACCGCGTCGGCTGGGTGTACGTCATCTCCATGGCCGCCGTCGCTGTGTCCGCCCTCTATATGGGGGTGTGGCGCATCGGCTTTGACCCGGACCGGACCTTGGCTTCGGTCTCTTTTGCCTGGTTTTTGATCTATATCTCCCTGCTCAGCTCGGCGACGGCCTGGTACGGCATGCGGGTGCTGCGATTTAAAAAACGCGTTTCTGCTCACCGCAACCCGTGGGATTTGCTGTTTCCCGGCCTGCTTTTCATCTCCAGCTTTTTTATCGGGGGCTACGGTTATCTGATCGACTCGCCGCTGCTCAACTGGTTTCCGCTCGTCGGCGTATTTCTCGGCGGCACTCAGCTCAAGTATTGGCTTCGCCCGCCTGCTACAAAAATGCACTGGTTTTTTCAGCACATGTCGGGCATGATGGGCTGTTGTATCGCAACGATTACCGCCTTCACCGTGTTTGGAGCGCCCCGTCTGCTTCATCTGGAGAGTGTAAATCCGATCATCTGGTTTTTCCCTACAATCGTGATAACCCCGGTTATTGTCGGCATGAGCGTCTATTATCAAAAGAAGTTCTCGAAAAAACCGATATCGCCAGGCAAGTAAACAGCCAAAGGAAGGCAGAATGGGATGCCTTCCTCTGTTGCCGTCTTCAGCCTACTTTTTCTCAGCCATTTCGCCAAATCGCTTAACCAGCTTTTCCTGATGCGCTTTCATGATCTCCTCTGGCCCCACACCGTACTGCTCGGCAAGCAGCACCAGATTCCCCAGTACATCACCCATCTCCTCGATCAGCTCGGCACGAATTTCTTCAACAGAACGATCCCCTTCATCCGGCCGGTCTCTTCCGATCTCCGTCGTCCGTACAGCACGTGCCAGTTCGCCCACTTCTTCCATTAAAAAACCGACCCGGATAAAGGGCCCGTACTTTGTCCAGCCGCGTTCTCCGTAAAAATCATTGACCCATTTTTGAAAATGATCCAGATTCATCGATCTATCCTTCCTTCTTCCAAGATTCACCTGTATACTATACCTTGGCAAAAGTCCGGTCAACTGCCGTCTTTAGCGAAGGAGGAAGAGCAATGAAACGAATTTGTGTCTATGCTGGCTCCAATCCCGGCACCAAACCCGTTTATACCGAGAAGGCAAAGGAATTGGGAATGGAATTGGCCAAACGGGGTTTGGAGCTCGTATACGGCGGGTCCAACATGGGTCTGATGGGAAGCACAGCAAACGCCGTCCTGGAAGCCGGAGGAGCCGCGATCGGGGTCATGCCTCGCGGGTTGTTCCGCGGAGAAATGGCCCACAGCGGGTTGACCCAATTTTATCAAGTGGAAAATATGCATGAGCGTAAGGCAAAAATGTCTGAGCTCTCTGATGCGTTCATCGCCCTGCCCGGCGGCTATGGAACCTTTGAGGAGCTGTTCGAAGCGCTCTGCTGGGGACAAATAGGCATTCATGAAAAGCCGGTAGGCGTCTTGAACGTCGATGATTACTACTCCCCGCTGATTCAGCTCGTCGAGACTGCCGTCGCAGCCGGCTTCATGCCTGCTACCCATAAGGAATTGCTGATCGTCGACAGCGCGCCTGTAAAACTTCTTGACAAGCTCGCTACGTACAAGCGTCCGAATCTGACAAATAAATGGAACGAACCGGATCAGTCATAATCAGACAGGGGCATTTGACACGCTTCTACAGACAATCCGTTTCGCCCAGCCCAGCCAGGAAAATCCTGCAAGCGGTTCCCAGACTTTCTAGCATCTTGGGCCTTCCTCCTGTATAATAGGGGCAACTTACGTACAAAAAAGGAGGTTGCCATTTTGAACATTTGGGAATCCGATTTGCCAGGAATCGGACGTAAATTTCAAATGGAGACCCGAATGGGAGAAAAGCTGGTTGTTGTCATCCATGACAGCGGCAGAAGAGAATTGTACTTCTTCGATGCCGGTGATCCGGATGAGTGCACATCAACCATTACGCTTGAAGACGATGAAGCCATGCAGGCAGCGGGAATTCTCGGCGGCATGAGCTACAAGCCGAAAGCGCTGGAGACCGTGAATCTCTCCCTGAACGATCTGGTTATCGAATGGTTCAAAATTCCTTCTGGGGCTGCATGCATCGGCAAAACGATAGGAGAAGTAGATGTCCGGCAAAAGACCGGTGTCACGATTATCGCCGTCATTGATCGGGAAAAGAAAAAACAGATCAACCCGGGTCCCGAGCACGTATTCATGGCGGATACGCAGCTCGTTGTGGCCGGCGAACGGGATCATTTGAAAAAACTGAAGGAATTGCTGCAACACGGCTAAGCTCTTTTACGAAAATAAAAGGGGCAGGTATCGATCATACAGATACCTGCCCCTTGCTTTTTTCAACCCAATGGTACGATCAACCTGTTCCATCGCCCTGCTGTTTTCGCCTGCTGAAATTCCCCGACACTTTTTCCCAGAAGTTGTAGATGGTTTTTGATTCTTTGGTCAATAGTGGTCCCAGAACAGCCAGGATCAGAACATACAGCACAGCGAAGGACTG
Source organism: Brevibacillus borstelensis (assembly GCF_003710865.1). Lineage (GTDB taxonomy): Bacteria > Bacillota > Bacilli > Brevibacillales > Brevibacillaceae > Brevibacillus > Brevibacillus borstelensis. The sequence goes on along the minus strand of NZ_RHHO01000060.1, from coordinate 6,671 downwards.
AACGACCGGGTCCAGGCCTCCTGCCTTCCCGATGTTTGCCATGATAATGGAAAACTCGCCGCGTGATGCGAGCGTAAACCCGATATTGAAGGAAGCCCGCTTGGATATACCTGCCGAGCGTCCCCCCATCATGCCTGCGAAAATATTTGCCACAAGCGTGAGGACAACAGCCACGATCGTGATCCACACTGCTCCTCCAAGCGACATCGGATCAATTGTCAGCCCGAAGCCAAAGAAGAAGATCGCACCGAAAAAATCCCGGAACGGCAAAACCAGATGCTCGATTCGCTTGACATGCTTGGAATCCGCCAGCACAAGCCCCACCAAAAGCGCCCCGATCGCCTCTGCCACGTGTAGCGTTTCGGAAAAACCCGCCACCAGGAACAGAGCCGTAAACACGAGGATGAGGAACAGTTCGGTCGATTTGATGTCGAACAAGCGATCTACATACTTGATAACGTATCTTCCCGCGATCAGGAAGAACAAAATGAAGAGCAGCGCCGATAACGAAGTCATCAAAACACCTGTAAATGAGGTAGCTCCGCTCAAGACCAGGCCGGACAATATGGACATGTGTACGGCGATGAACAGATCGTCAAACATGATCATGCCCATGATAATCTCCGTCTCCGGGTTGGCTGTCCGTTTCAGATCAACGAGAACCTTGGCTACGATCGCTGTGGAAGAGCTGGTCATGATTCCCGCGACCACCAGCGTTTCCTTTAACGGCAAGTCCATCATCCATCCAAGCAGCAAGCCAGATACAAAATTGAGCGCGACGTAAAAAATACCGCCGACGAGGATTGATTTTCCCGACTTGATCAGGCGACTTACGGAAAACTCCAGGCCCAGGTAAAACAACAGGAAGAGCACGCCAAGACGGCCCATGAACTCGATAAACTCCGAGCTTTCAATAAATCGCAAATCAAGGATTCCAAAATGAGGTGCGTGCGGTCCTACCGCCATCCCTATCAAAATGTAAAATGGTATGACCGAGAAGCGCAGCTTTGTGGAGATCAAGCCGACGATTGAAATTAAAGCAAGGGCAAGCCCTATCTCAAATATTACGGTATCCATATGTTCCTCCTTTTTCAGTCTTTTTCATGAGTTGCTGATGCACAGCTTCCATCTTTTTTGCATCCGAAAATCAGTGGAATGCATGCAAATGGAATTTCTCTTGATTGCTTTCCAGACTGGGAAAAGGAGTACGCTAATCGCGTCCACCGAGCAAATACGCCTTTAAAGCTTTGAGATGCTGCCTCTCCCCTGCGACGATGAGCGTCGAGTTGGCAGTGAAGACATAATCGGGTCCTGGATTGATATGCTTCGTATGGTCTTTTTCTACGACAGCGATGATGGAGGCTCCCGTTTTCTGGCGAATCTCCAGTTCTCCGATCTTTTTCCCGATGCACTTTGCGCTGGCTTCGATTTTGTGCCACTCGATCACCAGATCGTCAAGGCTGATGTCAATCGACTCGAGCGCCTTCGGTTTATACGCCATCCCGCCAATAATGCCGGCAACCTGTCGCGCCTCTTCGTCATCGAGCGCCACCATCGAGACGCTGCTCTCAGGATCATCCTGGTCAAAATGGTACAGTTCGCGCCTTCCGTTATCGTGAATCACAACTACAAGCTTATCTCCGCTTTGGGTATCCAGTTGAAATTTTTTCCCGATTCCCGGCAAATGAGTTTCACGTACATTCATGAAAAATACCTCCAAGTTCGTTTTTGGCCATAACAAAGAAATCCCATCTGTACACTTAGTATTTTGGCAGTCGCAACTCCCTTATCTGTTTTTCGTGAACAACAAAGCCGACTGTGCACGCTTTCGCGTCGTTTTTCCATTCAGGCTAACGCAGTGTTCTGCCTCCGAGTAAGTTCTTGTATCATCGTTTTGTTCTGCCGAGTAAGTTCCTCATTGTTGCCCATAACAAAAAATAGGAGTCGCTTCCTTTTTGCCAACAACATTCCTGTCAACTACATTGTGATTTATTTCACAATCGAGAGAATTTATTTACTAAACGACCTTGGCAAAATTTATTTTCATCCTTTATTCGAACGATTCAGGGATTTTTATACAATTTTTATTCAATGGTGTGGTCCGTGCCAGACAGGCTAAAAAAATCATAGCTGTCGAGCTATCGGGAGGTGTTTGGGAGAAAAAACGTCGAGGTGAATTTAATAGGCATCAGAAAGAGACTTTTCATTTTAATGGGAATGAAAGTCCGATACGTAAACCGAGGTATAGGAGTAGCGCGAAGGAAAAGCAGCGGCAGCACAAGGATCAACAATGCTTCTCTGATAGGCGCATATTGAAACTTGATCGGAGATGCCTTGCGGAAATGAACGAAATGCTTTTCGTACGGATTCGCGGAAATTTGCGGAGAATCTTCTTCCATGGACTGAGCGTCTGCATTATACAAGGGAGCGGATGCAAAGACGATAAGGATTAGCACGCTAAAAATGAAAAACGGGATGCCCCTGCGACTCGCTTTTCTATTCAATGCGTGCACCTCCTTTCCAGATTTTTGTTCAGTGTCCCTGTCCTTGCGACGTTTGCCTCGCTCTCATCATCCAGGATTAAAAAACAAATAAACGCATAATAATTTTCTTATATTATGTATACATAAAAAGGGTATCATTTTGAAACAATTAAGTCAAATCAGATGCTTGTCTGCTTAGCTTGAAAACGCTCTCACTCGTTATTAAAAGGAATGCTCAAAATCCACTTTATGGTAAATCATCATTGAAAAGAACATAAAAAAAGCGGCCCTTTTCGCTGTGAAAAGAGAGCGCTGTCTGATAAATGATTGCTTTCTCTACCCTTTCATCTCTTTCTCAATTTGCTTGAGCTTTTTCTTTTGCTTGCAGGCTTTCTCCTGTTCACTGGACCATGGGGTGTCACTCAGTTTCTGCAATTCATCGATAAGCTTCTTGTCTGAGGTAACATGGATCGCAGAATCGGGAAACTCCTTTTTTAATTTCTCCCCGACTTCTTTTTCGATCGACTCCAATCGGAAGCGATTAAAGTTGCTTACTTCAATGGCGACGTCCAGCTCCTTGTCGATGTGAACAGCGACAGCTTTATCGATTCCATGTACTTGTTCCGTAATGGACTTGGCTTTCTGTTCCTTGTCAAAGAAACGAACCGGCGTCGGCTTGCACAGAGGATCTTCTGCCGCGGATTTTGTTTTTGCCTGTTGATTTTGATTGGCTTGCGGATTGCAGCCTGTGGCGAAAAGAACCAGAGACACGACTAGTACTATGGTACGCAAAAGAAAACCTCCCACTAAATAGCGTACCTTTAGCGTTTCCTAACATGGGTTTTCTATGATATGTAATTTGTTCTGTCGCCAGTACGGATGTTCTGAATTTGTATAGAAATCAAAAAACGCGAGAAGGACACTTTCATAAAATGTCCTTCTCGCGGATGACAGCACATACCTGACACACGGTAAGTGCTATCTATTCTGTGCCTGTTTTGTCCGGTAAAACTCATTAAACAGCTTCATCAGCGCCCGCTTTTCGATCCGGGAGACGTAAGAACGGGAAATGCCAAGCTCGCGTGCGATTTCCCTTTGCGTTTTTTCTTTGTCCTGATCCAGGCCAAACCTGCCGATTATCACTTCTTTTTCGCGTTCATCGAGAATGTGAATGTGCTGGTAAATCTTATTCGACTCCAGCTTTAGCTGGACAGCATCCACGACCTCGTCTGTTTCCGTGCCCAGGACGTCGATCAGCGTGATCTCGTTGCCCTCTTTGTCCGTACCGATCGGATCGTGCAAAGAGACATCTTTCTTGGTTTTTTTCAGGCTGCGAAGATGCATGAGGATTTCGATTCTAATGTCAATAGTGGCGCATCAGAAGGTGTAGAGCTCGATGTTATTTTCGTATACCCGTATCTCTCTTACTACATGACGAATGAGTTCTCGCTTATCCTCAAATGTAAGTTCATCCGGTTTTTTGGACAGATAATACTTTGCCGCTTCTTGGAGTAAATCTCGGTTGTAGCCACTTTCCTTCATACGCTGGGCTTGCTCTTCGAGTTCTGTGAGCTGTTGAAGCAGCCTTTCTTCCCTCGCTTTTAGATCACGCAGCTCTTGACGGATCTCCTCTTCGCCCAAGTCCTCTTCGCCTGAAGAAAACAGTTTTAATAACCGCTTTCGGCCATTCCTCGTTTTCTCCAGCTCCTTTTGCAGCCGTTCTACCTCTGCCAATTCGTAAGGTGCCTCGCTTCTTTCTTCGACGGCAGCAGCAATCTCATCTGGATTGTCCAGCCAAGATCGAACCGTTTCCCAGACTTCTTCATCCAGTTCCTCACACTTAATTTTTCGGCCACATCCATGATTTTGGGCACCAGCGGTGTTTTTTACATCGGTGTATTCGAAGACATGCTCCCCCCAATTTTTAGATTTCCGGCCGGTCATCGTGTTGCCGCAGTCTCCGCAACGAAGCAATCCACTCAGCAAATACTGATTTAGACTCCTGCCCGCCCAACGCCTTCTTGACTCTTTCAAAAGCTTTTGTGCATGCTCAAACTTTACTTCATCGATAATGGCAGGGCAGCTCAGTTGTATCCACTCTTCTTGCGGACGTTGACGCATCCGAACTTTTTCTTCGGAATTCCGGAATTTGTTTCCGAGCATGCCTTCCGTATTCCAACGATTCTGATAAAACCTCCCGATATACGCTTCGTTCATCAGCAATTGACGGACAACCTGGCGATGCCACACTCTGGCCCCGCGTTTGGTTGGAATGCCTTTTTCCGTTAGATACTTGGCAATCCCATTCATACCTTGTACCAATTCGTTTGGCTGCGTAAACAGGTCAAAAATCAATCTGACAACTGCCGCTTCCCCTTCATTTACAATCATTTGTTCTTTTTCCGGGTCATAGCTGTATCCATATATCTGAAAATCACGCAGGACACGACCTTGCCTTGCCTTCTCTCTTCTGCCACGGCTCATCCGTTCATTTATTTTTGCTTTTTCAAACTCCGCGATCGCTCCACGCATGCTATAAAATAGTTGTCCCTCAGGTGTCTTGGCATATTCCCCGTTTACAAAAACGAGCTCAATCCCACGCTTATCGAATTCGTCAGTAATAAGCAGCTGGTTCATGAGTTTTCGTGATAATCTGTCTGGATCGAGGCAGATGATTTTTGTTATAACGCCATCTTTTACATCTTGTCGTAATTTCGTGAGAGCGGGACGGTCCAGAAATTCACCTGACATATCGTCTACATACTCAACAACGTCAAGCGTTCCCGCCTTCTTCCGACATTCCCTGATCTGGTCATCAAGGCTGAAGCCGCTTTTTGCTTGTTCCTCGGTGCTTACTCGCGCGTAAATCCCGACCATCCAGCTTCTCCTTTCTGTACTTTCTCAGCAGATATCGGTAGCAGTCAGAACGAGCCTTGTCAGTCGTACTTCCGGGTATGATTCTTACATGCATCGTTCATCCCTCCCTGATCAGAGGGTATGCATATACTGCTTGTCAAAAGTCGTCATATAGAAAAAAGCCCCCAGTAAATAAAAGAGGCTTTATCGAAGAGCGTCCGGGTTTACATCGAGAAGGGAACGGCGACGGAGCCAATTGAAATCAAAGGATTCGGGGGTGCGTTTGATTGATACCTCTACCTCGGTGGCTCCCTGCTCGTGGACAAGGATTTTGAACTGTTGATGACCTCCAACGAGATTCCCGGTTCGTTCATTCCACACGATCGGTTCTACATACCCAAATTCTTCGATGGAGTATTTCAGTTTTTCATATTCCAGGTCGCCCGGCTGCAGTTCAATCCTTGGATTGTACGGGTTCAGGTTGATCATCGAAACAGGTATTTTTCGTAAGTCCAAGCTGGATTTCTCTTCTTAGTGGCGATAGATATAAGAATAAAGAATATTGCCAGCGCCAAAATCGCTGTAAGCCTTGATACAGGTGGGCTGGTGGCAACTTTTTGAGTGATGCGAAACGACTACTATTTACCTGAAAAAGTATACGTTTTGTATCACCGCAAAAAACAACGGTTGTGCTTAGAGCGTCAAGGCTTTAAGGCCTGTCTGCTTCTGGCGACCCCCTATTCGGAATTCGGGTCCTCCCCAGCTTCCGTGATCTCCCATTTGAAGAGTTGCAGGAGCGATGTTTCAGCTGACTTGCCGTTGAACGAATAAAGTGGATTGATCGCAAGCGCTGTCCTGCCGTCGATCTCCACGCGCCGAAGAATTCGCTCAGCGATGAACGCCCGGACGATCTTGCGGGCGGTCGGATAGGAACAGTCTGCGATGCAGGCAAGGTCCTTTACCGTAAGCGGTACACCTCTCTGGCCGCGCTCGTTATCGCCCTCAAGGAGATTGGTTCCCTCACTAGCATACGGCGTGATCTTCAACAAAAAGCCAGCCTCGGCGAGTGACAGCTTCCTGAGCCGTCGCTTTGCCTTCTGGCTGGCTTTGATCTTTACGAATTTTGAGCTGCGGCCGACTGGACGAAATACTTTTACTATCTCATCCGAAAGCCGCAGCACTTCCTCGGTGTAAAATATTTCTCACGTATCTGAGTCAACAAACTGGCGCATTACATGATCATCACCATTGCTTCAATTGATGTGCGGAAATGTATAATCTAATTTGAAATTGTTACTTTCTTTATTTAAATGTAGAGTAGAGAACTGAAAC
>NZ_RHHO01000006.1 GCF_003710865.1 Brevibacillus borstelensis | reverse complement strand
AATGCAGTCCATCGTCCAGACTGTGAAAAAGACGGCACCTGTCCGGGCTGTCGCAGGCTTCACACAAAAAGCGGGCACACAAATCAGCCAGGGCTTTCGGCAAATCGGCAGTGCGATCTCCCGCAGTTTGGCAACGACAGTCCTGCGGAGCAAAACGGCGGGGGCTGGCGAAGGCTTTGCCGTCAGTGTGATGGATGACCGGGCGCGTGGGGAAAAGGTGGATTACCGCAAGGCGGTAATTGCTGCGGCCATCGGGGCGCTGCTGGTGACCGGCGGGTCGATTGGACTAAACAAAGCGTATTCTACCGGGCAGGAAACGGCGCAGGCTGTGGTGAAGAGCAGTACTGAGCAGAGTGGATCAAAATTCTTGTTACCGATGGATTTACAGTATTTTTCTTCTAAGGGGACGGGTAACCTCACCTATGCCCAAAAGGTTGAAATGTTCCAAGCTAGAGCACAAGCTATTCGTGATACATTGCCAAACAAGTATAAGAATTACGGTAATGTTGCGGTGGCAGATGTGAATATTTCCGGACTTAAAACAGAGTTTAAAGCCCATAGTAGGATTCATAAGGAGAATGCCGACGGTTTTTCAACAGTAACAGGCGAGGGTCAATTCCCTGCAAAATCAGTAAACCAAAAAGGGGAAGTTAACGGTGAGGGGGCTTTTCCTAGGGATAATGACACTGAACGCAAAATTTTAGAGGATATAGCAAATCAATTAGGGAATAACAAGCAAGTTAAAGGCACAATTGATTTATTCACGGAATTACCTGCTTGCGGAAGCTGTTCCGATATTATTCTGAAGTTCAGACAAGAATACCCAAATATCAAATTGAATGTCTACTCAGGGGAGTTTAAAAATTAGAGAGGTGAAGATGCCAATGCTAAGCAGTTATAAGGAACTTGAGCAGTATATTATTGATGATTTTGAAGAGTTCCTAGATGAGGGGCTATCTTTATCGCAAGTAACGGAAAAATTGCTTGTCGAATATCACCGTGGGATTGTCAACAGTCAGGTTGAAAAGTTAGTTGTTTATCTGACAATCGCTCTTCTTTGTCTCGATAAAGGCTATCTTAGAGAGGATATAAAAGATGAATTGAATATCATGATTAGTGATATTGCATCAATGTCATTGAAGGAAGAGTTAGAATCCGAAGATATTACGAAAGTTATGAACGGAGTTGAAAAATATAAAGAACAATTAGGGAATATATAGTATGGGGCTACCCAGTAACGATTGAACAACTTTACTTCATCAGTACCAACATAACCTTTGTTCTATCAATATGATATTTTCATGAATTAAGATGTACGTACTGCATGTCTGGAAAAAGTATACTTATTTAACGCAATAGCGTTACATGGAACAGGTCAATTATGGTCAGATACCACCATAAAAGACCTGTTTTTTGTTATCTTCGTTTTCTTGCGGTTTTTTCAAATATGATTGCAACAATGTACGTACATAGGACGATTGATATGGTGAAAGAGATTTGACCTCAACTTTTGAGTGGGATAAGACGACCATAAAGAGTGTCAGGAATCAACTGAGAGTATTACAACGGGAAGGACATGTGTGAAAGGCTAGCCACCTGCCCTCTAATATAGCCCGAAATTCATGAAAAAATCGGGAGGGGGCGGCACATGGAAGGAGTCAGTGTATCCATCGACCGTATCGTCATTGATTTTACAGACGTGTATTGGGATTTCTTCAATGAGTTCCATAAACGAATCTGCCACTTCTACGGGGTTAAGATGACGGTGGGGGAAAAAGGATTTCAATACCGCATCAAAATCAACACAGGAGAACATTTCCTGCATATCTCCTACAAGTTGGTCATTGCTCCGAAAACCCGTAAGAACACGCTGAGGATTGAGGTCTATCCGAAGTCACTTGTTTACTTCCGTCATTGGCTAGAACAAATCCGAAATTACGCCAATCAAATCCTGTTTGTGCGATGTGATATAGCTTTTGACATCCCCGTTTCCATAAATGACCTGTTTACCATGTCTAAGAAGGGTCGCAAGCTACGACTGTTCAAAGGCACTCGCTACTATAACGGCAAGCATCAACGTCAGGAGGATGGCTATTGTCGGGTGTATGACAAGAAACGTCAGTTGTTGGAGATAGGGCGGCAGAAAATCAAAGGGGAACTAACGAGGATGGAAATCGTATACGCACCGAAGGTGAAGATACCACTTGCTTCACTGGTTCAATTTCCGCCGCAGTTCAACAGTAAGTATCTATGTGCTGTATTGACGGACTTATCCAAGTTTGCCCCGAAGGTGGGGCGGCTCGTTCAGGAGATTCTGCAAGGAGAACTTCTACCGCAGGATACAACCCCCTACTACCGTAAGCAAATTCAGGAACAAATGAAAACGCAGGATGTGATTGACCTGAATGAACTAGCGGCGGAGCAGTGGCAGGAAGCAGTAACCCTCCCTTGTGCAATCCTATCAGGGAAGATTAGTCATCTTCCAATACAAGAAGTTCGTTCAGGCTGATGTTTAAGGTCTTACAAATCTGCTCCAAGGTATCGAAGTAAGCCGTATTTACTTTATCGGAGCAAAGATGGCTGATAGTATTGGGGCGGATGTTCATTAAACGAGCTAGTTCCCGTTGAGACATCCCCCTTTCTTCTAAGATTTCTTTTAACCGCAACCGAATAGGCAATGATAATCCCTCCAAATATAACGCTTGTCCGATATATGCGAATCACCAAATTTTCTTCAACTATAGCATTGTAATCTAGTTGAATGCAACGGTGATACGATATATAATCAATTATATCGGTGTGGCGTTACATGAATCTGAATTTCTGTAACGGTGGGGGAGGAAACACCATGAACGTCATCGGTTACGTAAGAGTATCAACACAAGGACAAGCCAAAGATGGCTACAGTTTAGGGTATCAACAAGACGAAATCCGCTCCTATTGTCAGGAGCAAGGATGGAACTTGATGAACATATATGTTGACGAAGGTATCAGTGGGGCGAAGGTGAACGAGGATGCTCTTGAGGTAGACAGAATGGGCTTCCAGAGCATGTTAGCCGCCCTAGCCAGTAAAACCATTGATGCAGTTGTCGTCCTCCATACAAGCCGTCTATGGCGGTCAGACATTGTGAAAGTTCTGGTTCACAGAGAGTTTAAGAAGTACGGAGTGGACGTTCGGAGCATTGAACAGCCCACCTACAGCATTTACAAGAAAGACCCGAATGACTTCCTGATAAATGGCTTGATGGAATTGTTAGACGCATACCAACGTCTTGAAATCGCCATGAAATTAAGTAGAGGGCGTAGTAAGAAAGCCCAACAGGGCGGCTATGCAGGAGGACGGGCAACATTCGGATACAAAGCAAAGAAAGGTCATAAATGTATCCAAGTAGACGAAAGACATGCCCAGACCGTCCGCAGAGTATTTGAAATCAAGGAACAGTATCCCACATGGTCATTGACCCAGATAGCTGAAACACTGAATCAAGAAGGATTTACAACGCAACAAGGCAGATTGTTTACCAAAGTACAAGTGAAACGAATCTTGGACAAACGTGATTTTTATAGCGGCACATATCGCTATGGAGATATACAGGCAGATGGCTTGCATGAAGCCATTCTGTGACAGGAAGTGAATGGAGAGGCTTGCGTCCCATTGCGGCTCGAAAGAGTAACGCTTGAACTGAGGTTGCCCCCATTTTACTCCTATTCATCAAAGAATCCGTACACAGGGGTGATTTCTTTTATGCACTACAAGCAAAAACACATCTATGTCGGGCTTGATTTGCACAAAGCCCACCATACAGCCGTTATCATCGACTGTTGGAATACGAAGTTGGATGAAATCCAAATCGACAACAAGCCAAACAGTTTCGATGACCTGATGAAAACGGTCAAGAAGCATTGCAAAAAAGGAATGACTCCTGTCTATGGATTGGAGGATACGGGCGGCAACGGCAGAGCATTAGCCGTTCACCTTGTCGAGAGGAAACAAATCGTTAAGGAAGTCAACTCTGCCCTCTCCTACAATGAGCGTAAGAGTTACGCTACCACCCAAAAGAGCGACAGTTGGGATGCGTATTGCATCGCCAAAGTGTTGCTTGCAAGACTAGATGAACTGCCAGACGCCAATCCGCAGGACATTTACTGGACAATTGGGCAATTGGTGGCAAGACGAAACGCACTGGTCAAACATGCCAGTTCATTGAAAAATCAACTGCATCAACAATTAAGCTACCACTATCCGTCCTACAAGAAGTTCTTCTGTGATGTAGATGGAAAAGCCGCCCTTGCCTTCTGGGAGAAGTACCCTGCTCCCCATCACTTGGAGTCGGTGGGGGCGGATGACTTGGCGACCTATCTTCGCAAAGCAAGCCATAACACCTGCTCTACCCGTAAAGCAGAAGAAATCTTGGAACTGGTAAAGAAGGACGGGGAGACGAAGAGGAAGTTTCAAACGTCCAGAGACTTTATTATTGTCAATATGGTTCAGGACATGAAGCGGAGCAGAGAACTGATTAAGCAGACGGAAGAACAACTTCGTCAGGTCTTATGTGAGACGGACTATAAGCTAGAGTCGATGGATGGAATCAGCACCGTTACAGCGGCGGAACTGATTGCCGAAATCGGAGACATTCGCCGCTTCTCCAACGCTGACAAATTAGCCCGTTTTGCAGGTATTGCCCCTGTCCGCTTTAGTTCGGGCGGCAAAGGCAAAGACCAAGCAAGCGGACAAGGAAATCGGGTATTAAACGCCATCTTCCATAACTTAGCCGTTCAGCAAATCCAAGTAGCGAAAGGCGACAATAAAAAACAACGGAATCCTCTCTTCTATGACTACTATCATCGGAAGCTAGCAGAAGGCAAGACCAAGAAGCAAGGCCTGATATGCGTCATGAGAAGGCTCGTAAACATCATTTACAGTATGATGAAGCACAAGACCGAGTATCGGGCGGCAACTCTAACAGAACGTCAGGCAAGTTGATATAATGGTGGTAATTGGTAAAACAGTTGCCACCTTCCTTATTCCCAAGTTTAAGATTACAACTTAGGGGACGGGTGAAACTGTTTCTTACTACAGAGTTCAAGGTGGCGAAATGCCAAATGCAAGCCAAGTTAGAATACAGGTTGATGAAAATGGAAAAATGGTAATCCCAAACAAAGAAGCGAATTTGAATGTTAGTGCAGGAACTAGGGAACATGCCGAGTATTTCTTGCAAAAAAGGGGTAACGGTGCAGAAATTGTTGAAGTTGAAGTACCGAAATGGTTTGATGATTTTGTTAAAGAAAATGCAATTCCACAGTACAAATATAATTCAAATCCTCTTAATCAAGGGGGGACAGCACCAAAAGTGGTCGACCCGAGTACGCCGGGAACATCATATGAATTCCCTGCCCCTTGGATTCAGTGGCTTGAAGAGTATGGTAAAATAAAAAAATAGGATTATCGAGAGGTACTTGAATACTGAGGAGGAGGAACAGTGCACAACAAGCCAAAGTATGCTGAGACTATAATAGTTTTAGTCAAATATAAGAAATCTTTCAGATGGTTTGTAGCAGATAAGGAGATATGGTTTTTGGATTTGAAAAAATTAATTTCTTCATATCTTGAGAAAGGATTTGAAATTCCTAATCCTGATGACTTCTCAGACAGATTTAATATCGCAGTAGTAAACGAGGACACGGCGGAAGACTTCCTCCAAAAGCTTAGTGACTTTGAGGTTGGAACAGAAGAATTAAGGAAAATGTTAGAGCAGGGAACGTATAGTTATATTTCAGAAATGTTACCTTCCTTATACGTGGATTTTGATGATAAGGAATTGACTTCCTACTATCCTGAACCTGCATCTTATGAACTATATGTACCGAATGGGTGGCTTGGGAAGTATGAGCAATTTATTGAGGTCATTCCTGAAGACTATCGTTACTGGATAGTCGATGGTAACAATCTATTTTTACAAGGAGGGTAAAATGAAAAGCGAAGACACCTTTACGATAATGAAGGACATGTTCGGTAAAAAGGGAAGTGAAGAACAGGTAGAAGGGCTTACACTAATAATTGATGGCAAGTTGAAAGATGTTTTTGATACAATAATAGCCAAGTCAGATGATTATAAAAATTACACTGATGTACTTAGTAGTGTGATTGTGCACGGAGTAAATGAGATAATTGAAAAACTAAAATAATCTATGTGTTATTGGCGGGGCGACCCAGTGCCGAATGAGGGAATTTGAAAATAGTCTCCCGCCCGTATATGCATCATACACCGCCAATTTAGCGGGTGGGAGATAACGAAGCCAAGCCAATTCGACACTATATGGTTACTGGTTGAATTAAACTTGGTTGATTAGTGTGACAGGATGCGGTTGCGTACTGTAAATTCATTCGGGCTCTACCGTTACGGGTGAGCCTGTTACCTAACGAGCGGATTTACTCCGATGTGACAAATTCAAGATTCAAAAAGCACCCCATGCTTCTGTATGTCTGGTGTGATTCCTACCTATAGAGTGTCTAACCTAATAAGGGAAGACAACTTGAAAGGAGAAATCAATCATGATGCATCCCGTAAAAGAATGCATTCAGAAGCTAGGGCTAACCCATCGGGCGTTTGTTGTTTTGCATGATATTCCTTGGGAAAGATTTCGTAGTTGCTTGTATGGCTACACCGATTCCATCCCCCGCGCCATCCTGAATGTCATGATACAGCATGGCTACGATGAACAGGACGTACAGCGTCAATATCTCTTATGGCGGAAATGGAGAGTCGAACAAGAGATACACGCCCCCGCCGCCGCAGAAGGGAGGGCTAACGCATGAAAAGACTGCCGTTAGATACAGTCCTAACCCTAATGCGGCGGGAGAACGTGCTCGGTTATGGCTCTGATATGGACGAACTTGCCTGCATTTTTGCCAAGCATGTTACAGACACTCTCTCGCAGGAGCAAGCCGAACTAAGCCTAGCTCACTACCTCGCCAAATCAACACATAAGGATGTCATTCATCGGAATCAAGTATTAGCGAAAGTTACTCGATTCCTTAATCAGTATGGATGGAATCTATCCGACTATCATAAAGACTACTATCGTAAATATTTTCCGTTGTTTGGCTAATCCATTCCCCGCCGTTGTGCGGGGTTTTTCCTTTTCTACAGGTCTTAACTGTCGTTTATGAAGCTCGTATAAGGAAAGTAGGAACAATATCATTTACAGAAAAGGGATGGTTAGAATGGGTGCATTTAATTGGCTAAATGATGCAATTGATCGATTTAATTATGTCGGTAATGATGGAGCTGTGGAAGGGATTCTCATACCCGAGGGGGAGGAAGGTAATTATGTCCGTTGCTGGGAAGCCAATCTCGGCCATTATCTCCGAACCCCTAACGTATTGCGGCGATGCTTTTTTCTCTCTCCGAATGAATTGTCTGTTCTATGGGAACTAGTGTGGCGGCTTGACGAAAATGGTTATGGAAGCGTTTCGCAAAAAACGATTGAACTCTATACAGGACTATCAAACAAGACTGTTGGGAAAATGATGAATCAACTGATGAAAAAGGGATTCATACAGAAAAAACGAACAACAGCTACTGATATCATTCGCACATGCAATTTATCGAAGAACCCATATATTCTCGTTAGTGAGGGGGTGCATTATTGGATATCTTTTGTCATAGGAATTTTCTTACCTGACCAAAAAGGAAAAAAACTTGAGAGCCAATTCGATAGTAACGTGTCGGCTTCCTTAGATTTGGTTAGAAAAGTAGTAAAGCAGTTTGTTGGTCAGCCTCGTCAGTATCAGCCTTTTATTGAAAGACTTCAAGCAAATGGGGACTTCAAGGATTTGTATGTGGAAACAATGAGGGACTTACAAGATTATCTAACGGATGCTTATAACGCCAAGGCGTTTCAAATTAACGGCTTAGAATAAAATTTGAACCATACACTTTCAAAACGAAGTTTCTTCGGTAGGTATGGTACAAACATCAAAAGCTATGGAAAGGAGTACATTGGTCTGCCGAAAGTACTTCGGATAATTACTTAAAGAGGGTCTGTCAAGATTTTTGTGTAAACTCAATCAACCGATATATGAACAGGTTTCATCCCCCTAATTGGGACATCTTTTTCGGAGCCAATAGAGTCAAGGGCGTGAGGCGAAGCGAACCCTTGACGCGTTGGTGGAGAGAAAGATAATCCCTTCGGGGATGAAGCCTTTCATTTGCTAACGGATGTACGGCTGTAC
>NZ_RHHO01000059.1 GCF_003710865.1 Brevibacillus borstelensis | reverse complement strand
GGCTGCCCACCAGAGTTTTGTCTTGTCTGGAGTTGTCGCAAGGGTTACTGAATTGATAGTTGTCTGGACCATCGAATCAAGCACAACAACAGCAGCGCTATCTAAAAAGGTATTTGCCACAGGGTCAAAACGTTGCAATCTTATTGTAGAGTTTACGGTGGGAGCAAAAACAAAGTACACATACTGCCCATTTGTAACAAGGGAATTAAGCAATGTATATGATCCTGTAGTATATCCCCATCGCCCTTTAGCTTCCCATGTCCTCCCATCGTTTTTAGATACGTACATACGCATCCATGACTCACTGCTATTAGCAATTCCATTATCAATCAAGCAGGCAACCAACCAACCATTATTCAAACGAACAGGCGGTGACATACGCGAAACGAGGTATGCCGAAGAAACAACGTTGACCGGCAAGCCCTGTACCTTGTCCAGATACCCATTGAAAACAGTTTGCCCACCTTGAGAATCCCGGACAGTAACCGTGAAAGAGTTGCGATCTTTCGTGTAGTCCGCTTTCAGGAACGTGTAATCGACAGGTGTATTTCTGGCGATAGGCGTCCAGTCTCTTTTGATTACGCCGTTCAGCCTAATCTGGTACTCTAGCGTGTCTGATGGGTCAGCGTCGTCTGCAGTCAGCCTGATCGTAAAATCGTTGTTTCCTGTGTAGATCGCTTGTCCTTCCGATAATGTCTGATTATTGGCCGGGCTGGTTAGCGTGAGCGTAGGCGATTGATTAAACCAAGTCGATTCGATTGGAATTGACGTTGAATCAGCCATAGAAAATGGATGAGCGTACAATCCGGAATCATACGTAGCTTGATATCTCCAGAGCCGTTGAGACGTTATATTAACGGTTTCCGTTTCAACCAGACCTGTAATGTTTTTGCCAACATCAGATCTGCTTAGTAAGGCATAAACATACATCGTGCGATTAGAATTATCGATAACTGTTTCTATTGCAGTCTCTCTTCTAATCGTCGAGTTTAAGACCAATCCGTATGCCGTTATCCCTTGTATAGAGGTAAAATACCTTGTCCACGAGCCATCAAAGAAACTTGCAGGAAACTTCATTTCTAATTTTAAGTAAGTCTTACTGTCCTTGCTTACGATCTTAGTGGCAATTGTTGGTTTTGGGTCGGAATTAAATTGATAGGTTACACTGAGGTTCTTAATTATCGTTTCCGCCACGTCAATTTTCCTCCCTTCCGCAAATGGCCGTTATTGGCAGGTTTCCTCATTTTTCCTACACCTCCAAGCGGCTGGCCGATTCGTTGTAATAGCCACGAATCACACGGATTGAATTGACCGTCGAAAGATCGTCATCGAATTTGTTATACAGAAAGTTTTCTGGCAGGATCGATTCCAGCGTAGTCATGCGAATTCGCAGATTCGAAACGTCTACTGAGAGCTGTTCTATACTAATGTGGGCGTCCTCAATGCCCTTCTCCCAACGGTTGATATCGTGTTCTGTAACCGGATCATTGTAATTCCAGTCTGTTTTCGCTTGATAGGGCATCTACTGTCCTCCTCCTTTCACCTGTACAACGAATGTAAGGGAAAAAAACTGCGCTCCGCTGGCTGATATCTGTGTAACTTTTTCCGATACGATTACACCGTCCGATGTCAGCAGCTTCAAGTTCCTAATTACAGGCACAGAGTCTACATGCTGAGCTTGTACCTGCAGGGCGATCGCATTTTGAAAACCAACAATGGGATGGGACGAGATAGCTGCGCTTTTAACCGGCATAGAAACGGAATCATTAATTAAAAGGCTTCCGCCATTCACGCGAGACAACAGATCGTTTCTTGCTAGTGTCAGGTAATCCTTGTGTATCAAACAAGCACCTCCTCGTACCGTTTGATTGGGGCCATTCCAACGCGAAATTCAGAGACGATATGGTACTCCTTAATGCCGACCACTACGTTGTCCTCAAAAACCAAGCTCTCGCCGCTCACAGGCTCAAAAGATACGCCGTTACAGTGAACAGGACGAATCTTCTCCACTGACTGGACAGCATGCCGTGTATCAAACCAGTCTTCGATTTGGTAAACGTAATGGATAACCTTTGCAGTAAAGTCCTCTATCATCTGCACGTTTTTCAGCTTGGAAGCACTTAGCCCGATGGCTCGGAGAACACTCGGAGTAAATCCGAGGTAAGCCCAGTGCTGACTCTGGATGTTTTTCCGGCGTTCTTCAATACTCAAGGATTGCTTCTTACCGAAGTAGATCCAATCCCAGAAATCCAGCCCCCAAGTCGCCGAAAGAGGGAAAAACTGCTGCTCCAAGTCTCTACGCTTTTCTGCGTATGCGTCGACAGCTGCTGACGCGCCTTCGAAATGGTATTCTGCAGCTTTATTCTCGTACCATTGAGGCGGTAGGACACGCCTATACCGTTCAGGAATCATGTCGTCACCACCATGTTCAGGGAAGATACAGCGTCAGCTGGTACCGTGAGATTCACTTCCCCGCCGTTTAGCGTATAATCTGTGAAGTCGTCTACTCCGTCCACGAAAAAGAGCGCCCCGATCTGCTGATACACGATCTGAGAACGCCCTTTCAGGTACGTTTTGATTTGATTAGTGATTTGCTCCTGTATCTTATCCACCTCAGCATCAGGACGCAATATAAGCCGCACGGATATGGTGACAGGGTAGACATTGGCTGGGAGAACTTGCAAGTCATGTAGAGCCCGTCGTTTGTCCTCAAGTTTCCTACGAACCAGATCCGCTAGTTCCGCCGACGCAGGCTGCCCGCTCATGTCTGTGATATATACGTCGATCGACAGGTCGCTCCTGGCTTTTTCGATTGCCACGGCTCCTCCTACGCCCTCAACGTTCCGTGCCCACCGTTCGTAATCCTGGCGACGGCCATCGCCTTCTTCAGATCGCGCACGATCAATCAGCCGTTGCCTATATGCGTCGTCGGTCTCTCCCTCGTTCCGCGACAGCCCGAAGAACACCCCATTTGCATCCAGAAACTCGCCATCTGCCCAAGGCAGGAATCGTTGGATGAATCCGTATTCCAGCAACTGCTGCTGCTCGCTAATTTCCGCAGCTAAAGGATACTCGAAGTCGTAAAACAACTCGCCTTCGTCAGTTGCTGGTGGTGTCTCCCCGCGCTGCTGTGCGAGAGTGGCCATCCGATTAGCAATCCGTTGATAGATTTGATCTGGCGTCTCCCGAAGAATCGGCATTTCGGGTTTTTCTAACGTCGCCATGCGCTCACCTCCGTTCTAGTTGTGCCTCGTGCACCCTCAATCTCAAGCGAGAAAATAACCCGATTGCCTTCAAAACGAATGTCGGTAACCTCGGCCCGTTCAATCTCACTGTGGGCCTCCAGCGCCTCTTCTGCCTGTGTTTTGATAACCGGAAGAGACATGCCAGACCTCATCCGTCCAATTTCGTACAAGAAATCTACTCCGTAGCGTTCGGAGTAAATCTCATAACGGAACCGGCGTGTATTCAGGATTTTCTTGGCCGCTTCCTCCAGATATTCGGCATACGTCTTTGTCCGCAAATATCGGCCATCTGGCCCCTGCATGAGCTGCTTTGTTTGCCAGTCGAATTTGTAGGTCCAAGGGATCGGATTGTCTGGCGACAGCCGCGATTCGTCTCCACTCAGTTCAGGAAACATCTATCCCACCACCCCGAGAAGAAGGTACTGGCCGTTCGTACAGCGAATCACGACCACTTTCTTACCCACGTCTTCCGGGCTCCAGCCGGTGGGGTTCAGCCTCACCAGTTCGTCCTCTTCCAGTGGTGCTGGATCCTCGTCCAGCTTGACTGACAGGGGAGACAGCGAAAGAAGGTTACCGAGTTCCGCTTTTGTATCCGTTAGCCCATCACGGGCACCTTGGAATAGCTTCTGTAATGCTGCATGCATAGGCTACCCCCTCCTTTCCAATTGCAAATCCATTGTGTATTGACCGCCCTTCCAACGAGAACTGCAGCTGGTGACGATCCAGTCTGTTATCGTCTTGTTGTCCTTCTCCATGATCTTTACCAGCCAGCCAGCGCGGAGCCGGGCAGCCTGATTGTCTTCGTGCCTGACGGTTATGGATCGGGTCTTAGGTATTTTCGACAGGTTCGCCAGCTGCTTTACAGCGAGAGCATCCAGTCCCTTTTCTTCGCCAGCATCGATTACCTTTTGCATTCGACCAATCTGCTTGATCAGGGTGGTATTTTCCCTCGTCGCGCTGCCGACCACCTTATCATCTTTGTACCGCTCCACTGTAACGACCGTGTACACTTCTTCGATTGACTCACCCGTGGAACTGCTTTCAAGCATGCTGGCAGCGAACATAGGGATCAAGCTGTTCCCCCCTTCCGGAAGAACGGCCAGCTTGTCTCGTTCATGCTGGACGAAATACCGAAGGCCCGTTTTCTCGTAAGCCCGCTCCGTCAAAGTCGTGAACAGAGAAGCGAATGACTGCGAAGACAGCCGGTCCTTTACTTCAAAGCCAAAGGCCGGGCAGCTGAAGTTGATTCCCGTTGCACGGATCAGTCGCTCCAGCTCCTTACCAGCATCACCATTTAGCTTAATCCGTGACGTTTCATTCTTCTGTAGGTACCAGCTTAGCTCGTACGCCGTTGCCGATGTATCCCCTGTCTTATCATCCCGATCAAAACGAACGATCGGCCCGTGGAAAAACTGCTGCGACTCTTTGAGCAGATCACCGGAGAATAGCATTAAAAAGCCCGCCGATTCGATAGGCGGGGCATTCAGGACTTGGATATCACAGTTTTGGGCGATCTGGCCGCGAGAGGAAGCCCAGGACAACTCCTTCGTCGCTGGCGTCAGATCGATGCGGGTCGACTCTTTACCATAGATGACTTTCATGGAACCACCTCGCTACGTTCCGATATCCCGGTTTACGCTGGCTAGTTTTCGGTCAATCCTGTCACGTTGGATTTTTTGTATTGCTGGATCGATCAGGGACTGGTTACTACTTTTCTTTTTTGCGGATTTACCTGTCGTATTCGGGCGGGCCTTCTGCTGCTTGGTAATCACCTTTTCGGGGCTTAGAAGTTGAGTTTGGTTGCTCCAAGTCACAAACTCTTCTTTTACGTATAAAGGCAGTTCGATTGATCCGTGATAGTCCACATTCTTTCCTGAAAACTTGCCGTCACACGGTCCGACGAGAACATTCCAGGCCAGGTTAAGCTCGTCTATTGTGATCAGCACCTCTGCCCCGGTCAGCCGGTCCAGACCGTCCAGCCACGCACGCGGTCCTTGATATCCTTCAACCTCAATAAAGTCTGCTTCAAGGTTTCCGGGCAAAAAGAATTCGAAAGAGATTGATTTCGGGCGCCGCCCTGAAATCCGATTATGTGTCAGCAAGTCAATGGTTGTCGTGCTCTCCGTGTCATTCCCAAATCCGTTGAGCTGGATTTCTCCTGGGGTTACCGGGAACGTGAGTCTGTACTTACCCTGTAAACGGATCACGTAACGACGCCTCCCCGTGTTTCAAGTGCATCTATCAGCGCTTTCTCAATGAGGTCCTTAATTTTCTGTCCAACGGACGGATCGCTCAACATCTTCAGCATAGTAGGTATATCCTGAAGCACCCCTTGAGCGTGGAGTGGAATGTTCACTTGCGGTATGGTGACTGAAACGACTTTAGGTTTCTCCGCTACCTTCCCTCCAACCGGCGATACAGGCGGTATCGGCGGCCCCATGACAGTTGGGGTCGGCCTGAACTGGTTCACTTCTTCTCTGGAAATTTTCATCATCCCACGGGGATGTGGTGGTGTCTGCGGTGCATCGTTCCACCAGGACTGCACTTTATCAAAGAGGGCTCCTCCACCAAAAGCTCCGGCAATACCACCTACAATTCCACCGATGGCGGTCCCGATTCCGGGTACAACCGAACCAATGGCAGCACCAGCTGCGGCACCTCCCCAACCTCCAAGAGCTTCTGCACCAACCTTTCCGGCTGCTTCGATCTTGTCCTCTGCTGTCATGATTTGACCGGCACCAACGGCCAAACCGATAAGCGGCAATCTTTTTACGAGCCCGCCTCCCAGTGCCTTTACCCCTTCCCAAGCGCTTTTTGCACCAGTAAGGACAGTATCGCTCTTTGGTAGTAACCCACCCAAGCTTTTCAGGTTTTCCACCAAGCCTTTCTTCGAAGTAACGGGAGTCTTATCCGGGAGCGAGCCGCCCAAGGCTTTCTTTGTTGCTTCCTCGGATGTCAGCCACTTTCGGTCTGGGACAGGAGTCTCTTTTTTTCCCCAGTTTAACGGGTTCCATTTGCTTCTCTTACCGCCACGGCCACCTCCTCGGCCTTTTCCCTTCTTATCAGGGCCGTCGGGCAGATCGATGTCAGGCATGTCGCCGCCGATAGCTCTTCTTACTGCTGCTGCTTCAGCTGCAGCGAGTGCTATTTTGAACTTCCACAAGCCGTACGTTACACCGGCAACTATTAAACCCATGCCTGCTAATGTAGCGCCGATTGGAGCTTGTTCTATCATGTCTTTCGCGTTCTTGATACCTTCTGCGATGGCCATAATAGTTGGGCCCAAATCCTTTGCAAGTACTAATCCTAAATTTATCAATTCATTCGAAAGCATCGTTTTTGCCTCGATAAACCCTCTTAGTGGATCGTTTTCTTTGTATGTTTGGAAAGACTGATCTAAAGTACCTCTGTAGTTGAATGAACTAGGATCGGACATTCCAATTCGGCCTGCGGCCTGTAGTAAAGGAGCGTATGCCTTAGCAATATCTTCACCCGGTCCGGCCCCCAACTCGTTCAATAATTCCTGTCTTACCTTTTCATCTTGTATCCCACCAAATGTCTGCATCAGAGCGGCTACGGCAAATTGATTATCTGCTACATTGTCAGAGTGAATAGCCGTAGCAATCGTTTTTGATTCATTTTCTGCGCGTTCCTGGGCTACCTTAGACTCTAACCCTTGTGCCTCATAGGCTGTCTTGAGAACGTTGACCATGTCCCCCTGATTATCCAATTTAATGGTGGCTTCTTTTAATGCGTCAAACCCTTTATCGATAGACCACAGGTTGTTCATCTCCTTCGTGAGTGCAGCCAACTTTTCTGGGGTATCCAAAAACTTGGTAACCTGTGTTGAGTATTCCACAATCGAATCAAGCGCTTCTCCTCGAATATCAGTTGTAGTGTTGGCGATCTCCGCGAGTGTGTCTCCAAACCTTCCGACATCCGTAATATCTTTCCATGCTTGCTGCATGGCAAACATGGTTCTTTGATATTCTTCAACTCCACCCAAATCTGGTCGAATTGCATTGAGTTGGAGCGCCTGTTTTGTAATATCAGCGCCATTTCTGGCGTCAAATCTTGTTGCTTGTGTCATCAAATCTTTTATATGTGTTCGATCTACGTTAGAGTTAATCATCGTCAAATCTTGAGCTTCTTTCTGAAACCGAAGTAATTCTTCAGGCGTATCTCCAAGGAGTGATCGGCGAGCGTTGGCTTGCGTTTCCATAGTTAATTGATCGATGAAGCCAGCACCAGCGTAAGCAGCTACCCCTCCTAGAGCTCCTCCAGCAACAAATTCTCCTCCTCCACCAGCGCCAGCTGCCTCTATCTGGACCTTTGCTTTTGCACCGTCAAGTTCCTTTACTTCTTGCCTTATCGCAGTGATTTGTCTACGAGCTTGATCGTCGACACTAATTTTTGGTTTTGCTCGAGTTGAGTCCAAGACACCAAGCTGACGTCTCAGGTCTTGGATTTCACGTTGCATTTTATCGAATTCTCGCTTGAACCCACGCTCTGCTTGTTCGGCTGTCTGTTTGATTTTACGCATTTCCTTAATCATTTCTTGCGTTGCATCATCAAGCCCGAGTATCTCTTTTCTAGCAGTTTTAGTTAATTTAACCGCCCTCTGCAATTCGGGCGCTAATTCGTTTTTCGCCTGCAGATATGCGGTGATTCCTACAACAGATCCCATGACTTCACCTCCAAAAATAAAAAAGGCGACATAAAAGTCATTTCACCTTTTTCTTATTCGTCCCATTCTATTTGAAACCCAGCTCTACACCTTGGGCAAACTGCGGTGTACTCGTATTTGTAAACCACAATCCCTTTGTCACATCTTGAACACCAAAATTTACTATGTCTTCTCGCCTCGCGGAATATCGGAATCGATCCCAACACCCCTATTATCATAAGAGGTATACCGACAATAAAAAGCCCAAATACTGACAAAATTATCCCCAAGAACAAGGAACTAGCAAGACAAAACAAGCCTAGCACTATTTTCAAGGCACTTCTGAGTCTTAATTGTGCTTTTTCCAATGTAACCTTGGCCATCTAGTTATTCCCTCCCGTCTACATTCTACCCCACTGAAAACCGAAGGTCAGTCCAAACAAATCGGGAACAAACGACACATTTCGACTTCTCCCCAGCCGTCACTCGCTCGGGAGAAGGGAGAAGGAGCGTCCTTCTCCGACAGGATTATCCACCTTTCCCGTTGAATGGGAACTACGGAAGGTGGTGAGACAAATGAAGGAGATCGATTTTCAAGCTATTGAAGAAGCGATCATACAAAAACACATCAACTCACTCAAAAATCCAGAGAGTGAATTTGCTGTGTCAATGACAAAATTAGCAGCACGACTGGCTACGTATGCCGTAATGGAGTATCACAAGCAGCTTCAAGCGACTCGGTCAGAGACTGAATAACGCTTTTCTTTACCTTTTCAGACAAAATTGGATCTTGCATCACCTTAATGGTTGTGTGGATGTCGGTTGCACGCTGATTTGCAATCTCTTCTCGCACGATTTCTCGAATTCGTCGTTCAGTAAGGAACATTCATTACACCTCGCTTCTAAATGTTGGAGAAGGCTACTGCCTTGCCTTCTCCACCTCTTCTGCCTCTACGGCCTGGCATGCCATGATAAACAGCTTTTGCATGTAGCGATCCACTTCATACTCTACGAGGTCGGATGGTCGCCCTCGTCCGCGGAGAAATGCCCGACAGAGGTGGCTTGCTTCTCCGTCGGTTCGGATGAGTTTTTTAGGTCTTCAACCACTTGCTGCTCGCTTTGCACCTTTGCATTTACTTCATTCACCTTGTCCAGCAGCTGCTGGTATCCTGCAGGATTCCGCTCGAACAGCTTGACCACCAAATCAAATTTGTCCTTTGCCCTGTAGGCATCCAAAAGCTCTTTGTTATTCCATGGGAATTCATGTTCCGTCGCCTTTACGATCCGAACATCGTTGTATCGGAAAGAGTCAAACCGACCGTTTGCATCTTCAGCAAGTCTAAAGCATTCGCGATTTTCCGGAAGCGTAAGCTCACGTACATGCCACTCATCACCATCAATCGTAACGGAGCCAGTTCGACGCTGTACCGGCTCCTGCGCTTTTGCAAGGTATTTTTCAAGTTTACTCATGGTATATCCCCCTATTCTTCATACTCAGGCAATTTATCAAGGAAATCCGGCTTTACATTGGAGCGTCCGCGAAGTTCATATGATGCGTTTTCGTTTCCTTCTGCCCGGGCTTCCCACAGTGTTATTTCTTCCGGATTTAGAACGATATCGGAAATTCTTACACGTTCAGAGTTGCCGGCTTCCTTGTCCAGGGTTTCGCCGATCAACATTGGGAGCACCGGTGTTTTCCCTTTTGTGATCTGGTCAACACAATAGTACTTCAGATCAGCATTCGTAGCAGTAATTCTCAGAGTGACCTCAACGTACCAGTTATCAACCGTTTGGATGGTTCCCTTTTGAAGCCGATTCACATCACCATACTCTACTTTCAGCACCATCCTGCCTTCGAGAGTGCCGTAAATGGGATCGCCATTGTCGTTGTAGACTTGGCAGTTCTTCAGTTTGATATCGCGTGCAATTGCCACTTGTTACAGCACCTCCCACTCAACGTCGAAGTATTCAATTGCATCAAGCGGTTTGGCTGATAGGCGGAACCCGCGGCGGTCGCCTACACCGTTTTTCTTGTCTGCAAAAATCCATCCCGTGTCGATGGCTCCTTGTTGTTCCCGGACTTCCATGTACGCTTTCACAGCTCCAACGAACGTGGCGCCGCCAATGTCATTGTTGCTCAGCTTCCCCTTGTACTTCTTACCGACTGTCTGAATGTCGTTTTGGATCTGGTCCAGTGTCATGCTGACACGAATTTTCCCATAGTCCTCACGATCTTTCGGGCCGAGAACAGACAGGGTATTGACGGCACTCTCAATGATGTATACATCGCCATCGCGAGTGGCGATAAGTGTTCCAGTAGAGAGAGCTTGGAGTATTTCGGTATGACCCCAGTCTTTCTTGGCTTTTTTCAGTGGAACGACTATACCCGTCAGGGATTCATGTGCAGGCGTCGCAGCGATCACTCCGGCAACCCACGCTGCCCATTGGAGGCTGTTGTAATACTTGCCGTTGTTGTGTTCACCTGCGATGGCGTTGTTTACTACATATCGCACGTTCTGAGCAACGGATCTCTCGGTGTGATTTACCATGTTATCGTCGTCCGCTTCCTTGCCAGCAATGACCAGAGTGCTAAGCTTTTTGTTCTTCGTCCGGCGATCACTCATAAACTGCTTCGCCGCAGCCTGCACTGCCGGATCATCGAACGGTAAATACATCGCGTCGAAGTCAGCACCAGACACAGACAGAAACAGCTTTGTGGCATCTGCTGACGTCAAAGGTGCCGTACCGGATACCCCGCCACTAAGGGACGTCAACGAAACATCTGCAATGTCCGTATCACCAAGTTTTTTCACACGAACGTAGATTGATTGCTTCGTCTTCATCACCAGTTCCGCAGCATCGGCGAAGGAGAATTTCTCCGTAGAAATTGAGCCCACGACTTGCAATTCTTGCTTGCCCGGCTCTGCTGTCGACGCACTGATGGAAACCTTTAGGTCATTTCCGCGGAGCCCCGGGTAACGTGCCTCAATACGGATCGCGTCTGGCTGTTCGTAATATGCAGCAACAGCGGCTCCGTTGGTCATACGGTAGCCGATAATCGTCGCCCCACCTTCTGCCGCCAACTCGACGACATCTACTTCTCCAAATGTCTCCTTGATCCGCTCGTCATACCCCGTCATTCTGACCGATGTATCCGGTGATCCCCATTCCGCCTGATACGGCACAAGGACAATGCCACTTTTGGGCAGTACCCGTTCTTTGGCAACGGCGATCATTTCAACGGTTACGCCCGGTCTTTCACGTTGGATAGTCATGATTTATCACCGCCTCTATATTTGGTGACTCTACGCTTAACTTCAGCCTCGTTCACCTGTTGATTATCTTGGAGATCAAAAAGAGCGCCGGCCACTTCAAACCTCTCGGCTTTGATACTGGCTGCGCTCTCTATCCACTCCTGTTTGGTTCGCCTTACTTCGGGAGCATCCGACTTCTGCTCTTTTCGAACAGCCACTAGGACCATTCCTCCTCAATTTCAAATGTGTTGATTTTCTCCACCTGCGGCCGCGGGATGGCTATGGTGTACTCGAATCGGAAGGTGATTTCCGTTCGGTCCTTTTTATCAGACCTGGCCCGGAAGGTTGTATTGTCAATGTTGATAAACAGCCCGTCCTTCCCGCGATAGCTGTACCGTTCCCTGCGAAGAAGTTGCCGCAAGGGCTCTGTCGAAATCGGCTCGTATACTTCTTGTCCACCGATCTTCTTCTTTCGATGATGCAACACGATCCCAGCGTCGGAGATGATTTTGTACGACGTTAGAGTGTTGCCTCGTTCCGTTACTTCCTGAGTCTGAATGAACGCGATCGGCGGCTGGAATTTGGCTGAAAGCCACACGTCCAAGCTGTCCAGGATGGCCAGATCAGGATACGCCTCATTGATCAGGTCGATTATGCAAGACAATTCGCGGTTCTCCATCACTTCACCATCCTTTCTAGTTCTGCTTGTATCAGTTTTTGCAGTAGTGCCTGCATGCCACCCTGGAAGTCTTTCAGAGCGATGTCAAAATACTTTCGTCCGATGAAACTACGAGGACGGACCATAAAGCCTCCTTTGGCGTCAGGGTCATAAATAAACTTGCCTACTCCGTTCCAGTAGCCTGGGACGAAATAGCTTTTGTCGATCGTATATCCATCGTTCAGATACTCCGAGTATGGAAGATTGGATCCAACTTCCAAGGTAAGTGCGTTTCTGTCAGCATCAAACTCCCAGACGTTCCCTTCGCCACCCTGCGTAAAAGACTGCCACAACCCGCCGGTATCGATCAGGTCCTGTCGTTGAATTTCGTCAACAACGTGATTGAGCAGCTCTTCCCCGAGCTGATACATGATCCTTTCAAGAGCATGAGGGACATTGCGATTTAGCTTTTCCATTCGCTTTTGAAATTCCCGGAAGTCCACTATTCTGCACCTCGCTTTTCCTGTAGGGCCACTACAGCCAGAAAGCGACGGCCGGGAACCACGTCAACCACCACAAAGTCGCCACGACCGGACAGTTCCAGGACATCATCCTTGCGAACATCCTCGCCTAAAAGAAACCCGAGAGTCGCCTTGTATTCCCATTCCACTGGGTCGGCGTTTGCTGGACGTTGCCAAGACGACTCTACGGCCCGTATACAGCCCATTATGGAACGGGGTGGCAATTCCACCGAGGTAACCCTGTTGCGCTCATCCCGCCCTGTTTCCGTTCGTTTTAGAACGATCAGATCATTCATTCGATGGTTCATAGTATCATCGCCGTAACGTTGCCGCCTTGGCTTTGCTCCGCAGTAAAACACATCCATTGCCGGAGTAGAGAATCGACCTGCGGGCTCCCCGTGGTGACGGCAGCTCTTTCAATCGACCAAGAATATCCCTGATCGCTCTCCGCTGTGATTCCGCGGGCTTCCGCGCCCAGCGTTTCGTCATTGTCTGTCAGGGCCATGGCCTCAACCAGACGAAAATGAGCTACCTCAAGGCGACTGTCGTTGTCTACGAAAGGTCGGGTGGTAAACAATTCGATACGGACCTTAGCTTCGTCGATGAGATAGGAAAGCCGCTCAGGTGTCATGTCCTGAACGGCCCTCGTGCTACTCCGCTGCTTTACCTTCTCCGGTGTCAGCATGTTTACCGCCTCCCCGCCCGGCCTTCTTCTCCTCTACGATTTCGAGGTCGTCATAAGCTGTAGTCAGTTGTTTTGCCTCTTCTTCAGGGACCTCGTACGTTTCACCGGCATAGAAAAAGCGCCCGCCACCGATATGCAAAGCGCCTTTTTCATGCTTGTATTTGATTATTTTGGCCACCGCTCATAACCCCTCTCTTACAGCTTTGATCCAGTCATCCAAGCGACTGCTTCCGGCTCCAAGACCGCTGCATCAGCATAGCCGAACAGAATATGATAAGTCGCATCTTTAATGGCTGCCGTGGCTCCGTCTGCTGTACGTTTATAGCGAAGGTCCCGGGTGAATACCGGCACTAGGTTGCTCAATGGCGTCAAGGCAACGAACCCAGTTTGCAATGATTGCACTACTTCGATTGGGTAGCCAGCTATCTCTGTCAATTTGCCGTTTACCAGCGTGACGTCACCGAGTGCGGTTTGGCGTTTTTGAATGAGCGCTACCAGCTTTTGATACGTCCGGCGCGGCATGATCCATGTCAGGTCGGTCATGTTCAGATACTTTTCATCCAACAAGAGGACGTGGTTGACGAAATCATCAATCGTTGGTTCGTTCGTGCCCAGGTCCGTTTTCAGGGTGGACGCTTTCATCTTCTTCACGAAGCCATCCAAAACAGACAAAAACGGATCAGGGGTAGTCCCGTCTGCCGATTTTGCCGTTGTATCACCATTGAAGAGTAGGTCTTGCATGTCAACGCCGAACTGTCCTTGTACCAGATCGATCGTCTTTGTTTCGACATCATCCCCGCGGGCAGTGTCGTTGTACCATACGTCATCGTCTTTCAACCATTCATCCCAGAATACCTTTTTCACGGCGTACGGTACTTCTGGAGTGGAGATGCTACCAGTACCCGTTGGTTCCTCAGTTCCGGTATGCTCCCGAATCTGGCGGGACTTCACTTTCAATCTTTGCAGCTTACCTGCAGGCGTGTCCGTGAATTTGGTATTCAGTTTTGGTAGCGTGGTCGCCTTTTTCAAGGTGTCCACAAGGAAAGCTTCCGCTTCTTTTTTCGGCATGGGCAGATCGATCGACTTGCGAATTGTCGCGAGCTGCTGCTCTTTCGAAATCAGTTGGTTGTTTGTTGGCATCTTATTGACCTCCATTCATGAGTCGGATGTAGCTGGGTACCTCACTCTTTTCAACCGTCTCTCCAGCTGCTGGCGGTTGGCCGCTTGCACCGCGGCTATTTTTTACAAGCTGCAGGTCAGCAGACAGAGTCTCTACCTGTTTTGTGATTGGTTCCAGAGCCTTTTGAATGGCTTGCGTGAGCGCGTCATCCACGAGATTGGCCGTAGCAGTCGTCTCTCCTCCCTCCTCTTTCTTCAACTCAGAAACCTCGGTTTGCAGATCCTGCAGTTGCTTGGTGATCGGGGCCAATGCCGCCGTCACCGCTTTTTCGATGTCTTCTTGTTTCACTTCTTCTTCCTCTCCTTTTGGTTGGGCTTTTTCACGTAGGGTTGAGAGTGCGGCAATTGCTTCCTCGACTGCTTGTAAATTGGCAGAAGACAGTACCTTGCCAGCTTTTTTCACAGCTTCCAAGCGCTCTGGGAAGTCATCTGACTTTACAATCTCACTGTCAGTCGGCCACTGAGCTGCTAGGGCAACAGCCACTATCTTATACTCGTCAATGGTCTTCCCGATGGCCTCAGCTTTATCTGTGATTTCAGGATCGTTTAAAATCTCACGCATGGTATCTGTAAAGGCCCATTGCGAATCGTACCACTTGTCTTGGATATCCCTAGCCGCGATCCGACTTTTAAACGATTGCACCGCTTTAGCAATCGGGGAGGGTTTCATTCCCGGCAACATTTCCTGCAACGCCTTTTTGATTGCATGCAAAAGCCCCTTCTCTACCGTTTCCTCTTCGGTACCAGAAGGAGCTTCCTCCACTTTCTCGCGCTTACCGATTCCCCACATGGAGAAACCCGTGATTTCGCCTTTTTCAATTTGTTGCCAAGTATCTGAATCCGTTACCTTCACCCCAGCCACCCAAGACCCCTTTTTGATCTCCTGATCGCCAAGTTCCATGTTAATGGGAGCAATATACGACTCCACAACATAACCCTTGTCAGCATCAAGGTCGTGCTGCTTGTCGATATTGTGAGTATGCTGGCTTTCCATGAAGGCGTGGGCTGCTTTCTCGATTTCCTCGGCCGTCATAAAGTCGCCATGTGCGTCCACGACTTCCGGCTCATAAACCACACCGTACACGATCTGCTTCGCTTTGTCAGCTTTGGCTATCGTGATACTCTTCTGCACCGGCTCTTTGCCCTCTTCCTTGATAATCGCAAATGGCCGTCCGTTTGCCCCCTTATCAACCAATGAGATGTGTGTTATCTTTGCGTCTTTCAAAGCATACTTTGGCATTTTTTTCACCCCCTTTCTATCAAAAAACTGCCTGCATTGTGCAGCGACATTTCACAATTTGTTTCGCGCTTCCTGCCGGGTCCCCTGGATACATCAGCTTTTCACCTCCCACTTTAAAAGGCTTGTCAATATCGACAGTCTGACCGTTTGCCTCTCGATGATCTTTTCTTGTCCGCTTGTTGTTCGCGGAGCGCCAGCGCTTTTTCTTGACGAGACCGGACTGTTTCCAACCTTCCAGCTTACCGCCATTAGCCGCAGCCGTAGAAAGTGTGCGTGAGACGGTTACGGCTCTCGTCATGCTGAACGGCCCTTCTTCCCCGCTGGCTGCCTGCTTGCTTACCTCTTTAACCAATACAGCCCGCTCAGCAGGAGTCTTTCCTGTCTCGATAGCACGCTTGAAAGAACGGATCATGTGATCGGCTGTTGTCCCATTCATGGCCGGAACCAGTTTTTTCAGTCTTTTGGCAAACTTGGCCGCAGCTTTGTTTTCCTGCTCCCATTTGGCATCCGTATTAATCCCGGCTGCTTCTGATTCTCCTGCAAGCTGAAAGAGCGGCATGAAGGCGTTGTAAACAGCCTCCTCAAACTTCTCCTGAAAAAAGTCGCCTGACTGAACCTGCATAATCACTTTCCAGAGCTCATCGGCGTGGACGACCAGTTCGTCACTTAACTCCTGAATGGATTCGTCGAGTGCCTTTCCCTGCAACTCCAGCAGATCAGCAATCGATTCCTCTCCGTCCTTGTACAGCTTCTCCAGCAGTGCTCGCTCGGCGTGATTCAGGTCCAGGCTGTCCAAAAACTCATCGTTATCAGCCTTTGCGATAAGATGCAAGCATTGATCACACATGATGCTTCTCCCTCGTTTCGCGGAGCAGGCGCTTTGCGATTGTGGCCAGTTGTTCTTCCGGATCTTCTTCTGTTGCAAACGGTGTGAATGATGATGTCAATTGAGCAATCGGCGTATCCAGATAGCCAGCTGGGAAACGAGCCTCGTCAAGGACTGTTCCCAGTACTTCTTCTGCAATCGGGATCAGGTCACGAACAACCAAGATGCCCCTGTCGGCCAGGTAATCCAACATCGCCTTTCGCTCATCTGGGTCGGAAATCTTCGGCCCGCGAAGCACAGCTTTTACCCGGTAGACACCGATGGAAGGAAACAGCCTTTTGTTGAAAATTTCATTCATGAGCCAGACCCGGTAAGGAATGAATACCTGCTCCTCTGCGATTCGCCGCGCGTTATCACTCGTTGCGCGGTTGTAATCTTCAGATTCCCCTGTAAGGATCGGCGGCAGCCGGAAAGCAGAGCGTATCTCTTTACGCTTGTCCTTGTTGTATTCACTGAACAGCGCATCTTGCTGAAGAAGGTCGTTGAGCTTGTCCAGCTTTACTTCGGTTTTCTCCTTCTCGTCGCCGGTGAGTCCCTTCTCAAACCCCTCAACTTCCAAATACAGAATACCGCCTTGAGATTTTTGTCCTCTGGCATTTCGTATTGCTTCAATTGATTGAGGTGTGAGTTGACCGTTAATAACCGACAGCAACATGGAAAGCATACGGCCATCTTCAAAGTAATTCAGATTCAATTCTTCTGCCCGACGGCTGCCGAGGATACCAGGAGTGTTTCCAGCCCAACGAGGCTCGCCGTATACTCCGTTCCCAAGTTTCAGGTGAATGACTTCGTTCTCAGTCCCTGGTGAGCCGAACTCGCGGAACCAAACGATGTTGTTCCCGCGCTTTTGAGCATAACGTCGGACCCACTTTTCCTGAGTGAACTCTTCGACTTTCCCTTGAACCAGCCGCTTGTACTTCATGGTTACCTTCGTCTGCTCCGCAGTACACCGCATATTTTGTGGTGGTATTCGGTAAAGTGCCGGCAGGCCGCCGCCGCGGGCAACCTCTATATAGGCGTCGCCACATGATTCCAAGTCATCGACCAGCTCGGCAAGCAACTGCTCAATTGATTTTTCAAGGTTAGCCGTTTGAAGGAACCGCTCCGCGATATCCCATTCAGCCTTAGCAGTTTTATCGCTCTCGTTCGGCATATATTCAAGAGCACAGCCGTACCCGGTTACGTTGGTCTTGTACGCCTCGATGCACTGGGGAATAATGCTGCTTTGCTTTACAACAGCAAAAAGTGCTGCCGGGGTGACCTCCGGTACGATTAGGCCGTGCTGCTCGTAGTCGCCTTTGAACTTGTCCGCGGGCAACTGCTGACTCGTTGGTGCCTCTTCCGCTTTGCCAATGGGTATCCATTGTGCACGGCTTCCTGCACTCTCGGCTGCCAAGTCACTCATTATATCCATCCTCCTCTCGCCTTTTGTCGTCTCTCTTCCCTCTTCTGGTTAAGCTGCACCATAAGCCAATCGTTGTACAAAGCGTATCGTTTTGCGTCCTGAGTGTGGTTGTCCTTGTCAACTGGCTCTTCAAGAGTTACCCCTTTTTGCTCCTTGTACTTGTAGTTGCCAGTCTCCTTGATCGTATGAACGAGTGACCGTGCAACGTAGAGGTTGGGCCGTCCGGAAGACTCTTTCACCTTATACAAACTGGAGACTCGACGAATCCCTGGGCCGATCGCATTCTCGGCTGGTTTCACCGGCAATTTATAGCGGCGGTAAGTAGAAATATCCCCCGGCTCGGATGGATCCGCCCAGATGACGTCCATCGGATATTTTTCGTTGAACTCCAGATACCGCTTTACCAGGCAATCCTCCAACTTCCCCTGATCGTTGACTATCAAAACATCAGTCTGATGGCAGTAACTCTCTTCAATGAGAAAGTAGTCTTCGTCGGTACAACCAATGACAAGAAGCACAGCAGGGTCATTCCAGCCATGGTCCATCCCGCCGATGTACCGCTTAAAAGTCACTTCCCTTTCCTCTCCACCCGGGAAGGTCACATGAAACAAACGGCGAGCCAGATCGATCGGTTGGATATCGACACAGTGGATACTCCGATCAAACTCCTCATACACCTGTCCGTGAAAGACGTTGAATTTCGCGTAGATTTCCCGTTTCACGTAACGCTCTGGATACGTCTCGATCATCCTCTGAATGTTCTTCTGCAATTCCGGGATAGGGTTATCCTTCGATGTCCAGTAGAAATTACGCCAGTCGGGATCATTGTGATAGCGATCCTCTTCCAAGCCGGCATCAATGAACTGGCCACGCAGCACGATCTCTTCCGCAAACCAGTTGATTCCCTCTGGAGTTGTCGTCCAGATGGACCACCCACCTTTATCCGCTAGAGCATAGGCAAGGTAACCAGACCATGTCTCTGGTTTCATCTTCGATGCCTCATCGAGCCAAACACCGTTCAGGCCGCGACCTACGAGTTTCTTGGGATTCTCAGCGGACTTGAACCGGATCAGGACGTACCCCTTCAACCAGACAAAATTCCCGGATCCATTCCAGTTATCGATCATCTCTTCCGGGATGACCTGCGAAAGCTCCTCCTGCTGAATCTCGGACATGTTGTAATCCGGTGCAACGCACCAGTATTCAAGTCGTGGCTTGGGTTTCTTGACTTTCTTCAGGTTGCGCGGTGGCTTATACGGCAGCCCTTTTCCTGCCTCGATGTCGGCCAAGATGTTATCGAAGAATTTCCGAGCGCCAACATTCGTCTTCCCGCCGCGGCGACCGCAGTTCATGACGACATTTCGAGCATCGCACTCCATAACCTCAATCTGTTTTTGGTGTGGGGTCCACCCATCGAAAGGATCAAGTTCGAGGGCTAGATTTGTCACGTGACCACCTCCGCACCACTATCTCCCCCGGCTGCTTTTCGTCATCCGATTGGAGTTTTCCGACCTCCAGTTTCAGTTTCTCAACCCTCAAGCGGTCCTCTTCCGTCATAAATCCGAGGTACTTTTCCAGCGCGCCCAATGCTTTAATCTTGTCATGAAGCTTAACACTAACGCCGTCCTTTCCTTGTTTGACTTCACTTATTAGTGTGCCGTCTACCTCTTCGCTGCTTCGGAAAGCGACAAAGTTTCGTTTGTACGTCATGTGTTCGCCTGTCTTAGGATCGAGTATCGGGGCCCCTTCTTCTGTGAACATCGGGACGTCTTGCTGACCGAACTCCACATACTCAGAAATGTCCGCAAAGGCGATCTTCATGTATTCCGCGATGATGCGCTGTACACTCACTCCAAGGTCATCTGCCATCGCTTCCTTCTGTCGCTTGATCTCGGCTTGAATCTGAGGTTTTCTCAAGTTCTCCCAGCCGATAGCATAGGCTGTTTTCTTGCTGTAACCGACTGCCATTGCAGCGCGGGTGGCATTGAAATCTCGGAGGTACTCCAAAACAAAAAGCCTCTGCTTTTCAGTCAGAGACCCGTCTTCATTTTCAAATTCAAGAGGAGGTTCGCTGCGTTCCTCTACTTGTTTGGAACGTTCCGTTTCTTTAGGAGCGTTCCGTTCCGATTGATTGGAGCGTTCCGTTTCTTTTAGAACAGCATTTGGTTTCTTGGGTGCCGGTACGGGACATTCTTTTAAGAACACCTGCCGCGGCACGCTGTCTTCGTATGGGCCGACGATACCATTACGTTCCATCTGCTCAATGAGCCTTGCTGCTCGCGTGTACCCTATTCGTAAGCGACGTTGCAGGAGGCTTGCAGATGCTACCTGTGCTTCCACAACGATGTAAACAGCATGATCATATAGTTCGTCGTCTTCAACCATCGTTTCCGCAACTGATAGCTCTGAGAGAATACTATTTGGTAATTGCCATTTGTCTTTGTTCTTCCAACCCCTGACAGTACCCTCAGCGATCCCCAACTGGTCAGCGATGTCCTTCAGTTTGATATCACCGTTAGCCTGCTTCCATATCTCGAATGCCTTTTCCCGGTTCGGATCTCTTGCTCGTGCCATTACCTCATGTCACCACACCTCCAAGTTTCTGGGTAACAAAAAAGAGCCTAATTTGGCCCTCTTTCTCAAATTAAGTATTTAAAGAATGCATACGCTCCGCTAAAAATGGATGCCATAATCAAAATCCTATTGAGCGGATATGGGAGCCTTTTGAATAAGAAGAATCCTACTGTACCAGCAAGAACCATGCAAAGAACCATTGTCCACAACATACCAGCGAGCGGCCCTGTATCCACGCTCAGGTCTAGTGCCAAGTCGAGTCACCCCCCGATACTATCATGGGGGAATTTCCCTGCCCTGTCTACAACCCCGGCAATAGATATAAGAATAAAGAATATTGCCAGCCCCAAAATCGCTGTAAGCCTTGATACAGGTGGGCTGGAGGCACTTTTTTGAGCGCTACGAAACGACTACTATTCCGACGGAAAAGTATATGTTTTGTATCACCGCAAAAAACAACGGTCGTGCTTAGAGCGACAAGGCTTTAAGCCCTCTCGGCTTCTGGCGACCCCCTATTCGGAATTTGGGTCCTCCCCTGCTTCCGTGATTTCTTGCTTGAATAGCTGTAAGAGCCATGCTTCTGCTGTCTTCCCGTTAAGGGAATACAGTGGGTTGATTGCTAATACTGACCGGCCCTCCAAATGGGTTCGGCGTAAGACCTGCAGCTCAATCAAAATCTTCACTATCTTGCGGGCAGTTGGATAGGAACAGTTTGCGATGCGGGCCAGGTCTTTTACTGTTAGTGGCGTTCCCTTCTGACCGCGCTCATTATCTCCCTCGAGGAGATTCGTACCCTCACTGGCGTAGAGTGAGATTTTAAGCAAAAAGCCAGCCTCGGCGAGTGACAGCTTCCTGAGCCGTCGCTTTGCCTTCTGGCTGGCTTTGATCTTCACGAATTTAGAGCTGCGGCCGACGGGACGAAAAACCTTGACGATTTCATCTGGCCGCCGAAGTATTTGCTCCTCATAAAACACTTCGCCGGTATCCGGGTCAACGAGTTGTCTCACTACATGATCACCACCACCTGGTTGAGCTGTTAAAAAAATAAGCATCCCACTCGGATGCCCTGTACTCCATTTTTACTTTCACCGCTTGTACAGTTCTAACACGCGTTGATGATATGCTGGGTCGTCCTCTTCAGCATCATATGCTACATAGCGATCAACATATTCCTTTACCACGCTATTGTCAAAAACATCTGTCCAACTTACCAAAATCACCTTCTGCTTCGCCATCTGCAATACATCTTGGATTATTTCTTTTGCCTTCTTATCTTTGCACACTGAGTCAACTGGATATACCACAACATAATCAAGGTTTCCAGGTGTATTTCGTTGTGATGTAGGGTTAAGGGAATCAAAATACAATTTATGAATTCCCAGTGGATAAGCAACACCCGACTTAAACCTTTTACCATTTGTCCCAAAAATGGTCCCCAGATTCCCCATTGCATTTGTCCTAAACAAAATTGAGGAAGGTTCCGCCAGGTTTTTGAGACACCTAAGTACGAGCGGGTGTTTTTTATTTTGATGTGTTCCGTTCACATATAAACATTTGTCCTCGGATAAAAAGAAATCAACAATACTTTTCATCGCATTTTCTTTTGTATTCATTCCAGTCATTCCCCCCTAAGGAATATTCCAGCATGACTTATGAAACTCCTGCGAGGAATGAAGTGAAAGTCCCGCCCCGTTTCCGAGGCGGTAGGAGGGGTTCGCGAAAGAAAAGGTTCTTTCACTTATAAGTGGCATTCGCCCCACAAAAATAGTAAATTGAAGTAAACTGATATATAAGGGGGGCAGCAAAAAACTATGAGGTACACTGAAGATTTAAGAGTTGAACATCCAAACCTCGAAGAATGCTTCAATGAAATAGAAAAGTTATTACTTGAGCATTCCGAACGGTATGTAGGAATCTCTAAACCGTTACCTTCTAAACCAGTGAGACTTATTGGTCAAAATGGAGTTCACTATCTACAACTTTCTCTCTCGCGTTCCCATTCCCTTATTAAAGGTGCTATATTGGCCCTAAATAATAAAAATCCATTATTGGCGATTTTAGCTGTAAGAGCCCACTTTGAAACAACTGGCGGAGTAAGTTACCTCTTAAAAAAACTCGATAGCTTTTATAAACAGAGAATTAGCGAGGAATTACTAAATCAGTCGTTGAAAAGACTCCATTTTGGAGTTAAACTTCCGGAATTCAGCCCACTTAACCCACCAGATCCAATTAACGTAATGAGTCTTATTGATTCTGTGGATGAAATGATTACTAAAATGCCTCAAAATAACGGCACTATAGATTTTAGAAGATGCTACGATAACCTTTCTGAATTTTCTCATCCGAATAACTTAGGAATGACTATGGATGTACATTTTAACAAAATCGGCATTACGAGATTCTACTTTTCCTCACAACTACCAAAAAGCGAGTTTGATATGATAAATTATCACCTTGTTATAACTTCCGGTTTGTTTATCCATGCATACGATGAATGTTTGAAACTTCTTGTAAATAACGAAGAATTACCGATACTTTACTGTCGTTATCCCAATAAGTTATAAATAGCCTATCCTACTAGGAATAGGCTGTTTTTAATTCTTTGAGTAATTTTTTCTTGTGCTCGTTTGATCAAGGTATACACGTTTCCTTTTGATATTCCGAGTATCTCAGCAATTTCTAAGTGGGAAAAACACTGACCATAAGCTAAAACGTAGCATTCCCGCTCTCGCTCGCTAAGTCCACAAAGTGCATCCTCAATCTGCCCTAATTGCCATTCTGTGAGATTTGCTGGACTTCCAGCTGTACTTCTAGCAACAAAAGCCTGCATGCGAACTGGGTCCATAAGCTTCTCTCGCTGATAAGCAGCCCGCCGTTCAATCCCTCGTTTGTTCCCTGGACGTCTACCAGTCTCCAGCCATTCAATCACGAATTCCGTGTCACCAATCATTTCGGCAATGATCTGGCGTTCACTATTATGCTCGCCACCATTTGTCGTGATCTTGGCCATACCGGTCTTCCTTTTCGCCTCTTCCAGACGAACAACTCTAACCGCATCGTCAGAGTCCTTCAAATTACGCTGTATCCGTTGCAACACCTTTCTGGTTTCCTTGTACCCGTTGATCAAATCTTGCATGAGAACCCCTCCTCAGTGCGTTTATTTGCGTGTTTTGCTCTTGTCTTTTAAGAACCGCCTTGGACCAACATCGCCCATCAACCGACGCAACTCCCCAATCGTCAACACTTCTGCAGGCTTCGCTGGCGTTGGCTTCCTATATCGATCCTTCGCACGTTCCAAGTGCTCCAAGAAGCTGACTGGCTCTTTGTCTTTTTGTCGCTTATACTCCATGATGTCCCGAACCTTTACCATGGCACGCTCCTCCTTTCGGCAAAATAAAAAGAGCGCCAGAACACACCCATATTGGGTGAACATTCTGACGCCCTCCGCTTTTCGGTCAGGCCATTTATTTTGCTTTTCTGTATCGCTTTCGTTTGGTCTCTTCGGTATCGAGCAGCTTGTCATCTTGGGTAATGATCGTGAACCGGTGATGTGCTTCTAACTTGCAACTCTCCACTACATTTCCATCCTCGATGATGACGACTCTGACGCCTTTTTCTAAGGGATATTTTACCACAGTTTCTGTTTTTTCAATAGCGCTCATCTTTCGTTCCCCCTTGTCTTTAGCCGTGATATAATGTGATTAGCGAACACACATTTGCTTCATTTGCTCCCGGCAGGGGGCTATTTTTTATTCTTCGAAAAGGCTATTAACTTCATCGATCCTGGCGTTTGGGAATGGACCATAGATTTTTTCTCCAATGACAACTACAAATTGCTCCTCTGTTTTTACAATTCCCCCGACGCTTTGGATCATTGCCACGTCCATTTCGTTCACTCCCGAAATATTGTGTTAAACTATTCTCTTTCTTCCCGCCGCCCTTTGTTGAATTGACGCTCCTGATCTTGCTGTCTTCTAAGCTCTTCTAACTTATACTGACTAACCTTGTACTGGGTCCACGCCTCATGTATAGCAGCCAAGTGATTGTCATCAAACTTCCTGGTAAGCAGTTTTTCAAATAGAAGGGGGGCCAGTTTAGGTCCGATACTTTCAAATTTACGTACAATAACCAAAGTCGGATCAGAATATATGCCAATCACATCGAAGATGTACTTTGATTCTTTCGTGATCTTCTTTTTCTCAGAATCAGTCGGTAGATACTGGTTACCAATTTCCTCTTGTTGATTTTGGTTACTTGTTTCTAAAGTTTGATTTTGGTCACCGAATGATTCGGTATGAATTTGGTTCCTGATTTCATCTAGTCGATTCTGGTTACTACTATCTACGTTTTGATTTTGGTTACCATTTACTTTTTCCCAGAGATGACTTATACATTCTGTGAAAGAACCGAAGGCATCTGCGTAGTTCCAAAATTCTTGTGGCATATTGACTGATACCTTGCGCATGATTCCGACCTTTTTTCTTCCCGCGCCTTCTCGCTTACCGCCACGTCCTGACATTCCATATCAACTCCGTTTGATTTTAGTTACCGTTATCATATCACATTATCATTCTTTGCAAAATAGATTTTGGTTACTATTTTCAAACGGAGTTATTTTTACAATTTCTCTTTTGTTAAACTGAAATTCCGTGTGCATCCAGGTATGCAAGGCAAACGGCATATGGAGCTTCCTGTTGCGTCGAATATCCAATAACCCTATCCGTTGCCGCTTTGGCCTCGCAGATGTAGCAATTTAATTGAGGCAAAATGTCGATATAAATATCTTGCTTTCGTGCCTCCTCCACCAGCACGCCCATACCTTCCCAGGTGGTGGAGAATTTCGGCTCATCGATCACATGACCGTCCTCATCGCAGAAGATCCCATCGCCTTCTGACACTTTCCAACCAAGAGCCTGCGCAACTTTCAAATCCAACTCACGTCCTGCTTGCATCATTGCCCACCTCCAGCAATTCAGGATTCTCGTAGATGTTGCCAATGATTTCGCCATCTTCTGTCCACTCAACAGGCTTTGTAACTGCGCTGCCCGGGTACTGGAACCACCAACCGTATCTGTGCCAGACAATCACCCTTGGCGTGTCACTTCCTTGAAGCAACCATACGTCCCCCTCATATATCTCCTTGCCGTTCTTGTCGCGGAGGCCAGTGTATTGCCGCTTGATAAACTGATCATGCCGCAGAATATCTAGCAATGTAATGAACATAGCTGACTCGGCTTCGATAATATCTTCCCACGACCACATTTCCTTGGATTCTTGGTCGTAAACTTGAAACTTAATCTCACGTCCTGCTTGCATCCCGTTCCCCTCCCCATTTAAAAATCAAATTCCATTTGTCCTTCTTCTTCCCGTACCCAACCAGCTTGTACCCATGACATGAATATGCGCTTTTTCAACTCTTCCGGAACGGCATTTCCTGACTGCGAATATACCCAATATGTTGATGCGGATACCATTTCAACTTCCGGGTCGATATGCACTATAGGCATTCTGTTCCCCTCCCGTTTAAGGCGCCAGATCGCTCATAACCTGAGCGCAGTCTTCGCATATTCCTTGCACGTCATCCAGCGGTAACAACTCTTTGTCTTCTTTGCAGTTGATGCAGGTACCATAATTCCAATTCCAGAGTCCTTGTTTGCCTTTCACTGGAACCGGCTCAATTCTCTTTATATTGATCAGTTCCCAAGCGTACCGACCCGGTGTGTAATCGCCGAAAGCGTACTCTTTATCGTCCAGATAATAATCGTCTTCTGCACCGTGTAAAACTGGCATGCCTTTGTTCGTAAGCCAGTCCGAAACCTTCCTGCAATCCACCAACTCCGCGATGGCAAGCACGCACCCCAACGGAAAATCATCCTCTTTGCGAAATCCATGTTCCCAAAGCGTTGAGGATAGTTTAGGCAAGCGATGATCATAAAGCAGTTGCTTCGATGCATGTATCGCAATTGGACCGCGGTAGTTTGTTTTCCATCCTCGCGTTT
Organism: Brevibacillus borstelensis; assembly: GCF_003710865.1. Lineage (GTDB taxonomy): Bacteria > Bacillota > Bacilli > Brevibacillales > Brevibacillaceae > Brevibacillus > Brevibacillus borstelensis. Next base: position 6,833 of record NZ_RHHO01000059.1, on the reverse strand, counting down.
CAAACTTTTTCTCACCGAGGGCGATCAATGTCGCCCACGGCTGGTGAATGGTGATTGCCTTCATGCTATCCACTCCTTCCTCAAACAATCTCCTTCGCCCATGTTGCAAACGCCTGTAGAGTAATTTCTCTTTCCCGATCTTTGGCATCAGACTTCCCTTCTGTGCAATGGAACCGGACCAGTGTTTCTTCACGGCCCGTGTACCGATAGTGATCCTTGTAAATCGCCAGCACCTTCCGAACTGTCCGATATTGGCTACCGATAGGGTGGCCGTTTGAATAAGACTTTCCGATCTCGATTGCTGATTTCTTCATCCATCTTCACTCCCGTAATGATGTGTTAAATACCTTCACCTTCTCGATATTCAGGCAATGCCCTTTTGAGAGTATCCACGATGTACGGGATTGGTTCAGGTGTACTTCTGACATGGGTGTCAATCTCCAGAAGGGCTTCATGGTATTCGTCTATAGTGTCCAAAGTATCGAAAATTGTGTTTGTGATGACCATTCCGCCAGCTTTATAGAGTGGGATATACGCCTTTTCATCAAAGCCCATTCGATCATAGATGAGATGTCGAAATGAACCTCCGCCTTCTCGAATAGATTCAGCGACTTTCTCAAATACCCATGCGACTTGTTCGACGCTTGGTTTATCCATACACGTTCACCTCATTTAACAAATCGATTGTTGTGTTATGCCTGATTTCCGTACCAATCCTCAAGCATTTCAATGGTCACGCCTTTATCAATTAGCGTTTGAATCGCCGCCTTTACTTCTTCGTCCTTCAAAATATCGCTGTTCACTTTACTTCACCCTCCCCATTTATCAAATCGTGTGGTTTGTTAAGACCGCGTGCATCTCGGACAATCTTTAAATTCTTTTGGAAATCTCTCAGGCCAGTACATTGCACTGAAAGTGGCTGGTATTTTTTTCTCGTCTAAACAAACTGGGCACTCCGGCTTCTTTTTACTTGATTCCTTTGCCACGATCATCAGCGATCCGACAGACCGACCTTTACCGGCTACCTGCCAATGCTCCACTTCGATGTGAAAGATTGCGGATCCGGGTGCTTTACTTTTCGCAAAGGCTTCAAATTGTTCTCCAGGAGCCGTGCAAATCCCATCATAGTCGGTATACAAATGCAATTTCATCTTTGCCATCCTTTCCAAAATTACCGTTGTGTATCCAGGAGCAGCCGTGGCCGGCCGCCCCTTTATCATCACTCTTCTGGCGAGCATTCCGGGCAGCATTCGTTTTCGTTGCAAGTGCAGGCAACAAGCAGGTTTCCTTTTTCGTGTTGGACCTTGTCCGCGATCATCATGGCAAAGTTGGCAACGTCCGTGGCTTCTCGGACAGTACGTTCACGATCCTCTGCTGTAAACTGTCCGCGGGCGACTTGTTCTTCCAACTCTCACGAACCTCCTCGGCCAGACGTGTAATCAAGTATCCCAGCGAGCAGGATTCCCAGCCGCCTTTGTGGTCGTTCTGCTTTAATGTCTTTTCCATCTCCCAAGCAAACCACCGGACAGGATCACGGAGGGCGGAGAGGCGCTCCAGTTCTTCCAGCAGACGTTCAGCGTCTGCCGGCGTTCCTTCCCCGTTCAAGACCCGGCTGCGCAGCTCGTCATCGACCGCCCCACCACAACACCAGCTTTCCGTCCCTGTACTCGTCTGCGTATCCTTCACTGAAGGCCAATGCCAGGATGCAGAACGTCTCATCGTCGCCGTATCGCGTGATCGTTTCGTCAGTGACACCAACGGCATTTAGCTTCATGCGGTTTTCCTCGTTGTTAGCAACGAGAATATACGGACTCTCCCCACCAATCTGGTCTACTACTTCCAGGCTGTTCAGAACATCCAGAACTGCTTGTCTATTCATTGTTCTTTCCTCCCTTTCTTGAATAACTATCGTGTTAAATCACCAACCTGAAACTGCTGTTTTATATGGAGCATTCGAGTTACCACGCCAACCTTCACTCTTTCGAAATTCCACAAACTCTTTCAAGTCATTTAAGGCTTCATTGAACGTCTCTTTCCAATGTTCTTTATCCTCATTGGGTGTTCCAAACATCAATAGAGCATACGACATTTTCTTAATGTAATTTGCCACTTCAAGTGAATCATGTCTAAAGGCTGAATATCCTTCCATATCCATGTTGTTTCTGAAATTCGGAACAACGTTGGCAAATTCATAAATCTGTGAGAGCATTATGCGTTCTGTTTTCGTCATTTCTACCCTCCTTGTCTCCGTACACATTGTGCTTACTCGTCTTCGACAGGTACCGCGATAAACATTGGGCTAACCGAGACTAGTGCATTCTTTCCGCAATCAGGACATTCGATATGTTCTTCATGAAACACGGTATCCACTTGCTTTTGCCATTCTGGTTCGTCGTGAACAGCCCTACACCATGGGCATTTCCACACGTCTACCTTTCGCGTTTCCGCCAATGGTTTTTTGTATTGTCTGGGCATCTTTCTCACTCCTTATCTCCCTACACAGTTTGTTAAATGACATCCTGCAACTCCACCGCGTCAATACGTCTCCTGCTGGCTTCCACATATGCGGCTTCCTTCTCAATGAGGATGAAGTCACGACCAGTTCGTTTAGCAGCTACTCCGGTGCTACCGCTGCCCGCGCAATTGTCCAATACCAGATCGCCGGGATTGGAGAACGTCTTGATTAGATACTCAAGCAGTTCGACTGGCTTCTGTGTCGGGTGAATCTTCTCTCGGCTGTCGTTGTTCACCACCGGTATCTGCAGTACGGTCGTCGGGTATCGATCAGTTTGGCCCCCGCCGGTGATCCCGGTCTTTGTTTGCCCGTAATTTGTACCGTCGCTGGTGTTCTTCGTAAAGTTATTCACCGGCTTATGCCCTGTTGTTTTCTGAGGGTTGTATGTCGGGAGTTTCTTGTAAAAAATCAGAATGCTTTCGTGTGCCCTGAGTGGCATCTTTTTGGCGTTGAGAAACCCCGTTGTCTTATTCTTCTGCCAGATAATCTCGTATCGGAACAGCTTCTGGTTGCTCATGACCAGCTGGCTTGTAAACGGCTGCGCTGCTGTTAAGATGATCGCCCCGTTATCTTTGATCACTCTTTCATACTCCGACCAGAGACGGCCAAGATCTAGAGGCTTATCCCATTCGTTTTGTGTGATGCCATAAGGGAGATCGCAAATGATTAAGTCGATTGATCCGGTCACGATCCGCGGCATTACCTCAAAGCAATCGCCGTGAATGATTGTGTTTCGCACCTATAGTGCCTCCCTTTCTTTACATACTGAGCATTTTGTTCCCAGACGTTTTCGTTATGTTAAATTGCCTTCATGAACCGCTTTGATCGCCGCCATAAACGGGTACGCATGTGCTGGAACAACCGCATTGCCGCATGCTTTCAGTCTGGGCACTCTGTTCTTTACCCCGGTTGCTACCCTCGGCGGTTCCCACTCGTACTGTTCTTCATTTGGCCCTGCTGGCCACCTTGGCTCCTCAATCCAATGTGATTCGGTCTCGTCCCGGTCTATGTCCGTCCACCCGATCGGAAATCCCATCAGACATTCCACCCAGTCTGGATTGAGCTGTCCTTTTTGTCCTTGTCGCATTACCGCTCCGGGAACCGTATCTCTATCAATTTGCGAGGGTGGAAGTGTAGCGTTCTTGGCATCCTGAGCTGCAGGCGTTGGCCAGAGGGACGTATGATGTACGGCGCCAGATAGTGCATAGTTCCCCTTGCTATCCCGTTGGTTTGGCCCTCCGTGTTCCCCGTCACTTGCTCTTGGCGTCGGCCAGAGTTTCACTGCGCCGGGCAATCCATTCCTCGGATCGTCCGCATTTATGTTCCCTCGCTTTTCTGCGTCATTTGCCCGCGGCGTGGGCCAGAGCTTTACTGCATCATTCAGGTTTGGGCTCCACCCCTGCTCTGCTTTACGGTCCACCCTAGGGGAACTAGGATCGTCTGCACTCCTGTAATCTCTGGCTTGAGGCGTTGGCCATATCCCTTTTTTAAGGTTGGAGATGTCGGTTCTGAGGGATCTCCCTTGTCCTCCTCCGTGGCTCCCAACTGAATCAGAAGCGCTCGGTGTGGCCCACAATAAAAACTCTCGCTCGTCCATGCGGGGCTTCGACGGCTGCAGCTGGTAGTAGAAACGGCCTTGCCGAGTAGCCTTCACTTTCCAGGTCAGCAAGTACGCTGTCGAGGCCCAGTGTGACGTGTCCAGCAACATTCTCTCCAAAGAACCAAGTGGGCCTGAGCTCGCACACAATTCTAAACACTTCCGGCCAGAGGTGGCGGTCATCGTCCTCGCCAAGTCGCTTCCCGGCGTGGGAGAAAGGCTGGCAAGGGTATCCGGCGCAAATAAGGTCAATTGTTCGGCTTCCATCCTCCGTTATCACCCCTGCGTCTATAAGCATTTGCTTGTTCAATTTCCGTAGGTCGTCGAAGATCGGTACTCCCGGGAATCGTTTGTTCAAAACCTTCACTGGATACGACTCTATCTCGCAGAAGGCCACCGTCTCTATCCCAGCCCACTTGGCTGCCAACCCGATCCCGTCGATTCCCGAGCAGAGAGATAGCATCCTCATGCGTTTCACCGCCCCTTAAAGATCATGCCTTCAATTTCGCAAACCTCCCACCGCTCATTAAGGGTGTGGTCCTTTTTCATAGTGGCCAGCGCCTTTTCTGCATTCGCTCTTGTTTTGTATATTTTGTCGTGAAAATTGTAGACGGTTGTTCCTTCCACGATGGCAATGATAAACATGTTATTTTCACCGCCTTGTTTTACATAATTGAGATTGTGAAACTATAAGCTGAAGCCATCCACGGCCTCGTCGATCAGATCCTGGGTGATTCCGATGTAGCGCAGCGTGATCGCCGGGTGGCTGTGATTGAATATCATCTGCAGCGTTGCGATGTCTCGTGTTCGCTGATAGAAGTGGTAACCGAACGTCTTCCGAAGGGTGTGCGTTCCAACTTCGCTCAGCCCGATCTTCCGAGCCGTCCCGTTCAGAATTTGATAAGCACGTACCCGGGTAATCGGTTTTGGGCGCTTCGATGATGCAAACAGATACTCGTCATCGTCCATTCCTTTCGTGTAGCTCTTGATTGCTTCTTGCAGCTGCTGATTCAACTTGAATCGTTTGCGCTTTCCAGTCTTCTTTTCTGTGATGACAAGATGCTGCTTACCCCTGACGTCGGAAACTTTCAAAGGCAAGATGTCGGAGATTCGTAGACCTGTGTTGACACCGAAGTTCAAAAGAAATCCATCCCTCGCGGAATTCTTCTTCAACAGTTCCCTGAGTTCTTTTATTTTTTCTTCAGATCTAATGGGCTGTACAAAGTTCATACTGATCCCCCTTTTCTTGTCTCATCGGCCTGTGCTAAGCTTCCAGCAGGAGTGTGATCACATGGAAAAGTCGTTCTATTATCCGGTTCCTTGGGGAGACGTAACGTTTTTAAAAGATGCTTTGGCTGCGATGGATCTTCCATTCTCAATTGAGCAGCCTACTGAGCGGCTTGAGTTGGGCCCTGGTGAGGTGGCAATTGTATTCCCAGACCTCCACGTTCGCGATTACAATGCTGTCCGTGATTTGTTTGGTGGCCACGGAAAACGGTATCCGGGGTGAACTACTTCCGTCCATTCCAAGACGGCCGACCGCCGCCCACTTTGTAATTGTTAAGGCGCCCGATTCCACTTTCGTTCCTTGCCCATTCGGCAATTTTTCTCGGAATAATCACAGGTGCTGTACGCTTTGGCTTTTGTGGATTGCTCATCTTCCACACGCTCCCTCTTTTAAGCCGCCTCGCCTATTAGCTTGTCTACCCATAGCAGGTAATCCAGCGCGGCCCTTTTTGTGTTTTGTACGGCATATGCGTAGTACTCGAAATCGTCTTTTGGAATACTTTTGCGTCCGCCAGTTTTGGCATGAAGCATGTAGTGCCGGATCGTTGACAAGGGGACAAAGAATACTTCTCGTGATTTCGCGAACTCAATTAGGAAGAAGCAAATAGCCCCCTGTTGTTCGGCCTTTTCCAAGTGCGTGATTTGATGATGCTCGATATTATCCAGGGGGAAACGAGTCTCTTCTCGGGTAGATTTAGCCTCGAAGTAAATCGCTTTTCCTCGGTACACCCCGTCATAATCCACTGTCGATTTTTTCTCAAAGGCTGCAATGAAGTGGAATCCCTGTTTGCGGAGGGGCTTCATAGGTGTAGGGCGTTTGTGAATGAGCGCGATGCCGGCCCGTTCGTACTGGAGATTCGTGAAGTTCAAGAGTTGTTCAAATGCTTGTCCACGGTTCGCTTGGCTTTTCCGAATTCCCATGCTTTTCCCTCCTATGCTGTCCGTCTTGGCATCCACGCATCTACGTAGCGTAGTACTTGTTGCAGTTCTGTCCTACGCACATCCCGGTAACTTGCCACCGCCCACCGATCCTTGATTTCCCGATGCAGTTGGCGGAATAGTTCACGACGTCGCTGCTGATCGCTCTCGATCTCATACACTCGACGAGCAACTGCCTTTTGAAGCGCTCGCTGTTCACCGTGATCGATGGTGATCTGCTCATCCACTTTTTGCTCAAGCTCAATGATTTTTTGGCTATGTGTTTGTGCGATCGTTTTGACTTCCTCAACCTCTTCAGCCAGCTCCGCGGTCAATTTGAGTGATTGAATCAACGCCTGGCGTTCGCTAAGAGGCACAATTTTGTTTTCAGAAACAGCATAGGCACCAGTTTTCCGAATTGACGGTAATACCTCACGTTTAATCCAACGTTTGAACTCTTTTGCTTCTTGTTTTTTGCTTCCAAGCACTAACTCGTAAAGGCCAGATTCGTTTACT
>NZ_RHHO01000058.1 GCF_003710865.1 Brevibacillus borstelensis | reverse complement strand
TTGGTTCATGCGACCCGTGTGCGGGAAGTGACCTTGTTGCCATTCGTATATCCAAACATTACAAGCATTCCCGACAGTACTGTCTTTGTCGGTAAGCAATACGCTTGGCAAGGTGCCAATACACGTAAAGACGCTTTTTCAAGCGTCTTCAGGCTGTCGAGAAAGTCGACAGCCATTTTTATTTCCCTGTATTTTATGACGACACCGCGTTAATGTGTTATAATATTCTTGTAATTACATTTACTGGCGGGTGATTATTGTGCTTTCCTCTAATGAAAAAAAGCAACAAATGCAATATGAATTTGTATGCCTTGATGAGTTGGTCCCGGAGGACCATTTGCTACGAGTTATTCAAAAGCATGTAGACTTCTCTTTCATCCGAGAAAAAGTACGCCAATACTATTGTGAAGATAACGGTAGACCAGCCATTGATCCGGTGGTTTTATTTAAAATGATTTTCATTGGATACCTTTACGGTATCCGGTCAGAAAGACAACTCGAAAAGGAAATTCAGACGAATATCGCTTACCGCTGGTTTCTTGGCCTTTCACTAACAGATCGAGTTCCAGACCACACTACCATCAGTTGGAATCGTCGAACTCGTTTTAAAAACACAAATGTTTTCCAAGAGATTTTTGATGAAATCGTTCGCCTTGCTATCCAACATCGCATGGTTGGCGGACGTGTTTTGATAAGTGATTCCACTCATCTGAAAGCAAATGCGAACAAACGTAAATTTAAGAAGCATGTTATTGAAAAATCTAGTCGAGCCTACCTTAGTGATTTAGAAGCAGCCATTAATGAAGACCGTGAAGCACACGGAAAAAAGGATTGAAGCCTAGAGAGGATGTGAAGGAAGAAAAGGAAATCAAGGTGAGTACTACTGATCCGGACAGTGGTTACATGGTTCGTGACGGAAAGCCTGAAGGCTTTTTCTATCTCGATCATCGGACAGTCGATCATAAGTACAATATCATAACTGATGTACACGTGACTGCGGGTAACGTTCATGATTCTGTTCCTTATGTAGATCGGCTACAACACCAAATTGAGAAGTTTGGGTTTACAGATACCATTGAAGCCGTTGCATTGGATGCTGGCTATTTAACTACTCCAATCTGCAAGGCTCTGCACGATCTAAATATCTTTGCCGTCATTGGCCATCGAGCTTTTTCACCTGTTAAAGGCCTTATCGCCAAATGGCGGTTTAAATATGATCCCGAAAAGAATGTCTATATTTGCCCCCAAAAACATGAGCTTGCTTATTCGACAACTGACCGTAACGGATACAGAATGTATAAGTCAAATAAAGAAATATGTAAGGCATGTCCGATGCTCACTATGTGTACACGGTCAAAAAATCACCAAAAGGTGATAACCAGGCATGTATGGGAAGAGAGTAAAGAATGGGTTCGACAGAACCGCTTAAGTAAGTCAGGAAAATACCTATACAGGTTGAGATACCAAACGATAGAGCGAAGTTTTGCAGATGCCAAAGAACTGCATGGACTTCGCTATTGTAGGTTGCGCGGACGTGAAAATGTCCAAGAGCAAGCGTTGCTGACAGCAACCGTTCAAAATATAAAAAAGATAGCACTCCACCTTGCAAAGGCATGTTAGGTGTGGTGCTATCTAAGACTTCCAGCACTTCGTGCTCAATTTTATTGTTATGAAAGAAGAAACTCCAACATATTGTGGGGTTTCTCGACAGCCTGAACGCAGAATAATCTCTGCGTTCTTCCATGCCAAGCAAGAAGGCGTCCCTACGGAACCGTGTTGATCCACCCTTTTTTCCCTTCAAACGACACCTGGTACCAGCCATCCGCTTCCGTGAGAATCGTGACCGACCCGTTCGCGGGA
>NZ_RHHO01000057.1 GCF_003710865.1 Brevibacillus borstelensis | reverse complement strand
CGGTCTGAGGACACGACAGCGCGTTGGTCCGGACGCTGTGCAACCTGCTCCGCAAACAAAGTGTGTAGCAGGTTGTCCGTCACAAGGCCATCTGTGGCATTGATTTCTCCATGCTGTCTGCGTTGGGCCTCAGGCAGCAATTCGGGAAGAGCCCTTTTCCAGGCGTCGTCGTCCGTAGCAAGCCGGACCAATAGATTGTAGTACGCATCGAACATATCTTGTATCATACCCTCTGGGAAAAGCTCTTCTACAACATCCCATCGAAAGATCAACGCACCCTCTCTCTCGGATACGGCATGGTCAAGATAGACTTGAGGAGTTTGCGAAACTCCAGCATTCATGTTCTCCTTCCAGAGAGATGGAAACGCCCCCTCTTCGCTAGTACGCCTATCGACAAGCATGGAGGTCAGTACAATTGGCATTGCCGCGCGAGTGCCCACTCCACCTTGCAGGCGGTTAATCTCACGCAGCACCTGCACTCCACTGAAGAGACTGTGATCTAGATCACTGAAAAGTTGTTGCTGGACCGCCCTTGCACGTTCCTCGAAACAAGTATGATGGAGGTTGACCGCAAGAAGGATGGACGATGTGAAGTCGCCGACAATTTCATTGACCTGATGGTGAATAGGTAGACGGTTAAACTGGGTCAGGTTGATCGTGAAACGCTGGTTCTTACTCCATCTCCCTAGCACCGTTGCGAATGCGGCAGCAATCAGACCCGAAGGTGTTACACCCGCCCGTGCTGCCCGAACGCACAAGGACCTCCATGCGTCTTTCTCCAAACGAGCGCTGTGTCTTATGAAGCGCGGCCGTTTGAGGTCCTCTGGACTCGCGGCAAGCGGAAGATCTGGTGCGGGCGGAAGGTTTGCAAGACGTTCCATCCAATAACCCTTCGCCCTTTCGTAATATTCGGTCCGACGGATCTCATGCTCAGCCAGTACGTAGTCCCTAAAGGAAAGTTCTAATGGCGGCAGTTCAAGATCCGGATCATCATATAGACGGAACAATCCAAGAGCCAAGATCCAGCGGCTCCATGCATCTGCCGCAAAGGAATCGGTACTTATGTGTAGCATGGTACGGCGTTTATCCAGTTTGGTTGCCCGAATGTCGAACAAAGGCCATTTGTCAAGTGGCAACATCTGGTGCGAAAGCTCCTCGCGAATCCCATTCAGCCGTTCTTCTGCCGTCTCGCTATCCAACCTTTGTAGATCAAGAACTGAAATCCGGTATTCCGGTACCTTGTCCAAGATACGTTGCTGTCCGTCGGAAGTAAGAACGGAGCGCAGCATATCATGTCGGTGGATCAGCTTGTTCAATGCGCTATTCAGTCGGTCAATGTCCAGGTTAACCGTTTCCAACTCCAAATAGCTATGAGTCGAGACATTACCAAGCTCGTAGAACCCATTGCGCCCCACCCAATATGCTTGTTGGATATCTGTCAGCGGGAAGGGTTCGGTTCGTTTCTCAAGGTTCGGGCTAATCGTCGGAAGAACGGTTGTAAAGGCTTTCCGCTTTCTTGCCTCCTCTTGTAGTGCCATGATCATCTCAGCCATTCCGGCAACATTTACCGTGTCGAAAAGAGATCGTAGCGGTAGATCCACTCGAAATTCTTTCCGAATTCGTGCAATCAATTGAGCCGCGAGGAGAGAGTGACCACCAAGTTCAAAGAAATTGTCATTCATACTGACTCTTTCTAATTGAAGCACCTGACCCCAGATATCCGCCACTTTCTTTTCCAGTTCCGTTCGTGGTGCGACATACTCCCTTTCTGCTATCTGGAGCCCTAGCTCGGGAGACGGTAATGCCTTCCGGTCAATTTTCCCGTTTGGTGTCAGAGGGAAACGCTCCACTCTCACATATACACCCGGAAGCATGTATTCCGGCAACTTCTCCTTGAGATACTGACGGAGTTCAGCAGGCGAGGGGACTTCCGATCCATTTATCAAATAATACGCGACCAACTGCGATTCTCTAAAACTCCCTTCGGACAGAACCACCACGGCGTTCTGCACTGCTTCGTGCTGGCAAAGCATAGATTCGATCTCACCAAGCTCCACACGAATCCCGCGCAACTTAATCTGGTTATCCATCCGTCCCAGGTATTCAAATATTCCGTCTCTGGTAAGACGTACAATGTCTCCGGTACGGTAAAGGCGATCGCCCTCTGCGGAGAATGGATTCTGTACAAACTTCTTTTTAGTGAGTTCAGGCTGTTTGAAATAGCCGGGTGAGACCCCTCTCCCCCCGATGTACAATTCACCTGGAACTCCAAACGGCACCGGCTGCATTTGGCTGTTCAAAATGTAGAAATCCACGTTGTGGATCGGACGTCCGATCGGTACGGTGGCGGCCCTCGGCGGAAACGCTAATACTGGATAGTAGCTTGAGGTCATCGTACACTCGGTGGGACCATACTGATTGACTAAAGTAGTAGACGGAAATACTGCTTGAGCTTGCTCTACTACAGTCCGGTTCAACACTTCACCGCTCAGCAGGATCATACGCAAACCTTCGTACTTCCATTTCAGGTTAAGGGCAGTCAATGTTAGGTTATTCAGTAGTGTCGGCACAATGCCGAGTAGGCGGGTCACCCTCTTCTCTTCGATTAAATTCAGAAGACGTTCAAAGTCGAAGATATCCTCCTCACGCGGAAGAACCACACAAGCTCCCGCTGTAAGAGGTCCGATCAGATCCCGTATCGAAGCGTCGAAGGAGAATGATGCCAATTGTAACACCACATCTTCCGGCTTCAGTTGATACGCTTCCTTAATGAAAGTTAGATAGTTGACAGGCCCCTGATGGGAAGCCATGACCCCCTTGGGACGCCCCGTTGACCCGGAAGTAAAGGTGATGTAGGCGAGATGGTCTGCCCTTGAATGACAGATGGGGGCGATTCCTTTCTCGTTTGCGTAAAACTTTGGTACTGCATCCAGATCGAGTATTTTCCCCTCAAAAGGTGGCCGTTTGCTTCTAACCTTACTTTGAGTGAGTAGAAGGACAGGCTGAGTCTCTTCGATCATCATTGCCAAACGCTCTTTTGGGTAATTGGGATCCAAAGGGATGTAAACGCCACCTGCCTTCCAGATTGCCAGGATGCCTATTACCAACTCAAGGGAGCGCTCAACGGAGATGCCAACCATGGTTCCAGCTGTTACCCCGTGCTTTTGAATGGCGTGAGCCAAACGGTTGGCCTCTTCATCCAACTCTCGGTAGGTCAGTCGATGTCCTTCGAACTCTACCGCCGTCCGGTCTGGAGTCTTGGCAACCTGCGCTTCGAACAGCTGATGAATGAGGAGTTCACCCGGAATTTCCTTACGTTCTCCTTGAGATATAGCAAACAACTCCTGAACCTCCTCTTGACTTAAAAGTGGCAAGAGGGAAATTGGCTGATCCGGCAGTTCAGACATGGAGCGAACCAGGATGCGAAAACTTTTACTCATCCGTTCAATCGTACTCGAATCGAACAGATCGGTACTATATTCGAAGGTCAGATGCAACCCGTCTTCCCGTTCGACTGCATAGAGCGACAGATCGAACTTCGAAGTACCTCGCTCAACGTCGAGCGAACGGATGGTAAGATTCTGAAGACGAATAGGATCTGTCGGGACGTTATCCATGTCAAAGAATACTTGGAACAAGGGATGATAGCTCGAACTTCGCTGCGGTTGGAGCACTTCCACCAACTTTTCAAACGGAAGATCCTGGTGTTCATATGCTTCCAATGCGGTTTCTTTGAATTGCCGAAGTGTACAACGAAAGGTCGGTTCACCAGAAAAATTTGTACGCATGACCAGTGTATTAACGAAAAAGCCAATGATCCCTTCCAATTCCCGACGACTGCGGTTAGAAATCGGCGTACCAACCACAATATCTTCCTGTTCCGTGTAACGGTAAAGAAAGGCTTGGAAAGCGGCGAGAAGGGCCATGAACAAGGTAACCCCCTCGGTCCGACTCAACTCTTTTAGCCCCTCGATTTCATCTTGAGGGATGACCAAGTTCAATCTCGCCCCTCGGTAGCTAAGAACGGGCGGGCGTGGCCGTGTTGTCGGGAGTTCCAAGAGGGGGCATGCCCCTCTGAGCTTGTTCTTCCAATAGTCGATATGTTTGTTCATTAAACCTGCATTCATCAGTTCTTGCTGCCAGTGAGCATAGTCAGCATATTGAAGCTGCACCGGAGGCAATGGGGAGGGAAGACCTTTCTCAAACGCATTGTATAAGGCGACAAGTTCCTTCGTGAATACAGCACGAGACCAAGCGTCCGTAATGATGTGATGAGTTGTTAGGAGAAGGACGTTATCGTCCTCCCCCATTCGAATCAAAAGTCCTCTCATCAACGGGCCGGTGCTGAGGTCAAATGGGCGCAACGACTCTTCCCTTACCAGTTCAGCCATCCGAGCTTCCCTGATCTCGGTGGGTAGATAATTCAGATCGATAATCGGCAGCTCGAAAGGAACTGACGGTTGTATTGTCTGGAAGGGTTTCCCGTCGACATTGGTGAATGTCGCCCGCAAAACCTCATGGCGTTCCAGCATCACGGTTAACGCATTCTCCAGAGCCGTTACATCGAGTGTTCCTGTAAGACGTAGTGTGGACGGGATGTTGTAAAGCGGACTGCCTGGCTCCATCTGGTCCATGACCCAAAGCCGTTGCTGAGAGTACGAAAGCGGGTAAACGTTTGGGTTCGGTCTTTTTTGGATCACATTATTCTGATGTTCGGACTGTCTGTTCTCCTTCCTCAACAGCTCCAAAAGAGCCTTCTTTTCGGGAGAGAGTGCTTCCAAACGATGGCTTACGTCTCTCATGCCGATCCCCCTTTTTCAGACAAAAGCTTCTTGACTTCTTCATCGGATAGGCCTTCCACTAGGTCGAGCAAATCCGTAAGATCTTCATCTTCCTCTCGAAGTAACAGTAGCCCCTCAATCTCCTGTGCTAGTTTAGCCACGGTAGAACCTTCTAACAGACTGCGAAGGGATAGGTCCACGCCGAATGCTTCCCTTAATCGGGAAATCAGTTGTGTGGCAAGGAGCGAATGTCCACCAAGGTCGTAGAAATCCTGATTTCGCCCCACTTTTTCATAGCCGAGCACATCCTGCCAAATGCCGGCGATTCTTTTCTCTACTTCGGTTTGTGGTTCTTCTAATGTGTCCATACACTCCAGCGTGTGCCAGTCAGGTGCGGGAAGGGCCTTGCGATTAAGTTTTCCGTTCGGTAGAAGTGGAAACTTCTCCACGGGCACATAAAAGGAAGGCACCATGTAAGCGGGCAATCGTTCTTTCAAGTGGCGCCGCAATACACCTGTGTCTGGTTCATACTCCGGCTTCATTACGACATATGCGACAAGACTTTTCTCTTCGGCCCTAACTTCCCGAAGGACTACTACCGCTTGTTGTACGGCCTCATGTTCGCCAAGACAGGTCTCAATCTCGCCAAGTTCAATCCGAAACCCACGAATCTTGAGTTGGTCGTCCAACCGGCCCAGATACTCTATACTCCCGTCCGGCAAGTATCTCGCCAGATCACCTGTGCGGTAGAGTCTCGCCTCTTTGTTGTCAGAGAATGGATGTTTCACAAACTTTGCTTGTGTCAAATCCGGCCTTTTCAAATAACCACGGGTTACTCCCGCACCGCCGATACACAATTCTCCCGGCACACCAACTGGCACGGGCTGACCGAATGAATCTAGCAGATACACTTCGGTATTACGAATCGGACGACCGATTAAAATTGGACCGTCCATAGAGGTAATCTTGTGCAAAGTCGACCATATCGTGGTCTCCGTTGGTCCATACAGGTTCCAAACTTCTTCGGAGCAAGCGGACAGTTTCCTAGCCAAATCGACAGTGAGCGGCTCCCCGCCACAAAGCACTTTTAGACTTCCCTTATTTGACCATCCCGCTTGAAGCAGTAAGTTCCAAGTCGCAGGAGTGCCTTGCATAACGGTAACCTGTTCCCGTTCCAGGAGCTCTGCAAGTGAATGTCCATCAGCTACCACTTCCTTCGAAGCTAAAACCAATTTAGCACCGGTGATGAGAGGCAGATAAAGTTCGAGTGCCGCAATGTCAAAGGAAATCGAGGTAACTGCAACCATTACATCATGTTCCTGAAGCCCTGGTACGTTTTGCATAGATAATAGGAAGTTGACAACTCCACGATGCGGCACCTGCACGCCTTTAGGTTTTCCGGTAGAACCAGATGTGTAAATAACATAAGCGAGATTCTCCGGTGAAAGGCCGTCGATAACGGGCGGATCACTCTCCTCTTGAATATCATCAGGGAGGAGTACGGAGACCTGCGGGTCATGCAATTCTTGCAACAGTTCCTTCTGAGTCACAATTGCGATCAAATCCGCATCTTTGATCATGAACTCTAGGCGTTCTTTCGGATAAGACGGGTCGAGCGGTACATAGGCAGCACCCGCCTTGAGGATGCCAAGGAGTCCGATTACCATTTCCAAAGAACGCTCCATGCAGAGGCCGACCAGCTTATCCGGTCCTACACCGAGGTTTTTCAACTTAATGGCCAGTCCGTTCGCCTTAGCATCAAGTTCACGGTACGTCAGCGTTCGTTCACCTTCTATAACGACAATCCGGTCAGGGGTACGTGCCGCTTGTTGTTCAACCAACTGATGAACGCATAGCAGGTCCGTCTCCTCATATTCGGAAGTGTTGTTCCACTCTACGAGCATCTTCTGTAGTTCCTGGGGTGAGAGAAGAGGTGCCTTATCATATCTACCAGTAGGATCATTTGTCATTGCGGTTAGAACGTTTTGGTAGTACGCCGCGATTTGATCCATTTGCTCGGCGTTCAGTTCATACGGATTGTAGTCAAGAGCGAGGTGAATATCCCCGCTGTTGACATCAACAGTAAACTGGGCAGTCAGGGTGATGAAGGTATAATCGGTGTGCTCAGCATCCAGCACCTCAAGCCCTGGTAGCTCCGTCAATCCTTCGTATACATGGAAGTGAGTGTAGTTGAAGGCCGTTTCGAATAACTGTTGCCTTCCTCCATAAAGACGCTGTAGCTCAGCAAGCGGAAAGCGCCTGTGAGAAAGAAGGTCGCGCTCTTTTTCAAATGCTTGCCTTGCCAGATCCACCCACCTACTGCCGCTCGACAATTTCGCGCGTAGCGGAACAGTGTTCAAGAAGAGACCCACCACTTTCTCCCCTTGGTATTGTTCCAACCGGCCGTTTTGAAACATCCCCGTCAGAACGTCCGTCTGACCTCCCAACAAACTAACTACGCGTAAATGTGCAGCCAATAGAACACTTTTCAGAGGTAGCGAGGCCGACTTCGCCATCTGACGGAGACCTTCCGACACATTCTTGGGGATCGGTACCCAAATACGATCTTTAGCTGCACTCGCCTCATCAGGCCTGCGGCCCCAACGAGGTAAGTGAGTCGGCATGCAATCCCTCAGTTCATTCTCCCAATAAGCTTTCGATGACTCGTTCTCCAAAGCATGTTTTTCAGCCGCAACATAGTCACGAAACGTGCTCTCAAGTAACGGCAGCGGCGGAGTATTAGGTTCCTTCAAAAGGGCGAGATAATCGCTGAATAACTCGGTTATCAAGGAAGCTACGCTCCAGCCGTCCAGAAAAGGCTCAGTCATTGTGAACTGGAGGGTCTCGTCCGTCAATCTGTGGACATTGAAACGCAACAGTGGAGCTTCCTTCCAATCAAACTTGTTCCGCTTCTCCGCGTGCAGAAATTCAGTGAAGCCAGCCTCCTGTTGCTCCGGCGTCTTGTCTCTCCAGTCGTTGAATATTAAACGCGGGATTACCTTCTTATGAACAAGCTGCATCGGAACGCTATATCGACTGACGTCAAACGAGGTGCGGAGCATCGGATGCCTGGCCGTTAAACGCTCCAATGCTTGGCGGATGACCTTATCATTGAAGGGGGCTTTTAAACGGAACGTGGTGATATAATTCTTGTAATCCGGGTTGTATTCGCTATGGAAGACGAGACCCGCCTGCAACGAGGTCAATGGGTAGGCATCCTCGATTCCGTCTGGGACTAACCGCCGGTCTTCTGGCTTGAGCAGTGCAAAGGACTGTGAGGTCATTTTCACTTCATAAGACGGATTACTCTGACCAGCAGCGAATGCTAATTCACGAATAGTCTGATAGCGATAGAGATCTTGTAGCGATAAATGAATGCCGAATTCTTTGGCCAAGGTGAGTACCCTTATGCTTCGAATCGAATCGCCCCCAAGATCGAAAAAGTTGTCTAGGGCGCTGATCCGCTCCACTCCCAGCACGTGGGACCATACCGATGCAAGAGTTTCTTCAATCGGTCCGCTGGGGGCAACGTACGGAAATGACGATATGCGATCATTCCATTGCGGAGCGGGCAGTGCTTGCATGTCTATTTTGCCGTTCTCGGTTAGCGGGATGCGATCGAGAATTACAAAATGCGCCGGCACCATGAACTCAGGCAGCTTGGATCTTAGGTAATTCTTCAGTTCTGACGTTTTGAGCACATTTTCCATGTTCCGCAGTACAATGTACGCTACGAGTACCTTTTCACCCGTACGGTCCACGTGTGCTAATACAACAGCTTCCCTTACTTCCTCCCGCTGAAGAAGGGCGGACTTAATCTCTCCAAGTTCAATACGGAAACCGCGAATCTTAACCTGATGGTCAAATCGCCCTACATATTCTAATTCCCCATTCGACAATCGGCGTGCCAAATCGCCGGAACGATAGAGCTTTGCACCTGTGTCGGCGACGAATGGATTGGCGATAAATTTTTCTGCCGTAAGCTCAGGTCGGTTCATGTAACCTTGCGCGACCCCTGGTCCACCAATGTACATCTCGCCGATGACTCCGTAAGGTACCGGCTGCATATTACGGTCCAGTAGATATACCTGGAGGTCTCGAATTGGTACACCAATCAAGCTGTTTTGACGACTCAAATCCTCCAGGGTGATCTGGCGGTAGGTGACGTGTACAGTAGTCTCAGTAATACCGTACATGTTGATTAATTTGGGATGGTCACAGCCATGCCGTTGAACCCATGGTCGGAGACTTTCAGGACTTAGCACCTCTCCACCAAAGATTACGTATCGAAGTAACAAGGGGAGCTTCATCTCTGACCGTTCCTCCGCGTAGATCAGCTGCTGGAACGCTGACGGCGTTTGATTCAGTACGGTAACGCCTTCTCGATGTAACAGCCGGTAAAATTCTTCTGGATGACGGCTAACCATGTACGGGACGACTACCAATCTTCCTCCCTTGAGCAACGCTCCCCATATCTCCCAGACGGAAAAATCGAATGCATAAGAGTGGAACAACGTCCACACATCTTCTTGGTTAAACTGGAACAAGTGATCAGTGGACTCAAACAATCGAACCACGTTTCCATGGCTGACCAGTACACCTTTGGGTTTCCCTGTAGAACCGGATGTATAAATGACGTAAGCTAAGTGATCCGGAGAGAGCGACAAGCGAAGAGGCTGGGTATCCTCTCTACTTATGTCATTATTTACATCTTTTAGCAGTAGGATTGTAGAGGTCCGCTTCCTCAACCGCTCTAGTAGATGTTCTTGAGTGAGCAGTAGCGAGAGCTCAGCATCTTCTATAACAAACTCAAGACGCTCTTGCGGATAAAACGGGTCTAGCGGAACATAGGCCGCCCCCGCCTTGAGGATTCCAAGGATCCCTACGATCATCTCTAGTGAACGCTCAACGAAGATTCCTACTTTATCGCCTGGAAGAACACCTTTTTCCTGAAGAAGACGAGCAAGCCGGTTGGCTCGAGCATCGAGCTCAGAATAAGTCAGCGAACGATCCTGGTATGAAATTGCCACCTTCTCTGGCGTTGCCAGCACTTGCTCCTCGAATAGTTCGACTAATGTACGGTGGGGCAACTCGCTTACAATGGGGGTAGGAAGCAGTTCTTGCCTCTCCTCCTCTGTCAGCATAGGCAACCTGTCGATCTCCTCTTCTTCGTTTGTTGTCAGACTGTCCAGAAGCACGGTGAAGTGGTGTAGCATTCGGGTTACCGTCTTCTCTTCGAACAAGTCGGTATTATACTGCATAGTCAAGATTAACCGGTCTTCAACCTCCGTGACAGTCGTGGTCAAATCAAAAAGAGAAGAAGTCTCAGGTAAAGGTACCGTTTCAACCTGCAGACCACCCAACGTTGAAATGCCCCCTGCCTTCCCCGCAATAATTGCTCCTGCTTCTCGAATGGTACCGACATTCTGCATGACAAATACCGTCTGATAGACAGGGGATCGGCTTGAATCGCGCTTCGGGTTAACTTTCTCCAGCAGCATGTGGAACGGATATTCCTGATGAGCGAATGCCCCGAGTACCTTCCCACGTACTTGACTGATGAGGTCGGCGACCTTGTCACCCTCTCGTACAAAGAACCGCAGGGGCAAAGTGTTTGTGACGAATCCAACAAGTTTGTTCATCGCAGCCCGTGTCCGTCCTGCCATTGGAGAGCCGATAATGATCTCATTCTGACCGGTGTAGCGGTACAAGAAAAGTAGGTACGCGGCCAAGAGAGTCATGTATAAAGTTCCATTGTGCTTGGCAGATAGTTCCTTTAAACGTTTGGTTTGTTCATCACCCAGCGTGAGTGTGCAGCTCGAACCGTTGTAGGTCTGGACGGGCGGACGCGGACGGTCCGATGGGAAATCCAGAACAGGTAGTTCGCCTGTGAGCTCCCTCAGCCAATATGCTAAGTGTTCTTCACCGTTGCATTTCAGCCAACTCTCCTGCCAAACTGTATAGTCCCTGAACTGCATGGCTGGCATTGGTAGCAATGACTCACTGTCAGTTCCCTCCAATTCCAGTAAAGTAATGGTCTCCTCTATCAGGACGTCGACCGACCATAGGTCAACAATTATGTGATGGAAAACCCACAAAAGTAGGTGCTCCTCAGTCGAACAGTTTAAGAGTAGCGTTCGCATTAATGGTCCGCTCTCCAGATCAAAGGGACGTTGCGTCTCAGCAACAAGAAGATCCAGACGCTGTTGATCACTCCAAGAGGCAGCTTCCACGTAAGTAAACTCAATGCGGGGCTCGTCAGCAATCTTCTGCAGAAGTCCTCCGTTCTGGTCTTCAATAAACGTGGTGCGCAGTGCAGTATGCCTTGCTGTAAGGATCTGGAGGATATTTCTGACCTTCTCTGTTTGAAGTGGTCCCCTAATCTTGACAGCCCTGGCGATGTGATAAGCTGAACTGTGTGGTGCCAGCTTCTGTAGAAAATACAAGCCTTTCTGACCTCGTGATGCTGGGATCAATCCTGTCTGTATTCCATGGTCGACGGGGAGGACTTTATAGTTCATATCCAACTTGGTCAAAATTATATCTCGTATATCCTCCAGTTTCATGTCCTGAAGGAATGTAACTGCTGGGACCATGACGCCCCACTCTTCCTCTAAAACATGCTGTAACTCGAACGCCTTCATCGAGTCGATCCCCAGTTCGCTGGGCGACATCGCGAGATCAGCAACTGATTGTGTGACACCAGTTGTTTGCGATAGCAGGTTCAAGAATATTCGCTCGATTTCAGCCCTGCGGTCATCTCCATGTTCGATAGAGACGGATTTCCGCAGATCCTCAACTGAATCCGAGACCTCATTTGAGTATACACGCCTGCCAATCTCGTTTAGTTCACCGGCAAGAAATCTTTCACGGGTCAGCCCCCGTTGAATTTTTCCGCTCGACGTCTTGGGAATTCCGCCGAATTTCACCAAGACGACCGCATACGGCTGAACCCCGTACTCACGCAAGATTTCTTGTGTAATCGCGTCAACCATCTCGTCCTGAACCAATGCGCGGTATTTGCGTTGAACCTCCTGCACGATCACCAGGCGCTCTTCGTCCTCAACAGTGATTGCAAACGCTGCTGCAGCATTAGGGCGTGCGGCGGGATGGCTCTTCTCGGCTGTCAGCTCAATGTCCTGTGGGTAGAGGTTTCGCCCCCGGATGATGATCAGATCCTTCATGCGGCCGGTCACGAACAGATTCCCTTCATACAAGAAGCCCATATCGCCAGTTCGGAGGAAGGGACCTTCACCAGTCTTCAAAAGATACGCCCGAAAGGACTCATCTGTCAGCTCCGGCATGCTCCAATAACCTTGAGCTACACTGGGTCCTTTAACCCAGATTTCTCCAATTTCCCCCTCCTTGCACTCAGTAAAAGTTGTCGGATCGACAATGCAAACTTTTTGATCCATCAGACTTTTGCCACTGCTGACAAGAACCTTGCTTTTATCCTCCGGTGACGAGTTATGTACCACTCCTATGTACCCTTCTTCGAGAGACTGTCTGTTGCATGTCAGCGTTAATGGTCTCGTCCAACCCCCGGTTACTATCAACGTCCCTTCTGCTAATCCGTAGCAGGGGAAGAACGCTTCGGGCTTAAACCCGCAGCAAGCGAACTCATCGGCAAATCGTTCCAACGTAGATGCCCGAATTGGCTCCGCCCCATTGAATGCTACCCTCCACGAGCTAAGGTCGAGGGTGCGTTTCTGATCTTCGGTTATTCTTTCGACACATAAATCGTATGCGAAATTCGGACCGCCGCTGGTCGTTGCTTTTGTACGAGAGATCGCTTTCAACCAGGAATACGGCCTCTGCATGAAGTCATAAGGTGACATTAAGGTAACCGGGTATCCCGCGTACAGCGGCTGAAGAATACCACCAATTAATCCCATGTCATGATAAGGAGGTAGCCAGATTACACCCCGGTCGTCAGTCCCCTGCTCGAAGGCCGTTTGTATCATCTTTGAATTATGAATCAAATTGCCATGAGTGACCATGACCCCTTTTGGAATTGAAGTGGAACCGGATGTATACTGCAGGAAGGCTAGAGTATCCCAGGTAATCTGAGGTTCTTTCCACAGGGTCTCTAACCTTTTGGGTAGAGCGTCTGTTGCCACCCAGGTCAGCCGATTTAATTCCAGAACTTTCTCAAATCTATCGGATATTTCATCTAGCAGTTTGGAAGATGTTAGGGCCACAACAGCTTCAGCGTTTTTGGCAATCGCCTGCAAACGTGGAATCAAACGGGTTGATGTTGGAGGATAGGCGGGGACTGCAATGCCCCCTCCATAGAGACATCCGAAGTAAGCTGCTACATATTCAAGACTAGGGGGATACAGTAACAGAATACGTTCACCAGAACAGCCGAAACTTTGTAAAAATGCACCTATTGCCCGCGCCTTGCGATCCAACTCGGAGTAAGTGATTCGAGCAGAAAGTTCATCTCCGTCAAGCAGAAACTCATAAGCGGTTACATTGGGCTGGCGGATTGCCCTTTCGCGTAGGATCTCAACAAAGTTAGATGTTTCCCGAAATGACATCAAGTTGAGTTGACTCATCTTGTGTGCACCTCCCCGTTGTAACTCGATATGTCAATGACAGAAAAGGGAACAATACAATACAGCACTGTATCTACGAACATGTCGTTGATACAAACGGAAGGACGCCCGAGGAATTATCAATTCAATAGAGTAACCACATGAAGATGGTTACGCTGAAGTGCGACATCCAAAGGGATTTCACCGTTATCTTTTTTGATGGTTTTATTTGCACCAAATTCAAGCAACAACTTGATCATTTCTTCATGGCCGTGGAGTGCGGCTTCATGAAGTGGAGTCCACCCACCTTGCTGAATTGCGTTCACTTCAGCGCCATGCTTGAGTAGCAGTTCGGCAACGTCGACTTGGAGAGTGGCTACCGCAGAGTGAAGCGGCATAACCTTCATGTCGTTCTTTGAAGCCCTGTTCACATCTGCTCCCTTCTCCAACAGATATCCGACAATATCTTTGTGACCCAGATACGCGGCCAGCCCTAGAGCTGTAAAACCATCATTCGCATAGGCGTTCACTAGGTTCGGTTCAGAGTCGACCAGCTCTTGCACTCGATCTAGTCTACCGGAGGCAGCAGCTTCAAACAGGTCCAGCGGGATATCCTGTTCTAGAAGGTATGCAAGCGTAGCTCTTGCTCCGTTGTAGATAGCGGTTAGGACAGGCGATTGGCCGGTCTGAATACGGAGTTGGAGTAGCGTTGGGTTCGATTGGAGCATATCTTTTACACCCCCGACGTCGTCCTTCACAATTGCCTCTAAAAATTCCTGTACCATGTATTCATACCCCCAAATAATAGTAACCTGCGTTGAGATGAACGTTGCTCTATACAACCATTTTAAGGCAATAGCACAAGTTTTTCACTATTTTGGTAATCACGAGGCATGAAATGCTGTGGGTATAAGGCACCAGTCGCTTGGGCTTTCAACTGGTTCTTATACCATTTGCTGCGTACATGTTCCGATTGTCCGGCTGCCAGCACATCTTTCGAGTTACCTGCGAGATCGGAGAAATCTACGACTTGACGCCACGGAGCAGAGTAGATTACGTTGCCACTTTCTTCATTATAAGCATTCATCCAGACTGTGGTTTCACTCCCGCCGACTGAATACTTTTCTGGATTGAAAAACCAGTTGAGTACGGGAACAAACTCAAATGTCATGTGACCGGGACCGAAACGATGGAATTCCCCCCACTTCCAGTTAGTCGGGGCTTTGCCTCGTAATTCAATCACCTTCTCCACCGCCTTTCGAAACGAAGTGAGGGAGGACTGCTTTAATCCTCCAGCCGCTTTTATCCAGGAGTTCTCCTGACCGTCGGCTGCTTTCAGAATCATCTCCGGTATTACGTTACCCTTGTCAGCCATTCGGGTGTAGACGAAAGGTGTCATCTTGTACTCGAATACAAGGCGGTTCCATTGGTCCATCCAAAAGTGATAAACAAGTGGTGCCGCCTGATCAGGGCTTTCTTTATAATCCCAAGATTTCAATAGTTCTAGCGCTTTCCCTTCGATATCATTAAGGTCTGCTTTTTCTACTAGAGGGATAAGGATCGGAAGAAGTTGCTTGGCCTGAAGATTGAGAACATCCGTCTGTAGTTGAATCATGTCATTGGCTGTCAATCTCCCTTTTTTGCTCTCTATCACCTCAGCAATTCGCTGAGCCCGGTACGGAGCCGCCCATGACTTAGTGATTATGTGAGGATAGCTGTCATCGACGATTTTGTTGTTTGCTGTAACAATGTAACCCTCTTCAGGGTTGACCGCTTCCGGCAGTTGATCGAAGGGGATAAAACCTACCCAATCGTGCTTCCTGGTCCATCCTTCGGTCGGGAGCACGCCGTCTCCTTGCCTGCGAATAGGAATTAACCCTGCTGTATGGTAGGCGATCGTACCGTCGTCTCCTGCGAAGATGAAGTTTAAGACCGGTGCCTGGAGCATGCTTAACGCCTGCTTGAATTGTTCGTAGTTGGTCGATTTGTTAATGGCAAGAAACGCTTCAATATCTGTGCTCGGACGAAGAGCTGTCCATTGTAAGGAAATGTCCTTTTTGGTGCGATATTCTCCCTCCCCGATGAACTCGTTCATGATTGGTCCGTGAACTGTATTAAGGATCTCGAATTCGATCGCTTTTTGGCCCTTTACAGAAATTGTCTCATTGATAACTTCAGCGTCCATCCATTTCCCTTCATATTCGAATTGCCTAGGGTTGATGGGATTTCGTTTCTCCACAAATAAATCCTGCGCATCCGCTTGAGCGTTTGTGACGCCCCAAGCGATCTTATCGTTGTGTCCGAGAATGATCCCGAGTATGCCCGGTATAGTGACTCCAATGACGTTACGCTTCTCATCCCCAACTAAAATGAGGTGAGTCTCGTACCAAATAGATGGTGTCTGAACAAACAAGTGAGGGTCATTGGAAAGAATCGGTTTTCCGGACAGAGTTAATTTCCCCGAAACTACCCAGCCGTTCGAGCCAATGTACCTGTCCGCCCACGCAGAAATGAACGGATCTTCCAGCAGTGGGCCGAACTCGAATGTACCCAAACTAGCCGTCTTTCCATCATTTTGAATTACCGCCTTATCTGGTGACTTAGATAAGTTTTTTCTTATGGTAATATATCCATCTTTAGGATAGGTCGGAAATAGTTCCTTAGCCATGTCCTCTCCGACGATGTTTATTAGGTGTTGACGATAGCTCTCGCCTCGGTAATTAACCCCCATCATATAGGCGAGGTATTTGCCAATGAGAAGAGTATCAGTCGGATTCCATTCCTCCGGTTCAAAACCCATCATGGAAAACTCGATCGGCAGTTTGCCAAAACCTGCTTTTGCTTCTTTAATATAAGCGTTCACACCTGCGCTATAAGCTTCAAGGCTCTCCTTCGTTTCCGGTGTCAGCAACTTCAAGGACTGCTCTGCCGAACGCCGCAGTTGGAGTGTTCGAAAAAACTTATCCGAGTCCAAGCTGTCTCCCATGGTCGTTATCTCGGCTAATCGCCCTCCAGCAATTCGACGGAACATCTCCATCTGGAACAGACGATCTTGCGCGGTAACGTAACCCTGAGCCATGTATAAGTCTCTCTCCGTTCGAGCCTCGATGTGGGGAATACCTCTTTCGTCCCTGTATACACTGACTGGGTACTTTAAACCTACTAACTTCAGTTCACCTTCCGTCGTCGGCAGGCTCAGACCGGTATAGATGTAGAGTGCCCCCGAAACGAGAATTACCATCGAAACCATAGTAATCGTTACTATTGAAAGAAACCTCCTGAAACGCACCCATCCACGTTTTTTGACTGCTTGAGGTGTATGTAACTGAGTGCCAGTGAACATCACTTTATACCTCCAGTGAACTTCAAAAAATACAGCGTCAGTTGTCAAGCTAAAAATGAGTCGCTCCCGGGCACACCTCGTTGGTATGCCCGGCGCGAATTTAGAAGCCCTGCAGAAGATTACTTCATCTGGAGAAGTTCTAGGATGTAACCGATGAGTGGTTTTTTCATCAGGGAGTAGTGATCCGCCATCGCGTGGTAAACCTTAAGACCGGTAGCCAGTCTGCGCCAGTGTTGCAAATTGTCGTCTACCGCCGTTGTGCTGACCAAGATCGGCTGTAATCCATCCAGAGGCTTCGGGTTATAAGTGGCCATGGCATAAGCGTTGGCTTTGAAGACTCTCAAAAGATGCCCGACTCCTTCTGCGGTCAAGTCAGGAGGCAGAAGTCCAGCTTTTCGTAATTGGACCAGCCATGTTTGTCTGCGCTGTGCAGCATCAAGTCGATTTATCTCCTCCCTCATCTTGCTTAGCGAAGCTGGCAGATCACGGCCAGCTATCGCGGCAAGATCCTGAATGAACCATGCTTCAAGTTCCTCTTCCGTCAATGATCTGTGAGCCGGGTCGGGCAATTTAGTGTCGAACAAGATTAGCTGCATGACACTCTCGCCTTGTTGCACCAATTGGAAAGCCATCTCGTAAGCAATCAAACCACCCATGGACCAACCTCCGAGACGATACGGTTCTTGTTTCTGTACCATCCGGATTTCATCCAGATAACGCTTCGCCATTTCTTCGATTGTGGTTAGTGGCTCTGTCTCGCCCTGTAAGCCAGCTGCTTGAAGGGCATAAACCGGTTGATCACACCCCATTTCCCTCGCGAGATCACCATAACAGAACACGTTGCCGCCAATTGGATGCATCAGAAAGAGAGGTACTTTTGTGCCTTTTTGGATCTCCACCAGTTGCGCCGGACGCTTCTGACTCGTTTTGTTTCGGAGCGCAACCGCCAGTTGCTCAATCGTTTCCGCTTGGAACAACACCGCTAATGGAAGAGATTGACCCATCTTCTTTTCAATCTGGGAGATCATTCGAACTGCCTGCAAAGAGTGCCCTCCAAGGTTGAAAAAGTTATCTCGAATACCGATCGGTGATAAGCCGAATAGATCTTCCCAGATTTGAACGAGTTGATGTTCGAGCACGTCACGTGGTGCTACGTATGCTCCTCCTGCTTCCAAACGCTCCGGCGCAGGAAGTGCCTTGCGATCCACTTTGCCGTTTGGTGTGAGCGGCAGGGATTCCAGAAGCACGAAGATAGAAGGAACCATGTAATTGGGAAGCTTCCGGTGAAGCGCTTCTGTCAGGCTTTCCGGCGTGACTTTTTCAGCCGCAGGAACCACG
>NZ_RHHO01000056.1 GCF_003710865.1 Brevibacillus borstelensis | reverse complement strand
GCTTGCGCCACCTTTCCGTCTCCTCTCATGCGAGAGAAGACCCTATCCGGTATTAGCATGAGTTTCCCCATGTTATCCCGAGCTTACGGGCAGGTTGCCTACGTGTTACTCACCCGTCCGCCGCTAGCCCCCGAAGGGACTCGCTCGACTTGCATGTATTAGGCACGCCGCCAGCGTTCGTCCTGAGCCAGGATCAAACTCTCCAATAAAGTTGAGTTTACATCTTTGACTTCAAGAAAGAAATTGCTAGGCTTGTGATTTACTCACTACGAAGTATTTCAGCGTCACAACCGGCATCACTTCGATACTGAAGTACCTCAGTGTGACATCTGGCATTACTTCGGTAAAAACGCTTCGCTGTTCAGTTTTCAAAGAGCATTTCGTTGTCGAACTTTTTCAGTATATCAGGTTCAATCTATCGAGTCAAGATCTTTTTCTATCAAATTCATTGACCTTTTCTCTCAGATCGTGTCGCTTATTGGCGACAAGGAATAATCTATCACATCCAAAGAATGAAATCAAGGGTTATTTTAAACTTTTTTACTCCAATTGAAAAAAGAACGTGAACAAATGCATTCCTACTATAAAAATAAGGCAGACAAAAAAGAGAGGGATCACCTTTCCCTCTCTTTCTTATACTAACTCCCTATACCTCAATCGTCTTTATACCATTTCTCTTTTTCATAAACTGAAGCACACTGATCGCTATCATGATACCAAGTCCGCTTCCCATCAGGATCGCTTCGGGGAAGATCAGCAAAATCCCGGCCGCAATCAAAGCCAAACGGAAAATCCGATTCATTTTGGCAAAGAGGAACCCTTCCGTTGCTGCGGCCAATGCCAAAACAGCCAGCAGCGTAGCCAAGGCTGCAAAGGCAATATCAGCAACACTGGATTCAAGAATCAACAAGCCAGGCTTGTAAATAAAGATAAACGGAACAATAAATCCGGCCAACGCCAGCTTACACGAAATCCATCCGGTCCGCTGTGGATCTGAACCGGCGATACCAGCTCCGGCAAAGGCTGCCAGGGCAATCGGAGGCGTCAAATTGGCAATCGCACCAAAGTAGAAGACAAACAAGTGCGCTGCCAAAGGATCGACCCCAAAGGTGGAAAGGGCCGGTGCCGCCATAGTAGCGGTAATGATGTAGCAAGGGATAGACGGCAGCCCCAGTCCGAGAATAATGGAAGCGATCATGGTAAACAGCAGTGTCATAAACAAACTGCCTGATCCCATCATCAAAATGATATTAGCCAGCTTCAAGCCTAAACCAGTCAAGCTGAAGACACCAACCGTAATTCCGACGGCGGCGCACGCCGCTGCTACCCCCAGCGTGTCCCTCACGCCGGTTTCCAGCGCTTGCAAAACATCGCGAAAGCCCATGCGGCTGGAAGGACGAAGCGCAGCAATTACAATCGTAGCTATAATGGTAGCCACAGCGACAAGAGTTGGCGTATACCCCATCATCAACAGGAGGACTAGCAGAATCAAAGGCAGCAGCAAGTGCCCCCGTTCTTTCAAAACGTCCTTTACTTTGGGGAGCTCTTCCTTGGTCAGCCCTTGCAAATTGTCGCGGTCAGCCCGGAGATGAACCTGTACCAGCAGACCGAAATAGTACATGATCGCCGGTATCAATGCGGCGACGGCAATCGTAATGTATGGAACACCGAGTGTCTCCGCCATAATAAAAGCAGCCGCCCCCATGATCGGAGGCAATATCTGTCCGCCAACGGCTGCAGTCGCCTCAACACCTGCTGCAAAATCCGGCTTGTAGCCGACACGTTTCATCATCGGGATGGTAAACGATCCGGTAGTGACAACACTGGCTACTGCCGAGCCGTTGATCGAGCCGTGTACCGCACTGGCGATGACTCCTACCTTGGCAGGTCCGCCCTTGCTGCTTCCCGCCAGCGCGAGCGACAGATCATTAAACAGCGTCCCCATGCCTGATTTGGACAAGAAGGCGCCGAAAATAATAAAGAGGATAATGAAGGAAGCAGAAACGGCCGTAGCATCGCCAAAAATACCTTCAGTGGTGACATACATATAGTTGAAGATGTCGCTAAACGTATAGCCTCGATGCGCAAAGTCTCCCGGCAAATACGGGCCCAGATACGCATACGCGACAAAAATGCTGGCCATCGCTGTAAGCTCCCACCCTGCCACTCGGCGCGAAGCCTCCAGGACAAGCAGGCAGGTGATGGTCGCAAAAGTCACGTCAAGCGTCGAAGGGATGCCGCCTCGATTGACGATATCGAGATAATAAATAAATATATAGCCTGCCGTTCCCAGTGAGGCTAGCGCCAACACAACATCCAAAAGAGACAGCTTTTTGCGCGACGCTTTCTTCCACCCCGGATATAACAGATAGATCAGGCAAAGTACAACCGCCACATGGAGAGAACGGTGCTTTAGCGTTACAAATGGGATGGCATAGGCAGCGTAGAGATGATAGAGGGCAAAGCAGATGGCAATGACAGAAACGAGCAGGCCTATCCACTTTTTGTCAAAAACCCGATAACCCGCTTCCTTGTCGTACTCCTGCAAGATAGCCTGCGCCTTGCTTTCATTTTGGCGCACTTCTTCATCCGTAAGCATCTGGTTCGAAGCACTCATCTACTCGTCACTCCCTTTCTTTTCAAGCTTGTATACAAACCGGTACCACCAAGGAAACCACTTGACGGAAAGCTCCAACGACGTACCCAATGGCAATACATCGGATAATTTCCACTGTTGACCACTGACTCGCAATACGTAATCGTCCCGGGTAATCAAATAGAGAATGGACTCGCGTCGATCATGCAGATCGGATACCTTGATCCAGCCGTCTTGAACAGTCACTTTCGCATCTGCAAACTCTGTGGGAACTCCTGCTCCGAAGGAACGAAAGGAGGTCTCTGCCAGCTCCATCCCATACAGCCAATGCACGCTGTACGTCTCTCTCCAAGGAGTAAGCTCGACAGAATGCACCCACTCCACTTCAAATTGATCGGTCATTCCAAGAGGCACTGCGCCGATTGTCTCTTGCTGGTGAAAATCGTTTAGAAATAAAAAGGGTTGGGGCCCCAGCGCCGTGAGGCCCACAAAGAGGAGAAGCAGCCTGAATATCCATTTCTTCATGATGTCTCCTCCCTTTTTATCAGGTCGTGCGATTGTATCGATTAGTTGAGAGCGCCAACTTCCTTATAGTATTTTTCTGCACCCGGATGGAGCGGTACCACGAGGTTCTTGCCCGCTTCTTTTACGTCAATGTCCTTGGCTGCGTTGTGCGCCTCTTTTAATGCATCGATATTTTCAAAGAAGGCTTTGGTCAGCTTGTACACCTGTTCATCGGAAAAGTCGCTCCGAACGAGCATGATGTTGCGAATTGCGGCTGTTTGGACAGGCTGATCGTTTTTATAGAGACCTGCCGGGATTTCCGCAGAAACGAAGAACGGGAATTTTTCCGCCATCTTGTCGACATCTTCTTTTTTGATCGGGACAATCTCCACGTCTTTGGTCGTCATCAGATCGATCACGGTAGAGTTCGGAAGTCCGGACGTTACGAATGCTGCGTCAATGGCGTTGTTTTTCAACTGCTCGATCGCCTCGGCGTAAGACAGGTAGTCCGCCTTGATGTCGTTGTAGGTAATACCGTGACCAGCCAGCACCATGCGGGCGTTCACTTCGACACCGGAGTTGGGTGCCCCTACACCGACGCGTTTGCCTTTCAGGTCGGCAATCGATTTAATATTGCGGTCTTTCAACGTAACGACCTGCACGTAGTTCAGGTACAGACCGGCCATTGCTCTCAAGTCCTTGATAGCGCCGCTTTCCTTGAAGTTTTCTTGTCCTTCGTATGCAAAGGAAGTAACGTCTGACATGACAAAGGCAAGATCGGCCTTTTTCGTCTTCAACAGATTGATGTTTTCAACAGAGGCGCCGGTAGATTGGACGGACGCATTGTAGCCCAGCTTCTCCTTGTAGATTTTCGACATGGCGCCGCCAATGGTGTAGTAAGGCCCCGAGCTTCCGCCGGTAGCGATTGTGAGGAACTTCTGCTCGGCTCCCCCACCGCCTCCTCCTGAAGCTTCTCCGCCAGATCCGGTCGAAGGCGCGGATTGGTTTCCACAAGCTGCGACAGTAAGGACAAGCAGCGTGGATGATAAGATCGTGAGCATTTTCTTCAACAATGTGACTCCCCCTTTTCTTTTTTGAAACCGTTTGCAACAAAATAAAGCAAGAGCCGTGCCACATCATGATTACACGAAAAATGACGCTTTTTGCCGTTCCGCTTCGGCGACAAAAGAGAAAAACCGGAAAAAATGTCCGAATCGGGCGGAATTTTTTTCCGGTTATGGGGCCAGCGATTATTTACGACTCGAGATATTGCTTGAGTTTTTGACGCAATCCCCGCTCACTAATCCCCAGCTGATCGGCTGTCTTTTTGCGATGTCCGCCGTTCTTTTCCAGGGTGTGCAGAATTACCAGCCGCTCGGCCTCCTCCAGTGTCGCATTCGCCGGCACGAATACGCCCTCCTGACTCTTCGGAAAAAGGCGTTTTCCTGTCGGCTGGCTGACCAGGGAAGCGGGCAAGTCTTCCATGGTAAGGATCTCTCCCGCGGAGAGGGCTATCGCATATTCGATAATATTGGCCAGTTCCCTCACGTTGCCCGGAAATGAATAGGCGAACAGCTTCTTTTTTACATCCGGGCTGCATTCTTTCTTTTCCCTGCCCATGTTGGCTGCATAAAGATCGAGAAAATAGTCAACCAGGAGAGGCACATCCTCCGGCCGTTCACGCAACGCAGGGGTACGGATTGGAATCACATTCAGACGGTAGTACAAATCCTCGCGAAAGGTACCCTTGGCCACTTCCTCTTCCAAATTCCGATTGGTCGCCGCGATGAGACGGATATCTATCTCTTTTGTAGAATAACTGCCCAAGGGAGTCACGGTGCGCTCCTGAATGACCCGCAGCAGCTTGGCTTGCAGAGCAAGCGGCATCTCCCCGATCTCATCGAGAAAGACCGTGCCTCCGTGCGAACGCTCAAACAGCCCGGTTTTTTGCTGCACAGCCCCGGTAAACGCCCCTTTTGCATACCCGAATAACTCGCTCTCCAGCAAAGTCTCGGGTATCGCGGCGCAGTTTATTACGGAGAACGCAGCTTGGCTCCGAACCCCCTGATAGTGAATGGCCCTGGCGACCAGCTCTTTGCCCGTCCCGCTTTCTCCTGTGATCAGGATATTTGAGGGAATGTCCTTGACCTTTTCAATCAACTGATAAATTCGCTGCATTTGCTGGCTCTTCCCGATCATCCCGGCGTAGGACTGCTGCTGCTTGACAGCGGCGCTCAATACCTTTACCCTCTTGTGCAGCTTTTGAAATTCCAGCGCTTTGTTTATCAAGAGCTTCACCTCGTCCAGATGAAGCGGCTTGGTCAGGTAGTGGTACGCCCCCGCTTTCATCGCCGCTACAGACGATTCAATCGTTCCAAAGGCAGTCATCATGATAACCGTCAGGTCCGGACGCAGTTTTTTTAGCTTCGGAAGCAGCTCCAGTCCGCTGGTAGAGCCGAGATTGAGATCGAGCAGCACACAGTCGATCTCCTCTTGCTCAAGGACAGCGAGTGCCGTCTGCTCGTCCTTGGCTGTAAATACATCGAAATCATCCTCTAACGCAAACGACAGAGAGGCGCAGATTGCCGGTTCGTCGTCCACAATCAGCAAGCGTGTCATGGCTGTCCTCCTTCTATTCCCTACTGAAAAAACAGGGTGAACGTCGTGCCCTCTCCTTTTGTACTGCTGACATCAATCCGGCCTCCGTGTTCCCGCATGATTTTGTCGCTGACATACAGTCCCAGACCGATCCCTTGCGTCTTGGTCGTAAAAAAGGGTTCAAACAAATGGGGCAGCTGTTCCGCGCTCATCCCTTCTCCCGTATCGCTGACCGTCAGCTCCACGCCGTCCGCACTTTCCCGAGCCTTGATATGAAGCCGTTTTACGGAACTTGTCGACATGGCTTCCAGCGCATTTATCATCAAGTTGATCAGCACTTGTTTCAGCCTTCTGCGGTCGAGGCATACCTTGATTCCCTGAGGCACTTCAATATGCATTTCGACTTGCTCGTTTACCGCCCGTTTTGCAAACAGCCCCAGGACAGAATCCACCAGCATTTTGAGGTCCGTCTCCTCTATTTCCAACGGCTTGGAACGGGAGTAGTCCAGCAGGTCCTCCAGGATTCGATTCATTCGCTCCATTTCTTCCGGTACATAATGCAGCAGCTCGGAGCGAAAACGCTCGTCATCCAGCTTCTTTGGCAGCATATCGATAAAGGTTTTGATCGCTGTGAGCGGGTTTCTCAGTTCGTGAGCCATCCCTGCTGCCAATTGGCCGAGTGCATGCATTTTTTCCTGCGAAATCAGCCTCGCCTGCAGCCGCTTTTGCTCGGTCCTATCCTGCAAGCTGACGATCCACCCGACATGCTCGGAGACAGCGTTGCCAAAGGGAGCCATATAGTAGTGAAAGACGCGGACAGAAGATTGTTCCAACTGAAACTCTCCTTCATAAAAGGAAGGCTTGTCCGCCGCGAGAGCTTGTTCCACAGGCAGTTGCGGAAGCAGGGCACTGATATGCCGTCCGATCGCATCATCGTCTGTCAAAAGCAGCCGCCGCGTCACCTGGTTGACCAGCGTAATATGTCCGAAAACGTCCAGGGAGAGGATCGCGCTCTCCGTATTGTCCAGAACCTGCCTTTGGAACGCCATCACGTCGGCCAGTGCAGCCGTCTGGCGTCTCACCTCTGCTTTTAGCCGTTTGTTCCAGAAAAAGATCGTCACCAAGGTAATCGACACGAGTGCCATGACGACCAAAAGGCCGATCACTACTTTGCGATACCGGTCCGTCGCATGCGTTGCGTACGGTTCAAAGTAATGGCTGTACAGCCGGGTATAGGTTCCGTCCCGATAGAGCTTGTTCAACCCTTCGTTAATCTTGTCGAGCAGTTCATAATTGCCTTCCCGAACGGCAAAGGCGTAATCGGTCGGATTGATCAGACCGGAGCGCATCACGAACTCGTCTTGTTTGTTCGCCTTCTCCAGAAGGTACTCCGCTGTCCAGCGATTTCCGATAAACGCATCGGCTCTTCCCCTTATCAAATTGTCCAGGGCATCCCGCTGGTTGAAGGATACGAGCATTTTGACTCTTCGGACACTTTCCAGCAAGTCCATGCCGACATTGCCACGCTGTACAGCAACGACTTTTTCCCGCAATTGATTCAGGGTAAAAATCTCACTGTCCTGCTTGGGAACCAAAAGCACCTCGGACATGGTAAAAAACGATTCGCTAAAGTCGAAGACAAGATCGTAGCGGTTCGTATACTTGATGCCGAGAAGCACATCCACCTTTCCGTCCTTCAGATAGGAAAGGGCGTCCTCCCATTCCAGCGGCACATACTCCAGCTCATAGCCGTTCTCTTCGGCAATGGCCTTTATCAGATCAATGTTGAATCCGCTGGCCTTGCCGTTTTCGTCCATATACGCAAAAGGAGGGAGCTCCTTGTCGAAGGCGACGCGAAGCACCTTGTCACTGGCACCCGCCGGTTCAGGAAACAACGATAAGCACATAAACAAAACGGCTGCCCACAAGCAGTGATTCCTCACACTGTCCCCTCCCTCTCGTTTGTTTGCCGCATGCTTTTCCGGCTGGATCAGCATGGAAAAAGCCCCTGCCTGGACAGGAGCCTCAATTATCTTGCAACTGACGGCAAGGCGCTGTCGTCTTCGGTCTGTCAGTCTGCTGGTCTTTTATTTCTGATTGTCTGTCCGGGGGCTTTCTCTTCATTGCCGCCTAATACTCTTCACACAACATACCCTAATTACAATTACATTTTTCCGCGATTGGCAATTTTCCCTCTACATTATAGCGGATCAATCATGCCAAATAATAGTCATCCCGATTATATTACGCGTGGCTTGGAAAAACACCGTCACTTGCTCAAACAGGATCTCCTTTTCAAGATGACTGCGAAAAACACGCTTGAGGCCGCAGAAACGATCAATTTGAGAACAGCTTTTTCAGACAAGCCCATTGAAAAATAGGTCCACGCTTTGTATAAATCGGAAACTCCGGGTACCCATTGAACGGCAAAGGAAAACCCGAAAAAATCAGGCAAGCTGATGATGAGATAGGTAGTGACGAAAATTAGCAACGCTTTCATTTCCTCTCACCCCTTTTCAATAAACAGTAGCGGCTAATCCATCCCCAAACAAAAAAGCGGCTATAAGCCGCCACTTTAACATCTGGCTGCCCAGGCCTCTACTTCAACCTTCAGTTTGGGCTGCGCCAAAGCAGAAACATAAGCCATCGTTGTAGAGGGGGGGTTGCCACCGTGGAATTCTTTCCAAATGGCAGTAAACTGATCCCGATTGATCATCTCTGTTAACCAGATGTTTATTTTTAGTATACCTTCTGACGTAACGCCTTCACTGCTCAAAATGCTGGTTACATTGTTTAGAGCGTTTCTAAGTTGTTCTTCGACTCCTTCGGGCAGGTTTCCATCCCGATCTGTTCCTACTTGCCCTGATAGCACAAGTATGTCTGCCTCTCTTGGCACAATGGTCAGATGTGAATAGGAGCCTATTGGAGGTGCTACATTTTCAGGGTTTTTGCGAATGATTTCCAAACAGCTTCCTCCTCGCATTCCATTTGGATAATAATACCACAATGATAGGAGGGCTGGCGTCAAATTAACAGCATGCAATGTGCGATCTAGCCAGGATGAGAATGGCGAAAATCTATCGGCATTATACCATCCCGATTGCCGTTACCGCCGCTTTTGCAGTTCTGCCAGCACGTCGTCGAGCGGAAGCTTTTGTTCCCGCAGCAGCACAAGCAGGTGATACAGGAGATCAGCCGCTTCGTAACGGAGCTCGTCATGACTGCGATTCTTCGCCGCGATGATCACTTCGGCCGCTTCCTCGCCGACCTTTTTCAAAATCTTGTCTACGCCTTTTTCAAACAGATAGGTGGTGTAGGCGCCTTCCGGGCGCTCCGCTTCGCGTGAGGCGATCAACTGCTCCAGCTCGTTCAAAATGGAGAAACGGTCGGAAGAGACAGCCGATGGTATTTTTTCTTTCGCTAAAATGCTAGATTCAGTTGCCGCAGCAATGCCAGAACCAGCCGCTGCTCTTGCGTCCGTTTCAGTTGCAGTGCTTGCGTTCGCTTCAGTTGCGGCACTCGCTTCATCGCTTGCCGTGATTCCGACGGTTGTCAACTGTCCGGCAAAACAACTGTACGACCCGGTGTGGCAAGCCGGTCCTTGTGGAACAACCAGCACGACTAGGGCGTCTTTATCGCAATCGTATTTGATCGAAACAATTCGCTGCGTGTGGCCGGAGGTCGCTCCTTTGTGCCACAGCTCCTGCCGGGAACGGCTCCAAAACCACGTCTCCTTTGTTTCCAGCGACTTGGCCAAAGACTCTTTGTTCATGTAGGCGAGCGTCAGCACTTCCTTGCTCACGGCATCCTGTACAATGGCGGGGATCAGGCCGTTTTCGTCAAAACGGAGCGCCTCGATGTTTACAGTCAATGTCATGGTCGTATGTCGACTCCTTTCGCGAGCAGATACTCTTTTACCGCCTGGATCGAGGTCTCCTCATAGTGGAAAATGGAGGCGGCCAGAGCAGCATCAGCCTTACCTGCAGTCAGCACCTCCAAAAAATGCTCCCGACTACCGGCGCCTCCAGAAGCTATAACGGGAATCCCTACCGCTTCCGATACAAGCCGGTTCAGCTCGATGTCAAAGCCTTTCTTTTCTCCGTCGGCATCCATGCTGGTCAAGAGAATTTCGCCCGCTCCCAGAGCCTCGGCTTCCTGCGCCCACTCGATCAAATCCTTGCCTGCAGCATTTCGTCCGCCGTGGGTGTACACTTCCCACTTGTTCTCTCCGACCTGCCGTGCGTCGATAGCGACGACCACACACTGGGTGCCAAAGACCTGTGCCCCCTCGCGGATCAGCTCCGGACGCAGCACCGCTGCCGTATTCAACGAAATTTTATCGGCTCCTGCCCGCAGAATGCGCCTCATGTCGTCCACACTGTTGATCCCGCCGCCGACCGTGAAAGGGATCGTAATGTTGGCTGCCGTCTGTTCGATTACGTCCACCATCGTTTTGCGCCCTTCATGGGAGGCCGAAATGTCCAGGAAAACGAGCTCGTCGGCTCCTTCCTCGCTGTACTTTTTGGCCAGCTCCACCGGATCTCCGGCGTCGCGCAGCCCGAGAAACTGTATACCTTTGACGACCCGTCCGTCCTTGACGTCGAGGCAGGGAATGATTCGCTTGGCCAGCATGCTATTCACACTCCCTCAGCCGAGATACAGCCTCGGTCAGCGTAAAGGCTTTCGTATACAGGGCCTTGCCGACGATAGCCCCGCCGACACCTTCCCCGGCATAACGATGCAGGGCAGTCAAATCATCGAGCACGCTCACCCCGCCGGAGGCGATCACTGTTTTTCCAGTCGCACGGGTCAGTGCGAAAATCTCCTCCACATTCGGGCCTGTGAGGGTGCCATCGCGGGCGATATCCGTGTAAATAAAGGTCTCCGCTCCGTATTGGGCGAGCCGGGTTGCCAGTTCAGTAGCACTCACGTCGGTCGTCGTCAGCCAGCCTCGCGTCGCCACCATGCCGCCCCTGCAGTCAAGCCCGATGGCGATCTTTTTTCTGTAGCGTCGGAGAATCCTCTCGGTAAATGGCTCGTCTTCGATCGCCGCTGTCCCGAGGATGACGCGGGAAACTCCTGCCTCCAGATAGTCATTGATCTGTTCTTCCGTGCGAATCCCTCCGCCTACCTGCACAGGAACACTCACAGACCGGGCGATTGTTTTGATCAGCTCTCCATTGACCGGCAGCCCTTCCTTGGCTCCATCGAGGTCAACCAGGTGAATCCAGGAAGCGCCTTGGGCCACCCACTCCCTGGCCATTTCCAGAGGCGAGTCGGCATAAACGGTCTCCTGCGCGTAGTCTCCCTGAAACAGACGGACGCATTTGCCGCCGCGAATATCGATAGCCGGATAGATCGTAAAGCTCGTACTCATGCCTTTTCCCCCTTACACAGTTCAGCAAAATTGGCCAGCAGCCTCATCCCCGTCTCGCCGCTCTTTTCCGGGTGGAATTGCATGCCGTACACCTGATCTTGCCCGACGATGGCTGTCACCTGCTGATGGTACTCCGTCGTTGCCAGCAGGACCTTCTCATCGCTTACCCGGACATGGTAGGAGTGGACGAAGTAGACGTAATCGCCGCTTTTCACTCCGCTGAGCAGTGGATGCTCCGCTCGCATATGAAGCTGGTTCCAGCCCATATGCGGCACCTTGTAGTCTCCTTCAAAGCGTACGGCCTTTCCGCCAATCAGTCCCAGTCCTGCTGCGACTCCGTGTTCTGTGCTTTGTTCGAACAAAAGCTGCATGCCAA
This sequence comes from Brevibacillus borstelensis, assembly GCF_003710865.1. Classification (GTDB taxonomy): domain Bacteria; phylum Bacillota; class Bacilli; order Brevibacillales; family Brevibacillaceae; genus Brevibacillus; species Brevibacillus borstelensis. Next base: position 67,731 of record NZ_RHHO01000056.1, on the reverse strand, counting down.
GGCAAATTCCCAGGATGGGACGTCCGGAAGCCGCGTACGAGCGAATGCCCTCTTCCAGCTCCAGCTCACGAATGTTTTTCATGGCATCCCCGAAGGCCCCGACTCCTGGAAGGATGGCTCCCGAAAGGCCTTCTAGCCGCTCCGGTCTGGAGACAAATTCATAGGAGCAGCCGAGCCTTTCCAGCGCTTTTCCCAAGCTGTACAAATTGCCCATGCCGTAGTCGATGATTCCGATCATCTTACAAAACTCCTTTTGTAGACGGGACTCCTTTGACCCGCGGGTCGATACTCGTCGCTTCATCCAATGCTCGCGCCAGCGCTTTGAAAATCGCTTCGATCATGTGGTGGGTATTGTGGCCATAATGCAGGATGACGTGCAGATTGATCCGGGCTTCCAGGGCAAACTTCCAAAGAAATTCATGCACTAGCTCCGTCGGGAATTGCCCCACGACAGGAGACGGATATGCAGCCCGGTATTCCAGATGGGGACGGTTGCTGATATCGATGACCACCTGCGCCAAAGCGTCGTCCATCGGGACAAAGGCGTTGCCGTAGCGCTTGATCCCCTTTTTGTCGCCAAGCGCTTCCCGCAGTGCTTGCCCGAGACAAATGCCGATATCTTCTACGGTATGGTGGTAGTCGATCTCGATGTCTCCCTTCGCCTTGACGGTGAGGTCAAAATGGCCGTGCCGGGCAAACAAGTCCAGCATATGGTCGAGGAACGGCACGCCGGAATCCTGTTTGCTCTCTCCGCTCCCGTCGACCGCAAATGCCAGCGCAATATCGGTTTCGTTGGTTGTCCGCGCGATCTGCGCGTTTCGCTTGATTATCTCGATCATGACTGTTCACGCTCCCCGTCTTCTTTGGCGAAATCATAAAGCCGCTCCTGGATCGCACGTCCGTGGGCATGCAAGCCCTCCTGCCAAGCCAGCGCGACGATTTTGCGGCCGTTTGCCTGCAAATCCTGTCTGCTGTAGGAAACGACGCTCGATTTTTTGATAAAGTCATCCACGGACAGCGGCGAGGAAAAGCGGGCCGTACCATTGGTCGGGATGACGTGATTCGTGCCTGCAAAATAATCGCCGACCGGCTCCGATGAGTAAGGCCCGAGAAAAATCGCTCCGGCGTTCTCCACCCTGCCCAACTGGTCAAACGGGTTTTCCACCATCAGCTCCAAATGCTCGGGGGCCAATCGGTTGACGACGGCAAAGCCTTCATCCAAGTCCTGCACGAGCAAAATCGCGCCAAAGTCCCGCAACGCCGCTTCCGCGATGGAACGGCGGGGCAGATCTTCCAGCTGCCGCTCCAATTCGCGGGCCGTGGCCTCTGCCAGCGACGGCGACGGGGTAACCAGCACGGCCGCCGACATCGGATCGTGCTCCGCCTGTGACAGCAGGTCAGCCGCAACATAGCGAGGATTGGCCGTATCGTCAGCGAGTACCACAATCTCGCTCGGGCCGGCAACCATGTCAATGCTGACGAGACCAAAGACTTCCCGCTTCGCGAGTGCAACATAAATGTTGCCCGGACCGACAATTTTATCTGCCGGCTTGATTTGCTCCGTCCCGTAGGTGAGGGCGGCAATGGCCTGGGCACCGCCCACCTTGTAGATTTCGTTGACACCGGCAATGCGCGCCGCTACGAGAATCGCCGGATTTACTTTTCCATCCGCACCCGGAGGGGTGGTGATAACGACTTCGGGCACACCGGCGATTTTGGCCGGGACTGCATTCATCAGTACGCTGGAAGGGTAGGCAGCCGTACCGCCCGGAACGTAAAGCCCGACTCGCTGCAACGGCCGCACGATCTGACCCAGAAGCGTTCCGCTGTCCCTCATGGCAAACCAGGATTGGCGGACCTGCCGCTGGTGGTAGTCGCGAATGTTTTCCGCCGCTTCTTCCAGTGCCGCTTTCACTTCGGCACAGACCAGCTCCTCCGCTTCCCGCAACTCCGACTCGCTGACGCGAAACTGCTCCAATCGTACTTTGTCAAAACGCTCTGTATAAGCGCGGACAGCTTCGTCGCCCTTTTTCCGTACCTCCGCCAGAATGGATTGGACGGCTTGCCGCTGTTCCTCGGTCCCTGCTTCGACGGAACGCCTGGCATCGTATTTGTCTGCTCGCACGATTCGAATCATTTTGCTCCCCTCTCCCTTTCCCGCATCATTACCGGGGGATCACTTCCAGAAATTTTTGGGCAATGTCGTCAACGGCTTCACTTTTCATCCGGTAGCTCGCCCGATTGGCGATCAACCGCGTCGTAATCTCGCATATATGCTCCAGCTCGACCAGCCCGTTTTCCTTCAAGGTCCGGCCGGTAGAGACAATATCGACGATCCGGTCGGCCAGGCCGATCAACGGGGCGAGCTCGACGGAACCGTTCAGCTTGATTACTTCTACCTGCTGCCCCTGCTCACGGAAATACCGGGATGCGATCCGCGGGTACTTGGTCGCTACCCGCGGCGCCTCAGTGGGTGTCCAGTCCTCAAGCCCCGCGACCACCATCCGGCAGTAGCCGATCTGCAAATTCAACAGCTCGTAGACGTCACGCTCCTCTTCCAGCAGGACGTCCTTGCCCACGACGCCGACGTCTGCCACCCCGTACTCCACATAGGTAGGCACGTCTGTCGGCTTTGCGAGAATAAACTCCAGACTCGTGTTCTTCACAGGGATAATCAATTTTCGCGAATCCTGCAGCTCGGCTGTCACCTCCATGCCCGCCTGCTGCAAAAAGGCAACCGCTTCTTCAAAAATCCTGCCCTTCGGCATGGCAATCGTCAGTTTGCGCTCGTTGTCAGACAGACTCATCTCTCATTCCTCCTGTTCCGTCAGGCTGATCACGCTGTATTCCGCATGCTCGCTCCACACCAATGCTTCTGTCCGGTCCTTTACCCGTCTCGTCTCTACGATCTGCCCCTCCCGGCGCATTCGCTGAGCTTCTGCGAAAGCCTTGGCCCGGTATTCATCCGTATAGAACAATAGCACATGCTGTTTTTCCGGCGAGGCCAACGCAGGCGTCACCTGCAACAGCCGATCCATTTTGATTGCGAATCCGGTCGCTGGCGCAGGACGCCCAAATTGTTCAAGCAGCCGGTCGTATCTGCCGCCTCCCAGCAGCGGCGAGCCCAGGTCGGCCGCATATCCTTCAAACACGACACCCGTGTAGTAATTCATGTTGCTGATCAGGTTGAAATCAAGCAGCAGCGCCTCTGTTACTCCGTATGCCTCCAGTGCAGCCCAAAGCGAAGCAACCGTCTCAACGGCCCGGCGAGCCCTTCCGTTTACCGTCAGCTGGCGGGCCTCTTCGATCTTCCCTTTGCCCCCGCGCAGACGTAAAAGCGCCTCCAGCCGTTTCTTTTCCTCTGCTGAAAGGTTAAGACGCTCCGTCAACTGACGAAAGCCGACGAAATCCCGCTCATACAGAAAGCGGCGGAATTGGGACCGGTCTTCCTCGTCAGCGACCGTCTCCTCCAGAAGACCTTCCACAAAGTCAACATGGCCGATCGCGATCCGAAACGTTTCAACCCCTGACGCCTGCAAGCAAAAGACTGCCAACGCAATCGCCTCGGCGTCAGCATCTACGGAAGCATCGCCGATCAGTTCGATTCCCGTCTGGAAAAATTCAGCATTGCGCCCCGCCTCTTTTTCCTGGGCCCGAAAAACATTGGTCTGGTAAAACAGCCGAATCGGCAGTGGAACGTCTTTATATAAGGACGAAACGACCCGCGCTATAGGCGATGTCATATCGGGGCGGAGCACAACCGTATGCCCCTGTTTATCCAACAGCCGAAACATTCTGTCAGTGAGCGTAACACTTGCGGCACCTACCGTATCGTAGTACTCCAGTGACGGGGTCATGATCTCTCTGTACCCCCAGCGCTCGATGCAATCCCGCAGCTCGCGCTCCAAATGCCGTTGTTTGGCCAGTGATTCCGGCAATATGTCCCGCATGCCCAAAGGCTTTTCAAATCCCAACGGCTTTGTCATCGCATGTCCCTCCGAATCCATTCGCTTTACTCTGCTAATATGGTAGCAAACTAAAGTGTTAGTAGAAGATTAACATGTTGCCATCTGTCGGTCAACTGCGGCATTTATAGTCTGAATATTCCGTTTGTTGTTGGCAGTCTTAATCTGAATCAACAGTCCTTCCCTTATTGCTTTGTATGTACGGCTTCCTCTAAAGCGGCTGTGGCGAAGAGAAGCCTGTTTCCATTCTGCGCTCCGGTCTACGTCCCGCAAGGAAGCTATGACTGTCCGCTCCGCAATGGTCCCGAGGGAATCGCAAAACGACGCGTAGCTGCAGAGTGAATTCATAGGTTGCGATTCTGTTTCCTCGTGACCATTGCTCCACTGGGCTGGACTTCGCTAGTCGCTCCGACTGGAAACAGGCTTCTCCAGCGAGCAGAACTGCTTCCCCGAGCTTTGAAAAGCATGCAGGGTCGTTCAGGTTGGCTAAGGTTCATGGCAAGCTTTGTCAGTTGGTGCCTGCAGATTGTCTAAAGGCTCACAACAAACCTGATCCAGGTAAGCTGAAGGGGGCTCTTTGAGACGAAAACTCTTTTCAAACGAACCTTTTTTCGAACGAAGCTCTTTCAAACCAACCTCTTTCAAACCAACCTCTTTCAAACCAACCTCTTTCAAACCAGTTCGGCCATTAGCCCGAACTGGTTTTCGTAAAGAAAACCAACAGTGTAGAGATGAAAAAGGAGAAAACCGCGAAGGTCTTTGGGACACCTCCCAGGCGGAATGGAAAAAGCAAAACACGCTTTTAGCGTCCAACTCTGAGACGCCCCCTCGAGCAGGCTGCTTTTGGACGCGGTTTTGCTTTTGGAATGGAGCCGGCCAGTCCAGCCCCCTCGCAGTGTCCCACCGAACCTTGAGCGGTTTTCTCCTTTTTCATCTCTTCCACTACAGCCTGTCCAACCGCCAACATAAAACCCGCAACGAAGTGCAAACGAAAGCCCCGCTTTAATAACAAGTGACGATTACAAACAAAACAAAACCGCCGATTACCCGGCGGTTCGAATGCTTACAGCTCTGCTATGTTGTTGTCTGCTCCACGGTTTGCTGCTCAATCCCTTCCCGAATGATCTGCATCGGATTGCCGCCCACAAACGCTCCGGGAGGAACATCCTTGTGAACGACCGTACCGGCAGCCACGATCGCCCCTTCGCCGATGGTCACTCCCGGCAAAATGGTGCTGTTCGCTCCGATCAGCACTCGGTCTTCGATTCGGACCTCTCCCAAGCGGTACTCATCTACCAGGTACTCGTGCGCAAGAATGGTCGTATTGTAGCCGATCACACAATTGCGGCCGATCTTGATCAGCTCCGGAAACATAATATCCATCATGACCATCAAGGCTACTGCTGTCTTTTCTCCGATTTCCATACGCAGAAAAGTCCGGTAGAGCCAGTTTTTCCAGGAGAGAAACGGCGTGTATCGGGCAATCTGGATGACGACAAAACTCTTGACCACTTTCCAAAAGCTAACGGTTTGGTACAACTGCCACAACGGATTCGCCCCGTGGACGGGAAATCGTTTGGTCTTTCTGCTCATCTACTCGTCCCTTTCGCGTGTGCCTTCCACAAGATGTTTGAAAAAAGTCTCTCGCACAAGCTCTCTTACAAGTCGGAATCGGTGTCCTCCAAAATCATATCGGACTGCTTTTTGGAAAAATGGACCGCGGCGTTGTACCCCATCCGCTTCAGCCTGAAGTTCATCGCGGCCACTTCGATGATGACCGCCAAGTTGCGGCCAGGGCGGACAGGCACCGTGATGATCGGGATTTCCGTGTCCATAATCTTGATCGTCTCTTCGTCCAGTCCGAGTCGTTCGTATTGCTTATGCGGCTCCCACAGCTCCAGTTGGACCACCATGGCGATATTTTTTACATTCCGTACAGCACCCGCTCCAAACATCGTCATCACATTGATAATGCCCACGCCGCGGATTTCAAGCAAATGCTGAATCAGCTCAGGAGCGCTTCCGACCAACTGTTCACCCTGAGTCTGGCGAATTTCCACCGCGTCATCAGCCACGAGACGATGCCCCCGCTTTACCAGCTCCAGGGCGGCCTCACTTTTTCCAATCCCGCTCGAACCCATAATCAGTACGCCTACCCCGTAGATGTCCGTCAATACACCGTGAATGGTGGTCGTCGGAGCCAGCCGGTTCTCCAGGTAATTGGTGACTTTGCCTACCAACGTAGTGGTCGCGAGCGAGGATTGGAGGACAGGAAGACCGCGTTCATTGGATATCTCCAGTATTTCTTCCGGCACCTGCAGGTTGCGGGTCACACAGAAACAAGGGGTTTCCTCTTGCATGAGAAATCGCATGCGTTCCAGCCGTTCTTCCCTGGTGAGCGTCTCGAAAAAGTTAATTTCGGTCAACCCGAACAGTTGAATGCGTTCTGCGGCGTAATACGAGTAATAGCCAGCTAGCTGAAGACCAGGACGGCTTAGGTCTGTTACCGTTATCTCTCTTCCCAGTCCTTCTTCACCGCTTAGCAGCTTCATGTTGAAATGATCCATCAGGTGACTTACTTTTGTTTTTCTCACTCGTCTTCCCCTCCAAGTCTATTGCGCTCGTCCCGATTTTGTATCCTCATTGTATCGAAAGAGCCGGCAGCTCTCAACATCGGACTATTCAAACTCTTCTAACATCATTTACATTAATCGACTTATTTCATAAGATAGAATTAGTGTTTCATCTTTGTTACATACTCTCTGCTATACTATAGTTACATAATTGCCCCCGTTTTTCGTATGTGTGTTACAGATTGAGAGGAGGCAAGGCAATTGGATTTCCTGCTCCGTTTCTTCCTAATAGATGTACCTGAAGCCTTCTTGCTTCTGACAATCGGTTTTGCCATATTCAATCAATCTCCGGTTGCTCATCTGAAGAAAACTGTCGTTTTTTGTATGCTGTTCGCTATTGCAGGGGAGTCGCTCAGCTTTCTCAACGTCCCCTATCAACCAAAAATTGTCACGATGCTTCTTTTTACCTATCTGTTTATTCTTTTTCTCTTTAGAGCAAAGATATTTATGGCGGTTTCCATGACGATTGCCTCAATTGGTAGCATGATCCTCGCAGAATTCGTAATTTTGATGCTGTTAAACAGCCAGCAGATTTACGGATTTGACATTCTTACCACATCATTTCTACAGCATTTTGCAGGATTTCTTTATTTATTTGTCTTGGCTCTTTTGGCCTTTTTTCTGCGAATGCTCAAGATCGATTTGCGCAGGATGGTTCCGCAAAACCGTCATAACCGTTACCTGTTCATGCTGATTTTGATTGGTAGCATTGAATTTTTGTTGATCTTGTTTATGAATACTTCATTTTTTATCAGGGGAAACAATTCTCCATTGCTTCAATTCTACACGACACAATATCAGCTATTCTTTCAACTTGTCATTCTGTTCTTGTTTATTGTGATCGTCTACCTGTTCCGAATTTACGTCAACCTGACGATTAACCGCGTCGAGACCGAAACGGAGACTCCTTATCTGCAAAGCATCAACGACCTTTTGACCGCGATCCGGTCCATCAAGCACGATTCTCTCAACCACTACACGGCTATCAATGGCTTCCTGAAGGAAGGCATGCATGATATGGGCAAAGAATACGTGCAGCAGCTTCTGCAGGAAACGGTGTCCATCGAGCAAGCAGTAGAAAACAGTGTCCAAGTTTTGGAAGGCATTCAAAACCCGGCCATTTCTGCTCTGTTTCAATCCAAAATGGCTATTTGCATCGCCGAACGAATATCGTGCGACATCAAAATCTTCGGGACTCATCAGTTTTCTTTCATTCGAACGTATGACCTGATCAAGATTATCGGCAACCTTTTCGACAATGCTATCCGAGCCTCCTCCTACGAGCTCGAGGAGAACCGTTACATAAAGCTGGAATGGGGTTATTCCGAGGGTGAGCAATACCTTTATATCGAAAATAGCGGACCTACGATTCCAAAAGAGAAGCTGCAGGCTATTTTCCAACTGGGATATACAACGAAAACCAATGGAGAAGGAGGGGTCGGGCTCGCTGTCGTCAAATCCGTGACCGAACGATATGGCGGCAAGATTCAGGTTCAATCGGAACAAGGCGTCACCAGCTTTCGAATTTCCTTTGGCTTGTAAAAAGGAGTGTTTCCATGGGATGGATGGAAAAGACATCGAAGCGGATCGCAAGAAAAATCATGTCTGAAGATACGATTCATACAGAGGAGGAGCTGTCACACGGAATTGAAATCTTTCTTCTAAATCTATTAAACGTGATGTTTCTGTTCCTTGTCTCAATCCTTCTTGGCATCGTCGGGGAAGTTTTTCTCCTAACCACTATCTACTTTCTGCATCGTCTCTTTACCGGGGGTGTTCACATGAGCACACCCGGGTCTTGTCTCATCGTCGGGACAGCAACTTTGTCAGGAGCAGGATATGTGATGGCTCATCTCCCCGTACTTACCACATCTTTGGCCTATTTCTGGATTGTCATTTCTATGGGGGCAGCCTTTCTGATCAATGTGAAATATGCTCCTGCCGCCCACACTTATTTGCCTACCAATGAAAGAGTCAGACAAATCAGCAAAAAAGTGATCCTATTTCTGATTACGATAGGTTGCACTTTCATACTTTTTCTGGTAGTATATTACCAGAAAATAGCATTGATATATTCGCTTGCTGTTTTTCTGCAGTCGCTGCACCTCCATCCGGTTTCGTATCGTATGGTGGCCGGCCTGGAACAAATGTTAAGAAAGGGTGGTACGTTATGAAGAAATTGCGTAAACTGACGTCAGATTTCTTTGCATCCTTGTCTGCCTTGCATGTTGCCGGTGTATTAAAGGGGGGGTTCCTCTACGAACCGATTCCTCCTTCTCAGCGGGAAAAACAGCAGTAGTCTCTTACGATTTTATTACGATCTTAAAAATGCAAGAGGGTGTTCCCGAAGCAAGCGGGGCCCCTTTTTTACATGAAAAAGCGGCTGTCACTTCGGAAAGACTTTCAAATGAAGACAGCCGCTTTCTTTTTCCTGATATCGTTCAGCCAGTCTTCCGGTTTTTCCAGTCAACTGGCGACAACCCGTCGTGTCCTCTCTTTCAACGCTGCCTACTTCTTTTTGCTGAGGACACCTTCAATGATCCATCCAAACAAGCTCATCAGCACCGCTGCCATCAGAACCGTCCAGAATGATCCCGGCCAGTTCCCCACCTCAAAGCCATCGATCAAATAGGCCGTCAGCGCAAAGGTGAGCGTATTTATCACAAACCAAAACAGCCCCAGCGTCAAAAAGTGGAGCGGCAAGGAAAAGAAAACCAGGATCGGCCTGATAAACGTGTTGACCAATCCCAAAATGAAAGCTGCCCACACCGCTACACCAAAACTGGAGAGGGTAATCGCCTCAAACCACTGGCTAATCAGCAGCAGGGCTGCACCGTTTAACAAAAGCTTGACTATCCACCGAATCATCCGTCTCCCCTCCTTCCCTCTTGATTCAGAAGCTGGCAAATTTGTCCCTAAAGCATCCCATGCAGTTCTTTCTTCCATTGTGCAAAAAAAAGCTCCATAAAGGTGTGTCGCTCTTCTGCTATACGACGAGCCGTGCTCGTCATCAGTCGTTCTTGTATGCGGCTGAGCTTCCACTCGTACTCCCTGGCTGGAGTGTGCACGGAAGGGTCATCGGAGACAATCGGCTGTCCGATTACTCCCGAGTAGGCGAAGGCACGGGCAATCCCGATCGCGCCGATTGAGTCCAGTTTGTCGGCATCGAATAAGATCTTGTCCTCTAGCGAAGTCGGAGGCCGCTCCTTGCGAAAACGGTGTGCAAGAATCACCTGCTGGACAAGCGCTGCTTGTTCTTCGGAATAACCGTACTCAGTCAGCAGCTCCGGCACGAGGCGTGCGCTGATTTCCGCATGGCACTCTCCCGTCCGCCTCTCTTCCGCACGTCCAATGTCGTGGAGCAAGGCAGCCAGCCGAAGAATTTGCATATCTGCGCCTTCCTCGCGTCCGATCCGCTCACAAAGCCCGATGACGCGCAAGTTATGCTGCCAATCATGGGCCGGGTCCTGGCCGTCGAAAAATCGCTCCGCTTTTTTTACCAGACCCTCTGGCAAGGAAGCCAGCGCTTCTTTCACGAGCTCCATCTCTTTGCACTCTCCCTTTACATCCATCAACTGGTTGAGTGTTTTGACCAGTGACAAAACAATCGATCATTTGAATGGAATCCTCTTTACTTCATCGGAAAGAAAACCCGGAGCGATTACTCCGGGCTGTATCGTGCATCTCTTGAAGAGCGTTCTTATTTCGTTTTCGCCTGTATGTGCCAGCTTGGAAATATAAGCATATTTTGCTGATATCTTTGCGCAATCTTGGATGACGCACTTATAGTCCATTATACTCACAAGCACTCCCGCTCATGTCAGTTGCGCTTACTTGGAGACGAGCTCCTCCCATCTTGCGACTGTACGAGCGCGGTCGCGTTCCAGGATGGGCTTCAGGAACTGGCCCGTGTAAGAGCCCTGTACCTCCGCCAACTCCTCAGGCGTTCCCGTCCCTACGATTTGTCCGCCGCGGGTACCGCCTTCAGGTCCCAAATCGATGATGTGATCCACTGTCTTGATAACGTCCAGGTTGTGCTCGATTACCAGCACCGTATCCCCGTTTTCCACCAACCGCTGAAGCACTTTCAGCAAGCGGTCAATATCGTCAGTGTGCAGCCCGGTCGTCGGTTCATCCAGGATATAAAGGGTACGGCCGGAGCTGCGGCGGTAAAGCTCCGACGCCAGCTTGACGCGCTGCGCTTCCCCGCCCGAGAGCGTAGTGGCCGGCTGTCCCAGCTTCATGTAGCCCAGCCCCACGTCGAGCAAGGTTTGCAGCTTCCGCTCGATCCTCGGCAGGTTGCGGAAGTACTCCAGCGAATCCTCAATCGTCATTTCCAGGACGTCGGCAATGCTTTTCCCTTTGTACTTCACTTCCAGCGTCTCCCGATTGTAGCGCTTGCCGTGGCAAACCTCGCAGGGTACGTAGACGTCGGGCAGGAAATGCATTTCAATCTTGATGATCCCGTCACCGCTGCACGCTTCGCAGCGGCCGCCCTTTACGTTGAAGCTGAAGCGGCCCTTTTTGTAGCCGCGGACCTTCGCTTCGTTGGTCGAGGCAAACAGGTCGCGGATATCGTCAAACACGCCGGTATACGTGGCAGGGTTGGATCGCGGCGTGCGTCCGATCGGCGACTGGTCGATATCGATCACCTTGTCGAGGTGCTCCAGACCCGTGATCCGACGGTGCTCGCCCGGCTTTGCCTTGGCCCGGTTGAGCTCGCGTGCCAGCGCCTTGTGCAAAATCTCGTTGATCAACGTGCTCTTTCCAGAACCGGAAACGCCTGTGACAGCGACAAACAGGCCGAGCGGAATTTTCACGGTGACGTTTTTCAGGTTGTTTTCCTTTGCTCCCTCGATGGTTAGCCATTTGCCGTTTGGCTTGCGGCGCTCCATCGGAACCGGAATGAACTTGCGTCCGCTCAAGTAAGCGCCCGTCAAAGAATCGGGGTTCTCCATCACTTCCTGCGGTGTACCTGCAGCGATGACTTTGCCGCCGTGAATACCGGCACCTGGTCCAATGTCGATGATGTAGTCGCAAGCCATCATCGTATCCTCGTCGTGCTCTACGACGATCAGCGTATTGCCCAGCTTGGTCATATGCTCCAGCGTCTTGATCAGGCGGGCGTTGTCGCGCTGATGGAGACCGATGCTCGGCTCGTCCAGGATATAGAGAACGCCCATCAGACTGGAACCGATCTGGGTAGCAAGCCGGATGCGCTGCGCCTCCCCTCCGGAAAGGGTTCCCGCCGCACGGCTCAGCGTCAGGTAGTCCAGTCCGACGTCGATCAGGAAGTTGAGGCGCGCCTTGATTTCCTTGACGATCAGGTTGGCGATCTTCATTTCCTTCTCAGTCAGATCCAGTGTGTCGATAAACTCGTACGCGTCGGTGATGGACAAATCGGTCAGTTCGGAAATGCTGCGACCGCCCACCCGGACGGCCAGACTTTCCTGACGAAGGCGATGTCCTTTGCAGACAGGACAATGCTTCTGGCTCATGAAGCCTTCGATTTGTTCGCGAATATAGTCGGAGCTGGTCTCCAGATGGCGGCGCTGCAAATTGATCACGACTCCCTCGAAAGGAACGGTCGCCTCTCTGACCTGGCCAAACTCGTTTTCGTAGCGGAACTGGATTTTTTCTCCCTGGCTGCCGTACATCAGGATTTGCTTGTGCTCCTCTGGAAGCTCCTCGTACGGAATGTCCATCCGAATGTCAAAATGACGGCAAGCGGACTCCAGAAGCTGCTGATAGTACGTCGAGGACTTCGGCTCCCAGGCTCCGATGGCACCGTCGGCAAGCGACTTGGTGACGTCGGGTACAACCATGTCCGGGTCCACTTCCAGTTTGACGCCCAGACCATCGCACTCCGGGCAGGCGCCGAATGGGCTGTTGAACGAAAACATGCGCGGCTCCAGCTCGCCGATGGAAAATCCGCAGATCGGGCAGGAGTGCTTTTCACTGAACAACAGCTCTTCCTGCTCCATGACATCGACGATCACCTTTCCATCGGCCAGACGAAGCGCGGTCTCCAGCGAATCGGCCAGCCGCGCCTGAACGTCCGGCTTGACGACAATCCGGTCCACGACGACCTCAATGCTGTGCTTTTTGTTTTTCTCCAGCTTGATCTCCTCGGACAAATCGCGAATCTCGCCATCTACCCGCACGCGGACAAAGCCCTGCTTGCGGATGTCCTCCAGGAGCTTGACGTGCTCTCCTTTGCGTCCCTGAACCATCGGGGCCAAGATTTGCAGCCGGGTACGCTCAGGGTACTCCATCACGCGGTCGACCATCTGCTCAACCGTCTGGGACTGAATCTCGATGCCGTGTTCGGGACAGATCGCTCTCCCGATGCGCGCGTACAAAAGGCGCAGGTAATCGTAAATCTCGGTAACAGTCCCTACTGTAGATCGCGGGTTGCGGCTCGTCGTCTTCTGGTCGATCGAAATGGCAGGGGACAAGCCTTCGATGGAGTCGACGTCCGGCTTGTCCATCTGCCCGAGAAATTGACGGGCATAGGCGGACAGCGACTCCACATACCGCCGCTGTCCTTCGGCGTAAATCGTATCAAATGCAAGCGATGACTTCCCTGAGCCCGACAACCCCGTCAGCACGACAAACTTGTCGCGAGGAATGACGACATCGACGTTTTTCAGGTTGTGGGCACGGGCACCTTTCACCACAATATGTTCCAATGGCATGCAATTCCCTCTCCTTAGAGCTCTGCCTTCAGCTCAAGAATTAAATCACGCAATTCGGCTGCTCGCTCAAACATGAGGTTGCGTGCCGCTTCCTTCATTTCTTCTTCCATCCGCTCAATCACCTGGATGCGATCCTTCTTCGGCATCTTTTTAAAGTCGGCATGCGGCAGGTAATCTGCCTTCTCTTCCGCCACCTTGGTCGCTTCGATGACTTCGCGGACAGCCTTCTTGACCGTTTGCGGGGTAATTCCGTTCTTTTCGTTGTATTCTGTCTGGATTTTGCGGCGCCGCTCCGTCTCGCTGATCGCTGCCTTCATCGAATCGGTTATTCGGTCGGCGTACATGATGACGCGTCCCTCGGCGTTCCGGGCAGCGCGTCCGATCGTCTGGATCAGGGAGCGCTCGTTGCGCAGGAAGCCCTCTTTGTCCGCGTCGAGGATGGCGACGAGCGAAACTTCCGGCAAGTCGAGCCCCTCCCGCAGCAGGTTGATCCCGATCAGCACGTCAAATTCCCCCAGACGCAAGGAACGCAAAATTTGCATCCGCTCGATCGTCTTGATGTCGGAGTGCAAATAGCGAACCTTGATGCCGATATCCTTCAGGTAATCGGTCAGATCTTCCGCCATCTTTTTCGTCAAGGTCGTCACCAAAACCCGTTCGTCCTTGGCGATAGTGGCCTGAATCTCGCCGATCAGATCGTCGATTTGCCCCTTGATCGGGCGGACGGTCACAGTCGGGTCCACCAGACCCGTCGGGCGAATAACCTGTTGGACGACTTCCGGACAGTGCTCAAGCTCGTAGGGACCCGGGGTCGCGGAAATGTAGATCGCCTGCTTCAGCTTCGCTTCGAATTCCTCGAATTTCAGCGGTCTGTTGTCTCTCGCTGACGGCAGACGGAAGCCGTGCTCTACGAGAACATCCTTGCGTGCCCGGTCACCGTTGTACATGGCACGTACCTGGGGCAGGGTCATATGCGACTCGTCCATAACGACGAGAAAGTCGTCGGGAAAATAATCGATCAGTGTATACGGCGCGTGTCCTTCCGGCAAGCCGGTCAGATGGCGGGAGTAGTTTTCAATCCCGGAGCAGAAGCCCATCTCCATCATCATCTCGATGTCGTAGCGGGTGCGCTGCTCCAGACGCTGCGCTTCCAGCAGCTTGCCTGCCGCGCGAAACTCCGCGAGCCTCGCCTCCAGCTCCATCTCGATGCTTTGGACGGCGCGCTTCATTTTTTCTTCGCGCGTTACGTAGTGGGAAGCTGGGAAAATCGCTACATGATCGCGCTGCCCGAGGATTTCCCCGGTCAGGACATCAATCTCTGTGATCCGTTCGATTTCATCGCCGAAAAACTCGACGCGGATCGCCTGCTCGCTTTGCGAAGCCGGGAAAATTTCCACGACGTCTCCCCGTACGCGGAACGTCCCGCGAACGAAGTTGATATCGTTGCGGTCGTACTGGATGTCCACCAGGCGATGAAGGATTTCGTCGCGGCTTTTTTCCATCCCGACCCGAAGCGACAGCAGCAGCTCTCTGTATTCCTCGGGCGAACCCAAGCCGTAAATGCACGACACCGACGCCACGATAATCACGTCACGCCGCTCAAACAACGCGCTGGTCGCGGAGTGGCGCAACTTGTCGATCTCGTCGTTGATGCTGGAATCTTTTTCGATATACGTATCCGATTGGGGAATGTACGCTTCCGGTTGATAGTAATCGTAGTAGCTGACGAAGTATTCCACCGCGTTGTTCGGGAAAAACTCCTTGAACTCGGCACAAAGCTGGGCAGCCAACGTCTTGTTGTGGGCCATTACCAGCGTCGGCTTGTTTACCTGGGCAATTACCTGAGCAATCGTAAAGGTCTTTCCCGTACCGGTCGCGCCCAGCAATGTCTGGTGCCGCTTTCCGGCGAGCACACCCTCCACCAGTCCGGCAATGGCTGTCGGCTGGTCTCCGGACGGCTGAAACTCCGATACCAATTCAAAACGGTCCATTCCCTCGTTCATCTCCTTGTCACATCTCATTTCCATTATAACACAATCATTCAAAAAATAAGCCGCAAATTCGAACAAATGTTTGTCTTTACTCTCAAGCAGATTTTACCGATACATTGTAAAGAAGAATGTGAACGTACTGAAGTACCCGTCAGAGACAGGGAGGACAGCCATGTCAGATACAAACACCGTCAATAACAGCACTCACATACAGCCCCATTTGAGCTATAAAGGCAAAAAGGAGTTTTCCACCGAGCTGGACCAGAATGCCTTTATGAAGCTGATGCTGGAGCAGTTGAAACAGCAGGACCCGCTCTCTCCGATGGACAATTCGCAATTCCTGCAGCAAACGAGCATGATGACCATGGTTGAGAAGCTGACCAAGATGGCCAGCCTGATGGAGCAGTCCAACAACAGCATGCTGACCCTGCGGGAATACGAAGCGCTGGTCGGCAGAACAGCCAGCTACGACATGCAGAAAAAGGACGAAATGACGGGCGAAGTGACCCATGAGAAAAAATCGGGAGTCATCGACGCCGTATACCTCGATCAAGGAAAAATCTACTTCCGCATCCAGGGCGAACAAACGCCAGTCCCCCGCGAATGGATCGAGGGTCTGGAATCGAAAGGCTTGTCCGGAAACAGTCTGGACAACAGCCTGAAGTACGCCGAGATGATCGGAAAAGAAGTGTCCTATACGGAGTCGAAGCAGGTGGACAAGGATGGAAACCCTGACACCACGGACGACGTCACTTCCGTCGATGAAGTCAAAAACGGAGTCATTGTCGGATTCACGATGAAAGACAATGCCGTGCAATTCCAGCTGGACAACGGAACCTCGATCAAGCTGGAAAACATCAAGGGCATGTCGGTCAAGCCGGACAATGTGCGAATGGACAATACCCTCCAATATGCCCAGATGATCGGCTATACAATCACCTATACGGACTCGTCCACCCAACCAGACGGAACGGCATCGACCAGCGAGCTCACAGGTGTGATCAAAGCGGTCAGCATGAAAAATGGCCTGATCGAATTCGTTCTCGACGACGACAAGAAGGTAAAGCTGAACCAAATCATCGGGTACGAAGCGCAGGCATATGCGTAAACAGATTATTGTGTGGATGCAAGCAAACTGTGGATGCTAGCAAACGCATCAGCGAACCGTTGCAAGCAACAAGCCAAAAGCCGTTCGGATTCCATTTCCGAACGGCTTTTCCTTTTGTGCACCCTGCTTTTATTCATCCACGATTACTTTTCCGGTCAAAGCGTCAACATAAACGGTCGTATCCACCCGGAGGTCCGGTCCACAGAAGCAGTGGGCACGCGATTGTCGGAACGACAGATCATACACCAGCTTCCACTCCGGTTTGTCCTCCCGCTTTGACTGCTGCTTCACATACACAAGCTCCAGCGGATATGCTTGCAGCAGGGCATTTAAAGCTGCCTGTTCGGAGATGGCTTGGGTCCGCTCGGGAAATTTCACCTGATCGTAAGGTTCTGTTCTCAGCTCGCGGATGGAGCCGTCCAAAGGATTGACCTCAACGACGTATGCTCCTTCTTCTGCGGTTTGCCCGCTTTTTGCCACAGGCAGTCCCCCAACCACCGGATCTGCCAGCCAAATGCTCCGTTCTTCGTTCCCCGCATCAACAACCCGGAACTGCCGAGTTCCTGCTGGCAGCAGCTTTTCGATCAAGGAAACAGCTGATTTGAGGTCTCTGCTCTTGTCTGTTTTTTTCCGGGGAGACGTCCCATCGTTTTGTTTCATGCTGATCAGCTTGCCCGTCTTGGCCTCAACCTCTACGAGCAGATGATATCTGTTCTCTCCCTTTGCATCGTCCGGAAAATTCCCCAGGTGGTACGGCTTCTCCTGATCAGCGACATCTTTGTTAAACATCCCCCAGATATAGAAGCGGTGCTGTTCTCCGTTTTCCATGTCCTTTGAAATAACCGACAACGGCCATTTATCTACGTCTGCGCGGGCGATTTCCTTGGCGAATGCTTTTACCTCCGCCTCAGTCTTCAAAGCGGCGTAGCTGCCTTTTCCTGCTAAGGAGACCATTTGCGGCTTTTTCTGAGGGGCCTGCATTCGTTTTCCCGTAAAGGCATCGATGGCACTGCCGGTATGCGGGCCTTCCACGATTCCTCCCTTGATGGCATAAACCAGCCTAGCCTGAGGTTGGCGAGCTTCTGCTTCTGACACTGGCGCAGCTTGGTCCGGCAGCATGTACATCAGCTCCAGCGGCTTGCTTTCTGCAAAGCGCTGGTGAGCCGTGGTCATTGACAGCACGCGCTGCGGCGACGGCATTTCCTTGTGATCGATCGGTTCATAAAGGGCACCGTTGAGCGTGCGAAAGCCAATGATCCGCCCTGTCGCATCGACCGTGACCAAACAGTCGTACGCATCATTCAGCGCTACTTGGTTATGCTTGCGGACAAACCGAACCGTAAACGTACCGTCTTGATCCATTTCGTCTTGGCGAATTCCGCCTTGGCGAGTTCCGTCCTGACGGGTGACGTCTCGTGCTTCGTATGATTTTCCAAAAGGATGAAGGCCATACAGAAAGGCGGCAGCCCTCGACCTGACGACCTCCTCGGTCAGCAGCCCTGTTTGGTGGGTTGAAGCACCCGACGGCTTCAGCTCCAGCACCAGCAGATTTCCTGATTGACTGTCAAATATCGCCTGATCTTGCGGCTCCCCATCTTTATTTCCTGCCATGATAAACGAGACTCGATCGCCGCTGACGCCGGGACCGTCAACCGGACCATCGTAAACGACTGAGCCGTTTCGCAGCTCAGGAATCAGCCGGGTTACATTTTGAATCCCCTTGGATATCGCTACCGGTACAGGAGTGACCGCTGCCGCCGCTTTTGCTGCTGACGCTTGGCCTGGAGAGGCGAACGGGAATGAAAGCAGACTGGCTGTTATGACAGTTCCGGCGCATAAGCGCAGCGCATGTTTTCTATATCGGTTCATGCAGATTGTATCCCCCTTTATCCACTATTCTAAAAAGACGCGTGAAGGGGCTGTCTTGTTACAAAGCGAGTGTATAAAAAAACCGGGAAGTCTGCTCACTTTTGCTTTCTCCCAATAGAAAAAGCGCAGAGCCTTTTCCCGCGCTTTTTTTGTTGGATAATAAGCCTTCCCTTGGAAGCTGCCTTTACGCTCCGAGATTGATCTTTTCCAGCTTCTGCTTCACTAGTTGAACAACGCTTGCTTGCTGCATATCGACAAACACTCTCGTATTTGCATCCGGCACCACGATAATCCCCAACTGATGGTGGTTGCCGGCGTATACGGCGCACTGGACGAATTTGACCTCGCCATCCAGGGTGAGCACTTCCATCTTGCAGAAGGCGGGATTGACTTGCAAGGCAGGGTACAAATCCTCTTTGTTTCGCACGGATACGCCATTTACCTTGACGATAATTTCTCCCGGCCTGATCCCGATCTCCTCTGCGGGAGTCCCCGGAAGAACTGCCATTACCTTGATTCCCCGCGTGGATTGGATAAAATATGGAGCCTTTTGCCGCTCCTGCCACTGGCTCAGCCAGAATAGACCTTCGTGGCCGATGAGTGCAAACACTGCAGCCAGAAGGATCAGCGGCATCCACAATGCTGCCAGCGCAGTCAATCCGAGCAGCACAACCGCATACAGCGCCAATTGCCTGGATATTTGCCCCGCCCGCTGAGCTGGCGTCTCCGTCTGCGTCAAAGCAGAAAAACCGGTGACCGAAGGGAGCAGCAGCAACGCAAAGGATGCAGCGCCGGGGGCAAAAAACGGCCAGCCCGGATACAGCGATCCGCTAAAGCTTCCCGCCTCTACAGGCACGAACAGCGCAAGCGGCGTCACCCAAAACGAGTGCAGCAGATAAGCCCCGACAATCCGTCCACGCTGTCCCTCCACGAATAACGGCGACGCATCCCGCCCCCTGTTCCAACGGACCAGAAAGGCCTCAATCAAGTGCATGATGGCTACGAGCGCCAAAAGCGGCACCGGCTTAGCCTGGACGAGCATGCCCCAGAGCAGCCCGATCCCGGGTACGGAAGAGACGTCTGGAAAGACCTTGGCAACTGCGTGAAAAAGCGTCAACAGCCCTGCACCATAGGCAAAACAGAGAAAGCGCAGCCGGATTAGGGCCAAAACTGCCGCAAAACCCCACAGCAGCCAGAGATCCTGTATTTGTACGGCAACCCCAAGTACGGCCGCCAAAAGAGAAATCAGCAATCCTCCCACGATGCCCATGCCGAGAGAGCGAATCGTCTGCTGGAGGGGGAATTGAATGCGAACGGCAAACAGTTGTCTTTCCAGCAGCATCTGGCGCCGGTAGTGCAAATAAATAAACAGCAGAAACACGTAAAAAACAGGGTTAAAAAGAAAACCGCCAAACCCGGCCAGCACCGATAGAACATCACCTTGCAACGCCATATGCCTCACCTCGCATAAACAGCTTTCGAAAACGTGACGGTGCCAAGCTATTGGCAACGTCATCGCAGCACTCTTCTTGTCAGCTTCAGTCAAAAAAGAAACCACGGCCATTCATAGCCGTGGTAACCATTTCTACGGAAGGCAGGAGATTCCCTGCCTTTTCCGCCTGGATTATTTTGCCTTGTTCTGCTGAGCAACTACTTCGAGCGCCTTTTGCAGTTGAAGGTCATTTTCCGGTTTGCGTATTTCTTCACGCAGACTGTCTTCCATCGCTGTCCGCGTCGCCTGATCAACCTTTCCGGTCGCCGGCAGCTTGTGGGCAGTCTGGAATTTCTTCACGGCCTGCTCCGTCTTCTCGTCAAAGTAACCGTCGTCACGGCCCGGAGAGAGCTTCAGCCCGGTCAGGATCAACTGCAGGTTCTTGACATCGCTGCCCGCCATGTCCCTAGAAAGCACTTTGTCTGTCGGCAATTGAGTCGCGTTGAAGTACGCAGGCTGCTCTACTTTCACGTCAGGTTCGATGCCTTTTTCGTGAATCCAATTGCCTTTTGGCGTCAGCCACTTGGCGATGGTCAGCTTCAACTGGCTCTTGTCGGCCATTTCCATCGTACTTTGGACGGTTCCTTTGCCAAAGGATTTCTCCCCGACGAGCTTGTAGCCTCCGCTTTCGCTCATCGCTCCGGCAAGAATCTCCGACGCGCTCGCGCTGCCGCCGTTGATCAGGACCGCGATCGGGTACGGCTTGGCAGCGTCTGTCTTGGAAAAATACTCTTCGCGCTGTTTGTTGGCAGAACCGTATTCAATTTCGACGATCTTGCCCTTGTTTGGTATCAACGTTTCGCCGATTTCCTTCACAGCCAGCAAATAGCCGCCAGGATTTCCGCGGACGTCAATGATCAAACCGCCGATTCCCTTTTTCTCCAGATCAGTCAACTGATCCGTAAAATGCTTGGATGTGTCGGAGGAGAATTGCGTCAGGCTGATGACTCCCACCTTGACTCCGTTCTTCTCCATGATTTGACTCGTCACTGTCTCAATCGGAATATCGTCGCGGACGCAGACGACCGTGAGCGGCTCTGCTACTCCCGGACGGGCGATCTTCAGGACCGCTTTCGTACCTTTCGGACCGCGGATTTTGGTAACGGCCTGATGGAGATCAAGCCCTTCGAGCGACTCGCCGTTTACGCTGAGAATCTGGTCGTTGGGACGCAAGCCCGCACGTTCGGCCGGGGAGCCCTTAAAGGGCGATACCACGGTCACACGTCCGTTCTGCATCGTCACCTCCGTACCGATTCCCTGGAACGTCGAATGCAGCGTAGAGTTGAATTCTTCCGCCGATGTCGGGTCCATGTAATCGCTGTACGGATCTTTCAGGGAACCGACCATGCCGCCGATAGCCCCTTCAACCAATTGATCCGTCGTCACATCCTGAATGTACTCCTGCTTGATGGCCGAAAACGCATCAAGCAGCTTTTTGAATTCTTTCGGGTATTCCTGGCTCCCGGTGAACAGAGAGCCTGCCGCTGCGGTAACAGCCGTAGCGTTACTCGAACCGGCGGACGTCTTCATCAAACCCATGGTCAAAAAGCTGCTCGCGACCATGGTGACGATCACGAGGGCAAACACGGAACGTCCATTCCATTTCATCGTCACGACACCATCCTTTGTGCTCCCCGGTGGAAAAGGTATGCAGCTAGTGTATGCAAATCTGTCAGGCAATATTTGCCTGAACGTCTCCGGAACGCGCTAGCGAAGGTACGGCATCGGATCGACAGCCACTTCGTTTTTGTACACGGTGAAATGCAAATGGTTGCCTGTAGAACGGCCGGTCGATCCGACCTCGGCAATTTTCTGGCCTTTATCTACTTTTTGTCCCACCGACACCTTGATGCCGCCCTCACGGATGTGCCCGTAAAGCGTGGTAATCTCGGGACTGTGCTTGATCATCACCGCGTTGCCGAAGCCTCCGTAGTAGCCGGCGAAGACGACAATGCCCGGAGCAGCTGCCTTGATCGGAGTTCCTTTCGGGGCTGCCATATCTACTCCATTATGCCCAGCAGAGCGGCCGGTAAACGGGTCTCTGCGCACTCCGAAGCCGGAGGACCAGCGGAACAGCCCATCGTCGATCGGCAGTCCAAGCTGCCCGCCCTTGTAGCCGTTGCTGCTGGAGCTGAGCGCACGTACTCTTTCAGCGTACTTTGCCTCTTCCTGTTTTACAAGGGCCAATAATTGCTGGCCGTATTCTTCCAGGCTCTCATTCAGCTGCTCTTCTTGCTTTTGCAGTTCGGCCTTCACGACAACGCTCCGCTTGTACTGCTTGTCCAATTCGGCTTTCAAATCTTCCGCCTCTTCGTACATTCCTGCGTACACGGTGAGCTGGTGGTCGATCTCTTTTTTCTTCTTTTCAATCGTGTCTTTGTCCCGCTTGTTGTCTTCGAGAATTTTGGTATCCTGCTCCAAAATCAGCTTCAATCCCTGCATGCGGGTCAGAAAATCGCCAAAATCGGACGCGCCCAGCAATACGTCCAGATAAGAGACGTTGCCGCGCTCATACATAACCTTGACACGCGTCTTCAGCAGGGCATCCCGCTTGGCGACCCGGTCGATGGCCTCGTCGAGCTGGTCCTGTGCTTCTGCTGCCTTTACCTTGGTCACTTCCATCTCGTTTTCGAGCTTGTCCAGCTTTTTCTGGGTTTCGTTGCGGCGAAGGTCAATCGCCATCAGCTCTGTTTCCAGGTCTTTTGTCTGCTTCTGGACCGAAGCGATTTGTTGCTTGGTCGCCTCTACCTTCTTTTTCTGTGCTCTCGTTTTTTGTTGAATAGCTTTCAATTCCTGATTGATTTTGTCTAGGGATGACTTGCTTGCTGCCCAACTGACGGTTGAAGGTGCGGCGGAGACAGCCAGAAGGCCTGTCACCAGTATGGATAGCAGTATCTTCTTCCTCATAGTTCTCCTCCCTAGTAAGTGATTACACCCGCAAAAAGCGGCGTACGGACACCAGACTGCCCCAAATGCCGATGAAGGCCCCGATGGCCAGCAGCGCCAATGCCACTTGATAGACGAGCGGGAACAGCGGCAGCAGTTGGAACATTTGCGATGCGATCAGGCTTCCATTGATCGCGTCTACCAGATAGTGATAGCTGATAATCAGAATGACGATCGGAATCAGGGCGCCCATGATGCCCATCAGAAGTCCTTCGACAAAGAACGGCCAACGGATAAACCAGTTGGTCGCACCGACCAGCTTCATGATCTCGATCTCCCTGCGACGAGCTACAATCGTCAGCTTGATCGTATTGGCGATCAGGAACATCGCGGTGAAGCCCAGGCCGATGATGAAGCCGATCCCCACGTTGCGGACGGCCCCGGTGGCGGCAAACAGCTTTTCCACCGTTCCTTCGCCGTAGTTGATGCTGCTGACGAACTCCAGCTTCTTGAGCTCGCTCGCGACAGCGGCCGTTTCCTGCGGCAGCTTGGTCTTGACGACAAAGGCGTCAGGCAAAGGATTCTCCTTGTCCATTCCCTCGAACAGGTACGCCTTTTCGCCCATGCTCTCCCTCAGTTGCTTCAGTCCCTCGTCTTTCGGAATAAACTGAACGGACGCCACTTTGGGAATCGACTTAATATTTTGTTCCAGCGACGCGATGTTGTCTTTTGTCGCAAGGGTGTCGATAAATACGCGAATCTCGACTTGCTTTTCGACGTTTTGGGCGAAGAAGTTGACGTTCATCGCCAAAATCAGAAACACGCCCAAAATCAGCAGGGTAATGGTCACGGCGCTGATGGAAGCGAAGGTCATCCAGCCGTTTCTGACGAGGTTTTTAACCCCTTCACGGGCGTGGCGTCCCAGCGTTCTAATCTTCATAACCGTATTCCCCTCTCTGCTCGTCGCGGGCAATTTGTCCCGCCTCGATGGCAACTACCCGCTTTCTCATGGTGTTTACAATCTCCCGGTTATGCGTAGCCATGACGACCGTCGTTCCCCGCTGGTTGATCTCTTCAAACAGCTTCATGATCTCCCACGAGGTTTCCGGGTCCAGGTTGCCCGTCGGTTCGTCCGCGATGATGATCCCCGGGTTGTTTACCAGCGCCCGCGCCAACGCGACACGCTGCTGTTCGCCGCCGGACAGCTCGCTCGGCAGCATTTTTGCCTTGTGCTTCAGCTTGACAAGCCCCAGTACATCCATGACGCGCGGCTTGATCTGTTTCGGCGAAGCTTCGATGACTTCCATGGCGAAGGCCACGTTTTCGAAAACGCTCAAGGTCGGGAGCAGCTTGAAATCCTGGAATACGACGCCGATACTGCGCCGCACCATCGGAATTTGGCGCTCCTTGATCCGGCTAACATTGAATCCCCCGAGAAAAATCTGCCCCTTCGTCGGCTTTTCCTCGCGGTACATCAGCTTGATGAAGGTCGATTTTCCCGCACCGCTCGGTCCTACTACATACACGAATTCGCCCTTTTCGATGCGAATATTGATCCCTTTCAAGGCATTCGTGCCATTGGGATAGGTTTTCCAGACGTCAAACATCTCGATCAAGCAAATCACATCCTACATTGTCAGATCCATATGTCTATGCTCTCTAGATCCTCGTTTTTATGTACACACGCAAATAAATGAATAACCGTCCTTATCCGACAAAGCTTGCATCCATCCGTCTTATGCTGCCGCGAGATGGTAAAATACGACAGCGCATATAGCCATCCGTTCTATTATACCACCGTGTTTCGAGGATGGTATCCACTAAATCTCTCATTTCTTGTCGAATCGATATCTCTTTTTGTTTTTGATCGGTTTCCTTCGGCTGGATTTGCGGTTTTTCCCTGCACTTTGCTGCCCATCGTCACCTGGTTTGTTTGATTTCCCTTGGCTACAATAAAAGAGTACGACTCGTAAAGGAGGCTTTTTGCGTTGAATAATTTTATTTACCATAACCCGACCGAATTGATTTTCGGAAAGGGACAATTGTCTCATTTGAAGGATAAGGCCGCCAAGCTCGGAGCTTCCGTCCTGCTCGTTTACGGAGGCGGCAGCATCAAGCGCACCGGTCTGTACGACAAAATTATCTCCCTGCTTCAGGAGGCAGGCTGCCAGGTTCATGAGCTAGCAGGCGTAGAGCCGAACCCTCGCCTGTCGACTGTAAAAAAAGGCATCGGCATTTGCCGAGAGCAGGGTGTCAATTGGATTTTGGCTGTCGGCGGCGGAAGCGTGATCGACGCATCCAAAGCAATCGCTGTCGGCGTACCGTACCAAGGGGACGTCTGGGATTTCTACACCCGCAAGGCGACACCGCAAAAAGCGCTCCCGATCGGCACCGTTCTGACGCTCGCCGCAACGGGCTCCGAAATGAACCGCGGCAGCGTGGTGACAAACTGGGAGACGCAAGAGAAGTTTGGCGGCACTACCACGTTCCCGACCTTCTCGATCCTCGATCCGGAGAATACCTTCTCCGTACCACGGGACCAGACGATCTACGGCATGTGCGACATCATGTCCCACGTATTTGAACAGTATTTCAGCCACACCCCGGAAATCCCGCTGCAAACGCGCTTTGCGGAAGCCATCCTGAAGACAGTCATCGAAAATGCCGAGCGCGTGCTGGCCAATCCGGAAGATTACGACGCCCGCGCCAACATCCTCTACTGCGGAACGATGGCATTAAACGGCACACTGCCGGTCGGAGTGGAAACCGACTGGGCTACCCACTCCATCGAGCACGCGGTCAGCGCCGTCTACGACATTCCGCATGGCGGCGGTCTGGCGATTATTTTCCCGAAATGGATGCGTTATGTCTACCGCGAAAATGTGGAGCGCTTCAAGCGCTACGCGACAGAGGTATGGGGCGTCGATCCGGCAGGCAAAACGGATGACGAAATTGCCCTCGCCGGGATTGAGGCGACAGAGGCATTCTTCGCCCGCATCGGTGCACCTACCAGGCTGGCTGACTATCAGATCGGTGATGAAAAGCTTCAACTGATGGCCGAGAAGGCAACGCCGTTCGGGCCGATTGGACGCTTTAAAAAGCTGGCTAGCGAAGATGTGGCCGAGATTTTGCGGATGTGCCTCTAAGCATTCAGGAACAAAAAAAGGGGATAGGAGCCATTACACGGGCTTCTATCCCTTTTTTGCTTTTTTGGGCTGCGGGAAGACGTATGCCCCCATGTCAGAAAAGGCTCATTTCTCCGGTGTCTTGCTCGTTTGCTTGACCGGCAATTCGACGCTCCAGTCGACATCCGCATACCTTTTGGTCACGGCCGATAAGGAAATCGTCAGCTGTTTCGGGATTTGCTCCATCTCTCCCACATCCAGACCGAACCTCATAATTTCTCTGCCTTGGGCATCTTTCCCGATGCTGTCGTAGGAAGCGCCGTTAATCGGATAGGACTTCCCGCTCTCATCCGTAATTACCCACCAAACATACTCAATGGAGGAAATGTCCCGGAGAGCTGCTTCCACCGTAAGAACCGTACTGTTTTCGCGGACCCGAGGGTCTTCCGCTTTCAAGCTTTTCACCGTAAACAGACTTCCCTTGTACTCGACGCTCTTCGGCTCAGCCGCCAGCTTCTCCGGCTGGAATGAAAACGTCAGGTCTGCCGGTTCTGTCACATGTACGGCGTCCAACACAAACGTAAACGGACCGCTTTCTCCAAATGGCACGTAGGCAGTATTCCACGTAAAGTGTCCGTATCGGTCGCCGGAACCCCGTCCCTCCGTCAGCATTCCCTGCTCGAGACCCTGGCCTTCATTTTTATAGGCAGTTACGTCATTGCCGTTTTTGTCCAGTATCCGATACTCCAGGCGATACTGCTGATACGGGACATAAGGAGCGTAATCCGGGTTTTGCGTTTTTCCCGTCATCTCCCGGGCATATTGTGAAAGCCTCTTTTTCGCTCCTTCATCCCATTTGGTTTCAATCCCCAGCACTGTAGACGAGGGAGCTTCTGTTACCGTGTGAAGCGAGATTTGCAGCCCTTGCGGCGTTGTGTACCGGCCATCGACGGGAATAATGCGGGTGGCGGCGATCGCTTCCTTCATGGAAAACGGCACCTCCAGCTTCCAGTGGCCTTTTATTGTTCCGATTTTCCGCACATCGATGAGCAGCTTCATCTGATCAGGAACCGGCCGCTTATCCAAATCCTCCAAGGTAAAACTGAGGTAACCGAGATGTCTCTCCCTGTCCCCTCCTCCACCGACTCCGCTGGTCAGCCGCTGATTTTTCTCGTCCGTCAGTGCGATGACTTTCTCAAGGTTCTTCCAAATCTCCTGTGGATCGATCAGAGTCCCGTCCGTCTTTTTGATTTGGTAGGATACGAACACCCGGGTAGGATCAGCCATAATCGCCTGGACTTCAATCGTAATGCCTTGGTCGGTAACAGAGGCATTGACCGATCGGGCATGCCCCTCAATCGTTGCCCTCTCGATACCCTTGTCCAGGCTTCCCTGTCCAAACAATGCTCGAACCTTCTCTTGCGCCGCTTGTGCAGCTCCCTCCGGATGCGTCTTGTTCGAAACTCCCTGTCCGATCAATGACTTTACCTGGGCGGAAAAATCCGGTGACACATATGTGCCGACTCCCGCTGCAAACAAGACCGCCCCCGCTGTGGCGATTGACATGGAGGCCCAGCGATACCAATGCCGCTTGCTTTGGCGCGGTCTGGGGCGGATCGCTGCTGTCGGCATCACAAAATCCGGAATCTTCTCCTGCTCAGCCACGCGATGCAATACGGCAGAAATCTCCTGATCGTGCTTACTCATTTGCACTCACTCCTATCTTTGACAAATGAGGTGCGTCATCTCGCCCTTGCAGTTTGGCGGCAATCAGCTTCCGGGCGTGGTGCAGCCGGGATTTCACGGTTCCCTCAAATACGCCAAGCATCTCGGCAATCTCCGCAACGCTGAAATCTCCGTAGTAGTACAAAATCACGACGGTGCGGTGTTTTACCTTCATCTCGCAAATGGCCTTCCAAATCTGCTGCTGCTCCTCTCTTTCGATCACGCTATTCAGAGGATTGGTCGACTCATCGGCCCATTCCTGATATTCGCTGACAGGTTTGTGTCTGCGAACGGCGTTGAGTGCCCGATGCGTGACGATTTTGGCAAACCAGGTCCGAAACGACACGCCTCTGTCGGGATCAAAGCGATCCAGAGACTGATACAGCTCAAACAAAGCCTCCTGTACAGCATCCTGAGCCAGCTGCCGATCGTGGATGATCAGCAAGGCTGTACGATATGCCATCGCCAAGTGAGGCCGTACCAGCTCTTCGAAGCCGGCACTATCGCCTTTTCGGTACTTGACGGATAACTCCGCTTCCTTCACAACTTGTCCTCCTCGCAGGTTCTTTTGCTCTATATTCACCGCTCAACCAAATTTGGTTCAAAAAAAATTTGTGTTTTTTTCAATTTGTATAACGCATCCTTCCCTGCTATTTTATAGGAAGCTGCAAGAGCAGGCCGTAGTCAGCTCGGACAATCCGGAAAAACTGTTGGAAGCCTTGACGGAAACGACAAAAAACCTCCAAGTGCCACTGTAATAGCGGACTTGGAGGTTGTTCATCCGGACTTACGCCGGCGACCCTACATCAATCAATGATTCGATCATAACCTTTTGGCTGTTTTTGTCGACCCAGGCGTGTGTGTCTTTGAGCAGCTCGCGGTATGCGGAGATTTGCGCTTCCACCTGGCCACGCGCTGTTCCCCCGAGAACATTGCGGGCATTGACGACAGTCTCCACTGCCAGTGCTTCATACACGTCGCTGTCAATGTCAGCGGAGAACATCCGAAACTCGTCGAGCGACAGGTCCAACAAGTATTTCTGCTGCTCGATGCAGTAGAGCACGGCGCGTCCCACCACTTCATGCGCCTGGCGGAACGGCATTTCCTTGCGAACCAAATAGTCGGCGAGGTCCGTGGCGTTGGAAAAGTCCTGCGTCACGGCCTGGCGCATCCGGTCCGTCTTGACCTGCATCGTCTGGATCATCGGCGTGAGCAGAGCCAGCGCACCATGCAAAGTCGCAACCGTATCGAACATGCCTTCCTTGTCTTCCTGCATGTCTTTGTTGTACGCGAGCGGCAGTCCTTTCAGCACGGTCAAAAGACCAAACAGGTTGCCGTACACCCGCCCCGTCTTTCCGCGGACCAGCTCCGCCACATCCGGGTTCTTTTTCTGCGGCATGATGCTGGAGCCGGTGCAGAATGCATCGTCCAGCTCCACAAAGGAAAATTCCTGGCTGCTCCAGATCACCAGCTCCTCACACAAGCGGGAGAGATGCGCCATCAAAAGGGAGGCGCTTGCCAGGAACTCCACGATGAAGTCGCGATCGCTCACGGCGTCCATGCTGTTCAGGTAAATGCCGTCAAACTGCAGCAGCTCGGCGACGAAAGCGCGGTCGATCGGGAATGTGGTGCCAGCCAGCGCACCCGCCCCGAGCGGCAGCACGTTTACCCGTTTCCAGCAGTCGCGCATCCGCTCGATGTCGCGCTGCAGCATGGACACATACGCCATCATATGGTAGCCGAAGAGGACCGGCTGGGCCCGCTGCAGATGTGTGTAGCCCGGCATCACCGTATCCAGGTGGCTGCTCGCCTGCTCCAACAGCGCCTCTTGCAGATACATGGAAAGCTGGATGATCTCCATCAGCTTTTCCCGCAAATACAAGTGCATATCGAGAGCTACCTGATCATTGCGGCTCCGTCCCGTGTGCAGCTTGCCGCCGACCGGACCGATCTCTTCGATCAGCATCTTTTCTATGTTCATATGCACATCTTCGTGGGCCACGAGAAATTGCACCTGGCCCCGTTCGATTTTTTCCTTTACCTTCTTCAGGCCGGCAATAATCTGCCTGACCTCATCCATCGGCAGGATGCCGCACTTGCCCAGCATCGCCACGTGAGCCAGGCTGCCGACGATATCTTGCCGCCACATCTGCTGGTCGAAAGAGATGGAAGCTGTATATTCTTCTACAAGCTGATTCGTCGGCTTCGTGAAGCGTCCTCCCCACAGTTTCATTGCACAATCGCATCCTTTTCGTCCAAAATCTTGATCGGCGTTTTCATATTTTCATGCAGCACGCCCTCATTTACTTGCGCGTACACTTTGGTCGGCAGGCCCCACAGCTTGATAAAGCCGATCGCCGCTTTGTGGTCGAATTGGTCACCCGCCGCATACGTAGCCAGCTCGTGACTGTAGAGGGTCGAATCCGATTTGCGGCCAACGACGATGGCATGCCCCTTGTGCAGCTTCACGCGCACCACGCCGGTAACGTATTTTTGCGTTTCTTCGATGAAGGCTTGCAGGGCATTGCGGATCGGCGAATACCAAAGTCCTTCGTAGATGACCTGCGCCACTTTTTGCTCGACGATTGGCTTGAACTGGGCCACCTCCCTCGGCTGGGTCAGGAACTCCAGCTCACGGTGCGCCAGGATCAATGTCGTCGCGGCAGGAGTCTCATACACTTCCCGGGACTTGATGCCGACCAGACGGTTTTCCACATGGTCGATGCGGCCGACGCCGTGGTTTCCGGCGATTTTGTTCAGCTTCAGAATCAGCTCGGAGAGTGGCAGCTCTTCGCCGTTCAGCGCAGTCGGCACTCCTTTGACAAAGGTGATCTCGATTTCCTCCGGCTGATCAGGCGCATCGGCGATGGATTTGGTCAGATCGTACGCGCCCTCCGGCGGTGCGGCCCAAGGATCTTCCAGAACGCCGCACTCGCAGCTTCTGCCCCACAGGTTTTGGTCGATGCTGTATGGATTGTCCAGATCGATCGGGATCGGGATGTTGTTCTTTTTCGCATATTCAATCTCTTCGTCACGCGTCCAGCCCCACTCGCGGACAGGCGCTACGATTTTGAGATTCGGATTCAGAGCCGTAAAGGAAACGTCAAAGCGAACCTGGTCGTTTCCTTTGCCTGTGCAGCCGTGCGCGACAGCGACAGCGCCTTCTTTTTCAGCAATCTCTACCAGAACGCGAGAGATCAGGTAGCGGGACAAAGCGGACACGAGCGGATATTTGCCTTCGTACATGGCGTTTGCCTGCAGCGCCGGAAGCACGTATTCCTGGGCAAAAGCTTCTTTCGCGTCGACGACGATCGACTTCAGTGCACCGACCTGCAGCGCTTTTTTCTGGACAAAATCAAGGTCCTTTCCTTCTCCTACGTCCAGCGCTACCGCAATGACGTCGTAATTGTATGTGTCTTGCAGCCATTTGATCGCTACAGATGTATCTAAACCGCCTGAATAGGCCAAAACAATTTTATCTTTTGCCATCGTTCTTTCTCTCCCCGTGTAGAAAAATTATTTATGAGTAATTATACATACTAACTTATAAAAATACAACGCCTTTTTTGTTTCCTCCTTCTTTTTTTCATGTTACAACTAGAGCAGCAGCCTCGATCCTAGGCAGAGGTTTCCCCGAAGCCTTCAAGCGATCGAGCACGGGCTGCCTGGACCTGCACAGCTTTGATTCCTTCGGTGAAGCGGAGTCTATCATCCGCGAATCCAAACGGTCAAAGCTGCTGCCACGGTCAGGCGAGGTCTTCACCAAATGAGAGGACTATAGATAAAGCAGACGCATGCCAACCTGTTGGAAATAATGAATATAAAGAAGAGGCAAAGAAGTGTACCCCGCCTTAGCCTACTCCGTTCATAACAGGCACATGATCCGCCAATTGCATAGATATGCTTTTTCCTTTCATGAAAATGCATACAGGCCGTTGGGGTTTGCCGATCCGAGAAGATACTCCGTGTTCGTCAGAGCCTGGTCCTTTCGCTTCTCTCCCTAGCCATATCAAGGCAAGCGGAGGTCGCCCTGACGTTTTTGAGAAGCAGACAAGCTTTTCCGGAAATTTTTTTTACAAATCCCGTTGACTTTGACGCATACGTAAAGGTGTACAGTGATGGTGTCAGGAGGTGAGCACATGGAATATACGGTGCAGAAGCTGGGCCAATTGGCGGGAGTCAGTACGAGAACGCTGCGGTATTATGACGAGATCGGGATTCTTAAGCCGGCGAGAATCAACTCGTCAGGGTACCGGATTTACGGTCAGGCGGAGGTCGATCGGTTGCAGCAAATTCTGTTTTACAGAGAATTGGGGATTACGCTGGACGTGATCAAGGAGATCGTGACCTCCCCGTCCTTCAGCCGGGCCCAGGCGCTAAAAGAACATCGTGAGCAGCTCCTCGACAGAAGAAAGCAGCTCGATCTGCTGATCAAAAATGTTGAAAAGACAATCGCTTCTATGGAAGGGAGAATGACCATGACCGATCAAGAGAAGTTCGAAGGGCTTAAACAAAAGCTGATTGACGATAACGAGAAAACGTACGGAGAAGAAATTCGCAAAAAGTACGGAGACGACGTTGTAGACAAATCCAATCAAAAGCTGAAGAACATGACACAGGAGCAGCTTGCGGAAGTAAAGCGCCTGGAGAGTGAAGTTGCCACCACATTGGCTGAGGCGTTCAAAACCGGCGATCCGGGAAGCGCTCTCGCCCAAAAAGCGGCGGATTTGCATAAGCAGTGGCTGATGCACTCCTGGAGCGAGTACAGCAAAGAGGCACATGCAGGGCTTGCTCAAATGTATGTAGATGACGAGCGGTTCAAAGCGTACTACGATCAGAATCAGCCAGGCATGGCCGAATTTTTGAGAGACGCGATCCACATCTATACAGGCATGAAACAGTAGGTCTTGCCAAAAAGTGCCGCAGGCATAAAACAGTAAACCTGCTGAAAAGTGCCACAGGCATGAAACAATAGACTTAGCCGAATGCCGCGGTAGTGCGAAAGGCTGAAAAACGGGTTGTACCAAGGGGCAAGACCAGGTACAGCCCGTTTTTATCTGTTCATTTTTAAAATGTGAATCACTCGTGTATGATCATATCAGACGATTCTGAATTGACCGGCTTCCGATGTTTGAACGCATGCCTCTCCCGCCGCGCCCCGCTAAGCGGTGCCTGTTTGAAGCTGGCAATGGATTTACCTGCTCTCCTGCCTTCTCGCTTTGACTATCTCTTGAGTAAAGGATGTGACTTCCCTGACACTGTCTCGCCTTCATCCCTTGTTCTATCACCTGCGGGTCAGCCAAAAGAGAATTGGCCGAATGCTGTCTGACCGCGTTTCCGGGGTTCGCTTTGCCCGCCAGCAGCAAGCCCCCTCTTTTTCATTCACGTGCAAAAAGCATCAGTCCTTGCTTCGGAGAAAGCTGGGAAGCTCCGATCCACATCTGCAGGAAAACAAAATCATCAATTTGCGGATTGCGATTCCGTCCATTGACGGACTGCTGATCAGGCCCGGGGAAACCTTCTCCTTCTGGAACCGGGTAGGCAAGACGACAAAGGAAAAAGGCTACGTGGAAGGACTGCTTTTGTCACAAGGAGAGGTGCGAACAGGTGTTGGCGGCGGCCTGTGCCAGCTTGCCAACCTGCTCTTCTGGATGGCGCTTCACACGCCGCTCGAGATTGCGGAACGGCACCACCATCAGTTTGATCCTTTTCCGGACGATCAGCGCGTCCTGCCTTTTGGCAGCGGTGCCAGCGTTTTTTACAACTATGTCGATCTTCGCCTCTACAACCCGACAAAGCAAACCTTTCAATTGCGCGTCAATCTGACAGATAAGCATCTCAAGGGAGCGATTTACACAGATCGCGAGTGGCCGCTCTCCTATCATCTCGAAGAGCGGAATCACAAGTTTATGCGCCGGGGTGGAAAAAATTACAGACGCAATGAAATCTGGAGGCTCGTGATCGACAAAAAAACCGGAAAGCGGACCAGAGAAGAACTGGCGATCCGCAACTTTTCCGAGGTCAAATACACCCTGGAGGAGGTTCCGCCAACTGGTCCAGACTATTCCGGTTAATTGTTTCAACATCGTTATGCATGAATTTTGTATGGAACCTGCGGGACGTATTCCTCTCCCTTGTGCTCTCTGATCCATGCCAGCTCGGCTGCGGCCAGGCGCTCGAAATTTTCAGCTATGTGAATATCGCCCTCCGCTCTCCACCCTGCGATGATCGGGTACATCGGCACATAAAAACCGTTGATATACCACATGTCAAACAGCAGATCGGGGTGGACGAGACCATTTTTGTGGAGAACACCGATCATCTCGAAAAAGCCATACAGCGTGACAAAACGGGCAAATTCCTCGCTCCCGCGGGGATAGCGCCCGATGAACGTATCGTAGCTCCATTCTTTATTTGCGATCGTATGGGAGAACCACTTTTTCGCTTCTTGCATTCGCTCCGATTCGTACTGCTGGTACAGCTTCAAAATAATGTCGGCGTCCTGGTAGGTAGGAATCATCAACTTTCACACTCCTGTTTGGATTCGGGGAAAAGAATTTTCCATTCCCACTATTATCTAGAAAACACATGTTCTTGTCCAAGCTTTTTTACACTCGGCTTTGCGCTTTTGTCCACTTCACTCGCAACGGGAGGTTTCTCTATGAAACATTTTTACCTCGTCAGACACTGTAAAGCAGAGGGCCAGGACCCTGACGCGGCACTCACGCCTTTGGGCTGCCAGCAAGCTGCCGCGCTGGCTGCCTTTTTTACGGACATACCGGTTGAACGGATCATCGCAAGTCCTTATTTGCGTGCACAAGCTACTGCGGAGCCGCTTGCCCGGCATTTCGGACTGGAGATCGAGACTGACAGCCGGCTCGAAGAGAGAGTCCTTTCCGCATATTCGATGCCTGACTGGTACGAGCGCCTGCGAGACACGTTTTCTGATCTGACGCTGTGCTACGAAGGCGGTGAAAGCAGCCAGGAAGCCATGAATCGCGGGTTATCCTTGCTCCGTGATGCGCTTTCCGCTCCCTTCTCTCATACCGTACTGGTCACCCATGGCTGTCTGATGGCCCTCCTCCTGAAGCAGCTCGACGATACATACGGCTTTGCCGACTGGGAAGCCCTGACCAACCCGGACGTCTACCGGATTTCTTGCCAGGAAGGCGTGTGGACGATCAAACGAATCTGGAACGAGCTTGCCGGCTGACCGTTACCGGATGGCAACGCGGGAAAATAAAAACAGTTACAGCGAGGTGTTCTTACTGAAGCACCTCCTGTAACTGCGTTTGGTTATCTTGCTGGATTATTTTTTCAAGCTCTTCCCGGGACAACTGACTGACCACGCGAATGAATTGGTAGGCCAGTTCTGCATCAAACTGTGTCCCTGCCCCTTTCCTGATCTCCTGAAGTGCGTCTTCGACCGGGAGTCCTTTCCGGTAGGGACGATCCGCAACCATGGCGTCAAATGCGTCGGAGATGGCCAAAATACGGGCCATCAGCGGGATCTCGTCCCCCTTCAAGCCATCCGGGTAGCCCTTCCCGTCGATCCGTTCGTGGTGGGAGCGAATGGCGGGCAGCAGTTCGTGAAACATCCCTGCCTGCAAGATAATTTCATATCCAATCACCGTATGCTGCTTGATCTTGTCGTACTCTTCCGGTGTTAATTTTCCTTTTTTATTGAGAATGTGATCCTCGATACCGATTTTTCCGATGTCATGCAAGATGCCGCCAAAATAGACTTCATCCACTTTATCCGGTGGCATCCCGATAGCACGCGCAATTTCCCGTCCCCAGTGGGCCACACGCTGCGAATGGCCGCTCGTGTAGTGGTCACGGGCATCGATCGAAGCTGCCATTGTCGTCAGAAAGCTGTGGTTAAAGGTTTGGATTTCGTCCATTTTTTGTTGGAGCTTGTTAATGTTGCGAAAATATTGGCGGAATACAATATTCAAGGAGATAAACGCAGCCAGCAACGGAATGAGCGAAAGCCATCCGTATTGTGCTACCAGCCTGGCTCCAATACCGCCGATAATCATGAGCATAATGTACGTGTTTGACCCACCTTTGACCATGCTCGCAAAGGTGTCCAGCCACTTTACATGAAAGAAATAGGAGATTCCCGAAGCCACCAGTGACGTGTTGACAAACCAATAAACAAGAATCAGCAACAGGTCCGAAAACATCCACGGGATACCGGCCGAGTCGGCGGCATGATGTAAAAATCCTACCAGCCAGAGAGTCAGCAGGATTTGCCCGCAGTTAAACATGGCCTTCTTCAAGGAAGAACGGCTCAGTACGGTCACAATCAATAATTCAACGACTGCGGCCCAGACCGCAACCCATGTGCCATACAAGAGAATTCCCGAAAAAAACAATGCATTATTGACAGTCAGTCTCGCGTTAAATGTGCTAATAGGGGCAAAAGCCCCTACGATGGTCAAAAGCGTAAAGATGAACAAGACGCTCCAGTGATTGCGTGGCTCCCAATCCGGCAGCACCGAAACAAATACGGCGATCGCTGCAAGAGGGAGAAAAAACTGAATAAACAGATGTTTGAAAAAACGGGTGAGGTCAATATTTTTCTGCATAATTTTTACCTTCGCGCAATCGTATTAAAGAGATAGGCTTGTTTGTAATGCGCTGAACAAGAAGGAACGTCCCCAACATAATAAACAGGTCGCCAATACTGATCAGCCTCGGAATAGGGAACGGCATATGCATAATATCTGCAAGGAAAGGGAACACCGTTTGATCCGTCAAAAGCGAGTGCTTGAAATCCGTGCCATTCAACAAAGGCTCTATCGGGTAAGGAAGCTGTTTTGCCTGCTCGATATCGACAGGCATGCGCCCTCCATTCAGCCAGATGACCAGCGCGTTCAAAAACCACCCGATCATAAAAATCCTGATGTCTTCATGCTCCCTGTTGAAGTAAAAAAAGAGCAGCAGTGCCAGATAGGCAACGGATACAAATATTCCACCAATCGACGGGAAAAAGCCTGATGTAATCTGGAGCAAAATACAAATCACCAGAAAGGCCAATCCGTTAAAGGTAGGAATGCTCTTCACCCGTCCGCCCCTGAGGAAAGCGATTAAAAACGAGAAGGCTATCACGTCAAGCAGCATGTTTCGTTACCTCCGAAAAAGCAATGAAAAACACCACTTTGAACAAGCGGTGTTTCTCTAGTTTTCCTACCTTTAGCCAACGTACCAGTTAGCAGAAGTTGCAGCAACGATACCTGCTACCAACAGAAGTGCTCCAAACCATTTTTTCATGCCATTCCCCTCCTTAAATAAATAGTGGAGAAAGCTAGTTTCGCTACTTAGCTCTAACGTACAGGCCAAGCGACCAAATACAGCCTGTACAGCTTCCCTTTTCCCGAGGGAAAAGGCGGATTCGCTACTGGCTCCATACAGACCAAGCGACCAGATACAGTCTGTACTTCTTCGCGCTTTCATGCCTATATTTTACACATAAGTGACAAAATTCGGCAATAATAGATTCATAGTCTATAAGCTTCAATTATAAATAGGAATTTGTACCTAGAACTATATTCACACAACAGCAGCCAACACTGCTTTCTGCGCATGCAGCCTGTTTTCCGCCTGATCAAAGACGACGGAGTTTGCACCGTCGATCACGCCGGCAGATACTTCTTCCCCTCTGTGAGCAGGCAGGCAGTGCAGAAAGAGGTATTCCGGGCTGGCGTGGCTGACCAGCTTTTCGTTCACCTGATAAGCAGCGAACGCTTGCAGCCGCTGCTCGTTTTCCGCCTCGAAGCCCATGCTGGTCCAGACATCGGTGTACACGGCATCAGCGTCTTTGACTGCCTCGACGGGATCGTGGGTCACGAGCAGCTTTCCACCGTTTGCCTGCGCATATCCTTTTGCCTGCTCGACGATGGCCGCATTCATTTCATATCCCGGCGGCGTGGCGACGCGAACGTCCATACCCAGCAGCACAGCCGCCAGCACGAGCGAATTGGCCACGTTGTTTCCGTCTCCTACGTAGGCCAGCTTGATCCCCTTCAGCTTGCCCTTGTGCTCCCAGATCGTGAGCATGTCGGCCAATGCCTGACACGGGTGGAAGTCATCCGTGAGTCCGTTGATGATCGGGATCGAGGCGTGCTCCGCCAATTCCTCCACACCGGCATGGGAAAACGTCCGAATCATGATCGCGTCAACATAGCGCGACATGACTTTCGCCGTATCGCTGATCGGCTCCCCCCGTCCGAGCTGCAGTTCTTTGCCGCTCAAAAACATCGCCATGCCGCCGAGCTGGTACATGCCGACTTCAAAGGAAACGCGGGTGCGGGTGGATGACTTGTCAAAAATCATTCCCAGCGTTTTCCCTTGCAGGGGCTGGTACGGCTGACCGTTCTTCTGCAGCTTTTTGATGTGAGCCGCCAGCTCCAAAAGCTGCATCAGCTCTTCTCCACTGAATTCATCGACCCGCAAAAGGTCTTTCCCCTTAAATTTGGCCCACTGTGCGTTTGGAAAGCGATCCAATATCTTCACAGGCTGCATGCCCGTCACCTCTTTTCTCCGAAATGGCTTGCACATACAAAGCGAATGTCTCACTGGAAGTAAACAACGGTAATCCTTGTTGGACGGCCCGGCTGCGGAGGGCAAAACCGCTGCGCCCGCGACTGTTTCCTTTGGTCGCCGTAATCAGGGCAAAGGCCACACCCTCGGTCTGAACCAGCTCCACAAGCTCCTGCTCATCCCCGATCACGTGAGCGACGCTCAAGCCGTTTTCCTTGAGCCATGCGGCCGTTCCTGGCGTTCCTGCCAATACGCCGCCTTGCTCCTGCAATCGCTTCAGCGCAGGCAGCACCTCTGCCGTTTTGTCTCCGTCCGCCAAAGATACCAGGCAAATCTGTCCTGCTTGCCAGCTTGAAAAAATGCTGTCTTTATAAGCAAACGCCTTTCCTGCCGCTTCAGCGAAACTATGGCCCAGACCGAGCACCTCTCCCGTCGACTTCATTTCCGGGCCGAGCGCAGGGTCCACACCGGTCAGCTTTACGGTCGAGAAAACAGGCGCTTTCACTACGGCAAACGGAATGTCAGGCAAAAGACCTGCTTTGTACCCCATCTCCGCCAGCTTCTCTCCCAACTGGGCGCGGACGGCCAGCTCGACCATCGGAACGCCCGTCACCTTGCTCGTAATCGGCACGGTACGGGAAGCGCGAGGGTTTACCTCCAGCACGTATACCGTATCGCCGCTGATGACAAATTGAATGTTGATCAGGCCTACCGCTCCCATCTCGCGGGCAATGGCTTCGGTGTAGCGTGCGATCGTGGCTTTGACTTCGTCAGTCAGGTACGGTGCCGGGAAAAGGGCAACGCTGTCGCCTGAGTGAATCCCGGCCTTCTCCACGTGCTGGTAGACGCCCGGGATCAATACCGATTGGCCGTCACAGACGGCATCTACTTCCGCTTCCATGCCCGGTACGTATTTGTCGACGAGAAGCGGGAAAAAGTCCTGGCTGTTTGGCTGGCTCAACCATCCCTCAATCGTGGCGGACAGCTCATCGATGTCATGTGCCACGACCATGCCCTGCCCGCCGATGACGTAGGAAGGACGCAGCAGGACCGGGTACCCTACGGTAGACGCTGCTGCAGCCGCTTCCTCCAGCGTGGATACACCCTGCCCCGGGATATGCGGAATATCCAGCCCTCTGAGCATGGCGTAAAAGAGCTCGCGATCCTCTGCCCGCTCAATCGCTTCGAGCTTCGTTCCCATCACAGTCAAACCTGCTGCTTCCAGCTTGGCGGCCAGATTGATCGCCGTTTGTCCGCCGAACTGCACCATGACTCCGTCCACCTGCTCCCGCTCCGCTACGTGCAGCACGTCTTCCGCGTGAAGCGGCTCGAAGTAGAGATGGTTCGCTGTCTCGTAATCGGTGCTCACCGTCTCCGGGTTGTTGTTGACGACGATGGCCGCGATCCCCTTTGCCTGCAGTGCTTTTGCGGCGTGTACCGAGCAGTAGTCAAATTCAATCCCCTGTCCGATCCGGATCGGCCCTGAGCCGAGCACCAGCACTTTTTTGCCGGTCAGCTCCTCGACCTCATCGGCACCCTGCCAATCAGAATAGTAGTACGGCGTTTGCGCATCGAACTCTGCGGCGCAGGTATCGACGATTTTATACGTCGGCTTGATGTTGTACTGCACTCTGAGCTGCTTTACTTCCGCTGCCGTGCAGCCGATCAGCCCGGCGATCGTCTCGTCGGCAAATCCGCGTCGCTTCGCTTCCGTCAGCAGTTCGGGGGTCAGCGTTTCGCATGCAGCCAGCTCTTTTTCCAACGACACGATCTTTGCGAGGCTTCGCAGGAAAAACGGATCAATCCCTGTCAATCCATGCAGCTCGCTTTCCGTAAAGCCTTTTCGGATCGCTTCGGCTAGTGCAAACAGCCGCACATCGGTCGCTTCCTGAACGAGCTGGACCAATGTCTCCCGATCACACGCTGCCAGATCGGGACGGCTCAGATGCGTGCAGCCCTGCTCCAGGGAGCGCACAGCCTTGAGCAGTCCCGCTTCCAGATTGCGGGCGATCGACATCACTTCACCGGTCGCTTTCATCTGGGTCCCCAGCTGCCGGTCCGCCAGCGGAAATTTGTCAAACGGCCAGCGCGGGATTTTCACTACAATATAGTCCAGCGTCGGCTCAAAGCTGGCATACGTATAGCCGGTAATCGGATTCAACACTTCGTCGAGATTGTAGCCAAGCGCCAGTTTGGCCGCGATCCGGGCGATCGGATAGCCGGTCGCTTTGGATGCGAGCGCACTGGAGCGGCTCACTCTCGGGTTGACCTCGATCAGGTAGTAGCTGTCCGAGTTCGGGTCGAGGGCGAACTGGATATTGCAGCCGCCTACCACGCCCAGCGAGCGGATCACCTTGGTGGATACACTGCGGAGCATCTGGTACTGCCTGTCGGTCAGCGTCTGGGAAGGCGCGACAACGATGCTGTCTCCCGTGTGGATACCCACCGGGTCCAGATTTTCCATGTTGCAGACGATGATGCACGTATCGCTCGCATCCCGCATCACTTCGTATTCGATTTCTTTCCAGCCTTTGACGCTGCGTTCGATCAGCACCTGACCGATCGGGCTTGCGGCGATTCCGTTTGCCGCTACTGTCCGGAGGGATTGCTCGCTGTCCGCGATGCCGCCGCCCGCTCCACCCAGCGTATAGGCAGGACGGACGATAACGGGATAGCCGATGGAGTCGGCAAAGGCGACCGCAGCCTCGACAGATTCGACAGTGGCGCTCTCCGGCACAGGCTCGCCGATTTTTTGCATCAGCTTCTTGAACAGCTCGCGGTCTTCACCATTTTGGATCGCTTCCAAAGGAGTTCCCAGCAGCTCTACATCGTACTTTTCCAATACGCCCGCTTCCGCCAGGGACACGGCTAGGTTCAATCCCGTCTGACCGCCCAGCGTTGGCAAAAGGCCGTCCGGACGCTCCTTGGCGATAATTGCTGTCACGGACTCTACCGTCAGCGGCTCCAAATAGACTTTGTCGGCAACTTGTTCATCTGTCATGATCGTGGCCGGGTTGTTGTTCACAAGCACGACCTTGACCCCCGCTTCCTTCAGGGAAAGGCAGGCCTGTGCTCCGGCATAATCAAACTCCGCCGCCTGACCGATCACGATCGGTCCCGACCCGATGACTAACACTTTTTGAATGTGCGGCAATTTAGGCATATCTCTTCGCTCCCACTACACGCATCGACTGCAAGAATTGTTGAAAAATATGTGAGGTGTCGCTTGGCCCCGGATGGGCTTCCGGATGGAACTGGACGCTCATGACCGGCAGCAATTGATGGCGAATGCCCTCTACCGATCCGTCGTTTACATTGCGGTAGGTAACCGTGAGCAGCCGTTTGTCCAGCGACTCTTCCTTTACGACATAGCCGTGATTTTGCGAGGTCATGTATACTTTGCCGGTCGCAAGCTCCTTGACCGGATGGTTTCCTCCGCGGTGGCCGTATTTCAGTTTCTCCGTCTTTCCTCCGAACGCCAGCGCGAGAACCTGATGACCAAGGCAGATACCGAGCGTCGGATACTGCTCAGCCGCTTTTCTCCATTCACTGCAATAGGCATGCAGATCTTCCGGATCGCCGGGTCCATTGGAAAAGAGCAGTCCGTCCGGCTGCAGCGCTTGAATCTGGGCGTACGGCGTGTCGAACGGCACCGCCGTCACCCGGCAGCCAAGCTCCAGCAGCGCGTCCAGAATCGATTGCTTCATCCCCAAATCGACCAGCACCACATGCTCCTGCGAGCCCGGGTAGCGTTTTATCTCTTGGCAGGATACTTCTGCGACCAGCGACTTTTTGATGTGTTTGGTCTTGAGTGCGGCTACTTCTTCCGCTGCCAGGGGTTGATCGGAAATGGCTCCCCACAGCGGCCCGTCCTGGCGCACTCGCTTCGTAATCGTCCGCGTATCGATACCCGCCAGGATCGGAAAGCCGAAATCCTCTGCCGTTTCCGCCAGTGTGCGAACCGATTGATAGTGGCTGGGCTCCATGCACAGCTCACTGACGACCATCCCGGCCAAAGCGGGCTTGGCTGCCTCGTAATCGTTGTCGTTGACTCCGTAATTGCCGATCAGCGGATACGTAAACGTGACGATCTGACCGGCGAAGGACGGGTCGCTCATCACTTCCTGATACCCTGTCATTCCTGTATGAAAAACCACTTCCCCGATTCCTTCCAGCGGCGCTCCATACAGCGTTCCGGCGAATACTTCACCTGTCTCCAGCGTCAAATAACCTGGTCCCAATCCCTGTTTCTCTTTATCCATCTATGAAAGCCACTCCTCTCCAAAGGGCACTCACTTGCGAAAATTTATGCAACTTACTGTATTAATATACATTTATGATTATAAAAATGCAACGAGTTTTTTATCTTTTCCTACTCGTTGCAACTATTTTCCTGCTGTCTTTTGCGTGGCCATAAAGCTTCTCTTCACTGGCACGCGTACACGTCTTGCCCACCGTCCCCTCTATTTGAAAGCTACGCTTGGGCGATCGCTTCCTTTAGCACCGCTGCTGCCTGTGCCACTTCATTTTCCGTTGTAATAAACGACGGCAGCATCCGTATGACCTGAGGTCCCGCGAGCAACAGCAGCAGCCCTTTTTCCCGCGCGTAATCCAGTACAGGAGCTGCCGGGATCGAAAGCTCCATCCCCAAAAGCAGGCCCTTGCCTCTGATTTCGACCACTTTGTCCGGAAAGGCTGCCTTGATTTGCTGCAAGCTGCTTACCAGCAGCTGATGCAGCTCGTTCACCCGCTCCAGCATTGCGTCTTCCTCGATGGTTTCCAGCGTGGCCAAACCTGCAGCCATAGCGAGCGGATTGCCGCCGAAGGTCGTCCCGTGGGTGCCGGGGGCAAATGCCTGAGCCGCTTCCTCGGTAGCCAGAACGGCGCCGATCGGGAATCCGCTGCCAAGTCCCTTTGCAAGCGAAATCGCATCGGGCAAAATGCCGTATTGCTGAAAAGCAAACCAGGTGCCGGTCCGTCCGATGCCGGTCTGCACCTCATCGATCAAAAGCAGCAGGCCGTGTTCGTCGCAAATCTGGCGGAGCCCTTTGACAAATTTCTCATATGCAGGATGCACGCCGCCTTCCCCTTGCACCAGCTCAAGCATGATGGCGCATGTCTTTTCATTTACGGCTTCATGCACCGCCGCCAGATCATTGTAGGGAATAGTTACGAATCCCTCGGGAAGCGGCAGGAAGCCGTCTTTTACCTTCTCCTGGCCTGTGGCGGTCAGGGTCGCCAGCGTCCTCCCGTGAAACGACTGGCCAAACGTAAT
The DNA here is from genome assembly GCF_003710865.1 of Brevibacillus borstelensis. GTDB lineage: Bacteria > Bacillota > Bacilli > Brevibacillales > Brevibacillaceae > Brevibacillus > Brevibacillus borstelensis. The sequence goes on along the minus strand of NZ_RHHO01000056.1, from coordinate 24,416 downwards.
GATTTCGTAGCGGTCTGTCCCTTTCACCTTCTGTGCATAGCGGCGTGCCAGCTTGATCAGGCCTTCGTTCGCCTCGGCGCCGCTGTTGCAAAATAGTGTCCGTGAAAGACCCGACAGCTCGCTCAGCTTTGCCGCCAGCTTCTCCTGGCCGGGAACGTGGAACAGATTGGAGCAATGCCAGAGCATATCCAGCTGTTCATGCAGCTTGCCGGCTACTTTTGTCGGCACATGTCCCAAGGACGTAACGGCAATCCCCGAGATGAAGTCCAAATATTCCTTGCCCGCCTCGTCCCAGACCCGGTTTCCCTTCCCTTTTACGAGGTGTATCGGCCATCTTGCATAGTTATTCATCAAATGGAGTGGAGCAGTCGTCGTACTCATGGTTTCTCCTCCTCAACGTGCTGCTTGATTTTTTTCGGCTGCGGCAGCCACGATTGCCGTGCCGGCCGGTTCACCCTGACAAACCTTAAGCAAATCTTCCGCTGTGCCGCGGCATATGACGACCTGCGCTACCCCGGCGGAAAGCGCATCGAGCGCAGCCTGCACCTTGGGGATCATTCCGCCTGTGATCATTCCCTCGCTGATCATGCGTCCGATTTCAGCCTCATCCGTTTTGGAAACAAGCGCTTTGGTGCCATCCGCCTCCGGCTTTAAAATGCCCGGAACGTCCGTCACCATGATCAGGCTTTCGGCTCTCAATGCAGCGGCAATCGCTCCTGCCGACACATCGGCGTTTACATTGTACCTCTCTGCCCCGTCAATTCCTGCGGCAAGCGGAGCTATCACCGGCACGTACCCCTGACCGAGAATGGTCCGCGGGATCGCGGCATCTACCGCCTTCACTTCGCCTACCCAGCCCAGCGGCTTTTCCGTCCGTACCGCCGTGAGCATGCTTCCATCCATCCCGCTCACGCCCCACGCTCTCGCTCCGTGTTCTGTCAGGCGTCTGACCAGCCATTTGTTGATCTGGCCGCAGAGCACCATTTCCACAACCTCCAGTGTATCCTCGCAGGTCACGCGGAGGCCGTCCACGAATACGGAAGATATCGCCAGCCGCTCCAGCATGCTGTTGATGGCGGGTCCCCCTCCATGGACGATCACGAGCTGCTTCCCCATTTTCTGAAGCCGTGCAATTGTTTGAAAAAAGCTCCCGGGTAGCTGCTCCATCGTGCTGCCCCCGCATTTTATGACGACAATGCCCTGCATTTTATACCTCCTCTACGGGAAAAGCGGTACGAGCGGCAAACCGGCTGTCTCCGGCAGCCCAAGCATGATGTTCATGTTTTGCACCGCCTGACCTGCCGCTCCTTTGACGACGTTATCGATTACGGAAAGCACAATGACCCGGCCGGTTCTATCATCTACATGCAGCGCGATGTCGCAATAGTTGGAACCATACACCTCTTTGGTGCGCGGATGACTGCCCGGCTGACGAAGGCGGACAAACGGCTTTCCCGCATAGGAGGACTGGTAAAGCTCCTGAAGCTCGGAAAGAGCGGCTGCCTTCTCCAGTTGTCCATAGGCCGTCACCAGGATTCCCCGCGTCATCGGCACGAGATGGGGTGTGAACTGGATGAGCTGCTCCAGCTCTGCCTGCCCCGTCAACTCCTGCTCAATCTCGGGCGTATGCTGGTGGGACGAGACCTTGTATGCATGGATGCTTTCATTGATTTCACTGTAGTGAACCCCGAGCGAAACACCCCGTCCTGCCCCGGAAACACCTGATTTGGCGTCGATGATCCAGCTTTTCGGGTTGACCCAGCCCGATTTTGCCAGCGGAATCATTCCCAGCAGTGCAGCAGTCGGATAGCAGCCCGGATTGGCGATCAGCTCTGCTCCTGCAATCTCTTCCTTTTTCCATTCGGACAAGCCGTAAACTGCTTTCTGCAGCCATTCGTCCGCCGCCGGCTGCCGCTTGTACCATTGCGTGTAGGCAGCACCGTCCTTCAAACGGAAATCACCGGACAGGTCAATCACTTTTGCGCCGTTCTTGACCAGCTCTGGCGAGAGCTCAGCACTGACCCCTGCAGGCGTAGCGAGAAAAATGACGTCGTTGTCCGCTCCCATTTGCCCGGCATCTATTTTCGCCAGGACGGGAAGCTCCAGTGCCTGCACGTGAGGAAACACGCTTGCCAGCGACTCTCCTTCTGACGTACTGGAATATAAATTGGCCACCTGCACGTGAGGATGGCCGGCCAAAAGACGTATCAGCTCGACACCGCTGTAACCAGTTGCCCCGACAATTCCGACCCGGATCATAGTCCCTCTCCCCATCTGTATTTTTATACAAAAATAATAATAAACATTCATCCAAAAAACAACCCTTGCCATAGAAAAAGCGCCCGACAATTTATCGGACGCTTTGTTCCATGCATGTTTTTGCAGGTCCCGAGCGATGCATATGTTCGACTACCGCCATGCAGCGCTACAACGTGTGCCGAGTGAAGCGCACGTTCTGATTGATATGACAGCTATTTCTTGTCGGCGAGCCAAGCAGCCACCGTCTCGGCGTCTTGATCCTTGACTAGGCCGCCGGGCATGCCGCCTTTTCCGTTTTTCAGGATCTCCAGAATCTGCTCCTTGGTGTACTTGCCGCCAACCTGGGTCAAATTCGGACCGACTGAGCCGGACAAATCCTGTCCATGGCAGCTGGCGCAATTGTTTTTAAACAGCGTTTCAGCCGTCGCCGCATCGTACCCGCCAGTAGGAGCGGTTGGGGTCGTCTCTCCGGCTGGCTGATTGGCAGGCGGCTGGGCTTGGTTGCCTCCTCCGCCACAAGCACTCAAAAATAGAACAAGCGCAACAGTAAGGACAGATATTGGGAAGCGCTTCATGGCTGTTCCCTCCTTATTGAAGAATATTTCTTCGCTAAGTATGCCTCTGCTGCGCTCTATTCATTCTCCATTTGGTCAACTTATCCCAGAGGAAAATTTAAAGGACTCCATTCGCGCAATTCCAGCGTTCGAGCTCCTTCCTTCACCACCGGATCAGCCTGAGCCAATCGAAGCGCTTCTTCCTGCGTATCCGCTTTATAGATGACCAGACCTCCCTGCTTGTCCGTAAATGGGCCGGCCATCACTACTTTTCCCTGCTTGTACAAATCGTTGATGTAGTCCAAGTGGGCCGGACGCACTTTTGCGTTCAAATCCTGATCGATGATGGACAGCATAGCGACGTAGAGCATTTTTTTCTCCTTCTTCCTTTTGCTTGTCTCTTTCCATGCAGAAGCGCATTAGATCCGAGGTGAAACCCGATGCCCGCTCATTTGCCGCACCTCGCGAGGCTTGTTGGTCATGATCGCATCGATGCCGAACGCCGTCAGCCTGGCCACATCCTCCGGCTCGTCGACGGTGTAGGCAAAAACGCGAAGGCCAGCCGCGTGTGCCTGCCGGGCGATTTCCGCCGTAATCAGACCATGCCAGAGATGCAGCGAATATACCGGGTACGGCAGCGACCGCACGTAGGCAACCGGGTCGTACAGCCTCGCTTCGTACAGCAGCCCCAGATACAAGGCAGGCTCCCGCCGATGCACCTCTTCCAGAACCTGATGGTCAAAGGAGGATACGATCAACGAGAGCTTGTTTTTCCACATGCATAATTGTTCGGCCACTGCGGTGCCGATTCCTTCGTACCATGCAGGACCGTTTTTTATCTCTACATTCACAGTGGCTCCCTCGGGCAGAAGCGCCAACACGTCTGCCAGCTCCGGAACCTTTTGTTCCGAGAACTCGGGACTGAACCAGGCTCCTGCCGACAGTGCGGAAAGCTCGGCCATTGTCTTTTCGCCAACGGGGCCAAAGCCGCTGGTGGTCCGCTCCAGAGTGTGATCGTGAATAACACAAAGACGCCCGTCTGTTGTCAGTTGGACGTCTAGTTCTACCTTGTCTGCTTGTTGCTCCATGGCCATGGAAAAGGCAGCACAGGTGTTTTCCGGGGCATCATGTGATGCCCCGCGATGACCGAGAATCAACGGCTTTCCCTTCATGGAAGCCTCCCCCGCTTCTTGCTGTCCGAAAAGAGTCATGCCTGTTCCGGACGGTTGATTTGCGAACGGAGATATGCATCGATAAACGAATCGATGTCCCCGTCCATGACAGCCTGCACGTTTCCAACCTCCACATTGGTGCGGTGATCCTTGACCAGGCTGTATGGGTGAAACACGTAGGAGCGAATCTGGCTGCCCCAGGCGATATCCTTTTGCTCCCCCTGAATCGCCTGCAGTGTTTTCTCCTGCTCTTCCCGCTTCTTTTCAAACAGACGGGCTGCCAGCATTTTCATCGCCCGCTCGCGGTTTTTGATCTGGGAGCGCTCCGTCTGGCAGGTCACGACAATGCCGGTCGGAAGGTGCGTGATCCGGACAGCGGAGTCGGTCGTGTTGATGTGCTGACCTCCCGCACCGCTGGAGCGGTAGGTGTCGATCTTCAAATCTTCCGTACGGATGTTCACCTCTGTGTCATCCTCGATCTCAGGCAGGACATTGCAGGAAACAAAGGAGGTGTGACGGCGCCCCGACGAATCGAACGGGGAGATTCGGACCAGACGATGGACGCCTTTTTCCGATTTGAGGTAGCCGTATGCATTATGCCCCTTGATCAAGAGCGTAACGCTTTTAACCCCCGCTTCATCCCCTGGCAGGTAATCCAGCGTCTCCACCTTGAAGCCCTTGGATTCCCCCCAGCGTGTGTACATGCGCAGCAGCATGGACGCCCAGTCCTGGGATTCCGTACCGCCTGCACCCGGATGAAGCTCGAGAATGGCGTTGTTTTTATCGTACTGGTCGCTGAGCAGCAGCTCCAGCTCGAAGCTTTCAAATTCCTTTTTCAGCGCCTGGGTGCTGTCGTACACATCCTGAATCATCGAATCGTCGCCTTCTTCGATGATCAGTTCCAGCATGACCTGCAAATCCTCGTATTGGGCATCCAGCTTGCCCATGGTCTCGACCAGACCCTTCAAGGCGTTCAGCTCGCTGATCGTCTTTTGGGCAGCGTCGTTGTCGTCCCAGAAGTCCGGAGCCAGCATGCGCTCCTCCAGCTCACCGATCCTCTCTTGCTTGACTGGGAGGTCAAAGAGACCCCCTAATATCCGCTAAACGTTTAGCCATGCTCGACATCTCTTGCTTGATGTCCGCAATATCAATTAATGCCATGTGCGAATCACCTACTCTTCATTATGCTATGTATCATTGTACCGTAATTCGGCGGATTCGCAACATGACCGGTGATCACGAATTGGGACCCAAATAACGGAAGCCTTGGCTTCCCGGCAGATTTGGCGGTGCCGGAGCGGATCTTGTCTCTTGCGGCTCGTTCGGGCTTGCAGACGCTTTTTCCGGTCGAGCCATCCTGCCTAGCAAATGGAGGATCGACAACCCTGCACGCTTCTTCTTTTGCCTTGTTCTCACGCTGTTTGTGCTGCGGGAGAATAATCCGTTCCCCATCTGGCTGCCTCTTCCCGTGTCCGTGATGAATGCAGCTTGCAAAGGCAGCTCAATGCCCCAGTTGGGCTCGGGAAGCTCGGTTGTCAGCCTGTGATCGTCAAAGACCGGGCTTTGGACACCGACCAGCACCTGATTGTGAGCATCTGCTTCCCCGCCCCCCTCAGCCGAAGCATCCTCTGCTGCTGTTGCAGCCGCATGCGCTTTGTCTGTAAACAGGTACCCCCCTTGAGCGTCCTGCATTCTCCGCTTTAGTATCTTCCACGTCTCGTCGATTCTCTCGAGGATGAATTGCGCCTGAACACCCATTACGTTTCCTGTCGTTCTCATGCTTCATTCCCCCGTTCAGCATCTAGTTTTTCAAGCTGATGTAAACCATTGTTTACTCCGTCAGCGCGTTGTAAATATTTGCTTCCCCAGCCCCGAAGTACTTGTCTTGTCCTCGCTTCCCGAAGTCCTCCGCTGTTTTCTTGATCAACGCTGCCACCTGGGACGGCTTCATATCCGGATGTTCCGATTTGATCACGGCTGCAATTCCGGCCACCTTGGGCGCTGCCATCGACGTGCCGTGCATAAATGCGTACCCCTTCAGATTAGAGGTAAAGTAAGGCGGCAAGTACGTCGGATAGGTGGAGAAGGCGCGATAGCGGAAGTCGCGTTTATCCAGATAGTCTCCTTTCGGGTCTTGGCGGTACAGTCTGTCGTATTCCGGTCCATTGTCTCCGCCCGGTGCAGCTATATCGATCGGGTTGCCGTAGTTGGAGTAAAAGGCGATTTCGTCTTCGGACCATTCATTGGACGACGATACGGTGATCACCCCTGGGATTTGTGCCGGTACTACCCGGGATGGCCCTTTGATATCGAGGCCGTAGGTTTCCTTCCAATATTCCTGCATATCGTGCAGACTTCCCAGGTTTCTTGAGTCGTTGCCGGCAGCGACGACGACTGTGACACCTTTTTTCACCGCGTACTGGACAGCCCTGTGGTAAGCCACCATCGAGGCGGAGTCTCCTTTTTCACCGTAGTTGTGAGCCATCCACCTCCAGCCGCCGAGGCTCATATTGACAACGTCCACCCCATCATTGGCTGCCTCCACCAATGCGTCCGTAATCCAGGACTGCTGGGCGCCGCCTGTTGCCCCGAACACCCGGTAGGCTCGCACAGTCAGGTTGGGGCCCACCCCGAGCATCTTGCCATTGGCTGCGATGGAACCGGCAACATGCGTGCCATGTCCGTTTTGGTCCCATGCGTCCTTCGTCCCCGGCACAAATGTCTTGCTGCCCTCTTCATCCGCATTGTCCCGCAGGTCCGGATGGTCGAAGTCCAATCCGGTATCGATAATCCCGACAACCGTTCTTGAGTTTCCTTTGCTGATCTCATGGGATTTGAAGTTATTGGTGATTCGCTTGATATCCCATTGCAAATCGTAATAATTCTGATCGGGATCATCCCAGTCTGGCTGAGGTATATCCGTAATCGGCTGTCCGTCCGCCGCTTCCGGCTCCTCCTCGTCGAGGAAGATTTCCAGCTCCTCCTCCGCTGCCAGCACTTCCTTGTCTTCCCTGATCTTCTCTAAAAAGTCCGGATCATCAGAGGTGGCGGATACGATGCCGACTTCATCGATGACAGTCTCCACTGATCCTCCCGATTCTTCGATTCTCTCTTCCAAATCACTCGGGATGTCGTTTTTATAAGCGATGAGATAGGCCCTTTCCTTGCTTTTCCCCGAAGCCGGGGTCTGTACCACAGAGAGGGCGGAAGCTGCCAAGCCCAATACCAGTGTTGTGCTTAGTACCATTCTCACTGCTCTATTCATCGCTATCATCCTCCATCGAAAATTTGTTGTACTACCGATTGTAAAGATTTTCCCTATTTTTTCTATCAAAATCGTTCGATACAATCCTGCAGTGTCAGACAAACAGCGATCATTTTTCCAACGAAGAAAGCGGGAAAGGGACGAAGCCTGTCTGACGGTCAGGAAGAATAACGAAAAAAACCCACTCTCTCCGGCTTCGGAAAAGAGTGGGTTTCGTTGTTTTCTAGCAAAAATGACAGTGAATCTATCGTTTTTATTGATTCCGTTTCATCTGACGGCGGCGCTCCTGTTCCTCGGCGCGGCGCTGAGCGCGGTTTTTCGGATCGGCGTCACCGGAGGTCTCGCTGTCAGGACGCTCGGATGGACCGGACGTTTTCAGTTGAGACTGATCTGCAGCCTGACCGCGGATCACTTCCTGACGCTCCAGGTTTTGGCTGACCTCTGCTTTCATGATGTACATGGCCACTTCCTCTTCGACGGCAGCGACCATCGACTGGAACATTTCGTAGCCTTCGAATTGGTACTCGCGCAGCGGATCGTTTTGTCCGTAAGCGCGCAGGTGGATACCTTGTCGAAGCTGTTCCATCGCGTCGATGTGATCCATCCACTTGCTGTCGACAGCGCGGAGTACAACGACCTTTTCAAACTCGCGCATCATCTCGCCGATTTCCACTTCGCGCTGCTTGAACTGCTTCAGGACCTCTTCTTTCAGAAGCTCGACGATTTCCTCGGCTTCTTTGCCCTTCAGTTTGTCCGCAGTCATGATCTCATCGTGCAGGAAGCCGTTGTTGGCTGCTTCGGCCAAGCCTTCGAGGTTCCATTCTTCCGGTACCTCTTCCTTCGGACAGAAGTTTTCCACAGTACGGTCGATGACGCTGTAGATCATCGGCAGGACAACTTCGCTCAAATCCGATTGCTCCAAAATATCGCGGCGCTGCTTGTAAATTACTGCGCGCTGCTGGTTCATGACATCGTCGTACTGGAGAACCACTTTACGGGCGTCAAAGTTGGAGCCCTCCACCCGTTTTTGCGCGGATTCGACAGCACGCGTAACGAGTCTGCTTTCGATCGGCATGTCCTCTTCCATTCCGAGGCGGTCCATCATGTTCATGATGTTGTCCGCTCCGAAGCGTCTCATCAGCTCATCCTGCATGGAGAGGAAGAACTGGGAAGAACCCGGGTCGCCCTGACGTCCTGCACGTCCGCGGAGCTGGTTGTCAATCCGGCGGCTCTCATGGCGCTCGGTACCGATAATGTGCAGACCGCCCAGCTCGGCTACGCCTTCGCCCAGCTGAATGTCCGTACCGCGGCCGGCCATGTTCGTCGCGATGGTGACAGCGCCGTACTGACCCGCACGAGCGATAATCTCCGCTTCGCGCGCATGCTGCTTCGCGTTCAACACGTTATGCGGTACGCCCTTTTGCTTGAGCAGCTGCGAGAGCATCTCGGAGTTTTCGATGGAAATCGTACCGACCAGGATCGGCTGGCCTTTTTTATGACGCTCGACGATATCGGCCACGACCGCACGGTACTTGGCCGCTTCGGTTTTGAAAACCAGGTCCGGCAAATCTTGACGGATAACGGGTTTGTTGGTCGGGATCACGACTACATCCAAGCCGTAAATCTTTTTAAACTCTTCTTCCTCTGTTTTGGCTGTACCGGTCATACCGGAGAGCTTTTGGTACATGCGGAAGTAGTTTTGCAAAGTAATCGTCGCCAGCGTCATGCTCTCGCTCTGAACACGGAGCCCTTCCTTGGCTTCAATCGCCTGGTGCAGACCTTCGCTGTAGCGGCGTCCTACCATCAGACGGCCGGTAAATTCATCGACGATGACAACCTCGCCATCCTGCACCACGTAGTCCACGTCGCGCTTAAAGAGCACTTGCGCTTTCAGGGCGGCGGTGATGTGATGGTTGAGAGTCATGTGCGCGGTATCGTACAGGTTTTCAATGTTGAATGCCTGCTCGACCTTGGCCACGCCTTCATCGGTCAATGAAACGATTTTTAATTTTTCGTCCACCGTATAGTCTGTTTCCGCCTCCAGACGCTTCACAAAATGCGAACAGATGTAGTAAAGTTCTGTAGTGCGGTTGGCAGCACCGGAAATGATCAACGGCGTACGCGCTTCGTCGATCAGAATGCTGTCCACCTCGTCAATAATCGCAAAGTAAAGCGGGCGCTGAACCATCTGTTCTTTGTACAGCACCATGTTGTCGCGCAAATAGTCAAAGCCAAACTCGTTGTTGGTACCGTACGTAATATCGCAGTTATAAGCTTCACGCTTTTCTTCCGCAGTCAGACCGTTTTTGTTCAGACCGACTGTAAGTCCGAGGAAATTGTAGAGCTGACCCATGATGGTAGAGTCGCGTTCAGCCAAGTATTCGTTGACGGTTACGACGTGTACGCCCTTGCCCTGCAGCGCATTCAGGTAGGTCGCCAGCGTCGCGACGAGGGTTTTCCCTTCCCCTGTCTTCATCTCGGCAATACGTCCTTCCTGGAGGACCATACCGCCGATCAGCTGCACGTCAAAGTGACGCATGCCCAGAACTCGCTTGGATGCTTCACGGACGACCGCAAACGCTTCGTTTAGAATGTCGTCCAGTGTCTCGCCCTTCGCGAGCCGATTTTTAAATTCCTCCGTCTTCGCCCGCAACTGCTCATCGGACAGTGCTTGTACAGTCGGTTCCAACGCGTTGATCTTTTCTACGCGCTTAAACATCTTTTTGACTTCACGCTCGTTGCTGTCGCCAAAAATCTTTTTTACGAGTCCCAGCATAAGGACACCCCTTCCTAGTGGCAAAACTGCTTCGATTATGCTTCCCTTGCGCAGCCACATCTGCAGTCCCCGTCAGGGGGCTTCCTAGTGGCAAAACTGCTTCGAATAACTTCCCTTGCGCAGCCACATCAGGGTCCTCGAACGGAGGCTTCCCAGTGGCAATCTGCTTTCTATTTCATGTACCCTCCCGCCGAAAAACCATTATAGGCCTTCAGGGGCGATTCCTACTTCCACTTCCATAAAAAGACACTTTTACATATGCGTCTTCCCTAAATTGATATTTTATCAAATGAGAATAGGAGTGCACAAGTAAAGGGAGTTGCCAGAATAAGCAACTCCCTGTTTGACGGGCTTTATTTCGGTTCAATCAATCCGTAGCGACCATCATTTCGGCGGTAAACGACGTTGACGTCGTTCGTGTCGCTGTTTTGGAAAACGAAGAAGCTGTGACCTAGCATATCCATTTGCATGACTGCTTCCTGGGCGTCCATCGGCTTTAAGTTAAAGCGTTTGGTCCGAACAATGTCGATGTCGACATCTTCCCCCTCCTCCAGGTCTTCTGTCAATACGGCGACCGCCTGGCGGCTATTCCCCGCTGCCTTGTTGGTCGATTCGGTACGGAGCTTGCGTATTAATTTGGTTTTATGCTTACGAATCTGTCTTTCCAGCTTTTCTACCACCAAATCAATGGAGGCGTACATATCTTCATGCGTTTCTTCGGCGCGAAGGATTACTCCGCTGAGAGGGATCGTCACCTCGATGGTCCCTTCTCCCTTTAGAACTCTCATCGTAACCTGTACATCTGCAGGGCTAGAGTTTTCAAAGTACTTTGCAAGACGGCCCACTTTCTTTTCTACATACTCTCGAAGTGCTGCGGTAACTTGAATGTTTTCTCCACGAATTTGAAATTTCATGGTTCAAACCTCCTTCCGTCTTTCCTAATACCTATTCCTTACATATGTAAAAAATCCTCCCCGCCAGCTTAAAAAAACCTTTACAAAATGTTTACATCTCTACAAGTTACGACAATTTTCTAGTAAAGCTTTCAAAAACAGCTATGATATACTACGATCATTAGGGAATAATTACCGCGCAAGACAACTGAATGGAGGAATCCTCATGGAAGAGGTAAACCCTTCGCATTCCATTACGGGAAAGACGCTGGCACAAGACGTATACAACGAGAAGGGGCTTTTGCTCCTGCCGGCTGGCGCGGTCTTGCACCAAAGCGATATCCGCTTGCTTTGTGCACACCAGGTCGAACGGGTATATGTAGCCAAGGATGGCGACTTACCAGACCCACCTTCTCCCCTGCTCCATTGGAATGAAGTGGAAGCAGCTCGTGAATACATGGAAGCTGTCAAACAAACAGAGGAGTTGTTCATCCGGATCGCGACCGGTTCCATTCCTCCTCTGCATCAATTCAATCATGTGTTTTATCCGTTGCTGGACGAAATTCTGCAGCGTTGCGGAGTTCAGCGTTTTATTTACGTAAAGGAAGGAACCGCCCAATACACCTACCGCCACTCCCTGCATGTGGGCATTTTGGCTGCATTAATCGGCAAGCTGATGGGACACACGCAGGAAAACATTGTGTTGCTGGGGCAGGCGGGCCTTTTGCATGACGTAGGCAAAATGCTGATACCGGAAGAAATCCTGCTCAAACCGGAGCGGCTGACCGACGAGGAATACGAAGTGATGAAGCAGCATGCCCGGCTCGGGGAGCATCTGCTTCGCCAAATGGAGGGAGCAGACGAGCTGATTGCTCTCTGTGCGCTTCTTCATCACGAACGGCTGGATGGCAGCGGCTATCCCGAAGGACGCACACAGGAGCACATTCCGATCGAATGCCAAATCGTCAGTGTCGCAGACGTATTTGACGCCATTTGCACGGACCGGGTGTATCGCAAGGGAACCTCCCCTTTCGAAGCTGCATCCGTGTTACAAGATTTGGCCTACTCAGGCAAGTTAAACGCCCAGGTTGTCACCCGCTTTATCCATTATGTCGTGATGCTGTATGTAGGGGCAGAAGCTTACCTCAATTCAGGTGATCGCGTGGAAGTCATCATGATTCATACAGATGAGCCGCTGCGGCCTCTCGTACGCCGCAGAGGGGAGTACCTCGATTTGCGTCAACACCGTTCCCTGCACATCCAGAGCATCATCGGCTGACAACAGGCCGTACATGAAAAAATCCCCCATACCATTTGGTACAGGGGGATTTGCTTTTATCGGTGGCTGGCGTTTGCAATCAGAAGCTACGCGATAACAACGTTCGCTGCTTGGGGACCGCGATCCCCTTCCACGATATCAAATTCTACGGTTTGTCCCTCTTCTAATGTACGGAAGCCTTCCTTTTGGATAGCCGAGTAATGTACGAAAACGTCTCCGCCGTCCTCACGCTCAATAAAGCCAAAACCTTTTTCTGCATTAAACCATTTTACTTTGCCTTGCATGCTGATGCACATTCCTTTCTTTTGTAAAAACTTGGGATTTGAAATCCCATGTGAATGACTATATCATCCGCCAAAACGAGAGTCAAATAGTCCCTCACTTGGTTGAATATTTTTTCTCCAGTCCTCTGACGACGATTCTCGACAAGAACAGCGTAAGCACCAGATAGACGGCTGCTTCCGTCAAATACGGAGGGTAGCGCTCCAAGGTGCTTTTGGCTACGCTCATCGCCGCGTAGTTTAATTCCGGCGTGGCGATGACCGCAGTCAGGGAAGAGTCTTTCAACAACGAGATGAATTCATTTCCCAGTGCGGGAAGCATGCGGGTGAACGCCTGAGGAATGACGATCAGCCGCATAGCCATCCCTTTGGTCATCCCGAGAGATCGGGCCGCCTCCATCTGGCCGGGGTCAATGGACTGAATCCCCGCGCGAAAAATTTCAGCGATATACGCTGCTGCATTCAAGGACAATGCAATCATACCGGAATAAATGGCTTCCGGGCTGCTCTGGCCCGGGAAGAATACCTCCCAAATGGAGGGGATAACAGCAAAGTGAATCAACAAAATTTGCACCAGCATCGGAGTTCCCCGAAACAGCTCGACGTAAATCGCGCTGGGAATCCGCAGCCAGGCCTTGCTCGATTGCTTCCCCAAACTGATAAACAGCCCCAGAAGCGTTCCCACGACAGTAGCGATGGCCGTCAGCAGGATTGTATTGAGAATTCCGCGAATGAACAGTTCCCGATAATCGTAAACGACACTCCAGTCCAGAGTTGTATCCTCCCTCCAAGTTGTTTGGCTGTGGACGAAAAAAGCAGCAGGGTACGCCTGTTGACGTACCCGTCCGCGCTTCCCTCTTACTCTTTATTAAAATACTGGTTGTAGATTTCTTGCAGCTTACCGTTTTCCTTGATCTTCTTCAACCCGTCGTTGATCTTGTTCAGGATCTCGGTGTTGCCTTTTTTGACCATGATGCCATAATACTCCTTTTCAAAAGAATCGTCTTTGATCAGTTTGAATTTCTTGTCCTTGATTTTTTTCACGTAATATTGAATGACGCCATTATCGCCGACTACGGCATCCACGCGCCCGTTAAAGAAATCATCCACAGCGGAAGGCATGTCGTCGTATTCCTTCAGCCCTTGATACGTGTCGCCAAATGCTTTCTTTACCACTTCTCCGCCCGTGGTTGCGCCCTGCACGCCGATTTTCTTGCCTTTCAAGTCATCGAGCTTGTTTACCGGTGAGTCCTCGGCAACGAGAATCAACTGGTTGGCTTCGAAATACGGTTCAGAAAAGTCGTACTTTTTCTTGCGCTCTTCGGTGATCGTAATCGACGAGATTCCGATGTCTACGGTCCCTCTGTCCAGACCGTCAAACAAAGGGTCCCAGCCGGTATTCTTCCATTCGACCTTGAAGCCGCCCGCTTCGGCAATCGCGTTTAACACATCGATGTCGTGGCCGGTGATCTTGTTGTCGGCCTCCAGCATTTGAAACGGCGGATACGCTGCGTCGGTACCAACCACGTACACCTTTTCCGCCGTACCTCCTCCTGCCGTGCCGCTGCCGGACGAAGCCTGATTCCCTCCCGTTCCACAGGCGGATACCAACAGCCCTACCCCGACAGTCAAGACAAGCGACGTCAACCATTTCTTCTTCATCTTCATCTGTTCATGTCCCCCTTATCTGTGTCTACCTTGAAAACCTTTTCCCCAGCCTTTGTCCACATCGGCACACCTTTTATTTTGCGTCATCCACAGAGTTGTCCACATTATCCACAGGCCGTTGTGCACAAGCTGGGCATAACTCACCCTTATGCTCGTTCTCCCCAATAAATATGTTTTTTGGCAAGAAAATAGAACAAGGGTTCGTACAAAAAGAAAGAAGGATTCCTATCAGAAATACTTCTCTCTGATGCACGGGAATCCTTCCGAAAACTCATTTTATTTACAGAAAATTTTATTTATTGGCTCTTGTCTGCCAGAATGACAATTTCTACGCGTCGGTTGCGACTGCGATTCTCGGGAGATGTGTTATCTACAAGCGGTTTATACTCTCCCCAACCGGCAACGGTGAATCGATCTGCGGCCAGCCCATGCCCGTCCACCATTTCCCGCATGACCGCAATCGCCCGGGCAGAGGACAGCTCCCAGTTGGACCTAAAAGAGCTGTGCGTAATCGGCACGTCGTCCGTATATCCTTCGATCCGGACCTTGTAAGAAAAGCGCTCCAGGACCTGTGCGACATGATCGATCACCTGCTTTCCATCCTCCCGCAAATCCGCGGAGCCGCTGGAAAACAGAATCTTCTCCGGCAGGCGGACCCTCAAGCCTTCTTCCGTCTCTTCATAGTCGATGTTCTGCTCCTCCAGAGCCGCGGAAAGCGCTGTTCGCACTGTCTCCATATCCCGGTCACTCTTGTCCTCCATATCTACCGGAACGGCCGGCTTGGGCACCGTCTCCCCTGTCTCTCCACCTACTGCAGCCTCCAGCACTCCGCGTCTTGCTTCCAGCTCGTGGACCTGGCGCTGAAGCTCCAGCTTCTGAATGTTCAACAGGTCCAGGCTTTCGTGCACTTTTTGCAGACTTTCCTGCTGGCGGGCCTCCTCTTGCTTGATTTCCTGCATATCGGTCTTGAGCTTGGCCGAATGGGCGGCGGCAACGATGAGGATGATCACGAACAGCAGGGTAAACAAGTCACTATAGCTGATCAGCCAGCTTTTTTCCAGCTCTTTTTCGTCGTACAAGCGATCGTCATGCATGGAGATCCTGCCTTTCGATCGTCCCTTTCATGCTTCCAGGGGTTTTGATGAGGACAAGCTTTTTGTCCCCGGGCAAAAACGAGTTCAATTTTTCAAACAGGACACGCGGCGTCTCCATTCGCTGCAAACCGATGCAGCCTTCCAGATAGAGCCGCTTCTCAAACATTTCCTGATCATACAAGTCCATCAGCCGGTAGTAGCACGGCAGGGCAAACATGTTGGCCAAAAGCGCCCCGTACAGCGTCGCTACGACCGCCGAGCTGAGGCTGTATCCCGTCTGGGTCAAATCATTCAGCGTCTCCAGAACACCCGTCATTCCGAGGAGCGTTCCCACCAGACCCATGCCGGGGGCCAAAAGGCTGACCAGGCGGAAAAAGCCTGCCGCCTGCTGGTAGCGATGCTGTTCGCCCTTCAGCTCGTTTTCGAGAATCATGCGGAGCTCCTCCTCCGGTACTCCTTCGATGGCAAGCAGACTGCCCCGACGGACGAAGGAATCTTTTTCATTTTGCAGCTCTTTTTCCAGCTCAAGATACCCTTGTTCCTTTTGAACCAGTGCGTAGTAATAAAACCGCTTGATCGTCTCCTCCACGTTTCCCTCGCGCCCATGGATCAACAGACGGACGATTTTGCGCACCTCCAGATGCTTGCGCTTGATCGCATACGAGATAAGCACTGACAACCCAACCAGCTCGATAGCCGTCAGGTTCAACAGATCGGACAGGTTTCCTTTCAGGTAAACCGCATGTGTAAAAATAAGCACTACTGCTCCCACCAGCAGGAGCGAGCGTCGTTTCGTCGACAAACCTGTCACCTTCCCACTTGCTTTCTTCTCTTCCTTTATCGGAAATGTTCAGTTTGATTATAATACCAAAGCTTTTCCAATCCGATAAAAAAGTGAAGGGACCCAAATGAAAAAGGAGGGAAACCACAATGGATATGAGTTCTATGATGAGCGCGCAACTGAGCCAGTTGAGACACACTGTCAGCCTCAGCGTCATGAAAATGGCGCAGAACACGATGGCAGCAGGTGCGACAGCGATGATCCAGGACTTTTCTAATGCGCAGCAAAGCGTGCAGCAAGCCGCTCAAGCAGCGCCTCATCCGACAGCCGGAAAAACGATTGACATCAGCGTGTAGGAAAAGAGCAACGGACGCAGGGATCTTCTCCGCGTCCGTTTTTTCTTCATGTTATGCTTTTGAATAGAACGAAAGTCATTGCGCTTTCTTGCGCAGCTGGCGCTTCGCGTATACCGCCCGGTGGACCGCACCTGCTTCATTTCGCACGAACAGCACGGGGATATCCGCTCCTCTGCGGCGAAATACGAACAGATCATTCCCGACCGGCCGCAGCGCATAAGTCGTACCGTCCATTGTCATCTGGCATACTCCGTCTTTTGCTTCCACACTCATTTCCATCCATTCCTGACAAGTATACTCTCCGGCATAATCAGCGAGCTTCTCTGCCGCCAGCGACTGGTCCGCAAAGCGAAACAGCGGAGTCTCAAGCGGTCTATCCAGGACCAGGTTAAGCGCTCCTACGGCTATCTCGCGCACTTCCACGCCGTCGACATTGGTCAGGATGACTCCGGTGATGCCCTTTTCCGGCAACACAAAAATCTGCGAGCTGACCCCTTTTAGCGACCCTCCGTGATCGATCAGCGGCCCGCCAACGGAGTCGGGCACGATCTGCAAGCCGTACCCGTAGTGCCAGCAAGCATCGCATTTCACATGGGGAGTCGTCATCTCGGTCACACTCTCCGGAGAGAGGATGCGCGTCTCTCCTGCCATTCCACCTGTACGGAAAATGTCCAGATACCGGAGCAAATCGGCCACGCTCGATTTCAAAAAGCCTGCGGCCCGCATCGCCGGAGCATCGTGCAGGACTGGGGCGTGGAATACCTCGTTGGCTCCGTTCCGCGTCTTGCGGGTAAACAGCTCTGCTACGTCCCTATGTGCTGCAAGCTGCTCCGGAGTAAACACGCTGCGGTTCATCCCCGCGGGGAGCAGGATGTGTTCCGTCACATACTGTTCAAAGGACATGCCGCTGACGCGCTCTACAATAGCTCCCAACAGCCCGTACACATCGTTGTTGTAGCTGAACGCCTCTCCCGGCCGCCCCAGTACCTCCTCCGGAAACGAGCCGATTTGCTCCATCAGTTCCTCGTACGTATCCACGACAGGGACCGACTCGTCTACACACTCCGGCTCCGTCTCCAGAACCGCGGGGTCTTTTTCCATCGACCGCTTCATGGCGGATGTCAAAAAGGGCAAAGGCGGCATTCCCGGCGTATGGGTCATGAAGTGATGAATCGTCACATCCCGTGTGAATTGGTCTTGCGGCATGCGAAACTGAGGCAGGTAGTCCACGACAGGATCGTCAACAGACAGCTTGCCTGCCTCCTGCAGTTGCATAATGGCCATACAGGTAAACGACTTGGTCACGGAAGCGATGCCAAATATCGTATCCGGCGTGACCGGCTGCTGCTTCTCCACATCGCTGAAGCCAAACGAGCCAAAATAGACCAGCTCTCCGTCCTTGCAGATTCCGATCGCCCCTCCAGGCACCTGGACTTGCTCCATTCGAGCTTGGGCAAATGGTTCAAACTCCTGTTTCCACTCCTGATGATTCATATCGAAAACCTCCTTTCTGCACTTCTATTTGCAGCTATTTGGTCAGGGAAAACATTCTCTGTCACTGCTTTCTACACCTCTATTCCTTGTAGCCCCACTTCATGTCGATATAGCCAAGAGGGTCTACGGTCACGCCTTTGAGCTTGTCGTTTTGCACCCAGACGTTCACATTGCTGTACAGTCCCGTGACTGGCATCTCGTTCATCAAAATCGACTCCGCTTCCTGCAAAAGCTGATTCCGCTTGGTTTCATCCGTTTCCTTGTAGGAGCGGTTGATCAGGTCGTTGTAGGCTTCGCTGTGCCACAGTGTACAGTTGTTGTCGCTGTACTTTTCCATCAGCAGCTCGAGGAAATTGACAGAGTCGTTGTAATCGGCCGTCCACGCTGTTACCGAGATCATGTATTTCCCCTGGGCCTGCTCGTCAAACATCACGTTCATGTCCTTGTTGATCAGCTTCACTTCAATGCCGAGCACTTTTCTCCACTGGCCCTGCAGAGCTTCGGCAATTTTCTTCTGGGCGTCGGAATTAAAGTACAGGTACGTAATTTCCGGCAGCTTTTCAATCCCCAGCTCCTTCATTCCTTCCGCCAAAAGCTGCTTGGCTGTTTCCGCATCGTTGTCCTTGAAATAGCCCTCCGGCTTGAGGGAAGCCGACTGCGGCACCAGCCCGGTCAGAGCTGTCTGTCCGCCCTGCAAAATATTGTCCGCGATCTCCTGGCGGTTGATGGCATACGCAAACGCTTTGCGGATTTTCTCGTTTGTAAACGGCGCCTGCTCCGTCTGGAACAGCAGGTAGTAGGACTGCGCCTTTTGCATCGCCTGCAGCTTGCCCTCTTCTTTCATCGCCGGAATCGCATCTACCGGCAGACTGCTGATCGGCCCGCCAGCCCAGTCCAGCTCGCCCTGGTTAAACATCTCCAGCTCGGTATTGGCATCCTCCACCATAGAAAATTCGATTTTGTCCAGCTTCACGGCTTCCTTGTCCCAGTAATGCTCGTTTTTCACCAGGACGATTTTGCTCTTGTGCTCCCAGGTCTCGATTTTGAAAGGACCGTTGGTGACGATGGTGGCGGCTTCATTGGCCCACTTCTCGTTCCCCTCCACGACCTTTTGGTTTACGGGGTAGTAAAAGGTTGCCAGCGTCAAAAAGTAAGGCGTCGGGTTTTCCAGCTGCACTTCGATCGTTTTGTCGTCGATGACCTTGATCCCGACATCCTCTTTCTTTGCTTTGCCCAGGTTAAAAGCCTTTGCATTGACGATCGGATAGTATTTGTACGCGGAGCTGCTGGCCGTCTTCGGATCAAGTGTCCGGAACCAGGCGTAGGCAAAATCCTTGGCCGTCAGCGGCTCGCCATTGGACCATTTCGACTCTCGCAGGGTAAAGGTATAGGTCTTTTTGTCCTCCGAGATCTTGATGTCGGATGCGACGGAATTGACCGGCTTGCCGTCCTTGTCCAACCGGACCAATGCATCGTAAATGGCCCGGATGTAGACACCCGAGGCGACGTCGTTGGAAAGACCCGCATCCAGCGTTTTGGGCTCCCGGCCATTCATCTGCAGGATTTGTTCCGCTCCGCTTCCTCCCTCTTGCTTTGTGGACGCTTCCGGTTGCTGGGATGAACCGGCCGGCGCAGGCGGACTGCTGCTGCATCCGACCAGTGCCGCGATGAGCAGAAGTGTGGAGCAGAATGAAAAAAAGCTCTTTTTCATCAGATGGACCCCTCCGTATTTTTGATTTTTTCAAATTATCTTGCAATTTTTGTGCCATTTGCAGTGAGCTTGTTGCTTTCTCACGGTATAGGTGCGGTTGCAGCGGTGCATGGCCGTTGTTGAACCATATGCGGTTTTTCTTTTTATTCAATAGTGAATACAAGCGCAGACAAAAATGAAATGAGCTTTTACTTTCCGAGTCTTGCTGTTATTCAATTTGTAATGGAGTTATGCTGTTTTGAATAAGCTGTCTGGACGACAAGTTGGAGAAGCCAGATAACAGATTGTATACGGTTGAGCCGACGATATACAAAAAACCAACCCTACTTTTGGCAAGCGAGGTTGGTTTTTAGGCTACTGGTTCTCCATATCCGTTTTTGTCGCTTCGCGGATCGCTTTTCACTGCATGCAGAAATGTACGTTTCCTTGAGCGGATCACGAGTAACTCCCTGCTGAGGATAACCTGCCAGATCCCGCTTCTCTACCTGTGAAAGACATTACGCATACGTGTTTATCAGCAATCCTTTGATTTCTCCTACCCGTTCCAGAATTCGCAAACCGGGCTCCTGACTTTTCAAGACGGAATCGGTCAGTTCAAGCAGCTTCTTGTCAACTTCCTTGACAATCTTGAAAATACGGGACCGTCCTCTCCGGTTGTAGCCTTGCTGCTCCTCGAGGCTCAGTCCGTTTTTCACCGCGTCGTCAAGAAAGCTCTTTACCAGTGACTTAAATTTCCGAAGATCTCCTACCGTACGTGTATCGGCAAGGATTTTTCCCTGCTCTTCAATCTCTGATATCATTTTTTGAAGACGTTCCGTATTCAGTTGTTGCCGGCCCTTGTTCATCAGTTCCGAAAAAGCCACGCGATCCGCTGGTACATCCTGCTTGGACTTTCGTTGTTCAACGGATATTTGCCCGATCTTGTTTACTTCCATTTATATCCGTACCTTTCTGTCAGCATCTGGTCTGTCTCGCCCATTATCGCCCATTGTATCTTTCCATTTCCTCGATGAGCAAAAGGATTTCGGCCACTACCGAATACAGTTGGGGCGGTATATTTTCCCCCAGATCGATATCAATCAGATTCTTTACAAGCAAAGAATCTTCCTGGAGAGGGATGTCGTTGTCTTTGGCCATAGAGATGATCTTTTCAGCCAGGTGGCCTCTTCCCTGCGCGATGACGGCAGGAACGAAATCGTTTTCCTGATCATAGCGGATAACTGCTGCCATGGGACCATTTATAGCTTGTCTCTGCTTTTGATTGAAAGACTTGCGGATCATATCTTCAGATCAAACCCTTTCGCGGCTGGGTTAGGCTCATTTGGTCGCATCGTATTTGCAGCGGTATTTTGTCCTGCCGGTACTTGCTCTTCTTTTTTCTGCTCGGTAAACTTGGCAAATGACACACCTACTACATTGTAACCGATCTGGGCCAAATTTTCCTTGCATCCGGCTATGATAGAATCCAAACGCTCCCGGATTTGCGGCTGGTCATTTTTAATCGCAATGGACAGATTGCGCTCCACCGCTGTAATGTGAATCCCTGTCGGCCCCAGTTTTTTTGTCTCGATTAAAAAATACAGACTGCAGTTTTCCCAATCGACTTTTTGCCCCTCATTTTTTGACTGAACGTAGAGCTTTACATTTTCGAGTCCGTTTTGGAGCAAAAGCGGCAACTGCATAAACATGCTTTGGGGCTGGTTGCCCGCATCCGGCTTGCTCAGCAGCTGCTGGCCCGTTATGCTTTGCAGCGCTTGCTCTACCGCTTGACCGCCACTGACAGAGGTCGTGCCTTTTTCGCCCGCTTTGGCAAGCTGCAGAAGCGCATGCTTCAGGTTCTTGTGAAGATTCTCCTGAGCGTGCCCCTGGCCCTGGCCCCGTTCGCCCGGATGACGCTCTGTAAACGACTGCGCCAGCTCGCTTTCATAATTCAATCCGAGCGAACGGACAAATTCGAACGTATTGCGGGCAGAGGGCGGATGATTCTGAAAGTGCTGAGCCGTCTCTGCAATCTGGCTAAACAGACGGGAAGCATGCGGGACTTTTTCTGCAAAGATGCTTTGGCCAGTCGCAAAGTGCTGGACTCGTACATCGGACGGCTTCCAGTTTAGTGCGTCCAGCTTTGCTTGGACTCCTTTTAACACTGCTGCCGCCTGGCTGTTTTCCCCTTTCGCCAAGAACCTTCTGGCTTCGGCCAATTCACTGCTTGCCTTTATTAGCTGCTTTTCTGTCTCCATGTCCGTCAGCATCATCATTTCGCTTTTCAAAATCGCTTTGTCAAGCGCATCGATGGTTGATTCCAACAAAGGCTTTACCCCGGCTAAAATGTTCCCCTTATTGGTTTCCGCAACTTTCAGCATGTTGTCGATGTTTCTGACTATCTCCCTTTTTACGCTTTGGAAGTTGGCAGCGGCCTGACTCAGCTTTTGCGTAATTTCCGTGACGACCAAATCCTTTGTCGTCAGAAATGAGGCCATGTGCATCTCAGCTTGATCATCGTAAGCAATTCCGGCAGAAGGAGCGGGATTGCCTGTTTCCTCTGGCGATGCAGCATGTCCGGACATGTGGTTTTGCACCTGATCAAGCCCTTTTTCAAGCGTTCCGGCTGCCACTTGGTTTTTCTGCAAAAGATCGAGCAGGCGATCGCCAAACTTTGCAAGCAACTGATCCAAAGACATCTCTTGATTCAACGCTGCCTTCATCTGGGCAAGAAGTTCCGCGGGGCTTGCTGCGAAAGAGGCATTTCCCGGCAGTCCCACCTTCAAGACACTGTCCGCATCACCTAGCTGGGCAAGTGCGTTCATGAGCAGCAGCCGGGCTTCCTGCTCTCTTCCCGACTGATGAAGTTGAACCGCTTCATACAGGACTTTCCCGAGCTTCTCGCCCATTTCGGCCGTTCCCTTCGGACTCCCAGCCATTTGCTCGCGTATCCTTTGCACAGTCTTGTCGAAGTCCGATTTTTTTTCACAAAAAGAGCTTTCTTGAAATTCCATCTCGGTATCCGTACTTCCAGCACCCTTTTGAACAAGCTCATTCAGAGCCCCGGTCACGGACTTTCCGTGCAGCGCTTCGTGGACAGCCTTCAGCTGCCCAAGCGACACATCCAGCTTTTTATCAGCCAAGGCTTGGACTGTTTCCAGCTTTTGATCCAGACTTCCCGGAGCTTTCCCCATGAATTCCTTTAAATCCTGGACTGCCTGCTCGTTCAGAGAGATTCCGCCATCAAGCAGAATCTTTGCAGACTGCTTCATTTCCGGTGTAGGATCGGTTCCAAGGCCGCGCAAGACGCTGGATACGTCAGGCTGCCCTCCGGCTATAGCAGGCCGGTTCGCCAATGTCCTCCCTTGGGATTCACCTTTATTTTCTTGTATCTGAACACCACTATTGGGCTGAATTTGGTTGGCAGAGGCGGGGTAGTTTACTCTCATTGTTCATCTCTCCCTCGGGATCGCACGAAGCTTTCTCTCTTTTGTTATCGTCAGAATGCGAGAGGGAGTTTACAAAACCATGAAAATAGGGCGTTTAGTGTTTCAACCTCGACCGCGTTTGGTAAATAACAAAGGACAGCTTTCACAGACGCCTCCATCGTGAAACTGCCCTCCTTTCTTAGCTCCGTTACTCAGATATGTCCTTTACCTTTTATTTTGAAAATATGTTTAAGACTGGTACAAATCCACTATAGTCAAAAACATAACTATATAGTTTTGTGTCTAATCGATGATCTTTCAATGTAATAGCATTCTTGTAATTAAAGCTAATGCTGAAATTGGATAATAGGTAATCGAAAAGTAATAAAAAATCTGCATTAAGACCATGAAAGGTAGATTTGAAGATATGATTATCAATTTTATCTTCCGTTATCTCATGTAAAAAACAATTATCCAGCGAGAGACAAAAGCTCCTCTTTTCTTCCAAGGATATTAAACTATCACTTTCTCCATGAAACGAATGAATCATACAATTGTTTTTAAAATCTTTATATAACGATGATAAATTCAGTATTTCAAAATCTTTTATTATAGACTTTGCATAGTAATCAAATAAAGTCATCTTTCCATTCATGTTCAAGGCTCGGTTTCCCTTTAAATAAGCAGGAAATATCCATGCAGAATTATCAACAATTAAAGAAAACAAGTTAGGTGCAAAAACATTACATAAATACGCTAAATATGCACCGTGCGAATGTCCGTAAGCGATTATTTTACTATTATTAAAGGTGTATTTATTATCCTTGATGATTTCAGAAACAATGATTACCGCAGTTATGTTGTCAAGAGCTTGCATTATCCCCATATCATTAAAATTTTTGGATGTTTCCTCCAAATTCTCCTGTTGCATAAACTCCCAGCCAAAATAGTCACATTGTATCGTAACGACATTATATTTATCAGAAAAAACAGAACGCATTTTTTTGTAGACTCTCGAATTCGCATTTGCCCCAAATCCTGGAATGAACAGGAAAAGTCCTGTTTCATTATTAATTCCTTTGTCCGGCTCAGAAAAATATATATTCAACTTTCTCGGTGAGAAGTCATTGTATATATTTGGATGTGCATCAATTGTGATTTCATAGTCCTTTGACATTATGATTCTCCTTAAATAAAGGTAAATTAGAGGTGTACGTAAAGATTGTCTAAGCGTGAAAAACTCTCTGTTCCCACATGCGGAGGTCTCAACATATAACTGCGTTCATAAGTGTTTATGGCAGACTAAAAATGTAGGTTATGGCAGTTAATTTATGCAGACCCGTAGGGGCTGCATAAATTAAAAAACCACTTGCCAACATCCCCTTATCAAAATACACTCCTGTTGGGCATTACAGACGACGGGAGG
>NZ_RHHO01000055.1 GCF_003710865.1 Brevibacillus borstelensis | reverse complement strand
TACAACAGCCTCAAATTGGGTTCGTGTACCTCAGGTCGGGATTTTGCCGCCGGCTTCCTTCAGATTCGACCTCGCGGTCGACACCCTTGCCTTGAGCTAACGGTTGGTACAGCCAACCCCCGTTCGGGACTTTCACCCTATAGCTATCGCCCATGCTGGGCGCACCAAAAAAAGAAAAACCCAGTCGTTTGAAGACTGAGTTTTTCTGTCGTATCTATATGAGGTTGTTCCTTTTTTACGTTGGTAGTTCCTCAGATACTATCTTTTGCACGAGTGTACCGTCAGCTTTTCCCTTTACTTTTGGCATGATGACGCCCATTACCTTGCCCATCTCCTTTTTGGAAGAGGCACCGGTGGAAGCAATCGCTTCCCGGACAATCTCACGAACTTCGTTTTCACTCAGTTGTACAGGCAAATAAGCTGAAAGCACTTCAATTTCTTCTCGTGTTTTTTCGGCCAGATCCAAACGGCCGCCTTTTTCAAACTCATGGAGGGATTCACGGCGCTGTTTTAACTCACGGGTCAAGATGGTCAGCTCTTCGTCTTCAGACAACTGTCTACCTTTGTTAATCTCTTCGTTCTGGAACGCAGCTTTCACCATGCGAATAACAGAGAGTTTTAGCGCAGCTTTGTCCTTCATCGCTTGCTTCATATCTTGATTGAGTCGCTCCATTACACTCATGATGGGCCCTCCGTCAATTAATACTTGCGCTTACGAGCTGCTTCGGATTTTTTCTTGCGCTTAATGCTTGGCTTTTCAAAGTGGCGACGTTTACGCAGTTCCGCCATCACCCCAGATTTGGCGCTCTCACGCTTGAAGCGGCGAAGTGCGCTATCCAAAGACTCGTTTTTCTTGACTCGAATTTCTGCCATCTGTCTTCCCTCCCTCCGCTAAAACCGTGGGACACCTGTTACCAACAGACTGTCACACTTCATTATAGGACAGAAAACCAAGGCAGGTCAACCTTTCTTTCCAACTTATTCTTGGAAACCTGCCATAAAGTGATAGTGAATATGGAAAACTTCCTGTCCGGCTGATTTTCCGCAGTTGTTTACGAGACGGAATCCGTCCAGCTTCAATTTTTCCGCAAGATGCTGTGCAACCTTGTGAATATGAGCAATCAGCGGCAAATCCTCTTCCTTTGCATCCATCAACGTAGGAATCGGCTTTCTCGGAATGATCAGGAGGTGGACCTTCGCTTTGGGTGCGATGTCGTGAATCACGATCACCCTGTCATCTTCATATTCAAACCTGGCTGGAATTTCTTTATCCATGATACGCGAAAAAATGCTTTTTTCCATCGGGGAAATCTCCTCCTGCCCGCACATATTCTCATTTCAGAAGCTGTATGTATTGGTAAGATGCCGAGGCCTTCCTCCAAACTAGTATTATGATAGCCGAGTTCCTCCGGGAAATGCAATGTCCGCCCGCCAAAAGGTCGTTTATGCGGACAAAAAAGCCTTGCGGTGTCAGGACAGGAATGGTAGCATGGCTTCGTAGTTTTCCCCGGTATAGTCCGCATCTTTTTTCTATACCGTCCGTGGTCAACAGCGAACGCTGCGCTGCCATGAATTTCTCATCAGAGACAAACGTATCATCAAAGCGTGCGGTCGCCGTTGAGCACGGGAAAAATGTCGAGGCGTTTCGATCCCCGCGGAAATGGGGACATTATGCACGCAAAAAGGAGATTGTTTACATGAAGCCAATGAAACTGGAACAGATCGCCGTCATGGCAGAAGGTCTGGTTTTGTCAGGTGATCCCGCCCTCGCTCTGACCTCTGTTCATTTTGACACGCGGCAGTTGGATGCTGGCGCACTGTTTGTAGCGATTCAAGGTGTACGAGACGGACACGATTACCTCCTGCAAGCGGTTGAAAGGGGAGCACAGGCTGCCATCATCTCCAATCAGCAAAAAATCCCGGAGAATCTGCCGGAAGGCTTTGGACTGATCCTGGTCAACGATACGCTTCGCGCCTTTCAGAAGCTGGCCAAAAATTATCGCAGGCTCTTTCCGATTCCGATGGTTGCCGTTACAGGCAGCATAGGCAAAACGACGACAAAGGATATCGTCTCGCACGTTCTGGAAAGCAAGCTCTCGATCCATAAAACGTATAAAAATCTGAACAACCACCTGGGTGTGCCGTATTCCCTGCTGCAGCTTGCGGACAGCCATCAGGCCGCCGTTCTGGAGCTCGGCATGAATCATGCCGGAGAGATTGATCTGCTCGCCTCTTTAGTAAAGCCTCGCATCAGTGTCATCACGTACATCGGTGAATCCCATCTGGAATTTTTCGGTTCCCGGGAAAAAATCGCGCTGGCCAAGGCAGAGCTGCTGCCCCATACGGATCCCGACGGCTTTGTTCTGTTAAACGGCGACAATGAATACTTGCGCAAAATCGCTCATTTGTACCCTGGCAAGGTTCTCACCTACTCGGTCGAGGGTCCGGCGGATATTTGGGCGGAACGCATAACGGCGGAAGAGAACGGCATGGCATTTGACGTCTGTTTTCGGGGAGGAGACCGTTTTTCCGCATTCCTCCCGCTTTTCGGAAGCCACAATGTGTTGAACGCGCTGCCTGCTGTAGCGATCGCACGCCATTTTGGAATGACCGACGAGGAGATTATCCGGGCTTTGGCCGCTGTAAAGCTGTCCGCCATGCGCTTTGAACGGAAAAATTCCGTCACCGGCGCGGTTTATATCAGCGATGCCTACAATGCCAGCCCCACATCGATGGAAGCGGCTGTCTCCACCTTTGCTGACATCCTGCCAGATCGCACGAAAGTATTGGTATTGGGGGAAATGTACGAGCTTGGTCCGGACAGCGGAGAGATGCATGCACAGGTTGGCCGTTTTGCCAGCAAGCTGCGCGACCGGTTCTCGCTGCTGGTAGCCATCGGAGAGCTGGCCCGTCCCCTGTACGAGGCATACGAAGGCGAGAAGCGCTTCTTCGCTGCGAAGGAAGAAGCTGCGGATTTGCTGGCTTCCCTCTGCGACAGCTCGCATGCCTTTTTGTTCAAGGCCTCGCGCGGAATGGAGCTGTGGACGCTCCTGGAGGAAATCGAGAAGCGACAAGGATAAAAAAAGCCCCGGAATGGGGCTTTTTCTGTATCAACTATACAACTCTACTGTTCGACAACATGTCGGTATTCATTGAGTTTGTCAGGCGAAAACGCGGAGTAATACATAGAGGCCAGGTCAGCAACATAGACAGATTTTCCGTCTTGCGACCATCCGATTACCCGGATATTGTCAATGGCAGACAAGTAGGGACTCCATTTATTCTCTCCGATTCCTCCGAAAGGATAGAGAAAACTGCTCGGCTCCTTTTGATAGCGGATCATCATGTAGCTGTCCTGGGCATTGGAGGGGCGGAAAAACCATTCCGCTGCGAAAGCATGCCCTTTCGGCGACCAGACAATCTTGTCGATGAATTGCTCCATGATCGGCAGATGGGACTGTTTTTGCTGCATTACTTTTTTGCCTGTTTGAAGATCAAGGAAATACTCCTCGTTCTGTGTTCTGACATACTTGTACTTCATGTCACTGGAATACGACGGAAAAGCACTTAGCTTGTGCTCGTATTTGAGCCCGGTCGGAAGGTCGAGCTCCTTGTAGGCGGCGTTCGTTTTATAAAACAGCTTGCGCGATGTCGGCATCCAGTACAGGCTTTGAACATCCCGGCTGTAGCTGGGAGTCATCGCAAACCGGTCATTTATTTTCATTTTCAGAGTGGGAACATGCTGCAGATACAAGTGATACCGCACCTGCTCATCTGTGCCTTTCAGGTCCTTTCGGATAAAAGCGAGATATTCTTCATCAGGTGCAACCAGGAAGTCTGTGATCGGATACGCAGCGGATGCGTGCACCAGAACCTTCTTTTGCCCTGTTGCAGGCTCGAACAGCACCAACTGTTCGTTTTCCAGCATATACAACAGATCTTTGCGGGGAGACCACTTGGCGAAGCCGGGGAGCTTCACCAGCTTTTTTGTCTGCAAGTCGTAGAGATACGGGACGGTTGCATCCTGTTTCGAAAAGCCGATTTTCTCCCCGTAAACGTAGCGGCCCGATGGGGAAATAGCGGCTCTGTGCATCGCCGGCATCTGACCTACAGCCTTGATTGCTCTGCCGTCACCGCTTATTTTGTAAATTTCTGTTGGCGGCTCCTGGGGTTTGGGGGATGGCTGAACGGCCGAGGCCGCGGGAATCGAACCGCCGAGCAGTAATGCCATTGTCAAATAAGTAAGCAATAATCGCTTCATGGCAGAGTGACTTCCTTTCTCGTTATGTGTATCGTTTTCCAGCTCTTTTATAGACGCCCTACTTCCCTGTTTGTTTCACTTCCACTGCAAAAAGATCTGGCAACGGCCTTCTCTGGTCGGCAGAACATAAAAAGAGCGCCTGTCGCGCTCTTTTTCATGCTTGTCTATTGATGTGACTGCCTGCTATTCCAATTCTTCGGCATCCACGATATTTCGTTGTTTGTCCGCATGCCGCTCCAGACCGAGCGTGACCAGTCTGTCGATCAGTTCGCTGTAGCTGATACCGGACTCCTGGAACAGCAACGGATACATGCTGAATGGCGTAAATCCGGGCATTGTGTTCACTTCGTTGATGTACAGGCGATCATTGGCTTCGTCCCAGAAGAAGTCAACCCGGGATAGGCCCGAACCGTCCAAGGCGCGGAATGCCGTTTTCGCCATTTCTGCCATCCGCTCGGCCACATGAGCGGGCACCTCCGCCGGTATCTGAAGTTCTGTACCCGCACCCTTGTATTTTGCTTCGTAATCGTAAAATTCTTTGGCTGCAATGACTTCACCTACCGCAGAGGTAAGCAGCTCCTCATTGCCGAGCACGCCGATCTCCAGTTCGCGTGCCTTTACAGCCTCCTCCACGACCAGACGGCGGTCAAACTTGGCTGCCAGGTTCATCGCTTCGATCAGTTGATCGCGGTCCTTCGCTTTGCTGACTCCCACACTGGAACCCATATTGGCCGGCTTCACAAAACAAGGGTAGCCCAGCTTCTCTTCGATCTGCCTGATAGTCTCTTCCTGCTTTTGTTCCCACTCGGAACGCAGCACGCCAACATAGTTTACTTGAGGCAAACCGGCCTGGGCAAACACGTTTTTCATCATCCATTTGTCCATCCCTACCGCAGATGCCATCACTCCGGCACCTACATAAGGGATATTTGCCAGCTCAAGCAACCCCTGAATCGTCCCGTCTTCCCCGTTTGGTCCATGTACGACGGGAAAAATCACGTCAATTTCCTGCCCGATCGAAAAGACGGATGCTGGACGAACGGCGGCTACAAGCTGCCCTTCCGCTGAATCTTCTGGCTGCTGACTGCCTCCGTCCGACAAGCGCAGCGAATCAACCGCTTCCGGCAATTGTCCGGACAGCGTCGCTCCTTTTACCCAACTGCCGTCCAATTGTACGTAGACCGGCATGATCTCATATTTATCAGCATCAACCGCCTTCATAATAGACATGGCGGTTCGCAGCGAAACTTCATGTTCCGAGGACTTTCCTCCGTAGATGATTCCAAGTCGTATTTTGTTCCCCATGAACCTTTGCTCCTTTCGCCTCTGCGCGGGCAGAGAGCCTACCCGTATCTCATTCTCTCCCATGGTATGCAAACGCCCTATTTTCTTCTACTCACAAGGCTAATCCATCATCCAGCATACACAATCCCCCTCTCAAATACAAGGGACGTCACGAAAGCACCGCCTGACATTGCTCCTCATATTCTGTAACCAAACAGACATGGAGAATCCTTTACGGGAGGTATGTCCATGAGGGATTATCTGCTTTTTTGCAACTACTGCCGCATGTTTACGCTGCTCCACAGCTACAATCGGGAGACGGGCATGTTTTTAGGCGAGTACTCCCTTTTGCACAACGAGTACACCCGCAACAGCATCGTTCTGAATCGATTTTTACTGGCTCATGTCGGGCATGTGATGCGAGTGATCCCCTCCAAAACAGAGGAATTCCAGGAGATTATTTGCACGGCCGCCCATTTTCTGCAGGACGATATCGACAAGTTCGTCGAGGAAAGTCTGGCGCTTGAAAAATACAAGGAGAGAGATCGGCGAAGCGAACGGGAAATCGGGTTGGTCCAGTTGTATATACTGGAGCATCTGCTCGTACACGAACTGGAAAATATCACGGAGATTCGCGCTTCAACCCCGGCAGAAGGACAAGTTCTGCTCGGCAGGGAGCTCGGTCTGAAACGCGCCCTCGAGCTTCTCAGGAGCGCGCTGGCGGAAAAACAGGCACTGGAGTAGGCACTCTTCTTGCAACTTTGCCAGCTAGAGATACGTATAGATTGATAGAGAAATAGCCGCAGGGAGGTCGTGCCATGTTTGAATACAAGTTCGTCCGCGTCGAGTTGTCCCCTTTCCGCCGCCGTCCCAAGCAGGATTATCAGGCGATTGTAGCCGAGCACGCCAGACAGGGCTGGAGATTAGTACAGATTTTCGCTCCGGCAACAGGCGGCGAGGGTGCCGCCATGTACTTTGAACTTATCTTTGAAAAGCAAGCTTCCTCGTCTTGAGGTTCCGCTTTTAACGCTAAAAAGAGCGGGACATACGCTCCCGCTCTTTTTTGTTGCCTACCGCATGGCTATTTTCGATCGCGCACTTCAAAAATGGCGAATTTCAAGTAATGGGCTTCTTCTGCGCCGCTGATTTGCGGATGGTCTTTTCCCGCTCCCCGCCATTCGATCAGCCGCAAAATTTTCTTCGCATCCACCGCCGCTTCTTGAATCGTTTCCAAAAAGAGCTCGGGAGACATGTGATAGGAGCACGATGCGGTCACCAGAAACCCTCCCGGCCTCACCAGCTTCATCCCATGCAGATTGATGTCTTTGTACCCGCGGCAGGCACCCTTAACCGCTCCCCGTGACTTCGCAAACGCTGGCGGGTCCAAAATTACGACGTCCCATGAACGCTTGGCCTCTACGCTCTCCCGCAAATAGTCGAAGGCATTGGCTGTGACAAAATCGACACGATGCAGGAAACCGTTCAATGCGACATTCCGTCTGGCTGTCTCAATCGCAAGTTCGGAAATATCGAGGGCCGTCACTTTTTTCGCACCGTGCTTGCAGGCGTTCAACGTAAAGGAACCGGTATGGGTAAAGCACTCCAGCACTTCCGCTCCATCCCAAAACGGATTTTTGACGATTTTCCCCCTGCGGTCTACAGGGATAAGCATCTTTTCCCCATCTACGTCCACTTCATGCATCGTAATTCCGTGAGCCTCTCCCCAGCCTTTCATCAGAGGAGCGATTGCCGCACGATTTTCCCGTTGGTCGTAGAAAAATCCGGTTTTTTGTCCCTCTACGATATCGACTACATACTTTAATCCATTCTCTTCGATCGTCACTTCCCGCGGACATTTGCCATACATCACTTCTTTGCTTTGGGTCAGGCCCTCCAGCTCACGGACAGGCACGTCATTTCGCAAATAGATGCCCGTCGGCGCAAATACCTCAACCAATGCATCCCGAATCCATTCCCGGCGCATTTCCATCCCGAGCGAAAGAATTTGGACGACCAAAATGTCTTCGTAGCGATCGACGATCAATCCTGGCAAAAAGTCTGCTTCTCCATAAATCACCCGGCAGGCCCGCGGATTATCCACAAATCGGGTACGAAACTCGGCAGCTTGTCTGATCCGGCGCAGGAAAAAAGAATAGTCGATCGTTTCCTGCGGGTCGTAGCTGAGAATGCGCACGATCATTTGCGAGGAGGGGTTGATATATCCTTTTGCCAAAAAGTGACCTTTGTGGTTCGTCACTTCTACTATATCCCCCGGTTCGACCTCTCCTGCAATTTCCATTACCTCTGACTGAAAAATCCACGGATGTCCCGTTTCCAGCCGTTTTTTCCTGTGTTGATGAAGCTTCACTTGTGCCACTTGGTGATCCTCCTTGTCATGCTCGTCTCGGTACAGGCATAGCGTAATATATAACCCGACAGGTAAGGAGGATCGCTTGTGATCGGTGCTGTCCTCGCTCCCTTTACGTTTGGACTGAGCTTTTTTCTATTGGGTATGTACGCCATGCGAACCGGCTTTCAGAATCTGGCCGGCAAACGCATGGCTGATTGGCTAGCCCGTTTTACCCGTACTCCTGTGCACAGCTTTTGGGTGGGGCTGCTCTCCACCTTTGTCCTGCAGAGCTCCAGCGCGGTAACGGTCTTGACCATCGGACTTACGCACGCAGGCATGATCGGCTTCGCCCAGACGGTGGGAATCATTCTCGGAACAAACGTTGGAACGACCGTAACGACTGAATTGATTGCCCTTCGCCTCGAGTCTTTTGCCGTGCCGATGCTGCTGGTAGGCGTCGCCATGTGGCTTCTGCCGCGCCGGCTGCCGCGCTGTATCGGGCTGGTCGTAGCGGGCTTTGGCTTGATCTTTCTCGGCATTGACACGATGCAGGTCATGGCCGGACCGCTCCAACAGTCCGATACGTTTCGCGCCTTGTTTCTGGAAAGCAGCCATTCCATCTGGCTCGGTTTACTCACGGGTACGATTTTTACGGCGTTGATCCACAGCAGCTCGGCTACCACCGCAATTACAATGGGGCTGATGTCCCATCACATTCTCTCGATGGAGACGGCCTTGGCGATTGTGCTTGGGGCCAACATCGGCACGTGCTTTACCGCCGTGATCGCGAGCTTTGGAACGAATGCTGCGTCCAGACAGGTGGCGTGGTGCCATACCTTGTTCAACGGTGCCGGTGCTCTCCTGTTTTTGCCGTTTCTTTCTCAGCTTGCCCTGGTCAGCGCATTTTTAACGGACAGTCCCTCGATGCAGATCGCTCATTCGCAGACGATCTTCAATGTCATCTGCTCGCTGGCTGCCCTGCCCTTTACTCGTCAAATTGCTGCGTTCGTCAGGTGGATGGTCCCTGACAAAAAAAGGACGTAAACGCGTTTCTGGCGTAAAATCAGAGTGAGAAAGGAATTAAATAAATGGCGGTGACAACTCCGGCCATAATCATCGCTACACTGGAGGCAGCGGTCTGGACTTGGGAAACGCGGTTCAGACTTGCCGTTCCGATCGCATGTGCGCTCGTTCCGACGGCAATACCGATCGCCCAGTCATCTTTTACCCCGACTAGCGCAAGCAGCGGACGGGCAAAAGCGATGCCGACAATCCCGGTCAGCGCTGTAAAGAATGCGGCCAATGCGGGGACTCCGCCGATGTTTTTGCTCAGCTCAACCGCGATCGGTGTCGTGACCGATTTGGTCAGCATGCTTTTTGTCAGCACATCATCCGTTCCAAACAACAAGCCCAATCCAAAGACAGTGAGTATCGCGACTGCGCAGCCAGCCCCGACGCCAAGCAGCACGCCCCGCCAGATGTGGGCAAATTCGCGTATCTGTTTGGCCAGGGGAACAGCCAGCGCCACTGTGGCCGGGCCTACCCAGAAGGAAATCCAGTCTCCCCCCAGCCGATAAGCATCCCAGTCGCCATTGATGACCCACCAGATAAACCAGGCGCAAACCGATGCCACCAAAACGGGCTGGATAATAGGAAAACGCGCAGCGGCATACATCGCCATCTTATAGGCCGCCAGCGTTACGATTATCGCAAGCAATGGACTAAGCATCCAGCGACCTCCTCTCTGCTTCTGCCGGGGTCGGAGCAGCCGTCTTTTCCCGTTTCCGATCCAGATACCATTGGATCACCTTCCCGGATACAATCATGACAAAAGCGGGCCCCAGCACCATCGCCAAAATCAGCGGCAGCGGATTTTGCGCTACTGTCTGTAAATAGGATGCGACTCCTACCAGAATCGGCACAAAAAACAGCATCATATGGCGAATCAGCAAATGACTTGCTTCTTCTACCCAATCCAGCTTGACAACCCCGGTGATCAGGGCAAGCGTCAGCAGGAGCATTCCCAGAAGGTTTCCCGGCAGTGGAATGTGAAGCCACTGGCTCGCCATCGTTCCGATCCCATAAAAGGCGAGCAGCAAAATGATGCCTTTGATGGTCTTCACGAAAACTCGCTCTCCTCTCTCCTTATCTGATCTCCCTATGACAAACAACTGTGCCCGGCTTAGGGCAAACACGCCTTGCCGGGCTGAAATTCCGTTAGATGGTGACATCTGTTGCAAAAGTATAACAGAAAACAGACTGCAGCAGCCTCGTAAAAGAATAAAAAAGCCTGACCATCAAACGGTCAGGCTTTCCGTTGTTTAGTAGCCGCTTCCCGCTGCTTCCCCACCGTTTACAATCGCGATACCGGAGCTGGCGCCGATGCGAGTGGCTCCTGCTTCGATCATGGCAAGTGCTGCAGCACGATCACGGACACCGCCGGAAGCTTTTACACCTACTTCGGGCCCGACCGTTTTCCGCATAAGTGCGATATCTTCGACAGTCGCGCCGCCCGGACCAAAACCGGTAGAAGTCTTTACGTAATCTGCTCCTGCTTCGACGCACAGTTTGCAAGCCGTTACTTTTTCTTCCTCGGTCAAAAGCCCCGTTTCCAGGATCACTTTCAGGAGTACATCGCCACAAGCCTCCTTCACGGCGGCTACATCCTGCTTGACGGCCTCAAGATCACCTGATTTGAGTGCACCGATATTCAGGACCATGTCAACTTCCGTCGCACCGTTCGCAATCGCATCGCGGGTTTCCGCTGCCTTGGCTGCCGTCGAGTTTGCCCCGAGAGGGAATCCGATGACCGTGCACACCTTTACATCCGTTCCCGCCAGCAGTTCGGCAGAGCGTTTGACCCAGTAAGGATTTACGCAAACCGAGGCAAAATCATGTTCTCTTGCTTCCGCGCACAGCTTGTCAATCATCGCAGCGGTCGCATCAGGCTTTAACAGGGTATGGTCGATATACTTGTTCAATTTCATATTCTTACACCTCAATCCCGAAATGGTGCAAAGCTAGGCGAAGCACATTATCGTTGTTCCGGTACCCGCGCTTTTGCTGCAGCGCCCACGCCTCATCCGGAGAATGCCAATGGACAGCGTTGATCTCTTCCTCCTGAACAACGATCTCGGTAGAATACGCTTCTACCAGATAATAGTGGACCTCTTTATTGACCAGTTCTCCCGTGACAGGATGATGGTAGTCGTAATAGATGGTGTCCAGCTTTTCTCCCAGACGCCCTCTCACCCCAGTCTCCTCCAGTACCTCGCGGAGAGCTGTTTCCTCAATCGTTTCCCCTAGTTCCTGCTTCCCTTTGGCGAGTGTAACTTTTCCGTAGCGATCTTCTATCAGCATGATCAGCAGGTTGCTGTCTGTTGCTTGGTAGACGACGCCGCCAGCAGAGATTTCCTTCATCCCACGTGTTCCTTCAACTGCATCGGGATCGGTGTGTCCAGAACGCGGACAAACGTGCCTTTGCAGTATTCAGAGCCTGCTTCATCCAGCCGTACCTTGCAAATCTTGCCGATCATGGATTCATCGCCAGGGAAAACGAGATTGAGATAATTGTCCGAATACCCCATCAAGAGGCCGCTTTCGGGCGCTTCTTTGTAAGGACGCTCAGGAATAACCTCCAGGACCTCTCCGACAAATTGCTGGGCGTATTGAAGCGTCAGCTCTCG
The DNA here is from genome assembly GCF_003710865.1 of Brevibacillus borstelensis. Classification (GTDB taxonomy): domain Bacteria; phylum Bacillota; class Bacilli; order Brevibacillales; family Brevibacillaceae; genus Brevibacillus; species Brevibacillus borstelensis. The sequence continues at coordinate 73,451 of NZ_RHHO01000055.1, read as the reverse complement.
GTTCAGCCCCAGAAGCTGGGTTACGCGCTCGTGCTTGATTTCTTCCGGAATTTGATCGGTCATCCGTGCCGCTGGAGTGCCTGTCCGCATCGAGTACGGGAACACATGCAGCTCGGCAAAGCCGATCTTTTGAATGAACTCGTATCCATTGCGGAATTGCTCGTCCGTCTCGCCTGGGAAGCCGACAATCACGTCTGTTGTCAAAGCAACGCCAGGCAGCGCCTCGCGAACCTTGACCATTTTTTCATAAAACTCTGCCGTGGTGTATTTCCGGCGCATCCGTTTCAACACGTCATCGTCGCCGGCCTGAAGCGGTACGTGCAGATGGCGCACGACGCGGTCTGAATGATTGATTACGTCGATCACTTCATCCGTGATTTGGCTCGCTTCAATCGAACTGATGCGGATGCGCTTCAAGCCTTCTACCTGATGCAGGTCGACAAGCAGCTTGGCCAGGTTGTAATCTTCCAGATCTTCCCCGTAGCCGCCTGTGTGGATACCGGTCAAAACGATCTCCAGGTACCCCGCCGCAACCAGCTGTCTCGCTTGCTCAAGGACACTTTCCGGTTTGCGGGAACGCATCAGGCCCCGCGCCCATGGAATAATGCAGAAGGTGCAAAAGTTGTTGCAGCCCTCCTGAATTTTCAGCGAAGCCCGCGTGCGGTCGGTAAAGTTGGGTACGTCCAACTCCTCGAATTCGCGCGCTTTCATGATGTTTGCTACTGCGTTGATCGGCTTGCGCTCAGAACGGATCTGATCCACATACTCGATCAGCTTCTCGCGCCCCTGAGTTCCGACAATGATGTCTACTCCCGGAATTTGAGCGATTTCGCTCGGGGAGGTTTGCGCATAGCAACCGGTAACAGCGACAATGGCGTCAGGATTGCGGCGGATCGCACGGCGAATGACCTGACGGCTCTTCTTGTCTCCGGTGTTGGTAACTGTACATGTATTGATAACGTAAACGTCTGCCTCATCCTGTTCAAAATCAACCCGCTCGTAGCCACTGTTTTTAAACAGCTGCCAGATCGCTTCCGTCTCGTAGCTGTTCACTTTACAACCCAATGTGTGGAAAGCAACCGTAGACATTGCGCCTCCTCCTTTCACTCTATCCATAAACGATTGAAATTTTTTATGATTGGCCCAGGGTACGCTCAAACTGATAAGATGCCGCCGCCAGCACGTATTGGCAAGCTGTTTCCGTCCGCAAGATACGGGGACCAAGGGAAATGGACCGGATTCCGGCAGCTTCAGCCGCTGCTACTTCCTCCGGGGCAAAACCTCCCTCCGGTCCGATCAGGACCAGCAGCGAGTCGCCCGGCATCAGTGCCGGCAAAACCTCATGCAGTGTTGTACCGCCTTCTTTTTCGTATGCAATCACCGCACGGGTGTAGCGCGATGATTCCTCCACGATCTGTCTGAACGTGACTGGTGCCAGCAGCTCCGGCAAGATACTGCGATGCGACTGTTCCGCCGCTTCCTTGACAATCTTGCGCCAGCGGTCCAGCTTCTTCGCCTCTTTCTTGGCGTCCAGCTTGACGATGGTCCGCTCGGAGGAAAAAGGAAAAAAAGCGAACGCTCCCAATTCCGTTCCCTTTTGCAGGACCCACTCCATCTTTTCACCTTTTGGCAAACCCTGTCCAATCGTGATCTGCACCGGGAGCTCCCGCTGTTCGCGAAGCAGCTCCACAACAGTTGCCACTACTTCCTTGCCGGACAAGGAATCGATGCGAACAATCGCGGAACGTCCTGCTCCATCGCTGACGATGATCTCCTCGCCGCTTTTTGCCCGCATCACATTTACGATATGATGAACGTCATCGCCTGTAATGGTGACCTCTCGTTCGGAGAACAGGTGCGGCTCGACAAAATATCTTTGCATCCCGCTAACCTCACTATTTTATCTTTTTTTTGCTGTAATGGCTACCCAATCATCAATGAAAATGGTTTCCACGATCTCCAAACCGGATGCAGCCATCGCGTTTTTCACTTCTTGCGCTTTGGCTTCGATGATGCCTGAGGCAATGAACGTTCCCTCCGGCTTGAGTACGCGGTAGACGTCATCTGTAAAACGAACGATGATCTCAGCCAAAATGTTGGCGACGACGAGGTCTACCGGTCCATCGACGCCTTCCAGCAGGTTGTTCTGTCTGACCGTAATTTTCTCATCGACTCCGTTCAGCTCCGTATTGGCCTGTGCGGAACGGACAGCCACCTCATCCAAGTCCATAGCCAAAACGTGCTCAGCACCCAATTTGACCGCTGCGATGCTGAGAATAGCCGTACCGGTCCCGACGTCAAATACGCGGTCCCCCGGCTGCAGATATTTTTCCAAGGCCCGCAGGCAAAGAATGGTGGTAGGGTGTGTACCCGTTCCAAAAGCCATTCCCGGGTCCATCTCGATGATGACTTCATCCGGACTCTTTTGCTGATACTCTTCCCAAACCGGCTTGATCGTCATGCGATCGGAAACATGCACCGGCTTATAGTACTTTTTCCAGGCGTGGGCCCACTCGTCTTCGTGAACATCGTTTACGGCAATCGTGCCCTTTCCGATATCCAAGCCATAACCTGTCAACTCGTCCAGCTGCTGTTTCAACTCGCTCAGCATATCTCCGAGCGTACTGCTGTCTGCCGCCAGATACGCTTTGACGAATACGCCCTCGGCCGGAAAATCATCCGGGGATAGCTGGTAGATCTCACCAAATGGGGTATCCCAATCGCGATGCAGCACCTCCGGGTCTTCGATCACAACCCCGTTGGCTCCCATCTCGTATAGAAGATTGGACACTGCATCTACTGCCTCCGCTGTAGTATGGATACTAACTTCAGACCATTTCATGAACTACCAACTCCCCATTTACTCTTTTCCTTGGGCAAAACTACTCTCCGCGAAATGCGCGTTTCATTCTTTCAAAAAAGCTCTCGTTGTCTTCCGATGCCGGATGTCCAGGCGACTCGCCCGACAGCTCCGCAAACTCCCGGAGCAGTTCTTTTTGCCTGTCTGTCAGCTTTTTTGGCGTGACGACGCGCGCCTTTACATGCTGATCCCCGCGGCCGTTTCCGCGCAAGAACGGCACACCCTTCCCGCGCAGGCGGAAAAAGGTCTCCGATTGTGTACCAGCCGGGATCTTCAGCTTGACACGACCGTCAACAGTCGGTACCTCGATCTCGTCTCCCAGTGCCGCTTGGGCAAAGGTAATCGGCACCTCGCAGTAAATATCGTTCCCTTCACGTTCAAAAAACTCGTGCGCTTTTACCCGTAAGACGACGTACAAGTCTCCCGGAGGCCCCCCGTTGAAGCCCGGCTCTCCCTCGCCGGAAACGCGAAGCTGGGCACCGTCATCCACACCGGCCGGTATGTTGAGGTGAATTTTGCGGCGAATCTTGACCCGACCTGCGCCTTTGCAGGAGGTGCATTTCTCTTTGACGACCTTCCCTTTGCCCTCGCAGGTCGGACAAACGCGCCGGTTGACGATCCGTCCAAACGGCGTATTCGCGGCCACTTCCTGCTGACCCGTCCCCTTGCACGTATGGCAGGTTTCAACGCCGGAACCCGGTTTGGCTCCGGAGCCGTGACAAGTATCGCACTCGGCTTCTTTCGGAATCTCAACATCTGTCTCTTTTCCGAAAACGGCCTCCGTAAAATCGATGGACAGCCCAAACTGCAGGTCCGAGCCTTTGCGCGGAGCATTTGGATTGGCACGTCTGCCGCCGCCAAAGAACATGTCGAAGATGTCGCCAAAGCCGCCCATATTGTTCGCGTCGAAGCCGCCAAATCCACCGCCGCCGAAGCCCTGATTCGGGTCCTGGTGGCCAAAGCGGTCATACTGGGCGCGAGCTTGCGAATCGGACAGAACGTCGTACGCTTCCTTTACTTCCTTGAACTTCGCTTCGGCATCCGCCTCTTTATTCACATCGGGGTGGTACTTGCGAGCCAGTTTGCGGTACGCCTTCTTGATTTCCTCGGTATCCGCATCCTTGGAGACTCCCAGTACCTCGTAATAATCCCGTTTCATCTCCTGAATCACTCCCATGACAGTCAACTGTTATCATAGCATGTGACAGACTCGAAAAAAAGTCAAAGTCAGCGTTCCGTGACTTTGACTTCTTTTCTCGCTATCATTCGCTTACTTCTTGTCGTCGACAACCTCGTAGTCAGCGTCTACGACATTCTCTTTTTTCGCATCGCCGGATGCATCCTGGGCACTGGCTCCCTGTGCGGCCTGAGCTGCTTGTGCAGCCTGCTCATACAGTTTCACGGAGATTTGCTGAATGATCTGGGACAGTTCGTCCTTGGCTGTCTTGATCTCGTCCAGGTTTCCACCTTCGAGTGCCTTTTTCACCTTATCCTTGGCTTCATTCGCTTTATCGATTTCAGCCTGATCTACCTTGCCTTCTACTTCCTTCAAGGTTTTCTCGGTAGTGAACACGAGCTGGTCGGCTTCATTGCGGACTTCTACCGCTTCTTTGCGCTGTTTGTCGGCCTCGGCGTTCAATTCGGCCTCTTTTACCATGCGTTCAATCTCTTCATCGGACAGACCGGAGTTGGAGGTGATCGTAATGCGCTGCTCTTTGCCGGTACCCATATCCTTCGCGCGAACGTTTACGATGCCGTTGGCGTCGATATCGAAGGATACTTCGATTTGCGGGATGCCGCGAGGAGCCGGCGGGATATCGGAGAGCGTGAAGCGGCCGAGTGTTTTGTTGTCTGCCGCCATTTGGCGCTCCCCTTGCAGCACGTGGATTTCCACGGATGTCTGGTTGTCGGCAGCCGTAGAGAACACCTGCGATTTGCTGGTCGGAATCGTCGTATTGCGCTCAATCAGCTTCGTAAATACGCCGCCCAGCGTTTCAATACCGAGAGACAGCGGGGTTACGTCAAGCAGAACAACGTCTGTCACGTCACCGGTCAGAACGCCCGCTTGCACGGCAGCACCCAGTGCGACGACTTCATCCGGGTTGACACCTTTGTGCGGTTCTTTGCCGGTAAACTTCTTGATCGCTTCCTGTACGGCCGGAATCCGGGTAGAGCCCCCTACGAGGATAACGCGGTCAATTTCGTTTGCGGAAAGACCCGCATCCTGCAGCGCCTGACGGGTTGGGCCCATCGTGCGTTCCACGAGGTGAGCGGAAAGCTCTTCGAATTTCGCACGGGTCAGGTTGAGTTCCAAGTGTTTCGGACCAGTTGCGTCTGCTGTGATGAACGGCAGAGAGATCGTGGTCGTCAAAACGCCGGAGAGGTCCTTTTTCGCTTTTTCCGCAGCATCCTTCAGACGTTGCAGAGCCATGCGGTCTTTGGACAGATCGATACCGTGCTCCTTCTTGAACTCGCTCACGAGGTAATCGATAATCACCTGGTCAAAATCGTCACCACCGAGCTTGTTGTCGCCGGAAGTTGCTTTTACTTCGAAGAAGCCCTCTGAAAGCTCAAGAATCGAAACGTCAAACGTACCGCCGCCCAGGTCGTATACGAGGACAGTCTGGTCTTCCGTCTTTTCCATTCCGTATGCCAGTGCAGCCGCAGTCGGCTCGTTCACGATCCGCAGAACTTCCAAACCGGCGATTTTGCCGGCGTCCTTGGTCGCTTGGCGCTGGCTGTCGTTGAAGTAGGCTGGAACCGTAATAACTGCCTTGGTGACCGTTTCACCGAGGTACGCTTCCGCGTCGGCTTTCAGCTTTTGCAAAATCATCGCCGATACTTCCTGCGGCGTATACTCTTTTCCTTCCAGTGTCACCTTGTGGTTTGTCCCCATGTAACGCTTGACTGACATGACGGTGTTGTCTGGATTGGTGATCGCCTGGCGTTTCGCCGCTTCACCTACGATACGCTCGCCATTTTTGAAAGCAACTACGGAAGGTGTGGTACGGTTGCCTTCGGGATTGGGGATAACGACAGGCTCGCCGCCCTCCATAACTGCTACGCAAGAGTTTGTTGTTCCCAAGTCAATACCGATTACACGACTCATACTGTAAAATCCTCCTCACGACTTCACTCACTAGTTATTCATGCTTGCTGTATGACGCTAAAAAAAGAAAATCGGCTAGGCGTTCACTTTCACCATGGCAGGTCGAATGACACGGTCCTTGAATTGATAGCCTTTTTGCAGCTCTTCAACAACCACGCCGGATCCGTACTCAGGATCCTCCGTTTGCATGACCGCCTGGTGAACATGGGGATCAAAAGGCTGTCCCTTCGCCGGAATGGGTGCAAGTCCTTCCTTTTCAAATACTTGAACCATCTGGCGGTACACCATATCGACACCAGTCAAAAGCGATTCGACAGTCATCGCCTCTTTGTCGGCAGAAAGCGCCCTTTCAAAGTTGTCCAGTACAGGCAGCAGCTCCTCCACCACTTTTTGCGAGGCGTACTTCGCCAGATCCTCTTGTTCTTTTCTCAGGCGGCGCCGCATGTTTTCCATGTCTGCCATCGCTCTCAACAGGCGGTTGTTGTTCTCTTCTGCCTGCGCTCTCCAGCGCTCCGCTTCCTGCTGCCAATCGATCTGTTCCGCTTGCTCGGAAGCAGGATCGACGGTTTGCTCCGCTTTGTCAGTCGTCTCTTCTGCTGCGTTGTCTGGTGAAACATCCTGGGTCATTTTTTCATCGTTCAAGATTCAAATACCTCCTGTGACCGCCGAGGCACTACGGCCGAGACGTTCCCATATTCCTATTTCTCAAATTCTGATGTCAGCATTTGCGAGAGACCTTCCGCCAGGTAATTCAACACGGTGATGACTTTGCTGTATTCCATTCGGGTAGGCCCAAGTATTCCAACCATCCCCACAGGCTTTCCGCCCAAAGAATAGGATGTCGTAATGATGCTGCACTGCTTGATGGCATCCAACTGATTTTCCTGCCCGATCCGGACAGTCAGCCCTTCCGCGGGCGCTCCGAACAAATGAATCAGCTGGTCATTTCGCTCCAGAAGCTCAAGAATATCCTTCACCTTATCGACATCGCGAAACTCCGGCTGGTTCATGATCTTGGTCGCTCCGCGCAAATAGACGCGTTCTTTTTCTTCCCGGGTCAAAGAGTCTTCCAGGATATGCAGCATCTCTTCGTACTGCTCTACGTGACGTCTCATCTCGCCTGCTATTTCCTGATAAAGGCGCTGCCGCAGCTGCCACAGCGGAACATCAGACAGCTTGGTGTTCAAGATGTTGACCAGCTTTTCAATCTCCTGCGGCCGGACGCCCTTTGGCAGATCGATCAGCTTGTTTTCCACACGACCAGTATTGGTCACCACGATGGCTACTGCCTGTTCTTCGTTCAAGGGAACGATTTGAATATGTTTCAGCCGATGCTCAAAGATCTCCGGACCGAGCACGATAGCCGTGTAGTTGGTCACATGAGAAAGAATTTGAGCGGTGTATTCGATCACCTGTTCAAAGTGATGAATACGCTCGGCAAACAGCTGCTTCAGCTTTCCCAATTCCAGGTCGTTCAATAAATGCGGCTGGATCAGGTTGTCTACGTAAAAGCGATACCCTTTGGTGGAGGGCACCCTTCCCGCCGAGGTATGCGGCTGTTCCAGATACCCCAGCTCTTCCAAGTCGGCCATTTCGTTGCGAATCGTCGCCGAACTAAAGCCGATGCCATCTTTTTTGGAAATGGTTCGGGAGCCTACAGGTTCGGCCGAATGAATGTAATTATCGACAATCGCATTGAGAATCAATCGTTGGCGGTCCGATAACATGCTGCCTTCGCCTCCCTGTTGTTAGCACTCAGATGTATCGAGTGCTAAATCTATTTATTAAGTTATCAATACGGGAGGAATTTGTCAATGTTTTCCCAGAAACGACTTCCCTTTTTCCTGTCTGCCTAATCGCCCAAAAAGCGGGCGAATACCTCATTCCCAAGCGGCAATGCCGTGCGAGTCAGGCGCAGCCGCCCGTCACTCCATTCGAGCATTCCTTTTGCTACTTCTTCTTCTATGATACGGCCGTATTCTTCCATGATGGTCTTTCCGAAACGGCGGCTGAACTGTTCCGCATCGATGCCCTCGCGCAGCCTGAGCCCCATGATCATGTGGTCCTCCATCGCTTCTTTCGGCGAAACCGCGAACTGTTCGACACGCGGCAACCCTTCCCGGCACATTTGCAAATAGATCGCCAGCGGCCCTGCATTGACATGCCGTTCATGATCGACATAGCCGTGCGCGCCCGCTCCCAAACCGTAATACTCCTCATTAAGCCAGTATGTCTTGTTGTGCCTGCTTTCAAATCCTGGCCTGGCAAAGTTGCTGATCTCGTATTGATGATAGCCGTGGCGTTCCATTTCCTCGATCAGCAGCAGGTACATATTCAGCTCTGTCTCTTCGGATGGAAGCGGCAGCTGATCCTTTTGGTACAAGGTATGAAAGAGCGTATTCTCCTCCACTTTCAGACTATATGCAGAGAAGTGGGTTGTGGGCAATTGAAATGCTTTTTGCAGGGTGTCCCTGAATATCTCTTCTGTTTGATCAGGCAAGCCGAACATCAGATCAATCGTCAAATTGTCAAACCCTGCCGCAACGGCATTATCGATGCTCTGATACACCTGCCCCACGTCGTGAATCCGTCCCAAACGCTTCAACAGGCTTTCATCAAACGATTGCACCCCGAAGCTGAGCCGATTCACTCCCAGCTCCCGCATCAACCGCAGCTTCTCTTTGTCCGTCGTCCCTGGATTTGCTTCCATCGAAAATTCCAGTTCCGGCGCTGCATACCGTCCCAGATGCTTCTCAACCATCTCGAGGAATCTGCGCATTTGCGCCTGATCGAGAAACGTCGGGGTCCCGCCTCCGACGAAAATCGTTTTTACTTGTTGGACCGGCCATTTGGCAAAGGTCAGCTCCATCTCTTTTTCCAGTGCGTCCAGATAGTCCCAAATCAGCTGCGGATTGTTGGTGACAAACGAGTTGAAATCGCAGTAATAGCATTTATTCGTGCAAAAGGGAATGTGGATATAAACAGATTGGGGCGCCAAGATTCTTCCCCTCCTTTATTGGAAAAGTCAAAAGACCTGACATCACCGTCAGGTCTAGTATTCTGCAACATCTGCAAACTGCAGACCGGTTTGTTTCGGCCTATTTCTTGTCGTCCATCCGGAGAACAGCCATGAACGCTTCTTGCGGCACCTCGACGGAACCGACGGATTTCATGCGCTTTTTCCCTTCTTTTTGCTTTTCCAGGAGTTTGCGCTTCCGGCTGATGTCCCCGCCGTAGCATTTGGCCAGGACGTTTTTGCGCAGGGCGCTGATCGTCTCCCGCGCGACAACCTTGTGTCCGATCGCAGCCTGGATCGGCACCTCGAATTGCTGTCTCGGGATCAATTCCTTCAGCTTTTCGCAGATGATGCGGCCACGGTTGTAGGCACTGTCGCGGTGGACGATAAACGACAGGGCATCCACGACTTCTCCGTTCAACAGAATGTCCATTTTCACAAGCTTGGACGGCTTGTAGCCTGCCAATTCATAGTCAAAGGAGGCGTAGCCTTTGGTTCCTGACTTCAGCAGATCAAAGAAGTCGTACACGATCTCCGAGAGCGGCATGTCGTACTTCAGCTGCACGCGATTTTCTCCCATGTACTGCATGTCGAGAAATTCTCCGCGCTTGCCCTGGCACAACTGCATGACATCGCCCACGTAATCCTTCGGCACCATTACGGTAGCCGACACATACGGCTCTTCGATCATTTCGATCTTCTGCACTTCCGGCATTTTCGACGGGTTGTCGATCTCGATGACCTCGCCATTGGTCATGGTCACCCGGTAAATTACGCTCGGTGCGGTCGTGATCAGATCGATGTTGAATTCCCGCTCAATCCGCTCCTGAATGATCTCCATATGCAAGAGACCGAGGAATCCGCAACGGAATCCGAAGCCAAGCGCCTGGGATGTCTCCGGCTCGAACTGCAGGGACGCGTCGTTTAGCTGAAGCTTTTCCAAAGCCTCGCGCAAGTCATTGTAATCGCTGGTGTCGATCGGGTACAGACCGCAGAACACCATTGGATTGATTTTCCGGTAGCCTGGCAGCGGTTCTGCCGTCGGGCGAGCTGCGTCGGTAATCGTATCACCGACCCTCGTGTCTCCTACCGTTTTGATCGAAGCGGCGACATACCCTACATCACCCACAGTCAGTTCGTCGACCGGGGTCTGACGCGGCATCGATGCTCCCACTTCGGTTACATCGAAGGTTTTGCCTGTCGCCATCATTTTGATTTTCATGCCTTTGCGCAGCGTACCGTTTACAACCCTCACGGAAGCGATTACGCCGCGGTACGGATCAAAGTAAGAGTCAAAAATCAAAGCTTGCAGAGGTGCGTCGGGGTCCCCTTCCGGAGCCGGCACCTTTTGCACGACAGCCTCCAGCACATCTTTGATCCCGATCCCTGCTTTTGCCGAAGTCAGACAGGCTTCGCTTGCATCCAGGCCAATGACGTCCTCTACTTCCTGTTTGACCCGCTCTGGTTCCGCGCTCGGCAGGTCAATCTTGTTGATTACCGGAATAATCTCCAGATTGTTGTCCAGCGCCAGATAGACGTTGGCCAATGTCTGCGCTTCGATGCCTTGGGCAGCGTCGACGACCAAGAGGGCGCCTTCGCAAGCGGCAAGGCTGCGGGATACTTCATAGGTAAAGTCGACGTGTCCGGGGGTGTCGATCAAATGCAAAATATACTCTTCCCCGTCGTCTGCTTTATACTTTAACTGCACGGCATTCAGCTTGATCGTAATGCCGCGCTCTCTTTCCAGATCCATCGAGTCCAGAAACTGCGCTTCCATCTCCCGTTCTGACAATGCTCCTGTCAATTCCAGGATGCGGTCAGCCAAGGTTGACTTCCCGTGGTCGATATGGGCGATAATGGAAAAATTGCGAATGCGTTTTTGTCTTTCACGGCGATCCATGTGTTGTCAGTTCCCTCCCACGCCATCTGAACGTCGCCTGTTGGTCCACCTTCAGACCGCGTTCCGAAAAAATACACTAACGTCAATTATATCAAAGCGCGGTTATGCGAGCAACAATTGAGAATAAGGCGGTTCCCACGATTTTTCGAGGACCGATCCGAACCAGGATTTGAAGCAGGTACGGCGTATAATGCTAAGGCTTCTTCCCTTCACTTAACCGCTGCAAATATTTCTCGGGAAACAGCTTCTTTAGACTTGGTTGATAGCGGCTTCCGTCCTCTGGCATACTGTGGCTGATTACCCGGTAGGCGCCGCCTTTGCCGTTCTTCTGTTCGTAGGCGATGTCCAGGACCATCGGGCAGCTTAATCCCGGAGACCCCTCCTCTGCCTTGCCTTCAATCCTTACCCAAGCATAGACACGCCGCTTTTCCGGAGCTTGCGTTTCTACCCCGATCAGTTCAATATGGACATCGCGATCTGCTCCCAGCCAGCTCAGGTTTCCCTGGGCCGTTTGCAAATACGCGGTGATCAGCGGAGTGACAAACTCCCGATTTTCGGGGGAGACACCTTTTTCGACCTGAACAAACACTTGCCCAAAATGCTCGCTGCCCGAGAGCACCTGCAGCTTCCAGACACCCGGATCGGGAAGGGCAATGCTGGACGAAAAATGGCCATCCGCATCATACTGGGGTCCCAGAACTTCATAAGAACCAAGCTTGATGCGCTTGCCCTCCGTACTGTAGGCGACCAGCTCCACCTCTTTTCCAAATGAACCGTTCAACAGAAATGAAATCCGCTGTGCCTGATCCTCGTACAGCCCAAATTCATCTGTCATGATGCGGACAGGCTTCTCCCCGAGGTAGCTGAAAACCTGATTTTCGCTGTGTATATCTGAACGTGGCGACGGTTTCCACAAATCGGGCGGATTCACAATAGTAGCGGGTAGCCAAGGCTTCTCTTGAACGGGTTGCCGGGCTTGTTCTCCCGGCCCTACACCGGTTATCGCAGTGCCTACGAGAGCAAGCAGCAGGACAGCGGCTGCTGCCGAGGCCCAAAGGCCCCATCGCCCCGGGGGAAAGGTCCTTTTTTTTCGCCCTGCCTCCTGCTTGATCGTTCGCCGTATATTCTCTTCCATTTCCGGGGAGAACACGACGTCATGGAGTACGCTGCGATCGGCTCGCTCTTTCAATCCTTTCAGCCATTGGTCTCGTTCCATTCCCATCCCTCCCCGGTATTCATTTCCTTTTTCAACAGCTGTCTCGCCCGATGAAGCCTCGTCCGAACAGTCCCTTCGGTCACACCTAGCACCTCAGCCACTTCCGCAATGGACATTTCCCCATAATAGTGGAGAGCTACCGCCTGGCGATAGAGTGGCGGAAGCAGCAAGACAAGCCGGACCAGCTCATCCCGGGCAGCTCGCTGCAGCACGATATTTTCGGTCGACGCCTCGCCATTTTTTTGTATCCACGCTTGCGGAAACAGATTTCGAAACGTCCACGACCGCAAATAGCCCTTGCATTCGTTGACGGCGATCCGGTAGATCCAGGTATGGATGCTGCTCTCTCCGCGAAAGCCGGAAAGGTTGCGGTAGACCTTCAAAAATACGTCCTGCGTAATGTCTTCGGCCAGGTCACGGTCCTTCACCATCAAGGTGACCAGTCGCAGGACACGCGTCCCGTATTCCTGCATGAGCCGATCCAAAGAAGCCTCTGGCGTCTGCTGAAGCTTATCCACGAAGACGCGCCCTCCTTCCTGTTTCACCTTGTTAGATGCAAGAAGCCGCTATTTGTTACAGGTTTTTTTCCGAGCAAACAGAGTCATTCGCGAGACATCCGCGTTGGTCCTCACGTTTAAGCCCGCAAATGGGTACCCGCCCTCCGTCCACTTTTCCAAATCATAGTCGCCTCTCGCCGGCGATGATGGAACAGTATGGACAAGAGACAGACCTTCAACCGAATGGATATAGCCTGCCGGGTAGTCGATGATGTAGTTTTCGTGCATCGCCGTTACCTCCAATTGCTCCGACTCCAGCAGCAAGACCAGCTCCCCCGGGAGCATCAGCGCCATTTCCCGGTCCACCCGGTAGCGCGGCTGCTCCACGCTGTCGATAAAGGTCGCATAGGCAAGAGAGTAGCGGAATCGCTGGCGTGCGTAAGACGTTTCTCCCCGAACCTGTTGGTAGACCATCTTGTCGGGAAACACCCATTTTCGCTGTTCCGTTTGCCAATTTTCACCTGCAGGGGGCAAGAGGAGGTCAATCGCTACCAGACCGTCCTCGGTTAGATGCTCCTTGATCAACTGTAGAAGCCGCCTTTGTTCCGAGCGGAGCGTAAAGTGCTGGAGAAACCCCTCGGTCAAAAGCACATGAGTAAAGGTGCGATCCAGTTGCAAATGAAGCGCTTCTTGTTCCATGAGCTCCAGCAGGTGTTCTCTGCCTTTCCCCAACCGCCGCTTCTTCTTTTCCGCTAGCCCGAGCATGTCGGGACTGTTATCGATCCCGCAGACAGAAATACCCTGCCTGGCCAATTCCAGGGCGATTCTTCCCGTTCCTACTCCCAGCTCCAGAACTGCGGGCTGACGGTCGAAGGCTTGTATCCAGCCGCGGTAGAAAAGTATGCCCGCCTTTCCCGCAAACTGGTCGTAGTACGCTGCTTCCAGCCCTTTGTAAGGTGGACTGGGGAGCCGCTCGTGCCTTCCGCCCGACAGGCCGCAGGTAGAGCAAACCGAGCCTGTCAAACGCTGAAAAGGAATCCCCGGCGGCACGCCATTTTTACTGTCGCCGAGCCACTCATCATAGCGAAAACCGCATACTTTGCAGGAATAAACACTCATAGGGCCGTTGACACCTCCGCATCCTTCCGCTGCTCGCTCATTTCCATACCGGAGAAAAATACGATGTGCTTCTTTCCTGTCTTCGGATGAACATACACTTCTGTTTCGACACCGAACACTTCCCGGAGCATTTCGGGATTCAGCACTTGTTCCGGTGTGCCGGCGGCTGCAATCCGCCCTTCTTGGATCACATAGATCCGGTCGCAGTATGTCGCCGCAATATTCAGGTCATGCAGCGCTGCGAGGACGGTCAGACGGAGCGATTTCAGGAGGTCCATAATTTGCAGTTGGTAGCGAATGTCGAGATGGTTCGTCGGCTCGTCCAAAACAAGAAGCTTCGCCTCTTGCACCAATGCCCGCGCGATTAATACCCTCTGTTTTTCGCCGCCGGACAAGGACAAAAAGCTGCGCTCTGCGAAGGCTTGCATACCCGTTCGAGCCAGCGCCCTTTCCACGAGCGAAAAGTCTTCTTCCGTATCTGACTGAAATAATCGTTTATGTGCAGAACGGCCCATCAAAACAATTTCTCTAACGGTGAAATCGAATTCAACTGTGCCTTCCTGACGAACAACTGCCATTCGCTGCGCTGTTTGCCGAGGCGACAGTTGATAGATGTCTTCTCCATCTACTGTAACAAGACCCGCATCCGGCTTCCTGACCCGGTAAATGCTCTTTAGCAAAGTCGACTTTCCGCTTCCATTCGGACCGATCAGGCCGACGAATGTTCCCGGCTTAGCCTGCAGGTCGACGTGATCAAGGATTTCCTTTCCATCCAACATGACGGATACTTGCTCGGCGATGAGATTCATCTTCCGCCACCCCCAAACGAATACGAGCTTCGAAGCATGAGCCAAATAAAGAATGGCCCTCCGCACAGCGATGTAATGATACCGATGGGCAATTCCTCAGGAGCGAATGCCAGTCTGGCCACGACATCGGCCCAGATCAGAAAGCTTGCTCCCAGCAGCGCACTGACTGGAAGCACGCGGCGGTGATCGGTGCCGACAATGATGCGGACAATATGCGGCATCATCAGTCCGACAAAGCCGATTGCCCCGCTGATCGAGACGATGACCCCTGTGAGCAGCGCGGTCATAACGAGCAGCATTTTTCGGAAATGTTCGGTATTCACTCCCAGCGTCCTCGCGGTTTCCTCTCCCATCATGATCGCATTGAGCGAGCGATAATAAGTCATCAGCACGAACATCCCGGCCACTACCACAACGCCCGGAATGGTCAGGTACTCCCATTTGGCTCCCGCGAGGCTACCTTGCATCCAGAACAAAACTGTACGGATGCCATGCTCGTTAGGAGCTGAAAAGATAATCAGGCTGGTGATCGCCGAGAGTACAGCCGAAACAGCAATGCCGGACATCAACAAGCGCACGGTCGAGTTTTGCCCTCCAAGCCGCGAAAGCGCAAAAACAAGGACAATCGCCAGGAGCGATCCGGTAAAAGCCCCAATGGTCAGGGAATACTGTCCGTATAGACTGAATGCTCCGAAAAGAATTGTCAGTGTCGCTCCTACCGATGCACCTGAGGAAACCCCGAGCAAATACGGATCCGCCAACGAATTTCTTACAAGTGCCTGTATGGTCACCCCGACCACTGACAAGCCCGCGCCAACGATTGCCGCAAGCAAGACACGCGGAAAGCGAATCTGCCAAATAATCGTTTCTTCCGATTTTGACCAATCCGCCTGTATCCATTCTCCTATCAACGGAATATGGGAAAAAGCAATTTTCCAGATCGTGCCGGGCCGAATCGACACTGAGCCCAGCATGACTGCCAGGGTCGCACTGGCGATCAACACCAGAATCAACACGAACAGAACTGAGGCAAACCAGCCCCTGAAACTCCTGATATCTCTCTTGGCGATTTTCATCACCCTTCGTCCGGGGCTATCCGTGGCGGCCGAGCTCTCCAGTATCGTACGTTTCACAACTCTCACTCCTTCGGAAAAATCGACCGGTCTAACCAACGTGGAATGAATTGGTCCTGCCGTTAAAATTTCTCCGGATAAAGTCCTTCCGCGAGAGTTTTTAGTGCGAACGGCGCCCGAATTCCTTCAGCCGCTGCGGAGAGCGGCAGCACGACGATACGCTTGTTTTTAATGGCCGGCAGATCAGCCAATTCGTTTTTTGTCAAAAGCAGATTTCGTTTTTGTTCAACGGTTTTGTCTCCGTAATCAACGATGACGATCACTTCCGGCTTGCGGGCGACTACCTCTTCCCAGCTTACGCTTGTCCATCCTTTCGGGACATCGTCGAAAATGTTCTTGCCTCCTGCCAGCGCAATCAACCTGGTCATGTAGTTATTGGCAGCTGTGTACGGCTTGTCCTCTCCGCTGTCATAGACAAACACAGGAATCGGCCGTGCCACGTCTTTGATGTGATCGCTGATTTGCCTGATCTCCGTTTTCATCTTCTCGATCAGTTCATTCGCTTTTGGTTCGACTCGGAAAATGCGCCCGATATTTTGGATGTCGGCGTACACATCCTCAAGACCCGGTGCTGTCATATTGGAAGATTGCTGCAAATAAGCGTGAACGCCCATTTTCTCCAAATCCTCGACAGTCCCGACCGCTTTGTCGGTAAAGGCGCTCTTCCAGCCAGCGTACACAAAGTCCGGTTCAGCGGCAAGGAGGACTTCTTTTGACGGATACTGCTTGGACAGCACCGGAATCTTCGCATATGCCTCCTGAAGCTCAGGCAAAATCTGATCATCAAGATAAGCAGTCCCGACCATTTTGTCTTCCAGTCCCAGAGCGAGCATGATTTCGGTAGTATGCTGACTGAGTGATACGGCTCTCCTCGGCGCTTCAGCAAAGGTGAGGGTTCTTCCATTGTTTTCGATTGTTACAGGAGACAAGGAACTTGTCGAATTCGCCGCATTTGCAGATTCTCCGCCTCCTGCTGATTGCGTTGAGCCATTTGTCGGGGCAACAGTGTTTGCAGCCGAATTCGACTCGGCTCCCCCGCATCCGGATAGTGCCAGGACAACTGCAACCCCGGCGAAAAACAAAAAGCCAAGACGTTTGTTGAAAGCTCTCATCCTTATTTCCTCCTTTTGTCATTCGCGTTTCATCGTACTTGCTTACCCCTGTATTTCAAAAAGAAAAGACATCCTCCGATCTTGCCGGGGAATGCCTTTGTGGGCAGCGGACAAAAGAAACACGGCAAAAGGATAGACCAATAGCGTCTGGCGCCGTTTCTTCGTCACACTGTCCCCATCCTCGTGGGTCGATCGTGTATGCTTTCTGGCAGGTCTCCTGGCTTGGGATCATCACGCCTTGCTCCCTTCCCATCTCGCGTTTAGACCGCGAAACAGTGGATACCAGCAAGGACACTCCCCTTTACAGTGGCGGGACCGCGTCGGATTTTCACCGAACTTCCCTTTTAAGTGGCCGGGTACAAGAGACTACCCGGTTCACACCATAAAGCGTATGTATTCAGTTGATCGGCGATTGCGTGAGATCCTCCCGATCGTATCGGGATTCCGCCGTTGCATCAGCCTTTTCCGATTACCGTTAATTCTTTCGGATAGCGGGTCAGCACTTCGCATCCATCCTCCGTGACGAGCACGTCGTCTTCAATGCGTACGCCGCCTACCCCGGGAACATAGACACCCGGTTCGATGGTAAAGACCATGCCTGGACGCAGCTCCTCCTGGTTTTGCCCATGGACGGACGGGTACTCATGAACATCCATGCCGAGTCCGTGGCCAAGACGGTGCATAAAGTACTCTCCGTATCCTTTGGCTTCAATCACACCGCGCGCCGTTTGATCGAGATGGGCGAAGGTTACGCCCGGACGGACCTCTGCGATAGCCGCTTCGTTCGCTGCCAGAACGGTCGCGTAGATGTCCCGAAGCTGATCGCTGATATCTCCAACCGCAAAAGTGCGGGTAATATCAGATACGTAGCCATCAGCGGAAACGCCAATATCAAACAGCAGCAGTTCGCCTTCCCGTACGTCCCGGTCTCCCGGATTGCCATGAGGAAGCGCCGACTTTTCACCGGCCAACACCATCGAAGCGAAAGAAGGTCCCTCCGCTCCGAGGCGCTTCATCTGGTATTCCAGCTCGGCAACTAACTCCGTCTCGGTCACACCCGGCTTTACTTTTTTCACAGTTTCATCAAGAGCGTCTTCGACCAGCTTGACAGCGTGTTTGATCCTTGCCACTTCATCGGCTGTCTTGATCAGGCGCATCTCTCTGAGAGGCTCTTCGATATCGACATAGCTTCCGGCAGAGACGAGTGCACTCATCGTTTCGAAACGATCTAGGGTCATATGGCTTTTTTCCAGCCCGAGCTTGTTTAATCCGGAAGGAAGCGCTTGTTTCAACACTTCATACGGGTTATCGGTATCCGTATGGGTCAAGATTTGTTTGATGCCTGACGCTTCTGCGGCTGCTTCCCGGTCCAGTGCCGGAACGATCAAGGAAGGTTCTCCAGCGGCCGGAATAACCAGGCCCATGAAACGTTCGTGCGGCTCGGTCAAAAAGCCTGTCAGGTAGTAAACGTGCTTAGGCAGTGTAATCAAAGCAGCGTCTATCCCTTGCTTTTGCAAATAAGCAAGAATGCGCTGAATGCGTTCTTGATACAAACGGGTCAACCGCCTTTCTTTGGGTATCATACTGCGAGGATACCATTTCCTTGCCAAAAAAAGAAGCGAACGGACGAAAAAACTATGCACAGGTAAGGACAGGATAAAGGGGAGGTGAATGAAAAATGAGCGAAAATACAATCGTTCCAACTGCAAATAGCTCCAGGCTGGCTGTTCAGCTTTACGGCAGCGGCCAGCCGCTTGTATGTATCCATGCACCTGGCATCGGGATGATCAACTTTTCCCGTTTGCACGGGTTGGCCGAGCACTTTCAACTCATCCTGCCTGATCTTCCCGGTCACGGAGCGAGTCAACCGCTCTTTGTCCCCTTTACGATGGCCGATCTTAGCGAGACGCTGGAGGAGATGATTCATGCTCTTGGACATAAACGAGTCGTCGTAATGGGCTATTCCCAAGGTGCTTCTCTCGCACTGGATTGGTGCCTGCGCCATCCAGATTCCATCGCGGGCCTTGTACTTATCAGCGGTTTTTCCGAGGTGAATGAGCTGTACCTGCACTCCCGCTTTTATTTGGCCGAAGCCATTGCCAAGCTGGGAGGAGTGAGCTTGCTAGCCCGCTCGACGGCTTCCTCACACCTGGACAAGCAGGCAGATAAAGAACAGTGGATAAAGCATGCCAGCCGTACGGACGCCAAAACTCTTCATCACCTGTACAGGATCGGACATCACTATCGCTGTACAGAGCGGTTGCATGAGATCAAGCAGCCTGTGCTGCTCGTATACGGCCAGCAGGACAAGCACATGCATCCGTACGGCGAGCTTCTGGAAAAACATCTGCCCAAAGCCAAACTGGTTGCTGTCCCTGGCGTAAAGCACCAGATCGTGACTCGCACTGCCTCGTCTTTGAGTCGCCTTTGCAGAGAATTTATCGGTTCTCTCCCCGGTTCTTCGGTCTGATTGTCCTACGGGATAACATAACAATGATACGGGATTACACAAACCGGTATGGCTCCCTGCCCTTGATCACCGTCGCCGGCGTCTGTATACTGAGTCAACGCTTATCCGGGCCTAAGCGTCAGGTTCGCCGATAGGAAAAAACCCCGAATCAAGCCTCGCTTATTTCGGGGTTTTTCGTTACCGTGCTCATGGTAGCATCGTCTGCCAACCACAAAAACGATTGCTGCTCCTAGTTTTTCATCCGCGGATCCAGCGCATCGCGCAGCCCGTCTCCGATCAGGTTAAAGCCAAGTACAGTCAGCATGATGGACAAGCCCGGGAAAATAACTGTCCACGGCGCTTTTTGAATATACTGGCGGGAGTCGGAGAGCATCAACCCCCACTCCGGCTGAGGCGCTTGCGCTCCCAAGCCGAGAAAGCCCAAGGCTGCCGCTTCAATGATCGCGGTCGCAATTCCAAGTGTTCCCGTCACGATGATCGGAGCCAAACTGTTAGGGAGAATATGCTGAACGATAATATGTGAATGCTTTGATCCGATCGCCCTGGCGGCCATCACGTATTCTTCTTCCTTCAGACTAAGCACCCGCGAACGGACAAGACGTCCATAGGTGGGCACATTCACGATCGCAATCGCAAGCAAGGCATTCTCCAGAGATGGACCGAGTATAGCTACAATCGCAATCGCCAACAGAATGCTGGGAAACGCAAGCATAATATCAAACAACCGCGAAATGAGCGTATCGATCCATTTGCCGTAGTAGCCGGCTAACAGGCCGAGGAAGGTCCCGGCAACGATGGACCCGATCACGGCAAACAGCCCTACTCGCAGTGAGATCTGCGCGCCGTAAATCACACGGGTAAAGACGTCCCGCCCGTTGTAGTCCGTACCAAACCAGTGTTCAGCAGAGGGAGGCAGGTTTTTATCAACCAGTTCTCCTTTGTCGTATTCGTACGGGGTGATAAACGGTGCCAGGATTGCGAGCAAGACGAAGAAAAGAATGATGCAGAATCCGAGAATGGCCATCTTGTTCTTGCGCAGGATCCTCCAAGCATCGCGCCACGGAGAGGAGATCGGCTCATTTATCTGCTTGACTGGTACCGTTTGCACATGGGTTTCTGCCATCTTACTGCCTCCTCAGCGATATTTGATGCGCGGATCGACGTAAGCGTACAGGAGGTCGACCACCAGGTTAATCAGAACAAAAATCGTTGCGATGACCAAAATTCCTGACTGAATAACGGGATAATCGCGGTTTCCGATTGCCGTATAGATGTATCTCCCAACACCCGGCCACCCGAAAATCGTCTCGGTTAATACCGCCCCCCCGATCAGGAGGCCTACTTGCACCCCCACAATCGTCAGTACGGGAATCAACGCATTTTTCAGGGCGTGCTTGTACACGACAAAAAACTGGCCAAGCCCTTTTGCCCTTGCCGTCCGAATATAGTCGGACCGCATTACTTCGAGCATGCTGGAACGGGTTATCCGTGCAATAATCGCCATCGGAATCGTTCCCAGCGCGATTCCCGGAAGAATCAAGTGCTCCACCACATCTCGAAAATGATCCCAACGACCTGCAAGAATCGAATCAATTATATAAAAATGCGTAATCTCAGCTACTGGATCACGCGGATTGTCACGTCCAATAGAAGGCAGCCACTTCAATTCCTGGGCAAATACCCATTGTTCCATCAAGCCCAGCCAAAATACCGGCATGGAAACTCCAATTAAAGCGATCAGCATGCAAGTGTAGTCAAACCACGAGTTCTGTTTCCAGGCAGAGATGATTCCCGCATTCACTCCGATAAAAACTGCGAACAGCATACTCACCAAAGTCAACTCAATCGTCGCCGCCAAGTATGGGCCCATTTCTACGGTAATTGGCGCTTTGGAGTGCAAGGAGACTCCCAAATCCCCTTTTAGAAGATTCCCCAAGTAATGAAAGTATTGCATATACCAAGGGTTGTTCAGCCCCAGCTGTTCCCGCAAATCCGCAAGAGCCTGCGGACTTGCCTTCTCTCCCAAAATCGTCAGTGCCGGGTCCCCCGGGATGGCGTGAATAATAGCAAAAACAATTAGCGACATTCCTAGTAACACTGGGATCAGCATCAACAATCTTCTAATGGTGTAGGCCAGCAATGCCATCTCCTCGCTTTCCTTGCGTCGTCCATCGTTGAACATAAAAGAGAAGGGCAAGAAGAAAGGGTTCTTCTTACCCTTGCCACACTTTACTGAATGTCTACTTTTTCTACGCTCTCGCTGCCTTTTGGATGCGGCTGATAGCCGGTAACACCCGCTTTGGCCGCAATCGGCGGTGTAGAGTGAGCGATCGGAACGAGAGGCGCGTCGTTAAAGATCAGCTCCTGCGCCTTTTTGTACAGGGTTTCACGCTCTTTCTGGTCAGACGTGGACTGCGCTTTCAAAAGAAGCTGATGAACCTCTTCATTGGAGTAGCGAGGAATATTGTTTCCGTTAATGGTATTCTTGTCGAGCAGCGTGTACAGGAAGTTGTCCGGGTCGCCGTTGTCGCCGTTCCAGCCAAGCAGACACATCTCGTACTCGCCTAACCTTGTCTTTTCGAGATACGTAGCCCACTCCATCGTCACGATTTCCGTTTCGATGCCGATTTTCTTTAAATCCTGCTGAATCGCCTCTGCCATCTTTTTGCCGTCCGGGATATACGGACGAGGAACAGGCATGGCCATGAACTGCACCTTGAAGCCATTCGGGTATCCAGCTTCCGCTAACAGCTTTTTCGCTTGATCCAGGTTGTATTCGCGGTCCTTGATCTGGTCGTTGTAACCCCAAAGACTTGGCGGCATCGGGTTGGTAGCCGGTTCGCCAAGGCCGCTGTAGAATGCTTTCACCATCTCGGGCTTGTTGATCGCGTGGCTGATCGCTTGACGCACCTTTGGATTGTCAAACGGCTTTTTCTCCGTATTGAACGCGAGGTAACCGACGTTCATCGATGGACGCAGGAGCAGCTGCAGGTCCTTGTTTTCTTTTACCGCTTCCGCATCGTCCGGATTCAGTCCATCCATCAGATCGATCTCTCCGGACGTCAGCGCTGTCAGACGCGCTGTATTTTCCGGAATGACCTTGAAGATGACTTTGTCCAGCTTCGGATACCCCTTGTTCCAGTAGTCCGGGTTTTTCTCCAGGGTGATGATGTCATTGCGCTTCCAACCCGCAAACTTGAATGGCCCGGTACCTACAGGCTCATCTCCCAGCTTGCCTCCTTCAATCGCTTTTGGCGAAGCGATGGCAAACGGCGACATGCCCAGGTTTGCCAGGAACGGGGCTTGGGTCCTGTTCAAAACGAATTGAATCGTGTGTGCGTCCACAACCTTGATCTCTTTGATTACGTGATCAGGATCGCCTTTGTATCCCCCAAACATGTCATTATAGTAGGGGAATCCCTCTGGATTGTGGTATTTGTTGCTCTTGTCCATCCAGCGGTCGAAGTTGAACTTGACTGCTTCCGCATTGAAGTCCGTACCATCATGGAACTTTACGCCCTGGCGAAGCTTGAAGGTGTAGGTCAAGCCGTCCTCGGAAATTTCCCAGCTCTCGGCCAGTCCGGGTATAACCGTCGTGTTTGTATCCTCATAGCTCACGAGCGTTTCATAAATGTTTTCAGTCACCCTGAATGTTTCGCCATCCGTTTCCCGGATCGGATCCAGACTTTTCGTGTCAGCCCCACGTCCAATAATCAGCTGCTTCGGCTCGTTCTTTGCGGGCTCTGCTGGCGGCGTCTGCTGCTGCGCTTGTCCCTGGTCGCTCGGCTGTTGAGCCGGTTGCGAGCTTGAGCACCCTGCAAGGACCATGGAGAGTGCGAGCAGGCTCGTCATCGCTGCAGTAAGAACCTTCTTCTTCATGGATGAATTCCCCCTTTTCCATTTTCCGCACATCTCTTCTCTGCTTTTCTCACTCAACGTTGTCTTGCATCCCCCCTTTGAAAGGAATTCGCGAGGCAGCGTCATGCGTTGTACAGATGGCACGCTACGAAGTGGCCACCGCCGACGTCCCGAAAGTCCGGACGAACCTGTCGGCATTCGTCTGTTACATGCGGGCATCGCGTGTGGAAGGTGCATCCTGTCGGGGGGTTGGACGGACTGGGTACATCTCCCTGCAGGATGATACGCTCCCGTACCGCATCCGGATCGGGAGAAGGTACTGCTGAAAGAAGCGCTCGGGTGTACGGATGCAGCGGCTGGCGGTAAAGCTCCTCGCTCCGGCTAAGCTCTACCAGCCTGCCCAAATACATGACTCCGACACGGTCGCTGATATGCCGGACGACACTCAGGTCGTGGGCGATAAACAAATAGGTCAACCCCAAGTCTCTCTGCAAATCCTGCATCAGATTGAGCACCTGGGACTGAATCGAAACATCCAGGGCTGAAACGGGCTCGTCTGCCACGATCAGCTTGGGATTGAGCATCAGAGCCCGGGCGATGCCGATCCGCTGCCGCTGGCCGCCGCTGAACTGATGGGGATATCGCGTCGCATGGTAGCTGGAGAGACCAACCACTTCAAGCAGCTCCCTGACGCGCTCTTTTCGTTCAGCCGGAGAACCGATCCCGTGCACCCGCAAAGGCTCCTCCAGAATCTTTTCAATATTATGACGAGGGTTGAGAGAAGCGAACGGATCCTGAAAAACAATTTGCATATTGCGCCGCATCTTGCGCAGCGCTTCTCCCTGCAAGCCGATGATGTCGGTCCCGTCGAACACCACTTCTCCAGAGGTGGGCTCGATCAGCCGCAAAAGGGAACGGCCCGTCGTCGATTTCCCGCATCCGCTCTCTCCTACCAGCCCAAACGTCTCCCCTCTCTTCACGGTAAACGAGACGTCATCTACGGCTTTGACGACGCCTACCTCTTTCCCGAATACGCCGCCTGTGATCGGGTAGTATTTCTTCAGATTCTTGACGATGAGCAGATCTTCAGCCACCTGCATGCTCCTTTCGGGATTTATTTACGTCATCCAGCAGCGGGCACGATGATTGGCTCCCACTGTCTTCAGCTCCGGCATCTGCGTCCGGCACTTGTCGTCTGCCTGTTCGCACCGCGGCGAGAACCTGCACCCCATCTGTATCGAGCCGGGTATCGGGACGTTTCCGGGGATGGAATAAAGCCGTTCCTGCGATACTTCCAGCTTGGGCAAGGAGTTCAGCAGGCCGATGGTGTATGGATGCTTCGGTTCTTTCAGGATCGTCCGAACATCGCCCTCCTCCACCACATTGCCCGCGTACATGACGACAACGCGATGACACATTTCCGCTACCACGCCCAGGTCATGTGTAATCAGCAAAATAGCCGTTCCCGACTCTTTATTCACATGCCTCATCAAATCGAGGATCTGAGCCTGGATCGTCACGTCAAGCGCTGTCGTTGGTTCGTCCGCGATCAAAAGCTCCGGATTGCAGGCCATCGCCATCGCGATCATGACCCTCTGGCGCATCCCGCCCGAAAGCTGGTGCGGATATTCGCGGACAATTCCTTCCGCCCTCGGAATGCCTACTTTTTTCAGCATCTCTACAGCGCGCCCGAGCGCTTCTTTTTTGCCCACTTTCATATGCAAGCGAATGGCTTCCCCGATCTGGTCGCCTATCGTATAAACAGGGTTGAGCGAGGTCATCGGCTCCTGAAAAATCATCGCGATTTCGTTTCCGCGAATCTCTCTCATCCGCTTTTCGCTGGCCAACACGAGGTCCTCCCCTTTAAATTTGATGGAGCCTCCGACAATCTTTCCCGGGGGGTTGGGAACCAGTTTCATGACAGACAGGGAGGTTACGCTTTTTCCGCACCCGGACTCGCCGACGATCCCGAGCACTTCTCCCTTGTTTACGGTAATGGTGACACCATCGACCGCCGGTATTTGCCCGCGGTCTGTAAAAAAGTGCGTTTGCAAGTTTTCGATTTCCAATACTGGCTGTGACATGCAGGTGCACCTCTCTAACCTTTATATTCCATGGGACAAGATGACTAACTGTCAACATTATGCCATTAATCCAATTTTTTGGCAACATATTAAATTTAGAAAATTACAATTAGGCTAAACATATTAAATATTACCTATAACGGAACCAAATGAAGAAAAGCCCGCATGGCGGGCTTGTTTGCATCCTCTTGCTTTTTCGCCAATCTGTTTGTCCGTAAACTACTCTTATGGGTCAAAAATACTGGCTAGCCACTCGATCGCGCCCCGAGCGCCGTCTTTTACGATCTGACCCAAGGATTGCCCTGCATTGCTCATGTAGTTGACCACCTGACCGGGCGCTGTCTGGACTTGCTTGCCCATCACGGCGATTTCCATTTTCCCGTTATCTATCTTTTTGATGGAAAAGGTTTGCGGCGGCTGCTCCGGCATTCCGCTCACCTTCTGGATGCCGCGCTCCGCCGTTTGCAAGCCCAGCACCACTCCGATCAGCAGGACGAATAAAAGTCCTGTCAGCTTTACCGTCACATTCATTCCCACTCACCCTTTCGCGGGCGGCCCTGTTTCGGGCTTCGTTACCTTCTCCGCCTGCCAATAGTACTCCGCGAATACGTCTGCGATCGCTTCTGCCGTATTGAGCGACTCCTGCAGCGTATTTTCCGTGCCTCCGATCTCTATTAACAGACTTCCCGGTGAAATGGACTGATTATACTCGCCGTGATCAGTTTTTGCCCCTTTTTCCAGCTTGCCGCGCGACAATCCCGGATACTTCTTCTCCATAATCTGATGAAGAGCGTCGGCAAAGGCTTCGTTTTTCTCGTAGTTTTTGTTGCGTTTGCCGACGACGAACAGCGTTCTTGCATACGTTTTTCCCTTGATGGTGACGGTCGTTTCCTTTCGCGGAAGCGTATCGCGATGAAGGTCGAAGAAATAGTGGAGCTCCCGGTTTTTTTCGGTTGCTGTCCGTATCGCTTGCAGGGATTCTGCGTAAGAATGCGTATAGTCTCTGCCTTTGTCCAGCAAACGCTGATAAATGTCATCCCGATTTACATCTGCCCCGATCCCGAGGTCGTTCAGCTTTTCGGCGAGATGCTCTCCTACCAGTGAAATATTTCGTTTTGGATGATTGACGGATGTCCCGACCTGCTTTGTCTCGCTCAGCCATGACTCGCGGTTGTGGGAGTGGTACACATAGACGATTTTTTTGTTGCCTGTCGTAGGTCTTGCTGCAGGATCTTTTTTATTGTCTTCTGCTGCCGGGGCAGTCGCTTCTACGGCCGGCTCCGCGTTTGCAGCGGGAGGAGATGCATCGATCACCTGCTTTGGAGCAGGCGGGTACTCGGCATAATGTTCGGCGAGCGCCGTTCCCTCTCCCGCATTGCCAAAACGCGGAGCTTCCCCTGTCAACAATCCGGGGATCTCTCGGCCCAGCAAGCTGCGCAAATCGCCCGGATTGATGCTTGTCGCAAGCTGAAACATGAAGCCAGTCACGCTGTTTGCCCCTCTGTCTGTCGAGGCGTGTACAGTATCAGTCAGGGCAGGAATCTCCTGGCCCATCCATTTCAGCATGTGCAAGCTGGACACGTGGGCGGCTGCCTGTTGAACCGCAGTCGAGACGATCATGACGCGATTTCCGCCGAGGGACATCAGTCCAGTCACTACAAAGAGAAAGGCGGTAAGTATGGAAAGGATAATAAATTGACGTTGTATCAGGGGTGCCATCTGTCTCCTCCTCATGCTGCGGCGTTGACAATCCAAGACGACCTGCTCGTCGACCGCTTGTCTATGCTTTAGCCTATGAGCGTCATAGAGACGATAGAACCCCTTCCTAGCTTTTCTCTCAATTGTGTTTTGCTTGCGTTTTTTTGCGGAGGTTGGGACTTGTCTGCTCCGCTTGTGTTCGCCGTTTACGCTCCCTCAATGCGTATATGCGGCACTGTTTTGACCGTCCACAGCACGGTGAAGAGCACGATTCAAACCGGTCGCGATCACGTTGGCGACCCCCTCGATAAAATCGTCTACCTCTTTTGGCGTAACTACCAAATCCTGACCAAGCGGGCGCAGAACTTCATGGATCAGTTGCTGCTTCTCTTGTTCGGGAAGCGAGCCTACCAATCCCATAAAGGTCTTCCTCGACTCCATGTCCGGCAGGTCCTCCTCGGTGTACGGTTCCTTCCGCTCGGGGAGCGAGCTCATCGCCAGCTTGTTGAATGCCCGGCTGCTCTCCTTCATGGATTGACCGAAATGGCCGAGCAGATACGTAATCGCATCGTTCACAATCGTCGAGGCAAAAACGACTGTCGGAACGCCGATCGCGATTACCGGAACACCAAGCGTCTGTTTGTCGATTGCCTTCCGCTTGTTGCCGACGCCTGATCCCGGATGAATACCGGTATCGGAGATCTGGATCGTGGTATTTACCCGATGGAGCGCCCGCGAGGCCAAGGCGTCAATGCATATGACGAAGTCAGGCTTGCTCTTTTCCACCACGCCGAAAACAATTTCACTCGTCTCGATGCCGGTAATGCCGAGTACCCCTGGGGACAAGGCGCTTACCTCCCGATACCCTTCCTCTACCGACTCTGGTGCAAGCGTAAACAGATGGCGAGTCACCAGGAGGTTCTCCACGACCATTGGTCCCAGAGCGTCCGGCGTCACATTCCAGTTTCCCAAACCGACGACGAGCGCCTTTTTGTCCTCCGTAATCCCCAGGCGTTCAAGAAAAGCGGCAAACTCTTTTGTAAAGCGCCGCGCGACCTGCTCTTCGACCGCTGTATCGTTGTCCCGCAGCTTTGGCACTTCGATGGTGATATAGTGGCCTGGCAGTTTCCCGATAGTTCTCCCCGCCTCCTCGGTTTCCACCTGCAGACGGGTAACCTTGATTCCCCGCTCGCTGTCATCCGTTTCAATCCGCACTCCCGGCATGACATCGGAAGCGCTCTGCTGCTCTTGTACCAGCTCATGTGCCTCCAGAGCAAGGTCTGTTCGTATAGCGTACCTTGACAAGTCGATATTGTGTTCCATCACCGTGACACTTCCTTTCCCCATTTTGTTCCTGCTACTAGCTTGCTTGAATCATCATTTTTTATTCCGAATCCTTTCTTGCAAATGGGTGAACTGCATGCTAGAATATGTTTTGTTGTATGTATTGCACGCCCATGGTCGTCTAAGGAGGTGACACACATGCCAAACATTAAATCCGCGATTAAACGCACCAAGCAAATCGAAAAGCGCCGCGCACAACGTGCTTCTCAAAAGTCCGATCTGCGTACTGCTGTGAAAAACTTTGAGAAAGCGGTAGCTGCTCAAGATGTAGATTTGGCGAAATCCACTCTTCTGGTGGCTGTGAAAAAGCTGGACAAGGCCGCTACGAAAGGTCTCATTCATAAAAACGCAGCAAACCGTCAAAAGTCTCGCTTGATGAAAAAGCTCAACGTTCTGTCTGCTCCTGTAGCGTAACGTTGAACCGGAAAAACCCGCGAACATTTCGTTCACGGGTTTTTTGTTTGAAAAAATTTGTCGCATCGCTGTTCTGAAGCTCGTTTTTTCTTCTGAAGCGACGCCCTTTCTCTAGCAAACAGAAAGGCAGCGTCCTGGACGGACAAAAAGCCAAACGGTCAGGACCGCTTGGCTTTCATCCTTTCCTCAAATACGCGCGTCATAAACAGCTCCAGAGCCAGCCGCTTGTCCACCTGTCCCGACTTCATCCGGAAATCCTCTTCCGCCAAAATGGCAAGAAGCTTGCGAAGCGCCTCTTCTGAAAAATAGCGGGCCTGTTCTCCCGCCTTTTTCACTGCATATGGATGAACCTTCAGCATCCCGGCCAACTGCTGTTGCGAATAGCCCTTGGGCGCCCATTGCCGGACGTGCAGCAACAGACGAAATTGTCTGGCCATCAGCGCGAGCAGACGAATCGGCTCTTCTCCCGTCTTCAAACAGTCGTACAGCATGCGCAGCCCCTTGTCCAGCCTGCCTGCGGCGATCTGTTCGATCAGGGCAAAAACGTCTTGCTCCAATGTCCGAGAGGCCAGCTTCTCGATCACTTCGTCTGTAATCACGCCGCCCTTCCCGCCAACGTACAAAGACATTTTTTCCAGCTCTTTGTCAAGCAGGCGCAAATCTCCGCCGATCCGCTCCGCCAGCTTGGCTGCGAGCGATCTCTCCATACTGGTTTCGTATTTCTGGGCTTGACGCTCGATCCATGCGTACAAATCCGAATCTCGCAGGTGCGGAAACGGGATTACCCTCGCTTTTTGCTGCAAGCTTTTCACCAGTTTTTTTCGTTCGTCCAGTTTATCTGCATCCGTGTACAGGATCAGTGTCGTGTATGACGGCGGTTGCTCCAGATAAGGAATCAGGACATTCGGATCGCTCTCGTGCTTCGTCTGCGGCTTGCTGCCTGTCAAAAAATACGCTTGCTTGGCGATAACCAGGCGATGCTCCCCCAGAAAAGGCAGCGTCTCCGCATCCTGCAATATGTGAGACAGCGGGGTTTCCGTACAGTCGTACACGCTCAGGTTCAAATCCGCGTATGCCGGATCGATCATTTCCCGCTTTGCTAGAGTCATGAATTCCTCAGCGAGAAAGGACTCGGGTCCGTAAAGTACATAAATCGGAGCGAACTGTTTTTGTCTGATCTCCCGAATTGCCGAAAGAAGCGGCATGATGTCCCCCCCTAAGGTCGTATTCGGTGTAATTATAGCATAGACGTGCACCTGCAAACGAAAAAACCGCAACCCATCAGGTCACGGTTTTCTTCCGTTGGCACCTCTATGTAAACGTTTTGGGGAGAAGCCCCGGGATACCTCCTCCCGAAACGGTAAGCAGGGGGTGCTTGATACTTTACTATACGCATCCCTTGCCGGATCGGTGCCAGTACACTTGTCATCATTTGCTTTCGACACGAGGGATTCCTAGTCAATCCTCATCGTCTTTGTCCTTGTCTTGACGATCATCTTGATCATCGTCGTCATCTTTCTTCTTGTCCTGCTTTTCCTTTTCTTTTTCCTTTTTTTCTTTTTCCTTCTTCTTCTCTTCTTCATCCGGTACTGCTACACCGTACGGAAAGGCAGGCTTCTCGTCCTGACCTTTCACGGCCGGCTTCGGTGGGGGCTTGGGCACGTTTGGATCAGGCTTTTGCGTTTTTGCTGGAACCTGTTGCTGCTGTTGTTTTACTGGCGTTGTCTTTTGTTTTGGAGTCTGTCGTTTAACCGGTTGTTCTTTCTGGGACTGCTCCTTCTCCTCCTCAGGTACGATAGGTTGAGATGGATTATTGCTGGGAGGGGGAGTGGGCGGCCCCACTACAGCCGGTTGGACCTCTTCTGGAGGCTGGACCGACGTTCCTTGCCGGTATTCGTCTTCATCCGGGGAACTTGCGGGATTCCCCATTACTACAAGGCCGATCAACAAACTGGCAGCAACAACACCGCTTCCGATCCGCGCCGTCCACAGGGTGACGCGGTTCCACTTTCGCCGCTCATGCACGGGTGATGTTTTCGCTGTCAACTGCTTTGGCTCCAGCTTCGGCAAAATCTCCTTTTCCGAGCCGGCTGCGGCAGCTGGCCGGACCTTCTCGGACTCCAGCTGCGGCAAAATCGTGTCGACAATACTAAACCTCGGTGTCACAGGGGGAAGCTGTTCCAACTGCTCGGATACTTTTTTCAAACGGTCATACATGAGCTGCATGCTTGGCTTCTTTAGGAGTAAGTCATGAAGCTGCCGCTTCTCTTCCGGTGAGAGATCTCCATCCAGATCCCGCTGCATGCATTCCCAAATTTCTTCGTCGGTCATCAACCTATCCCCCCTTTCTCGTAGTCGTGCAACAGCTCTTGAAGCTGTTGTCTGGCCCGAAACAAGTACGATTTGACAGTGTTTAGCGGCAATTCCAGCGCTTCGGCAATCTCCTGATAAGAGAAGTCCTCCAGATAGCGCAGGACGACTACCATGCGATACTGCTTTGGCAATTTTCCAATTGCCGCTTTTATATCTTGCGACAAACTGTTGAGAAGGATTTCGTCTTCCACGTTGTTACGATCAGGAATGATTAACTCGTGCTCGTCAATCGAGACCGTCTCTTTCTTCGCGCGAAATTTATCCATGCAGACATTGCTCACGACCCGCTGTACCCATGTGGAAAATTTCGCCTTCTCCTGGTACGTATCTATTTTACGATAAATCCTGATCAATGCTTCTTGTGCGGCATCGAGAGCATCCTGTTCATTGCCAAGGATGTAAAAGGCGCTACGGTAGACAGAGGTCTCAATTGTGCGGAGGAGCTCTACAAGCGCTTCATGATCCCCGGATTGCGCTTTCCTGATTAACTCTGCTTCTCCCATATTCTCCTCTCCCTCCTACAGACGGGGCGCTGTTAAAAAAGGTTGCAAGTATTTATGTATCGGAAATTTGCGTCTCCCAATAGATGGAGTCTTTCCGGATCACGAGTGTGATCGCTCCCTGCAAATCGGTTCGAAATACCTTTGCACCCGCTTCATGTAATCTTGTTAGTACCGCAGGCGAGGGATGCCCGTAGCGGTTTTTTTGTCCGGCAGAAATGACGGCGTTTTTCGGTTGTATGGCAGCCAGAAAATCGGCAGTAGTGGATGTGCGACTGCCGTGATGGCCTACTTTCAAAACATCTACAGACGGAGACAGCTTCCCCGCCAGCAGTTGATTTTCCCCTCTTTCCTCCAGATCACCGGTGAAGAGTACGGTCTTACCGTACGCGGTAAGCTGGAGCACAACAGATGCATCGTTGCCCGTCTGTGTGCCGCTCCCATCAGGATGAAGCCAAACCCACTCCACCCCCGGACCATCCGTCCAGGCTAGATCAGGCCTCCCTGTCAGTACCGGGATACGGCGCTCGCGGAAACGCGCAATCAGGCTCTCTTCTTCTTCACGGGGAGATGAGCCATTTACTAGTACGGCACCAATCGAAAAGCGCGATACGAGTGCTCCCATCCCTCCGATGTGGTCGTGATCCCCGTGCGTCATCACCACATAGTCGATCCGTTCTATTCCCCTTGCCCGTAAAAACGGGGATACGATATCTTTACCTACCTCAAACGGATCGCGTTTTTTCCTCCAGGAGTCCCTGTTCCGGTACACAGGTGTCCCTCCCGCATCAATTAAGTATACCTTCTTTTTACCAATCTCGACAACGATAGAATCCCCTTGCCCTACATCCAGGAAGGTAATTCGTACTTCTTCAGTCCCTGAAAACGGCTGCCTGGCTAGGATGAGCAAGAGAAAATAGACCGCTACGTAGAGCCAAAAATCCCTGCGCCGATGGTAGCCGTTTTTCCATAATATCGGGAGCAAAACCAAAAAGACGGCATAGGCAATCATCCACCACAAATCCGGATGCGGCCAATAAGAAAACGGAACATTTGTCTGATGGAGTCGAAATAAGGGATCGTGCAGCCACTCCAGTATCCACGATGCCAAACCTGATGGCAGCACGGCCAGAGCAGGATGAAGCAAGCTGCCGAGCAATGCTGCATACCCTGCGGGAAGCACTACGAGGGATAGGATTGGGACGGCGACGAGATTGACCAGCCAGGATACAGAGTGTGACTGATGAAAGTGATAGAGCAGGAAAGGAAACGAAACAGCTTGTGCGGCAAAGGTGACGCCTAGACTTGCCCGCAGCCAGGAAGGTCCAAACCGTATGCACGCCAGGCTGATCGGGACGTAAACGAGCAAGCCGAGCGTGACGGCAAAGGAAAGTTGAAAGCCGATATGCCACAGTTGATACGGATTGACAGTCAGCATACCGATCAAGGCCCAGCCCCACAGTTCTTTTCCATCCATTTTCCGGCTCATCGCCTGGTACAACAGGCCGATGCCTCCCATGATCCCGGCACGCACGGCAGAAGCGCTGGCTCCGACCAGAAGCACATACCCTGCGAGCATCCCGATCGTGCAAACAAGCGCTGTTTTTCGCGGAACGCCAAGACGTTCGATCCCCCACAGGAACATGCCGCTGACGAGCGTAACATGCAGGCCGGAAATCGCCAGAACATGGCTGATCCCCAGATTGGCGTACATTTCCTGCGTCTCCGGGGAAACGCCGTCAGTTACCCCCAGCAATAGCGAGCTCATATAGCCGGACGTTTCGTCGTCTCTGAATACGCGGTCCAGCCGTTCCTTGGCATCGTTTTGCCATTGATGGAACAGCCTCATCACCCCGGTCCTGGCCTCTCCCCTGACGAGCTCCCCATATTCCGCCTCACCTGTGACGTAAACTCCCTGCCATCTCAGGTAGCGCGCGTAGTCAAATGCGTGCGGATTGCGGGCTCCTGCGGGCAAGCTCAACAGCATCTTGCCCGCAATCCGGTCACCCGGAAGCCATTGCTCGATGGCCATTGCCTCCTGCTCTTGCTCTAATCCAACCCGAAACGCAATCCGCTCTGCGCCGGGCAAATCCTCCATTTGTTCCCTGCTGACCCCGACGCTCTCAACCAGAAGAAAAAAACGTGCCGAATCGCCGTCACGCTTGACAGGTGTCGCAATCTCTCCGCGAAAATGGATCAGCGATTCCTCCGCAGCCGGGACACGCAAATAGGATTGATGCATGCTATCATAGACATGAAAATAAAATCCGCTGCCAATACAGATCAGACTGACGAGGCTCAGCTTCTTTCCAGCCTCCTTGGGAATAAACACGCACACTGCAGCAAGCAGCCCTGCAAAGAGAAACAGCCAGGCAATCGACAAATAAGCTCCGGCAAGTACCCCTGCCAGATACGATAGACTAGCCCCAAAAGCAGTCAAGATATCCCCCTCCCGGATCAAGCATCGGAGCAACCAGTGTACACCGCTTCTCCGGGACAAAAAAAAGACCCTGCTTTTTGTGAGGGCAAAAGCTGCCTGACTGTCGCCCTTCCTTTCATAGAAAAGCGTCTGTTGCCACGGCTGGCACAGCTTCTTGGGCAATTGGAAAGATTGCTTTGACCGTCAATCCGTGATAGAGTTAGCTAGAGCAATCTGAGTGAGAGGAAGAGTCATTTCATATGTGTGGAATCGTATCACTCTACAACAAGCGGCAAGCGCCCGTCCTGCAAGAGACGATTGGCGCCATGACCCGTGTTATCCTGCACCGCGGTCCAGACGATGACGGTTTTCATCTGGAAGACAACATCGCACTGGGCTTTCGTCGTTTAAGCATCATTGACGTGGAAGGCGGCCATCAGCCGCTGTTTAACGAAACACGAGACATTTGGATCATCGGCAACGGCGAAATCTACAACTACAAAGAATTGCAGCAATGGTTGAAGGAGTGCGGTCACGTATTCCATACGGATTCCGACATCGAAACGATCCTGCATCTGTACGAGGAAGTCGGAACCGACGCGCCCAAGCATTTGCGGGGCATGTTTGGCTTCACGATTTATGATTCACGCAATAAACGCCTGTTCGGAGCGCGCGATCAATTCGGGATCAAGCCTCTCTATTATGTTGAGACAGAGGATTCGATTGCTGTTGCAAGTGAAATCAAAAGTCTGTTGGAGCTCCCCGGTGTCAAAAGAGAAGTAAATCCAACCGGCTTTTACCATTATTTGACATTCCAATACGTACCTGACCCGGAAACGATGTACCAGGGCATCTACCGCATCCCGCCTGCTCATTTCTTCATCATCCAGAACGACCGGATTCAGTTGGAACGTTATTGGGACGTGGAATTCAAGCCAGATGAGAGCAAGCCTTTTTCTTACTTTGTCGAAGGCACCCGCAGCATCATGCTGGAGTCTGTTGACAAACACCGGATCAGTGAAGTACCCCGCGGCGCGTTTTTGTCCAGCGGAGTGGATTCCAGCAGTATCGTCGCCATGCTGCGGACTTTCGAGGATGTCAAAACCTTTTCTGTCGGTTCCGACATCCCTGGATACAGCGAGCTGGACTACGCCCGCAGGACCGCACAATTTTTGGGAACCGAACACCACGAGCTGGTGGTAAACGCCCAGCGTTACATGGACGAGTTGCCCAGACTCGTCTGGCATCAGGATGAGCCCGTAGCCGATCCTTCGGCGATCCTGCTTTATTTCGTAGCTCAAATGGCCAGCGAACACGTGACAGTCGTTCTCTCCGGCGAAGGGGCAGACGAGTTTTTCGGGGGTTACAACATCTACCGGGAGCCACATTCCCTGCGCATGTTCTCTCATATGCCCGACTGGATGAGAAGCTCCGTCCGTTTTTTGGCAGAGAAACTGCCTGATCAGGTGAAAGGGAAAAACTTCCTGATCCGCGGCTCAAAAACGGTAGAAGAACGCTTTTTTGGAAATGCCCTGATCTTCAGTGAAGAAATGAAGGAACGCGTGGTCACACAGGATATCCTGCACTCGGAGTCATATCGGACCCCATGGTCGGTCACGGAGGAAATTTACAAGCGTACGCAATCACTTGACGATGTGACCAAGATGCAGTATCTGGACATCCATACCTGGCTGCGCGGCAACATTTTGATGAAGGCAGACAAGATGACAATGGCCAACTCATTGGAGCTGCGCGTGCCTTTCATCGATACAAAAGTATTTGAATTTGCGGCTACCATCCCGACCAAATACAAAATTGCCAACGGCACGACGAAGCATGTTCTTCGCGAAGCCATGAAAGACTTCCTGCCTCCGGAAATCAAGACGAGGAAGAAGCTGGGCTTCCCAGTCCCTACCCGTCACTGGCTGAAAAATGAATTCTACAAATGGGCCAAGGAGCTTATTTTTGAGTCCAAGGTAGATCATCTGATCAACAAGGCGTACGTTCTCTATATGCTCGATGAACATCGCGAGGGCCATGCCGACTACAGCCGAAAAATCTGGACCATCCTGATCTTCATGCTGTGGCATCAGATCTTTATTGAGCAAAAGCATCAGTTTGGCCCTTACGTCAGTCCGAGTGTGGAGATTCGCCGAAAAAAGGACTCTCTGGAGAGGATCGGCTAACAGACTGAGGAGGATTGGCTAAGCGAAAGGCTTGCAAGTAACACCCGCTTTCGCTGCTGCAGTCGCAGCGTATTCAAAATCATTACAGGCTTCGCTCGTCGTATGACGGGCGGGCCTTTTTCTTTTTCCCGGGAATTCTCCCTTAGCTTTCCTATACTCGCAGCATTTTTCCTATAATCGCTCCAATTTTCCGATACTCGCTTCATTTTTCCGATACTGGCTGCATTTTTCGAAAAATTTGCGTACTCCCGCTGTCATTTCGTAGGATGCCTGTAGATGCAGGCAGTCCATCAAATATGCCTGCATATCACGGAGGTGTTTACATGCTGTATGACTTGTGGGAGCGCTATCGCCGGTACATACTCATAAGTCTCGCGGTTGTCTTTGCAGGAGTAAGTTTTTGGATCTACAGAGCACAACAAAATACGGTGCACGCGGGCAGTCCGTTTCAGGAGGTGGCGTCGGCCAACGAATCGGATATAACGCTTGCTTCATCCGAGTCGTTACTGCCTGCTGCCGTCTCCAATCCCCAACAGCAAGGCGGAGTTGTATCAGAAATGGGGGTGCACCGGGCAGGCAGTCCATACACGGCGTTATCGGGTGCTGGTGCTTCGTCAGAAGGTGTCTCTTTAGGCGGCACCTCTTCAGGGAGCGTTTCTTCTGGCGGTGCTTCTTCTGGCAGTGCTTCTTCTGGCAGTGCTCCTTCAGCCAGTGCTTCCTCCAACGGCAGCGGGAGGACTGGCGCTTCCCCTCCTCTCCTCTATGTAGATGTCAAAGGAAAAGTAAAGCACCCCGGGCTTTATGCTTTGGAGCCGGGAGCAAGAGTGGCGGACGCGATCGAAAAAGCAGGAGGAACACTTCCCGACGGAGACGTGGAACGAATCAATCTTGCGGAAAAATTGACTGACGGAAGCGCCATTCTCATTCCTGTAAAAGGAGCCGCCTCTGCTTGTTCACAACAAGATGTGGCTTCCGCCGTCTCCCCCTCTGCCTCCGCTTCCGCTTCGGGCTCAGGCTCCGGAAGCGCCTCTCCTTCCGCCGCCGGCAAGGGGGTCAATGTGAATACGGCCACCCTGGAGGAATTGATGACGCTGCCAGGTGTCGGTGAATCTCGCGCAAAGGCCATTTTGGAATACAGAACAAAAAAGGGAGGATTCCGCTCTCCGGATGAGCTCAAGCAAATCAGCGGGATCGGGGCGAAAATCTACGAGCGGATGAAGGATCAGATCCGCATCCAGTAAGAAGGAGCATGAACGGGCTCGTCATCTCATAGAATGGGGGGAGAATGAGTAGAGGGAGGAAATTCCTATGGAAAGGATCGGCGTTGTTGGAACGGGCAGCATGGGCAGTCTATTGATCGATGCCCTGATTGCGGCCAAAGCCTTGTCTCCCAGCCAATTTATCGCTTACAACCGGACGGTCGCCAAAGCAGAAAAAATTGCCGACCGTCACCCCGGTCTGGTCGTCGCCACGAGCAATGCCCAAGTGGCAAAGGAAGCCGCCGTGCTGCTGCTGTGCATCAAGCCGTCTGAATACAGCAAGGTCCTTGTTGAACTCCGCGATTGGTTGACTTCGGATCATCTTTTAATCACCATCACGAGCCCTGTTTCATTGGAGCATTTGGAGTCGCTCGTTCCCTGCCCGGTTGCCAGAGTGGTCCCCAGCATTACCAATGCCGCAGGCAGCGGCGTCAGTTTATGCGAATTCGGCATGCGCATTACCCCCGAGTGGCGTGACAAGATCCTTCATCTCTTTTCTAGCATCAGTCAACCGGTAGAGGTGCCAGAGCCATTTTTGCGGGTGGCCTCCGATATTACCAGCTGCGGCCCGGCTTTTGTCAGCTACATTCTTCGCCATATGATTAATGACGCTATGGAAGAGACCGGCATTTCGGAAGAAGCTGCCTCCCATTTGGCCATGCAAATGATCATTGGAATGGGGGAGTTGTTTAAAAAGGAGATGTTCTCCTTCCAGGCTCTCGAAAAGCGTGTTTGTGTACCCGGAGGGATTACAGGCGAAGGTCTTATAGCCCTTCAGAACGGCATTCCCGGCGTTTTTCGCGAGGTATTCCGACGCACCCATTCCAAATTTGCAGAAGACGTGGAAATGGTGAAAATCCAGTTGCGAACAGTACCGCCAGCCAATGGCAACGGCCTCCCTTCGTCTTGAAGCATAGAAAAAGGAACGAAGCCTTTTGAATGGCTCCGTTCCTCTTCCTTGGCACTTTCTTAACGAACGACGATATTTACCAGTTTTCCTGGTACTGCAATTACTTTGACGATTGTCTTGCCTTCGATCA
Source organism: Brevibacillus borstelensis (assembly GCF_003710865.1). GTDB lineage: Bacteria > Bacillota > Bacilli > Brevibacillales > Brevibacillaceae > Brevibacillus > Brevibacillus borstelensis. The sequence continues at coordinate 35,035 of NZ_RHHO01000055.1, read as the reverse complement.
GCTCTTTGATCGTCTCATTGTTTCCAGCCATTTCTTCCATTTGCTCTTTGGTCGCATCAGCTGGAATGAGCAGTTTTTCCCGGTTTTTACCGTTAATTTGCAGGACGATCTCCACTTCATCCTCTACCAGCTTGGACTCATCATATTCTGGCCATGGCTCGTAGGACAGTGTTTCCTTGTGGCCCAGTTTTTCCCACAGCTCTTCACAAATGTGAGGAGCAATCGGAGCCAACATCTTCACGAAGCCTTCCATGTAGGTTTTTGGCAGAGCTTCAGCGCGGTACGCTTCATTGATGAAGACCATTAGCTGCGAAATACCGGTATTGAAACGAAGGTTCTCGTAATCCTCCGTCACTTTTTTCACAGTCTGATGATACACCCGCTCAAGCGGTTGCAGGTCAGCCTTTGGAGAGATTTTCGTGTTCAACGCGCCATTGTCATCTACGTACAATCTCCAGACGCGGTCAAGGAAGCGGCGTGCGCCGTCGAGCCCTTTTGTCGACCAAGCGATAGAGGCGTCGAGCGGACCCATGAACATTTCGTACAGGCGCAATGTGTCGGCACCGTGGCTGTGAACGATTTCGTCCGGGTTGACGACATTGCCTTTGGATTTGCTCATCTTCTCGTTGTTTTCACCCAAAATCATGCCCTGGTTGAACAGCTTCTGGAACGGCTCCTTCGTCGGTACAACGCCGATATCGTAGAGGAATTTGTGCCAGAAACGAGCATACAGCAGATGAAGAACCGCGTGTTCCGCACCGCCGATGTAAATGTCGATCGGGAGCCATTCCTTCAGCTTTTCCGGATCGGCAAATGCCTTGTCGTTGTGTGGGTCGATAAAGCGCAGGAAGTACCAGCAGCTACCTGCCCACTGTGGCATCGTATTGGTTTCCCGACGGGCTTTCATCCCCGTTTCCGGATCGACGATGTTCACCCACTCGCTGATGTTGGCCAGCGGCGACTCGCCTGTTCCGGAAGGCTTGATTTCCTTCGTCTTCGGCAGGACGACCGGCAGCTCTGCTTCCGGCACTACCTTCATCGTTCCGTCCTCCAGGTGGATGATCGGAATCGGCTCTCCCCAATAACGCTGGCGGCTAAACAGCCAATCGCGCAGGCGGAAGGTTACTTTTCGTTTTCCTTTGTTGTTCTCCTCCAGCCATTCAATCATTTTACTGATTGCCTGTTCCTTGTTCAATCCATCCAGGAAGCCGGAGTTGATGTGCTCCCCATCGCCCGTATACGCTTGCTTGGATACATCTCCGCCGCGGATTACTTCCTTGATCGGCAGATTGTATGCTTGCGCAAATTCATAGTCGCGCTCATCGTGAGCGGGAACAGCCATTACAGAACCGGTACCGTAACTGATCAGGACGTAGTCGGCAATCCAGATCGGCAGTTTTTCTCCATTTACCGGATTGATTGCGTACGCACCTGTAAACACGCCCGTTTTTTCCTTGGCCAGGTCTGTACGCTCCAAATCGCTTTTCCGTTTGGCTTGCTCCAGGTAGTCTTCAACTGCCTGCTTTTGTTCCGGTGTTGTAATTTTCTCCACCAGCTTGTGCTCCGGAGCAAGCACTGCGAAGGTAGCGCCGTACAAAGTGTCCGGGCGGGTCGTGAAGACAGTGAAGGTCTCGTCGTGGCCGTCAACGGAAAAGACAACCTCAGCGCCTTCAGAGCGGCCAATCCAGTTGCGCTGCATTTCTTTGATGCTTTCCGGCCAATCAAGCTCCTCCAAATCTTCCAGCAGACGATCAGCATACTTGGTGATTTTCAGTACCCACTGTTTCATCGGACGGCGTTCTACCGGATGTCCTCCGCGCTCACTTTTCCCGTCAATTACCTCTTCGTTGGCCAGAACTGTTCCCAATGCTGGGCACCAGTTCACGGCAACTTCGTCGATATACGCCAGGCCATGCTCATACAGCTTGGTAAAAATCCACTGTGTCCATTTGTAATAAGCAGGATCGGTTGTATTGATTTCACGGTCCCAATCGTAAGAAAAACCAAGAGATTTAATTTGACGGCGGAACGTATCGATGTTGCGCTCCGTAAACTCTGCCGGGTCGTTGCCCGTGTCCAGCGCATATTGCTCAGCAGGCAGCCCGAACGCATCCCATCCCATCGGGTGCAGGACATTGTAGCCTTGCATCCGTTTCATCCGGGACAAAATATCCGTCGCGGTATAGCCTTCCGGGTGTCCTACGTGAAGGCCTGCTCCGGATGGATACGGGAACATGTCGAGAGCATAAAACTTCTTCTTGCTCGGATCATCCAGCGTTTTAAAGGTTTTATTCTCTTCCCAATACGTCTGCCATTTCTTTTCGATTTCCTGATGATTGTAAGCCATGATTTGCACTCCTATCGTAGATTCATGAAAACAAACAGATGCTTCGCCCATTAAGAAGAAGAGGGCCACTTCAATAAAAAATAAAAACCTCCCGCCCCCAATCGCGAAACGAAAAGGGACGAGAGGATTATATACGCTCCCGCGGTACCACCCACATTGGTGAACAGACGGCACACCGATCATCGCTTTGCTTCACACAAAGCAGAAGTCCTGATGCTTGCAATCATAAGCTCACCCGCTTGAAAAATCCGTATCGTGGATAGACGCTCCCCCTTACGCAACCGCTCCTACTGGACGGTCTTCAGGCAGAGTGCTTCGAGGCGAGTTCGGAAAGGGACGGGTTGACTTTCACCTGCCGTCAACTCTCTTTTGCCGTTTCACTTTCGTACTACTCCTCATCAACGCATTCCTTGTTTGTGGTTGTACTTTCGATTATAGACAATCAATGCCAATGCTGTCAATCTCGCGGACGGCAAGCCGAGAAAAACAAACGCTCACTCGTCTCTTGCGGTGGCTGGCCGCTAAAATCGGCCGTTATTTCCACATCGACAAAGCCGGTCTCCATCAGCCAGCGAGCAAGCTCATATGGCTGATACGCCCTCTGCTCATGCACTTCCTCGATACGTTCGTACAAGCCGTTTTCCTGCCGCAGAAAAAAGGTCAGTTCATGCGCTACCTCGAGCCGCAGCGGATCGCAGAAACATTGCCAAATGTACGAAACTTCCTCTTCGGCCAGAGTAAAGGTCTGGTCTCCAAAACCGTGCAGGATTTTGTATGGACTGTGCACGTCGAACAAAAAGGTCCCGCCTGGATGCAGATGCTCGAAGACGAGAGAAAATGTCCGTTTCACGTCCTCTTCTTCCGTCAAGTAGCTGAGCGAGTCGCAAAAGGACAAGACACTGTCTGTCTTGGGCAATGCCAGTTCGCGCATGTCCTGTTCGACCCATTTGACTTGGGCCTGCTCCCGCCTCATCTTGTCGTACGCTACTGCAAGCATGTCAGCAGACAGATCAACTCCTGTCACCAGATACCCTCTTTTTGCCAGGGGAATGGCGATGCTTCCGGTCCCGCAGCCGAGGTCAATGACTTGACGCGGCTTCCCTTTCCTGGTCCAGACACCCTCTGCCCAATCGAGCCACTGATCGTAAGGGGAGTCGGTCATCAGCCTGTCGTAGACAACCGCCATTTGCCCATACGCCATTTACCTCAGCCTTCCTCTCCAAATTGGACGATAGGGGCTTCGGCCCACAGCCGCTCGAGATTGTAAAACTCGCGGTCTTCGCGATGGAATACGTGGATGACGACATCCTCCAGGTCGACAAGCACCCAGCGTCCTTCGTCTGCTCCCTCAATGCCGCGTACCTTGTAACCGTTCTTGTGAGCCTGATCACGGATCTCGGAAACGATTGCTTGTACTTGCCGTTCATTGTTCCCGTGGCAAATCATGAAATAATCCGCAATGACGGACAGCTTGCTGATGTCCATGATGATCAGATTTTCCGCCTTCTTGTCCTCTGCCGCCTTTGCCACCAGTCTTGCCAGGGCTTCTACTGTTTTAACCATGAAACTCCTCCTTATGTATCCAGTCCGGATACGAGATCGTTATATGCCAACAGTGTCAATGGATACACCGTTTTTTTCTGCTGGATCAAATGTTGAATCGTACTGCCGAGAGCTTGCGCCAAAGCTTTATCCAGATCTTGCGACGCCAAGCTGCGAATCGTTTCAACACCGGGAAAGATTCGGTTTGGTTCTATATAGTCTGCCACACAAACGATTTTTTCTAACAGCGTCATCCCGACCCGGCCCGTTGTATGGTAGCGAACGGCCTGGATGATGTCCGGGTCGGAGACATTCATCTCCGTCTGGATGACGATTGCTCCGGCAAATGAATGCCACAGCTCCTTGTCCCCGTTCAAAAGGTCGGCGGGGAGATCGTGACGAATGAGAACGTCACGCATCCTTTCAACCGGCCAGCATTTGCAGTAGTCGTGCAAAAAACCCGCCAGTTCGGCTTTATCGGGGTCTGCCCCATACTGAAGCGCCAGCTGTCTGGCAGTTCCGGCCACGCCCAGCGTATGCTGATACCGCTTCTCGTGCATTTGGGCGCGGACTTGGCTGAGAAGCGCTTCCCGATCATTTAACCAACTCATATAGTCCGTACTCCTTTATATAACGCTCGACAGGCGGGGGTACGAGGTAACGAATGCTCTTGCCCCGGGCTGCTTTTTCCCGGATCAGTGTCGAAGACAAATCCCACGCCGGCATCTCCACCAAGGTCACAAAATCGCGATATTCACTTTCTATCAGCTCGGCCCCTGGACGCGAAAGGCCGATGAACCGCACCATTTTGACCAAGTCGTCTATCCGATACCATTGCCGAAGTGTTTTTACCATATCTCCGCCAATGATAAAAGAAAACTGGCAATCCGGATACATCTCAACGAGACTTCGCATCGTGTCGTAGGTATAGGATGGACCGCCACGTTTGAGCTCTATGTCGATTGCCCGAAAGGCAGGGTGATCCGCCACAGCAAGCTCTACCATCCGCAGCCGATCGCCGGCTGGGGTCAATCCTGCCCGTTCCTTGTGCGGCGGAATATGTGCCGGCATAAACCAGACCTCATCCAGCCCCGCTTGTTCCCTTGCTTGCTCAGCGGCCAGAAGGTGACCGGCATGGATGGGATCAAATGTGCCTCCCATGATTCCGATTTGGATTTTTGACTGTCCCATCGGTTATGGCAGTTTGATTGTTTTGTTCTCCCTGGACTCCTTGTACAGCACGACCGTATGGCCAATGAGCTGCACCAGCTCCGCTTCTGCTCCCGCCGCCAGAGCTTCGGCTACTTCATGCTTGTCGTCCAGATTGTTTTGCAGAATGGCCACCTTGATGAGTTCGCGGACCTCCAGCGCCTCTTTGATTTGATTCGTCATGTTTTCATTGACGCCGCCTTTGCCCACCTGAAAAATCGGGGTAAGGTGATGGGCTTGTGCCCGTAAAAACCGTTTTTGCTTGCCGGTCAGCATGTACATATCTCCTTTTGTGTATATCTGTTGTTCTTGAAGTGCGCTTTCTTTATTTTAACTCATTTGCAGACGCACGACTGATTCTTCCATCATTTATCTGTGCAGCGTGCTTCAGGTCGCTTTGCTTAGCTGCTGCAGGACAATTTCCCGCATCGTCTCAGTTGGAGCCGCTTCTCCTGTCCATAATTCGAAAGCGAGTGCGCCCTGATTGACAAACATGCCGATACCGGAATGAACCTGAGCGCCTCGGGAGCTCGCCGCTTTTAACAGACGCGTCTCCAGAGGGTTGTAGATCAGGTCGCTTACGATCAGTCCGGCATGGAGCCATTCCTCTTGCACCGGCATCTCATCCACTTGCGGATACATGCCGATGGACGTGGTGTTGATCAGCAGGCTCGCATCCTCAATGGCTTCCTTGCCTTCGGCCGGGTCGATGACAGCCGTAGGGACAATCGTTCCTACGTGTTCCGCCAAAAGCGTCGCCCTTTCGCGGGAACGGTTGATAATCCGGATCTCCTTCACCCCTCGCTCCGCCAGCGTAAAAGCGACTGCACGGGCAGCGCCGCCAGCTCCGAGCATGGTCACTGTCTGTTGTTCCAGCGTAATCCCTGTCGTTTCCACCAGTGAGCGTACGTACCCCAGACCATCTGTGTTGTAGCCGACCAAATAGCCATCGCGGTTTACTACTGTGTTCACGGCACCAATGCGCGCTGCAAGCGGATCGATTTCATCAAGCATGGGCATGATCGCCACCTTGTGCGGGATCGTCACATTTACACCCTTTATTCCAAGTGATCGAATCCCTGCCACCGCTTCAGACAGACGCTCGGGAGCCACATCAAAAGCCATGTATACATAGTCCAATCCCGCTTCTGCAAAAGCGGCGTTGTGCATGAGCGGCGATTGCGAATGCGAGACCGGATGACCGAACAAACCAACCAGATGTGTTTTGCTTGTTATCATGAAGCCGTTCCTTCCCCTCTGCTCTCTCTATCTAGCTTATGGCAAGACAGCCAAAACGCGTCAGATCAACGCTTTTCGCATGCCTACACTGACGCCCTTCGGAGCGTGTACGACGACGGATGCCTCTTCTTTACCCTGAAGGCTCACCCAGCCCAAACCCGAAATGACCAGGTCCGTTGTGCCCGTTGGACGAATTTTAAACGAATGTTTGACAAAAGCGGGCAGCTGTTCTGCGGCTTCACGGCCTGTCGGCGGAGCGAGCATTTCCCCGTGGTGCTTCTGAAACACTTCATCGGCATTCTCCAGCTTCGTGCGGTGGATGTATATATCGTTCGTTACATACACAACAAACGGCTGTCGCGTGCCGCGTACAAAATCAATCCGGGCCAAACCGCCGAGGAAGAGGGACTGGCCATCGTTTAATTGATACACTTTTGGATTGATTCGAGAGGTCGGCGTAATTTTCCGCAAGTCTTGCGGTGTCACCATATGGCCGATCTGATCCCGGTTGATAATTCCTGGCGTATCGAAAATAGAACGGCCGTCCTCCAATGGAATCTCAATCTTGTCCAGTGTCGTCCCCGGAAACGGTGATGTCGTAATTTCCAGATCAGCCGATCCGTAATCGTGCAGAATGCGGTTGATCAACGTGGATTTGCCGACATTCGTCACACCGACGATGTAGACGTCCCGTCCCTTGCGCAGTTCCCCGATACGTCCCAAAAGCTCATCGATGTGCAATCCTTTTTGGGCACTTACCAATACGACATCGGCCGGCCTGAGTCCGCGTTCCTTGGCTTCGTGCTGCATCCAGTTGCGGACGCGATTCAAATTGATATTTTGGGGCAAAAGATCCACTTTGTTGCCCACCAGCAATATCGGGTTGTTCCCGACAAAACGAGGCAATCCCCGCAGCCAGGAGCCATGGAAATCAAAAATGTCGACAACCATGACGACGAGACTTTGCGTCGATCCGATCCCATCCAGGATTCGGAGAAAATCGTCATCTCCCATTCCTACAGGAGCTACTTCATTATAATGTTTAATCCGGAAACAGCGTTGGCAAATCACTGTCTCGCGCTTGAGCGCGGAAGCAGGAGCGTATCCCGGCCGCTTTTGATCCTCTGTCTGGATCGCGATGCCGCATCCTGCACATGTCCCCAAGCTTTGCTCCATCATGCTTTTGTCTTCCACGAAATCATTCCCTTTCTACGCATCCAATAAAGAGCCATACGCTCCATCCTGCGGTTGAACCGCGTCCAAAAACCATCCGTCTGGGCTACCGGAACGACGAGGATCGTATGAAATCCAAGCCGGTTGCCGCCCAGCACATCGGTAAACAACTGATCACCGATGACGACCGTCTCCTGAATCTTTACGTTCATCTCGGCAATCGCTTGCATAAATGCCCGGTTGGTCGGTTTGCGGGCCGCAGAGATAAATCGCACACCCAGAGGCGTGCAAAACTTGTCTACCCTCTCGCGGTTATTATTGGATACAACGGTTACCTGAATCCCTTCATCGCGCAAACGCTTCAACCATTGTTCCACTTCCGGCGTTGCATACGGCCTGTCCCACTCCACCAGAGTGTTGTCCAGATCCGTAATGACAGCCTTGATTTTCTTCTCCCGCAGTTGATCTATATCAATATGGTGGATCGACTCCACGTACTGATCTGGCATCAGCTTTTCAAGAAACACGGGGCACCTCCAAGCAGTGTGTACGAGAACCGCGATTTCGGCACCTACTATACCATAATCAGCCACTCCCTTGCAAAAGAAAAAGAAGAGGCCCGCGGCCCCTTCTCGTTTTGCTGCTGCGAATTGGTCAAACCCGGTTGTTGCGCCGTTTTTTTGCAAGAATGGTGACATCGGCCTGATTCGCCGCCAAAGCATTTCCCGTACGTGATTTTGCTGTTGCCGCCTGCGTGATTTTGACAACAATGACGGTATTCTTGCCCACTTTGTACGAGTACGTCCTGACATTGTTCCGTTGCATAGGTAAGCACCTCCTTCAGGAATAGATGTACCGGTACGAATCTACTTCCTACTCCTTACAGAGGGCCATTCGCCGCTCCCTTGACCTTGATGTGGAAAATGCTTGCATCCGCCTGGTTAATCGCTGCTGCATTTCCGAATTGGGATTTGGCTTTTGCAGCTTGCGCGATGAAAACCTTGCTTTTCCCTTTTTTCGGCCACTTTCCGAAGTTATATGCCGCTTTTGCCATGTCTCGTACCCCCTTTCAATCAAAGGATGGTACATACTATGGCGAACCTGTCTGACCCGAAGCCACGTTTCTCCCCTATCATTCGCGTATTTTGCTAGAAACTCAGGCTCTCGTTTCTCTTTGTATCAACCGCTGTACCTGCTCTTTCGGCTCCCAGCATTGAAATTGATAGGTAGGTTTGGTCTCGTAGGTGAGTCGAGAGCATCGATAGACAATGCCGCCTGCTTCCTTTTCCACGCGAAAGTGAACGCAGGTGGCGCAGCAATGAAACCGGTTTACGCCTGTCATTTTGTATTCTCCTCTCGACTGAACCTCACCATTGCATATTCCATGAAAACAGGCTGAGTTGCTCGTACCTTTCTTCATCGGGCGATGCAAAATTGGAAAAACCGACGCCGACCAGCCGGACACCCGGGCTATAATCAAAGGCATCCAGGAGTTCTTCCAACAGATCTCTCCATGCTGCACCGTACTCTTTTTTCCGCTGCTTGCTTCTGATCGTAAAATCAGCAAACTTGATTTTCAGCGTGATCGTCCGGGGGATGACACCCTCATCTTGTATATCCTGCTCAACCTCCTGCAAAAGCGAGAAGGCTACCGAGGCGATCTCGTCACGCTGGTACAAATCATAGGCGAGTGTCGTCTCCCTGCTTAAAGACTTGGGCGAGCGCTCTGTTACGATTTCCCTGTCGTCCTCTCCGCGTGCTCGAAAATACAAAGCATGACCAAGTTTCCCCAGCATATTCACAGCTTCCTCCAAGGAAAGCCGCCAAAAATCCTCAACCGTGCGAATTTCTTTTTTCGCAAGAAGCTCCTGCGTTTTTTTACCGACACCGTGCAGTGTTCCGATCGGCAAATTCCGGAGAACATCAAGCGATTGCTCGGGACGAATCACCACGAATGCATCCGGCTTCTTCAGATCACTGGCAATTTTGGCGAGTGACATATTATAGGAAAGACCGACACTGCAAGTAAGACCGGTTTCCCGGCGAATCCGCCGTTTGATCTCCTTGGCGATCGGAACGGCATTTTCATATCCGGATACGTCGAGATACGCTTCGTCGAGCCCAACTGTCTGATAGCGGTCCGTAAAGGAGGAAAAGATGGCACGAATCTCTGCCGACTTCTCCACGTACCGCTCGTAGCGGACAGGCAGAAAAATCCCCTGAGGACATTTTTTCCGCGCCAATGCGACCGGCATCGCCGAACAAACACCATATTTTCTGGCTTCATAGCTGCACGTCGAGACAACTCCCCGATTGCTCATGCCGCCTACAATAACCGGCAGGCCGCGATATTCGGGCCTGTCGAGCTGTTCTACACTGGCAAAAAACGCATCGATATCGACATGTAAAATTTTTTTCATCGATATGACCACCAAACATACATTCTCATCCCTATTATCGCCGCTTCTTTGACCGGTTGCAAGCATGCGTTCCTTCCTGCCTTGCTCCCTTAATTGTCAGCGGTTCGGTGTTAACGGGAGTAGCTTTGCTCGATCCGAGTGGCTTTTACTCTATCCGAACGGCGTTCCCTCTATCCTGGCTACTATTCGTGTTGTTCATTATCGCTGTGATCGTTTACGGGATATTGTTCACAACCTGGAGCAGTTCCGTTACTGCAGGATTTCCTTTTCTCGCATAGGCAATCATTCCGTGCTTATCAATGATGTATATTGGAATAAAAACCCGAGAACCTTTCCTACCCCGTATGCTTTTCGTATGGCATGGTCCCCGTCGGCAATCAAGGGAAAATCGTATCCGAACTTGCCTGAAAAAGCCCGGTGGCTCGTCAGGTCGGCCGGATTGATTCCGATAACAACCGCATCAGCCGCTTCCAGATCACTGTACCGATCGCGGATCGCGCATAGCTGCTTTGTGCAGACAGGCGTGTCATCTCCCGGATAAAAGATGAGGACTATTTTTTTCTTTCCGATAAACGTTTGAAGGTCGATCCGCCCCTTTGTGCTCTCGGCAGCAAACAAAGGCGCTTTCGTTCCGACTGTCAGCATCGCGACACCCCCACTCCAGTATACCAGACAAAAAGGACCGCCCCCCATAAAATGGGAGAGCGGTCCTTTTTTACAGCGATTGCATTTTCAATTGCTTGCATTTGCCCACAAAGGCTTCCGCTATTTTCAGCATATTGTCATCATGGGCCCACATCCGCTCTGGATGCCATTGCAGCCCTACATGCAGCCCGTCGAGGCTCTCGATAGCCTCAATCACCCCGTCAGCCGCGACTCCTGTCGCCCGAAACCCGGGAGCTACGTCTTTCACCGCCTGATGGTGGGAAGTATTGACGAGAATCTCTGTTTTGCCCAGCGCCTCTGCGACGACGCCTGGTTGCAGTGTCACTTTGTGCGCTCCGTATTGGCGGGAACCTTTTTGAGCGTGCTGGAACGCGCCCGGCACCTGACTCGGAATATCCTGTATCAAAGTTCCGCCTGCGGCCACATTGAGAATCTGCATGCCGCGGCAAATACCGAGGATAGGCTTTTTCATTTCCAGCGCCAGTCTGATCACTTCCAGCTCTGCCAGGTCCCTCTCGTACTCTACCTCACCCAAACCTTGCAACGGCTCTTCCCCGTACAAATGCGGTGCCGGATCATCTCCACCCGTCAGGATCAAACCGTCCAGCGATTCAATCATGGCCCGAAAAGGAGCATCCTTCACTGTCAAGAGCGGAAAAATGTACGGAACGCCGCCAGTACGGGCTACGCCGTCCACATATCCGGAGCCGACATAGAAATACTGATCAAGGTTGTTGTTTGGAAAGAACATCTTGGTACATGCCACGCCAATAATCGGTTGCACGAAAGTCACTCCCTGCTATTTCTTTTCATTCGATGCGTATTTGAAGTCGATGAAGCCCAATGCGTCAATGACGACATCTTTTACACTGTCCTGCTTTACCCATGTGTACGTGAAGTAGTAGATCGGCAAGGCGGGCATTTCATCCATTACAATGGCATCGGCCCTCTTCAGGCTCACGTTGCGTTTGGCTTCGTCTCCTTCTGTGGCGGACTTAGCCAGCATATCAAGGAACTCCTTGTGTTCCCATTTGGACGTGTTCAGACCGCCTTTGAACACTTCCAGGAAGTTGATCGGATCGTTAAAGTCGCCAATCCAGCTCGCCCGGCCGATATCGAAGTTGCCCGCTTTCATCTGTTCACGGTGAACCTTGTTCTCTTTGTTTACCAGCTTCACTTCGATGCCGAACGCTTTTCTCCACTGATCCTGAATAACCGTCGCAATGCGTTGGTTCACTTCTGTCGTATTGTAGGCGAGGGTCAACTCAGGCAGCTCGCTGATACCGAGCTCCTTCATGCCCTGTGCCAACAGTTCTTTTGCCTTTTCAACATCGTTGTCCTTAAAGTAGCCTTCCGGTTTGAAGGCCATCGTCGGAGGCAGGATGCCCAGGGCAGGCGTGCTCTTGTACGGAACGACGCTGTCGGCAATTTCCTGGCGGTTAACGGCGTAAGCGAACGCCTGACGAATGTGCTTGTTGTTGAACGGAGGCTTCGTCGTGTTGAAGATGTACCAGTACGTTCCAGCGGTCGCCTGCGACTGCATTTTGCCGGAGTCCTTCAAGGAATCGAGCGCGTCGAGCGGCAGGTCGCCCAGCGGAGAACCCGCCCAGTCGAGCTCGCCCTTTTCAAACATCGCCAGTTCGGTATTGGCGTCCTCGATCATGTTGACGGTCAGCTTGGACAGCTTCACACGATCTTTATCCCAATAGTTTTCATTTTTTTCCAATTCGATCAAAGATTTGTGCTCCCACTTCTTGAGGACGAACGGCCCATTCCCTATGTAGGTTTCAGGTTTTGCCGCCCAATCCTTGTTGCCCTCGACAACTTTTTTGTTTACAGGAAAGTAGGTGACGGAGGCCACAAGCTGCGGGAAAAACGGAGCCGGGTTTTCCAGGGTGACTACCAATGTTTTCTCATCCGCAGCTTTGACGCCAACATCCTCCGCTTTTGCCTTTTTGGCATTGTACGCCTCGCCGTTTTTCAGGTAGTACATCTGATAGGCGTAACCGGATGCTGTCTCGGGGTTGAGAACGCGCTTCCAGGCGTACTCGAAGTCATGGGCCGTCACAGGGTCGCCGTTGGACCATTTTGAATCACGCAGATGGAAGGTGTAGGTCAGGCCATCCGGGGAAACCTCGTATTTTTCCGCGACCGATTCCTTGATCTTGCCGTCTACGTCAAGACGAAGCAAACCGTCAAAAGCGGCGCGGGTAATCGACATGGAAGGAATGTCCTCAGCCAAGCCCGGATCGATTGTATTTGGTTCTCCCGTATTCAGGTTGATCCGCATCTCCTGTGGTGCTGCTGCTTGTTCTTGTGCTGCCGGTGTCTCCGCAGGCTTTTGTTCTGCAGGCTGACTCGCTTGTCCCCCACAGCCCGCAAAGGCCAGACTGCTTAGCATCACAAAACAGAGCGACATCTTTTGAAGCGCTTTCATGGAAAACCCCCTCTTGAAACTTTTTTTCTTGATTATACGATGCATGATTAAATAATATTATCTTACGAAAATTTTGTCTACAACTATGTAAAGTGATAAAGGAGCTGGTCATGATGTTAGCGTCATTGGAAAATGCTCTCAGCACATTGCTTGAGAAGAGTGGCGGGCAGTGGGGAATCTACCTCGAAGATTTACAGACAAACGAAATCTGGGGCAAGGGTCATGATGACCGCTTTTACGCCGCCAGCGTAATCAAAGTCCCGATCATGGCCGCTGTGTTTGCTGAAGCCTACGCAGGCAAGTTTGCTCTCGAAGACAAACTGACTCTCAGACAAGAGGATCAGGTCGGCGGAGCAGGCATTCTGCAGCATATGACGCCAGGCACAAAGTGGAGCATTTACGATCTGACAACCCTGATGATCATTCAGAGTGACAACACGGCAACCAATATGCTCATCGATCTTGTCGGGGCTGAGGCGATCCGTTCTGTCATGAACAAAACAGGAATGGTCAACAGCCAGTTTCACAACAAGCTGATGATCGTCCCTGCGGAGCTGGAAGGCTACAATGAGGTGACCGCGGCAGATCTTGGCAGCCACCTTCGCCATTTGGCTACAGGAAAAATCATCTCGTACAACAGTTGCCTCCACATGATCAACATCATGAAAAGACAGCAGCATCGCGACCGCATCCCCTATCACCTGCCTGATCCGGACGGCGATGTGATCGGCATGCTGCCGAAATGGGAGCTGGCCAATAAAACAGGGACAGTCACTCGAACGACTCATGACATCGGAGTGATGTACATCGGCAACCGGGCAGTGACGATCTGCTTGTTATCCAAAAATATCGAGACCGTCGCAGCCAATGACGTGATGGCGCAAATCGGCCGGATGGTATACGATCTGTATACGAAGTAGAAAAAAGGCCTGTCCGTTGTTTTGGACGGGCCTTGCTCATACAGTCGGGTCCTGTACGTTCGGGTCCCATACCTAGGGTCCATGCATTCGGTCCCTTATGAGCTCCATTCACCCGTTTGCACTGAAGTTCGCTGCCTTCCGCTTGACGATTGCAGTGACGATCGGAAGACCCATCAACACGATCCAAAGTGAATTGACTCCTGCAGGTACAACTGCCCAGTAAAAAATAGAGACATCCGGTTTCCCTGTCAGGATGTCCATTCCTGCAGCTCCGACGAGACCGATCAGATTGCCCGCGATTCCCCACAATGCCATCCAGACGTAATGGCTAAGCGAAACTTTTCCATTCCTCAGATCAAATTCCTTATGTAAATAGGCAAAGCCCGAGAACAGCCCGATGACGCCATTGCCAATAATCCAGCTCATCCACAATTGCCCGGAGAGAACATCTGACAGGAGAGTTCCCAAGGCACCGAACAGGAAGCCTGTCAGCGGGCCAAAGCAGGCTCCTATAATCGTAAGAATGACGATGGCCGGCCGCAAACTGCTGCCTGCTATCGGAATATAGTCGGTGATATAACTGAGGAAGCCGTAAAGTACAACTCCCATTCCGATTACTCTGACTTTTTCGCCCTTTCTTGCGGCGGCAGGACAGATGTCCATCTTGGTGGCTCCTTTTTGTAGTCTCTGGACATCCTCAACATAGCATCCGAAAGCCCCGCTGTCAAAACGGAATATTCTGGATATGCTTATTCTATATAGACAAAGGAAAAGGCGTCCTTCCTTTGCAGGAAAAACGCCTTAATGGGCATCGATGCTGTCTCTATTTGGAAAGGATCAGCTTGCTTACTTCGTACGCGCTGGAGAAAGACAGCTCGGACAATTGTCCTTGGCCTTCACACCAGTCACCCGCAAAAAACAGGTTGCGGTAATCTGGCAAGCTGATTGGCAGCGCCTCCTGGTTCATCGTCCACTTGATTTCCTGGACGACGGCACGGGTGGAAACGCGGGGCACCACGAGTTCCTCCCGCCAGCCTGGGAAGTGCTTGTCGTACAGTTGTTCAATCTCTTGCTTGCGCTGCTCGACGACTTCTTTCACGCCGACTTCGGACTGACGCAGATAGGCGGTCGCCTGCAGTAGCTGTCCGCCCTCTGGGACGCAGGTCTTGTCGTAATACGAAATATCCGTAATAAAAATGTTGTTTTGCTTGTCATAAATATAGGTGTAAGGGACATCGATACGCTGCTTGAGACCGATATCATACACGACGACAACCGTCGGCTCGTATGTTGCATACTGTGCGATAGCATGCTCCAGCTTTGTATCCTTAAACACCTTTGTCATTTCTTTTGGAGGGATGCAGCTGATGAATTCATCTCCGGTAAATTCAGCTTCCGGCGTGACAGCGGCAACCACTTTGTCATTTTCGACACGGAAGGATTCGACCTTTGTTTTGGTCATGATCGTGCCGTTGTTGGCTTCGATGACACGGACAAATTCCTCGATCAACGCCTGCCACCCGCCTCCGATGTAGGCAACCGGCTTATTCGTCGTAAAGATCCGACGATAGTAGGTGAAGAACACATCAGACGGAATTTTTTCCGGCTCACGGGTAAAGAAGTTGGAGGATGCCAATGTCAGCATCATTTCCTTTACTTCCTCACTTACATTTTGCTTCTCCATCCACTTCTGGATCGACAGGTGCGGGTGACCCGTCTCCATTTTCAACATGGTTTTCAAGATTTCAAAGGTAAACAGAACTTTGTCAAATCCCTTGACCAGCTTCGTACGGAACAATCCCTGCACATTTGCGGGAACCGCTGTCAAATCGTCCCCCAAATCATAACGGGCTTTATTCGGATTGAAATCCTGCCAATCAATGTTCAAACCCAATTCTTTTTCAAACGTTTTCAAAACCGATGTGTCACGCCCGTAAATGGCATGTGCACCGAAGTTAAAGTTAAAGCCTTTGATCTTCAGCGTGACGGCACGGCCGCCCAGGGCTCCGCGCTCGAGAAGCGCTACCTTTTTGCCCTTGGAAGACAGATAGGCTGCAGCAGAAAGACCGGCGAGCCCCCCGCCAACGATGACGACGTCATAGTGGTTCGTTGTCATAACAATCTCCCTTACATACTCACGATGTATGAAACCTCAATCATCCTATAGGATAAGGGATGTACAAGGTAGAAGTCAACCATAAATGAACTGTGTCTATTGTTATACTGATGATACCATTTTTTGGCTTTTCCGTTTCCCCTCGCTCTTCCTTCTGTTTCCTGTCAACCTATCTTAATTATGACCATAAAAGCATGACAATTACCCCTGCCTGCACTCATCGTTCCGTAGTGATCGACAGGGGTAAAAATTCAAGTTCTCGTCTCAGGAGCCTTGTTGTTCGTTTCTTCTCGTCATCTGCTGCCAAACTGTACCGCTCGCCGCTTCTCCGCGCTCGATGCGCTCAACAGCCATTTGAATTTGCAGACGAACCTCAAATTCCGGATCGTCCTGGGCCGCCCGCAGAGCTTCCAGCGCCGAGTCGTCGCCTACCTCGTACAGGAAACGGGCTGCACGCCAGCGTACGAGCTTGTTCGGGTCCTTCAGGGCTTCGCACATCGCTTCACTTGCTCTCGGGTCCCCCAGATCGGACAAAGTATCTCCTGCCGTCCTGCGAACAGATACAGAGGGGTCACGGAGCGCTTCGTAGAGCAAAGGAAACACCTCATCGCCTCCCACCATTCCCAGGTAGACGACTGCCAGCCGACGGATGGAGCCCTTTTCGTCATGAAGCGCCTTTCTCAGAACAGGCAAATCTTCGGCAGTCGGCTCCATGCGATCCAGCGCAGCATACCGCTTTTGCCAATCAGGATCATCGAGCATCTCCAGCGTGACGACTTTCTTGACCCGCTCGGGCTGGGGCGGGGCTTCTCCCACTCCAAGCTGCAGCGCCTGTTGAACAAGCTCTTCCACCCGTTCTGGCGGATACGCCGCATCCACCTCGCTGGCCACTTCTTCCCCGATCTCGCGCAAATCGCCGTAGCGAACGTCTTGCTCTACCCATTTGCGCTCCATGATTACATTCGGTGAAGCGGAACCCGCCTTCATGGCCGCCGCTCCGAATCGTTCGGGCAAGGCGGCGCGTATCTGCTCGGTTCCCATCGTTACTTTTACCTGCATGGGAATGCCGCGGAACATCTGGATGTACACCTGCGCTTCTCCCCACGCTTCCCCGGACTCTTCATTCGTCCAGGCTGGCATGGAGGTCTCCGCCCCCGCTCCGAAAACCTCCCGGGCATGGGTCAAAATTTGCTGCCAGTCTGCTTGCGATTTTCGTTCCAAGGCATAGAAATCAGCCGTATGAAAAATAGAGGTCACGCCTTCAATCGCCAGCAGCTGCTTCACCAATTCCGGCATTTGCGCCCCGGACTGCTTGTTGTATACCCGCTGAACGCCGTCAGGCAAGCGCTCGTCCACATTCAGCTTCATGACATTTGGACTGGGTGTCGGTTCTATCGACAACAGTTTCATGCCGAGTCACTCCTTTTGTTGCCTATTCTCTCGTACCGCTATGGTACCATGTCCGCGGCGTCCATGCCATTTTTGAAGTGCAGCGGGAACCTGTAGTACTCATTGGCCGATTTGACCCGGAATCCGCAAGACTCATAGAGAGACAGGGCATTGCTGTTTTCCGTGGCTACCTCCAGGATCATTTTGGGAAAGCCCTCGTCAGACAACAGGGCAATTGTTTTTGCCAACGCTTCTTTACCATACCCTTTTCGCTGATGATCAGGGTGAACGGCAAACCCGTAGATAAAGGCATGCTTCGGCTGACGGGAAACGCTAATCCTGCCAATCGGCTCGTTTTGGTCATGCGTGATCAAATAATTGGTCTGGGCAGGGTCTTGTCCCATATGCTCGAACATCTCTCTGGCGAGTGTCTCCTCCAACTGAAACCCTGCCATGCTAAGTTGAATCAAAATCTCCTTATCGTCTGGGGTTGAAGCCCTGAGCTGAATTCGCCCATCCTGTTTCGGCAATTCTTCGCCTGACTCCTCCCGCTCCATCCAATACTCGGAATACTCATACCGCGCAGCCACTTTCTCCATATACCCTTTTCCTGTTTTGGACCCGCGCTGGACAATAAACAACAGCTCTGGAATTTTGCGCAACCGGCATTCTTCTTCCATCAGCCACTGCAAATGCCGGAATATCCCCTTTCCCCGGTAATCGGGGTGCACCATGCCGGTTGCCTCCGCTTCTCCCTGATGGAAAACGTGCAGCCCTCCGTATCCGACGAGCTTCCCGCGGTCATAGCAAAAAAAATCGTTGGTGTCGGTACCCGGACGCTTTTCCAGCATGTCGAAATTCAGCTTCAGATTGATCTGTTCGAAGCCATTGCAGACTGCTGCCAATCCCCGGATATGGTCCAATTCCTCGGCTGTCGGTTTTGCTTTGGTGACATATGTAAAGGCTGTCATTCATACTCTCCCTTTCGTTCCTAAAAATAGTGGCGCCGCAGCTCCTGCACGACCTCCTCCAGATTGTTTCCCACCTGAGGAATGCCATAGCCGACATAGAGCGGCGAAGCGACAAAGCGCGGGACAACCTTGACGATTATCTGCCCGTCCCATTGGTAAAAAAACAAATTGTAGCTTTGGCAGATGCGGTTTACGTGATGAAGGATCCAATGTGTCAAAATTTGGATATAGTCCGCCATCCTGTTTAAGCTTCCCGACTCAGACAAAATCACATTGTATTCAAAAAATCCCGCGCGCGGCTTCGTCGAGAGATTGCACGTAACCCCCGCATCCCGATCGATGACAATCCCCTCGAAATGCTCTCCCTCCACATCTTTCAGGTAATCGTAATGTTTCAACCCGACGATTTGCATATGCGGGTGGCGGATGCTCCCCCCGGAATAAGGGCCATGGTTTTTAAAAAACAGTACAGAGCGATAGGAGCCGCTCTCCGTCATCTCCAGCCATTTTTCCACGCCAAATGCAAACAGGTCATACAGGTGGTCCTTTTCATAGACGGACAGTTCGCTGTCACATTGACTCGTCTCGATCACCAGCGT
This sequence comes from Brevibacillus borstelensis, assembly GCF_003710865.1. Classification (GTDB taxonomy): domain Bacteria; phylum Bacillota; class Bacilli; order Brevibacillales; family Brevibacillaceae; genus Brevibacillus; species Brevibacillus borstelensis. The sequence continues at coordinate 16,007 of NZ_RHHO01000055.1, read as the reverse complement.
TTGAGTGGCATCCTGCAAAACCGGGTATTTGTTTTTTAGCCAGATCATTTCTCCTCTTTGCTCCAGAATACCGTCCAGCTCATCCGGAAAGCAGAAGGGACAAGCCGCCTGCCGGTTCCTGATGTTCTCCGGCTTTTGTCGGCCGATGTGCATATCAAAATGCAGATGCGTCTGCGACATTTACTCGGGTCCTCCTTCAACGATTTGTCCTTCCTGAACAATTCCCTATCGAAAAAGTTCATTCCTTCTTTGCCGGACACTTGCTTTCGCTTTACAAAAGTAATTAACTTACTGTACTCTATGCGTATTCCATGTGATGAATGCCGCGTATTCAACACATAGTATGAAAAGGCAAGGACCACAGGAGGTAAATCATGATCGACATACGCAAGGCATCCACGCGCTATTCCAGCAACCACGGTTGGCTGCAAAGCAATTTCAGCTTTTCATTTGCCGAATACTACGATCCTGACAATATGGGCTTTGGCCCGCTTCGCGTTTTTAACGACGATTTCGTGCAGCCTGAAAGAGGCTTCGGACTACATCCCCATCGTGAAATGGAGATCGTTTCTGTCGTTTTAAAAGGGGCTTTGGCTCATCAGGACAGCACAGGCACCCGTGAAGTGATTCGACCGGGAGAAGTACAGCGAATGAGTGCCGGTACAGGAATCATTCACTCGGAGATGAACCCCTCTAGCAGTGAGGAAGTCAACTTTCTACAGCTCTGGTTTGAGCCGGCTGAATACGGCTTGACCCCTTCGTATGAACAGATTGCATACGACCAGGATAAGCTGAAAAATCAGCTCTTGCCCGTCGTCTCTCCTGAAGGCGGACCAAACACTGCCCGGATTCATCAGGATTTGACCATGTACCTGTCCAAGCTGGAGGCAGGCCAGTCGATTCCATTCCAACAAAAAAACGGACGTCGCATTTACGTTTTCGTCATCGAAGGACAACTGCAGCTAAACGAAGAGGCCACACTCGAGAAGCGAGATGCAGCCAGAATTACCGAGATGCCCAAGCTTACACTCGCAGCACCTGTGGATACTTTCTTTATGCTCATTGATTTGCCGTAGCCGAACCAGCTTGTAAATATTATTGAGGGAGCAACCCCTTCGAAACAGAAAAAAAGATCACTTTCACTCAAAAAAATGGGTGCAGTGATCTTTTTTTATCTCATTTCAATCCGTTACACTTACGGAAGTGACTTCGGAAAAAGGGGTTGGCGGTTCATGGAGAAAGCGCAGTTCATGGAAAAATCGTTTTACTACCCAGTCAGTTGGCTCGAAGCCCAGCAGTATAAATATCAGCTGGATCAAGAGGGGATTCCCTACTCGATACAGTCCCCGCTTGACCTTCCCGAGCTCGAGGAGGGCAAACTGGCGATTGTCTTTCCCTCCATTCCTCTGCGGGTTTACGTTTGGGTCCGATCATTGTTTTACCGGGATGGTCTCCGCTATCCAGACTTTTCGTGAAAGCATGGTCATGAGCATCCATATAGAAGCGTGACAGCCCGCCATGATTTTTTTATGATAGTGGTATGCAGTAAAGGTGGTGAATCCTTTGAAAAGTATAAAACCCGGCCGCGGCCCTTCTGCCATGGGGGCCGCTGGAAGCATTTTCGCCGTAATCTTCGGTATATTTTGGACCATCATGGCATTTGTCATCACGCAGGACTCCCCTTTTCCCGTAGTGGGCATAATCTTCCCTGCCTTTGGCCTTTTATTTATCGGGATGGGAATCGCACAAGCCGTCTACCATTACAAAAACGCGACAGGCAAAGAGCGAATGTCCTTGTTTGACATTACGGATTCCAGAGAAGAAGGCGACCCGTTACACCGCCATTTCAGCTCCACATCCTCTGAATCGAAGCAGAATACTGGACGATTTTGCCCCTACTGCGGAGAACCAGTCGAAGCCGAGTACCGCTTTTGTCCCAAATGCGGGAAAAGCGTACCTTCCTCCGGTTAATCCCGCGGCCCTCTTCCTGATTCCCGAATAACCCCTCTTCCTTCTTGTCATTCTAAGGAAGAAGGAGGGAGCATCCATGGATTCTCACAAGACCCGGCCGGAAGCGGAGCCATCCGTCGCTCCGGGAATGAACACACATGATCAGTTGGAAGAAAAAGCATCTGAGCAAGAGGTAAACAACGGCGATTCCACGACTGTTACCCGTCTCTTCCTCGATCGAACGCCGGATGAGTAGATGCGATATATGCTGGAATGCGACATGTTCGCCCATCAGATTTCGCTTCGCGATCTGCTGTGCTATAATGGATGCGGCGAAGTCTTGGCTCCCTCACGCAGGGAGCTATTTTTTTGAGGAATGGATGGTTTCCTCTCTTTTACAAAACAATTATAATGTAACGGATAACCTGTCTTCTTCGTCCTATAGTGACAACAGATTTTTCAACGACACAACTGGAGGGTAAGCATGAAGAAACTTCTGTCAATCCTACTGATAGCCGTGTTGCTGCAAGGCTGCACTTCTTCCAAAGAGACGCCTTCGACTGGCACACCGGCGCAACCCCCTGCCACAGAACAACCGGCACAGCAGCCTTCTGACTCCGTTCAACCGGAAACGCCGCAGCCTGGCACTTCGACTCAGCCAACAGACGATCAAGATAAAAATGACGAGACGTACAAAAACGATATTTTTCAAGTGGCCTCTGTAGAAAAAACGGGCGAAGACACCTTTACGATAAAAGGCAAGGCTCGCGTGTTCGAAGGCAACTTTCAATATGTAGTAGAGGATGGTCACAACGAGCTGACCAAAGGAAACGTCCAAACCTCGGCAGGGGCTCCTGAATGGGGAGATTTCGAATTCACAGTCAAGGTAAAGAAAGACCAGCCCAATTCGACCTTGACTCTGGTTTTGTTTGAATCCAGCCCCAAGGACGGGAGCCGGAGAATGGAATTGCCCATTGCCCTGCCCTAAAGAAATGACCGGATACGGCATGATCTGACCCAATGAAACCCGCCGCGAAATCAACGGCGGGTTTTCGCTTACGTTTATCTATTTTTCCCGCTCACCGTGAAACCGTGTCCCTCACGGAAACCGTTGTGTTTTTCCGCGAAACGGCAACTTAATAGTTGCTCCCCTCTCCGGCATATACTAGCGTTGAGGAGTGTGATGATGTTGGAAAACAAATCCGTCTACTACGTAACCAGTTGGGATGATGCCGCTGTCTATACACGGGCATTGGAAGCCATGAATATTCCGCACGCTGTGGAATCTCCCGGCAGCCCGCTCGATCTCAGTGAAGGCCAGCTGGCGATTGTCTTGCCACATTTGCCTGCCAGGACCCATTCCAAGGTTCGCGAGCTGTTCCAGGGCGAGGGCGAGAGGTATCCGGATTAAGAAGATGACTGGTGTACTCATCGCCGCGGGCATCATCGGCTCATTTCTTTTGTCCGGTTATTTCATGACCAAATGGGAAAACGAGGTGTTCCCGGGCAATCAAGACACACAAGCAGACAACGAAGAAAAGTCCGTCAAATGACAGAAAGCATGGTCACATACGAGACTGCTTCGGACCGAAGTCCTTGCAGACGGCATGCGGACCATGCTTTCCTGTTTCTTGATATTGGCGCAGCTTTGCTACTTGCATTCGCTTCTCTTGCTGCGGTCAGGAAGCCGCGCTTTTTTCGGCGGAGGTGAGATACACATTCTTGCCAGCCCCCAAGCCGACCAGGAATAGCAAGAAGGCTACGATGAGCAGCAGGAAGAGCGGCATCGTCCAGCCTTGTGTCACGTCATGGATAAAGCCAAAAAGAGTCGGGCCGAGCGCAGCCAGCAGGTACCCGACCGATTGGGCCATCCCGGACAGCTCAGCCGCTTCGGCCGCACTGCGTGTACGCAGCGAGAAAAACATGACTGCCAAGCTGAAGCTGCAGCCGCCAGCGATACCGATCAGAATAATCCAGAGCGGCATGAGCACCGTATTTCCAGCCAGCAAACCCGCGTACCCTATGAACATGCATCCTGTCGTTATGGCCACGAGCAGACGCTGATTGGATACTCTCCCTGCAAGCACTGGCATCAGGAAGCTGCCAGGCAGACTGGCGAATTGCATCAGGAACAGCATCCACCCCGCAGCAGAAGGACTTACACCTTGATCCTGAAGAATCTGCGGAATCCATGCTATCCCCACATAAAACACCAAGGACTGCAGCCCCATAAACAGTGTCACTTTCCACGCAAGCGGAGATTTCCAAATTGCCCCTGCAGTCGAACCCGCTCTAACCGAAACTGCCGTTTGTGCGTTTTTGCGCAGCTGTGGCACCCATACGGCCAATGCGATAAAAGCCAAAATGGCCCAGCAGATGAGCGAGCCTTGCCACCCGAACGAAAGACCGTGAGCAATCGGGATGCTCACCCCCGAAGCGATGGCAGCGAACAAATTCATCGCCATGGAGTAAGCACCGGTCATCACTCCTACCTTTTGCGGAAAATCCCGCTTGATCAAGCTTGGGATCAGCACATTGCCGAGAGCGATAGCCAAGCCGAGCAAGGCGGTCCCGATAAAAAGCAGCCAGACCGAGTGGAGGGAGCGGAGAACGATTCCTGTCAGCAGGACAAGCAGGCTGTACATAATCGTCTGTTCCATCCCGAACCGCCGCGATATTTTCGGGGCGAGCGGTGAAAGCAGGGCAAACGCGAGCAGCGGCAGGGTGGTCAGCAGACCGGCGACTGTATTGCTAATGCCGGTATGATCGCGTATCTCCCCAATGATAGGACCGACAGCCGTTATCGGTGCCCGCAGATTGGTGGCAACAAGTATAATCCCGAAGGCGAGCAGCCATATGCCGGCCCGTGCTCCTTCACGGGATAAAGCTTGATCTGTATTCATTTTGCATCTCCCCGTTCTTGATCCTCGAAAGCCTGCTGCGCTGCTTCAATATGAGCCCGGACAGCGAGTATTGCCTCTTCCGGTCTGCCCGCGACAATCGCATCTATCAGCTCTCTGTGGATTTTTTTATGCAGGGCGAGTCGCTTGGACGCAGCCGAGAAAACCACTTTGTCTACCGTCTCTCCAATGGACTGCTGGATCGACTCAGTCATGTGCTCATAAAGCTCCAACAGGATGCTGTTGTGCGCTGCTTTTACGATAGACATGTGAAGCTGCACGTCTGCTTCAATATAGGTCTGGGCGTTATCGGCTACCTCGCTTGCTGTCAACCAGGTCTTCATGGCTTCCACGTCTTCCGGCGTTCTCCTGAGCGCAGCAAGGCGGGCGGCATCCTGCTCCAGTGCAGAACGCACCTCCAGCGTTTCTGTCAAGGCAGAGCGCTGAAAACGACGCTGCAGAGCGGCACCCAGTTCACTGGAAGAGCAAACATAGGTGCCGTCTCCCTGTCTTGTTTCCAGCATACCTGTATGCACCAAGGCCCTGACGGCTTCCCGTACCGTGTTGCGGCTGACCCCCAACTGATTGACCAGCTCCGGCTCTGGCGGAATTCGCGTGCCAACCGGCCAGTCCCCTGACTGGATCAGGGAATAGATCTGTGCTACAACCTGCTCCACCAGTGTCATTCTCCCTGCCTGTTTTAATTTCATAATTCTCACTCACCACCAAACGTAGGATGATTGGATGTTTTTGATTATAACATAGGCGAATGGTGTGTCAACCCATCAACTCTTTTGAAAATAGGATTATAGACCCTTGCTCCCGTTATTAAAGATGGGCTTTTTTAAAATTTTTTACAAAAGTTACAGGAAAACAGTAAAAAAGACCTACCCTTCTGACGATAAAGGTAGTAGACGCTTTTTCATTTTTCACCTGACCAATGATTGGTCAGGCTTTTTTTCTGTTCCACAAAAAATCCCCCGTCCATGCATTCGTCCGGGGGCCTATACCTATTCCTTTTAGCTCCTGCTACAAACCAATTCGCGGTTATATCATGCACTCGTTTTCTGATATCACCAAAGGGATTCCGTTCTCCCCAAAAATACGTACTACGCGGATATATTGATGTACAGGGAGGTCCGGGAACATAAATGCAATTTCGCCGCTCGGAAAAGACGTGACGATGTGCGGGATGGAATCGGGTATCTTGGCCAGCTCGCGCCGAAAAGCAGCGGCCTTTCTCCACGGTACTTTAAAATAGAAGGAAGGACGAATCACGGGCAAACACGCTCCTTATTTGTTTCATTTCTGTATCGGAGAGTGCCGGGGCATCGAATATATGAAAAAAGCTGCGATATCGAGCTATAGGCATGATAATTTTGACGGGACTTTTGTATTAGTTTTGCTCTCTGTTTCATTCATGAATAGCTTCTTACACCAATGCTCTGTATCTTCCGTTTACTTTGCAATACCTACAAAATGAGACTCCTCTTTTCCGTTGCGGACCAATCCACAAACGATCGCACTATGATTGGACAAAATTTTCCATGCCAGTAGCAACTCATTTTCGTTTGTCCTGTTGTGGCATTTTTTACATGCCGATCAACCCTTCGATCAGAGGCCAAATTAACACTATTTGCGTTTCCCTGCAAACGAAATAGAAAAAGCCCCTTCCATTTGCCCGTAAAAGACAATGAAAGAGGCGATTATGTATCGGATAAAAACGTCGATATGGCGAGCATTTGATGAAAAATGATGCCCCCACGCGGAATCGAACCACGAACTGATCATTACGAGTGATCTGTTATACCGTTTAACTATAGGGGCAGGTTCAAGACAGTTTCTCTTTTTCTGCCTGGTAAAATAATACCCAGCCGTTTTACAAAAATTATTCTAGTAAAAAGAAGGCTAAAAATCAAGAGGAAATTTTAATGTTTCCACTCGATTTCAGCCTTCCGCAAAACGTCGCCAATCGGCGCATCTTGTATCAACAGATCGGCAATACCGTCGAGATGGGTAGCATCCCGATTGATAATGACCAGCTTCGCCCCTCTTGCTTTCGCCTGCTCTGGAAACCAGTTGGCCGGACTTACGGCAAGCGATGAGCCCAGTACAAGGAACAGGTCTGCCCGCTCTGTCCATTCCACCGCTTGTGCAAAGGCGGCTTCCGGAAGCGATTCTCCAAACAGCACGACAGAAGGACGCAAAAACCCGCCGCACTCGCACGCGGTCCCCCCCTGATCCAAATAGCGGGCAGACTCGTATTTGTTTGTACAGCGCATGCAGGTAAGCGTGGCTAGTGTCCCGTGGAGCTCCGCAACACGCCGGCTGCCGGCACGCTGATGAAAGCCGTCCACATTTTGCGTAATGATCCCCTTGATCTGTCCCCGCCGTTCCCATTCGGCCAAAATCACATGCCCCTGGTGAGGCTTACACGACAGAAGCCCTTCCACTCTCATCCGGTAAAAAGAGACAAATTCCTCCCGATTGTTGCGAAGAGCATCTGTGCTGGCGAGTCTTGCCGGGTCTTTTCCCTGCCACCATCCCGTCCGTGCAGAACGGAAATCAGGCAGTCCGCTTTCCGTTGACATCCCGGCTCCCGTGAAAACGATGGCGTGGCGGGCATCCTTGAGCAGCTTGTTCAATTCGTCCAAAGCCTTCCCCTCCTCTCACGAATGCATACAATTGTTCATATTTTATAGGAAGTCAACGACAAAGTACACGGGGAGGAGCAGTCAAGATGAACATCTATCTCGTCTCAGACATCCACGGTCAGTATCAAGCGCTTCGCGAAGCCTTGCAGCGGGTTTCCTTTTCCCCGGAACGCCAAGACAGCCTCTACGTAATCGGAGACATGGTCGACCGCGGCCCCCAATCAAAAGAGGTACTGGAGTATTTGCTCAGTCTGAAGAATGCTTATCCGGAGCAGATTTTCTTGCTCAAGGGAAATCATGAGCAGATGTTCGAGGACTGGCTGAAGGGGAATATGGATCCCACTTTGTATTTGCTGATGAATGGCGGAGATGCAACCGTGCGCTCGTTTTTGGGGCGACAGGCATTGCGCCGCGCCTTTCTTGGCGAAGTCCCCCCCGTCGAAACGCAAAACGCAGCGCGCGAAGATATTCTTGCCCGTTACACGTACTTGCTCCCCACTCTCGAATCGCTGCCTCTCTACCAAATGCTGCCTGCCAATGAATCCACCGGAGGGCAGCCGCCGCTGCTCGTGCACGCAGGCATTCGGCCGGGCATCCCCCTTTCCAAACAACGTCCCGAGGACCTCCTATGGATTCGAGAGCCGTTCTACGATCATTACAGGGGAGAAGAAATGGTTATCTTCGGTCACACGCCCGTCCCCAGGCTTCCCGGGTATACCGGACAGGGCCCTTGGCACCACGGGAACCTGATCGGCATCGACGGCGGAGCGGCGTCCCCGCAAGGCGGCATTCTCCTCGTCAACTGGCCTTCCCTCCGGTATGTTTATGTTCCGCTCAGAGGTCTGCAATCGGCTCCCCGGGTACGCCTCACTTAACGAATGATCGGCGGGGGAGTTGCCGAGAGCAGACCCGCCAATATCAAGGCCGCCAAGACAATGATGAGATCAAGGCGCAGCGTCCAGGACAGCTTCTTCGCCAAGCGGAGAGCGTCTTTTTCCTGCAATCCGGAAAGCACGGTCAGTCTGGGCATTACCCGTCCGCGATGGAATGCGGCGATGAGTAGCGCCAGCAAAAACGCGCCGATCTTGGCGGTCAGGATGAGCCCGTACGAAGTGGTCGCCAGCTGCTGGAGCTGTGAGAAGCGGAGCAGCCCGAGGACAATGCCTGTCCCGGAAATGACTGCGACCGAATACAGTGCCAACTGGGCGAATTGGCTCATCAATTTGTGCATGGCAATCAGCCCATCGGGATTCATGGCGAGCCGGAATGACAATACCGTCAATCCAGACAAGCCCCCCATCCAGATGACTGCCGCCGCCATATGGAGAACGTCAGAGGTCATCGAAGCAAATCTCTCCTGTCCTGCCATGGCGTGACCCGTCAATGGGAACGTGCAAAACAGGGCGATGACTGCTATCGTACTTCCCCACCGGAAATGAGCCGTATAGCGCACTGCCAGAAGAAGCAGGAAGCAGAGCAGGGGCCGAATCCATCCGATCGTGCCTGTCATCGTTTCACGAAGCAGCGTCAGCATGTTTTCCCCAAAGCCTCCCGGCAAGCGAAGCATGTCAGCCAAAAGGCAGATTCTTACGGCACCGCTCACCGCAAAAAAGAGCATGGCCAGCCAGATGATCAGCTTGACCTTTCTGCTGTGGAGCCACTTGGTGTCGATGGCCCGGACAAACCCTTCCCACCTGGAGAGAAACACCAAAATGCCTAAGCCTCCCGCAACGAGCACATCTGCCATCCGCAGCCATCTGTTCCATGCCTCATGAGCCTCGTGGTTATGGTCTTCCGGGGAGGCAAACTTGTCGGCGACAATTTCTACGCCGCTTTCCCCTTTTGTAACCTGGGCATCCGAGGAGCCATTTCCTTTTCCAACGGTTACGGAAGGCTGCTGTCCGTTATTTGCCTGAACCCCCGAAATGGACACCGATGGGGCTTGACCGGCTTCGTCGGCGGGAGATGTCTGTTCCGCTTTTACGGAGTTTTTATCCGCTTCCGCTGAAGAGGACTGCCCTGCTGTACCCGGGGCTGCAAGCTGTGAAGATCCTGTATTTTGCGATTGCCTGGCATCTTGGCTGTCAACGGGAGCTTTTTTCACTTCTTGTTGCGGGCTGGCAGCCTTTGAATCGGCGTAAGGAGCGGCCTTCTCTTCACTTTTTGAGCCTTTTGTTTTTTCCGTCGCTGCCGAAGCGCTCTCGTTTTGTTTAGCCGGTCCGTTTTTTGACTGATTCAAAGCTTCCTGTTCCTGTGCCGGAAGAGCAGTGGGCGGCGGAACAGCAGCTTCAGTCGTCTCGTCCCCGTCCAGGGAGACCGTATCAGCCGGACGATGTTTGGGCAGCGGTACTCCTACAGCGAATCGGAACGAGCCTTCCGTAACATGAGTATCTACCGACAACACTTGCCATTCCACACGGTATATACCGTTTTTCAAGGAAGAGACCGGCATCACGAGCGTCTTTTTTCCCTCTGCCCGAAACGTACCCGGTACGACCTCTCCCTGCTCTGTTTTCAAAACGAGCGAGCTCACATTTGCATTGATTTCCTCCGTGAAGGATATCCGTATCTCCTTCGGCGAGGTTTGCAGCTCTGACTCCTGCTGTGGCGAGGATTGATCCACATTGGCATGAGCGTACACAAATGACGGAACACTGCACACCATGCATACACACAGACAGAAGTAAAGGAGCCATCTTTTCATACGTTGTTCCCCTTTCCATTTGCCAAGCCCTTTCGCCGCCGAGAAATAGCTTCCGGCAGAGAAGACGACTAGAAAGCCGCCGAAAAACTTTCGACGGCTTTTTCCGATTGGCTATCGCTGCTTATTTCTTCGTGATGACAATCGCTTCCGGCAAAGTGCCGATCGGTGCCAATACTTCGACTGTCGCTCCTGCTTCCATTGCGGCTTTCCGCAAATCCACCTGGCCGGTTCCCTGATAAGCAGGATTCAAAGCCGTTTTCACGAATGTAGCTGGTACAGTCGTCTTCCCGTCAGCCGATGTCAGCCCGGACACGTCAGTCAGCTTGCCGTTGATATAGACGAGCGGCTGCGCACCCTTCGCCTTTTGCGCCGGGAGGGAAAACTTCCCGTTCTGGACGGAAAAGGTCATGGTTGCCTCGTAATTGGTTGTATCGTATTGACCTGCCACTTTTTCATCGGTAGCCGGTTTCGCCCGGAGCAGATAATAGTCAGCCGGGCCAGTCGTAAAGGCAATCGTGCCATTTGCATCTGTCTTGTAGATGGCCGCATCACTGGTGCTGCGGCGGATCAGGGTAATTTCCGAGTTTGCAAGCGGCTTCCCTTTTAGCAGCAGTTGAACAGACACCTTCTGATCAGGTGTAACCGCTGCCGGGTTGAACTGCGGCACCAGCTCCGCCCGATCCAGGCTGACCGGACGGCTGAAGCCCTTCAGCTCTTTTACTCTTTCCAAAGAAGGGATATCGCTGACGGCGACGAAGGATTTAGCACTGCGCAATGTCCGGCTGGAGACCTCGGCATTTTGAAAGAGACTGTCTCCTTCCACGGACACGATGTATGCACCCGGGGTGGAAGCGGAAAAAGAAGCTACGTAATAGTTGTTTTTCCCCGGCTCTGTCACTTCTTTCTCTTCTCCCGTATAAAAGAGAGTCGTGGTAATATCTGCTTTGCTTCCATTCGGAGAGGTAACGTATACTTTGGTAGAATCGGTACTCCACTTGCCCTCGATGCGATAGCTGCCATGATGGTTGGAGTGGTTTCCGAACAGCAACTCTACGTACGAAACCTCGCCAGCCGAGACAATCGGTGTATTGGTTTGCGACCAGCCGTCATGTGCCGATGCCGGTACAGCGAGCAGGCACGCCAAAGCGAGAGCAGGAATAAGCGTCATTCGTTTTTTCATGGTTGAGTTCCTCCCGATCGATTGTTTTTCCTTTGATATCCAGTCTCAGTATATGGCTCGTCCGCTGGATTGAGTATGACTCAACAGGGCTATCTTTGAGGGGCCAGGGTTGAACGATATGTGAACGTGGGTGAAAACAGGCAAGTTCAAACAGCGTTCACAAGTTGTTACTTAACATAAGTCACTTCCTTTATGTAATTATGGTAAGATAATGGGCGAGGTGTTGATATGAGACGAGAGAGTATAGTGGAGCAAGCGCTCTTTGCAGCCTGGGTGGTTTCCCTGGTCGCAACCGGGGGCAGCTTGTTCTTCTCGGAAGTGCTGAAGTACATTCCGTGCGAACTGTGCTGGTACCAACGAATTTTTATGTATCCGCTGGTCCTTTTGCTCGGGATCGCTTCCGCAAAAAAAGATTACGGAATTGCGCGATATGCCCTGCCTCTGTCTATTATCGGGGGAGCCATTTCACTCTATCACTATCTGGTACAGAAGGTCCCCGCTCTGCATGAGCTCGGCAACGCGTGCGGAATCATCCCGTGCAACACGGACTACATCAACTGGCTAGGCTTTATCACCATTCCGTTCCTGGCGCTCATCGCTTTTCTTTTGATTACCGTACTGCTTATTTTCATTCGTACCAATGGGAAGGAGAAGTAAAGCATGAAAAAGATCATTATCCTATCCGTCATCGCTGCTGTATTTCTGATCGGAGCCGTCGTGTATTCGGATATGGCCAACAAGCAAGCTGCAGAAGGAAATCCTTTCGGCAAAACAAATCTGAATCCGGCTACGATCGCTCAATTGGATGACCCCAATTACGGAAATCAAATTCTCCCTGACGAATTGAAAGCAAAGCTGGAAGGGAAAGAAGAGCTGTTCATTTACTACTACAGTCCGACTTGCGAACACTGCCAGCGAACGACACCCGTCCTGGTTCCGGTTGCCGATGAGCTGAAAGTGGATGTCAAGAAGCACAACCTGCTCGAATTTGCATCCAGCTGGGATGCGTTTGCCATTGAGTACACCCCTACTCTTCTCCACTACAAAGATGGAAAAGAAGTATCTCGTCTGGTCGGCGAACAGACAGCCGATGAATTGAAACAATGGTTTCAGGAACAGAAAAAATGACTTGCAGCCTCCCAATTTACGGGAGGCTTTCCTGTTCTCGCATAAAAAAGGTGGCGTTTATGTGAACACTCTTGTAAATCAACAGGGAAATAGCCCGTTTGAGTCATCTTTTTCTCCCCCTTTTTGCCTATAATGTTGTGGGAGCAGGAAAAGACTTTTCACACCGCCGGGCAGGATACTTGCCCCAGCGAAAAGAAACCGTCCGCTTTTTGATGCAATTTGACAAAAGCAGGGGTTTCTCGTAATTGTGATGACAGAAAGTGAGGATGTACAAGTGAAACGACATATATGGACAGTGATTGCCTCGCTCGCCCTGATCGTGGGCGCGGGCTGCAGCAAAGAAGAGAATGCCCTCCCCTCTGGGTCTCCTATTGAGGTAGCCTTGACGATTGAGCCGCAGGAGGTCGTAGCCAATGAAGCGGTAACCTTCTCGATAAAAGTGACCCAAGACGGTGCTCCTGTCGACGATGCCAGGGAAACGGAATTCGAAATCTGGAAGGATGGACAGGAACAGCACGAAACCATCCCGGCGACACTCCAAAAAGAAGGAGTCTACACCGCCCAAAAAACGTTTGCCGAGCCAGGAGCATACAACGTGATGTACCACGTGACAGCCCGCGATTTTCACAATATGCAAACACAGACCTTTACGGTAAAAGGCGCCGCTGATCAAGCTGACGGCTCTCATGCAGCGCACGAGCACGATCAGGCTTCCCAGCCGGAACATTCGGCTGCGCATGAACACGGCAGCTCTCACGGGTCAGAGGAACACCATCACGGTGCCGTTGTCAATATGCACTTTCAGCCGGCTGAGTCAATCAAAGCAAATGAAGCTGCTTCCTTGACGGTTCATGTGCAAAAGGACAACCAGGCTTTGACGGAAGCTGCGGTCAAATTTGAAATCTGGCGCGAAGGCGAAGAGAAGCACCAGTATGTGGATGCCAGCGAAAAACAGCCTGGCGAATACACGACGGCAAACGCCGCTTTCCCTGCTTCGGGTACGTACACCGTCAAGGTGCATGTGGAAAAGGGAGAGATCCATGACCATAAGGAATTCTCGGTAACCGTACAATAAGCCTTGCCATTCGAATGTTTGCGACAAGCCCCGCCCACTAGTATGAGCGGGGTTTTTTACGGCTTGGGCAGCCCGGCCGCTTTTCCGGTTTTCTTAATATTTTTACATATCCACAGAAACTTTCATCTTGCAGAAATGTCCATGGACTGATATAAGAATCGAGTAGAGAGAAGTTGGGAGAGGATACGATGAAAAAGAACAAACGATCATTTTTGCTTGCACTCGCCTGTTTTGGCATGTTGAACGGACTGGTACCTTCTGCCGAAGCCGCGACAGCTCCGTCCGCCCCCACGATATTGCTGGATGGGTATCCGCTGACCTTTGCCGCTGAACCCAGACTTGTTGAGGGCAGAACCATGGTTCCTTTCCGTGTAATCGCGCAAGCGTTGGGAATTGACGTACAGTGGGACGGCAAAACGCGAACGATTACGGCGGACAAGGACGGGAAGCACATACAAATGCAGCTGGATAATCCGCAGGTTATGGTGAACGGCGTGGCCACGCAGCTCCCCGTCGCCCCCTTTGAGCAAAACGGGCACACCTTGATCCCCCTGCAGTTTTTCAGCACGCAATTCGGTGCGCAAGTAAACTGGGAGCCTGCCACACGGACCGTTTCGATTGCTTCACCGCGCCAGAAGCTGCATACCACGGCGTTTTACGCGATTTCATCTTATTCGCAGCGGCAGTATATCCCGGCGTTTGATGCAGTCGCGTTTGGTTGGGCCCGGATCGACGGCAATGCTCAGCTTACCCTTGAGGGGAAGGATTTTTATTGGCCGAAGCCGGCAAATGACATCACTCCCGAGAAGATCATCGAAGCCACCAAAGAACAAGGGACGGCTCCCTCTCTCATGGTGTTTGCCACAGACGGCACCGGAGAGCTGACGCGCCTGCTGTCTGAACCCGGTCTGCGTGAGCGTGCGATAGCTGAAATTGTCTCGCTTGCCAAGGAAAAAGGGTTTGCCGGTGTGTCACTAGACTTCGAAGGTCTTGGACTGAGCGGCGATATCGCATTGGCCCGCCAGCAATTTACCGAGTTCGTTCAGTTGTTGGCGAAACCTTTGCATGAGTCAGGCATTTTGCTTTCGCTCGTACTTCATCCCCTCAACAGCTCCTATCAGGGGTATGACTACGCCTCTCTTGGCAAGGTGGCCGATGAGCTCGTATTGATGGCCTACGCGTACGAGGACGAAAAGCGTCCCGAGCCGATGGGTAAAGTAAATGAAGCAATCACGATGGCACTGGCACACGTGCCAAAGGAAAAGCTGCTGCTCGGAATTTCAGCAGCCAGCGAAGACGAGCAGTCAATTGACAGCAAGGTCGGTCTGGCCAAACGCCATGGATTGAAGGGCATCGCTCTATGGCGCCTCGGACTCATCACCGAGGCCGAAAAGGCTCGCTTGGCCCAATCCATCGAAATGAAAGAAGCTGCTCCAGCCTTTCTTCAATAATCCTCATGACGATAGCAACGCGAGCTCCATAGACTCATTGGAATCCCCCGTATCCGCCAAGGACACCGGGGGATATTTTGTTGTGTCTGCTTTTTCAAGGCGCCTGTGCCAACTGGAAACGATGTTGTTTTTTTCTAGGATTTAGGTAAAATGAAAGTATGGTCCCCTGCATATGGAGCAAGGGGCCACCTTTTATTATATGGGGGGATTATGCATGAAAATGAGGCGAACACCGTGGCGACTCGCAGACTTTGCTGACCGTTGGTTCATTCCAATACGAACAGGAGATGAATACGATGAACCGTAGTACCCTGCCTAATTCCATGCACCGCCGTTTGGTGGAGCAGTTGGTTTTCTTTGACGAACAACGCATTCCTTTTTTAGATCTTCATTTTGCCGGTAAACACAACGAACGCCAAAAAGCCAATCAGTGGCTGGACCAATATGTTTCTACTGTGGAAACACTGCTGAAGGAAACGAAAGATCAAGAGACTTCCCTATTGCCCAAAGTGGTGATCGGATCGCAAGTTGCTTTGCAATACGTGGATGACGGGTTGGAAGAGTCCCTGACGATCTGCTTTCCGGAACATACTGACCCCGATCTGGGACGAATCTCGTTCCTATCGCCTATAGGTCGACAACTGCTGATGAATCCTGTCAATGAGCCGGTCCGTCTGGAAATGCCCATGGGGACGCAGGAGGTCATTGTCCGCTCGATTCGTTTTGTCGACTGGTAACGTTGAAAATAACAGCAATCCCTTTTCCGTACTGTGCGATTGCCTTCACAATAATCGAGTAGGAGGGGGCGACTAACCCCCGTCCTCTCACACCACCGTACGTACCGTTCGGTATACGGCGGTTCACCAAGCTTGACGAATTTGAGAATATCGTTGCACTAAGCTTTTCAGCCCTTGTTGTTGCCAGTAGGCAATGCCGAGGGCTTTGTGTATATGCGGAGATTTTGT
>NZ_RHHO01000054.1 GCF_003710865.1 Brevibacillus borstelensis | reverse complement strand
GAAAATGTCCAAGAGCAAGCGTTGCTGACAGCAACCGTTCAAAATATAAAAAAGATAGCACTCCACCTTGCAAAGGCATGTTAGGTGTGGTGCTATCTAAGACTTCCAGCACTTCGTGCTCAATTTTATTGTTATGAAAGAAGAAACTCCAACATATTGTGGGGTTTCTCGACAGCCTGAAGACGCTTTTTCAAGCGTCTTTTTTTCGTTCTTGTTTTTTCAGCTGTTCATTTTGCTTGTTCCAAAAATCTGGCGGCACATATTCAATGAGCGAATAATCTATTTCGTCCCCGCTTGTGGTCGCCAACTGGACGAGCAGTGGCTCCGCTTTGTTTGCAGGCTCTAGATCCCCCGTTTTGATGGTGATCGCGACTGCTCCCGTCCTTTTCGGTTTTCCTACCACAACGACTTGATTTCCTTTTGTATAAACTTGGGTCACTTCTGTTTGAAAGGCAACGATGTACAAGTCCAGTGATTTTTCATTCTGGAACATGGGGATGGAAAGACCCATATTGTGCTCAAAATCGTACCAGCTGGAAAGTCCGATATCGTATGCGGTAAACAACCGATGGAGGGCATAGTGGATTCGGTTCGGCATATAACTCCAGCGCCCGACAGTGCTGTGCCAATGTTCCTCGTATGCAGGGCGCTGATAGGAGGGAAGGCTTACGATCGTTCGATAAGGGAGTTTTTTTCCTGTTTGCACGATCTCATTGATGGGCAGAACGACTGACGGAAAAGCTCCTTCAGGCAAAAAGGGAGGGTCTTGGAGTTTTACCGGTTCGGGTGGCTCCAGCCGTCTTAGGCGCTCTTTGCATGCATTCGCTCGTTGAGCTTCTTCGAGCTTTTTGTCAAACATCTTGATGTACCCTTCGCCGGATTCATTGGCGCTGGATGCAGTGGCAAAAGATATGCTTGCCAGGGACAGGCAAAACAGAAGACAAGTACATCTGCTTTTCATCGACATTGGCTCACCTCAAGCATAGTTTTGCCAATGAAGGAGAGAACACGGACATGTATTTTTTCAGCAAGCTTGTATGTTCCGTTATCTTACCAATGTCATAGCGTGTCTGGTGTCGCTTGCTACGGAATACAAATCGGTTAGTTTATTTTGTTTGCCATTGTTTATAAATTCCTTTACTCATTTCATCCCGATCTTCTCGGCAACATGAGCAGAAGCGGTATGGACGGTCGCCATATTTGTGCAAAGTCTTGGCAACTGGGGGTCATTGAATGCAAACGCTTTGCAGGCGGCAACCCCTTCTGTGAAACGCATGGTGACGGAGTCGGATAGGATTCTATGCAGGGGCGGAATGGCAGATAGTTCATACAGTTGTTAAACCAGTCTGTTTGTTTCAATCATGCGGACCACCTTTTTTCGTTTTCAGGTGTATTTTTTTGGGGGAGAAAAATGGTAACATATTTTGGATATATTTCACAGAAAACCAATACTATCCATGTTATTGCCTGGTTGTAAAAGCACAGTCTGCTAAAGCCTGGAAAAAGATTTCAACCTGGGAGAAAGCAAAGTCCAAGTAATGGAACTTGCTTTTGCGGAAGTGGTCAATGTCTTGAGGCGGACGGTCAGAGAGGGAGGAGAGACGTTTTGGATTTGTTAATCTTCTTGGGATTGTGTGTGGTTGTACTCTATATCGCCTATTTGCTCATTAAAACAGCCGTAAGAAATGGAATTGATGAGTCAACGAAAGTAGATAAACTTGAGAAGCTTTTAGCCGAAGTTCGAAATGAGCTTCGGAAGAAAGAAACCGAACAGAAGCAAGAACAAGAGCAGAAGCAAGAACAAGAGCAGGAGCAAATGAATCAGCGGTTAAAACAATATGGCTCATAAACGCGCAGGCGACCGAAGCGGGGAGAATTTCTCACTGCTACTGGAAAATAAAAGGGAGGATACATAAACAAGATCAAAGGTCGACAAACTTACATACAAGAGTGCTGCCATATAAAAAACGACGGAACCGTTGGACGATAGTTGGGATAAATCTCGGCCATTTTCACGATAGGGCATTGTTGACACGAAACCAAAAGGTTTTATATAATCAAAAGCGAAACCAATTGGTTTCATAAACCGGCAGAACAAAGGAGAACACATAATGGACTCGAATCAAAAAAACACCGTACCGGATATCAACAAGACGGTTGTGCTTAATGCCCCGATTCAAAAAGTATGGAATACAGTATCCACTGCAGAAGGCATTGCAGCCTGGTTTATGCCCAATGACTTTCAGCCAGTCGTGGGGCACGAGTTCCACCTGCAATCACCTTTTGGTCCCTCGCCGTGCAAAGTCCTGGAAATCGACGAGCCTCACCGCCTTTCTTTTTCATGGGATAAAGATGGTTGGGTCGTTTCTTTTACGTTAAAAGAGTTGGGCAACAAGACGGAATTTACCCTGGTTCACAGCGGATGGAAGCAGCCGGACGCAACTGTGCCGAAGGCCAACGAGGAAGCGGCAGTCATTCGCGACCGCATGAACAACGGATGGGAGTCCATTGTTCATGACAGATTGCGCCAAGCGGTTGAGGGTTAATGTCAGCCGTACAAAAACATGACGTATTTCAGGCGATTGCTGACCCGACTCGCAGAGAGATCTTAAAATTGCTTTCAGAAAAAGAACTGCCTATTTCTGAAATCACCTCCCACTTTCCGATGAGTCGAACAGCAGTTGCGAAACACCTGCAAATACTCTCGGAGGCCGAATTGGTTTGCGGACGCAAGGTAGGGAGGGAAAAGCGTTTCCGCCTTCATCCCGGACCGTTAAGCGAATTGAAAGAGTGGCTCTCTTATTACGAACAGTTTTGGACGAACAAATTGTCGATCCTTACACATGTGGTCGAGTCTCAGCCGGAGAGCGGAGACTGAATGGACGCCAGCGTAGCGCTGGTGTCTTTTTTTCGCTGGATGTTCGAAAACGTGAATCGGCCATGCCTTTCAGAGAATGGTTTTGTCAATTGACGGTCCAAGGCGGCTACCGGCAAAAATTAAAAAAATCCGTTTTACCGCATAAATGAATCCTTATCGAGGTAGCAGCTGTTCTGTTTTTCTCTTACCATCGAAACAAACATGCTGAGTAGAGGCTGTTTGCGGAAGGAGAAGGATGTTCAAATGTTGCGAATTCGATTCGGCATTTTCTTTAGCGTTTTTGTCGCGATGGTCGGCTTGATGATCATCGCCCCCGTCATGCCTCCGTTGATACGCGGGCTGGGGTTGAGCGAGACTCACTCAGGCTTGATCATTTCGCTGGGATCTATCGCGATGGCGGCAATGGCTCCGGTATGGGGAAACTGGAGCGATGTAAAAGGCAGAAAGCCCGTTATATTAATCGGCTTTCTCGGGATGCTGGCAAGCTATGTACTGTTCACAGCGACGATGTATGTCGGTCTGGCCGGGCTCGTCAGCGGCGGTTTTTTGGTTGTGATGCTGATCGTGGCACGAGGTCTGGTCGGGATGTTTATTCCTGCTGTTCCGTCGTCGGCGCAAGCGTATATGGCTGATATCACGGATGAAAAAGGCCGTTCGGCGGGAATGGCCGTAATCGGGGCAGCTAATGGAATGGGACTGGTACTTGGTCCGGCGATTGCCGATGCTTTTGCACTCATCGATCTGATCTGGCCGCTCTATATCGGTTCGCTGTTGCCTTTGGTGGCATTTGGCGTGGTCCTGCTGATGATCCCGGCTCAAAAACCGGTGATTCGGGAAAAGCCGAAGAAGGTGAAACCGTTTCAAAAAGGCGTCCGCCTGTATTTGTTTGCCGGATTGGCTACGATGCTCAGCATTATCACCTTGCAAGTCGTCGGCGGCTTTTATTTCCAGGATCAATTATCCCTGTCTACCCGGGAAACCGCACGAATGATCTCCATGGGACTGATGCTCAGCGGTGTTGCGATGATTGTTACGCAAGGCTTACAAATGAAAAACCCGAAATGGCAGCCCAAGCCGCTGATCCTGGCTGGCTCGCTGCTTCTGGTGAGCAGCATGGCGCTTTTTTGTTCGTCATCAGCATGGCAGGTTATTACGCAGCGTTTTTCCTGTTCGGGATTGGGGCCGGGCTGATGATGCCGGGATTTATGACGGGAGCATCGCTTGCAGTTTCCCACGAGCAGCAGGGGGGAGTAGCAGGGCTTGTGGGAGCAGTTCAGGGCATATCTGCTGTGATCGCCCCTATTCTCAGCACGAGCCTTTACCAGCTAGACAAACATCTGCCTTTCGTCTTTGTGGCCCTATTCGTCATCATTATGGCTGTTACGCTGCTTGCTGTCCGAACGCAGACAGGGGCGGCAATCGAGACTACTGCTGCCCATCAGGACGTAAGCAAATAGCATCGAGTCTTTTTGCTTTGCGGTTTGAGCGGACATCCTGACAGCAAAAATCGATACTCAGCCACCATGTTTCCTTTTGGTGGCTTTTTTGTGTTCGGTGAATACCTAATAATTGGTAATAGGTCCTCTAGGATTGAACCAAAAATACAGGAGAAACACTTTCTATCGCTGTTTTGCCAGTACCCGAATGATTGCACCCGATTGATAGATTCCCATCTTCAAATCTTCTAACGGCGCAAAGGCGTAAGTCAGGCGAAGATAATGGTTGGATTCTTGCCATAAATATTTGGAAGGTACGATACACTGCAAAGGTCGCTGCAGCCGCTTTTTACAATCTTTGTTGACAATGATTTTCATTATTATTTAAACTGTGAATAATAAGTTTGCTTGTTTCCCGTGGAAACTTCTTCTCCTCCAAGGTGGAACCGCTCGTATGGTCATTTTATCAAACAGGGGAGGGAGGGAGCTGGTTTGAAGCTTCAACTGGATACCCATGACTTGGGGTGCATGATCGAGGAGCTAAGCGATGTCACCGTCTCTCCTCAGCCTGAACAGCACTTTCAATCCATTCCGATATTGGGAGGGGCTGCTCAATTGCAGCGGATTTTGCTCCGAACAGGCATGGAGATCAATTTGTATGAGGGAAGCATTCACGAGCCTGTGACGTTGGACGTCGGGGTCCGTTATCCTCACCTGGAAATCGGTTATACGCTTTCAGGTCAAGGTTTCTGGGAAACGGCTGGCTCATCCCGGGGGTATTGTTTGGCACCTGGCGTTTCCCATCTCATCTATATTCAAGATTCGAAGCTGCGTTTCGAACTGCTTCCCGTGGAGAGGTACGTGCATCTGGAACTTCGGGTCGACGTTCGGTATTTCCGGGAACTGCTGCCCGAACTTTCCCGGATATCGGAGAAACCATCCTTTTGCAGGCAAACCGCCGGCTCGCCCCATCTTTCGCTTATCGCCGAGCAAATCAAACAGTGCCCTTATTCCGGCAAGCTCCAAAGGATGTTCCTCGAAGGAAAAGCGTATGAGCTCCTGGTCCATCATTTGGATGCGGCGGAAAAAGTGGAAAAACGGGTTCGTGCGGAATCCAAGCTGAATGCAGGTGATATCCAGTGCCTTCATTATGCGAGAGAGATTTTGACACGCACGTGGAGAGAGCCTCCCGGTTTGCTTGAGCTGGCCAGACTCGTCGGCCTTAACGACTACAAGCTCAAGCTCGGCTTTAAGCAATTGTTCGGCACAACGGTCTTCGGCTATGTCCGAGGCCTGCGAATGAGTGAAGCCCGTAAATTGCTGGAGCAAGGAAAGGCCAATGTCAGCGAGGCAGCTGTGATGGTCGGTTATCACAATATAAGCCATTTTGCTTCCCTGTTCCGCAAAACGTTCGGTTATAACCCAAGCGAAATCGCAAGAGCAAAGGAGTCGGGCCAAGGATGAAACACAACGTCACGATAGGGGAGGCAGAGATCTCCTCGGAGGAAAAGCTGGAGGTGTTCGTTGAGTCTGCATACGACGCTGGCGGGGAAGTGCTGCCTTCCGCTTTTCTGGCAAGCATCGTGTATGAAACAAAGAGCTAGTATTTCCGAAAAACAGTGAACGCTCAAAAAGATTGTTTCTTCGAACAAGAAAACGGGAATGCGGTGCTCCCCTCACTGAAGAAATGATCCGTACACTGAATCCGGAGAGAAATGTGAAAGAGGCAATGGAGGAAATACGTAACTGTGCTATTGACTGATGAAGGCCAAGTACGTTCCAACACGCCAAGACGGGCTTACCGCTCGGTATACGTGCACAAGAGTGCTCTATAAGGGCCGCTGCGTATGTCAAGGTATCAAAGGCTCGGTAGGCCACGCTCCCGATTCGGGCCTGGTTTCAATATAAAGGGCAATCTGCTTCAGAAGCTCCTGTTTTTTGGTCTCATCGATATGTGTGAGGATAGAGTGAACTACTTCGCCTTCCTGTACCTGAAATTTGCGAATCCGGGGGCAGGTGAGCGATGGGAGCCATTTGCGGTCGGCGAAAGGAATTCCGGTGCAATATCTGTCACGCTGACCCTGCCATTGCTATATTCCAGCAAGGCGTAATTATGAATCCCAACCTGTGGGGGAGTGCGTTTCACGATGTCTTCAGGTACGATAGAGATCAAACTGAGAGATGTGGTGATGCAAGCATGAGAATCAAGCAAATCGAATGGGAACCTGCTGACCGGATTCCTTATGTAACGGCAATGCCGGGGAACCAGGGTATTTGCTTGCGCTGAACCAGATTTTACGGAAAAAGCCCGATGTGCTGTTGCTTCACCAGGGGCCCGAAGGAGTGAACTCCGGCCAGTTGGGACATGCCGGTATACGGACGGTATTGGAGGCTGGAGAGAGCACGCTGGTGTTCTGCGGGCATGTGCACTGGGAACAGCCTTATGCTGAGCTGCCGAATGGGACGCAAATATGCAACGCGGATGGCAAAGCGTTTATATTCTCAAGGTAGAACTCATCAACTACTATCGCTGCATATGTCAGAAACGCGGCTTTACGATCCGGATCTATGAACGGGTTTTTAGGATAAACATGTACATAATAGTAGTGCACGCATAGGTGAACAGACATTCTCTGTCGATTTTTCGCTAGGAAGGTCCACTTAACCAGAAAAGAGAGCTGATGCGAGGTATGAACAACCTGACAAAATTCAAGATAGAAAAACCGGCTAAAGAAGTGTTTGAGGCATTCGTAGACCCTTTGAAAATCGGGAATTTCTGGTTTTCGTCAAGCTCTGAAAGATGGGAACAAGGCAAGACGATCACACTGAAATACGATCTTTATGATGCAACAGCGGAGATTCACGTAATCGAAGTGGAGGTCGATAAAAAAATCGTGTTCAAATAGGGGCCCCCCGAAGAGGAACACGTGGTTGCCATTACCCTGACAGAGTTGGATCATTCCAGTACGATTATTGAAGTAAACGAAGAAGGCTTTAATGAGAATGATGAAGAGCTGATAAGCAAATTGGTGGACAACAAAGAAGGGTGGGTATTTATGCTGACCTGTCTGAAAGGGTATTTGGAGTTTGGTGTTCGCAATTTGAGAGGAGGATTAGTAAAGGAATAGAAAATGAGTCGGCGACAGGCGGAGTGAAACCCCATGGATTGCGGGTTTTCACTCCATTTTTCTGGAGCCATTGCTGCCCTGTTTTCAAACCACCAGTTTCCGGCAAGCTTCCGCTTCTGCCAAAACGCTTGTCATGCCGCTTTCACAGGACAATCCTTATGTCCTCAATCAGCCGTGATTAACGATCTGCTTCGGTGTACCCCTGCCTTCCAGCATAATAAGGTTCTCCCGGATCGATATCGATAACGACGCGATGTGGGGCCGCGAGCGCATATTGGTGCTCGCAGCGCCAACGCATATCTTCGCTGAAACCGACAGTTTCCCCGTCAGCGATCACGTCTCCCTGGTGAAACAAATAATAGCCAATATTCATTAAATGATCGGCAACCTCAGAAGGGTCGAGATCATAAAAATGGCACTGAACATCGGGAATGCCAAGTGCAGCGAGACCGATCGAGTCCATCAGGCCTTCCGCCCGACCGCTTCCCGTCCCTTGCACGTTATAAAAGCGTATATTCATAGCTCCATATAAGATGGCACCTTCTTCGATGGCAGCCAAATAAGCCTGGGGCTCTACAAGCTTGTCGCTCGCCCGAAAGTAGATCGCATCGCAAGGAGCTGCTTCCAGTACCGCTCGAAGGGCGCCGGTGAAAAGCTGCAATCTTGCTTGAGGCTCCAGCCCGGATGCCATCATATCGACCAAAAGGAGTGAATAGTTGCATTCGTTTAGCGTTTGAGCTGCTTCTTGCCAATGCCAGGACTGCTGAATCGCGGTCTCGTATTCTGCCGCAGGCCGGCTCTCGAAATTCAGTAAGCTGGTCTGAGCGGGCATTTCTCCTTCCGCGTACTGTACCATGTAGTTTAAATGGAAGAAGTGCATCAGCAGCTCCTTATCGGCTTCGTTGGCTTCCCAAACAGCAAGGGCAGGGTCATCTGTTTTTTCCCGGTCCGGCTGTTCGATTTTGCCCGTGTAGAGATTCATTTTTTCATAGAGGAGCGCCCGATCCAGTTTTGGCTGCTGCCTGTATTTCAGTTCAACCCCATAAACCCGTGCAAACCCAAAGTCTTTCTCCTGATCCAGAATATCCTTCTTTTCCATTTTTTCCTCCTTGGCCGAAGCGTTGATTGTAACCCGGTTCCGCGTTGTTTCTTTTGCCCTCAGCTTGCATACAGGGAGTATGTACGGTCGAAGCGTCCTTTCAGCAAATCCTGCTCCGGATAAAAAATGAGAGCTCGCTCGCCGTAATAGTCCTATTATATAAGGTGCTTCCATCTGCTTCCATCATATTTTTCACCTGAAACCGGATGCACACCAAACATAGACTGGAATCCAGCTAAGTATTGCGAGATTCCACATCGTTCAGGAGGGATCATTCCACTATGAGAGTAACGCCATATTAATAGCGGAAGGAGCTTTTTTGCGAAACGAGGAGGTTTAAGTAACGCTCGTCTCCAAACAGGCTATTTGATCAATGAGAGGGTAACCTCTACGGCATGATTGATAAAGGAGCGGTCCGGGCGAGATTTCATCATGACGGTGAGCCCGATGACCGACACGACAAGCGTTTGCGCAAGAGCTTTTGCATTCTTGACTGTCTTCAGTTCTCCCGTTTGTATCCCTCGTTCAAGCGTTTCCTGAAAAATCGCCGAAAGATACATCTGATGCTCCCTCGTAAGAACTTCAAACTTCTCATCGTGTGGTGCAAGCTCGACCATTGTGTTGATGCAGAAGCATCCCCGGGCCGGATTTTGGTCATAGTCCTCAGCGGTCAAGCTTTCAAAAAAAGACCGAAACGCGTCTTTCACAGACGGATGTTTTTGGAGTGCCGCCCGGACACGGGAAGCGTGGAATCGTGTATATTTCCTCAGCGCTGCTTCGAACAACTCTTTTTTGTCCCCGAAAGCTGAATAGATGCTTGGCCGTTGGATGCCCATTTCAGCCGTCAAATCGCTGAGTGAAGTCGCTTCGTATCCCTTTTTCCAAAATACATGCATGGCTGCGTCCAATGCTTTTTCCACATCGAATTCTCGTGAGCGAGCCATCACAACAACCCCTTTTTATATCGAACGGTATGATATGATTTTATATTTCTGCCAGCATTGTGTCAAATCGAGAAGGGAATTTTGTTGACATATGAAGTTCGCGAGCTGTATAAATGGGAAAGGGTAATTATGTACCGATCAGTATAAAATTTTGCTTCGCTATGAAACTGGAGGGTTGTAGCTTGAGTGGAGAGGGGCTTTCCCAAAAAACAGAAGTCGTTGTCGATCAAAAGGACGGAGCCATTGCGGACAGGGGGCAACCGGAGTCCGCTACTGCCTCTTGTATACCGGTCAGATCGATGTCTCGCTCTGTTGCACTGCTGTTCGCGGCCGCCTGCGGGATGGCTGTAGCCAGTATCTATTTCGCTCAACCGCTGCTCGACTCTTTGGCTCGGGAGTTCGGACTTCGTCATTCATCGATTGGCATTGTGATTACCGTTACCCAACTTTGTTATGCATTGGGGCTTTTTTTACTGGTGCCGCTTGGAGACTTGTTGAACAGACGCCGACTGATTCTGTGCCACATGCTGCTGTCCGTACTTGCAATAACCGTAGTAGGTACTGCTCCTGCCGCTCCGGTCCTGTTGGCAGGCATGGCTGTAATCGGTTTTTTGGCCGTTGTGACCCAGACGCTTGTCGCATATGCTTCAATTTTGGCTGCCCCATCCGAACGGGGGCGAATTGTCGGCCTGGTGACGAGCGGGGTGGTCATTGGCATATTGCTGGCGAGAACATTTGCAGGCATTTTGACCGACATTGCCGGCTGGCGCTCTGTCTATCTCGTCTCTGCAGCAATGATGCTGCTCATGGTCGCCGCTTTGGTCATAGTGCTGCCTCGCGAAGAACGCGAAAAAACGTCGATGACATACTCGCAGCTGCTGCGCTCCGTCATTGACCTATTCGTCCAGGAAAGAATTCTGCGGATTCGCGCTGCATTTGCCTTGTTGATTTTTGCTGCATTCAGCATATTATGGACTTCACTCGTCTTGCCGCTTAGCTCGCCGCCGCTTTCGCTATCCCATACCGCCATCGGGGCCTTCGGCTTTGCCGGCGTTGCTGGAGCATTGGCAGCAGCCAGAGCAGGCCGGCTCGCGGATCGAGGGTTCGGAGAGTGGACCACCGGTATCGCGCTCACATTGCTGATCGTGTCCTGGCTCCCGATCTCCTATGCTGAAAACTCGCTGCCTGTTTTGATTGTTGGCGTGGTTATCCTGGATTTGGCGGTGCAGGCCGTCCATGTGACCAATCAGAGCATTCTCTTTACCGTACGCCCCGAAGCGCGCAGCCGCCTGACCGCCGGCTACATGGTTTTTTATTCCATCGGAAGCGCGTCCGGTTCGATTGCTTCGACCAGCATGTACGCCTATGCGGGCTGGAGTGGCGTTTGCCTGCTTGGGGCAACAGTCAGCACAATGGCTCTACTGTTATGGACATTCACCCGGCGTCGGATTTCATGTTAGAGGAAGATGATGTCTGGTTCTGGAGCGATAATTCGCTATAATGGTTGTAGATGGTTTACAAGTTTTTGAGGCGAGGTGAACACACATGTCACTTGAAAGAAGTACAACCGTTCAAGTGGATGCGTCGGGCTCCGGGCAAACCAGCACGGAGATATAACAATGCTTTTGTTCGGAGCCGCCTTCCAAACCATATAGGCTGATATATCTTGTGCAGGCTTTGCTCACTATTTACACAAATCTGTAGATAGGAGCGGCGAGAATGAAGCACGAAAAAGCAAAAAATATTTTGCCAAAGCACGTGATCGAATGCATTCAACAATACATTGACGGCGCGTATGTGTATATTCCCAGAAAAGCTGAAAAACGCAAGGCGTGGGGCGAGCTGACCGGAGTTCGGGCTCAGCTCAAAATCCGAAATCAAAACATCTATAAAAGCTTCTTGCAAGGCGATTCCATTGCGGAGTTATCTCAGCGACATTATCTGACGGAGCAATCGATCCGCAGAATTATCCGGGAAGAAAAGAAGCGCGTGTAAAAGGGAGCGATATTTGATGTGATCCATCGAGATACTTCAAATATCGCTTTTTCTTATTGAAATGATTCTGTTTGATTCGGGTGCATGCATGCGCTTGAGAAGCATGAATAGAGATGGTAGGGTGGGAGACAAATGATGCTGCAAACAGAGGAGCGAGAGTCATGACTCAAAACATCTATGACAATGAGGAATTTTTCAAAGGGTACAGTCAATTGAGACGTTCCATAAGCGGGCTGGATGGTGCACCGGAATGGCCGACACTGCAGTCCATGCTCCCGGATTTGCACGGTGCCCATGTTCTTGATTTGGGATGCGGGTTCGGCTGGTTCTGCCGCTGGGCCAAAGAAAATGGCGCCTCAAGTGTAGTCGGGATCGACATTTCTGAGAACATGCTGACCAGAGCGAAACGGGAAACGCAGGATTCCCAGATTGCCTATCTGCGGGCAGACATGGAGAGCCTTGAATTAAAGCGAGACTCATATGATCTGGTGTACAGTTCGCTGGCATTTCACTATATCGAAAACGTGCAGGGCTTGTTAAAGGAAGCGTACGCATCTCTCAAACCAGGGGGGAGTCTGGTATGTTCAGTAGAACATCCGATTTATACGGCTTCTAGCGGGCCTGGGTGGATCAAGCATCCTGACGGTTACAAGACGTGGCCAGTCGACAACTATCAATATGAGGGTGTACGGAAAACCAATTGGCTGGTCGAAGGAGTGGTCAAGCAGCATCGGACGATAGGCACATATTTGAACATGCTGATTGGGCTTGGTTTTACAATAACCCGTGTAGTAGAGTGGGGACCCTCCAGTGAACAAGTTGCCTCCCATCCTGAGTGGGAAGAGGAGCTTCATCGCCCTATGTTTTTGCTGATTTCGGCTCGAAGATCCTAGTCATCTTATAGCCAAGAGAAAGGAGATGTGGATAATGAATCACTGTCATTTGCTTCACATCGAGTTCGAGTACGATGGACATAAACAGAGCATCACGCCTGTTCTTCTTCAAGATGAGCAGGATCTTATTCTCGTCGATTGCGGCTATCCGAATTTTATC
Source organism: Brevibacillus borstelensis (assembly GCF_003710865.1). Taxonomy (GTDB): domain Bacteria; phylum Bacillota; class Bacilli; order Brevibacillales; family Brevibacillaceae; genus Brevibacillus; species Brevibacillus borstelensis. The sequence continues at coordinate 26,658 of NZ_RHHO01000054.1, read as the reverse complement.
CCGCTTCTTGAAAAAGCGGCTCTCCAGAATGGCATCGCATTCGATTTGCTCACCAAAGTCATCGTGACACATCACGATATGGATCATATCGGTTCGCTGGCAGAGCTGAAACGGAAGTACCCCCAGATCGAAGTCATTGCCCACGAACGGGAGGTTCCCTACATCGAGGGTACGAAAAAATCGTTGCGGCTTGAACAGGCGGAATCGACCTACGATGCGTTGCCGGATGAAGCAAAGCCGCAAGCTGAACAGTTTATTCAGTTCCTTGCTTCTATTGAAACCGTTTCAGTAGAAAGAGCCGTTTCCAATGATGAGAGGCTGCCTTGGTGCGGCGGCATTGACATCGTCCACACACCAGGGCATATGCCAGGCCATATTTCGTTGTACCTTTCTTCCAGCAAAACGCTGATCGCGGGAGATGCAGTCGTAATGGAAGAAGGCAAGCTGAATATCGCAAATCCGCAGTATGCTTTGGACCTGGACGAGGCTGTTCGGTCCGTGCATCGATTGCTTTCCTGCGACATTGAGCGGCTCATCTGCTATCATGGAGGCTTGTTTCCTGGTGATGCCAAGAAAGCCTTGCTGGAACTCGCTCGTAAGTACGAGAGGTAAATCGTACCGGAGACTTGCCCTGAGCAGCGTATTGATACTTTTCTCATAACAGGATCATCCAAGACCGCCCGTTTCCAGGCGAACAGTAGATGGATTTGGCATAAATTAACATCCAACAGGTGGAATGGCCGCGTGAATCTACTATAATGGTAAAGAAAAGCAGAGGTTGAGATTTTACCTCGGTGCCAGATGATCTGTTTGGAGCTACAAAAAGAATGAGAATCGCTAAAATGGCGCGAAGGAGACGTTTGCACATGCGACAATTGCTAGAGGAAATCATAGAGCAGCTGCGATTCGATTTGCCTGGTCTAGCCGCATCCTTTAATCCCCCTGCAACAGAGGAGGAGCTTCGCAAGGCCGAGGAGGAACTGGGTTTTTCCCTTCCTGCTGAACTGCGGGAGCTTTACCAGATACACAATGGGCAAAGCGAGGATGGCCCCGGCTTCTTTTTTGGCCTTCCGTTTCTTTCGCTGGAAGACATGCTCGCAGAATGGAGAATATGGGCGGAATTGGAGGAAGAGTACGCCATGGAAGGCGGGCATTATTCCGTTCCCGCCGCTTGGATCAAAGAAAGATACATAAACCGCTATTGGCTGCCGATCAGCAAAGACTGGGGCGGCAATCATTTAGGGATCGATCTGGATCCGGACGAGAAAGGTGTAAGCGGCCAAGTAATCAATTTCGGCCGCGACGAAGAGGTCAAGTATGTGGTAGCTCGTCGTCTCACCGATTTCCTGCAATGTATCCGAGATACGGCACGCGAGGGAAATTACAGTGTCGATCAAGAGGAAGACTACACCTCCTGGAGCTTTGGTCGGGAGGGAGAGGTACACTTTCTCGATGCCATTCGCGGGATGAATTTGCCCGTTCTCGAACCATTCCGCGCAGCTTCAGAAGTACCAGACGCAGACGTGTGGTTTGAAGGCCTCGACGACCAATGGAAGAAAAGGATACTCGAGTCAAGCAGTTCACCAGAGGCTTTTCTTCGCAGGAAAAAGCTGCTTTTTATACAGCAGGGACTTACTGATATCGCTCCGCTTGGTTCTTGCAGTGAGGTGCGCGAACTGATTCTTAGCGGAAACGAAATTCGTTCGATTGAGCCATTGAGCGGCTGCAAGCATCTGAAAAGATTGTATTTGGTGAAAAATCCGGTATCGGATCTGCGGCCATTGCGAGGTTTGGAGTATTTGCAGGAACTGAATCTTTCCGGTACGGCCGTCACGGATGTAACCCCTCTTGGCTGCTTGCCAAAATTGACAAACCTGGATATTCAGCATACACCTATTCGTGATTTTTCACCGTTATCATCGATCAAGGGTTTGCGTATGTTGGAAGTTAGCGAGCCGGATGCGGAGCAGCTTCGAAGTCTGTCGGCGCTCACTCAGCTTACAGAGCTGACCCTTGCTGGACTCGGTCAAGTAAGCGAGAGCGATTTGAACGCGATCGGACAACTGGTAAACTTGCAAACGCTTCAGCTGGAAGGGGTTTCTTTGCCAGGTCTTGCGTTTCTGGGAAATTGCCGCAGGCTTCAAAAAATAGTGATAAAGGATTCGACGATTGGGGATGTTTCAGTCTTGGCCGGGCTTACTAAACTTCAGTCCCTGGAGCTGAACGGTTGTCCCGATATCGGGAAGCTGGAGGAGCTGGCCCGGTCGGCCTCTTTGAGGAAAATAACGGCTTCCTTCCAGCAATTCGCACGATTAAAGGATTGTTTTGACCGAAAAATCGACTTTTCCACGATGATCGGGGAAATGACAGACGAAGAAGAAGAGATCTGGCATCAATATTTGACAGACTAGGCAAACTTCCAGACAATGCGAAACAGGCTAGTGAAAGCACGTCTTCGTTCGCTGTTCAAAGGGGCCACCTACGAGGGGAACAGGTATAATAAAAGGGCGGAAGCGGACACTAAAAAGGGATGACTTTGCAATGTCTGGAACATAGATAACGATAAATAGGATACAATTCCAATGAAGAAAAACAGGAAGAAAAAGGAGCCAAGATGACAAAGGAAACAGCAAGCACAGAAGCAGGATGGAACTTTGACAACAGTTACGCACGTCTGCCGGAATTATTTTTTTCCAGCCAAGGTCCCACTCCTGTACGGGCACCGAAGCTCATCATTCTCAACGAGTCCCTGGCATCATCCTTGGGATTGAACACTCAAGCGCTGCGCAGTGAAGATGGCGTTTCGGCGTTTGCCGGAAACCGGATTCCCGAGGGCGCTTCCCCGCTCGCTCAAGCTTATGCGGGGCATCAATTTGGACATTTCAACATGCTCGGGGACGGCCGGGCACTGCTGCTCGGCGAGCAAATTACTCCTGAAGGCGAAAGGGTAGATATCCAGCTCAAAGGCTCAGGCAGAACACCGTATTCCCGAGGCGGAGATGGCCGGGCGGCACTCGGACCGATGCTGCGCGAATACATCATCAGCGAAGCCATGCACGCTCTCGGGATTGCAACGACCCGCAGTCTGGCAGTAGTGACGACCGGTGAGTCCGTTATCCGTGAGACTGACCTGCCCGGTGCGATTCTCACGCGCGTGGCCGCCAGTCATTTGCGGGTCGGTACCTTTCAGTACGCAGCAAACTGGGGGACAGCCGAGGAGCTCCGGGCTCTGGCTGACTATGCGATAAAGCGGCACTATCCGGACATTGAAAACAGTGAAAATCGCTATCTGTCGCTGCTTCATGAAGTGATCAGGCGTCAGGCGGAGCTCATTTCAAAATGGCAGCTAGTCGGCTTTATCCACGGCGTCATGAACACCGACAACATGACCATCAGCGGGGAAACGATCGATTACGGTCCTTGCGCCTTTATGGATACGTACGACCCGGAGACGGTATTCAGCTCGATTGATATCCAGGGCCGCTACGCCTATGGCAATCAGCCATATATCGGCGGGTGGAATCTCGCCAGATTTGCCGAAGCCCTATTGCCGCTGCTGCATGACGACGAAAAGCAGGCGATTGAACTGGCCCAAAATGAGCTTTCCACATTTTCGAAGCTGTATTACCACAATTGGCTTGCGGGAATGAGAGCAAAGCTGGGAATAAGCAACGCGGAAGAACAGGATGAAGCCCTTATTGAAGACCTCCTCCGTATGATGCGAAATTATCGGGCGGACTATACCAATACCTTCCGTGCATTGACTTTTGACAAGCCGGAGGACACACCGATGAACGGCACCCCGGAGTTTGCACAGTGGCATGAGCAGTGGCAGGCGAGACTTGGCAGGCAGAAGGAATCGAAAGCAGCCGCACAGCAGTTGATGCGCAGCAGCAATCCGGCTGTCATTCCACGCAATCACCGGGTAGAAGAAGCACTGGAAGCTGCGGTCAACGACGGGGACTACAGTGTAATGCATCGGTTGCTTGAGGTTCTTTCGAAGCCCTATGAGCATTCGCCTGAGCAGGATGAATACTGCACACTGCCGGCTGAATCAAACCGCCCGTACAGAACCTATTGCGGTACCTGATTAAAAACAACGGACTACCCCCCAATGCCAAAACAATACATTTCATCTGCATGACTACGGGTATGTATACCGTAGTCGATGGTGCAAGCGCCCTTTCCTGTATATTGCAAAATCCACAGGATACTCCGTGGATTTTCCTTTTTGGTTCGTTTGTTCTAATTTTGTCTAGGTCTCTTCGTTTTTGCAGCTCTTGTCAAAACCAGTTTTACAAAGGTAGCCAGCCCCAGGTACCCAAAGAGCGGATAAAGAAACAGCAGCAAATCGGAATAACCGATAAAGCAAAGCAGAAAGCTTACGGTAAATAAAGCAAGATAGACTCTCGTTTCCGGAATGTTCACGAGCTCCCGTACTTGCTGCCCGATCCCGAAGACGTTAGAGATGAGGGTCGTAAATATTTCCGAGTAAAGGACGAAAACAAAGAACAGCTGCAGCCAGTCATTCCACTGCCCGGTGATGAAGATGATCGGTACTTCCAGATGGCGTATCTGTTCCCAGTTGGCGAGCATGGCGATATGAGAGCTTAGCATCATGAACCCAAGACCGCAGCCGCCTATGATGCCAGCTCGCTTTAAGACGGCGCGCTCCCTGATGGAGTAACCGATCGGAATGAGTACGGCTTGGGCCATCGCCAGATTAAAGGAGACGTACAGGACTGCCTGCCACAAAAATTCGAGGGAATCCGGCGGTGGGAAGGGGAGCGGTGATGCTACGTCGCCATCGATCAGGATCAGGAAGGAAAAGAGCAGCATGGTGGGCACGACAATGGAGTTGATCGCGAGCAGCCGCTCCAACCCTTTTCGGAGGAGTAGAAAAGCTGCGATGGCTGTGATGATAATCCCGAAGGTATAGGGTAAACTGAATTGCTGTTCCAGCACCGAACCAGCGCCGGCGAGCATCACAGTGGTCACGCCGAGCAAAGTCAGAAATACCAATACATTCATGATTCGTCCTGGAATGGAACCGAATAGCAACCGATTAAAGGATTCGTATGAAGGTGTACCAAGTTGTTGGGCAAGGAGCATCATCCGGTAAGCCAGCCACATGAACAGGCCAGTCGATACCCAGATGGCCCAGGTGCCTGCCCCCCCGTAAGAGGTAAAAAAAGCAACGATTTCCTGACCGCTGGCAAAGCCAGCTCCGACTATCGTTCCGATGTAGGTGGCAGCCACCTGTACACTTTTGATCCATAGTTTCATAAGTGAGGCCCGACCTTTCCTCCAGCTTGCTTCTACCATTTTATGGAGGCTTGGTCAAAATCAGAATAAACGCAAAAAAATCCTTCCGACATGATTTTGCGGTCATGGGCGGAGGATTTTCTTTGTAAGAGGCTATCCTTTTCAGATAAGGAACATTGCGACCAGTGTGGTTACCAAAAGACCGATCACCACGGGATAAAGATTGCGTCTGGCCAGCTCGAACGGATCGACGCGGCAAATGGCTGCAGCGGGAATCAGCGCCCACGGTATAATCGTGCCGCCCCCGACCCAAATAGCGGAGATTTGCCCGAGTGCCGTCAAAGTAGCGGCTCCCGTTCCCAGAGCAGTGGCAAATAGTTGGGCTAGCGAACCTGCGAGGGTAATTCCGGAGAAACCCGAACCATCCAGACCTGTAATGACCCCGATGGCCGTCAGGGCAAGCGCCGCCACTTCCTTGCTTAAAGGAATCGTATGAGCCAAGGCAACCCCCAAGTCGTTTACAATCCCCTGCGACCCGGCAGGAAGCGTTTCGCCAAAGACCTGCACAAAACCGCTGTCACCCATATAAAAGAAGGCAGCAATCGGGATGACCGGACCAAATACTTTAAAACCAAACTGAAAGCCGTGGATGAGGTGACTCGTGACTTTTTCCAGACCAGACTGTTTGTGAGCGATCAGTGTGACAGCAACGAGAATAAACAGAGCAGTTCCTCCGACGAGCGCAGTGGCATCCCCGCCTTTTAGTTGGAGCATGAACATTGCACATACATCGAGGAGGAATAGCAGAATAACTGCGGCAGCCAGCCAACCACGCAGGCCAGAAGCAAGCAGTGTGGAGGCGCTTTTTTCGTCTGAGTCAGAATCTTCAAACTCTTTCAATGGTTCGACGGCAAGTCCGTTCTTCATGTCTTTCCTCAAGTACCAAAATGCCGCGACTGTCGTAACCACTCCCATGACGATTACGAGAGGAACACTCGCCGAAATGACATCTGCAACCGGGAGGCCGGCCGCTTTGGCTGTCAGAGTAGGCGCGCCCTGAATAATAAAATCGCCAGACAAGGCAATGCCGTGGCCGAACAGGTTCATCGCGACTGCGACACCAATCGCGGGAAGACCTACGCGGATGGCTGCTGGGAGGAGGACGGCTCCGACCAGCGCAACGGCAGGGGAAGGCCAGAAAAACCAGGAAATGGCCATCATCACAAGCCCGATCACCCAAAACGCCAGCGCAGGTGTGCGGATGAGCGAAGAGACGGGCTTGATCATCGTCTCATTAATCCCCGTCTCGGATAAAACCTGGCTCATCGCAACGATAATGGATATGACCAGTATCGTCGGCAACAGCTCTGTGATGGCATAAATAAAGCTGCCAAACAGTCCGCCAACCGCTGTTGTGACAGAGCCCGTAGCAGTGAGTCCGAGAACGGCGATCCCGATCATGCACAAAAGACTTGTGTCTCGTCTCATCACCATCGCCGCGATAATGATGAGGACAAACAGGACATATACGCCGTGCAGCCAGAACAATTCTGCACCCATGCCAATCCCCTCCTTGATCGAGTCAGGAGAATGCTTTTGTTGTCACACTATGCAAGGAAACAGGCATGGGTGAAGGCGGAATTTTCGTTTACACTTTGTTGTAGCGGATTGTTCGCCAGACTTCCCACATCCAGTGGTGGGTGACGTGGTCAAGTTCTTCGGTCCGGTTCAAGATTCTGTAGATACGCTCCATGAGCTGCTCGTATTCCTCTTCCGTCAACTGTACCTGGGGCATCCCAATCTTCCTCTCATTGTCATTATTATCCATTTTATCCCATCTTTGTTGATCGTTATACGGACGGTGAGCGGTTCTTGATGTGGTCGACAACTGGAAATGCTTCGCTGTTTATGCGAGGATAGATAAGGAAGCAATTTTTCACCAAGTAAGGGCAAAAGAGGGGGGACCGGCGCCTTTGCGCCATTGACCATGCTGAATACCACGCAGCTTCAACAAAAAATAGATCAAGCGATCGAAGTACTGGAGCGCCGGTTTTTTGAGAGGAGCGAGCTGATCCGGCTGCTGATCCTCGGAATCATGAGCGGCGAGAACGCCCTTCTCGTCGGTCCTCCGGGGACAGCGAAATCGCAGCTTGCCCGCTCCATTTCCAAACTATTCGGGTCTGAGCATTGGTTTGATTATCTGCTCACCCGTTTTACGACACCAGATGAGATTTTTGGCCCGGTTTCGCTCCAGCAGCTCAAACAAGACCAATACGTACGGAAGACAGCCGGGTATTTGCCGTCGGCTCAATTCGCCTTTCTCGATGAAATCTTTAAGGCCAATAGCGCGATATTGAACTCTTTGCTGTCCATTTTGCATGAACGGATTTACTTTAACGGAAGAGAAAAAGAAGAAGTGCCGCTGCTCTTTCTCGTGGCCGCTTCCAATGAACTGCCCGACGAAGAAGAGCAGCTGACGGCCTTGTACGACCGGTTTCTCATCCGTTACGAGGTGGGATATCTGCAGCATGCCTCCAGCTATGAAAAGATGTTCGATCCGCCTGCAAAAGAGATACCCGTGGTCTTCTCATTGTACGATGTAAAGGATGTCCAGTCCGCCTCGAAGAAGGTTGCCATCTCGGAGGGCCTGATTTACTTTTTGTACAGCTTGAAAAAGGATCTCGAGGAAAAGGAGTTTGTCATCTCTGACAGGAGATGGAACAAGATCGTTCATGTGTGGAAAACCTCTGCTGTCCTCAACGGCCGGGACTATGTGTCGATTTGGGATACCGTCTTTACCCCGCACATGCTATGGGAGGTTCCAGAGGATTTGCCCGTCTTGCGTGAGCTGTTTGAAAAAAGGTTTACGGAGCAGGTGAAGGCAGAGCTCGAAGCTGAGCTTCCTTTGCGGAGATACCATCAGATTGCCCAACGTTGGCTGGAAAAAGAATCGGAGCTGCACGCCTTCCAGTTTAAAAAAGAGATCGGTCATAAGATGGGAGCCCAGAGGACGGAGGAGTACCGCTCCATGCTGGAGGAATGCCGGCTGGAGCTTGAAGAGACGGGCAGGGACCTTCGGAATCGTTTGCTCGGCTGGCAGCGGCGGGAGAAGGATATGAATGCCTACATCTATGAGAAAAACAGGCTCATCCATCAAGTAGATAAGTATACGGTCAAATACGTCCACCTGCGCGTCGAGGGGGAACGGATTCTACAGATGATACAAGGGGTATATCGGACGGTGTTCGATCGCGAAATTGCGGGTACCGAATATGATTACACCCTCTGAGGAGGCTGCCGGCGATCATGATTATTCGTGCCAGCAGGGTCGACCGTTATGTCTTCGACGGACTCTGCTATTCATCACGGACGGCAATGGAATGGATGGAGGAAGCAAAAAAACGGGCACCGTGGTTGTCCCGGGAGCTTCTGGCTGATTTTTTTCTCTGCTTTTTCCTCTCTGAGCCCGAAATCGATCAGACACAGGAAGCCACGCCGTTCCATCGTTGGATGGTCCAGACGCTCCGCAAACAGTACTTTTACCAGACTATACACCCGCGTACGATCGGGCAGGAGAGCGCTTCGTTCAAAACAGCGATCAAGGCTCTTATGTGGCTGGCGGAGAGCTTCGCGGAAGAAGTGAAGAAGCGAGAACGCGAGCAGCAAATGACGCCACTGGTTGCCGGGCTGAAACAGAAGCAGCACGGGGAGGGAAATGAGCAGGCCAAGCTTTCCGAGTTTCTTACAGAAAAACAGATTTCGCGGCTGCAGCTGGTGGGATATACGTTGCAGCAAGGAAAGCGGCTGGTTGAAGAGAAACAGGAAGTGCTCGATTCCCGGCCATTGGTGGAGGCCGAGATCCAGTCGCTCAAGGGACGAATAGAAGAACTGCGCGAAGATATGCGGGTGCAATTTACGAAGCGGTCCAAGCTGCAACAGAAGGTAAAAAAGCTGGAAGAGGAGCTCACGAAACGGGAAAAGCAGCATGAGCGCCTTACGCGCCAGGAGCGGGAAGCTATCGAGCGGTTCGAACAGGAGCTGGGACAATGGCTGGATCGTTCGTTGAAAGAGACGCTCTCCGGTGAGGAAAATGACACTCTGTTTATTCGCGAGCTGCTTGAGGCCAGCCAGCGCTTTGCAAATCGCCGCTGGGGAAACGATCTGGGAAAGCTCCGCAGGCAAGCGCTGGACCAGTACCTGCAATGGGTGGACAAGCTGAAGCGGCATCCTGATCTGCTTTCTTTTTTGGAGGAGGTGGGGCGCAACGTCCACCATTTTCGGATCAAAAAGAAGGAGAAGCGGACACGCCGGATGCCGGAGGAATACGACAACCTGAGGCAGTCCGGGGATATCGGACATATGCTCCCCAGTGAAGCGGTTCTTTTGGCTGATCCCGACTATGAAACGTATTTTTTGCTGAAATGGCTGGAGCAAAAGCTGATGACATACGATACGACAGGCTGGTATGAGGAGCCGCCGAAGGGCCCCGTTATTTTCATGCTGGACACCTCTCATTCGATGAAGGGCGGAAAGCTGCGACTAGCCCAAGTGTTTGTGATGACATTCGCGGCCCTTTGTCTGTTGGAAAAGCGAGATTTTATGCTGCTGTTATTTGGAGCCAAGGGTGAACTGCTGGAGCGGGCCTTGTACCATAAAAGACCGGATTGGCCAGGATTCTATGCTTTGGCCCAGACAGCCTTCGGCGGGGGCACTCACTTTGATGCCCCCATGAAGCGCGCGATTCGCATCCTGGAGGATAACAACCGGTTTCAATCCGCTGATCTCGTCATGGCGACAGATGGCATCGGCGGGCTGTCTGCTTACGTGAGGGACATGCTTGCGCAGTTGGCCCAAAAGAAGCAGGTGCGGCTGCATACGCTGATCGTCGGCTCTGCCCGGCAGCATTTGGTACAACAATACGACATACTCGGGGTTTCCCATCGGGTGAGGTTTGCTTCAACCTGGGAGAGCCGAGGGGAGGAGCAGACCGGGCTCTTATTGGATGTATTTTCAACGAGACAACCATCGCAATAGCCGCATTCTGAAACGGATAAGCGGCAAAAAGACCATCTTGGCACTGGCAGCCAAAGATGGTCTTTTTACGATCCTGCCACTTTTGGAGGCACGGCTTTCTTGTTCAGGCTTTCTTGTTCAGGCTCTCTTGCTCAGCCCTTTCTTGCTCACGCCTTCACCCAAGGGTTTTTCAGCCCGGATGAAAGCCGTTCAACCGTTTTTTGGAGCCTGCTCGCCCTCGTTTCCTCCCGTTTTAGATGCTGTGAACGAACAACAGGACACAGTCCTTTGAATTGCTCCTGGTGTTGTCTTTCTTGTTGTTGAGGGGGCTCGCTCTGCATGGCTGCACCATCCGGCAGCGGGAGCAGCAGGTTTGTATAGCCCTCGGGGGAATTAAGCACCAAAACTTGATGACCTTCCTTGATCCTGAGCTTTTTGACTAGTTCTCCCATGGCTCCTCCATTAGTTGATCCGGCTAAGCAGGCTGCGGCCAAATTCCAGCTCGTCAAATTTTTCACGTACACGAGTGCTTTCGTATTCCCATTTTGCTTGCTCCGGCTCAAAGGTGATCGGGACATCACAGATGATCGTCGCCAATTTTTGACTGAGATACACCTGGTCACGGTTTTCTTCCAGCTTGGCTCTCATTTTTGGCGTACAAGCCTCCAGCCGGCTGTACAGGTTGTCCAGACTTTGATGCTCTGTGATCAGCTTATGGGCTGTTTTCTCGCCAATACCGGGACAGCCGGGTATACAGTCGGAGGCATCACCCATCAGGGCCTTTACGTCGACCACCTGCTCTGGGGTGATGCCGCGCAGGTGGAGCAGACTGGCGGGCGTGTAATGCTCATGCTTGCCGCCGTTTTTCAATATCTTCACGCTGACTTTTTCTGACACGAGCTGAAGGCTGTCGTAGTCACCCGTTGCGATCACAACCTCATTACCGTCTGCAGCCAGCATCGTGCTGAGTGTCCCGAGTACATCGTCCCCCTCATAACCGGGGCATCCTATATTCGGTACAGAAAAAGCATCGGTTACTTCCTTTACCAAATCAAACTGCGGGATCAATTCATCGGGAGGAGCATTGCGGTTCGATTTATAGCCATCGTACCACTGGCTACGGATAAGGGTTTCCCTGGCTGCGACATCCCAGCCGACAGCGACGTGTGTGGGCTGGATCAAGTCGATGTAGTCCAGCATCATTTTGGTAAATCCATGCACAGCGTTGGTGTAAACGCCTTGAGACGTTTGTCGGTATCCGCCTGTCCAAGCGGAAGCGTAAAATGCGCGAAACAGAAAGCTCATTCCGTCGATGAGCAAAATTTTTTGCGGATTGTTCACAACGGCGACTCCTCTCATCGTCGAGACTATTCGCCTCATTATAGCACAAAACAGGACGAACACTTTTCTTTGCGCCTGTCAGATTTTACATCGAGGAAAGGCGAATGCGGCTGGACAGTTGGAGGGAAGATAGTATCACAAGAGGTCAACAAGACTCTTTTCTCAACGTCTCTCGGTCTCAGTTGGAGAGGAGCAGCACGCTGACGGTTCGAATCCGTCCCGGGAGAAAAAAGCGATAGGAGGAATCACACATGGCGAACAACAACTCTGGCAACACCAACAATTTGTTAGTTCCTCAAGCAAATGCGGCCCTGGACCAACTGAAGTATGAAATTGCTGCAGAATTCGGTGTAAACCTGGGCGCAGATACCACTTCCCGCCAAAACGGTTCCGTCGGAGGAGAAATCACGAAACGTCTGGTTAGCTTTGCTGAACAACAACTGGCAGGCCGCGGATAAATCCGTGCAGCTACAAGTAAATATGTGAATGCAGGAAGGCCCCTCATAGAGGGGTCTTTCTTCTTGTCTCTACACAGGAGCCCTTTCTCTGCGGAGTGTGCGAATACACAATCCACATTCGCGGACTAGTCATATGGTGTAATGTAACGGAGGCATCCTATTCTTTGTGGGATAGAGAGGGGGGACGGCGGGCCGTGAAAAAGAAGGACATGAAACGCCTGTTTAAAGCCAACCCGGATTTTGAAGCATGGCTTATGCAGGACCCATCACGTGTGGCTGCGATTCGCGCCAACCCGGCGGCTGCAAGCGATTTGTTCAAGCGATGGAACGACAGAAAAAAAGGAATCATCGATTTTGACAACATTACACAGAAGACAAAACGGGCCAGCGAAATGCTGACAAACGTTCAATCAATTATGGAAATGATGTCGGATTATAGCAAAAAACAGTCGGAACGGTAGAAGGCTGAAGAATTTTAGCCTTCTTTTTCTTTTTCATTTCCCGCTTTGATTTGTTATACTGGAAAATGGGAGGGAATACGCGATGATCCAGCAGATTTCCAGTCTGATGCTGATAGCCGCTTTGGTCTTTTCTGCGGGGACAAGCAGCATGGGGAAAGAAATAAAAGAGAACGCCCAGACTGTCTTCGAGCAACCATACCTGGCAATCGCACCCGTTCAAACATATCCGGGTGACGCAGTACTGGTGAAAAGCAAACAGGCTACGTCAGTCACCCTTTTTCAGAAAACGTACCGGCTTCAGCCTTCAAACGGCGAGTATGTCCGGTTTATTCCGGTTCCTTTTGACGCAAAGCCCGGGACCTATCCTATACAAACTGCGGATAACAAGCATCACGCTGAATTGACGATCCTGCCCAAACAGTTCGCGGTAGACAAGCTGACTGTTTCCAAGCAACTAAACCAAATGAGACAAGACACGGCAAGAATTGATGCCGATCAGAAGAAAATCAACGCTGCCCGCTCCAAGTCTGCGGAGACAGCGTATTTTGCCGACAAATTTCAATGGCCTGCAGAAGGCCGCATTACAACCCCATACGGATATCAACGAGTGGTTAACGGAGTACCGGCCAATCGACATGCAGCCATAGATATCGCCAACAAGACGGGCACGCCGATCGTGGCGACCAACCACGGAAAAGTCGTGCTCGCGGAGTCATTGTATTTGACCGGTAACACGGTAATCATTGACCACGGCCTCCAGGTATTTTCCATCTATGCACACATGTCCAAGATTGATGTAAAGACGGGTGATCTGGTGAAAGCCGGGCAACAAATCGGCCGCATCGGAAGCACGGGTTTCTCGACCGGGCCTCATCTTCACTTTGGCATGTTGATTGGAAATACGTATGTCAATCCGCAACCATTTCTGGATGCATCACCTTTCCTCTGGGAGTGACATGGAGGTGTTTTTTGCATGAAAAGCACACAAGTACCAAATCGGGTATTAAATAACCTTGTTCATTTTTTGGCACCTTATGAACAAGCGGTTGATGAATTGAAATTAAAGCTAAAAGGAATTAAGTACGGCTTTATGAAGCGGGGACGGTATTCCCCGATCGAGTTTGTAGTAGGTCGCGTCAAAAAAGTGGACAGCCTGGTGAAAAAGGCTCAGGAAAAAGGGATTGATTTTACGCAGAGTGATTGGGAAGCGGATCTCGCACGCGAGATTACGGATATTGCTGGATTGCGCGTGGTCTGCCGTTATGTTGATGATGTACGCGAGGTTCAGCAGCTGCTGCAGGAGCGGGAAGATATTGTCATCCATGACGTGAAGGACTATATTGCATCACCGAAAGACTCCGGGTATCGGAGCATTCACATGATTGCATCCTATACGGTGTATCATGGCAGCGAAAAAATTACATTGCTTTGTGAAATCCAGATCAGAACTCTCGGAATGAATTTCTGGGCAACCAATGAACATGAGCTCAGATACAAATATGCAGGGAACATCCCTCAGAATGTGATGGAGCAGCTCCATGAAGCTTCATTGATCACTCACCAGCTGGATGTGCTGATGAACAATTTGCGGCAGGAGATTTTAACGCCGCAAGCGGTCGATCCGACCTTGGAAGAAAAACTGGAAGAGATCTTCTCATTGTATGTGAAGCAAGATTTAGAATCGGCTGCCGCCCTGTATCGCGAGTACGTCAGCGGATTTGAACAGGCTTTTCAGGACAATCCGAAGTTTAAGATGATCTATGATTTGCTCGGAAAACGTCTCGGATAATAGATAAGCGCTACTTTTGGATGACAACTAGATCGAATAGCTATGAAAGGAACAAAAATAGCATGCGTTATTTACTCATCTGCCTGCTGGCCGTGGCATGTGTTTTTTCCACCACCGCGGTACAGCAGGTCAAGGCCCAGGAGGGATCTGCCGTCTTGTCGCCGGAACAAATTAGCGGGGAATCTGCTATCTTGATCGATGCAAAGACCGGTCAGGTTTTGTTCGAAAAAAATTCCCACGCCAAGCTGTATCCGGCAAGCATCACCAAGATCGCAACCGGAATTTACGCAATCGAGAATGGAAATCCGGATGACATCGTGACTGTTTCGAAAAGAGCTCGCTGGGAGGAAGGCACGCGTGTCTACCTTGCAGAAGGAGAGCAAGTAACGCTAAAAAAGCTGGAGTACGGACTGTTGATGAACTCCGGTAATGACGCGGCAACAGCGATCGCCGAACATTTGAGCGGTACCGTAGAGCAATTTGCCGAACGATTGAATGCCTATCTTGTCGAAAAAGTGGGCATTGAGGAAACCCACTTTACAAATGCCCATGGCTTGCATGATCCGAATCACTATACGACAGCAGCCGATATGGCAAAAATTGCCCAATACGCCATGCAGAATCCGATTTTCCGAGAAATCGTCGCAACAGAGCGGTTGCCATGGGACGGTCTGGAATGGCAAACCGTTTTGGTCAACCATAACAAGCTGCTCCGAAATTATGAGGGAGCTACCGGAATCAAAAACGGGTTTACCGACCAGGCACGCAATACCCTTGTCGGCTCGGCCAAACGGGGAGACACAGAATTTATCGCGGTTACGATGAAAGCGGGCTCGAGCAACCTTTCCTACAAGGATGTTACTGCCATGCTGGACTATGGCTTCGCTCATTTTGAGACAAAGCAAATCGCCCATGCTGGACAGGCCTTTACACGCGCTAAGCAGAGTATACAGCAGACTTCGCAGGAAGAAGCGCCGACCTATACGGCCGATTCCGATTTATATGCGACTGTCCCCTTGGGAACAACCCCCGAGACCGAGGTAACTGCTGATGGCCAGCTAATTGTCAGGGCTGGGGAGCTCTCGCGTACCTATGCCTTGAAACGAAAAGAGGAGCCGCGTGTAGCAGCCGCTGCAAGCACAAGCAAAGAAGAACCGGAGAGCGTGCCAACCGGTCCTCGATACGGAATCCTGTTTACCTGGCTTGGACTTAATCTTTTTCTGGTTACCTATACGGTAGCCCGTGCGAGAAAGCGTCGACGTCAGCGTATGCGCCAAATCCCAAGAAATTGGTCTCGCATGCAATAAAATAATTACAGGTGTCAAAGCCGTCCCTTCTATGACAGGGACGGCTTATTGGCATTGGTTAGAAAAAGAATACATACGTGATGATCACAAACAAATACTGATAGAAAACGAAGAGTGGAAGTCAAGGAGTCAGGGGATAACAGCCGTGTCCATACTCGCGTGACCAACGTATGGTAAAAAGAAACCATCTTACCGGAAAGGGGGAAACGCGATGGACGACGATTTATCTGTCGCACCAAAAGTGTCGGTTATTATTCCTGCTCGCAATGAAGGCAAACGCATCGTCCGCGTCATCGAGGAAGTAAAAAAGGTATCCCCCTCGATTGAAATTCTTGTTGTATCAAACGGCACAACAGATGGAACTACAAAGCTTGCGTTTCATTCGGGTGCTCGTGTAATCGAAGGATATCAATCATTAGGATATGATGTAGGACGTGCGGTAGGTGCTTACTTTGCCAGAGGGGAAGTCTTGCTGTTTATCGACGCTGACTTCGTCATCCCTGCTCAAAAGCTGCGCGTTTACATCAATGCCATTCAGGCTGGCTGGGATATCGCCTTAAATGCATACTCCGGCTTCTGCACCAAGCGAAACATGCATCCAACCTCGCTCGCCAAGCGTCTCTTGAACCATATTACGGGCAGGCCGGACCTCGTCGGCAGTTCTTTGACCACCGTTCCACATGCCATGAGCCGAAAAGCAGTGAATCGGATCGGCTGGGAGGAGCTAGCTGTCCCACCGAAAGCACAGGTAAAGGCAATTCTCGAGGGACTGTCTATTACTCGTGTTTGTCCGATTAATACGGCCAAGGTCAATAAACGACGGACCGGACGAACGGAAAATGTAAAGGAACTGGTACTTGGAGACCACGCTGAGGCGATCGCGTACTTTATAAAAGCAAGGGGAGTTCGAGCGGGATTTCATGACCTGGATCGAAACCGCCAGTTGTTGAATGTTCCCGGACATCTTCATTTGCGTTCGGTCATGCACAAAGAGACGGCGCGAATAGAAGGGGGAGAAGGGCGTGATCATCTACAAACCTAAGAGAAAAGGCCAGGTAACGAAAAGAAAAGCCATGGTCAAAACCGGGAAGAGACCAGCTAAAAAGAAAGCGGCCCGAAGAAAAAGGCTCCCTTTGCTGGACAGCCTGCAAACAAGGCAAAACATGCAACGACTCTCGGTCATCATACCGGTTCGGGACGAGGAGCGGACGATCGGCAAAGTGCTCAAGCAAGTGGTGCGTTTGAGACCAAAGGAAATTATTGTGATTGCAAATGGCAGTCGGGACAGAACGATACAGATTGCGACCACATACAATGTCACTTGCCTTTCCTATCCGTTTCCATTGGGACACGATGTTGGGCGAGCGATCGGGGCCAAGGAAGCAAGCGGAGACGTGCTGTTGTTTCTTGATGGAGATATCGTGATTCCAGCTGAACGTCTCCAAAGATTTGTCAAAGCTTGCTACCTCGGAGCGGATATATCGCTGAATAACGTAAACCGATTTTTTAATAATACGGCAAGAATTGACGCTGTGAGCATGGCCAAATCATATTTGAATCGCCTGCTGCTGCGCCCTGATCTCGGTTTTTCCTCGATGACGGCAGTGCCTCATGCGATGAAACGATCTGTGGCGGCCTGGCTTGGGTATGACAGCCTGATGGTTCCCCCTTTGGCCCAAGCAAAGGCGATTTTGCAGGGAATGCGGGTCGTACAATCAGCTAGTGTGGATGTCTTGCGGACGAATCGGAAGAGAATCATCAATCAGAAGACGAACAATCTGGTGAAGGATCTGATTTTGGGCGATCATATGGAAGCTCTTTCCTTTTTGCAGTCCATGAAATCAGAGAGAGTGTTTTTTTTCGATCAGCTAAGAAGGAGACACATCTTTGGACATATAGGAAGAACGGCAAAGCTTGCTTCGAATCACTTCGTTCTTCCAAACGATGTCTAGGAACATAGAAAACCGTTGCCATCCTTTAAGATGACAACGGTTTTTGTTCTGTTTACAACTGGCTGCCAGTTGTTCGTTATCGTTGCCGTCAGACTTGGCTTACCCGTTTAATTGTTTGTGAGCCTGGCTCAGACTGCTTGTGAATGCTGGGTCAGGTATCTGATAGTCAGACGGCAGATCACTTACTACCATGGACCATAAGCCAGGGTCGAACAATTGCTCCCGGTTTTGATAGAAAATAGACTCGATTCGCTGTGTATCGACACTTTGGGAGTGAATTTCTTCCGATAGAGGTGCAGGTGCGTTTATAACATCCGCTTCGATGGCAGGAAGGATTGGCGCAGTTGGGATGGGGGTCACCTCCGGAACGGTTGGGGGTGCTGGAAAAGCAAGTGTTCGCCTTGTCCATGCGGTTCGACGCTTTCGTGTTTTGGTCATGATACGGTTCGACCTGCGGGGACCTCTCATGAGCCCTGCTTGTTTATTTCCTGCACGGCGAAGTGGACGTTGCCTTGTTTTGGCGGCTGAACCGGAAACAGACGGTTTTCGTTCCCGCATGGCTTTCTGGACGGTGGACAGTGCCAAACGGTACGGGACATTCTTTGCTTGCTGCATGGATATCGGAATGCCTCTTTTTAGTAGAATCTGCCGGTATGCTGCATACACTTTATCATTTTTGCTGGGGGTGGACCTATGAACCGATCTTGCTATCGTTTGCGGGCGCCTTCCCCTGTTCATTTTTGTGGACGGACCTCTCACTGCAGCGCCGCGATAAACCAGGGGGGCTTTCCGTTTTCGGCTGACGGGTCGAGATGAGCTCCTAAGCTTTTTTATGGCCATATCTTACTTCCTCACCTTCTCTAGTGCTGACAAATAAATCCCCATCGTATTTTTCAAGAGAGTAGACAGAGACCAGCGGTGCAATCCCCATCGATGTCCTTGAACTGCCACTTGCTTTGCAAGAGTGGGATGCGAGAGGACATAGTTGAGCTTGGAAGCGAGGTCATCGCTATTGCTCGAGGCGAAGATAAAGCCGGTCTTTTTATGGGAGACCATTTCCGGGATACCGCCTGCATTCGAAGCTACGACGAGCTTTCCAGCTACCTGTGCCTCCATGATGGAAAATGGGTGGTTGTCCTGTACAGAGGGAAGAACCAATATGTCACTTTGCCTAAGAAGCTGAGGAACATCGTCACGATCCCCGAAGAAATGGACCACGTCGGTTATGCCCAGGGAGCTTGCAAGAGACACCATTTCACTGTACAGGGGTCCGTTGCCGATCAGCCAGCAGACGAAGTCATTTCTTTTTTGTTTCAGCCTATAAATGGCTTCCAATAGATATCTGTGTCCTTTGACAGGGACGAGTCTGGCGGGGCAGATCAAGACGGTTTTTCCACTCTCAACCATCGGAACATAGGAGGACGGGGGAGCGTTGTATTTTCTCAAAAATTGCTGGATGTCCATGCCGTAGGGAACGGTGTGCAGGAGTTTAGGAGGTACACCATAGTCCGGCTCGCTCAGCTTCCGCTTTAGCCAGGAAGTCGGAACCATGGTTTTGGTGGCGGAGGTCGCTCCATAGTACTCTTCCTTGCAGACATACTTCCACGGAAGCGATTGTTTGCTGGTCACGTCCCCTGAGAGCATATGTTCGGTAGCCAAAAGACCGTGAATCGTGGCAACCAGTGGAACATTCGGTGGTTTTACCCTCGATAGCGCTCGCGTCGAAATAATGTCCTGCGTATGGATCAGATCGTACTGCTTCAAATTGAATGAAATGGCTGCCAATTCAAAAGAGTACCGTTCAATCTCCCGCCAGCGGATCCAATCATCTACGTACGGCTGAGACGTTTCGAAGTACTTCAGTACATTGTCGTACACGACCTGCTTGATTTTTGCTTTCGTCAAGTACCGCCCTGAGTGGACAATGTAGTATTTCTGCATATCCGGGTGGTGGGCGAGTACATCGACCTGGTGACCTGCCGCCATCAGTTCTTTTCGGAGCACATTGACGTAGGTATTGACTCCTCCGACGTGCGGCAGATACCAGTACGTTGCGATGAGGATACGCACCTATGAATCTCTCCTTTTCTGTATCATCGCATACCGGCTCACTATGATATATGTCAAGCCACGGCTAAGCGGAAGAGGATGTTCAACTATTTTTTCGTGATATTCCACTACTCTTTCAAAAGATAGTATATCCGACCATATCGAAAGTATAGTCGTTCACATAACCTAAGATAGCCGTATACGAAGGGAGGAAACCTGGTTGACCGTGGACAAAGAAAATACGACACCTGTCGTAGCCATTATCGGGTTGGGGTATGTCGGGTTACCTCTTGCCATGCTGTTTGCTTCCAAACGGGTGTCTGTCATCGGAATAGACGTAGACACAGAAAAAATAGAAATGCTCCATTCAGGAAAAAGCTATTTGACCGACATACATGATCGTGAGGTTGCCGCATTGTTTGACACAGGTTGTTTTTCAGCGACCGATGATTTCTCGAAAATCCGTTCCGCCGAGGCTATCATCTTGTGTGTGCCTACACCGCTGCGCGATCATTCGTATCCAGATCTCAGCTATGTTCAGGCCGCAGCCAACTCACTAGTTCCGCATTTGCATGATGGACACTTGGTCGTGCTAGAAAGCTCCACATTTCCCGGAACGACAGAAGAAGTACTGCTGCCGATATTTTCTCGGAGCGGGTTGCAGGTAGGGAAAGACTTCTATCTCGGTTATTCGCCGGAGCGGATTGATCCTGGAAACAAACAGTATTCATTAGAAGATATACCAAAGGTAATCAGCGGGATATCGCCAAACTGCCTGCAAAAGGTGAAAGAGGTGTACGGTCTCGCTTTTCGTCATCTCATATCTGTCACCACACCGAAAGCAGCAGAAATGACGAAGCTTCTGGAGAACTGCCAACGGTTCGTAAATATCTCCTTCATGAATGAGTTCGCAATGATCTGCGCTGAAATGGGGATAGACGTGTGGGAGGTGATAGAGGCAGCAAAAACGAAGCCCTACGGTTTTACTGCTTACTATCCCGGTCCTGGCATCGGCGGACACTGCATCCCGGTCGATCCGCTCTATCTGCAGTGGAAAGCAAAGCAGTACGACATGGAAACACGTTTTATCCACCTCTCAAAAGTGATCAATGACCAGATGCCAGACTACATCATCAGCAGGATCATCAAGGCCATGGGAAACAAAAAACCCGTGACGCAGCAGCGAATTCTGCTTCTTGGCTTGACCTACAAAAAGGACGTCAACGATACACGTGAATCGCCTGCACTGGCCATCTATGAAAAATTGGACAGTATGGAGCTGAGTGTCTGCTACCATGATCCGCTGGTGCCCCAAGTGAAGGTCAACGGAAGAGAAGCGAAGAGTGTGGAGCTCTCCCCGGAAAGTCTGTCAGCCTTTGATTGTGTCGTACTGCTGACCGATCATACAGGGCTGCCTTACGAGATGATCGGGAAACACGCTAGACTGCTCTTTGATACCCGAAGAGTCTTTACCGAACAGCAAGATAATCTCATTTTACTCTAGGGAGGAGATTCAGCGTGAAAATTCTGGTGACGGGGGGAGCCGGCTTCATTGGCTCCCATTTAGTAGAGCGCTTATTACGCGAGCAGCACGAAGTGTGGGCGCTGGATGATCTGTCGACCGGCAAGCGAGCCTTTGTGACTCCCTTACAAGCACATCCGCACATGCACTTTGTACAGGGCAGTGTACTGGACCGGGACCTGTTGCAAGAGTTGATGAAAAAAGTGGATGCCGTTTATCATCTGGCAGCGGTATTAGGTGTAAAAAATACTGTCGAGAATCCTTTGAAGGTGATCCAGGGAAATATTGATGGAACCAAGCTCGTTTTGGAAGCAGCGTTCCCGGATCGAAAAAAAGTGATCTTCGCCTCCACGTCCGAGGTGTATGGCAAGAATGCGGCGGTTCCCTTCCGCGAAGACGATGATCGGATACTCGGTTCCACAGCTACGCATCGCTGGTGCTATTCAACAGCCAAGGCTTTGGATGAGCATCTTTGTTTGGCTTACGCGTCACTGGGCTTGCCCGTCACGATTCTGCGGTATTTCAACACGTACGGGCCGAGGGCGACGTCTTCTGCATACGGCGGTGTGATTCCGCGATTCGTTACTGCCGCTATCAAGGGGGAACCGCTCTACGTCTATGGGACAGGGGAACAGACCCGCTGCTTTACCTTTATCCAGGATACTGTCGAAGGAACCTTCCAGGCATTGCAGCCACATGCCAATGGACGCGTTATCAATATTGGCAATGATCAACCGATGACGATTATGGAAACGGCCCAATTGGTTGTTCAGCTCGCCAACTCGACTTCGCCGATCATCACCCTCTCCTATGAAGAAGCGTACGGTCCCGGATATGAAGACATGCAAAGACGACAGCCGGATCTGCAGCGTGCCAAAGAGGTATTGAACTACAGTCCGCAGGTTTCTTTGACGGAGGGACTGAAGCTTACCATCGACTGGTACCGGGAGCATCTGCAGGTAACAGGAAGTGACTCCTGATGCGGGTATTAGTGACGGGCGGAGCGGGATTTATTGGCTCGCATATCGTCGAATTGCTAGTAGAGCGCGGGCATGACGTGACGGTAGTGGATAACCTCTCTACAGGGGACCGCTCCCGTCTTTCCCGTGATGTACTGTTGGTCGAGAAGGATATCCGCGAACATGACCTCGTCGATCTTTTCCGGTCTGTTCGTCCGGAAGCAGTGATTCATCAGGCTGCACAGGTAGACGTCGCGAAGTCTATGTCAGAACCGCTCTCAGACGGTACTGTCAACGTCATGGGGACCCTGAATGTCGTGGATGCGGCCGTCAAGTGCGGTGCGGAAAAGATCGTGTTTGCTTCTTCCTGCGCTGTCTACGGGGAGACACAGGAGGAAAAGATAAAGGAGACACATCCGATTCAGCCAATCTCCCTTTATGGCGCATCCAAATGGCTTAGCGAGTGGTATCTTCACTGGTACTCCCGGTTTCACGCGATCGACGTAAGCGTACTCCGCTATTCCAACGTCTACGGTCCTCGCCAAGGCGTAAAGGGGGAGGGAGGCGTCGTTTCGATTTTTACACAGCAGCTGCTGGCAGGCAAAACACCGGTTATATTTGGAGATGGAAAGCAAACTCGTGATTTTGTCTACGTCAAAGATGTGGCAATGGCCAATGTACAGGCGTTGTCGTCTGGCTCCGGGACTATTTGCAACATCAGTACAGGCGTAACGACAACGGTTCAGAGGCTTTGCGAGCTACTGCAGATCGCCACGGGCAAACGAGGCAAGATCGACTATCAGGCAGAGAGGTCTGGCGACATCCGCCACAGCTGCCTGGACAACGAAAAGGCAAGAGAAGCTCTGAACTGGAAGCCTGTAACGACGCTTCGGCAGGGACTCGAGGAAACGGTCGCGTTCTTTGCCAATGAAAAGGAAATAGGAAAATAAAGCGGTACACGCCAGTCAATTTTCCATGCTGCCACGATGGAGGTTCATGGAAAATCGGCAAAGGAGTAACGGCAAGACTGTCTTTGCCGGATTGGATTGGAAAAAGCAAAAACAGAGCTTGGCTTTGTCATTTCATGGGATGAAACTGAGGTCCGCAGCTCTGTTTTTCATTTCTCTTTTCCTTCCGTTTATAGTACGATAACCTAGAAGGAAAATATGTACATAGAAAAGGGGCAGATTACATGAGCGTCCACATTGGAGCGAAACCAAACGACATTGCAGAAACCATTTTGTTGCCGGGCGATCCCCTGCGAGCCAAATACATAGCTGAAAACTTCCTGGAAGATGCGGTCTGCTATAATACTGTACGCAACATGCTCGGTTTTACCGGTACGTACAAAGGACAACGCGTATCTGTGCAGGGGACAGGCATGGGTGTGCCGTCCATCTCCATTTACATTCATGAACTGATGGAGTCGTATGGCGTACAAAACTTGATCCGCGTCGGCACTTGCGGTGCCATTCAAGAAGACATCAAAGTACGTGATGTTATCATCGCCATGTCTTCTTCCACAGATTCCCAAGTGAATCGTCTGCGATTCAACCAGGTCGACTTTGCTCCGACTGCCGACTTCGATCTGCTGCACAAAGCTTATCAGGCGGCGGTAGGGCGCGATCTGTCGGTAAAAGTGGGAAGTGTATTCACGAGCGATACTTTCTATCAGGAAAGCCTTGATTTGTACAAAAAACTGGCGAGTTATCAGGTCCTGGCAGTAGAGATGGAGACTACAGCTCTCTATACGCTTGCTGCTCAATTCAAGCGCAAAGCGCTCTCGATCCTGACCGTGAGCGACCATATCCTGACCGGAGAGGCTACCTCCGCGGATGAGCGCCAAACAACGTTCAATACCATGATCGAAGTCGCTCTGGAAGCCGCTACCCAGAAATAAGCTGACGATCGGTTGATGACCTGTACATTTTCGGATCATCGGAGTGCAGCTCATCATCGTTTGTCACGCCCGCAGCATGCATTCGCTGCGGGCGTTTCGTTTTTTGCGGAACGACGATCAATTTAGCTCAATCGGTTCTATCGCGGGTTTGCCTGATCTGTTTCCACTTTGAAATGACCAACACCGTTATAACAATCAGAGCCAAAAGGGAAAAGACGTATAGTCCATAGCGATGGATGTACGCCTTGATCAGATACCACTTTTCTCCCAGTCCAAAGCCCAACAAGAGAAATGTAGTGCTCCAGATAAAGGCTCCGCAGTAGGCAAATGGGGCAAATCTGCGGAATTCCATGCCCGACATTCCCGCCATATAGGCTGTCAGATGCCTGACACCAGGAATGAAGTATCCGACAAGCAGCAAATAAGGGCCGAATGTTTGAAACAACCCGTTTGTGCGTTCGATCCTTTTATCCGTGATATGTAATTTGGGCCCTACTTTCCTTAAAAAAGGGAGTCCCAGCTTGTTGCCGATAAAGTAACTGACCGTGATGCCGGTTGAAGCGCCAGCACATGCACTTAGCAGAGAAAGCAGGAAGTGCAGGCTTCCTTGAAAGACGTTGTAGCCGATATAGGTTAACAGGATTTCATCGGGGATAGGCAATCCGACGATACCAAGAGCCAATGCAAGAAAGATTCCGGCATAGCCAAAGTGTATGATGAACCAGTTCAAGTGATGTTCCATTGCAAACCCTCGAATCAAAAGAATAGGTGGTTGCGGAAATAGGCTGTAGAGCGGAGCGCATAGGGCCAATTGTTATTATCAGCAAGTTGTTGCAAATTTAGACCGTTGGGTTTTAGGAGGCAGGGAAGGGGAACAGGGAGAAACAGAGTGCCAGCGGTCAGGCACTCTTTGAGCGGTTATTTTTTTGTATTTTGCTGGAGATACTTCGCCAGGTTGTTTAAGGTATCTTCATATGTCCGTTGCGCCGGAGCAGCCGTTGGTTGGGGTTGATTGGTCAACAGTTTCATCTGATGTGCCTCCGAATAATTCAATTTAGTTATCTTTAAGTTTAGTATAAGTGAAATTACAGAAAATGTAAATACTGTTTTTCGAATTTTTTGATTTTATTGTTGCCTATAGGAAATGCTGACTTCCAAGATGTCTATTTTAATAATACGATGAGATCTTTCGTCTGAATGCAATCGGTACTCGGGAGATGATCAGGAATATCATCCGGAATATGGCTGCGGTTGTGTTTTAGTGAGAGCTTTTTACGGACTGATTGGTGGCCTTAAAGCATGGAACCAAGTATGAAACTGAAAGCCATCGGTTCAATCCGGGTCTCATGTAGATTCGATTTGATAAAGGAACTTCATGGCCGCTACGGACATTGCACGTGTTTTTCTCATTTAGTTTTGACCGTGTGCTGTTTGAGTAGTTTTTATAACGATCACTCTTATAACGAATAAATGATACATTTTGATGTTATGACTATCCGGTAGGGCCGTATATTCGCATAAATATTTTGAGTCCGATAATATATATTATGTAAACCGATAAAAACGAAGCTGAATATACCTATTGGATCTTGGTTCAGATGTCTGTTGAAGGAAATATTACTCCATTGGTATGTTAAAGCTTTTGTACCTAACTGCATATCACCAGAATGACAAAATGGTCCGTATCGATAATGTAAAATAAGGAGTAGCAAGAAGTAGCAATACCATGGTCCAGAAAGTAATTACACGTTTAACTTTGGGAGTCAGTCCTGGGCTTTGGGAGGAGACTGTTTTTTATGCGTAGGACGACCAATTATCAACGATTATGCCAGGTAGATGATTCTCTTAAGTAGATAATCATATTAAGTACCATCAGTTAGATCAAGGGAATGGCAGCAAGGAAAAATCTAATCGATCTGTCGGGACAATAAAGTGTCTACCCAAAAAACTCAAAATTGTTGACAGACCCCGTTCGTTCGGAATTATTTCCTTGAATCACGCCGCTGTCTATACTCTTCTCGTGCCCTTACCCAAATTGAAACTAATTCGGCAAAGTACTTTGTTTCGATGGTTGACTCAAATTCCTCACCCGTATCTATTCCGGCTTTTAATTGTTCTTCTACATATGAGATGTATATCCGAGTATAATCTTTGCGAATTTCTGAACTGAACAAATTTCCAGTACCATCCGATACTTCTTCTTCGCCAGAACTGACTCTTGCAATTCTATCAAAAATCATTCTCTTATTTAATTCAGTGATGACCTCACTTTCTAGGTATTCTTCTACCAATGATAATCCTTCGGGTAGAGCAATTCTTAATTTACCAGTTCTTTCATCATAATAAATTTCATAGGGTATCATTGAAAAACCTCCTGCCCTTATGGTTTGTAAAACCGGTAGCTGTCTGTCGTAATTCTGCCCTCTCTATCGAGCCGCAATTCAATCTTAATTCCACTAGATCAAAGGGGCTGCATCGAATCCTTAAAGTTCGTCCCCCGATAGAGAGGAAGTTTATCATTTTTGTTTTCATTCGCTTTCAGTTCATGAAATATCAATTTCATGAACTGAATATAAATTATTAAAAACCCCTATATTTTATGGTTGAATTTTCATAAGAACTGTTTTTGGCAAGTAAGAAAT
>NZ_RHHO01000053.1 GCF_003710865.1 Brevibacillus borstelensis | reverse complement strand
GAGCAAATCAGAAGGCCGTAACATAAAGTGAAGCCTGCAGCCTCGTTCAGAAAGACCATCGAGAGGTGGACAAAGGGAAGCCGCGCTTGTTTCATCTGGGTGAAGGCCAAGGACGGTGTGGAGAACTTGGAATACAGCACCTATGAATCCCTCGGGGTATGGGGAGCGGTATTTTGAGAAAGTAGTTAACGGAACTGGGGAGACCCTACTCTGCACGCCCCGTCAGGAGCGTAAAACGGAAACCTATAACCGTAAGGGAAGTGGTGGATGGCAGAGAGGGAGTCGGAGGGGTTCATAGTACCGATGAACATAAGGACAACACAACCTTATGGAGGGAAGGAGCCCTGCTTTGTTCACGGGTCGAAGGAGGTAAGAGTGAGTGAATGCAAGTAAACTTGCTAACTACACCAATGTAAAAGCTCGACAACTTTGGACAACCCTATATCTTTGTGCCAAGGAAAATCCAAAACGGCGATTTCATGCTCTGTATGACAAAGTGTACCGGCCAGATATTCTTGCGGAAGCGTGGCGTAGAGTTCGAGCCAATAAAGGTAGCGGCGGGATAGATGGACAGACAATTGAAAGAATCGTTCAGGAGTATGGGGAAAGTAAATTTCTCAACGAAATTTATCTCGACCTGAAGGGTAAGCAATATCATCCATCTCCTGTGCGGCGCACGTACATCCCGAAAGCGGATGGGAAACAAAGACCGCTTGGTATCCCGACCATCCGAGATCGTGTTGTTCAGATGGCAACCAAGATGGTTATTGAGCCTATCTTTGAAGCCGATTTCAAAGATTGCTCATACGGATTTCGTCCCAAACGAAATGCCCACCAGGCGATTACACAAATCAAGAAAACCAGCAGGACGGCCTCCTGGGTAGTCGATGTAGACATCAAAGGATACTTTGACAACATTAATCAGGAAAAGCTCATGAAGCTAGTAGAGAAAAGGATTTCTGATCGCAGGATACTAAAGCTGATTCGGAACTGGCTCCGTGCGGGCGTCATGGAAGATGTACAGTTTCATGAAACCGAATGGGGCACTCCGCAAGGAGGGGTAATCTCTCCACTGTTGGCAAATATTTATTTGGACTACATGGACACGATTTGGGAGAAGCAATTCACTCATCTTGGGAAGCTGATCCGATATGCGGATGATTTTGTAATCATGTGTAGATCGAAACAAGACGCTTTGGAAAGTATACAAGTCATAAAAGCGGTACTAAACAAACTGGACCTTACACTTAGTAAAGAAAAGTCTCGACTGGTTAATATCTGGGACAATACCACGGGCTTTGACTTCCTTGGTTTACACCATCGAAAATTTCCCATTCTTCTCAAGGGTGGAAAGAAAATGTACGTCATGTCACACATTCCGAGCAAGAAGGCTATGAAGGAAATGAGAAGGAAAATCAAAGAGTATACCAAACCGCGCAACAAGTTGTACTGGTCACTAGACGAGCTGATACAAGGGCTGAATCGAAAACTTCAAGGTTTCAAGAATTATTACTCACTTTCACCCATAGGAGCTAAGTGGTTATGTCGCATCGACTGGTATGTTCTGACAAGACTTGTGCTCTTTAACAACAAGAAAAGGAATAAACAAGCGAGACATGCGCGGATGAGAGAGATAGCAAAAGCTACAAGAGGAATTCTTGTGAAGCTTGCCGTACGCGATAACCGAATGCCAAGGAAAGAAGAACATCGGAAAGCCGTATGAGGGAGAACCTCACGTACGGTTTGATGAGGGGGAACTGAAAGGAGTAAGGCGACCAAACGGTCGCCAGAAAACGTCAGTTCTCTACTCTACAAATCCAAGATTCTCTCACTCATTTGCAGTTGGGAAACAGAACGTCGTAGTACAGCTTTTATCCTGGCTACAATTTCACCGGGTGAAGCGGTTTTGACAATATAATCATCGCCGCCGAGCGTCAGGCCGCGAATCTTGTCCACATCGTCGCTGCGTGCGCTCAAGAAAAGGATCGGAACGTTACTCTTCTCCCGAATCCGGCGACATAACTCAAACCCGTTTTGACCCGGCATCATGATGTCAAGAACAATACAATGAATGGAATTCTGCTCAAACAATGTCCAAGCTTGAACAGAATCGCAAGCGGTTATAACGCGATAATTTTCATACTCTAAAAAGTCGCTCAATAGTTCAACAATGCTTTGATCATCGTCTACAACCAGTATGGTACTGATTTCACTCATGAATATCCCACCTTTGAAAACTAGTTTATCATTTAACCCCATGCAACAAACAGAACCACCTAATTTGTGATGATTTGTTTATTGTTTTGTGACCTTTATACAACTTCATTTGAGATACTCGTTTGTTACGATACTTCTTGCCGAGTCGGACAGCAAATATCGCGAGTTAGGGCCCGTTCTACGCAAAAACGGATGAAGGAGGTTGACAAACTTGGAATACGGAAGTTTCTCATTTTTTCCATTCGGTGCTCTATTTTGTCTTACGCTTTTTTCTTTTGTCGCAATTCGAATTTATCTGATTCGTCATCGCTACAGAGATTCCAATCCAAAAGACCGTGACATCGCATTGATTCTAAAAGGTCGGATGGCGAGTGGTGAAATCGACGAGAAGGAATATCACAGGCTGAAGGATCTTCTGACAAAATAACTTTTCCCTGATACGATCCGCAGGTTCGAGGATCAATCTATTGACTTTGAATATGAGGAGGTTTATGGATGTTAACGGTTCAAGTCGTGCTTTTTGATGGCTTTGACCTTCTGGATGCCATTGCACCTTACGAAGTTTTTTGTGCCGCGGCAATGTATGCTGAACACGCGTTAAGCGTAGAATTCGTTACCGCTGAAGGGCCGAGATCCGTCACCAGCGGCATCAACGGGTTAAAAATTGAAGCGAGTGGCAGACTGAACCCGGAACGAACAGGCATCATTCTTGTACCTGGCGCGTCGGGCGACGTCGAAGGAGATGGGCCGAATTCGCCCCCAGCCATTCTGTCGCGGGCACTGAATACCGAATTGGTTGAAATGATTGAGCAAGCACTCGGGCAAAATGACATCATCGTTGCCACGGTTTGCGGCGGTTCCCTGTTACTGGCCATGGGAGGGCTCTTGGAGGGCAGACCGGCGGTAACGCATCATCTGGGCATGAATGTACTTGGAGCAACCGGAGCCATTCCCGTCCCGGCACGCGTAGTGGATAGCGGCAATCTGGTTACTAGCGGCGGCGTTACTTCGGGACTCGATGCAGCGCTGTATCTGGTGGAACGCGAGCTTGGACCGCGTATCGCGCACGCGGTAGAGCAGCTGTTCGAATATGAACGGAGAGGAACGGTCTGGCGGGAAGAAGGAAGGGCGCCTAGCTCTCACAAGGCAGAGACCGACGAAGAAACGAACAATACGGGGATGATTTATGATACCTCGGAAATCAAATTACCCGGAGAATCTGAATTCGACGGGGATTGGGATACGACAATTGCTACGCCTGTTGGGAAACTGGAGGTCAAGCTCTCCATTTCCATAAGGAATGGGTTGATCCAAGGCCAGGCCACACAAGGGGATGAAACGGTCGAGTTTATAAACCCCTTACTTCAGGACAATAAGCTTACCTGGTCGCTGCGCGTCACGAAACCTATGCGGTTAAATCTAAAATTCGAAGTTATCGTGCGTGGAGATGACATGATTGGATTCGCCAGGGCCGGCATACTGCCTGCATCCAAATTAACAGGCAAGCGTGTTACCTAACCCATAAATGCGAATTGGCAATTAAAATGAGGGGATGGATCGCATGAAGGAGTGGAAAATATCATACGGACTTTTGGCCTGCATCAGTATTCTATTTATCCTTTACGCTTTGGTGGCCAATTTTATTATCGATCCTGGAGCCAAGGCGTTTTTAAGCCATAAAATCGGCCTGAAGTGCGAACTAAATCTTCCAGTCTGGATCAACGTTATGCACGTTCATGTTGCGTTTGCCTGCATCGCCATGGCGACGGGGGTGCTGAACTTCTCCAACCGCGTCTTTGAAAAAAGCCGCAAGCTCCACCGTATAAACGGCTACGTTTATTTAGTATCCGTCCTTCTTGTCGTGCTTACTTCCGGATATATGGCTCCTTATGCTACCGGAGGAAAAATAAGCAGTATGGTGTTCAACGCTCTTAATCTAATATGGCTGTTTATCACCATTACGGCGCTTGTACAAATCAAAAAGAAACGCATCATTCGGCACCGGAACTGGATGATCCGAAGTTACGCCTTTTGTTTTACGAACATGACAATTCATCTCATCACCTCCCTTTTTTATCAGGGATTTGGTCTCATTTACGCTACCAGCTATACAATTGGCGTTTACGGCTCTATTGTGCTGCTGTTGATCATTCCTAACATCATTATCAGAAATATCAATCGATCCAGAAAGGCAGTGGTAGGATGAAAAAAATTATGGGAGTACTCATGTCGTTTGTACTAGTTCTATGTCTAGTTACCTCTGCAGCAAGTGCGAATTCAAAAGAAAATAATGATCCATTCAAAGACAAAAGGATGCATGTTCAAATCGTCTTGTTCGATGGTTTCGATCTGCTGGACGCATTAGCACCATACGAAGTATTCGCTGCTGCGGGAATGTTTTCAAACGGAGCGGTTACTGTGGAATTGGTTTCCGCAGAAGGCAAGCGTTCTGTCCCGAGCGGTCTGAACGGGCCCGCTCTCGAAGCGCAAGCTGCATTAGACCCCAAGCGTCCTGGAATCATTTTGGTGCCCGGGGCTTCGGGCAAGCCAGCGGGAAATTCGGAAGATGCCATTCCAAATATATTAAAGAAGGCCATGATGACGGGCTTGTCGGAGAAATTGAAACAAGCTTTTAACAATGAGGAAGTTATTGTAGCTACAGTATGCGGTGGTACACTGCTGCCTGCGATGGGAGGTTTGTTGAAAGATAGACATGCCGTTACCAATCAAATAGGCATGGAAGCGTTAGGAGCTCTCGGTGCAATTCCGATTGAAGCAAGAGTCGTTGAAGATGGTCCTCGCTTCGTAAGCGGGGGAGGCGTGACTTCGGGTCTTGATGTGGCCTTGTATTTGGTTGATCGTGAGTTAGGTCCTCAAATCGCGAATGCTGTAGAACAGTTATTCGAGTACGAGAAAAGAGGCACGGTGTGGCGAGCGGAAGGCATTGCGCCGATCCATTTTGACGAAAACTAATACCGATCCGATAAGAGCAACAGCGGCAGACTAGGATGCAAAAGACCCTAGCCTGTCCGCTGTTGTTGGCTCGATCACAGGCCAAAAGAATGCAACTGGCCTTGGTTTGGCTAAATTTTCATGAGATTGACTTGCATCTTATACAAAAAAAGTTATCATAGATACATGAAGTCTTTAATTTGAAATGGAGGAGTGCTATGAAAATTCACAAGCAACTGATTAT
This sequence comes from Brevibacillus borstelensis, assembly GCF_003710865.1. Taxonomy (GTDB): domain Bacteria; phylum Bacillota; class Bacilli; order Brevibacillales; family Brevibacillaceae; genus Brevibacillus; species Brevibacillus borstelensis. Next base: position 26,836 of record NZ_RHHO01000053.1, on the reverse strand, counting down.
GCGTTTGAGGTGATGTTCTATTTTTTAGTGCAACAACGCCGGACAAGATTACAAGACCCATCTTATGACAAATTAAAGATATTATATATCCATAGTATATTTAATCGAAAGGAAGATCACGATGGCTATTCAACATGCGAAAGATTCTACTTTTAATGAGATGGTGCAAACGGAAGGTATAACAGTAGTGAATTTTTGGGCCGCTTGGTGCGGTCCATGCAGAATGTTTGCACCTGTATTAGAGGAGTTTGAAAGGGAAGCAAATGATTCCATTAAAGTCGTTAAAGTTAATGTAGACGAAAATCCGGTAACCTCTTCACAATTTCAGATTATGAGCATCCCGACAACCATTATATTCAAAGATGGACAGCCTCTATATAAAGAAATAGGCATATTGTCGAAAGGTGAACTGCAGCAGCTTGTTGGCTCCAAATAAATCAACAAAAAAGGGGAGATTCTTTTGATTTATGATTGTGCTATTATCGGCGGAGGCCCGGCAGGACTCAATGCGGCTCTGGTACTTGGGCGGGCCAGACGCAGTGTTGCGTTATTTGATAACAGCCAGCCCCGAAATGCGGTTACACATGCCTCTCATGGATTTATAACAAGAGACGGTGTGACACCCGCCGAGTTTAGGCGTATTGCATATGAGGAGGTTCTGGGGTATCCCTCCGTTGAACTTTTACCTTGGGAGGTAACCGAGATTCACCGGACTGATCACAGGTTCGTCGCCGTGGCGTCAACCGGAAAACGGATTGAAGCACGCAAATTACTGATCACCACTGGACTTAGGGAGATTTTCCCGGATATTCCAGGTTTGCGTGATTGTTATGGAACAAGTTTGTTCAGTTGTCCCTACTGCGATGGTTGGGAGCTTCGAGATCAGCCGCTAATTGTTGTTTCCGAGAACTCTGGAGTGTTTCATATGGCCAAGCTGCTCTATACCTGGAGTAAAGATCTTGTGGTTTGTACAAATGGGCATGCGGTTCTGGACAACGATCAAAAACAACTGTTGAAATCCAGAAACATCGAAGTGGTTGAACAAGCAGTAACGATGTTTATCGGTCATGAGGGGAAATTGCGGCAGGTGGAATTTGCAGATGGCACGCGAATCGAGAGAACGGGAGGATTCATTACACCGGAATGGAAACCGAAGGCGTCTTTTCAGGGTTCGCTTGGTTATGAGGTAAATGAGTTTGGCGGTATCGCCACAAATGAGTGGGGCAAAAGCTCGGTTCCAGGTGTGTATGCCGCCGGGGATGCAGCTTACGTCATGCCTTCCCAGTTGATTTATGCCGCAGCAGGCGGAAGCAAAGCGGCGATTGGCATCAACATGGAGCTGACCGAAGAGGATTTCGTTTAGCTCTAAGTGGACATGTCCTTCTCTTGGGGAAAAGTTTCTTAGAGAGAAGGACTTTTTTCAAAAGTCATAAGTGTAATGACTGCATCAAACAGAAAGGGATGAAGAGGATGATGACGAACGATTTTTTTAATGATGCCGTTTGGGAAGCAGCTTGGAAGAAGGATCCAGATACAGCGATTAGCAAAATGAAAAAAGTTGGAATTGATCCAGCACATACTTTTGACCATAGGGCAAAGTCATTTAACGAGCAGGCGTTTAGCGAAGAAGGCAGGCGAAGAACAAAACGGATAATGAATTGGCTGGAAAGTCAGGGTGTGACATTTAAAGATACCTCCATATTAGACATTGGAGCGGCCTCAGGCGGATTTACAGTGCCGTTTGCGGAGAGAGGGGCTAGTGTTACTTCTGTGGAGCCTAGTCTTCCATTAGTTGAGCTCTTGAAAAGTAATATAACGGGATTAAAGAACGGGAATGTAGAGATTGTGGCTGAGCCTTTTGAAGACATTGATATTCAAGCAAAGGGGTGGGAAAAAGCCTTTGATTTCGTATTTGTCTCCATGTGCCCGGTTATTATCGATTGGGACAGTGTGGAGAAAGTGCTGAGCTGCGCACGACAGTATTGCTATATCAGCCTGTCTGTCGGCTCCAGGGAGCACAGTCTGGTGAAAGAGATTTGGCCGTTGGTCACTGATCAGCCCATGAAAATGGAACAGTTGGAGATGGCTTATTTGCTCCATTTACTGTATCTCAAAGGGTATTCCTATCAGTCGCTCGTAACCCGGGAAATGAAATCTACAGAGGTACCTAGAGACACGGCGCTCCAGGAGGTGATGGAATGGCTGAGAATCTTCGGTTTGCCTGCGGACGACCAGAACAGGAAAATCATAGCCAATTATTTGGAACGGACCTATCCGACGGATAAGGTTGTCATCCAGCAGGGTGGGCGTTTTGGCAAGGTGCTTATTCAGTTGAAGGATCAGAGCATGTACACCGGTGTCCAAGAATTTTCCCATAAGTAATTTCTTTAACTATATAATGGACAAAAAATATCTGTAATATCTACAAACTGGAGTGTCTGTAGTAAATTGAGGAACGTTATGAAAAGAAAACCTGTAATCATTGTCGCATCTCTAATCGTCGCGAATTTTTTGGCACAACTCATGCAAACCATGCTGAACACGGCTTTGCCACAAATGATGCTTGACCTTGGAATCCAGGTCAATCGGGCGCAATGGCTGATCACCGTCTATCTTCTGGTTTCTGGAATTGTCATCCCTGTGACGGGATTCCTGATCGGAAAATACTCGACGCGAACCCTGTTTTTCGCATCCGCTGGGGCCTTTACGACAGGGACGCTAATTGCCGGCTTCTCCGTCGACTTCACATTGATCCTAAGCGGACGAATTATTCAGGGGATTGGCGCCGGATTGCTGGTACCGGTGTTCCTGAATACGATTATCCTAGTGTTCCCAAAGGAAAAACTCGGGGCAGCGATGGGACTGGCCAGTCTCATTGTGGGACTCGCCCCTGCACTGGGGCCGACGATTTCCGGCTTCGTGATTCAACATCATTCTTGGAGAATCTTATTCTATGGGGTGGCGCCCATAGCGATCGCGAACCTGTTTGTCGCCTATTATTGCTTGGAAAACGTTTGGGATACGCATAAAGCGAAATTGGACTGGAGATCGATTCTTTATTCAAGTTTGGGCTTCGGCAGTCTGTTGTATGGATTTAGTATCCTTAGCGATCAGGGAAAAGGGATTCAGCTTGCGCTGACCTTCCTTATCGTGGGATTCGCACTGTCGTTTCTGTTTGTGAAGCGCCAATTCAAACTGGCCGTCCCTTTGCTTGATTTCAACGTATTTCGTTACCCGAGATTTACTTATGCATCGATTATAGGCGTAGTCCTGTTCATTGTGATGGCCGGGGTGGAACTGCTGCTCCCGATATATGCACAAAATGTCAGGGGACTACTGCCTAGAGAATCGGGGCTAATGCTGCTCCCAGGTGCATTGCTGATGGGGGTGTCCGGAGTGGTATCGGGTAAAATCTACGACCGTTATGGCGGTCGCTATTTGATTCGGATCGGCTTCTTCGGGATAGCCGCCGTAACGGCTCTATTAACGATAGCGCTATCGATTCACGCTCCGTATGGTCTGTTGGTAGGGTTATATGCGTTGCTTATGACCGGGGTCGGTTTTATGATGACCCCAATTACTGCTTTTGCCATGGCGAGCTTGCCGAATTCGATGATGAATTACGCTTCGCCGATGACCACGGCCATACGTACATTGGGCATGTCAATGGGCGGGGCACTGCTCATCACCCTGGTGACAATTACCGCAGATTATAGCTCATTCTCTTTTCCGATCAATATGCATCAAGGAATTCAAGCCGCGTTTTGGTCACTAGCCCTCGTTGCAGCGAGTGGTTTTCTTCTTACTTTCTTTGTTCCATATGGTAAAGGTTCAGTGGAATCGTAGGTCTTGGAGTGTTGCCAGTTACAACGAATAAAGGAGTAATAAGGGAGGCGATATTTGACATAAGCCAATATAAAAAGTTATTATGGGCACATAAAGTCCATAATTGAGGTGAACATCACGTTATGAAATTTTCTAAAGCGACAAACTATGCTCTTCATACGATGCTCTTTCTTGCCGCATTCCCGCCGAACAAACTTATCGGCGTACAGCAATTGGCGGAGAGACAAGAGGTTTCTCCAACGTATTTATCCAAAATCCTTACCAAGCTGGTCAAGGCAGGAATGATTGAATCGACTTCAGGAGCCAATGGTGGATATCGCTTAAAACGGAATTGGGAAGAAATCTCGTTTCTCGACGTGATTCATGCCATTGAAGGCTCCGCCTCCTTATTCGACTGTGAAATGAATCATGGATCAGAGTGTTTAGTTCAGAAGGTGATGGTATCGGCTGAAGAGAAAATGGAGGACTTTTTAAAAAACCAAAAATTATCTGAGATTGCTAAGAAAATGACGGTAGTTCTTTGAAGAAAAACTGTTTTTATGAGAATGGTTTATTTTATTAAACCGTTTGGGAAAAGCATGAAAGGAAGATATACAAACGGCATTGAACAAGATTGTGCTGCGTTAGATTGATACCATTGTCCTCTCGACCGCATCGATGTCGCGAAGAAGAGCTCTCGATATACCTTAATGGTGAATCGAGAGCTCTTCTTTTGCATATTCGGAAACTTGTCGAATGCAGGAGCCTGGAGGGTCTGGTTTAATTCGTGAAATGATGGGTCAGGAATCGGGATGATGGACTGAAAAATAAAGTATTAGACGGGAAAGCACTCGTCCCTATTCTTCCTCCGCAGGATAAATTGCCGACGTTCGGACAATATCGTTACTGGTTCAAGACTTGGAAGATACCTTAAAAAGGCGGATTAGTTTGCGTTCTCAATTGACAAATATAATAGTATTTGTTACCGTGGATTTTTCTCGGGAAGTCATCACCAGTTCAAGCACCCAACCCAAAAGGGACGAACAACCGTCAAACATCCTGACAAAGACATTCCCGTTCCTACGCTCAAAAGCATTGAACGGCGGTCGGGGTTAAAGTTTGAATAGCCCCGGCTCCCTCCCGACCATTCAAAGGAGGTATCCGACATGAAGAAGCCGGAGCGATATTTCTACCCTGCCGTTTTCACTTATGACCCCGGCAAGGAAATCGCTGTTGTTTTCCCTGATCTGGATTGCGCGACAAGCGGAACGGACGATCACGATGCGCTTTTGTCCGCGCGGGAACTGCTCGGCATTGTCCTGTACGGGCTGGAAGAAGATGGCGAACCTATTCCCGCTCCAACGCCGCTTTCCCAGATTCAAACCACGCAAGCGAACGAACGCGCTGTGCTGATTGATGTCTATATGCCATCTATCCGCAGGCGCAAGTGAACCGTTCTGTCAATCGGACGGTCACGCTTCCGGCTTGGCTGAACGCCGCCGCGCTGGAGAAGGGCATTAACTTTTCACAGGCACTGCAATCCAAGCTGATGCAGGAATTGGGCATTGATCGCGTGAACGATGCGAAGTGCTTCCTACACAGTCACATTCGCACTCCCGGCGCAACCTTTCCCGGCTTGGACGTTTTCTTGAATGTCTCGTATGGATTTCACCTCACGATAATTTGCAACAGCATAACTGCCAATGGAATAAGAATCCACCCAATAGGAAACAATGATAATGATGAGATGTGAGAATCTGGAGGTTCGTCGATGGCAAGAAAAAAACAAAATCAATCGATCAAGAATGATTTTTTCGGAGACATTCAATCAGCCCTCGGGTTACCCCCGGACTTGGTCTGCCGATCCTTGTTTGTCCAAGGGGAACAAACCGTGCAGTGCGTATATCTGGAATCGATGGTCAATAAAAAAACGATTGACGAATATATTTTGAAATCGTTCACGGAAAATACGTTTTCCGAAGGGGAAGCGCCTCTTTCCGCCGAAAGCGGTTTTTTGCGCGAATTTTCCTTTTCCGATCCATATGAACAGTTGCGGGAACATGCCGTAAAAGCTCTCCTGGCAGGCCATTGCGCACTAACCGATTTTTCAAGGGAGCGCGTTTGTCTCATCAATGTGACCGAATCCAAACAACGCTCCATTGAAGAACCGAAGTCGGAATCGACCATTCGCGGGCCGCACGAAGGCTTTACGGAAAGCATTCTGACCAATGTGGGGCTTGTCCGCAAAAGAATCCGCAACCCATTCCTCCGGTTTGATAAAATGAACATCGGCAATCAAACCGGGACGACTTTGCTTATGGTGTACATGGAGAACCTCGCCCCGGAATCGCTGGTCCGGGAAGTGCGCGGCAGATTGTCAGCCATCCGGACGGACAGTGTGCTGGAAAGCGCTTATGTGGAGGAATTCATCCAGGACCGGATTTGGTCTCCTTTTCCGACGCTTACCAACACCGAGCGCCCAGATATGGTAGCTGCCCAGTTGCTGGATGGTAAAGTGGCCGTAATGGTGGACGGAACGCCCAACGTCCTGCTTGCCCCCATGACGTTTTTCGAGTTTTTCAGTTCTCCTGAAGATTATTATCAGCGGGCGGACATCGCCACGTTTATTCGCTGGATTCGGTTGATTTCCTTTTTTACGGCCGTGTTCGTCCCTTCCTTGTATGTCGCGGCCACGACGTTCCATCAGGAACTGATCCCGCCCCAACTTCTGATCAGTTTGTCCGCCCAGCGGGAAGGGGTTCCCTTCCCCGCCATCTTCGAAGTGTTGTTAATGGAAGTCGTGTTTGAAATTATCCGGGAAGCGGGGCTGCGTATGCCGCGGGCGGTCGGACAGGCGCTTTCGATCGTGGGGGCGATTGTACTGGGGCAGGCGGCGGTGGAAGCCGGTCTCATTTCCGCCGCGATTGTCATTGTCGTAGCCATAACCGGCATCACCAATTTTGTCGTTCCGGTTTACAGCTTTGGCATGTCACAACGCCTGCTTCGCTTTTCGTTCGTGCTGTTGGCCGGCTTTATGGGCCTTTTTGGCATTTTATGCGGTGCCCTGTTTCTGGTTGCCCATCTGGTGTCGCTTAAGTCATTTGGCGTTCCTTACTTCACTCCCGCTTCCCCGTCCATAGGAACCGATTGGAAAGATGTGTTGGTGCGGCTGCCCCGGCCCTGGCTGGATCCGAACGGTCTGCCCGGATATATTCGGAATATGAAGAGAAAAAGGTAATCTGGAGGAACAAACATGACCAACCGGTATGCAGCGGGTCTGTTCATCCTGATGATGTTTACCGCCCTGCTTACGGCTTGCTGGGACAGGACGGAGATGAACGAACTGGCGCTGGTCAGTATGGTGGGGGTGGACAGCGACCCGGAGAGCGACAAAATAACCGTGTATTACCAGATCATCAACCCGCTCAGCGGCACTTCCGCCAAAGGTACGTCGGGAGGCGAACAAGCCCCTGTATACACTTACGAAATCAGTGGATCGTCTTTTGGAGAAATCAAATCTACGATTTACAAAATGTTGCCGCGCAAGTTATTTATGGCCCACTGCAAGGTGCTGCTCGTTTCCCAGCGGGCCGCCAAACAAGACATGCGCGATATTGTCAACTTTATCGAAATGCAACCCAACGGCCGCTCGTCGGTCCCGATGCTGATCGTCGACGGACCGTTATCTCAGGTCATGAGAACATTAACTCCCCTGGAGCGGGTGCCGTCTGACACAATCGATTCCAGGGTCGACCTGCTGATCCGGAATTCGCTCCTAGTGGGAAAACAGATCAAGGTCAGTGATGTGATTGAACGGATGGAAAAGTCAGATACGATCGTATTACCGTTGATCACCGGAATGACAGAGGCACCTTCTTCCAACAGCGGGGAAAGGTCGGCGGATATCGACGCCAATCAAAACAACTTTATCATCCGAGGCGGGGCGGTTTTCCGTGATTATCGCATGGCGGGCAAACTGAATGATACGCAGCTGGTCTGGTACCATTTGCTAAATGGCGATCGAGGTCGCCACGTGCGACAGTTTCAGGTGGAAGGAAAACAGGTATCCGTGGAATTGAGACTGGTTCGCATAAAACGTGAGGTCTTCTGGAAATCCGATCAACCTGTCGTTCGGATCCGCTTGGACCTCGAACTTTCCACTGCCTATACAATCGAGTTCGTCCCGAAGTCTCGGAACGAGGTGGAGAGACTTGAAAACAGACTGAATCAGATCATAGCAGACGAGTCGCTTGCTTTCTATCAAATGATAAGGGAGCGTGGCTGGGATCTGTTAAGCATCAACGACTTGTTGCGCAAACAAACGCCAAATCATCCGGATATCGACCAAGCGGCGAAAAATGCGCAAATTGAGATTCGTGCAAATACCCGGCTGCTCCGAACGGGAAGCATGAGTCAACCTTATGGAGGAACAGGATGAAGCCAATGATTTCCCGATTCCAGTTTTATCTGCTGACAATCAATTATATCCTCGGAACCACCCTTTTCGTGCTGATCGGGCGGCTGGTCGTACAGGCGGGACAGGATGCCTGGCTCATGCCCTTGTGGGCAGGAAGTTTTGGCATACTCGTCGGTCTGTTCTGGATTTTTCTTTTCCGATATTACCCGGGCAAAAGTCTGGTGCAAATCCCGCTGGAAGCTTGGGGACGTTCTCTGGGAACGCTTGTTTCCGTCCTGTATTTTCTTTATTTCTGTATTTTGGCTGGATGGGTTCTTCGAAATTTAAGCGATTTTTTAAATGGAACCATCATGCCGGAGACGCCGAAAACCGTTTTTCACGTCATGTTTTTGCTTGTCGCCTTTTACACGGTCGCTCAGGGGACGGAAGCCATCGGACGATTAAATCAAATCATCACTCCGTTTTTGTTCTTCCCGTTCTGGTTTGTTCTGTTGCTGGCAATGGTGAACTGGGATTGGGGAAGACTTCAGCCAGCTTTCCATTCCGACCTGGGTGCCATTTTGCAATACCATTCCTTTTTGGGCTTTCCCTATATGGAAACTATTGCGCTCACGATATTGTTTCCGCTGGTCAAACAGGGGGCAACACGCCCCTTTTTGCTTGGGTTGATGACCGCTTCCCTTTCTCTTAGCATGACCTTGTTTATGATTATCGGTTTATTAGGAGTGGAGAGGGCGTCACAACTTACCTTTCCAGTGTATACGACCGTGCAGGAAATTTCCATCGGAGAGGTGATCGTCAACATCCATTCCATTATCTCCGTTATTTTACTGATTCTGATTTTTATCAAGCTGTTGGTACTCGTTTACGGAGCTTCCGAAACGCTGCGTCAAGTATTTCGTCCAAAAACCCGGTGGCCTCATTTTCTGGGTTTGACGATTTTGTTGTCGGCGACCGCCTTGTCCATCTATGAAAACCCGATCCAAAACGAGGAATGGGATGAAAAATATACATTCATATATGACAGTTTCTTTGTTCTACTGATCCCCTTTTTGTTGCTAGTGACAACATGGGTCAAACGCACGTTCGAGAAGCGAAAAGGAGGATGAATTGAACATGTTGATGCTTCACATCCTGCTGGCGCCTTTGATAGGTTTGCCGATGTTGGGATTGCTTCGAAAGAGACTTTATCGGGATGCAGCAGTTTTTGGGGCTGTATCTGTTATTGGATACGGATTATGGATTTGTATCGTGAATCATCGTCCTTTTATCATTACGATTTTTATTGAAAGAATGATTGAAATGTTAAAATCCATTTCAACGACGATGATATAAACGTAGAATGAATAGTTTTGCGGGTTCTTCCCAGTTTGTTACCACTATGATCCGCCAATCCTTGTGATAGAACTTTAACAGGAGATATGAAGGATGACTGAAGTGGCAGACTTCACCTGAAAGGTGCTCCTCCCTTTGGGTGATGTGTTTCAGTCAAACACCATTCTACCAAAGATTTGGATCCCTTTTATCGTTATCAAGAACATATGTAACTATACAAAAATCGCTCGAATAGTCAACAACATAACTTTTCCACGTTGTATAACCAAGGATAGCCCCGCCAAAATAAAAGATTTTGTAAAATGGTAAGGAAGTTGTTCATTCCTGATGATTATAGTCAAAGGGAAGGGGGCAAACCATGATCATAGCCACGAAACTTCATATTCCTCGATCGCGAAGCTCGCTTGTTGCGCGTTCCCGTCTCACCCGGCGTTTGCATAAGGGTTGGATTGCACGCTTACTTTGATCACAGCTCCAGCCGGGTATGGCAAAACGACATTGCTCGGCGAATGGGTGATGACGCTGGAAAATCCCGTCGCCTGGGTCTCGCTTGATCAAGGGGATAATGATCGCACGCGCTTCTGGGCACATACCCTTGCAGCGTTAAAACAAGCGTATCCGTCTTTTGACCAACAGGACGTGCTTCGTCATGCCGCGGAAGATCCATCGGGTGTGTCGCTGATTGCTGCGCTCGTCAACGGGCTGCATCGCATTCCGCAAACGAAGGTGCTCGTTTGGGATGACTTTCATCATATCGAAGAAGCGTCAATCTTGAAGGGCGTCACTTATCTGCTGGAACGTTTGCCACTACATGTCCATCTCTATCTTGCAAGCCGAAATTCTCCAGCGCTTCCTCTTTCCAGACTACGAGCAGAAAATAGGCTGATCTGGTTGGATGCGCGCGATCTCCGGTTTGCGCCGGACGAAACGACCGAATTTTTTGCAAAGTGCGGCGGTATACAATTATCCAACGAAGATGTGGCGCACATCGGCATACTCCGGGTTTTCCAATGTACATCCATATCCGCTCCATGTGCAAGGAATTTAAAGGGAAATCGTTGATTTCCTTGCACATGAGTTCGATGAAAACGGAGCAAAACCTTTGTCGTTTCTCAATTTTTTATTCGTTCAGCAAGCCCTAAATAGGGCAGCAACATCAGTTTTTTGTCTCTGACCTAAAACTAAAGAAAAAAGCTTCTGGTTTCCAGAAGCTCAGGCTGTCGACTTTCTCGACAGCCCCATTATGTTTACTCATTGGCTAAGCGTTTCTTTGTCACCCATTCATTCCAATATTCTACTTCCTCTACACCTTCTCCTATTGCTTGAATTTTGCCAGTACAATATTCGCATACTAAAAAAAGGATCTTCTTCACGGATAATGGAGCACTGTTTTGGGGTTAATTTATCTAGTTCCCATAAGTAGAAATGTTTATTACAATGATCACATTTTACGATATCATTGTCATCTGCCATTTTTTCCTCCCTGATTATCCTTAAGAAGTCGTTATTTATATGGTACAACAGATCTCCTTCCATTCCTATCCTTCAGCAAATTTCTATCTTTCTTTGCTTGCTTAGATTTTTTTTCATAGTCTAATTGATCTCTTGTGGTTTTTTGTAAATGCTCGTTATAACTGGGGTTGTAACGAACTTTATCAAAAATTTGAAGTCAAAGTTACCGAGATAACGCTGATGTTTTAGCTCCTTTGTTCTATCAGCCTGGGGAACAAAGTGGGCATGGAATAACCGTTGATCTTTGTGACTAAAAATTAGGAATACAGTATAGCCACTTAGATTTAAACTTTCATTGCGGTATGATGAATTTGCAATTTTTGACCCATCTACATAATTACCAAGATGCCTATTTACGGTTGTTCTAAGAGTAGAATTAATGTCGTACACCAAAAGAACAGATCCTCTGATATCTGTAGTGCTAACAAAGATCTCTAGGTCCCCATCATTATTTCTATCTCGATTTATTCGATTTACAATTTCGTTAACACCTGCTAATTCAATATGTCTCGTAGCCGAGGTTGCTCTATCGTTAGGAATTTCAGTAAAGTCACTCCAATTATCTACATAAGTATCCCTTGTTCGTACCTCTGCGGTTTCATCTGATGTTTATGGCAGGATAAAAGTGCAGAGAATTGCGGCGGAAAACTGCAGAGTTCCACCGCAATTCTGAGGCCATGAAAAAGGCACTTGCCAACATCCCCCTACAAAATCTACCCTTGGATTTGGCTAGAATCTGAGGGAGTGAGAGGAATGTTGAAAGTGCCACAACAACAGTATATCCGATTTTTGCGGGAAGTCGAAGGGTGTTCGATTCAGGAAATTGCAGAACGTGTCCAGGTGAATTGGCGGACCGCCAAGAAATATGCGGATCGCGACGATTGGAATGAACCGGTATGCAAGCGAAAAGGCCGCCATCCGGTGTTGGGACCGTATATCGAGATCATTGACACATGGCTGGAGGAAGATGAGCGTCTTCCACGCAAGCAACGCCATACAGCCGTCCGCATGTTTCAGCGGTTACGGGATGAGCACGGATTCCCTGGCGGGCAGCGAACGGTATCCGAATATGTCTCCAAACGGAAGAAAGCCATGGCATCTGAACGAGCCGAACATTTTGAACGTTTGGAGCATCCAGGTGGAGAAGCTCAGGCTGACTTCGGGACGGTGTACGTTGTCAAGTCGGGAGAACTGGTGGAGCGGAAAGTATTGACTCTATCGTTTCCGTACAGCAATGCCGCCTTTGTGTTCCCGGTTCCGAAAGAAAACACGGAATGCTTTCTGGAAGCCTTAGGGCGGCTGTTTCAGCAAATGGGAGGAGTCCCTCGCAAGATTTGGTTTGACAACTTGTCCGCTGCTGTTATGTCCATCCAGCATGATGGTAAACGAGAGTGTACGGAAGCATTTCGGCGTTTCTGCGCCCATTACCGCTTTGAGCCCCTGTTTTGCAATCCATACAGCGGCCATGAGAAAGGCCATGTGGAAAACAAAGTGGGGTATGGACGCCGAAACTGGTGTGTTCCGCCACCGGTTATCGATACGCCGGAACAACTGGAGACGTATTTGGCGGAAGCTGCCCGTGCGGATATGCAGCGCCCTCACTATGTGAAAAAGCAAACCATTGCCGAGTTGTGGGAGCAAGAAAAATGCAAGCTGCTGACGCTGCCGACGACACCGCTGGAGATTTTCCGGCTGGAGACGTGCCACCTGAACAAATACGCTGAGCCTTGGAGCATGCCCTTTACGCGATAAAACACCCTGTTTTCCGCCCGGAACCGTTTCCAGAGTCGCATACACCCCCTGCCCTTCACGGGCAGATACCAATGCTGGATGAGTACGACCGGATCCTGGGGGTGAGGGTGGAATGAGAGAAGAGCTGGCAAAGGTGTGTAAAACTTTGCATTTGGCGCATGTGATGGAAACCTATGAACAGGTGCTGTTTGAAGATCGTGAGAGCTTCCTGCTGGGTGTCTTGCGGATGGAGATTCAGCGGCGAGAAGAAACCAAACTGAAGCGATTATTGAAGAAAGCCGCGTTTCCCCAACTGAAGACACTGGAGGATTACGATTTTGAGGCAGTCACCTTTCCGGAAACATGTACAAAGGAGGGATTGATCGACCTGCGTTTTTTGGAGCGTAAGGAAAATGTGCTGATGCTGGGAAAAGTGGGCACGGGGAAGACCCATCTGGCAACAGCGCTTGGCGTAGAGGCGTGCCGAAGAGGATATGCCGTTCGATTCTTCCGTGTTCCCGATCTGGTTGCGCTCTTGCAGGAAAAACACGCGAATGGGGCACTGATGCGGTTTCAAAAAGAACTGGCAGACTGTGAGTTGTTGATTTTGGACGAGGTTGGGTTTGTTCCCTTTCACCAAACGGGGGCTGAGCTGTTGTTTCATGTCATCTCGGCCTGCTATGAGAGAAACAGTGTGATTGTGACGTCGAATTTGGAGTTTGGGCAGTGGAATACGGTGTTTGGAGATACGCGATTGACGGCAGCCCTTGTGGATCGCCTCGTCCACCACGCCCATATTCTGGCGTTTACCGGAGAAAGCTACCGACTGCGCCATGCTCTATCCAGCATGAAGTCTTCCTAAATTCTTTGGGATTGATGTTGGCAGTGTTCTGCATAAATTGGCCGCCAAACTCTGCATTTTTAAGTTGCAAAATACATCTGAATAACGATATCTCTCTTCTAATATCGCTGTCGCAACGGCTGCAGTAGCAGTTGCTACTGTTGCAAATAAAGCAGCTTCAAGTGTGGCTAATGCAGAACTGCTAATAGCACCCGCTGCAAGGGGGATAAGTAATGGTACTGCTTGGGTAGTTACTTTACCTTGGTTATTCAGTTCGGTTTTTTCTTCTTGTATAAAAACTTTGTTTATATATTCTTCAAGTTCGTTGCTATCCTCTTTGCCAAGAAGTACATTTGATAGATGCTTCTCTAACTCTTTCGGTTCGAAGTCTCTTTTAATTTTCTTAATTTTAATCTCTGTCTTAGAAACAGTTTTTCCATCAACATCAATTTTTGATTTCCAGAGATATTGGTTTCCTTTTTGTAGGATTGTTACAGAGTATGTGGCGTCCCTGTCTGTATTCTCGGCAACTAACTCAAAGAGTATATCATTATCTGAGTAAACTTCAATGGAAATGTCTTGCTTACTTTTCTTGGCAGAAGCAGGAACAGCATTAGAGAAAGTAAAGGTGAAAAGTAGGCACAGGGTTAGGAGTATGTTACCTATAATGGTTAGTTTTGAATTCATAGTTACCTTCCTTTCGACAGAAATTTGGGGTAATACGGCCGTATTTCAAAAAAAAGATTAACAAATATTTTCAATAAAGTAAATATATGTTTTGTAAATTTTGGAAGATAGTGTGCATGGGCGATATTTTCTTGAAATAGGAACATACGTTTGTATATAATACAAACAGATGTTCTTGTTTGGAGGCGGACAACGTGGTAAAAGAACTGCAGCGAGCTATAACCCAGCAGCAGCGCATCCAGATCATTTACCTTAGCAGTAACGGCAAGACAACGCAGCGTACTTTGCGGCCGCTTGAGATCGTGGGCGATCGATTGAAAGCATACTGCCTGACCCGGAGCGCGCCGCGCGTGTTTATCATTGACAATATCCTCGCTGTCCAACCGGTGGTGGAGCGACATGCTGTCTGACATCGAGCGAAAGGTGTTGCGGATCATCGGCAACTACTCCGCCGGGCGCCGACGCATGCCAACAGTGGATGAACTGTGCATCAAGACCGGCAGGGACTGCGGCGGAATCATGGAAGTACTCGAAGTATTGGCCTGGGAAGAATACATCGAATGGGACCGCATGCAGCCAGACAAAATTGTGCTGCTGGAAGCCTGGGAAAGGGGAGTCCATCATCCATGGCGAGCAAAATAGACAGAAGAACTGCGCAGCATGTGGGGCGTGATCAAGTGGATGGATCAAAACAGCCGGCGGGTTAAACTAGTGAACGATGAGGAGAGCCGGTGGATTCAGATGGATGCAATCATTGACGTAATTCCATAAAGGGGAGAGCAACGTGTCAAATGTACTTACCTCATTAGATTCAATGGATGTAAGAAGTAGGATCATTGGAGCTATTTTTGTTGTTTTTAAAAAACCAGAAGCGATAGCACAATTTGTAGATGAGAGTACTGGGACCACGTACGTTGTTACTTACAACCGAAAAATATGAAAATCTCGGTTGGAAACGGTGATTACCAACAGTTCGACAACTTACTCGTATTTTTGACATCTCAGATAGGGCCCCCAGATAAAATTTACACCAAAGAATCAAGGCTTGATCCCGGACAGATGATTTCGTATATGGAGTGGCTCAACAAATAAGAAGCTGTAGACCCGTCTCTGCATTAATCGGAGACGGGTCTTTGCTTTCAATATCTGTAAGAAATCCGACGGACACTTGGGGACGAATTGGGGACGAAATTCGTCCCCAATCATCATAACGGTTCCTAACAAAACCGAAGGGTATCGCTCAAAAGCCTAATAAAATAAGCTTTCATCAGACTATAACAGGTTGCAGCCAAAGCGTTGTTTCCCTTTGACAGGATGGGGGGCGCTGGTTCGAACTCAGTCCGGATCACCATAAAAAAGCCAATAACGGCGTGGTTTCTCGAGCAGAGAGACCGCGCTTTTTGGTTATAAAAAAGAGGGTTGCAACTATTTTGCAACCCTCAGCGTGTAGACAAAGTACCAAAGGTACAAGGTCTACACGCTTTTTTGTCGAATAAACATGACATTCAACACTTTGTAGAGGTGGAAGCATGCTGAACAAGCAACAGGCCGAAGGTCGTTATCAGATATCCGTAGTCTCGTTAGATGAATTGGTTCCACAAGATCATCTCGTTCGAAAAATCGAAAATGCCATCGACTTTTCTTTTATCTAGGGTCTGTCAATCATTTTGTGTAAACTCCAATAGCCGTTAGGCTCAGCGGAGATATGGTTGAACTCGCTCCGGAAACTGAACGGACAGTTGTAACAGAATTTGGCCCCAGTTCTGAACTCTCCCCGTCCACTTTCGTAACACATCCATGGTTGCCAGGTAGAGCATTTTGAGCAGGGCTTCGTCTGTAGGGAAAATGGCTTTTCCTTTGGTGACTTTTCTCAGTTGGCGATGGTAGCTCTCAATGACATTGGTTGTGTAGATCAGTTTGCGAATTTCGGGTGAGTACTTGAAGAAGGTGGAGATTTCCGCCCAGTTCGTACGCCAGGAACGGACAATAAGGGGGTACTTTTGTCCCCACGTCTGCTCGAATTGATTCAATTCTACCAAGGCGGCTTCTTCCATAGCCGCTTTATAGAGGGCGGCTGCAGGACCGACGTGATTTTCTTCATGTCTTTATAGGAAACGAGTTGCGAATCATGCATCGAGGATGCAGGATTTAGACCAGGATTGAATCGCGTGGAGTAATGAATCAAGCCCTTCTCGTCTGAGGAGGCTTTGATGTTAATTTAAAATAGCTAAGAATGTATCGATACGTTCTATATATTGTTCGGACGGTTGGTATTCATCTTTTTCCCACAACCAAATCATTCGAGCGCTAACCCCGATTTTCTTTGCGAACTCCCTTTTGTTGTACCCATGATACAGTCGTGCTTTTTTGAGACGCTGGCCAAGTGTATGTTCCGGAAAGTTTTCAAAACAACCGAGGTATGCGACTGACACTCCCAATGCTTCCGACAACTTTCTAAGGTTAGGTGGGCTAACTGTTGACTTGTTTTGTTCGGCCAGACGAAGAGATCGGACACTAAGGCCGGTTGCGGCAGCAAGATCGACAAGCAGCATGTTTTTCTCTACTCGTGCACGTCTGATGCGCCCTCCAGGGGTATCATCTTCCGGCAATGTAGGAGACATCGACGTTTCCTTGTGAATCGAAATTTCTAGGTTGTTATCTTCACGCGTGCCCCTGCGGGTTTTACGGTTCCCGCGATCAGCGCGAATGCACCTGCACACCGCAGCAGATCCAAAAGTATCGCTCGAAATTGTCCGGCCCGCTGCTTGACCGGATCGACCTGCATCTGGAAGTCCCCCGAGTGCCGGTAAGTCTGCTGCAGGAGCCGCCGCGAGCGGAGACGTCCGAAGAGATCCGCCGCAGGGTGGAAGCGGCGAGGGCGATTCAATGCGAGCGTTACCGGCATCGCCCCGGTGCTCCCTTCAACAGCGCGATGAGCGGGGAAGAACTGCGCCGGTATGCCAGCCTGGACAGAGAAGGACGAAAGCTGCTGCAGCTCGCCTTTGAGACGCTCGGCCTGAGCGCCCGCGCCTACAACCGGATCGTCAAGGTAGCCCGCACCATCGCCGACCTGGCGGGAGCGGAGCAGATCGAGGCCGCCCATGTGGCGGAAGCGATCCGGTACCGGGCGTTGGATCGCGGGGTGGTGGGATGAGAATGGTTCAGAGATTGCGGTAGTGAAGAATTCAACACGAATGTGAAGTGACTGTCTGGCCGAACGGAACTCATAGCCGAGTAATAGTTCCTAAGCAAACGATCAACAGCTTGATTTTCGACAATCGCGAAGAAATCGAGTCTGACGGTGCGAGGGTTGACTGACCAGTTTGACGATAATTGATTTGTTTTTGGGGAGATGGAGACTCCGAAAATCGACACTAGAGCGCCGAGGCGCACACAGGGACGCCGCCACAAACAGCGTCATTCCCACCACGTACACCATCTTGGCCCCGTAGCGATTGGCCAGGGATCCTCTCGCGAGCAGTAGAGAGGCAAAGGTGAGTATTCAGCTGTCCACGACCCACATCAAGCCGGCAAGAATGATCCCGAGGTTGGCCTGCATGTTGGCAACCGCCACATTCCCCCGGTCACGGGTCACGTCAAGCGTTGCCATGACGAAACCCATTGCCAGCGCGACCAGTGTCTTCTAAACCTGAACGCGAACTGTTCGGCAGGAAGCTTAACTGTACATATAACGCTTTCATTGACATGTGATCTTCTACATATCGTCCGCAATTCGATTGCCATTCCCTCTGTGTTACCTCTCCTTCGCTTCCACTCATCCAAACCTCTGTTTTTTTAGATGCACAAACTCCCCAACTTCAATGTTAGTGGATTCAGCCGTTCTCAGGATTGTTAATAATAGACTTAGATTTACGATTTGCTATTGACACATTTTTATAAAAAGTTGCATAATTATGGTGATGATGGGAAATTCAAAGTTATAGCAAGATCTGCCCTCATTACTTCTTGTCGTTTTGAATTTCCCACAATATTTAGTTCTGATGTGTACATAGAAAGCAGCTTCTGGTCGAAAACACCACTAGCCACCTACAGAAATTTTAACTATAAATATCTGTTGCAAATGGTTACAATGTACTTATATTTTATACCTGTTGAAGTCTTGGTCCCGTTTCACTGCAAAATCCCAGAGACCAAAGCTTTAGCGTGGCAGCATAGCGGTGTTGACCCAATGTCAATTTTGGAAACAATTTGCCCCTTTGTCTCCGCATTGAACAGAAATCACGACCGCATCCATTGAAAATATTTTTTCAGCACAATGATCGTTCCGATGATGAATGCCTCTTTGTACTAATTTCCCCCCGATGAACAAACCAGCCTAAAGTAAATACATGATTAGGTAACAATCCTTTGTAACTGACCATAGAAAATGAGAAGGTATGTCCATACGATTTTTTTATTGTGCCTAGGAAACCTATTTTATGTAATTTATGAAAAAATTATAATAATTGGTTTAAACAGAAAGAATAGTTCGAATTTTTAAAATAAAATTCTAAACGAATACTTTTCCAGTTCTCCTACTAATCAAGTTAGCACTTTATTTCGCTCCTGCGGAATTTGTGCTATGAAATATTGAATTTTATTGAGGAGGTATTGTAATTGCAGTACGAAGTAATAGAAGGTTATCGTTTGTCCCCACAGCAAAAACGTGTGTGGAACCTACAAAATATGGGTTTTGTAGGTACAAACTACCTTGTCGTCCGTTTGGTAGGCGAATTGAGCAAGGAGGCTTTACAAAGTGCCCTTGTAAGGCTTGTGAATGATCATGAAATCTTTCGTACCGATTTGAAGACCTATGAGGAACTGTTGGTACCTGTCCAAGTGGTAAGGAATGATAATCTCTATTACTGGAATGTTCTTGACCTTCGAGCCTTGAGGAAAGAACAACAACGTAAAGAAATTGAGGACTTGTTGGATATCGAAAAGTCAATCTCCTTTAAGGAAGGAGATACGCTTCTCCGAGCAACTTTGGCCCTATTGGAAGAGCGGGAAGCGGTTCTAGTGCTAACCACAGTATCGTACTATACCGATACGTGGACCCTAAAAACCTTAGCTGAAACCTTGGGCTCTCTCTATTCGGCTTGCTTGACCGGCCGCGAAGAAGAATCGGAAATTGTTCAATACGGCCAGTATGCTGAATGGCAGAATGAAATTCTCTCTGAAATGGAGGATGAGGAAAAACAACATTGGAATCGGCTAGGGCTCCTTCCACTGCCGCAAGCCTCGCTTCCTTTCGCAAAAGGACGAACGGACACGGAGATTTCGGCGGGTGAGGAAACATTCTCCTGGACACTTTCCTCCGAACTCGTATCCAAGGTGGAAGAATTGGCTGAAGAAGCTTCTGTTACACCAGAGGTGGTGCTATTCGCAGGGTGGCAATCGGTCCTTTCCAGACTTACTAATCAGTCAGAATTGGTAATCGGTTTCGGTGTGGACGGCCGGGCGTTTAAGGAACTGGAAGGGGCTTTGGGACTCTATGGGAAGTATCTCCCGATTCGAGGAGGTGTTGTGGGGACAGAAACGTTTCGCTCGATCCTTCATCGTCTCAGCCAACGCGTGGAACATGCCCGAGAATGGCAAGGAACCTTCTGGATTGAAGAGTGGAGCCAATCAGTTGAAGAATCAGAGCGCTGCGAGCGACTTCAGTTCGGATTTGACTATTTGAACACTGAAGTGCAGATCAAAAACGAAGGGGATCTGGAGTTCACGATACTCGCCCTAAACAGCTCGATTGACCGTTTCGATCTTCGTTTGAGTTGCCTGCAGAGGAGGGGAGAGCTAAATCTAGAACTCCGCTTCGACAGTAGTTTGTACCGGATAGACGACATTCGTGATCTTGCTTCTTACTTTAATGAGTTTCTTCGCCAGGCCGTGATGAGGCTGGATGATCCTGCAGTAGAGTTCGACCTTTTGGATGAATTCAAGAAACATCAGATCCTGGTGGAATGGAGCATGACTGAAGCTCCCCTTACTGGCCAGCCTGTACATAAAAAGTTTGAAGAGCAAGTTCTTAAAACGCCGGAGCGGGTAGCGGTCTTGTACCAAGACCAACAGCTGACCTTTATGGATTTGAACATACGTGCAAATGAACTGGCACATCGACTGATAAAGATGGGCGTCGGAGCAGACGTTAGAGTGGCTATTTGCGTTGAACCTTCTTTGGATCTGGTGGTTGGGATTCTCGGGGTATTGAAGGCGGGAGGAGCGTATGTTCCGGTTGATCCTTCCTATCCTAAAGAGCGTATCCAGTACATGCTCGAAGATTCCCTGGCGACGGTTTTGCTTACCCAAAAACACTTAGCAGACCAACTTTCTGATCATGCGCCGGAGATGCTCTTTTTGGATGAGGTGGAAGCATTAATCAAGGAGAACGATCAAAATCCTGATGTGATAGTGACGAGCGAGGATCTCGCGTACATTATCTATACCTCTGGATCAACCGGTCGACCAAAAGGTACATTGATCCACCATGGAGGTTTGACCAACTACCTTGAATGGGCTATTCAGGCTTATGAAGCAGAAAAGGGTGAAGGGGCCCCGTTGCACTCCTCGATCGCATTCGATTTGACGGTCACCTCGCTGTTCGTACCTCTGCTCGCGGGCAACAAAGTCGTACTTGTCCCGCAGGACAACTCACTGGACGGTTTGGTGACAGTACTGCGCGAACATCGAAAGTTCAGCTTCATTAAGCTTACTCCGGCACACTTGAAAGTACTCAGCCAGAAGCTCGACCCAACTGAAGTAAGAGGTATGTTCCGCAAAATGATCATTGGAGGGGAAGCATTATTAGCTTCGGATGTGGAGTTCTGGCGGAAGCATGCTCCAGAAACGGTGTTGTACAACGAGTACGGCCCCACCGAAGCGGTAGTTGGCTGCATTGTTTATGAGATCCCATCGACTGCGGTTTTGGAAGGTACAGTCCCGATCGGTCGTCCCATCGCAGGCGCTCGCATTTACATCCTCGATGAGAACAAGAAGCCGGTTCCCGTCGGTTCACCGGGTGAGATTTTTATCGGCGGTGCAGGTGTTGCACGGGGTTATCTTAACCAACCGGCGTTGACTGCGGAACGCTTCCTCGAAAACCCCTTCTTTGCTGGAGATAGGCTGTATAAAACTGGTGACTTGGCCAGATATCTCCCAGACGGAACTATCGAATACATCGGTCGCCTGGACGATCAAGTCAAGATTCGCGGCTACCGTATTGAGCCAATCGAGATCACAAAGCTTCTTGACAAGCATCCGCTGGTGAGGGAGAGCGTGGTAGTTGCATGTGAAGACGTGCCGGGAGAAAAGCGTCTGGTTGCTTACGTCGTCACCAAAGGGAAGACTAAATTGAGCGTCAAGGAACTTCGAGACTTCCTCGGTAGCCAGCTCCCAAGCTACATGTTGCCGTCAGCTTTCGTCAGCCTGGAAAAACTGCCTCTAACTTCAAATGGTAAGGTGGACAAAAAAGCCTTGCCGAAACCTGATCAGATTCGATTGGATACGGGCGAAGTGTTCATCGCGTCCCGATCCGAAGAGGAGGAAATTCTCTCAGGCATTTGGGCACAAGTCCTAGGTGTAGATCAAGTCGGCATCGATGATAACTACTTTGCGCTCGGTGGCGACTCCATCCGCTCCATCCAAGTGGTGGCACGAGCCCAAGAGCGCGGAATCAAATTCTCGGTGGAAGACATGTTCAGGTTTCCGACGATTCGTTCCTTGATGCACCATTTGCGAACGATCGAATATGAAACGTCAAAACCTAAGAACCGGGAACCATTCGGAATGTTGACTGAGATCGACCGCCGCAAGATACCGAATGGCATCATCGATGCGTATCCGCTCACCTTACTGCAAGAGGGGATGATTTTTCACTCGGAGTTTAGTCCGGACACGCCTATTTATCACGACATTACATCGTTGCACATAAAGGCACCGTTTCATCCGGAACTTCTGCGGGAAGCGATAGACTTCGTAGTAAACCGACATGCAACACTCCGTACTTCCTATGATCTCACTACCTTCTCCAGGCCCCTGCAGCTCGTACATGAAAAGGGAGTTACCGATCTGATGGTGGATGACATCACCCATCTTTCCTTCGAAGAGCAGGAGACCTATGTGGCGAATTGGCTAGAGGAGGAAAAAGGACGCGGTTTCGATTGGCGCCAGCTCCCCTTGCTGCGCTTCCATGTTCACCGTCGTTCAGAAGACTCCTTCCAGTTTACCGTCAGCTTCCACCACGCAATTCTCGATGGTTGGAGCGAAGCCACGATGCTGATGGAGATGTTCCGGTACTATCTGAAGCTTGTGGCGGGCGAAAAGCCGCAGGCGGATGTGCTCGGAACCTTATTCCGCGACTTCGTGGAGTTGGAACGGCTCGCAATGGAAGAGTGTCGTCAGTATTGGGACGAGAAGCTTCAGAACATGAGCCTGATGAAGCTACCTCGCTGGAAGAAAGTCAATGAGGGGAATCTGTTGGATCCATGTAAACGGGTAATTTACGTTTTGGAAGTTCCAATACCACACGAGATATCGGAAGGGATTAAGAAGCTAGCCGTTACATTGGCGGTGCCGCTTAAGAACGTCTTGCTGGCAGCACACATGCGAGTACTCAACTTGCTCAGCAACCAGACGGACCTTCTGACCTGTGTAGTTTCAGCGGGCCGTCCAGAGAGTCCAGATGGTGAACGGGTACTTGGCCTATTCATTAATTCGCTACCTTTTCGCATGAATCTGGAGGGAGGCACATGGAAAGAACTGGCTCTTCAGGCGTTTGAAACCGAGCGTGAAATGCTCCCTTACAGACGTTACCCAATAGCTGAAATCAAACGGAACCACGGTGGCCGGCTTCTCTCTGAAACGTTGTTCTACTTCACGCACTACCATGTCTACCACGGTCTGCAAGAGCTGCCGGGTGTAGAAGTCCTGAGCAATTACTTATACGAAGAAACTAGTTTCCCATTAGCTTCGAATTTTTTCCTCGATCCATTCACCAACCGAGTACACCTGAAGCTCAAGTGTGATACCAATGTGTTGGAGCGGGATCAGATCAATTTGATAGGCCAGTACTACCTCAACGTTCTTACTGCGATGGCAACCGACCCGGATGCTCGCTATGAGGAAGCGGATCTGCTGACTGAAGCCGAGCGACGGAAGATGTGGATGGAGTGGAACAATCACGAGACAAAGGCTGAGGTAATTGAAGATAATCAGACACTAGTCCGAATGTTCGAAGAACAGGTGGCTAAACATCCGAATAATACGGCCGTCTCCTATGAGGGTAACACGCTTACCTATACGGAACTCAACCGTCGAGCGAACCAACTAGCCCACTATTTGCGTGGTCTCGGAGTCGGGCCCGAATCCCTGGTGGGTCTTTGTGTCGACCGATCCCTTGACATGATCGTAAGTATCCTGGGTATCCAGAAGGCTGGCGGTGCGTACGTTCCGCTTGATACGTCCAATCCAAAAGAGCGTCTGGCGTATATTCTACAAGACTGTGCTCCCACTGTTTTAGTAACGAAAAGTAACATGCTCGACAATTTGCCGGAACATTTGGCTCAAACGGTATGCTTGGATGTTCAGGCGGATGAAATCGCCAAAATGCCAGATATCAATCCGATACCGGTGGCGAATGCGGACAATTTGGCGTACATCATCTATACCTCCGGTTCAACCGGGCAACCGAAAGGGGTTTTGACCACTCATCGAAACGTTCTTCGTCTCTTCTCTTCAACAAATCACTGGTTCAATTTTAATGAGAACGATGTATGGACGGTGTTCCATTCCTACGCGTTCGACTTCTCTGTTTGGGAAATCTGGGGGGCTTTACTCTACGGAGGCAAAGCGGTGGTGGTTCCACTTTTTGTCGCTCGCTCTCCTGAAGCGTTCTACGAACTGCTGGTCGAGGAGAAGGTCACGGTACTCAACCAGACACCTTCGGCATTCCGCCAACTGATGAATGTCGAAGAGGGACGTGAACCGTCTTCTGACCTGTCACTTCGTTACGTGATCTTCGGTGGGGAAGCTCTAGATATCCCGAGTCTTGCGCCATGGTTTGACCGTCACGGCGATCAGCAGCCCCACCTCATCAATATGTATGGGATCACCGAGACCACTGTACACGTTACCTTTCGTCCGCTCACCAGAGCTGACTTGGATGCGCCCGGCAGTGTGATTGGCCTACCAATTCCGGACCTTAAGGTGTACTTGCTCGACGCCCAACTGAATCCGGTACCGGTTGGGGTTCCAGGTGAGATATACGTTAGCGGTGCCGGATTAGCTCGTGGCTATCTTAATCAGGAAGAACTGACACGAAAGCGTTTCGTACGGAATCCTTTCCACCACGATGCCAGCGAGCACTTATATAAATCGGGCGACTTAGCCCGTTACTTGCCGAACGGTGATCTGGAGTATGTCGGTAGAATTGACGATCAAGTAAAGATCCGGGGATACCGCATTGAGTTGGGTGAGATTCAATCAGCACTCAGCCAGCACGGGTCAGTCAGAGAATCGGTAGTGGTTATGAGGGAAGATGTGCCCGGCGACAAGCGTCTGGTCGCGTATGTGGTTTCGACAGGTGAGCTGACGGTTAGCGACCTTCGTCAACATTTGGCAAACCGTCTCCCGGATTACATGGTCCCGTCCGCTTTTGTTCTATTAAAGGAACTGCCGATGACTGCGAACGGTAAGATCGACCGCCGTGCACTTCCGAAACCGTCACAAGACCGTCCGGATCTGGTCAGTGAATTTGTGGCACCGCGAAACGAAGTGGAAGAACTAATTGCAGGGACGTGGTCTTCCGTTTTAGGGCGCGAGCGGGTTGGTATCAACGACAACTTCTTCGAACTAGGCGGCCATTCGCTCTTGGCGACCCAAGTGATCACATTGCTTCGCGATTCGCTTCAGATTAATTTGCCGTTAAGAGCTTTGTTCGAAGCGCCAACCGTTAGAGAACTTGCGGTGCTGGTTGAAGAGCTGCGCAGTCAAGGTGCGGTTTATAATCCGATGCCGGTTATATCACCTGACCTTGAGAACCGATATGAGAAGTTCCCTCTCACCGACATTCAGCAGGCATACTTGGTCGGCCGTGATAAGGTATTTGAGCTCGGGAACTCTGCGGCCCATATCTACATGCGCTTTGAATCGGACGGTCTTGATGTAGAACGTCTGAACAAGGCTGTGCAACGGCTCATCGATCGTCATGATATGCTTCGGGCAATCGTCCATCCGGACGGGCAGCAGCAAATTCTCAAATCAGTTCCGCCTTACGTAATCAAGGTGAAAGATTTACGCGGACTGGATAAGGAGGAAATACAGAATCAGATTGAGGAAGACCGGAGGGCCCTCTCTCACCAGGTGTTCCATACCGACCAATGGCCGCTGTTTGAGATCCGAGCAAATCGGATAGACGAAACAAGGTATGTATTACACGTGTCGATCGATTTGTTGATTACCGATGCCGACTCCTTAGGTATTTTGAGCCGAGAATTAGGTGTATTTTATTCGAATCCGGAAGCAAACCTTCCGCCGTTGGAAGTTTCATTCCGTGACTATGTACTCGGTGAACTGTCCTTCCGCCAGTCGGAGCAGTACAAAGAATCCCTGCGTTACTGGACAGAGCGATTGAAGACACTGCCGCCCGCTCCAGAAATGCCGTTGATTAGCGGATTGGAGTCGATTGACAAACCGGAATTCGTCCGTTACAAGGGCTCCCTTGAAGAAGGACTTTGGAAGAAGTTGAAAGCCCAAGCAGCCCGTATTGGCGTTACCCCCTCCGGAGTTCTTTTGGCAGCTTATTCGGCTGTCCTAAGACGTTGGGCGAAGAAACCACAGTTCACGATAAATGTTACTACTTATAACTGTCTGCCATTTCACCCGCAAGCAAAAGATCTGGTCGGGGACTTTACCTCGCTTACCCTGCTGGGAGTTGACAGCGATAAGCGTAACTTCGAAGAGTTGGCCAAGTCAATTCAGAAGCAGTTCATGGATGATCTAGATCACAACTATGTCAGCGGAATTCACATCATGCGGGAGCTCGCACGCATGCATGGCAGCCCGCTCGGGAACCTTATGCCGGTCGTATTCACGTCTGTACTCCCACTGCATACCCGGGACGCATATGGCGATAACCCGATCCCTGCCGATCTGGTGGAAGCGATTACTCAGAGTCCGCAGCTGTTGATTGACCACCAAGTTTCCGAGGAGAAAGGCTCATTGCATTTCCGTTGGGACGTTCTCGAATACGTTTTCCCGGAAGGCTATATTCACGGAATGTTCAATGCATATCAAAAACTGCTTCATAGACTAGCCCTGGATGAAAAGGCATGGCTAGAGCAGACGTTGGATCTGATCCCGGCAGAAGATGTGGAGATGCAGAAACTGGCCAACGCAACGGAAGGTGTTGTTACAGATAACCAGCTGCACACCTTGTTTGCTAAGCAGGTTGCACAGCGTCCGGACCAACACGCTGTCGTGTCCTCAGACCG
>NZ_RHHO01000052.1 GCF_003710865.1 Brevibacillus borstelensis | reverse complement strand
TTTTAACAGTGCCGTTCACAGGACAGGTCATTGCGGCGATTTCAATATTAGCAGGATTTAATATTGCGAGTATAACAATTCTCTCCACAATAACTAGGGGGCCAACGAAAAAACTTAAAGAGGTAAAGACGGCTGACAACAAAATGAGACTTTTTGACACCGTAGTCTGTTTCTTTACGTGGGCTGTGATTATACAACTCATCGTTGTCTTTACAAGCATTATTCTTTTTTACGTTGGCTCGTTTATTCCAGATTCATTGAAAAAATGGCCGATCTTTTGGTGGGCTTGGGGATTGGCTGGTTTTTGGCTAGTGATCACGATACATTCGATACTTCTTTCAATTCGAAATATGAAAACTCTCTATTTATATCTAACGTACAAAGAAGGGAAGGAAAATAACTCATGTTGAAATACAAATCCATAAGTGGAGCATGCCGTAGCAGCTCGGTTTATGAATATCAATCAAAATGTTGAGTACCGTGCTCATTGACCACCATGGCAAAAAATTATTACCATCTGATGGGTGGTTTTGCTGTCGCGGTTCAGGAGGGCAAGTTGATTCACTAAAGCGAACGTTATTTGCTCATCCTTAAACACTTGAGTCCTGCTAGCATTTAAAATGGTTTATTTTTACGATAATGGGATAAAATTAACTCTCTCTATTGTGTGGTACCTGAATGTCAATCTCTCCGTATTCGGAACGAACGGTCTTCTTGCTGTAACCATTTACAGTTGATGGTCGTTCGTTTGTTTTTTTGAGTGTTGCTTCACAAGATCAGTTTCTAAATCGTCTTAACATCAATCGAGGGTTTTTTGAAGAGATCCACGACTGAGATCGTTCCAAACACATAGAACACGTTGATTTCAATTTTTGCATCAGAAATCAGAATAAGCAACAAATACAAAGGACTGCCGCTTTCGCGCAGTCCTATAAGTGTAAAGAGACTGGTGGTATTACTAAATTACACTGATGTGCGCCAGTCTTCTCGCTAGTATTGCTGGGAATCAAGGGATGTTGAAGAAATAAATTTTCGATCTCCAACAGTTTTTCAGTCGTGTTACACATATAACATAAGTTTAACTTTATACTTCCTTCGTATCGACAAGATCAATGATTTCACGAATATCATCAATTTTAAAGGTATCAGCGATCCGTTCAATATGCTGAAAGTTAATATTCTGTCGCTTTTGATTAGCGAGTTCACTTAGTGCTGCGTGGCGAATATCTGTTAAACGAGATAACTCCCGTAGCGAGATGCCTTTTTTCCTGAGTAACTCTGGAATTTTCACAATTACTTTCTTCCCCATGTTTGTCCCCACAATTTGGAAAAAATGATTGACTATACGCAAAAGCGTACCATATAATAAAAATCAATCTGGTACGCAAATGAGTAACAATACAATTTAAAAGTAACTACATACAAATAACCCGTCGAAACACCAAAAGAAACTTTTATCGATCAAAGAAAACTTGAATTACCCAGTTCGTCATTGTAAAATTTGTAAAATATAGGATAGTTTTTCCGGGGGCGATTTATTTTGAGTTCAACGATTGGAACCTATACAACGATAGGCGACCTGATAAAGAAATACAGGGGCGGCTTATCTTGGGGGGAGTTGTCAAAGCTAACAGGCATTGAAAAAAGCATCATCAGAAAGATTGAAAACGGCGACACAAAGAGACCCGAGTTAAAAACAATTATACCTATATTCAAAGCGCTAAACGCTCCACGCGAAGAAGTAATCGAAACTTGCATCATGACGGAGAATCGGTTGTCCGTTTTGCGTGAATTATTGTCGGAAGCGATTCATTTAGTAAACGCAAACCTCATCGAGAAAGCAACCGTTCGTTTGCTGGAATGCCCCCAAGCGAAAAGCGAGGAGATCGTCGAAGAGTTGTACCATACTGCAATTTCAGTTGACGATACAGGTGTGAAATGCCTGCTTTTCAACAATATCGTACAGTATTGCAGGCTGCGCGGTATTCAACCCTATACAGCGAAGGCTTTATTTCAAAAATACCGCATTGATCGGACAGAGGTCAGTCAACTGGAGGAAGCTTATCGTCTTGGAAAAGAGGTTTTGTATTACACAGACTTTTTAAGCCAGGAAGAGAAGATCACGCTCTACTATCTGATGGCGTACGATGCCCACGATATGGAAAAATACGAGGAATGTATTGCGTACGGAAAAACGGGACATGCCGAGGACCCAACAAACAATGAGGTGAAAGAGCGGGTCGCTCTGGCTATATGCAACTCTTACTTTCATTTAGGCCGATATGATGAGATGGAAGAGCATATTCAACAGTATGAGAGCTTGGGCTATGAATTTATCAAGGTACGTTCCAAATACCTCCGGGCTATCATTTTATCGAAAAAAGGGTACTACAACGAGGCTATACCGTTATTGCGCGAGTGTGTAACAGAGGCAACCAAGAACAATCGGATCCATCGGGTGAATCAGCTGCTAGAGGCATTGCTAGGCATAAACGATACAGACTCGATTCAACAGATCATCGACACCGAGGAGAAACATTTTGCGTTTGATTTTCAGAATACATACACATTTTCAGAGCTAGGCAAATTTTTTCGCTATAAGGGTTCCTTTCTGGTCTCGCGTGGTTTGTTTGATGAGGGGATGGAGGCCTATTTGCAAAGTATTATGTACTTTGGGAAAATAAATGATCGCGACAAAATCTTGTCTTGCGCGGTAGAAATCAATAAGCATCACTGTGAGTTCGGTAAAGAACATTTGGGACTTCTGAAAAGGCTTAATGAGGTATATAATATAGTAAATATAAATTGAAGGAAAAGGAAGGGATGTAAAATGAAGAAATTCTTTCATATTTTTTCCTCGGTCACATTGGTAATTGCCTGCGCCTTTTTTATCGGTTCTATTGATGCCGGAAAGAATGCCGGAAAGAATGTCGGAAAAGACAAACCTATTGTTGTATACACTGACAACCCACAGGGATAATAAACCAGTCATGATTCCTACTTTATGATCTATATGATCAAAACTCGGTTCAAAAGGAACGCTCTTTTCAAGGGCGTTCCTTTTTATTTTCAAAGAGAAACGGGTGGGTCAAAGGCATTTTTTTCCAAGGTTTTCTTGCCCCATCTTGTAAACTACAGTTGGAGATGATCCAGATAACCGGATTGCTTGGTGTACAACATATTCTGGCGACTCGAAGGAGGTTGACAACATGGGAGCTGTTGAACGTAAAAAGGACGTTCCTCTATGCTGCCAAGCAAAAGGAACGCCTTCACCACGAGCGACAACATATATCGTTTCTATACATTGCAACCCTTTGTGTTTCGTAGAGGAAAGAGACTTGTACCAGACAATAGAAGATTTACGGCGCGAACTTGTTCGACTGGTGCAGGAGAAGGGAAGCTTTACGGATGAAGTTGTGGTAGAGCTGAGTCAGCGTTTGGACGGTTACATTTACGCTATTCAATCAGATAGACATAAACGGTCAAACATTACTACAGAGGAAGGCTAAGGCAGGGGTAAAGGGATTGTAGATGGATTTGCACGTTTTGTGATATTACGGAAAAAATATCAAAATACAGATAATTGGTGAAAAATCACGAAAGTAAAAAGCTGAATAAAATTGTGATACTTACTAATAAAACTAAGGTAAGGGGGAGGGGATTAAAGTGAGCAAGAAATCAGTATTACTCATTTTTGGGTTAGCGGTGGTCTTTATGACTATTTGGGTTTATGCCACTCAAAATAGTAGCTTGACTTTCAATGGGGAAAGTGACCACTGGAAAGGGAATCTTAAGATTACAGGAGCCCGACAACAACTTGATCAAGAACTGACTTTGACATTTAAAGATGCTGATGCACCCGATACTCCCATAAATTTTTCTTTTAAAACTACCTTTGGTGGCGGAGAGGTAGCCGGAGCTAGACTTAGAAAAGATCAATCAATTACGTTTATAAGTGGTGGATCAGGGGGTGATCTCACTCAAGTCCCAGACGAAGAAATTACGGTAAATATTTATTGGGGAAGTTTCCATGAAGAACTGGTTCTAGGAAAAACTAAATAAGAAAGTGAGGAGATTCTACCCTCACTTTTTAAAATCCTGTTGGTTCAGTTCTTGTATTTATAGTCTTTTGAAAAGAGCCGTCGCAATAGATATCCGCTTTTACATACGCCTGAATCCAAGTGGTTCCAGTTGAGTTAACTGGAGGAACATTGATAATTGATGAATTCCAGATCCAAGAATATGATGTTGTGCTTGTCTCCCATCCGGGGGAGTCCCATGGATTATCACTGTTCGGGTAATTTTTGGATATTGTACCACCGCACCAGCTCGTTTATCGGGCGTTTCGGATTGGGCGGGGGGAACCGTATCATAAGTGACGGCAAGTTTTTTCGGAAAATCTCGCAGCGGTCTTGGAAAAGCGCATTGCCGGGCATGGGTTTGGGAAGGGCCACGCACGGCTGAAAAGTCGGCGCAAACGGGTTTCTGCAAGCGTTTTGGGGTCCACCAAACGATGCGGTACCTGGAGGGGGACTTTCGCTTGCGGAAAGCGAAAGTCCCCCTCCGCCGTCTTGGCGGAAGGGGCCAGTTCAAAAAATGCTTTTGGACAGTCGGGTCAAACTCAAGCTTGATTACGCTACGTCACTTATCGGCAGTTTACCATCCGACGCTTCGCAGTAGGAAAGGAACGTGGGTCCGGGCATAGCCCGCAAACCGCCTCACGGCCAGGCTTCGTCGACCCCTTCGAGCTCGGGGAGCCCCGCCTTGCGCCGCTGCTCGATGATATATTGGACGTACCACTCCGGGTTCTCGGTATTTTTCCGGATCGAGCGAATCGTACCCAGCCAGCGGTCGTTCCAGCTCATGCCGTCGGAGTTCACGTGTCCCCGCTTCTCCATCTCGATCGTCTGGTCGTACGAGGAGGCGGCAAAGATGCGCATCCTGGGCGTATCGAGCAGGATCACGTTGCCGTTCTCGTCCCGCCTGGTGTCGAATTCGTTGCTTCTTCCCTTGAGCACCGCGTAAGTTCCCGCCGCCGCCACGAATAGAATTGCGACTGCGGCGAGCGAACCGAATATCCACAGCATGACGTTCATCTTCCGGCCTCCCGAATCAAGGTATAGGCGGAACCCGAATGACCGAATCGGTCCGATATCTCGATCATAACACAAGGCGACCTTCCGACAGGGAAGTTTTTTTGTTATGACTGCAGCGCATCGAAAGGGCGACACAGTGCAGGTCAAGGGCGGTTGAAAAGCCTTGCTGGTCTTGGAAAGTGCAGCAGGAATTAGTCAAAGAAAGTCAAGGTCATAACGGAGAAAACTTGCCGTTACAGGCAGCACGGAGAGCCGTACCATCAGTAGGGCAAAATATTCCCCCCACAATACCCATGCTATATCCACAGTACCCATGCTATATCTCTTCAGGTTACATTTAAACCCTTGCCATGCAAATACTCCGTCATGCCGCTGAGCGGCAATTGCAATTTGAGCAGGTCGATGTGACTTCGCGACCAGCCGGCGTCGCGGTTATTCTCGCTGCGGGTTTGGTAGTAGTGTCTCATGTCATGATCGTACGCTTCGATTCGTTCCTTCAAATCGCTTTCGGATGGGTACCTATTTTCGAAGTAAACGGCTTCTAGCGGAAGGCGGGGCTTAATTTCAGGCTGCTGGTCGGGTACGCCGACAGCGATGCCGAAGAGCGGGATGACATATTCCGGCAGTGCAAGCATCTGGTCAAGCCGCCGAATATCTTTGGAGACTGATCCTATAATAACGGCGCCAAGCCCTAAAGATTCTGCAGCCAGTACGGCGTTCTGAGCGGCGAGCGCTGTGTCGGTGACAGCGATTTGATAAAAAACAGAGCTTTCCAGCATCATTCGCATATCCTGCTTCTCTTGCTCGGTACCCATAACCGTGAGTCGTTTTAAATCCGCGCAGAAAATGAACAGGTGTCCGTTCTCCTCAATATACGGCGTCTTTGTGATTTCGCTTAACTCCCGCTTCAGGGCGGGATCGGTAAGCCCGATAATCGAGTAGGCTTGCATGAATCTGGATGACGAGGCCATCTGGGCGGCCCGAACGATAGTTTCGATCTGGGATGGTGTCAGCTTTTCGTTTTTGAATTTGCGGATAGAGCGATGACTCATAATAGCTGCCAGCACTTCATTAAAGGTTTTATTCATGGCAAGGCACTCCTTATTCACTTTTGTTTCCTGGAAACAATATAACAGAAGGGATTTCGGGTGTCAATATTGTTTCCGGGAAACATTATTTACGAATCTTGATTTAATTTGTTATACTGAGGACAATGCTACGGTGAAAAGGAAAGGAACAAAGGGAACATGAATCAGCCTCACGATGAACGGTTGCTCCGGGAAGTGTTTGAGGTATTTACACGATTTGCAAAAAAAATACAGGAAGAGGACGATGAGGAAAAGGCTTGGATGTTGGCGCAAACCTCGGATGAGCAAGTACAGGCCATATTGAGCGAGATGACGTTTATGATGCTTCATGTGTTGGATGGAATCGGCAAGCTCGGCCGGACGAATGGAAGCACGCTGTCTAGCCAATTCGGCATTCCTAAGGGAACCGTTTCTAAACTAACGAAACGTCTTAAGGTGCTCGGCTTGATCGCGTTCGAGACTATTCCGGGCAATAAAAAGGAACTGTATTTTACGCTTACACCGCAGGGAGAGACGATCTATAAGCTACATGAGCGGCTGGAAGAACGCATCCAGGCCGCTGCGGCCCACTTTATGGCCGGGTATACAAGGGAACAACTGGAGTTCATCAGGGATTTCATGAACAAGCTGACGTCCCACTCTTTTCTTCAGCTTGACGAAGAACAAGCACGAGAGTCAAATTCTTGACGCTGCTTGGCGGTCCGCAATTCAAATTCACAGAGGCTATATCTTTTATTGTCCATTGTGATCATCAAGAAGAATTGGATTACTTCTGGGACAAGCTCTCCGAGGGTGGAGACGAGAAGGCGCAGGTGTGCGGGTGGTTGAAACACAAGTTCGGAGTATCGTGGCAAATTGTCCTAAGCAATTTAACCGAAATGATATGCAGCCCCGATCCGGAAAGATCAGAAGGAGTGATGAAGGCATTACTTCAAACGAAAGCGAAAATCGATATGAGATCATTAGAGCAAGCATACGAGGGGTAATGTATATCCCGTGATGAAAAGGCCGTCCCGCAAGGATGGCCTTTTCAACTGGCCGTTACGAGGCATGGCTATGAAGCGCGCTCGCGGGAGAAAGATTATGATTCCGATTTCTGTCCATGAAACGCAGCAGTCGGTTGAAGACGATGGAGTCGGAATGGACGACGTTTTCTTGCAACGAATATTGGACAGAAAAGCAGATGGCAGGTCAGGGGTTGGATTGATATATACAGATCGGCGATGAAAACGGTCACTCCGGGACGGGGCTTCTGTTTAAAAGTGCGGTAGGTACAGGGGCAACGGTAACTTTTCGTGTCCACAGCAGGATGAATAACAAGTAGTTGGGATAATGGAGGTGTCGTAATACATTCACCCTGTTCGCACCTCCAGAAGTCTGCGATGATGAATCCATCAAGGGTTCGATGTCACCGGGCTTCGCGCTTTGACCTCGGCCTTTGGCCTTCAGGCTATTGCGATCCTTCCTTCTATGACAAAATTGGAAAAGTAGGGTCGCAGCTTTCCTGAAGGATCATCAGGAGAGGAGGCATCCGGGCTTTCATATCCACCTTATCCTTCATTCTCTAACACGGAGTACGGATATAAAATTGCCTGGAGTCTTTGCGATGATCAATACCATCTATTTGCGGCGAGCAAACAAACTGATTGTGAACACGGAAAACGCGGTGCAAGGGTCTCCCCGACTTTCGGAAGCTTATTTGGCTACGGCCATGAAAAATATCGAACATCTCGGGTTTACGTTCTCGCCTCAATTCATGTACACCGTTCGTAGCTTGTCCAAAGAGCAGTTCGAAGCGTTCTATCATCAATTGGTAGTCGATCTAAAGCTGCTGGTTGGCGCTCACGTGGAGTACAAGCCGATGTACCCGGGCTTCCCGATGCAAGTGATGGAGTATCACGATGCCGAGCTTTACCTGAATGCCATCTATCACTATCTGACTCTGGATTTGCCTGAGTACGAGACGGTGCACATACAGCCTTTATTGGATAAAGGAAACCTGAAAGTGATCGATCTTGGAACCAAAGCGGAGTTTCATGCCATGATCCGCCGGCTGATTCAAGCCAAGGTGTCGATCTCCGAGACAGACAGAGAAGACATCGATGCGGCGATCGGGTGGGCGGATTCGGCTGACTTGGATGAGATTCTCCCTTCGGAGATTCCGTTCAAGGAGAATGTCGGATTCGTGGTCGGTTCCCTATTAAAGCATGACAAGGCAGATATAAAGCTTATCGGGCGTTACATAAAGACCGCAACAGATGTCCTTCGTCTGGCTGTAGCCTGGTCACAAGGCGATGTCAGTCTCGCCGAGGCTGCGCGTTTCCGCAAATTCAAGCGCTCAGAGAGACGGCTGCTGCTTGGCTTGCTGGAACAATGCCACCCGATAACAGAGGATATGCTGAGATATAAACAGCGCTGGATTCGATTGGGCGAAATCCTGCATCCATCGGAATACAAGCATCAGTTTCCGCGATGTCAGGAAGCCTTCGATATTTTGCGCAATAACAAGTCATTTGCGACCTTCAACGCAAGCGTTGAACTGGCCTTCCAATCTCGTGATGTGTGGTCACTGATCGATCTATTGATGCAGCGTCCGGGCGAGTTTGCAAGAAGATTGGATCAGTTGCTAAGATCAACCGATGAGACGCAGTATGTAGTGCTGGCATTCGGCGAGGTCGCGAGCCAAGTATCGACGCCTGTGCTCTTGCAAGTGAAGTCTCATTTTGCACATCGCCATGAGCCTCACGATCTGCGAATCTTTTTCCCAAAAGGAATTGTGGCCAAAGCGTTTGCGATCCCCAATGCTCTCCCCGAGATAGATGCAGCGGTATGCCAAGACATCGTGCAGTTGTGCGATCAGGTGCTCATCCAGCGGTTTTCGGCGCTGGCTCCGCTCGGGAAGACGTATATCGATGAACGCTTGAAGTGGTACCATGTCCCGTTCTCCCAAAGATCGGCAAGCAAAGCCTTGCGTACGATTGTCCGGGGAAGCCGTTTGCCGATGCCAGAGGGGGATACGATTCGTTTCTTCAACTGGTGGAAGGAGGGCATGGTTGACGGCAAGCCTACGGATCGTGTAGATATTGATTTGTCCGCTGTCATGTATGATCGAAACTGGGAGTATGTCGAGCATATTTCCTATACCAATCTCCGATCCTCCAAGTATCGGGCCGTGCACAGCGGTGATATCGTGGCAGCTCCCCAGGGAGCGTGCGAGTTCATTGATCTGCATATTCCGTCCATTGTCGATTATGGCGGTCGTTATATTGTGGCTGCGCTTCATTCTTTTACCGATCAGCCTTATTGCGACTTGCCGGAGTGTTTCGTGGGCTGGATGATGAGAAAGAAACCGGGGTCTGGCGAGATCTTCGAGCCAGCGACGGTGGAAAATAAAATCGATGTCGCAGCCGATACGCAGATTGCGATCCCCGTCATTTTCGATCTGGTGGAACGCACAATCATCTGGGCCGACTTGGCGCTGACGAGAAATCCCGGCTACTACAACAACGTAGAGGGGAACCAAAAAGGGATGGTCTTGATGGGGAAAGCCATGACTGCATTGCGGAAGCCAGACCTGTACGATTTATTTACGCTCCATGCCCAGGCAAGAGGGGAGCAAGTGAATACTCCGGAGCTGGCAGATTCGATTTTTTCCGTGGAAAACGGAGTAACTCCGTTTGATATTGAGCAGATTATGGCTGGGTTTCTTGTTTGAGTGAGAGTTTTATGCCTATCTCGGGTTGAGAGGAGCAGCATTGTGCTGCTCTTTTTTTCATGGGGCTGTACAGTCTTAAAGGATAAACGTAAGCGTATGACTAGGCTGACTTTTGTTAGCTTCAATCAAAAAACGATTGATCAATAACATATTTTTTACTTTATATTTACACGAGACACATTGATTTACCAAATGTTTTTCCACCGAATATAATTGTGTTCACCAAAAAAACATATTACAATAAAAGTAATTCAGCAACGAACCCAAGGGGAATAGATGTTCCAGTTTTCTTACTATTGGGAATGCTGAGTAAAAAATGCGCAATCATGGAGTAGAACGGTTTCTTTCTATTACGTACAAACTATATGTACAAACACGGATACCCGCCTCTTCACTGCGGATCGGACCCAGGGTATCGAGAGCTTTCCCGAGAATTCAGCCAGAGGCAGCAGAAAGGAAGAGAACCGGAGTGGCAAACAAAGAATTGAACAGGGGCCTGCAAGCGCGTCACATCCAGATGATCGCTTTGGGCGGGACAATTGGTGTCGGTTTGTTTATGGGGTCGGCAAGCACGATCAAATGGACTGGTCCGTCCGTTATGCTTGCGTATGCAATTGTTGGGATTTTCATCTTTTTCATCATGCGTGCGATGGGAGAAATGCTGTATCTGGAGCCAAGCACAGGTTCGTTTGCGACCTTTGGCCACAAGTACATCCATCCCTTGGCCGGATATTTGACGGCTTGGAGCAACTGGTTCCAGTGGGTCATTGTCGGGATGTCGGAGATTATCGCGGTCGGGACGTATATGAAGTACTGGTTCCCGGATTTGCCCGCCTGGATACCGGGTTTGATCGCGATGGTGATTCTCGGTGCAGCGAACTTGTTCTCGGTGAAATCATTTGGCGAATTCGAGTTTTGGTTTGCGATGATCAAAATCGTCACCATCGTCTTGATGATCGTTGCCGGGTTTGGCTTGATTTTCTTTGGTATCGGCAACGGAGGAGACGCGATCGGATTATCGAACCTGTGGGAGCACGGTGGCTTCTTTACTGGCGGTTGGACAGGCTTTTTCTTTGCGCTCTCGTTGGTGATCGGGGCCTATCAGGGTGTCGAGCTCATCGGGATTACAGCAGGGGAAGCCAAGGACCCGCGCAAAACGTTGACGAGCGCGATTCAAACTATCATTTGGCGCATTTTGATCTTCTATATTGGCGCGATCTTTGTTATTGTAACCGTTTACCCGTGGGATCAATTGGACGCGATCGGCAGTCCGTTCGTGGCAACCTTTGCGAAAGTGGGGATTACGGCTGCGGCGGGGCTTATTAACTTCGTCGTCATTACGGCTGCGATGTCTGGCTGCAACAGCGGCATTTACAGTGCGGGACGCATGCTGTATACGCTCGGTGTAAACGGACAGGCTCCCAAAATATTTACGAAGCTGTCCGGCAACGGCGTGCCTTTGCTCGGAACGATCGGCGTTCTGGTCGGCTTGCTCGTAGGCGTTGTTCTGAGCTACATTGCGCCGGAAAATCTGTTTGTGTATGTGTACAGCGCAAGCGTGCTTCCCGGTATGGTTCCATGGTTTGTCATCCTGATCAGTCAAATCCGTTTCAGAAAAGCAAAAGGAGCGGAAATGGCCAACCATCCATTCAAAATGCCGTTTGCACCGGTGACAAACTACGCGACGATCGCATTTTTGATCATGGTACTGATCGGCATGTGGATTAACGATGAAACACGCGTCTCCCTGATTGCGGGTATTGTTTTCCTGGGTATTGTCGTGATCAGCTATTACGCTTTTGGCGTTGGCAAGGCCGCTCCATTGGCTGCGGACACGGATGATGAACACACGAACTGATAGAGTATCGGGCAAAAATAGAATAATCGCGATAATCGGGACATTGCTAAGCGATGTCCCGATTTTATTTTCTCAATCGAAGGCAGAAGCGGTGCTTTTGGCGAAAAAGTATTCTCAAAAGCTTTCCAAACAAGCGCGCAGGCCGCACAAAAACAAGGGAGGAAGCGTTGGCAACCAACGTGATACATAACAATGCGGGTAGATCGATTACTTTCCATGGTCCTGATCATCTCCAAAAAAGGGACGGTTACAGGCAAAGAGCTTGCAGAGCATTTTGAGGTATCGTTGCGAACCATTTACAGAGATATTTGTCCCATTTCAGCATGGAAAAAGAACTGCGGGAGTACTTGTTTCTGATCAACAAGGCGCTTAAGTTCTCGGTATAGGGATTTAAAGCCACCCTTTCTCATCGGCAATTTGCACGGCCTGCTGTCTCGATTCGGCTTCCAGCTTTTGTATCGCGGAAGATAAATAGTTTCGCACGGTTCCTTTTGTCAAGTACAGGGCCTTGCTGATGTCATCTGTCGTCATTCCTATTTTGGTCAGGCGCAGCATTTCGATTTCCCGTTCGCTTAACGGATTTTCCTCTTTCATAAAGAGTGTTGCCGCCAAATCCGTGCTGACCACGCGTTCTCCCTTCATCACTTTGCGGATGGATTCAATCAGAAAATCAATCGGTTCATCTTTTAGCAAGTAGCCATCCACCTGGGCATCGATCGCTTTCTTTAAATAGCCGGGACGGGCAAAGGTCGTGACAATCATGATTTTACAGGGCAGGTTGGCTCTTCTTATCAGCTCGGCCAACTCAAGACCGCTGATAAGAGGCATTTCGATGTCAAGCACGCACACATCAGGCTGGTGCTTTTGTATTGCCTCCCAGGCTTGCTTCCCATCCGAAGCTTCTGCCAGCACCTCAATATCGGTTTCAAATTTTAACAAAGAGGCGAAGGCGCCGCGAAGCATTTGTTGATCTTCTGCAATGACGACGCGAATCATAGCGCAGGGTCCTCCTTTCCTTGCCGACGGAGCGGAAGCTTCATGGAAACAACGGTTCCGCCCGTAGGCGAATCAGTTACGATGAAGGTTCCGTGAAGAGCTTGCATCCGCTCGTTCATCGACTGAATTCCATTTCCGCTTTTTTGGTTTACAAGCCCGACTCCGTCATCGGTAATCGTTACCCAATAATGATTGTCCATGGTTTCCAATTGTAGCGTACACCGCTTGGCCCGGCTGTGCTTGACGATATTCGTCATGGCTTCGCGGATAGAGAGAGCGACCATCGTCTCCTCCACACTGGATAACAGCGGAGGCTTCCCCTTTTCCACGACTTCAAATTCGATACCCGCTGTGTGCAGCAGCTCTCGGGAATGCTCTATTTCATTTGCCAGAGAGGTGAATTTCATATCAGAGACCAGTTCTCTGACTTGTTTCAAAGCGATTCTCGATGTGGCCAGGATATCCTTCAGCTCTTCCTTGGCCTGCGAGGGATCTTTGTCTATCCATTTTGTAGCCAGCTCGCTTTTCAATTTGATCATGGTCAGGGTTTGCCCCAGTGTATCATGCAGATCTCTCGCGATACGCTGCCTTTCCTCCTGTTGGATAAATTTTCCGAGCTGTTTATTTGCGGCATCCAACTCACCTTGCAGGGTCTTCGCTTTTTCTTTGATATAAATCACAATCGGAAAAAACATTTGAATAATCATAAACGGGAGAAGGATCGAATTCTCATCGAGAAGGTTGCCCGTTCTCTTCCAGAAAACAGCCATAAACATGAGGGCGATGGCTGCAATCCCTACACCAATATGCCATTTGGACTTTGATCTTCCCAGAAGATCAGCAAAGATGAACCCATAAAACAGGAGATTCGGACCGACATACATACCGAGCAGAGCAAGCGTAACAAAGCCGGTGAGAACGGCCGCCAAAAGGTATAGATTCCGATACCAAAGCCCCATGTAAAATGAAACGAGGAATGCCAGCAGAAGAATGAAGCTTCCCGAGAGACCAAGCGTTGAATTCGAACGTAGAACATAATAAAACAAAAACACAACCGATATGACATCTAAGAGCAGATAGTTTTTGATTTGTTCTCTCGGGTAGAGCTTCCTTATCATTGATAGCCTCCAGAGCGGTTATCTCGTATCGAAAATCCCTATTGCACGTCTACGGAGCGTTTCCATAGGTCCAAACCTGAAACCTTGAAGCCATGCCGTTGCAAACAGTATTTGGAATACGGATATTCCGATCCAAACTACGATAATTGTCACGGAATCCAGCTTTCCGCCAAGAGCAAAACCCCAACCGTAGAAAAGAATGGAACAAATGATATTTTGCATGACATAGCAGCTTAAAGACATTTTTCCGGCATTTTCAAGAAGGCCCCAAAGCCAATTCAACTTCGTATATTGTATCATTCTTCCAATAATCGCCAAATACCCTACGGAAAGAAGGGGCGCGAATAAATAGCGAACAGGGAGATCAAAAACGCCTCCAGGGATAAAAATCAACAGGTTTAAAGGCAAGCCGATAAACATTCCCAGTATGAAAAGCTTGTCGCGCTGTTTTTTGCCGTTCTCATCTTGAGAAAAGACCCCCGCACGCATAAAGCGAACACCAAGCAAAAATAAAAAGACATTCATGGGAATCGTGAAGATCGCTTCCAATCTAAGCGGGACGAAATGAGACAGGCGATAATGGACTTGCTGCAGCCAAGAGCCGTCTCTATAAAGAGCGATGACTTCGTCAGAACCGCGCAGTGTCATATTGGCATCAATCAGACTAATCACCAGGATCCCCAGGATGGCAGTTGCATGCAGGCTTCCAAGCACTTTCATCGTTATGGATATCAAGCGGTCGCCGCCTTTGACGATGTAGGCGACGATCATTGCAGTTATGCCATAGCTCATTAAGATGTCATACTCCATGACCAGGGTAAAATGCAGCAAGCCTTCCAGGAATAAAAGCGAGGATACCCAAATATAGATTCCAGGCCAAGCGTTCCCTTTGCGAATGGCTTGCTGATATTTTAGCTCAAGTCCTACTCCAAACATGATTGTCAACAATCCCAGCAGCTTCCCGTTGACGAGAAATAACACGATCATCCTGATGAGATCGTCTTTTGCCCACCACCCAGAATAATCATATGTCGTAAGGTAGGTAAGATCCCCCAAATGGGCGAAAATCCATATGTTTGTCCCTAACGTCCCGAGGATTGCAAAGCCTCGCAGAATATCAAGAAGACGGATTCTTTCTTTGCGTTGTTCCATATCCCTCACCCTTTTGCGTATGAATTTCATGTAGTCTTAGTGTAGCCATGAAAAGAGCGAGGGAACATTCACACCTGTAAAGAGATGTTTATGACTCGTGTCATAAAGTTTGTAACAAGCAATCAAATCAAGCCGTTTGCTGGTCGGCCTCAGCTGGTGGAATTGGCTCAAGGCTGTTTTCCAAGGGACAGGAAGAGGATGGGAGTCCCCGCTATGGTAAGTAA
The DNA here is from genome assembly GCF_003710865.1 of Brevibacillus borstelensis. Taxonomy (GTDB): domain Bacteria; phylum Bacillota; class Bacilli; order Brevibacillales; family Brevibacillaceae; genus Brevibacillus; species Brevibacillus borstelensis. The sequence goes on along the minus strand of NZ_RHHO01000052.1, from coordinate 47,889 downwards.
CAAATGATAAAATACGGGTGATGCTATGTTTATAAGGAGATTGGTACCGTTCGTCGTCTGTTTCCTGCTGGCTGCTTGTGCGAGCTCTACTGTAAGCATTGATAAAATAAAAAAACTGAGCTTTCAAGTATTCTTACCGGAGTCTCTGCCGGATGGTTATACTGAACAAAAAACGCTCTTGGATCTAAATGAAGGGTCTCTCTTAATCTCGTACGTAAACAGCGATACGTACATTGAACTTCTGCAAATGAAGAAATCAACATACGACTACCATCCGATGATCGAGTGGTACGCAAATAAAGGCAACAGTCAGAAATCCGATGATCGGTTTGAGATAGTCGGCAATTATGTGGTCGATATGGATAATTCGTTAAACAAACAAGGTGTGTGGGAAGCAGTATTTCTGCCGAAACAAGACTTGGACAGTCAGACGAAATACAACGAGCTTCGCTATTATCATCTGCAGTCAAACAGCAACGAAGAAGAGTGGAAAACATTCATGGAGAGCCTCGCCCCCATACATTGATGAGAGGAATAAGTCTTTTTGCGCATACAGGAACGCAAAAAATAGTCTGCCAGCATCATTTGGAGAAAAGACCCAGGTTGACAGAATTAACATAACATTGTAAACTCAAAAACATAATTGAATATGGACCTCACTTAAAACAGTGAGGTAGAGGTTGCGATATTTAACAGTCCTTGGCGGAGTTCGAGAAAGCGTTGATGCCAGGGAGAAGGAAATGTCGCCGAAGCTTGCAATATTTCTCGGTATTGCATTGCTGGGTCTGCAGTTAAGAGCTGCAGGACTGTCTCAATAAATGACCCGATTTATTGAGTTGTGCTATCTCATCTGGGAAAAGAGAGGTATTTGGGCAACTATGTTTGTAGTGCGACCTGAGTCTATCTCAGGTCGCTTTTTGCATTTTTTCAGCCAAAAACCCAGAAGCCAAAGGAGAAAATGAACCATGAAAAAACAGTCATCATTCATAGCTATGTTTCTATCCGCTGTACTTTTGCTCGCAGGATGTGGGACAGGCGGAGGCAGCTCGCAGTCTGCCTCAACCGATGAGGGAACATTCAAGGTAGGGATGGAAGCGGGATACGCTCCGTTCAACTGGACCCAAATGGACGATTCCAACGGTGCTGTGAAAATCGACGGCAATGCGGAGTACGCAGGCGGATACGATGTAGAAATTGCGAAAAAGATTGCGGATGGCCTGGGCAAAAAATTGGTCATCGTGAAAACGGAGTGGGATGGCCTTGTTCCTGCATTAACCTCCGGCAAAATCGATGCGATCATTGCAGGGATGTCTCCAACTGCAGAGCGCAAACAAACGATCGATTTCTCGGACAACTACTATAAATCCAATTTGGTCATGGTCGTGAAAAAAGGCGGAAAATACGAGAACGCTACTTCCATCCAGGATTTCAAAGGGGCAAAAGTGACTGCCCAATTGAATACATTCCACTATTCCGTGATCAATCAAATCGAGGGCGTCGTTCAGGAGCCTGCGATGGACAACTTCCCGGCGATGCGCGTAGCGCTTGAATCCGGAATGATTGACGGTTACGTCTCTGAGCGTCCGGAAGCCGTCAGTGCCTCCACGGCCAACCCGAACTTTGCCATGGTCGAGTTTACGGATGGATTTACGACCTCGGAAGATGATACGGCCATCGCTGTCGGCGTGAAAAAAGACAGTGAATGGACGAAAAAAATCAATGAGATTTTATCCGGCATTTCGGAGGAAGAGCGTACCAGGATCATGGATACAGCCATCAAAAATCAACCAGCAGCACAATAATCGCTTGCGAACCGGCTGCATCTCCATGCAGTCGGTTTTATGCGCATAGGGCAGGGGAGCTTCCCTGCATGAACGGAGGAGAACGATGAGCTTCGAGTGGATTGTAAAAATCATTTCCGAAAACTGGCCCATGTTCCTTCGCGGAGCGGGAATGACCCTATTCATCGCTTTGCTCGGAACGATTTTGGGAGCCATCATTGGCCTATTGATCGGGCTTATCCGGACGATCCCCGTTCCGGAGCGGGGAGCCAAAAGGGCGATTTTGAAAGCAGTCAATGCCATTCTAGCTACGTATATCGAATTTTTCCGGGGAACACCGATGATTGTGCAGGCGATGGTCATCTACTACGGTTCCGCCTTGGCGTTCGGGGTTGATATGGACCGGATTCTGGCCGCCGTTTTCGTCGTGTCGATTAATACGGGAGCGTACATGGCCGAGATTGTTCGCGGCGGGATTATTTCGATTGACAAGGGACAGTTTGAAGCAGCCCATGCGATTGGGATGAATCACGTTCAAACGATGATGAATGTCGTGCTGCCGCAAGTGATTCGCAATATCCTGCCGGCAACGGGGAACCAGTTTGTCATCAATATCAAGGATACTTCCGTACTCAATGTCATTTCGGTCACCGAATTGTATTTCACGACCAAATCGATTGCCGGGAATAACTTCAGATATTTCGAGTCCTTTTTTGTTGCGTGTGTGATGTATTTCATCATGACCCTGATCGTCACGAAAATTTTGCGCTATTTCGAAAGAAAGCTGGAAGGCCCGGACAATTACGCCGTAATGGCGAATCCCGTGCAGGCAGAAGGCAAGAAATAATCGAGGAAGGAGGCGAGCATATGGAGACCATCATAGAAATTAAACACGTCAACAAATACTTTGGCAGTCACGAGGTATTAAAGGACATCGATTTTTCGGTCAAAAAAGGAGAAGTCGTTACGATTATCGGTTCCTCCGGATCGGGCAAATCAACGCTGCTTCGATGCATCAATCTATTGGAAAAGCCGAGCGGCGGGGAAATTATGTATAAGGGTGAAAACATTTTAGACGAGAAGCACGACATTTTCACCTACCGCCGAAAGCTGGGCATGGTATTCCAGCAGTTTAACCTGTTCAATAATCACAATGTGCTGAGCAATTGCGTGGTCGGGCAAGTAAAGGTGTTAAAGCGATCCAAGGATGAAGCTGAAAAAGTCGCGATGAAGTATCTCAAAATTGTCGGGATGGACAAGTATGTGAACGCCAGGCCGAATCAATTGTCGGGCGGGCAAAAGCAGCGCGTGGCCATTGCGCGGGCTCTTTCCATGGAGCCGGATGTGATGCTGTTCGATGAACCGACATCGGCGCTTGACCCGGAAATGGTGGGCGAGGTGCTGAAGGTGATGAAGCAGCTTGCCGAATCCGGTCTGACGATGTTGATCGTCACGCATGAAATGGAGTTCGCAAAGGAAGTCTCCGATCGCGTGGTCTTTATGGACAAGGGAGTCATCGCAGAGGAAGGAAGTCCCGAGCAAATTTTCAACCATCCGACTCAAGAGCGAACGAGAGAATTCTTGAAGCGGACGTTGCGCAGCTCCTGAGTGTCCGATACGTTTCGGAATGTTGATACGTTCCAGAGTGTCTGATACGTTGCTGAGCGGTGAGCGTCTCCTGCACGCGCATCATTATAAAAAGAACGCAGTGAAGGCAGTTTTTACGCCAAAAGCCAGGTTCCTCCGGTGAGGGAGCCTGGCTTCTCGTATTTGTTATCACATTTGGCAAGTTCATGTAAAGAAAACACTTATCGCGCCCGTTCTCCGGGGACATTGATTACGCACAAGACCAGGAGGGCAAGTTTACAGCGACTCGGCCATCTTCTTTAGCTCATCAATGGGGGCGTTCGCTTTCAGGCTATACACAACGCCGTCTTTTTCCCATACCAATACCGGGAGCTGTTTTAATTCAGGATGCATAAAGCTTGTCAGGGGTGCCGTTCCGACGAAGGCAGTTCCTTGGCCAAGTTGAACAGGCTTCATGTCTGCGGTATCCTCTTTCGAGAGAGTTCTCTTTTCGTGCACCAGAGAGAAGTAGCTTCCTGTGATCCCTGCTGCCCCGTCGTAAATCGTGATGGTCGAGCTGCCTTTGTAGATGTTGGCGCTAATTTTGACGTTCTCTTTTTTCACGTTGCCGGGTAGATAGGCCGGCAATTTGACAGCCGCGCCAAACAATTCCGAGGCTTTGGCGGTATCAAGCTCATGTACCAGTACTTGCTCCTCGTCCGAATCCTCAATGACGTTTACTTTGTTGCCTTTTTCCACAGACTCGGCAATTTTGACCAATTCCTCGGGCGAAAGCCTGCTGGTCAAACGATAAAGAATGCCGTTTTCCTCTTCCCAGATCAACACATGTACATCGCCGTGCGCTTCCTTTTGCACTCCCTGGTAGGCTGGCCCCTTCTTGGTTGCAATCCTGGTCAAGCCTTTGCTTTCTGCGGCGATATCGCCTTTCCACATTTCCAGGAAGAACGGCAATTCTGTTTGACTGAAAAAAGAACCTGCGACATGTTTGGTTTTCTCCGAGAAACGCAGAGTAACGGATGTCCTGTCTCCCGGAATGTAGCTGGGAAAGTGCAGCTCGAATCCGGCTTGCCTGGAAATGACGGTAGCCTTGTCTTCCGCTTTGGAAGAGGCAGGTTGTTTCGGCAACTGCGTTTGGTTTAGGGATGGTGCTGAAGATGGCGGGAGCGGTGATTTTGCATCACTCGCCGCACTTGCCGGAGAAATCGACACGATCAACATCGCTCCAAGTGCATACGCAGAAATTTGTTTTTTGAGATTCGTTTTCTTTTTCATTTCAGAAGCCTCCTGTTTTTTACATGATTTGGCATACACTCCTCATTACTGAATTGCGCTTGTGAATCTTACAGTAAAAATGATTGATTGGCTCATTCGACGATTTGTGGAAAAAAGGTGTAAGTTTTTGTTTGGTTTTTCAGTATTGGTTGGGTAGGGAGCGTGAAAAGGAGGAACATCGATGGATGAAGATCGGAACTGGGTCCTTCAGGTGTTGGACGGCAACAAACAGGCGTATGCGCATCTCATTACCAAATATAAAGACAGAATATACAACGTCCTGTACCGCATGGTTCACTCAAGAGAAGAGGCAAAAGACCTGACGCAGGAATGCTTTATAAAAGCGTTTCAAAAGCTCGCCAGCTATGATCTGAACAGAAAGTTTTACCCGTGGCTCTGTCGGATCGCGATCAACCATTGCATTGATATGCAGAAAAGTCAAAGGCTTCAGACTGTAGATTTTCATGAAATCGATCAGCTTTCGATGACGAATGAACAAACGCCGGAAAGCGCCTATATTCAAAAGGAGTTTGCTTCCGAAATGCGGGAAATGCTAGACGCGTTGCCAGAGAGCTATCAGCTTGTCTTGCTTCTCCGCTATAGCAATGACCTTTCTTACCAGGAAATCAGCGACATCCTTGGCATCCCCGTCAGTACAATCCAGGTAAAGCTGCATCGCGCCAAACAAAAATTACGAGCGAATACCATGCGCTGCTCGCCAAAGGGGTGGTCCGTATGAAATGTGAGGAATGCCAAGCGCTTCTGCCCACCTATGCAGACCGGGAAACAGACGCGGCCGATACTCTGCGGGTGGAGGCTCACTTGCGCCATTGCAGGAAATGCCAGGCTGTCTATGCGAGGGTGAGTAAAGAGGTTGAATTGATCCGGGACGGATGGATGATGGAGATGCTCCCTGACGATTTTGCAAACGAGGTGATGCAGCAAATCCAAGACGAAGGAATAGAAGTAGAAAAATCTGATCCAGTGCTGAAGAAGGGCGGGGGGCCAGCCAAAAGGAGAGGACTGCTAGTCTCATCTGTTGTCGCGGCGGCTGTGCTGGTTATGGCGATCGGTACCCAGGTTTCTCCTGCGTTTGCTGCTTTTCTGTCTTCCTTTTTCCAGACCATCACAGGCGAGGCAGGCTTGAGACAAGCGGCAAAACAAGGCTTCTCCACCGAGCTGAATCAAGCGGTGTCGGACAACGGAATAACGCTGCGGGTAAAGGAAGTCATAGCCGATCCCACCAGGATTGTGCTGTCGTATGTCCTGGAGGATGCGCAAGGACGGATACTCCCGGACCAGTTTTTTCCTGCCTATGGAGCAAACAACGTATATGTTGTGGACGCAAATGACAAGGTAATCCGGCGAAGCCCGCTGTTTCGTAGGACAGATAAGTATGCAGACCTGGTGTTTCCTCTCGAAAATCCCCCTGAGCAGGTCACAGTCCATCTGGAGATTAAGGGCATCGGTTCCAAGGAGCTGCATAAGACCCATCTGAATATGGAGATTCCTGTTGATTTGCGCAAAGGTATTGCTGCAACCAAAAAGCTGAAGGTTGAAGAGCAGTACACAAGCCCAAAGGGAATGACCGTCAAGTTGGGACAAATCACATATGCGCCAAGTGCGACCGCATTGGAAGTAGAGACGGAGTGGACCTTGGAAGCAAGGGAGAAAATAGTGCGGCAAGTGGAAGAGTTGAAAGCAAAGGGCGCAAGGGAAGAGGTGGCCACTCGACTGCTCTCATCCCATCACCCGGAATTTACGATCCGTGATAAAGAAGGCAACATACTCGCAGATTCCCGCCAAAACAGCAATTATCAATTCGAGTCGGGGTTGATTTATACACTTCCCGGCTCAAACGAGCAGCAAGCGGGCAGCAACAAAATGACCTATTACTTCGCACCGTTTGAAGAACCGGCAGAAGACGTGTTTTTCCATTTGGAAGACGTCTTCATTACCGAAAGGGCAGATTTCTCGCTGGTTGTTCCTCTTCATGGCGAAGGCTTACGGGGAGGGGAATACGAAGGGAATCACTACGAGGTACTAGACGTTCGGGAAGAAAAAGCAACGGACTCTGCCTTCTCTACCTACAGGATTACGGTTGATTCTATCCAGAAATCTATTGGCAACGATCCTCCAGAATGGCTGGTCACGGATAAAGAGGGAAACGTGTATAAAGCGGAGTTTGATGTAGAGAAAACAAGAAGCTATTCGGATCAGAAGGGAAGTCATACGGTGACGACCCTGATCGTCAAAGAAGTGCCCAAAGAGGCAAAAGAAGTAACGCTATCGCTTGTCCTTGTAGAAAGGCAGCTTCCCGGTGGAGAGTGGAAGATAAAGCTGCCTGATAAAAATGCACATTTTCTTTGGCAGATCAGGCAATAATCGGTATAGCCAAAAGTAATCCGCATACGCCCAAAGGGGGAATCCAATATGAATGTGTTAGTGGTAGGTTCGCACGGAAAAATAGGAAAGCAGGTCGTGTCTTTGCTTGGCCAAAAAGGCTTCCATCCCGTAGCGATGATTCGCGATAAAAATCAAACAGAAGAAATGGAAGCGTTGGGTGGCGAAGTGGTCGTCGCCGATCTAGAAGAAGATTTCAGCCATGCACTGGAAAATGTCGATGCTATTGTCTTTACAGCCGGTTCGGGAGGGCATACGGGCAGCGATAAAACGGAGCTCGTCGATCGCCTGGGAGCAATCAAAAAATGATTGAAGCGGCGGAGCGGAAAGGCATTACCCGATTCATCATGGTAAGCTCGATGAACGCCGATACGCCCGAAAAGGGGCCGGAATCGATGAGACATTACTATCAGGCAAAAGGAGACGCCGATGAAAAGCTGGCATCAACCAGGCTCAACTATACAATCATCCGGCCTGGCAGGCTGCTGGACGTTCCGGGAACGGGGAAAATCCAAGCGGCCGAGCGGATAACGGGAGATCGAACGGTCGGCATCCCCCGTGCTGATGTGGCCCAAGCAATAGTTGCAGTCATCAATGCGGAAAACACATACCGTAAAACCTTTGAACTTCTGTCGGGAGAAACACCTGTTGAAGAGGCTGTTGGTTCCATGTAAAGCGCGTGGCGGGAGTAGGGGAGTATGTGCGGGCTGTTTGCTTGCCTGGGCAAGGAAAACGAACGGGGTACAGGTTGGGCAGGAAAAGGCTCATCCGCCATTTTTCAGGTAAGGGGGATGAGCCTTTGGTGGCAACAAAACGGTTGACTGAACGGTTTTGCGTCATTTTCTCAGCAACAGGTAAATAAAGTACGGCGCTCCGATCAGAGCAACCATGATCCCTGCCGGAATGCCTTCGGGGTCCACGAGATTGTGCCCGATGGTATCTGCGAATAACAGCAGCCATCCGCCGATCAGAATCGCGATGGGGAGCGACAGCTGGTGTCTCGGGCCGATGAGAGCCTTCGCGATGTGGGGGGCCATCAGTCCGATAAACGCGATCCCTCCCGTAATTGAAACAGCCGCAGCAGCCAGCGCGACAGCCGTCACCAGCAACACGAGACGTTCTTTTTCAATCTCCAGCCCGACGCCGATCACCACAGGCTCGTTTAACGAAAGGAGATTCAATCGCTGGCTTTTGTAGAACGCAAACGGAACCAGGATCACCAGCCACGGGAGAATGGCCCAAATGAAAGGCCAGTCCGAGCCCCAAATATTCCCCGCCAGCCATTTGGCGATAAAATCCACCTTCTCGCGTTCGGCAGATGAGATGAGCACGATCATGACGCCTGACAATGCCATCGAAAAGCCAACCCCGGTCAGCACGAGCCGCACGGACTGCAGACCGGATTTTTTGCTGTAGGAAAACAGGTAGATCAGGCAGGCCGTGACGATAGCCCCGGCAAACGCGACCAGCGGAAGCAAATAGACAAAAGCGCCGGCCTTCACCGGGAAAAACAAAAAGAAAACGGCCAGGGCGACGCCTGCTCCCGAGTTGATGCCGATGACTCCGGGATCGGCCAGGTCATTTCGGGCGATGCCCTGCAAAATGGAGCCCGACAACGCGAGCGCCATCCCCGCAAGCAGGGTGACGATCATGCGGGGCAAACGGATGGAAAACAACACGAATTCCTCTTTGAACGTGCCTTGGCCGAGAAGCGTCGGGATCAGCCGGTCATAAGACAGGGAGGAGTACCCGATACCCATGGCGATGGCAAAGGTCGCGATAATCAGAGCGAGCAGAACAGCCAGCACGACGCGCTGTTTTCGGAGCAAAGCGGGATGAATCATGAGAATGCTTTCCCTCCCTTGCGCACGACGAACAGGAAAAACGGAAGCCCCATCATCGCAACGATAGCCGCCACTGGCGTTTCATACGGGGCGTTCATGGTCCGTCCGAGCATATCGGCAAACAGCATGAATGAGCCCCCGGCTATCGCCGACATCGGAATGATAAAGCGGTAATCCGTTCCTACAATGGCCCGGACGATATGGGGAACCATCAGTCCGATGAAGGTCATGTTTCCGACCAGGGCCACAGATGCGCCTGTAAGCAGAATGATGACAACAAACAGAACCGTCTTGATCTGCATCGTCTTTTGACCCAATCCGACGGCCACTTCTTCGCTCAGGCTGAGAATCGTCAGCTGCCGGGAAAGGAAAACCGCAAGAAGAATGCCGAGTACAATAAACGGAACAATGATTTCGAGCTGGCTCCACGACGTGCCGATCAATCCGCCAGCGGTCCACATGGAAACGTCTTTGGAAATTTTAAAGTAAATGCCGACGCCTTCCGCGACTGCGTACAGGAACGCGGACACGGCAGCACCGGCCAGGACGATGCGCAGTGGAGAAAAGCCGCCTTTTTTCATCGCACCCATCCCGAAAACCAGTATCGCTCCGATCGCTGCGCCAATAAAGCAGGCGATCATCAGATGAAAGGAATTGGCGGACGGGAGCAGGGCAATCGCGACGGCCAGAGCCGCGTTGGCGCCAGCCGTCAAACCGAGCAGACCCGGGTCAGCGAGCGGGTTTTTCGTCATCCCTTGCATGATGGCACCGGCCACCGCCAGTGCAGAGCCGACGAAAATGGCGCCAATCTCGCGCGGAAGACGAATTTCCCGAATCATCGAGAGCGTATCGCCAGTCGCATCGGAAGCAATGGCCAGCCATACGTCGCCGATAGTCGTGTCAGCGGCCCCGAATACCATGGCGATCACAAACATGGCGGCAAATGAAAGCAAGCCCGCGATCAATTTGTATCCAAATGGGATCGAGCGTTGGTTTTCTTTCGTCATCTGTCTACCATCTTTTCTTTGTTTGGATTAAAGGGGGCCTGACAGGAGACAGGCGATCAGGGAAAACCCCCTTGATAGGAACCTTCAGCACGATAAGCAGGATCAATCAGCGGCCAAGAAAGCTTTTTGTAAAGAACTCCAGTTGATACTCCAGTGTTAGAGGATCGTTAAAATAAAACTCCATCATAGGCGCTTCAAAAACGCGATTGTTTTTAACCGCCGGAATGTTTTTATACGTTTCGGTCTCCTGGAATGAATTATCTGTATCCTTGTTCTTGCTGAGAATCAGGTAATCGCCGACGAACTCGGGGAGAACTTCCAATGAAACCGCGTAGTAGCCGCTTTTGAGAGCTGTTTCCTTGATCTTTTCGGGCATGTTCAGCTTGATTTCCTGATAAAGAATCTCTGTGCCGCGGCCCCAGTTGTTGCCGTATACATATAGCTGCTTGTCGAATTTTTCAAGCACGGAAACGGTTTTGTCCTCACCGATTTTCGCTCTGATCTCGGCTCCGACCTTTTGGGTCCGCTGCTTGAAGTCATCGATCCACGCTTGCGCCTCTTTTTCCTTGTTCAACAGCTTGCCGATCTCCAGGAACTGCGTCAGGTAATCCACCTTTCCGTACGTGTAGATAACCGTAGGCGCGATTTTGTTCAGTTTGTCCACGTTATTGACGTTTGACAGGCCAATGATCAGATCGGGCTGCAGCTCAATAATTTTTTCCAGCGTCTCATCGGACACTTCTTGAGCGTCTTTCAGTTTTTCCGCAAAACGAGGGTTTTTTAACGACCATGAATCGGTGCCTACGACGTTCACCCCAAGAGACAGCACGTGTCCGGTGAAGTTGGACAGCACGATCACCCGCTGGGGGTGGGCAGGCACCTGAACAGGCCCGTTTTCCGACTGGTAGGTAATCGTTTCCGAAGCGGTTTCCGCGGGGGATGCGGCTCCCTTTTGCTCAGTCGGCTGCCCGCTGCAGGCACTGACGATGAGGGAGAGCAGCAGAAAGAAGGGGAACAAAAACTTTTTCATCGCGTTAATCTCCTTTGATCAGGTTGTAGGTGACGCAAACCGGTTTGTTCGTACGCGGGTCGCGCCCGATTTCCGCATCGATGCGAAACACTTTTTTAAGGACCTCGGGTGTCATCACTTCTTCGCAATCTCCCGCCTTCACGACTTCCCCGTCCTTCAAGGCGATGATGAAGTCGGCAAAGCGGGCGGCCTGGTTCAAATCATGCAGTACCATCACAATCGTGCGCTCCTGTTCAGCATTCAGTCTCTGCAGCAGCTCCAGAACCTCCAGCTGGTGGGCCATATCCAGATAGGTTGTCGGCTCATCGAGAAAAATAATTTCCGTTTCCTGTGCGAGGGCCATGGCGATCCACACCCTTTGGCGCTGGCCGCCTGACAAGGCGTCGACAGGACGGAACTTGAACTCTTTTGTTCCAGTCACCTCGAGTGCCCAGTCAATAACTTCATAATCTCTTTTGCTCAAGCGCCCAAAGCCTTTTTGATAGGGAAAGCGGCCATAGGAGACCAGTTCGCCGACCGTAAGTCCGCTGGCGCTCTCCGGCGTTTGCGGAAGAATGGCCATTTTTTTCGCCAACAGCTTGGTGTTTTCTTTGGCGATGCTTTCTCCGTCCAGAATGACTGCGCCGGACTGATGTGAAATAATGCGCGTGATTGCTTTTAGCAGCGTAGATTTTCCACAGCCGTTTGAACCGATGATGGTGGTGATTTTTTTGTCGGGAATCTGAACGCTGAGGTTTTTCACAATCAAGCGCTCTCCGTAGCCAATGCTTACATTATCCGTATACAGCCGAACCATGTGTCACACCCCGTTTACAGGAATATGGAAATAGGTGATAATGATTATCAGTATCGCTTTCAAAAATAATATAGTATCCGTCTTTTTTGTTGTCAATAGCTGCACTGTATTGTAAAAACAAAGAAATGCGTGTATACTTCGTTGATAATGATAATCAATTGCATGTTATTGGTCAAGGAGTGAATCGGACATGGAGCGTCAGGAACTATTCGATGTGACAGTGATAGGCGGGGGACCGGCAGGGCTTTACTCCACTTTTTACAGCGGGCTGCGGGAGATGAAAACAAAGCTGATCGAATACCAGCCGCATTTGGGCGGCAAAATTCACGTCTATCCGGAAAAAATGATTTGGGACGTGGGAGGGCTGACTCCGATAACCGGAGAGAAATTGATCGAGCAGTTGGTCAAGCAAGGATTGACGTTTCATCCGGAGGTTGTGTTGAACGAGAAAATAGAGTCAATCACCCGAGACGAGGAAGGGATTTTTGTCCTGCATGCGGCCTCTGGCCGAAAGCACTACTCAAAAACAGTGATCGTCGCTGTCGGAAGCGGGATATTGACTCCGCAAAAGCTGGAGATCGAAGGTGCCGAGAGATTTGAGGTAGCCAACTTGCACTACACGGTAAAGTCTTTGAAGTATTTCCGGGATAAGACCGTCATCATTTCCGGCGGAGGGAATTCTGCGATCGATTGGGCCAACGAATTGGAGCCGATCGCGAAAAAAGTGTACCTGACGTACCGAAAGGACGCGCTAAAGGGCCATGAAGCGCAGGTCACGCAGCTTTTGAACAGCTCTGCTGTCTGCTTTTTTCATACGTCGATTACGAAGCTGGTCGCATCGGCGAATCACGAAGAAATCGAGAGTGTTGAGCTGACGAACCATGAAACGGGAGAGGTTTCGTATTTGCCCGTCGATGAAGTCATTATCAATCACGGCTATGAACGAGATTCGGGCCTATTGAAAAACAGCACACTGAACATCGACTTGGTCGATGACTTCTATGTCTCCGGCAATGCCAACTCCGAATCCTCGGTAGCCGGACTTTACGCTGCCGGAGATATTTTGCACTACGACGGGAAGCTGCACTTGATCGCGGGGGCTTTCCAGGATGCTGCGAACGCTGTAAACAAAGCAAAGCAATTTGTCCAGCCGGATGCCGGCAAAAGCGCAATGGTCTCCTCCCACAATGAGGTGTTTAAACAGCGCAATCGTGAATTGGTGAGACAAATGATGAGATCGTAAAACGAAAACATACGCAGCCTGGCTGTACGTACGTCCGCACATAAAAAAGGCTTCATCCCTGAGAAGCGTCTGTTTCTCTTTGCCATCGCGTCAAGGGCGCTCATTTGTCCCTGCGCCCTTGACTATGCTGGCTTTGAGCTTTGAAAAGACGTCTTGCTTCAAGGAGTGAAGCCTTTTATTTATTGGTTATTGCTTGTTTTTTACTGATTTTTTACAACCTCTTGTCCGCGTACATTCCATGTAAGCGCAAATACGAGAGCTGCCAAAGCGCACGAAACCGTGAGCAAAATAAACCCTGCATCCCAGCCGGACGCGTCAACGATGACACCCATCAAGGCGTTGGCTGTAACCGTACCGCCCAGGTAACCAAACAGACCCGTAAGGCCGGCAGCGGTTCCGGCAGCTTTTTTCGGAACAAAATCAAGCGCTTGCAAACCGATCAACATGACTGGACCGTAAATCAGGAAACCGATTGCAATCAAGCAGATCATATCGATTACGGAATGTCCAGGCGGGTTGAACCAGTAAACAAGAACAGCGATCAATACGCCCAGCATGAAGACAAACCCTGCAGGTCCCCGGCGTCCTTTAAACAGCTTGTCGGAGATCCAGCCGCACAAGAGCGTTCCCGGGATGCCTGCCCACTCGTACAGGAAGTAGGCGACGCTGGACTTGCTCATGTCAAAACCTTTTTCCTCGCTCAAGTAGGTCGGTGCCCAGTCCAGAACGCCGTAACGTACGAAGTAGACAAAAATGTTGGCAATCGCGATTGCCCAGACCCATTTATTATTCAGTACATATTTGAACAGGATTTCCTTTGTAGACAATTCCGTTTCAAACGTTTTCTTTTCTTTGGTCGGATAGTCATTGCGATATTCTTCGATCGGCGGCAGACCTACCGACTGCGGAGTATCGCGCACCAGCGCATACGTGACAAAAGCCATGACAACTGCTACGAGAGCAGGCAGGATAAACACGCCTTCATACCCGGAGGAGGAGCCTCCCGAAAGCCCGGCGAACAGGGCCACACCCGCAACAGCAATCGGCGCCATCAACCCTCCGCCGACGTTGTGGGCTACGTTCCAGATGGCGGTCTTGTTTCCGCGTTCGCTAATGCTGAACCAGTGGACAAGGACACGCCCGGATGGAGGCCATCCCATACCCTGGAACCAACCGTTCAGGAACAGCATGACAAACATGATCGTCACAGAAGAAGTGAAGAAAGGGACGAATCCCATCAGTAAACTGATGATGGCAGAAAGAATCAAACCGGCTGGCAGGAACATTCGCGGGTTGCTTCGGTCCGATATGATAGCCATGACAAATTTGCTGATCCCGTAGGCGATCGAAATGGCTGACAGGGCGAAGCCAAGCTCGGATTTTGAAAACCCTTCCTCGGTCAGATACGGCATGGCAAGCGAGAAGTTTTTGCGAAGAAGATAATACGCTGCATAACCGATGAAGATTCCCAGAAAAACTTTCAGCCTGTACTTTTTATACTCAGAATCAATTTTCTCGTCAGGCAGTCTTTCGATAGGTGGCGCAGGCCGAAATAGTGATAGCATTTTTTCTCCTCCTCTAAAAAAATTTAACAAAGATAAACCATGCACAGCAAAAAACTCATACTTTAAAAGCCCTTTCATAACTGAAAGTGCCAAAAAGTATGAGTCTCCGAATCTCCATCATAGTTAACTTGTCATTACGTGTATTTTATTATTCGTTGTAAACGTTGTCAATGAGGTGTTGCGTGTTTTCGCCTCGTCTCTGCATTGGAAAACCATGGGGGTTTTTCTCCCTACAACCCATGGCTGAGAGGAATCTCTTTTCTCATTCTTTTCTCATTCCGGATCACCTTCATTGGCGATTGCGATCCGGAATGACGAAAGACACAGAGGTGCCTTCGCCTGCCTTGCTTTGAATAGAGAGTCCTTGTCCATACAATTGGGTTCTTCGTGTTGGAAAGTCCGATGCCGCCTTTGGAATTTTGGACCGGGTCCAAAATGTGGCGGATTTTTTCTTGCTCCATCCCGACGCCGTCATCTCTTACCTCAATGAGCGTAGAATCTGTTTGGCGAACAATCCGGATCAGTACGTTCCCGCCCTTGGCCCGTCTCAGGACACCATGTCTGACCGCATTTTCGACCAGTGGCTGAATCGAAAGGGGAGGAAGAAGCAAATCCAGGTGGGGATCAACTTCCCACTGGACGGACAGCCTTTCTTCAAACCGCTCTTTCTCGATGTAGAGATAGGCATGCACCAGCTCCAGTTCATGAGAAAGCGCCACTAGCTTTCCTGTGCTGAGGAAGTCAAAGCTGATCCGCAAGTAGGACGTAAAGGCCTCTCCGAGTTTGCGCATCCGCTCTATATCCAGGTCGCTCAGCGCCATGATCGAATTCAGCGTATTGAACAGGAAATGCGGGTGGATCTGGGCCTGCAAATAGGCAGCCTCCATCCGCAGCCGTTCATTGACGGACTGCTTTAATGCGATAAGAGACCAGATCCGGTATTTGAGCTCCAGAGCGTCGACCGGCTTGGTGACGTAATCATTGGCCCCAGACATAAATCCGGTATAGATGTCTTCCGGCTCGCTGCGGGCCGTCAGCAGCAAAACGGGGAGCTCGGCGGCAGTGAAGCGCTCCCGTACCTTTTGTGTCAATTCATAGCCGGACATTTGCGGCATCATGACATCCGTGACCAGCAAATCCCACTGCTGCGTAGACAGGATTTCCAGCGCTTCGCGAGCCGAAGTAGCCGACCTGACGTGGTACGCCTCTGCTGAGAGGATGCCAGCGAGCACCTTCAAATTGACGGGATCGTCATCGACAATGAGTATGTTTGCTTTTTCCTCCCCGAAAGACGGCAAGGCAAGCGGCTCGGAAGTTCGTTCGTTGGGCGCAGCTTCCGTAGAAAAACGGGAGACTGCGGTTTCCTCAAAAGCTTCTGTCCGGGGAGGAGGAGAGCTTTTCACAGCGGGCAAACTTTGCGAGTCGGCCAAAGGGAGCGAGAAGCTGAACACGGAGCCTTTGCCGATCTCCGAGCGAACCGTGAATTCACCCTCGCGGAGCTCCACCAGCTGTTTGCAAATGCTGAGGCCGAGCCCGATTCCGCGGCTATCGCCTTTTCCGCGGGCTCCCTGCTCGTAAGGCAGAAAAACCCGTGCCTGCGTTTCTTCGTCCATACCCGCACCCGTGTCGGACACGTGAATAACGGCACGCCCATTCAGAACCCTGGCTGAAACGGAAATGGTCCCTTCTTCGGTAAATTTGAGCGCGTTATGCAGCAAATTGAACAAGATCTGAACGAGTCGCTTTTCATCCGCCAAAACGGGGGGCATCGACTCGTCAATGTCCATTTTTAGCTGAACGGGCTTGCCTTCCGCCATAAATCTCAGCATCCCGAACACGCCGGAGACAACAGATTGAACAGGCAACGGCTCCTTTTGCAGCAAGATGCGGTTTTCCTTAATCCGTACGATGTCGAGCAGATCGTCCAGCAGATGGGACATTCGACGGCTGACTGTGATCAGCAGCTCCAAATCCTCCAGGGCTTCGTTGTCCATCGCGTGCTTCTGCTTGGTTGCGATGTTCCGTGCGATATTCATGATTCCGTGCAGCGGTGTCCTCAGCTCATGCGATGTGTTGGCCAAAAACTGATCCTTCATTTTGTCCGCTCTGGTCAGCTGTTCGTTCAGCTTGATGTTTTCCTCGGAGTTGCGAAAGTACTTTTTAAACCAGTAAGCGGAGAATCCGACAATGGCTGCGAACACATCGATGGGATAGTAGACGCTGGTTATTTCCATATAAAAATTAAACGCACCCCACACAGCGCTCGATATGATGCTGGTGGCGGTGAGCTGCAGAAAAATAGCATCCTGCTGGTTTTGGATGATCATTTTCGCGATGATAAAGATAAACCAGATCAATGGAAACAAATAAAGAACGGTGAACACTTTGGCTTCGAACGTATAGTAAATGAGCGCTGGAGACCCAGCCAGCACAACAGTTGAATACAGGACGAGAATAGCGGTATACGTCCGAAACAGTTTGGCGAAACCTGCGTGACCGGAAAATATTCTGGCCAGCAGCAGGATGAAAAAGGACATCCACATATAGGAAAGAAGTCTGGCTTTCAGCACCCCGGCATAATCCAGCGGCAGCAACTGGTCGTGATCCGAAACAACCGAAATAGAGGATGCTACCAGCAGAAAGAAGAAAACCAGGAACGCCTTTTGCCGTCTTGGATTGAACAGGAACAGGATGCAGGCGTACATGCTATGCAGGATCAAGACGATGAACGTAACAAGCTGAAAGCCGATGGAATACCAGCGTTCGGTATCCAGTGCCGCCTGTGATCCAAAGCGGATGGATTTGGCGATACCTCCTTCAATTGGGTTGTCAAAATTAGCCACACGAATAAGCAGCTCGATTTCTTTTTCTCCTTCTGACGTGTAGGAAGCTGTATAGGAGACATTCCTTGGCCAATACCCCTCCGCCTTCTCCGCAGGCTGGCCTATGGCAGCTCCTATCTTACCGTTGATTTCAACGGCGGATGAGCCTCGAGATCGCGAAACCAAAAGGCATAAGGCTGATCCAAAGGCTTATCGATCAGGATGCGGAGCCGGTAAGTCCCGTAACCAAACGACGATTCCGAACCTGCCGGGAAAGCGCTTCGCCAATCTCCGGGAACCTGGATAAAATGCGGTCGCTTCGTTGACATCCGTGCTATATCTTCATGCGAGACAAGTTCCCCGGGGTAAAACTCCCATTCCCCATTCAGCGCGATGGTGGGAGATTCCTCGAAAGGCCAGCCGCGCATGTCAAGCACGCCTTGTACTGCATCGGGATGCTCTGCGGTACGAAACACTTCGGACCAGAGCGACCGCAGGCTTAGGAGGACAGAGATAAAAAAGAGAGTTGTCAAAACGTATTTGAATATGGGTTTTTTGAGAATTTGCATCATGTGCCAATAGATTCGCTTTACTTCACATGTTTCCCTTTTTCCAAATGCTTACCAGGGGGCTTGAGGAAAGGAGCAGGCACATGACTACCGTGCTTTGCCTCTTGGTTTGTTAAACGGGATTGGCGCTATATTCCTGAAGCCGTTTTTGTTACAATGGGGGCTATAAACCAAGGGAGAATGGAAAACATGTCGACATTGCCGAATTGCCCGAAATGCAGCTCTTCGTACACCTACGAGGATGGGGTTTTTTTGATTCGGTTTTGGAGCGATGCAGTTGAAATCGGAATTTGTGAAGAAGATCTAAAGGTCTGCACGAAAAACAAGAAAGCCGCTTCGACATCGAAGCGGCTTTTGTCGTTCAAAATACGCCGGCCAAAACGGGCACGAGCCACGGGGCCACGCCCAGCGTCATCAGCGCTGCTAAAATCATCGACAAGCTGGAAATCGTGCCAGTGATCGGGCTAAACTCGAACGCCTTGGACGTACCGGCTCCATGGGCCGCTGTGCCGAGAAGCACGCCGCGGGCAATGTCGTTTTCGATCCGCAGCCAGCGGATGACCATCGGTCCGATAACAGACCCGAGAAGGCCCGTCATGATCACAAATACCGCAGTGATCGCCGGAACTCCGCCGATGCTCGCCGATACGCCCATCGCGATGGGGGTGGTGACGGAGCGCGGAATGAGACTGTCGACAATTTGCATGTTGAGATGGAGCAGCCGGGCGATGAACAGCGAAGAAACAATCGCTGCAACCGAACCGGACAGCACGCTGACGATGATCTCGGCCGCATGTTTTTTCAGAATGTGAAAATATTTGTACAGCGGGACGGCAAAAGCGATCGTAGCCGGCTCAAGCATGTCGCTCAGCCATTTCGCCCCCGCCTGATAAGAGTCATAGGGTGTATCTGTCCATACTAGTAACGCGACGATCAATAGCGGTGCCGTCAGCAGTGGAGACAGGTAAACCTTTGGCTTGAGGCGGTAGCACCGCTTTGCGCCCCAGTACAGGATGATGGTGAGGATGAGACTCAGAAAAGCAATCATGGCAGCGGAGTCCTCTCCTTTTTCTCGCCAATTTTTTTCGCGACCAGTCCTGCGCTGGCCATGACGATGACGGTGCTGACGACAATCACCAACGTGACGTAGACGCCGTCACTGAGCAAGACGCTTTTGTATTTCATGATGCCCACAGCGGAGGGAATGAAGAAGAGCAAAAGCTCCGCCAGCAGCCATTGGGCGCCTGCTTCGATCCAGTCCAGGCGAATCCATTTTGCTTGCAGAAGGATGAAGACAATCAAAATGCCCAAAATGCTGGCCGGAATTTTCAGTTGAAAGAAATCGACCAGCTTGTGCAGGAGCAGGGAAAATGCGCAAAGCAGAATCACTTGTCCCGCGCTTTTCAGCAGGGTTGCCACATCGCTCCCTCCTTTCTGTGAAAAGTTTACATGATCTGTTTGCATAGGTAAAATGAATAGATAGAATGACTGGCATTCATTTTATCTATGCATAATGAGGAGACCGTACATGGATATTCGCCATTTGCAATATTTTTTAAAGGTGGCTCAATACAAGAGCTTTACGAAAGCAGCGCGGGCACTGTATATCACACAGCCGACCATCAGCAAAATGGTCAAAAACCTGGAGGAGGATCTGGGGGTTGTGCTGTTTCACCGCCTGGGCAAGCAGTTGGAATTGACGGATGCCGGGGAAATCCTGTTCGTTCAGGCGCAGGATATTGTGCATTCCTTCCAAAACCTGTCAGCCGAACTCGGGGACTTGATGAACCTGAAAAAGGGGCACATTCGCATCGGATTGCCGCCGATGATCGGGTCGAGCTTTTTCCCCAATGTGCTGGGGAAGTTCCGGGAGCACTATCCCGCTATCACGATTCAGCTCGTGGAAGACGGGGCAAAGAAAGTGGAAGCGGATGTGGAAACCGGCGTGTTGGATATAGGGGTCGTGCTGTCGCCGACAAATGAGGAGCTGTTTCATTCCTTTTCGCTTGTAAAGGAGAAGCTGATGCTGCTCGTCCATCCCTCTCATCGGTTGGCCGACAGAAAAGCGGTGTCGTTATCCGAACTGGCTGAAGAGGATTTCGTTTTCTTTCGCGAGGATTTTGCCCTCCATGACCGGATTACGGCAGAGTGCGTACAAGCGGGATTTCAACCGAAGGTCATCTATGAAAGCTCCCAGTGGGATTTTATCAGCGAGATGGTGGCGGCCAATTTCGGCATTGCTTTGCTCCCCGAACCGATCTGTCGCGAGCTTGATGAGGAGCGGATTCGGGTTTTGCCTCTCGATCAGCCCGTGATCCCCTGGCACCTGGTCATCATTTGGCGCAAGGATCGGTACCTTTCGTTTGCCGCACGGGAATGGATCCGGTTTACCCAGAATCTTTTCGAGGAGTGGAGGGGCAAAAACAAACACCCGCGCGAGCATGGCTGATCGGGCTTTTCCATGGGAACAGGTCTGGCGGGAAACCGTTCCGGGGGCTCAGAAGCGCCATGCAGCGCCGGTACGTTTGCCGGGAGAGGAAACGTCCGAAAGCAGCGAAAAAGATGGGAACATACACGAACCTCGTCTGTAAAGCAGTCGGGGTCTTTTTCATTCTGCTGTGACTTTCATAAAAGTTTCAGAACGGTGTTGTATGATAAGTCCGCAACCAGTCATCAGTGAAAAAAACGTCTTTTTCAGAAAAGCGTTTTGAACGGGAAAAGGAGTTGGTAAAATAAATGGGAACCTGTCCATTTTCAAGCCTTATACATGTCTTTGGAGGAAAGAAAAGGTCTGCTAGCCATTTCAAATGGCTGAAGAGATTGGAATGGCAACCGACCAAGTGGTTGCCTCCGCAGGTATGTTACAAAGGGCGGCGGCAAGCGTCTAATTGTGTGAGTCCGATCCGTATACTCGAGAGTGGTTTTCTGCCTGATGGTCAGCTGAACAAAGAAAGCAGGTGAGAAGTTATGGATCATCAGATACATGGGACGTACGACACGTTTTTGGTTATCCTCTCCTATTTAATTGCGGTCACAGCCTCGTATTCCGCGCTTGATCTGGCCGGAAGGGTGAATGTAAGCCGCGGGAAGCATAGATTGCTTTGGCTGGTTTTTGGCGCCATGTCGATGGGGCTGGGCATCTGGTCCATGCATTTTGTCGGGATGCTAGCCCTTGCCCTGCCCGTCAAAGTGCTCTACGACCTTTCGCTTGTCATCCTATCTGTTCTCTTCGCCATTTTTGTCTCAGGCATTGCCCTTTTGACCGTATCGAGAAACAAGCTGGAGGTCAAGGAGCTTGCCATCGCCGGCGTATTGATGGCCGGCGGCATATCCGGGATGCACTACACCGGGATGGCAGCGATGATGATCGGCATTACCTATGACAAGGGGCTCGTTATCCTTTCTGTTGTCATTGCCGCTACGGCCTCGTTTGCGGCCTTGTGGCTCCTGTTTTATTTCCGCAAGGACCAATCCCGATTTGCCTACTTGTACAAGCTCGGCAGCTCGCTCATTATGGGGGCGGCGATTGCGGGGATGCACTATACGGGCATGGTTGCGGCCCATTTCCATGCGAGCGAGCACCAGTATGGTGTCGAGGTGCAAATCGAAACGGAAACGCTTGCCTACATCATTGTCCTTGCTACCTTCCTGCTATTGGGCATTACACTGGCAGGCGTATTTATCAACAAACGGCTGTCGCAAAAGGACCTGGTCATCCAGGAAAATGAAAGCTGGTATCGTTCGCTATATAAAAATAACGAATACGGCATTATTTCTCTGGATAAGGCCGGGACCATCATTAATATGAACCCTGCTGTCCCCAAAATGATCGGCATTCAGGCAGAAGATTACCTCAACAAGCACTTTTCTGCGATCGGGTTGGACATGAGCGCCAAAGATAAGACGAAAACAGACGCAGTGGATGAGCAATCATCCAGGCTGCTGCCCAAAGACTTTGAGACCTCTTTTGTTCAACCGAACGGTAATTTGGTCGAGCTGAGCGTAATGAATATCCCTGTGGAGATAGATGGCAAAATAGTCGGAAATCATATTTTCATAAAGGATATAACGGAAGAAAGCAAAGCCAAAAAGAAAATCAAACATTTGGCTTATCACGATGAATTGACGGGCTTGCCCAATCGGAGGAAGCTCAATGAGCGCTTGGATCAGTCCATTGAGCAAAGCAATCGGGACTCATCCACCTTTGCCGTGATGGTTCTGGATATTGACCGTTTTAAAATGATCAACGATTCACTCGGACATACGTATGGAGATATCTTTTTGCAGGGCGTAAGCGACAGAATCGTCAAGAGCGCCGAGGGGTTCGAAGCAACGATTGCCCGCATGGGGGGAGATGAGTTTACCATCCTCTGCAATACCGGCCCGGAAGGCGAGGAAGCGGCAGAGCTGGCGGAACGGATCATCGAAGCGCTGAAGAAGCCCTTCCATTTGAAAGACAACGACTTCTACATATCTGCAAGCATCGGAACCGCACTGTTTCCGGTTCATGGCAGGGATGCCGTCGAGCTTCTGAAAAAAGCGGATACGGCGATGTACAAGGTGAAAAAGCAGGGCAAGAACGGACATCAATTTTACTCGCCGGATCTCGACGTTCAACTGCTGGAGAATATCGGCCTGGAGAGCGATCTTCGAAAAGCGATTGAACGCAACGAGCTGGTCGTGTACTACCAGCCGCAATTCCATGCCCAAAGCAACCGAATGATCGGAGTGGAGGCGCTGGTCAGATGGAATCATCCCACCAGAGGGATGCTGTCTCCCGGCGTATTTATTCCAATCGCAGAGGAGACCGGCTTGATTTACGAAATCGGTACATGGGTTCTGAGCGAAGCATGCCGGCAAATGAAAAAATGGCATGATGAAGGCGGTCCTTTGATACCTGTCTCCGTCAATCTCTCCTCTCATCAATTCCATCAGCCGAACCTGGTCGAGTACATCGTCAAAATCCTCGAGGAAACAAAGCTGGAGCCCCAATACCTGGAGCTGGAAATTACCGAGAGCATGATGATGGACCCGGCCGTATCGATCAGCATTCTGGAGGAGCTGAACAAGATCGGGACGAGGATCAGTCTGGACGACTTTGGAACGGGCTACAGCTCGCTTAGCTATTTGAAAAAGTTCCCGATCCACAAATTGAAAATCGACCGTTCCTTCATCACCGATATATCCGAAAACCACAACGACAAAGCAATCGTCGCGACGATCATTTCCATGGCACAGCATCTGAAGCTGGATGTGATCGCGGAAGGAATCGAAACCAAGGATCAGCTCGACATTCTCACGGAAAATGACTGCCACGAAATTCAAGGGTATTATTTCAGCAGCCCATTGTCTGCCAGTGAGGTGGAAAAAACGTTTTTTGTCCCCAACCGTTTGCCCAGCTATCAATAGTGGACAAGCTGGCAATCAGCCAGGATCGATGTTCGCATAGGCCTGCCAAAAAGAAATCCCGTCTCATCAGCAAAGTGAGACGGGATTTTTCTGTATGGTGACTGGACTCGCTTTCTGTGATCTGAAAGCCCGGTCAGAGGCATGCGGTTAAATCTGTGCCGGCTCCGGAATTCTCTCCCCGATGTTGCGCCCAATCGCAATCGAGGCTGTCGCCGCAGGTGAGGGCGCATTCAAAATATGGGTGGAGCGCTGATTGGTGACGATCAGGAAGTCATCGACCAATTTCCCGTCCTTTGTAAGCGCTTGGGCCCTGACGCCATTCTCGGACTCGACCAGATCCTCGGCGCGAACTTCCGGTATCAAGCGCTGAAGGCTCTGGACGAACACCTTTTTGCTGAATGAGCGGACCATTTCCTTCCAGCCCTCGCCCAGGTTCTTGTAGGCAATTTTCCAAAAGGCGGGATAGGTCAGGACTTCGGTTATATCCTTGAGATCAAAGTCTGTCTTGCGGTAGCCTTCCCGTTTAAAGCTCAGCACCGCATTCGGCCCGGCGTGCACGTGGCCATCCATCATCCGGGTGAAGTGGACGCCGAGGAAGGGAAAGTTCGGATTCGGAACCGGATAGATCAAATTTTTCACCAGATAGTGCTTTTCCGGTTTCAATTCGTAGTATTCGCCGCGGAAAGGGACGATTTTCATATCGGTTTTCAATCCTTGAAGCGCTGCGATGCGGTCGCAATGGAGGCCGGCGCAATTGATCAGATAGCGGGCGTGGATCGTCTTGTTGGTGCATTCGATCTCGACTCCGGAGCTGCTTTCCTTTATATTTTCGACTTTTGTCCCCAGAAGAATATCGCCGCCTTTTTCCTGGATGACCTTGGCAAGTGACTCGGCGACGCGCTTGTAATTGACGATTCCGGCTTCCTTGACCCGGATGGCTTTGAGGCCATATGCATGGGGCTCGATCTCTGCAAGCTGATCCGCATCAATGATGGATACGTCGAGCTGGTTTTCAAGACCGCGTTTATATAGATTCTCAAGCAGGGGCAGCTCATGCTGGTCGGTTGCCACAATCACTTTTCCGCACATATCGTAAGGAATTTCGTGCTGGTTGCAAAATGAGCGCAGCAAGTCGCCGCCTTCCCTGGAAAGCTTTGCTTTCAGGCTGCCCGGCTTGTAATAAATGCCGGAATGGATTACTCCGCTATTATGGCCGGTTTGGTGAAAAGCAAGGGTGCGTTCCTTTTCGACGACGGCAATTTTGGCTTGTGGGTACTTTTCGACAAGCGCATAACCGGTAGAGAGACCTACGATACCGCCCCCGATAATGACATAGTCATACATGATATCACCTTTCTCCGCTAAGCATTCCTGAATATCTCTGCAATGTACAAGCATGAATGAGAAGTTGTATTACAATTATAATACACATGTAATACAAATCAACCTAAATGAGTTCAAAAGAAATAAATTATTTGGAATATAGACAAACTTATAATCGTGTTGTATTCTTTATATCACCATATATAACGTATCAAATCGGGTTTTGTACAAAAGGGAGTGATGAAAAAAGCTTGTATTTTTGTAGTACAAGTTGTTATAACAACTTATCGGTCATTCTGGCAAAAACAGAATGTTGAGAAACAAATGCTTGCGCAATCGGGTTGAGCATGCGGACAAGAGACTCCCTTTGAATCCAAACCCGTGAGCAGGGCGTATACAGCAAACAAAATGCGACGCAGAAAAGGCAGGAAACCAACATGGAAATTACCGTCTTGTATCAAGGCTTTCCGGGAAGATCAAGCCGTGGTTTTCTTGGATGGAGCAGTTGCGTGTTGATTCGCCGAGAAGGAAAAGCGCCGATTTTGTATGACACCGTGGGCTTTCATGAGCGATATTCGCTGCTGGCCAAACTGAAGGAGCTGGGGGTTGGCCCCGAAGATGTCGGTACGGTCCTGTTAAGTCACTTTCATTTTGATCACGCTGTCAACTATCCGCTGTTTCCGAACGCTACGTTTTACCTGCACGAAGAGGAAGTCAAACATATAGAAGAGAACGGGACAAAGGACCTCGCCGTCCCTCGCGAGATGTTTCCGGCTTTGCGCGATTCCGGGAAGCTGTCGCTACTGTCCGGAGAGTCCGGCGTCGTCGAAGGACTTCCGTGGCTGCTTACACCGGGGCATACGCCGGGCTTGTTTTCCATTCTGACTGAATACCAGGGGAGAAAGTGGGCGTTGGTGTCAGACGCGGTGAAAAACATCCTGGAGCTGACCAGTGGCGACGCAGTGATGACATGGGATGACGCCAAAAGCAAAGAGAGTATCCGGGCGATCGCCCAGTGGGCAGATGTTGTCGTCCCCGGCCATGATCGATTGCTGGAGATCGAGAGAACCGGCCAGGGAATCGTCGTCAACCCGTTGCATGAAAGCGCTGTACAAATTATCGTACCTTGGAAGGACGAGACATTCTCGCTCAAAATCTGAAATGACAGAAGGTGGTTGAAATGAACGATCTAAAAGGTGCCATTGATATACACGTCCACTCCAGTCCCAGCATTTTTCCCCGTTCGGTAAATGATCTGGAGCTGGCGGAGCAAGCCAAGCAAGCGGGGATGCGGGCAATCGTCCTCAAGGCGCACGAAGAATCGACCGTTTCCAGAGCGAAGCTGGTCAGCAAAGTGGTGGAAGGAATCGAGGTCTACGGCTCGCTGGTGCTCAATGAGTACGTCGGCGGTCTCAATCCTTACGCCGTAGACATGGCGATTCAGCAGGGGGCAAAGCTGATCTGGATGCCTACCGGCTCAGCCAAGCATCATCTGGATCATTACGGCGGAAAGAGCGACTACAAGGAACAAAAATCGACCATTCGCCTCCTGCCCCAGAAAGGGATCACGATCCTTTCGGAGGACGGCGAGCTGCTGCCCGTCGTCTATGACATCATCGATTTGATCAAGGGCACCGGAGCCGTATTGGCAACGGGTCATCTCTCTCCGCTGGAAACCCGGAAGCTCGTGGAAGTCGCGACGAAGCGCGGGGTGGAAAAGGTGCTTGTCGCCCATCCTGATTTGAAAATCAACAAAATGGATCTTTCGCTGCAAATCGAACTCGTCAAAATGGGCGCGTATGTCGAGAAGTCGATGCTGACGCTGATGCCGCTGTGGAAGTCGATCGAGCCGGACGAGCTGGTGCGGGGCATCCGCCAGATCGGCATTGAAAAGTGCATTTTGCAAACCGATTTCGGGCAGGCCAACCATCCGGTGCCGACGGAAGGGTACAACCAGTTTATTCAAATCTTATTGGAACAGGGCATGACAGAGAAAGAGGTTGAGCAAATGGCTTGTTTCAACCCGGCGGAATTAATCGGGCTTACGTAAGACAAGAGAAAAGGGGTTGAAAAAGTATGGCGCAAGCACAGTTGTCAAACAAGCCATGGTATAAAGAGGTTACGCAAAACCAATGGCGGGCGTTAATCGCTGCCGGGTCCGGATGGGCTCTGGATGCGATGGATGTAATGCTGTACTCCATGGTTCTGGTGCAAGTGATGCAGGAGTTGCAGATGGACAAGACGGCCGGCGGATTTTTGGCAACGCTTACCCTGCTCAGTTCTGCCTTCGGCGGACTATTGTTCGGGATGGTTGCTGACCGGTATGGCCGCACGAAATCATTGATGATCAGTATTATCGTGTACTCATTGTTTACATTCCTCTGTGGATTCTCGCAAACGGTTACACAATTGGCCGTATTCCGTTTGCTGCTCGGGCTCGGAATGGGTGGAGAGTGGGTTGCGGGCGCAGCCCTGATTACGGAAACCTGGGACGCAAAGCATCGCGGAAAAGCGATGGGTCTCGTACAAAGTGCTTGGGCAATTGGTTACGCGCTGGCTGCGATTGTGGCCGGTCTGGTCATTCCGCTGTGGGGCTGGCGCGGAGTGTTTTTCTTCGGAATTGTTCCGGCTTTGGTCGCCATTTGGATCCGCAAAGGCACAAAAGAGCCTGAGATCTGGGAAAAAATGAAGCAGGAGGCCACCACGCAGAAAAAGAAAAGCAAGCCTAAGCTGGTTGAGCTGTTTTCCGGGAAGGTACTCCGTTGGACCATACTCGGTGCGGCATTGAGCGTTTGCGCGCAATTTGGCTACTGGGGCCTGTTCACCTGGATTCCGTCCTACCTCGGCACTCCAGTCGATCAAGGCGGGGCCGGTCTGGATATTATGAAATCGACGACCTGGATTGTCATCATGCAGGCAGGTGCCTGGTTGGGTTACGTCTCCTTCGGCTTTTTGGCGGACAAGATCGGACGGAAAAAGACCTTTATCCTGTTCTTCGCGCTGGCGGCGCTGCTTGTTCCGTTTTACGGCATGTCCAGCGACGCGACCAGACTGCTGATCCTCGGTCCGTTTGTCGCCTTCTTTGGATCGGGCTACTTCAGCGGCTTTGGAGCGGTTCTGGCCGAGCTGTTCCCGACTGAGATTCGCGCGACCGGACAAGGGTTCTGTTACAACTTTGGACGCGGAATCGCTGCAACTGCACCGACTGTAGTCGGATTTATGGCAACCGGCATGGGGCTCGGTGCGGCATTCGGGTTCCTGGCCATCTCGTTTGCGCTGGCGGCAATCCTCGTACTGCTGTTCTTGCCGGAAACGATGGGCAAGCAATTAAATTAGCATACAGTTGCACATAGACAATCGATTGTCGACAAGAAAAGTTCATTGTGGATGAGGAGTCCATCATGAACTTTTCTTTTTCCTTGTTATTTGTATTACAATTATTGCGAGAGTGAACAAGTGCTCTCCTTTTCCTGTCCTTCTTTTGCTCAGTTTGTCTGCAAAACAATGGTAAAGAGTCGACCGGAATTGACTTTGCCATCTGAATAATTTACAATTTGTATTACAAATAAACCAAAATGAGAATCGGAGATGTACGATGTCCAAAGAAAAACTGTCGCAAATCATTTCACGTGAGTTGTTAAAGTTGATCGAGGCGGGCAAATATCCCCCAGGTTCGAAATTGCCGACGGAAATGGAGCTGGCTGCCCAGTTTGGCGTAAGCCGAATCCCGATCCGGGAAGCGCTCAGCGTATTGCGGGCAGCCGGTGTCATCAACTCTCGCCAGGGGGGCGGGAGCTTTGTCGAAGAGCGCAACGGTTCCAGCATATTCAGCAACATCCAGATTGAAAATGACGATGCCGAGCTGATCAGACACCTTTTTGAGATGAGGAAGATTCTTGAGCCTGAGGCCGCCTATCTGGCTGCCCTGAGGCGAACGCCTGAACAACTGGAACGAATGAGAGAGGCGCTCCAGTGGCTGGAGGCAGAATTGGCCGACGACAGCAAGATTGGCATGGAAGCGGATATGGAGTTCCACCGGTCGATGTTTTTGGCCACGCATAACCCGGTCATGATCCAGGCGATGGAAAACCTGTCTTCTCTCTACGAGCGTGCCCTGCAGATCACTCTTCAGTCCAACCTGGGCTTGAAACAGAAGCGCAAAGCGGTCTATCAGGAGCACCTGAACATCCTGTCGGCCATTGAGATGGAGGAACCGGAACTGGCGAAAATCCAATGCGCCATTCACCTCAAAAATGCGGAGAAAAAGCTGGACCTGTTCTCTTAGTCCAACAACAAGAGGAGAAAAATGAGACGATGACGGACATGCAAATCAAACAAATTGTTGACATTGTCAAAACAGGCAGAGTGCTTACCGATGAAAGCGACCGGTTCAGCTACTCCTTTGACGCCTCGTTTGGAACCTTTCTTCCCGATGCAGTCATTCAGACGAAGAGCGTCGAGGAAGTAGCCGAGCTGGTGAAATTCGCCAACCGCGAGAAAATCCCTGTTTATCCGCGCGGCCAATCGACCAGTTTGAGCGGCGGTCCTCTCCCGGTCAAGGGAGGCATGGTCATCGATTTATCGGTCATGAACGATTTGCTCGAAATCGACGAAGAAGATTTGGTCGCGGTCGTCTCTCCGGGTGTACTGACTGCCGACATACACAAAGCGGCGGAGGCAAAGGGACTCATGTATCCGCCTGACCCGAGCAGCTCCCATGTGTCTACCATCGGCGGAAATCTGGCGGAGAACTCAGGCGGACCGCGCGGCTTGAAGTACGGCGTGACAAAAGATTACGTCATCGGCCTGGAAGTCATCACCCCGGAGGGCGAGATCATCCGCACGGGCGGGAGAACGGTCAAAAACGTGACCGGTTACGACCTGACCAAGCTGATCGTCGGCTCGGAAGGCACGCTTGGCATTATTACAAAAGCAATCCTGCGGCTGATCCCGAAGCCTCCCGCTTCGGAAACAGTGATGGCGGTCTTTGACAGCCTCGTTGACGCGGGGAGAGCAATTTCCCAGATCCTCACCTCAGGCATCCTGCCGTCCAAAATGGAGCTGATGGATCAGGCCTCCATGGTGGCAGTGGAAAACTACCAGCCGTCAGGATTGCCGACAGATGCGGAGGCACTGATCCTGATCGAGCTGGACGGCCACCCGATGGCGGTACGAGATGAAGCCGAGCAGGTCTCGCAGGTATGCAAGCAAATCGGCGCGAGGGAAGTGCGCGTACCGCGAACAAAGGCGGAAAAGGAAGATGTCTGGAAGGCGAGAAAGCTGGTTTCTCCGGCCATCGTCAGAGTGAAGCCGACGAAGATTTCCGAGGATGCCACTGTGCCGCGCAGCAAAATTCCCGAGATGTGCCGACGCCTGCAGGAGATCAAGGAGAAGTACAATATCCATCTCGTTGTATTCGGCCACGTGGGCGACGGAAATCTCCACCCGAACATCATCGCGGACAAAGCGGACAAGGAAGAAATGGCCCGCGTGGAAAAGGCCGTTGCGGAAATTTTCGAAGCCGCTGTGCAGCTAGGGGGCACGCTGTCCGGAGAGCATGGCATCGGAACGATGAAGGCGCCGTTTATGGAAATGGAATTGGGAGCCGCGGGCCTGGATATGATGAAGCGCATCAAGCAAGCCTGGGATCCTCATAACATTATGAATCCCGGCAAGATTTTTCCGGAGCCCGGACAAAAGTTGGTGTTGAGCGAATGAGTGAGAATCTTGCAGCATTGCGTGCGGAACTGAATTACGACAAAACCAGCAAATGCGTGCAGTGCGGCTACTGTCTGCCCGCCTGTCCCACTTATTTGACAATGGGCAAGGAAACGCATTCCCCGCGCGGCCGGATCAACCTGGTCAAGATGGCCGGCGAGGGGAAAATCAAGGATCTTTCGGTACTGGAGGAGCCGCTGGATCTGTGCCTCGGCTGCCGGGCCTGCGAAACGGTCTGTCCGACAGGTGTGGAATACGGCGCGATCCTGGAATCGGCTCGTGCAGCCGTGACGCGGCGCAAGAAGTTTTCCGTACCGGTAAAAGCGCTCAGAAACACGCTGTTCAAAAAGGTTTTCCCCAGCCGCAGGGCGATGAAGCTGATCGGCAACGCCATGTGGCTGTATGAAAAAACAGGTGTCCAAAAGCTCGCGAGAAAAAGCGGGCTGATGGAGAAGCTGCCTGCTCATCTGGGTGAATTTGAAAAAATCATGCCGGCTCCGGTATCGCCGGGCGAGCGCTCCAGCTTGCCTGCGGTAACGAGAGCCAAGGGTGAAAAGAAATACACGGTCGCCTTCTTTGTCGGCTGCGTCATGGACGCCATGTTCAGAAGGATCAATCATCTGTCCGTCCAGCTTCTGGCCGAGGTCGGCTGCGATGTGATCGTAGTCGAGAAGCAGACGTGCTGCGGCGCGCTGCATGCCCACACGGGGGAATTGGACGAAAGCAGAAAGCTGGCGAAGCAAAATATTGTCGCTTTTGAACAGGCGGAAGTCGATTTCATCGTGAACAACGCCGGCGGCTGCGGCGCGATGATGGTGGAATACGACCACCTGCTCGCGGGCGAACCGGAATGGGCTGAGCGGGCCCGCCAATTTGCCGGGAAAACGAAAGACATTTCCCAGGTGCTCGCCCTGTGCGGCGGGATCAAGGGACAGGAGAGACCGGCAGAGAGAGTCACGTACCAGCGTTCTTGTCATATGACAAACGTCCAAAAAGTGACCGAAGACCCGCTGGGGCTGATCAAAGGCCTGCCAAACGTGGAGCTGGTCGAGATGAAAGAGGCCAATATGTGCTGCGGTTCGGCGGGGATCTACAACATCGTGCAGTACGATGCCTCGATGGAAATCCTCGACTACAAAATGAAGCACGTCAAAGATACGCAGACCACCACGATTGTCACGACAAACCCGGGCTGCCTTTTGCAAATGAAGCTCGGCATCGAGCGGGAAAACTTGAACGACCGGATGCGGGCCGTCCACCTGGTGGAATATTTGGCCGAAAGGTGCGGCATCAACTTATAGGTACAAGCATGTGATACATGCAAGCATGAACTGTTCGGCCGGTACTAGCATAAACTACCCGGAAAAGCGCTGCCCGGTACAAGCACCAACTGTTCGGGACAGACAGAAAAAAGCGGATCATCAAGGACGTCAAGCGCCTGATGATCCGTTTCTATTTTGTCGTCTGTGGCTGTAGCGGCATGTTATTTATATTTCACATAAATAAACTTGTTCAGTATATAAACGCAGAGAGCGACGCCAAACATGCCGCAGCCTCTCCCACTCCGAAACGTCGGAATCTCTGTGCAGCAGGTGAAGAGGGATTTTCAGGTTCAGCAAGCGACCGTTGATCTGGAAGCGGGTGACCCCTGCCGGGAGCACGCGCCCTGCTTCCATCACGCGTTCCAGCTCCGCGTACGAGAGCGGCTTGAATCTGATCAATAGCATCCCGCTGTCCGGCAGAAGGCAGGTTCCGGCAGGGACCCGTTTGACCGCTCCGCGGGCGTTGTATGCGGAAACGACCTTGTGCCAAGCCTCCAGAAAGTCGTGGCGAACTCCGCAATCCAGGGCCCGCACATTGCCGTGCTCATCCACGATCTCCAGCCAGCCTTGTCGCTGTGCAGCAGCTCCGCTCCCCGCCGTCCAGTGGAGGGAAGGGTCCTCAAAAAGCTGCTGTACCCCCGCGTCTGCAGGAACGAGATGATGCCACGCCTCGATGGAGAAATCGTCCTGCCTCGCTACCTGTACAGGCACCTTGCAATACCCCAGCAGCCGAAGAGCGCCGATGCGGTGGGCTCCATCCAGCACCAGATAGCGGCCGTCTCTCATTTCCGTCGCCAGGATCGGATGGCGCAAAAACCCATCCTCCCGCATCGACTGGCTGACACGTTCAAGCCTCGACGGTTCATGCTCTTCGTGTAGCGACATTTGGTCCAGCTCGATCAATTGCAGTGACAGCAAAACCTCTGACATGAGTGCCTCCTTTTTACCTTGCCACTCGGGATGGCTATGTGAGAACAGATGTGTTTGTCAAATACATGTGCTCGGGATGAGGGTGGCTGAGGAAATCGTGGTGTGAAATCGCCCACCCGTACGCCCCGGCGTACAAAAAGAGAACCACGTCACCGATACGGATGCGGTCGATGGGCACATCCCTGGCAAATGCGTCTTTCGGCGTGCAAAGCTGGCCGACGATGGTCACATCGCTGTCCTTGATTTCCTTCCGCTCGAACGGATAGTTCCAGATGTCCAGCGGCACGACGGCGAATGGATGGTTGTGCTGCCAGGACACCGGCAGACGGAAATGGTGCGTCCCTCCCCTGACGATGACAAAATGCTTGCCGTGGTTTTTCTTGATGTCGATCACTTCCGCGGCATAGTAGCCGCAGGCTGCTGTCAAAAACCTCCCGCATTCAAACAGAATCGAGGTCCCCTCTTTGTTCCGCTCGCTGATGAGACGGGAAAGGCCGTCGGCAAACTCGCTCCATCCAAACTGGCTGCCGATGTCAGCGTAATTGATCCCGATCCCGCCCCCGACGTTGATCGTAGAGATGTTGATATCGTATTGCCCGGACCAGCCATCCACCTTGTCAAAATAATAGGCGAGCAGCGCCAGATGGCTGCGCCAGTCGAGCTGGTTGGACAGCGAGTGCAGATGGAAGCCCTCCAGCGAAATGTGCGGGCAGGACAACGCCAGATGGATCGCTTCTCCGACGAGCGATTCGTCGATGCCAAACTGCGTCGGCGTCCCTGCCATGGCGAGAGTCGCTTGCGGGAAGGGTCCGCTCAGATTGATGCGGAGGAGGATGGGGACGGTCCTGTTCATGGCTGCGGCAATGTGTTCGACTCTTTTCAGCTCGTGCATGCTCTCCACATGCAAGAGCGTGACCCGCTGCTCAATCGCTCCTCTGATTTCCTCATCCGTCTTCCCTGGCCCGCCGAAGATGACAGGGGTCCGTTCACTTGCGGCCCGCGCCTTCATCACTTCGCCGAGGGAAGCCACCTCAAAGCCGTGCACACGCCCGCTGAGCGTTTTCAGAATCTCCGGGTCGGAGTTGGCCTTCATCGCGTAAAACAGCCGGCAGGAAGGAGGAAGTGCGCGTGTCACTTCCTCGGCATGCCGGGAAAGTCCCTCCAGATCGTACAAATAGGCACATATCGGCTGGTCTTGGGTGCGCTTTTTTTCCTCGATGATCCGAGCCAGTTGATTTAACTGGTTCAGGGGACCTGGTGGATACGGCAGATTCATACCATCAGCTCCTTCAAGGCGCTGTGCAGCGGATTGGGAACCGCATGCTCCCGGTACAGGGTTTCTCCGCATAAACGGCGGATCGTCAATTGCCCGACCAGCACGTTCTCCTGGAACAGATCGAGCTTGGCGAACAGTTCGCGAAGCTGAGGGAATTGCTTTTGGTAAGCAAGAATAATCTCGGCAGCCATCGCCCAAAAGGTGTGCTCGGAAAAACCATACTGGTCCTCCAGGAACATGGCAAACTCCGACAGGTTGATATGGAAAAACGCATCGTGCAAAAAGTCGGTGACCTCGGAAGCCTGCTCGGTGGCCATGGACGAAATCACATTGGAATGGAAGGCAGGCGGAGCCTTCAGATGGGGCTGGGACGCTTTATCGGCCAATTCCCCTGTGTAGTAGCGGATGCCTCCGGGAAAATCGCGCAGAGCGACCCGCGTGGGCATTCCGTTGCGGTGGAGCAGCACCATGTTTTGGGCATGCGATTCCAGGGCGATGCCGTGGGCATACATGAAATGCACGAGCGGGAGAATGGAGGCTTCCAGCACGCGCTTCAGCCATGCAGGCAAGCCGTATGTCTGGACCCATGCATTAATGAAAGGAATGCCGTCCGCACCGATGTGGCACAGCGCCGTAAAGGGAACGGCGCTTTCGTCCGAGTCCAGATAAAGGGACACATTTTCCCGCCAAATCGCGCCCAATGAACCGTACATCTCCCTTTGAACGGCTTCGGGCAGATCCGGATCGGAAAAGTGGACGCCCAGCACCTCCTGCAGCAAGACCACACGGTGTTCGTCCCGCAAGTAAGGATCGCTTTTGCGGATCGACTCCAGCCAATCGGAGACAATCGCGGCGTTTTCCACATGATGATGGCCGAGAATGCGGCTTGCCGACGTATTCTGGATGCCCAGCGAAACCTTGACGTACGCCTTCCCGGGAGACGTCCGGTTGGTCAGTGTGCGGATGGACTGCTGGGGGCTGTAAGCATCGGTACCCTCCCCCAAAAGAAGAAGCTGTCCGCTGCCGATCTGCTCGAAAAAGGCGTCCGCAACTTTCCTCTCCCACTGCCACGGGTGAACAGGCACGAGCGCGTACTCCTTTGGATCGTATCCCCGGCTTCGGATTTGCTCGGCGAACGTGCGGTACAAAGCTTCTCCCAGCTCGCTTCTCAGAAATTCCTCAACATCCAGTCCCGCCGAGGAGGAGACGACGGCGCGCTGCTTGTGCACGGCTACCCAGAAGAGCTTGAACAACGGCTTGAAGTCGGGGCCATAGGCCGCATTGTCCGCCGGGCTGAAGCCGATCCTTGACTTGTAGCAAGGGTGGTACGGATGGCCGTCCAGAATGTCTCCTTCCAGCTCGGCATAGCTGTGGGCCGGGGAAGCGGGCGGACGCTTCGTCTGCAGAAACTTGGCGTGCGTGTCATGAAGCAGCGTTTGGCGGATTTCCTTGAGAAAGCCTTCCAACTGCTTCGGCTCCTCTTTGGCGGTCGGGCCGATTTCTTCGAGAAAGGTTGCCAGGCAAACGGCTTCCGTCTCGTTGCCGTCTACCCTTCTCATGATGGGTGCGGCCGTCAAACGGACCCTCGCGTAGCTCAGCTTCCTTTGGCCGCGGCAAAGATATTGCACCGGTTTTCCTGTCCGGGTGCGGCCCTCCAGCACGAATCCCCTCTCGCCGTCAGGAAGCGCCAGCGATTTTTCCTCGACCAGCTCTTCGTAGATCAGGGATTCCACGATCTGCCGGAAAATCCGTCTGCGTACCTTGGCGTATTCGGGACTGCGCAAGGCGGCCTCCCAATCCTGCATCGGGAGAGCGGGATCAAAAGATTTGCTCATAACGTTCTCCATGGTTTCACCCCTTCGTGGTAAAGGCAGTTCGTGTACGGTTTGTCGCTCTTCAGCAGCGTATCGGATTGGGAATGTCGACATAGAGCGGCGATTCGCCTCTCCGCTGAAAGATGCTGACCAGATTGGCTTTTGCCGGCAAGGTTTGGTCATGCAGCAAAGCATCGATGCAGTCTGCCATTCGCTTGGACAAGAGGCGCTGGCGCTGCTCCAGCAGGGTATTTCTGACTATGCTCCAGAACGCGGACTCGTCCTGCCCGCCGTATTTGGCAAGGGTACGGACGACATAGCCGAGGTGGTTGACAAAAAAGTAGTATTGCAAACGGAGCCACGCCTGCTCCCGCGTATAGAGAACCGGGCTGTCCGCATCTACCAGTCCGCCGACCCAGCCCTTGCCAATGGCGACTTGCCGGTCTACGCTGATGCCCTCCAGATCGCGCACGTACAGCTTGACGGGCCAGCCGTTCTCCAGCTTGACCAGCGAATTTTGGGCGTGTGCTTCCAGACTCACTCCCATTTCCGCAAAAAGCGAGAGGATTGGCAGCATGCTGATCGCAAGGTACTGCCGGAACCAATCGCCCAGATCGGGCAAACGGCTCTCTTCGTGGTCCCGCATGGCACGGAATAAAGCGGGTTCGGTCTCGCCGGGCGGCGTTTCCATCAAGGAGCCGACGACGAAGGCAGGACTTTCCTTGCCCATCAGCTCGGGCGGATTTTCCCGAAAGACAACGGCGCATTCCTGCATGAACAGGTCGTTTTCCTGAGGGGGAACATCCGGCAGGGAGATGCTCCGATACCCGTATTCCATCAATACCTGCAAGCGCTCGGTATAAAAGGCTTCCTGTTCGTGCCGGACGATTTTCGCCGCATCCATCGTCCGCTTGATTTGCTCCTGCGTGTTTACTCTGACAAAGTTCGTGATGCGCACATGGAGCGGCAGCTTGTATTGGCAGCAGTGTCCAGGCTCCCAGACGGTCCTCACCGACGAAGTGGGATATGTGCGCTCTCCCAGCGGCCCCAGATCGGTGATTTTTCCCGCAAGAAAAAGGCTCCGGAATGGCTCGCGCGAGGAAAGGTAGTGTGCCTGCCACGGGTGGCAAGGAAGCAGCTTGTAATGTTCTCTTCCCCTCTCCGCTTTTGATGCCGCCGCTTTCCGAACACCTTGCGGGATGCAAGCTTCCTGGCTGTCCCCTTCAGGGGCTTGAATCCACTCCTCCACGATCAGCTCAGGGGAAACAGCCAAATAGTGCAGCTGAAATGACGCCCCCAGCTCCGGTGCGAACCTGCGCAGCTCCCCTTTGGCGAATCCTTCCGAGCTCTTCGGGGTCGGGTGAAACGGATGGCCGCGAAAGAGCGATTGTTCCGACGGAAGAAAGCCGTGGGACGGATGCCGAGTCTTTTGCTGGAGCAGGAAATGCCGAAGGTAGCTTTCTGTTTTTTGCACGCTGTTTTGGATGTTCAGAAGCAGTTCGCCTTTCTTTTGGAGGCGAATGTCTTCGTTCTTTTCCAGGCAGGAAAGCTCATCGAGGATAAAATGAATCAGCTGCCAGCCTTCCACCTTTTGATAGGAAGACCCCGTTGTTTGATAGAAAGAGGTGCCATACGCGTGTTGCCCCCCTCTGGACCAAAAGCTCATCTCCCCTGCGAGTGAAACGCCGGTGTTGGGCAAGTCAAGGCGAAACATCGCCCCGTCCGTGAGCGGAATGGATAGCTGTTTTTGATCAGGCTGGACTCTCGGGTCAAAAATGCCGTTTTCGCGAAGATAGGCGTTCAAAATCCGCTCGATTGCCGCATGTT
Source organism: Brevibacillus borstelensis (assembly GCF_003710865.1). Classification (GTDB taxonomy): domain Bacteria; phylum Bacillota; class Bacilli; order Brevibacillales; family Brevibacillaceae; genus Brevibacillus; species Brevibacillus borstelensis. The sequence goes on along the minus strand of NZ_RHHO01000052.1, from coordinate 10,351 downwards.
CGGCCAGCCGCGCCTCCAGTGGCTTGTGCGGCTCCAGCGGCTCCAATGGCTCCGGTGCCTCCATTGCCTCCAGCGGCCGCTTTTGGTGAACGGTACCCTCTGCATGTTTCATTGCCGGATCCCCTGCCTTTCGTTTTCAAAAATTCCGAAAAGGTTGCTCGGAAAGCAAAGCGTCAATACAAGGAAAGCGGAAGGCCGACCCCGAGCTCCACTGCCCTCTGATACATTTTTTGGGCGCAGGCGATGTCCTCGACAGCCATGCCCATCGGGTTGAGGATAATGATTTCTTCGTCTGTCTCCCGGCCGCATTTTTCGCCGATGACGATTTCGCCCAGCTCCGCATGCAGCCGCTCGCGCGAGAATTTTCCTTCCAACACGAGCTGGTTGATCACTTTTTTCTCCCGGTTGCACTGCTCCCAGTCGTCGACAACCACCTTGTCGGCGCGGATAAACACTTCTTTATGCAAGTCCATAATCGAGACATTGCTGACAAAGGCCCCTTTTTGCAGCCATTCAAACGGAATGTAGGGCTGGTCCGCGACGGTGCACGTCACGACGACTTCTCCCTGGCGAATCGCTTGCTCGGCTGATCGGTCCACGGCAAAAGCGACAGCCGGGAAGGCTTCAGCCATATCCTGGGCGAGCTGCCGGGCCGCCTTTTCGTGCAGGTCGAACAAATGGACGGATTGAATCTGGGGGAATTGTTCCAGCAGGGATTGGAGCTGCCGTCTGGCGATGAGTCCGCAGCCGATGCACGATACGGTGGCAAACCCTTGCTTGGCCAAGTGGCGGGCAGCCACGACCGTGACCGCCGCCGTTCTCATGCTGCTGATCATGCCCGCCTCCATCACCGCGATCGGGTAGCGTGAGACAGGATCGTTCAAAATAATCAGACCGCTCGCTCTCTCCAGCCCTCTTTTTTCCGGATTGTCATGCTTGCTGCCGATCCATTTGATGCCGGAGACGGAATCCTCCCCGCCGACATGCGCAGGCATGGCAATAATCCGGTCGGCGATATGGCCGTCTTTTTCGTCTGTCCGCAGGTACGGCTTCAACGGCTGGACGTATTGGCCGCGGGCGTGCTTGGCGAGCACCTCGGCGATGGCTTCGACATAGAGGGCGGACGTGTTCCCGCCCAGTGAAGCGATGGCCTCCCTGTTGAGATAAAGCAGGGAGGGAGCATGGGAAGCAGCATGGTTCGTGAGCGCGTTTTGCTGATTGGTTGCGTGGATCACGGGACACACCTCTTTCGTTTTGCGTAGTGTTTAAAGCGAAGGCAAACCGGATGCCCAATCGTCATCGTAAACCGTGTCGAGGTAACGGTCCCCTCTGTCCGGCAGGATGACGGCGATGCGATAGGAGGGAGGAAAGGAGGGAAGCAGCTTCCGAACAGCGGCGATGACCGAACCGGAAGAACCTCCGGCGAAGATCCCCTCGTGGAACAGCAGGTCCCTGCAGCCCTGCACGGATTCGCGATCGCTCACGTGCACGACCTCGTCAATTTCGTCCGGGTTCAACAGCTCGGGGACGCGGCTGGAGCCGATGCCCGGCAGTTCCCGGGGAGCGGAGGGTGAACCGAAGATGACCGAGCCGACTGCATCCACTGCCACGATTTTGATGCTCGGAAAAGCTTCCCGCAGGCGACGGGCGTTGCCCATGATGCTGCCTGTCGTGCTCACGGCGGCAAACAGGCAATCTACCGGCCCGTCCAGTTGTTCCACGATCTCGCTGCCGGTCCCGTGATAATGGGCCTTCCAGTTCAGCTCGTTGGCGTACTGGTTGATCCAGAAGCTGTCGGGGAGTATGGTCAACAGCTCCTTTACTCTGCGGATACGGGTCTGCAAATATCCGCCCTGGTCGTCAGGCTGATCCACCATGTCAATATTTGCGCCGAGCTGGTGCAGGATTTGGAGATTTGCCTTCGTAATTTTCGGATCGACGACGCATGTAAACGATAAGCCGTAGACTCTGGCAACCATTGCAAGCGCGACGCCGAGGTTGCCGGATGTGCTCTCGATGATGTGGGTGCCGGGACGAATCGTCCCATCCCGCAGCCCCTGTTCGACGATGTAGCGGGCGGGACGGTCCTTCATGCTGCCGCCCGGGTTCATAAACTCAAGCTTCGCCAGCACGCTCAGCCCTGGACGCGCAAAAAGCCGTTTGAGCTGAACGAGAGGAGTGTGTCCGACGCAATCGACGATGGAGGATGCGATAGTGGGTCGTGTTCCTGCAAAAGGCATACGGTTGCCCTCCCTCAAATAAAAATGATAATCATTATCATTGTCGTTCAAAAAAATGAGGATTTGCCTGATAGGAAGATCCCTTTGCGTTTATATCCATGCTTGATTTTGCTACATTCAGAAAAGGCGCCCTACTTTGCCCAGCAAAAAACGGGGTGCGAAAACGAACGCCGTGACCAGGCTGTACCGGCCAAAGTCTGTCTGGTTGACGGCTTTTCGTGTTTTTGCGAAAACAGTTTCACTTCACCCTCACCGATCAGAAAATCACCTCCTTTCCCGTCCAATTCTCCCGTGGGCAACCCCATTTTAGATGATATTGATAATCATTGTCAATAATGTCTTTTCCTTACATTTTTCCTGATTTTTTATTTTCCGTCAGAAGCAGATAAATAAAATATGGGGCCCCGATCATCGCTGTAATCAATCCGCAGGGAAGCTCTACCGGAGCAGCGATCGTCCGGCCTACAAAATCGGAAGCAAGAACAAGGAGCCCGCCGGTCAGTGCAGAGGCCGGAAGCAGCGTCGTATGGGAGGGACCGAACAACCGTCTGGCGATATGGGGAGCCATCAAGCCGACAAAATACACGGTTCCGGCGGTCGCCACGGAAGCTGCTGCCAAAGCGACGCTGACCAGAATCAGCCCGCCCCGCACCCACTCGATTTTGCTGCCGAGCCCTTTGGAGACGTCGTCGCCGAGCTGCAGCAGGTTCAGTTGGCGGGAAAGCAGAAACGCCAGCGGGAGAAACAGGATCATCCAGGGAAGGAGGGCATAGAAGTGCTCCCAGCCTCTGCCGTAGACGCTTCCCGTCATCCAGATCAGGGCCTGCGTCACGAGCATGATCTTTCCCGACATCATGATGATCGTAATAAAGGCTTGCGCGATTGCGGAGACGCCCACTCCGACCAAAATGATCCGGTACATCGAGCTCCCCTCCTTCCAGCCGAGCCAGTAGGTGAGAATCGCCGCGAGCAGCGCTCCTGCAAAGGCGGCAGGCGGCAAAAAGCCGAGCGGAACCGCCGGCAGGGCGACGATGACGAGAACAGCGGCGAGAGATGCCCCTGCATTCAGTCCGATGACGCCGGGAGAAGCGAGAGGATTGGAGGTAATCCCTTGCAAAATCGCTCCCGAAACAGCCAGTCCCGCCCCTACCAGAAAAGCAATCAAAGCACGCGGAAGACGCAGCGTATTGACGATAAACGAATGTTCCCCGCTCCCCAGTCCGAACAGCGTCTGAACCACTTCCCACAAAGACAGCTCGTATTCGCCCGCCCCTATATTGGCCATAAAAAAAGCGATGGCAAGCAGGATGAGCAGGGCAAAAAGCGTTGTCGGGCGCCTATTCATCATTTCCCCTCTCATAGCTTGTGCACCCTCCTCCGCGCCAGGTAGATAAAGAATGGAGCCCCGATGATAGCTGTCATCACGCCGACAGGCAGCTCCTGGTTGTCCAAAATGAAGCGCGCCGCCACGTCAGCAAGCAGCAGCAACGCAGCTCCCGCTACCGCCGAGTAGGAAAAAATCCAGCGGTGGTCTTTGCCGACGATGGACCTGACCAGATGCGGAACAGCGAGCCCGACAAATCCGATGGGACCGGCCACCGCCACGCTGCTGCCAGAGAGCAGCACCACAGAAATGAAGGCGAGCGTTCGCACCATTTTCGTTGGCTGTCCCAGGCTTTTGGCTACATCGTCTCCGAGCTGCAGCGTATCGACTTCCCTGCTCAGGAAAAAGGCAAGCAACAGCCCGGCTGTCATAAAGGGAAGCACCTGAACGAGAAGCGCAAGATCCCGCCCTACGACCGACCCTGCCAGCCAAAAGCGCATTTCGTCAAGGGAGCGCTCGTGAAAGATCAGGATCGATTGGGTGGACGCGGACAAGAGGGTCGTGACAGAGACGCCGGCCAGCGTCAGCTTCAGAGGAGTCATGCCGCCGCGCCCGGCAGAACCGAGCAGAAAGACGAGGATGGACACCGCCCCCGCCCCGAGAAAGGCTGCCCATGCATAAAGGGTGAGATTATGCCCGCCGACGAGAAACAGGGACAGGACAACCAACAGCGCGGCTCCGTGATTGATGCCCAGCAGATCGGGAGCAGCCAATGGGTTTCGGGTCAGAGCCTGTGTCATAGCCCCCGCTACGGCGAGGCACGCTCCTACCGCCGCGGCAATCAACGCCCGGGGAAGACGGGTGGTAGAAATGATCAGATGTTCCCTGGACCCGTCAAATTCCAGGAATGCTTCGACAACCGTCAGCATACTGATGTCCACAATCCCAAATGAAATGCTGATCCCGATGAAGAGAAGGACTGCAACAAGTCCCATGATCAGCCCGGCAAGCAGCCGGAGATGTTTCCGCGATTTGCCCACAACGTTCACTCGCAATCCGGATGTGATTTACACAAATATCCTTGACAACCTTATTTATCAAGTATATGATTCGTAATTGTGAGAATAGTTATCATTCTCATGAAAAATATACAAAGCAAGGGGGAATCTGTCAATGTATTCCATGTCAAGACATGCCCTTTTCTTTTTTCTACTGATACTGTCGCTCTCTCTTTTCCTGGTTGGATGCGGCAATTCGGCTGCGCCATCCGCTCAGGGAGCACCGGCGTCCAACGCTGCGAACTCCAGTACCTCGCCCCAGGAGAATGCGCCAAGCCAGGAAGGTACGCAAGCGCATGCCGTAAAGGACGCGATGGGAGAAGTAAAGGTGCCGGCCGAACCCAAGCGCATCGTCGTTCTGGACAATGGCGCTCTGGATAATCTTCTGGCACTCGGCGTAACACCTGTTGGCGCTGCCACAGTGTCTCTCGACAAACCGTTTTTCTCGTATCTGGGCGACAAAACGAGCGGAATCGAAAAGGTGGGGACGATCGACCAGCCGAATCTGGAGGCCATCGCGGCATTAAAGCCGGATTTGATTCTGGGAACCAAAGACCAGCACGAAGCGATTCATTCCAAGCTGATGGAAATGGCCCCCACTGTTTTTGTTGAGACGATGGGGCTGGATTGGAAGGGAAACCTGAAGCTGCATGCCGAGGCTGTGGGGAAAGCGCAGGAAGCGGAAAAGCTGATAGCCGATTATGAAAAGCGGGTGGCTGACTTTCAAGCAAAGATGGGCGATAAGATCGGGAAAACAGAAGTTTCCGTGTTGCGGATGAATGCGGACCACGTTCGCATTTACCTGTCGGAATCGTACAGCGGGAAATTTATCGAGGAGCTTGGATTTCCCCGCCCGAAGGCCCAGTCGGAGAAAGACTTTGCCAAGAAAGCAACCGAGGAGCAAATCGCCGATATGGACGGAGACGTCATTTTCTGGTTCAGCCGCGACCAGGAAAACATCATGACAACCAAACTGAAGGGAAATCCCCTTTGGGCGACATTAAAGGCAGTTCAGGCCGGGAATGTGTATGAGGTATCGACTGACCCGTGGCTGAGCGGGATGGGGATTTTGTCGCGAAACCTGATGCTGGATGAAGTGATCAAGCATCTGGACAAGTAGAGTGGGCATTAATAATGGAGCCAGTGTGTTTCGGGGTTCGACCGGAGCATGCTGGCCTTTATTTTTTCTGAGAACGTCCACGGGCAAAAAATAAAATTCCACAGAAACCAGCTATTGACAGTTTGTATTTACAAATGTAATATCAAAGGCAGTCAGTTTCTTTTACAAATGTAAATGGTAAACCCAAATTGCCGGAGAGGGGAAAACATGGATATTTTGATTCGCGCTTTTCTTTGGTTCCTGGATGCTACCGCAGCGGCGAGCGTCGTCCTGCTGCTGGTGCTGGCTGTGCAAAGACTGCTGCGCCGCAGGCTGAGTCCCCGTCTTGTGCATGCTTTGTGGCTGCTGGTGCTGTTAAGGCTGCTAGTCCCTGTTTTTCCGGACAGTCCGGTGAGCATTTTCCACCTCTTGCAGCTGGGCAAGGCAAGCAAACAGGCCGTCGTGTTGGAATCGCTGGCTGAGAACCGGCTGCCTTCGGAGATGGTTGAAAATCTCCACTATGCTGCATTTCCAAAGACTCAGATGCATCCGCCGCTTATGGAAGGCTCGCAGCAGCCAGCGAACGTCCCTGCCCGTCAAGCAGATGAAGGGACGGAACAAGCGGGCTTATCCTATTCACTCGCTTTGCGACTAGCCGCTGTCGCGTGGCTGGCCGGAGCGGCGGCCCTGATTCTGTATGTGGCCGCATTTTCAGTGAAAATGGGTCGCCAGCGCAGACGGCTGGAGCTGCTGACAGATCCCCAAATCGTGTCAATCATAGAGGATTGCCGACTGCGCCTGGGGATCAGGGAACCTGTTCCTGTCTATACCGGACGACAGGGGAAAAGCCCGTACCTCTCCGGACTTTTCCGCCCGTGGATCTATTTGCCTCAGGAAATGGCCAGGGAGCTGAGCGCTTCCCAGCTTGCCCACATCCTTTTGCACGAGCTGGCCCATCACAAGAGAAAAGACATCATGTGGAATGCGATAGGGAGCTTGGCGCTGGCGATCCATTGGATGAATCCGCTGGTGTGGATTGGCATGAAGCGGATGAAAGCAGACAGGGAGCTAGCCTGCGACGCCTGCGTTCTGGAGGTGCTCGGCGAAGCGGAGGCGGTGCCATATGGGATGACGATCATCGAATGCCTGAAGCGCTTTTCGCCCGCTGGCCGCCAGTCTGAGCTGCTGTATTTTTTCGGACCCAATCAACAAATGGAAATGAAGAGGAGGATTCACATGATCAAGTCGTTTAAAAAGGGATCGTATAAACTGTCTGTCGCTGCCGTTTTATGCGTAGGGGTGCTGGGGGCAGCCACATTGACCAACGCCAGCAGTCCGGTGCCTTCGACTGGCCCGGTGCCCGCCAGCGCTCCTCAAACTCCCGGGAGCCAGTCCGCAAGCACGGAGACGGTTGAGAAGGAACGAATTCTGTTCGATTATGATTTTCAGCGGCCGTATGCCAGTCTGGAAAAGGTCGTCAAGATTTCCGGCTTCAAATTTAAGGTTCCGGCAGCCTTGCCTGACGGGTACCGTTTTACAGTCATCCACTTTGCCCCGAAGGAAAAAGCAGGCACAAGCTTGGCGTCATTGCGCTTTGCCAAAACTGTCGAGGGCATCAACCACGACAGCTTTCGGTTAAAGGCACAGCCTGCCGAGGCTGATCTGGAAGCCGTGACCGACGATTTCGATCAAAACGACTTTACAACGATAACGATTATGGATGGCGATAAAAAGACCGAAGAAAAATTGGAGAAGAAGAAAGAGACCTTCAACGTTAACGGGCAGAAAATCGTAAAATTCACCATACAGCACGGGGACGAAAAGGACTTTCAGCGGCATTATTTTTGGCAGGACCAAGGCGTCCAGTATGAGATCACAAATTCCGGATCAAACTTCAAGTTCAAGGATGACGAGATTATCAGCATCATCGGCTCGATGAAATATCCTGATGAGGAGCTGTACAAGCGATTTATCAGCGAAGAACAGTTGAACGAAGGCATTTACGACACAGGAGATGTAAAGCGGCTGCCTGAAGCGATTGGCTTTGTGCCCAAGTTTCCCTTTGAGCTCCCGGGAGCGATTCAAGCCGACCGTGCCTGGATTGGCGACAAGATGAACTTCAGTTTTCCAGAAAATGAGGCAGACAAAAAGAACAGGGATCTCACCATTTTCTATAAACCGAAGGATGAGACCAAGGCGGGAGTCAAAAGGGTAAAGCTTCAGCAAATCAAAAACAACAGCATGTACGAAACGATGAAGAAGAACGGTACCGTCGCTTTTGAGCGGATCGACGGCGAAAAAAATGAAGTGAAGCTGCAGCCGGTCAGCATAGCGGGAAAAGAGCTGCTCAAGACGGTCAGCCATAAAACAGACGGACCATTGAGCAGCGCGAGGGAGGCGGAGCTGGTCGTCTACTTCTGGAAAGAAGACGATGTATGCTTGAAGGTCACCTTTTGGAATGACGGCCCAGCCGATGACAGTCCCGAGCGGAACAGGATTTTGCAATTCCTGATGAATGAAAAGCCCATCGATTTGGTCAATTTCAAATAACATTGACAGCTTGCGTTTACGCCTGTACGATTATGACTCACAATTTCTTTTGTTTACGAGTGTAAATGGGAATTATAAAGGGAAGCAGGGTGACCATATGGCCAATACGCCGAAAATATCGGAATCCGAGTGGGAAATCATGAAGATAATCTGGAAGGACAACCCGATAACGGCCGACCAAATTACTCTGCAGCTGCCGAAAGAGATCGAGTGGAGCGATCAGACAGTCCGCACATTTATAAATCGACTATTGAAGAAAAAAGCCATCGGGTTCGAGAAAGAAGGAAGAAGCTACAAATACTACCCTTTGGTATCGGAAAAAGAATGTATTCGAGCCGAAAGCCAGTCTTTTCTCAAAAGAGTGTTCGGCGGAGCAGCTCATCTCATGGTCAGCAACTTTCTGGAAGATGCCCATCTATCCGAAAAGGAGATTGAGCAGCTGCAGAAAATTTTGCTGGAGAAGCAGGATTCCAACAAAAGGACATAACCTTTTCCATCGCAGCCTCGCTATTTTCTTGTACACAAGCAAACCAGAAAGAAGCTGTACCGCACAAAGACAGCTTCTTTTTTGCAATTCGTTTTGATAGGAAATTTGCTATCTTTTCTCCTATAATCCTTGGATTCACAGCCGCAATCGTGTACCTTAATAAAGGAGTTATTCATCGAGGCAACGATTATGTCCCCAGATACAGAGCAGTAGGGTCTAATAGTTTTCATCTAGTAGGAGTGTGAATCCATTGAGCTTATGGGAAGCGTTTGTCGCCCTGATCCTCGGACTGGTTGAGGGACTCACCGAGTTTGCGCCGGTCTCTTCTACCGGCCACATGATTATCGTCGACGATTTCTTGTTCCAGACCAAAGAACTGTATTCCCCGGAAGTCGCCAATACGTTTAAAATCGTGATCCAATTGGGGTCGATCCTCGCAGTCGTCGTTCTGATGTGGGACCGCTTCATGAACCTGCTCGGGCTCAAAAAGATGCCGGGCCAGTCCACCTCCGGACCGCGCCTGAATCTTTTGACCGTGCTGATCGGTCTCATTCCAGCCGGGATTTTTGGCGTTCTCTTTGACGATTACATCGATGAATACCTGTTCTCGACAAAGACGGTCGTCATCGGCCTCGTCATCGGTGCGCTGCTGATGATTGCGGCGGACTGGTTCCGTCCGGGCCGACCGAAAGTAGTGACAGTCGACCAAATCACCTATAAACAGGCGCTGATGGTCGGACTGATCCAATGCTTGTCGCTGTGGCCGGGCTTTTCTCGCTCCGGGTCCACGATCTCTGGCGGTGTCCTTCTCGGGATGAGCCACCGGGCGGCTGCCGATTTTACGTTTATCATGGCAGTGCCGATCATGGCGGGAGCAAGCTTCCTGTCGCTTTTGAAAAGATGGGAATACATCACCTTCGATGCCGTTCCTTTTTTCATCGTCGGGTTTATCAGCGCGTTTGTCTTTGCGCTTATTTCGATCCGCTTCTTCCTGAAGCTGATCAACCGCGTCAAGCTGGTTCCGTTTGCGATTTACCGCTTGGTGCTCGCGGCTGTGATTTACTTTGTGTTCCTGTAAGACGGCTTGATTTAACAGCCATGTACAGATTGACACGTCTCCTTGCCGAATGGAGACGTGTTTTTTTATGTGAAGCGTGCCCAGCAAGCCGTTAATTGCTAGTTGGTGAAAGTCCAACCGAGGCAGGAGCCAAGTCACCTCGTAGCTGACAGGCAACTGGTGGAGAAATCCTAAGGTTGAAGCCCTGTGACAAAGTAACTCGAAAGAGTGCGAGCAAATCAGCAGGCCGTAACATAAAGTGAATCCTGCAGCCTCGTTAAGAAAGACCACCGAGAGGTGGACAAAGGGAAGCCGAGCTTGTTTCATATGGGCGAAGGCCAAGGACGGTGTGGAGAACTTGGAATACAGCACCTATGAATCCCTCGGGGTATGGGGAGCGGTATGTTGAGAAAGTAGTTAACGGAACTGGGGAGACCCTACTCTGCACGCCCCGTCAGGAGCGTAAAACGGAAACCTATAACCGTAAGGGAAGTGGTGGATGGCAGAGAGGGAGTCGGAGGGGTTCATAGTACCGA
>NZ_RHHO01000051.1 GCF_003710865.1 Brevibacillus borstelensis | reverse complement strand
ACACCGACCTTGGCCTTCTCCCAAATGAGACAAGCTCGTCTTCCCTTAGTCCCACTCTCGGTGGTCTTTCTTAACGAAGCGGCAGGATTCACTTTATGTTACGGTCCGCTGATTTGCTCGCTCCCTTACGGGATACTTTGTCACAGGGCTTCAACCTTAGGATCTCTCCACCAGTTGCCTGTCAGCTACGAGGCGACTTGGCTCTTACCTCGGTTGGACTTTCACCAACTAGCAATTAACGGCTTGCTGGGCGCGCTGGCCGCCTCAAGCTAAATCTATCCACAAGAGAAGTATTCGTGGATGGGAAGAGTGTAGTGCTCACCCCGAGGGAATATGAATTATTGCGATTATTTGCCGAACACCCCAGGCATGTTTTTGCATATGAACAGATACTTTCGAAATTTTGGAACGGGGTAGGCGACAGGCATACGATTCGGGTGCACATCGGCCGACTTCGCGAGAAAATTGAATCCGATCCGAACCATCCTCAATACCTAGTCAACGTATGGGGAATAGGGTATCGCTTCGAGGGAGGTTAAGATGAGAACACTTCGTATTCGTTCGTTTACTATACTGCTTTTCTTTTTCTTAATGTTAGTGCCGTGGATCTTTTATGTGACAACACACTTCATAGAGACAAAAACGCTCAGCTTCGCAAAAAACGGAGCTCAAGCCGAGATTCTGCAAGGACAATGGATCGAGAAGATCGTACAGCTGATCGAAACCAATTCGGACAAATGGAGGGATCCGAATTGGCAAAACCAATTGCATCATGAGTTGCAACAAGCGAAAATGGAAGCGGCTATTCTATCTGCATCAGATCAAGAAATTTACCGTTCTAATCCGCAGAGCCATGGCATATTGCCTTCTACCGAACGGTTCTCCATTATAGAGGACGGTCATTTACTTGGAAAGGTCATTATTTATCTTCCGAAGTCAAATGGGGTTCGGATCATTTCGATATTTGCCGGGCTATTGTTAGCTTTTTTTATTGTCGGTGTTGAAATGCGAAGGTTTCTTCTTAAGCCTCTCGAAAAGATGAGTTTTGCAGCTAGAAAAATCGCTGCAGGAGATTGGGGCGTGGAGTTGCCTAGATCCAGGATCACCGAAATCTCTGAAGTACGCGATGCATTCGAAGTGATGGTGAATGGAATACAAAAAGCTTTTCAAAAACAAGCGGAATTGGAAGAAGCACGCCGATTCGTGATCGCAGCAGTTGCGCATGATTTGCGGACTCCACTCTTCGTATTAAGAGGATATTTGGATGGTCTGGAGCAGGGCATTGCCCAATCTCCGGATAAAATAACCAAGTATTTGGCGGTTTGTAAGGAAAAATCGGCGCAATTGGACCGGTTGGTAGAGGACCTTTTCACATTTACAAAGATGGAGCATGTGGAGATGAATCTTAACAAGCAAACGATTGATTTTAAACTCATCATCCTGAAATCGATTGACAGTTTAAGTCCGCTAGCTCGCCAAAAGAACCTCTCGATCTCGACCCATACTGTAGATGACTGCTTCATTAGCGGTGATATGCATTTATTGGAACGAGCGATGAACAATTTGTTGGATAATGCCGTCAGACACACACCCTCGTTTGGTGAAATTGTTGTTCAATGTTATAAAGAAGGTAACAAAATAAAGTTTATGATCCGTGATACAGGCCCGGGCTTCCGCCAATAAGTATTTACTGGGATGCTTTCAGCCCTATCACGCTTGTATCGATAATGCTATTCATTCCGCAGCAGGACCACAACTACGCGAAGATTGCAGCACGATCATGCGAATACAAGGCGAGACAGAGGCAACAGGTGGGGCTAAGATCACAAGGGGCTATAACTTACCGTCAGATTATGTGCTTCATACGGTAGGTCCCATTGTACCTAAAGAAACTAAATTAACAGATAAACATCGTGTCGAGCTGGCTGGAGAGCGTAAAAAGTTTTGTGTAAATAGTTAAACTTCCCATTAAGGAGATGATCATTTATGCAAGACAAAAGAGATCTTACGATTAAAGAATTGGCTAAGGATTGCCGCACGATTGAGGATGTCCACATGATGCTGAAGGACCTGTTTCGTGACACGATCCAGCAGTTGTTTGAAGCTGAAATGGATGAGCATTTGGGCTACAACAAGCATAGCTCTGAAGGTGATCATACTGGAAACAGTCGAAACGGCTACAGCAAAAAGACGGTAAAAACCAAATTTGGCAATACTGAACTCCGTGTGCCTCGCGATCGCAACGGCGAATTTGAACCTCATATTGTAAAAAAACACGAGACTACCGTGAATGGCTTAGAGGACCAAATCATTGCTCTCTATGCGAAAGGGATGTCTACGCGAGACATTGAGGAGCACGTGAAGGATCTATATGGAATTGAAGTATCAGCAGCGATGGTCAGTAAAGTAACGGATAAGATCATGCCAATGGTAGCGGAATGGCAATGTAGACCACTTGACCGCGTTTACCCCATTGTATTTCTTGATGCCATTCACTTTAAAGTTCGCCAAGATAATCGGATCATCAATAAAGCAGCATACAGCGTTCTAGGAATTACTATGTCTGGACATAAGGATATTTTGGGTATCTGGATTGGCGAGCACGAGAGTGCTAGCTTTTGGCTAAATGTGTGTACGGAGTTGAAAAGTCGTGGAGTCGAAGATATCCTGATTGCGTGTAAGGACGGGCTTTCCGGGTTTTCAGAGGCCATTAACGCCGCGTTTCCGAGAACGCAGATTCAGCTATGCGTCATCCATCAGATACGGAATTCCATGAAATATGTACCGTTCAAGGAAGAGAAACTAGTCTTGGCGGACCTAAAGAAAGTCTATCAAGCTCTTACGTTAGAAGAAGCCGAAGTTGCCTTCTCTGCCTTTAAAGAGAGGTGGGAGAAGAAGTATCCGATTATTATCCGTTCCTGGGAAAATAACTGGATTGAGTTGACCGCTTATTTTACCTATCCTCCAGAGATTCGCAAGATGATCTACACCACGAGTGTGATTGAGGGATATCACCGTCAACTCCGCAAGGTAACAAAAACGAAAACCGCCTATCCGTCTGATGATGCTCTGCGTAAAATCATCTATCTTGCGACGATTGAGGCTTCGAGGAAGTGGACTATGCCAGTCAGGAGTTGGAAAGAATGTATATCGCAGCTTGCCATCCATTTTGGGGATCGGTTGCAAGCGGAACTGTCCGCCTAATCCAACTGTTGAGCCGGCTTGACATGGAGCCTCTGCGGGCATGATTTCTTGCGATTGGGCGATGCCAGTATACCATGCATCGCATGGCGAACCAGCCTATCATGCCCGCCCCTCCATGTAAAGCCTATGATGTAACTCTTCATTTCTTAAAAACCCATTTACACAAAATAATTTACATTCCCGCTGGCTGCTTGTTATCGCGCTTGTTTGGAACTAGCGGCTAAGATCCCGGATATAAAGAGTATTACATTTTGTGCGATCTCAACAGGGGTTTTTGGATTCCCCAAGCCTGAAGCTGCAAAAGTAGCTGTTCAAACGGTGAATGATTGGCGGCTTCTTGTCTGGATTTGAAGTAGGTCAGGCGGCATTTCAATCATTGCTTCGAGTATCCTTCTTGTAAGAGCTACCTTTCGATCGAGCGGCTGGTAAGGATCCGTTGCAGAGGACATAAAGATATTAATAGATTTGTTTCTGCGACGTAGTCTGACCACCTCAGCCAGATAGTTTTCTGCTGCGTTCGTTTTAATATCCACCCATTCTCCCCATGGAATATCCTTAAACCGTTGAATCGGCATTTCCCTTACGTAGCAATACGTGCAAAAAAAGGCACAGCCACTGTACGGATTCAACGAATGGGTAAATCCGACATCCAGATAACCTTTCACTTCGCTAAGAATGTTCTTAGACAGGATATCTTTGATCTCTATATTCATTTAACTGGGTACCTTTCCGGAAGATCAGGACTTGAACACGCGCAAATATTCCGAACGTAAGAGCCGCCAGTTCACGAATCAGTCGCTCATCAATCCCCGGCTGAAAGGAGAAGTCGAATTCGTTCAGCGTGCGCCGAAAAGGAAGGTGGGACAGCTTCATGCGAACCTCTACGTTTCGGCGCTGGCGCTCTTGTATCTCAGCGTCCAGCAATTCAATGAGAAAAGAGAGATACGTACTTTGGCTACGACTGGCGGCTTCCAGCTTGGCATCGAGCGATTGGGCCGCTTGGCCCAATCCGAGCTCCTCCAAACGGTGACGGGCTTGTTCCAGCTCGATCATACGCCCACCTCTACAAGATGCTCATACACGTCCAACGGACGCACTTCCACGTCTTGAACAGGAATCTGAACGCCTTGCGGCTTTGGATAAGCATATCCCTGAGCCGTACTCAGATTCGCGTATTGGCCCTCACACATGACGAGCATTCGGGATCGGTACTGCTTCTCGTGCCGAGCGATGAGCTGCTTCTCACAGTAAATTTCGATGAATCCGTTTATGTCTCGCACCCTTACTTCACGTCCGCTATACAGCCATGGAACGCCATAACGAACGCCGTCGTAGCTTACAAATCCGTCACGGCTTACCTTCCGCGGTTCAAATCGGTACTTTGCCCAGCGTTCCGGAGACGGAAGCATACCGAGCTTCTCTTGTGCCAAGCGATCGATCAGTCTTTCTCCAGTTGTACCGTGGATCCGACGGTTTTGCTCATCACACCACTGTCTGGCTTGGCGATTTAGGTCACCAAGATCGGTGAATGATCGCCCTGGCATGAAGCTTTGCTCAATGAACTGAACACTTCGTTCGACCTTTCCTTTCGTTTGGGGACGACGAACGCGACAGACCTTGGGAATCAAGCCGATTGCAGCAGCAAAATCTTCAAACAACGGATGCCATCTCGGCTTACGATCATCGCCCATGCCTAGAATCACGGTCTTCATTTGGTCGGTCAGCATGGTCTTCGGGACACCACCGAAGTATTCCAATCCGTTCATCAGGCAGCGTAAGAAACTGTGGATATCACAACGCTTTGTAAATTCGATGTACATGGCTCGAGAGTAACCTAACACCATCGCAAAAACGGGGATTTTACGCACTTCACCGTTTAAATCGATGTACTCGCAAATCTTCCAATCCACTTGGGCTTGGTACCCGGCTTCTGTCTCATAGCGTTGCACCGCAGGTGCATGCTTTGGAGGCCGACGGGGCTTCACATAGTCCTTGATGATCGTAATACAAGAGACGCAGCAGAACTTCACAATTAAAAATCCCCTTTTCCAGGCATTGATCCAGCAAGGATTTGAACGGATCGAGCTTGGAAACTCTCTTCTTTCGTGAACGAGGTTCCGGAATTCCGTCTGCACGGAGGTATTTTCGAATGGTATTACGAGAATAGCCCGTTTCTCTTGTGCTTTCGCGGATACTCTTGCCGCTCGCTTGAAGTTCGTGTAATCTGATCACAGTCCCACTCCTTAGCATATATCTCCCCTCTGAAGCTACTTTGGTCGGTAATTTCAGAGAGGTATTCTACAGGGGTGGGTCATTTTCATTCCGGCGAACCTGGGTCAATTATATCCCGGCGGTGACATTTGGGAACATTTTTGTGGTTTGAAAACCGTTCAGCAAACCCTACGGTATATCTTATATTATTATAACATATTAACGCAGTGAATAGATAAAGATTCTTGACAAAATAAAAACTGCCGACAGGTACTTTGTCGACAGTCTGAACCACCCGTTGGACGGGGGTTATGATTTGTTGACTTCCAACATCCGAAGCAGAATCACCGTCGCTTCTGCGCGGGTTGCGATTTCGTTTGCTACAAAACGGTTTCCTCCCCGCCCATCGACAATGCCAAGTTTGCAGATCGCTTCGACTGCACCTTTCGCCCATTGTGGAATCACTTCATCATCGGCAAAGCCGGTTGACATGCCGGGATTCGTCTGCAATGTAAGGGACCGGGCGATCATTGCCGCCATCTCTGCACGCGTGATGCGGTTGTTTGGCCGGAAACTGCCATCATCGTATCCATCGATAATTCTCGCCTCTACCGCCTGTGCAACGGCTTGTTTTGCCCATTCGCCGATTTGTTCGTTGTCGGCAAACGTAAGTGCTGTACCTTCACTTTTCAGTTTCAGAGCGCCTGCCAGCATCACGGTAAACTCGGCGCGAGTGACCGGATTGTTCGGTTTAAATGTGCCGTCTGGATAACCGCTAACGAAGCCTTTCTCTACAGCACGCAGGATGTAGTTCTTTGCCCAATGTCCGGCGATATCGGAAAATTCAATGGCCGGTTCGGACGGTTGTGGCGTTTCGCGGTAAATGGTCAACGTATAGTTTTTCTCCGCATCATTTTCTGCTCGTACCGTTAATACGAACGTATTTTTGCCTTCCTCCAGATCGACTTTCGCCCTGTCGGCCATGACTTTATCCTGTAGAATGACTTTGGCTGCGGAGTGCGCTTCTTTTACTACAAGCTCCACTTGTTCGGATGTTGTACGTGCCGTATATGCCGTTGTTCCAGAAGCAAATGAAGGGCTTAGATTCAATGGTTTGCCTCCCGCCCATACTTGCAGATCCGCAAGATCCGCATTGTTGGACAACCCGCGACCTCCGCCACCACCACCGGAACCGCGGTTACCTCCTGATGCTCTTGGGGTCGCTGTCGCTACATTGGAGAAATCACTGGTTCCTTCTGCAGAGACAGCCTTCACTGCGAATACATACGTTTTTCCGTTCGTTAATCCGGTGACGATGTAGGAGTTCATTGCAATATTCGATTGAACGAGCCTCCAGTTCGCCGGATCGACCGGAGCTGATGCGCCTTCTGCTTGGTAAACCGCGTAAGTCACGCTGCCTGTTTCCGTGACCGCATCCCACTCCAATGTAACGGAACGATTAGCTGCCGAAGCTGTCAGATTCGCAGGTGCAGGTATCGTTTCAATCGTATACTGTTCCTCCATTAGTTCGCTGTCGAGCATGCCGGACTTCATCGCGATTGCCTTGATCGTCATCTCCGAAGCAACTTCGATTGGTGCGGTATATTCCATACTGCTGCGGCTCGGCGTGCTGCCGTCCGTCGTGTAGTAAATTGTTGCTCCCTCGGTCGCCGTGCTCAATGTCACCCTTGTACCAGACGGAACCGCACCGCCTGAGGGATCTGCAACCGGTTTGGCGACTTGCTCGGGAGACAAGATCGTATAATGCTCCTCCATCACTTCGCTGTCGAGCATACCGTCCTTCGCGGCAATCGCCTTGATCGTCATCTCCGAAGCAACTTCGATTGGTGCGGTATATTCCATACTGCTGCGGCTCGGCGTGCTGCCGTCCGTCGTGTAGTAAATTGTTGCTCCCTCGGTCGCCGTGCTCAAT
Source organism: Brevibacillus borstelensis (assembly GCF_003710865.1). Taxonomy (GTDB): domain Bacteria; phylum Bacillota; class Bacilli; order Brevibacillales; family Brevibacillaceae; genus Brevibacillus; species Brevibacillus borstelensis. Next base: position 1,924 of record NZ_RHHO01000051.1, on the reverse strand, counting down.
GTCACCCTTGTACCAGACGGAACCGCACCGCCTGAGGGATCTGCAACCGGTTTGGCGACTTGCTCGGGAGACAAGATCGTATAATGCTCCTCCATCACTTCGCTGTCGAGCATACCGTCCTTCGCGGCAATCGCCTTGATCGTCATCTCTGTTGTCACTTCGATGGGCGCGGTATATTCGGCACTGCTGCTTGTCGGTTCGCTGCCATCTGTCGTGTAGTAAATCGTCGCCCCCTCGGTCGCTGTGCTCAACGTCACTTTGGTGCCGGACGGAACTGCGCCGCCGGCCGGGTCTGCCACCGGCTTGGCGACCTGTTCCGGCACTTCAAGTAGAAATGCTCCGGAATGGACTGTAAATAATTCCTTGCCATCTTCATCTTCGGCATAAATGTGCACATACCAGGTACTATCTGTCGTTTGCGCATCATCCAGGGAGTGATTAAGGGTATCTCCGCTTTCAAACGCCGTCCAGCCGTCGCCTTCCGGTTCGGTTGGCAAAGCCGGAGTCTCTTCAGTTGTTGTCCACTGATATTGCAAGCTGAACGTTTTGCTCCAGAGCGCCTTGACAGTCGTCGCCGCTTCCTTTTGCACCTGTCCGCCGCTGCTCCATGGATCGAAATTCAGAAATAGAATGTCATTATTTTGGGCATAGTCTTGTGCCTGAGATTCAAATTCCCCGATGATCACTTTAAGGGGATTGTTCCTAAATAGACTTGGGCCGAGCAATGTGACCTTATCAGAAATTTTTATACTGGTAAGCCGGTTGTTCGCAAACGCCGACGCCCCAATACTTTCGACACTGTCCCCGATCTGTACGCTGGTGAGTTGGTTTTCTTCAAATGCCGAATTCTCGATAGTCGTCACTTTGTCCGGAATCGACACCTTTTGGAGTTGGTTTTTATAAAATGATTGGGAACCAACGATTAACAAGCTGTCAGGGAACGTTACGCTGGTGAGTTGGTTGTTCGCAAACGCCTGAGCCCCGATACGCTCTACGCTGTTTCCGATCTGTACGCTTTTTAGCCTATTGTTTCGAAATGCTCCGTCCCCGATGTTTGTCACACTGTCCGGGATAATCACGTCCTCAAGTAGATTGCTATCGAATGAACTTCGTCCGATCACCTTCACTTCTTTCCCTATTACTACAGACTTAAGGTAATTCCCGTAAAAAGACCAATCTCCAAGGCTCGTTACACTATCCGGGATAATCACATTGTTGAGACTCTTCAAATAAAAAGCTCTCTCCCCTATTTCTCTTACTGGCCTGCCATCCAAAGTATCGGGGATACTCAGTTCCGTATTTGTCCCGGTATAACCGGTAATGATCACATATTCACTGCCCTCAGGATCCGTCTTGATTTCGTATTCATAATCTCCTGTTGCTCTTGGGGTCGCTGTCGCTGCATTGGAGAAATCACTGGTTCCTTCTGCAGAGACAGCCTTTACTGCGAATGCGTATGATGTTCCATTCGTCAATCCCGTGACGTTGCAGGAGTTCGTGGTAACATCCGATTGAATGAGTTTCCAGTTCGCCGGATCGTCAGGAGCTGATGTACCTTCCGCCTGGTAGACCGCGTAAGTCACGCTACCTGTTTCCGTGACCACATCCCACTCTAATGTAACGGAACGGTCACCCGCCGAAGCCCTCAAATTCGTCGGTGCAGGTATCATTGCAATCGTATAACGCTCCTCCATCACTTCACTGTCCAGCATGCCATCCTTCACGGCTATTGCTTTGATTGTCATCTCTGTTGTCACTTCGATGGGCGCGGTATATTCGGCACTGCTGCTCGTCGGTTCGCTGCCATCTGTCGTGTAGTAAACCGTCGCTCCTTCAGTTGGCGTACTCAATGTCACCTTGGTGCCGGAAGGAACCACACCACCGGAAGGATCTGCCACCGGCCTGGCGACCTGTTCCGGCACTT
>NZ_RHHO01000050.1 GCF_003710865.1 Brevibacillus borstelensis | reverse complement strand
GTCGTCGCCGCTTCCTTTTGCTCCTGTCCGCCGCTGCTCCATGGATCGAAATTCAGAAATAGAATGTCATTATTTTGGGCATAGTCTTGTGCCTGAGATTCAATTTCCCCGATGATCACTTTAAGGGGATTGATCGCAAATGCGTAAGTCCCGATGTTCGTCACACCGTTCCCGATTTGTACACTTTGGAGTCGGTTGTTCCGAAATGCCCACCCCCCAATACTCGTCACACTGTCCGGGATCGTCACACTCTCGAGTTGGTTGTTTTCAAATGCCCCATTCCCGATGATCGTCATACCGTTCCCGATTTGTACACTTTTGAGTCGGTTGTTTCGAAACGCCCACCCCCCAATACTCGTCACACTGTCCGGGATCGTCACACTCTCGAGTTGGTTGTCATCAAATGCGGAAGTCTCGATGTTCGTCACACCGTTCCCGATTTGTACACTTTGGAGTCGGTTGTTTCGAAATGCCCCCTCCCCAAGGCTGGTCACACTGTCCGGGATCGTCACACTCTCGAGTTGGTTGTCATCAAATGCCCCATCCCCGATGTTCGTCACACTGTCCGGGATCGTCACACTCTCGAGTTGATTGGATTTAAATGCGTAATGTCCGACGTTCGTCACACTGTCCGGAATCGTCACACTCTCGAGTTGATTGGATGCAAATGCGGAAGTCTCGATGTTCGTCACACCGTTCCCGATTTGTACACTTTTGAGTCGGTTGTTTTGAAATGCCCACCTCCCAATACTCGTCACACTGTCCGGAATCGTCACACTCTCGAGTTGATTGGATGCAAATGCGGATTCCCCGACGGTCGTCACACTGTCCGGAATCGTCACACTTGTCAGATCTTTATTACGAAAAGCTGTATTTCCTATTCGTATAACGCCCTTACCGCCTAACGTATCCGGAATCGTTATATCTTTCGCCGTGCCCACATATTTCGTAATCTCTACACCACCGGCAATCTCCTGATATTCATAATCACTTTCACTTGCTGTTGCCTCTTTAGTGTCTGTACCCAACCATGCGAAAAGTATAGTCAGCATGAGTAAACCAATCCTGGTCACGTTGTAACGCTTCGGTATGTTCATTTGCCTTATCTTTAAAACATTCATCTCCTCATCATCCTCCTGCCCTCACTTCATAGCTTTATCCAACTCATTATACTAACTTCCAAATCCCTTTGTGATCAACCCTGCCTGGCACAAAAGATCAAAAAGGTTGAGCAGGGAGGTGGAGATGATTTATACAAAAAAAGAGGAACGGGTCAGAACAACTGTAGTGTTCTGGCTCGTTCCAGCGCTTGCAATCGATTATTCGTCTGTAATTTCCCATAGATATTGTTAATGTGGGTTTTTATGGTTGCCAGGGAAACATTCAGTTTCAGTGCTATTTCTTTATTGGACATCCCTGTTCCCATCAAACGAAGCACACATTGTTCTTTGGCTGTTAAAGCAACCGCCGTTCTTTCTGGGGGAATGCTGGCTTCCTTTTCAAGTGGCGGGAACAGTCTGAGCAATCGTTTCACGTAGGATAAAGGCACCTTATGACTGGGGCGGCGATGTTGATTTTGACGCAGTCGGATATATCGATCCAATATTTGCCCAAAGGCATTCCCTTCGTCAACAAAGGTTCGGATGTATCCTTCGGGCCACGCCAATGCAAGCGCTTCTTCTAATACATCCATACATTCTGTAATCCTTCCTTGAAGAAAAAAAATTCTGCTCTTACGAACGAGAAGGCGAATGTAATCGCTTTGCCGTCTTGTTTCTCCAGCAACAAAGAGGAGACGCTCCGTTAAAGATGCAGCTTCCTCGATTTTTCCCTGCTCTGCCAGTATAGCAGCCAGCAGATCATATTCCTTGATCATGGATACCGGAATCTCATCCTGAAATCGCAAGCCGCTCTTTCTCAGCCATTGTCTCATCGGTTTCTCTTCCCCACGCATCCAGCCTTGCATGGCTCGGAACAAGGCCATTTTCCCGGACAAATTGGGATTCGCCTTCACAGACGCTAGTTTGGCTAACTCTTGTAATCTGTCGTCTGCCATCTCCTCGTCTCCCTGCACGGCGGCAATGCGAGCAAGCCATAGCGCCGCGATGGTCATCAGGCTTATATTATGATGCGTTCTTCCAATATCATAGGCTTGGCGCATCACCTTTTCCGCTTCGACCAAGCGATTTCGTTCGTACTGCATTTTCCCAAAGTCAATATACAGATGAGCAACAAAATACACGTTTCGGGTTCCGGACCAAATCGACAGCAAGGGCGTTACCACCTGTTCCGCCAGTCGAAGGCCGTCATCCGACACATAGATGTCCCACAGCGGATGATAGCCATCCCGGTCGCTTCCGAATCCAATGAAGAGATTGCCTTCCGGTTGTTTCTCGACATATTCCTTTGAAAATTGAACGGCATATTCAAAATCCCGATCCAAAAACGTGCGAAATGCGGTCAGAAAAGCGAGTCCGGCATGCAATGTTTCGGCTTCAGAAGGATGAAGGGAAGCTGTGTCCTCTTCCAGCCTGCGAACCGCTCGCCAATACCCGACTGTGGCCGCTTCGACATGCCCGGACATGTACTGGGAAGCGAGCTTTGTCAAAAGCATCATCGGCCTAGCAAATAACAGTGAATCGGGAATAGCGCTGAGCCACGTGCAGAGCGTCGTCCATTCATTGGCCATCAGCTCTGGTGTAATCGCCTCTATTAATGAAAGCGCATGTTCGTAACTGGTAGCCGCCAGGTAATGATTCACCGCTTCACGAGGATACCCGTTCGCTTCTAGCCATTCTCCCGCTGCCATGTGAAGGGTTTGCCATCGCCGCGGCTCCCGCCTTTTCAGGTGCGCCTTCAAAAACTGCTGAAACAAATGATGGTACCTGTACCACTCCCGACGCTCGTCCAGAGCCACAAGAAACAAGCTTTCCCTGTCTAACTGTTGCAGGTAGGCATCGCTTTCGGCTATGTGAGTTACCGCCTCACAAAGTTCGCCCGTCATCCGATCTAAAATCGACGTTTGCAGCAAAAATTGCTGCATCGTTTCAGACTGATAGGATAACACTTCATCGAAAAAATAATCCGATATGTCACGTTCCGTTCCCGCCATCTTCCGGACCAGCGATGCGGGATCAGCATGTTCATGCAACGATAAGATCGCCAATCGCATCGCCGCTACCCATCCCTCCGTCTTTTTTTGTACGACAGCCACGTCTTCGATGGCCATGTCCATACCGCCGCACTTCGCAAAAAATTCAGTCGTTTCATCCGAAGAGAAGCGGAGATCTCTCGCATCCAGCCAGTTCAACCCATTTCCCGCCCGTATTCTCGAGAGGGGCAACGATGGGAAGTTTCGGCTTGCGAGATAGAGATGAACATGTGACGGCAAGCGTTCCAGCAGATAAGTGACTCCCTTGAATATGGACGCTTCCTCGATGTGATGAAAGTCATCCCATACGAGCACCGTCGTTTGCGGTATACGATGAAGCCCGTTGACGAGCGTGGCAATCAGTGAGAACCCCGATGGATCTTCCACGGCATGACGAAGCACAGCCTGTTCGTCAAAAGACGGATAGGCCTGTTTAAGCGCCGCAATGGTATGTGCCCAGAAACGCATGCGATCATTATCCGCTTGATCAAGAGAGACCCAGGCGACGGGCTTTTCCAGCGTCGTCACCCACTCGCCCAGCAGGGTGGTTTTGCCATACCCGGCAGGCGCTGTGATCAAGGTAAGTGCACGATCCAGCCCTTCATGCAAACGATGGGTGAGTCTGGAACGAACAACAAGCGGGCTTCGTGATCGGGGAATATGAAGTTTCGTGGCTATGATCACGGTTTGCTCCCTCCTTCCCTATCATCTTACCAAATATCTACTTAGGGGCTGCTTGCCGATCGCTCGACAAATCACCTTGCCGTTTGCACGACGTTGTTTGGCCACGGCCAGGTACTCCTTTCGCGCTTGATCCCGATAAGTCCGTGGTTTGCGGGCACGACCAATCTGTGGAGCATGTAACGTATCGATGATCTCCTCCAGTTTCTCACGCGCCTCGTTCAGCAAGTTCAAATCGGTTGGGTACGCCACATCCGCCGGGGCACATGTGGCATCCAGCAACAAGACACCCTGGTTCGGATCTTCCTCGGATGTTGAGTGACGCTTGGACGTACGTTTACCTTTGGATTTTCTACCGGATTTCGGTTCATCGTCACGGTCGGAATCTGGTGTCGATTTGGCGGCCTCGACCGCGATGATCTCGTTGATTTCGCGGAGAACTTGCTCGCCCAGACGTTTGCGAAAATGCGTCATGAGCGACGGGTGGAACGGTGGATGATCCTGATAGCCTTCCAGCCCGATGAAATATTGCAGATACGGGTTTTCGACAATCTGCTGGACTGTTTCACGGTCCGACAGTTTCAAGCGTTCCTGAATGATAAGCGCCCCAAGTGCGACACGTATGGAAACCGCTTTTTGTCCACGAAACGATTTGCGGAAGGACTTGGCATACTTTTTCTCTGCATGTGCCCACGGTACCAACCGAGCCAACTTGACCCAGCGATTTTCCTTATTCAACTTGCCGCCAAACGGCAAGAAGAAATCATCGGGGAGAAGCAATTGGTTTTCACGATGAAAGATATATTCGTACATCCATATCCGCTCCATGTGCAAGGAATTTGAAGGAAAATCGCCGATTTCCTTGCACATGATTTCGATGAAAACGAGGCAAAACCCTTGTGGCTACAGTATTTTTTATCTGTTCAGCAGCCCCTAATTAGGGCAGTGAATGTGACCATTCCGAGACCCAGCATACAGGAGGCGCTTTTTCTTTTCAAACCGCAAATTAATTCATTACAGGAATAGCTCCTTTTTCAGGATGGTTTTTAGTTGGACAGGCTGCCCAAAACAAAAAAAAGGCGCACCACAACTAAACCCAAACCATTTTCGAAAAATGGATGAGTCCATTTGTCGCAACGCCCCAAATTAACGCAAGCGAATGGATACGGTCGCCCAATTCGCCTCCCGGCTATCATTCATGCGGATAAGTCACCCCGCCGTCGATATCGGATCATGGGTGCCGGCGGGGAATCGCCGACCGGTTAGCTGGGCAGCGATTCCTTGAATCGGTCCTTCAGCCAGCGCCTTCTCGCTTCGCGCCAATTTCCGCTGCGAGCGAGACTGTTGATCCGCCAATACAACGGCGGGTGGGCCATGAATTGAAATTCGAGAAATCTCCAGAGCCACGAATCCCGTTCCAGACTCGAAGCGCGGCCCGTCGACGAACGGCCGTCGGCCATGCGGTGCGCCATGGATTTCTCGAGATCGCGATCCAGGGCGGCCGCCAATTCCGTCAATCCTTGCCCCATCTGCGCAGCTCCCCCGGAAAGCCAGGTTGCGCCGGTAAAATCCGCTCTCACTTCCGTCCACTGAGCGATAAAGGAAAGATACATGGGGAAAACGAACGCGAAAACGTAAACCAACAGAAACATCGCGATTTTGAAATTTTCCGCGAGCCACTTCAGTTGATCGAAAAACAGATACGCCATGCCGGCCAGCAAGCCGATAAAAAGAAACCGCGCCAGCTGATTCGTCAACACATCGCGCTTGCGGATATGGGCCGCTTCGTGGGCCAATATCGCTTCGACGGACGGGGACGGCAATTGCAATGTAGCTGTCGTCAGCATAATCGCGCCGCGTCCGATATTCATCCCGACGGCAAAGCCGTTATAATCCGGCGAATCGACGGAAAACAGGCGGGTATGGGGAATGCCGGCTTTTCTGAAAATCGTTTGCGCCCGCTCAAAAATTTCCCCTTCCGTGATCGGTTCGGCATCCGTCGCAGCGATTAACACCCGATCCGAAACGTAAAAATTCAAACCCCACCATAACAAGACGAACAGGCCGACAGCCCATGCCGGCGCTTTAAGCCAAAGCAATATCGCCAAAAGTCCGGTATATGCGGAAACGCCTTTAACGGTTGAGGCATAATAACCTTTCCAAAACAACCGTTTCAGCACGGCAGGGTGCCACAAAGGCAGCACCTTTTTCTCTTTCCCGCCGGTTCTGTCCGAAGCGGAAGCGAAAGGAGCAAGGAGCCGGTGCCAATGAACGGCGTTATCCGGCGACAAGTAAATCGTTTCCCCGGGAAACGAAAGCTTCAGCACTTGTCCGAACGAACGGGTATAATCCTGATGTGAAGACATGAACGTAAAAAACGGATGCAGCCTGAGCAGGTCGGGAGACGACCAGACGCTTGCCTCTTTCAATTCCCGGAGCGGGAAATCCCTCGGCTGAAACCGGGACAGCACGACAAGATGTTCCTCCTCCGGAAGCCAATACAGGCGGACGGAATAAAAATTCGCCGCCCGTTCTATCGTCTGTATCGATACGGAAATCATCATAAAGACGATAAACACCTTCAATGCCGCAAAGGTCTCAGGCGCCAGCCCAAAAAACAGCAGCGCCCCCAGACTGACCAAGCCGGTCAACGCGACATCCGCCGCCAATCGCCTCGCATCTTTGCGCTGAACGATTTCGACCGCCCGGACTTCCTGCAGTTTTTGCCGGAGCGCCATTCGCATCTCCCGTTTGTTTCGATCGATCAACTCCGAAAAAGCGGCATATGCATGGGCGCCGATGGCCGTCAGCAGTATCGCCTGTCCAACCGGCAAGCGGACGAACAACCCGGTCAGCGCCGCTACCGCCAACAAAATTTTCGCAGCGGTTGCGGCTTTTTTCGGCAGCCAGACCGAAACGACGTTCATGATGACGGCCAGCGCAACGACCGATATCATGGCCAGATTATTGGGCAAAATGTTCATCCCTTCACCCCCTTTGAACAGGAATCATCGTATCCGCCAGCGCTTTGAACTCATCCAGCGACAAATTAGGATCGATAAACAGGACAGAGTAGCTCAGCCTCTGTTCCTGCCAAACGAGCGAACGGAAATCATTCATTTTCATCCATACCCCTGCTTGGCCGCGAATCTTGACAGGTTTCTCGCCGGGAAGGGCCGCGGATTGCTCTTCCCCTTCGGAATCTTCCTGAGACGGAAATACGGACATCGTGAAATAAGGAACCCCGTCCTTCCGGTAATCCAGATTCACCTCATTTCGTTTCAGCTCGCCTTGCAATTCCGTCAATTCGATGCGGGAAATGGCGAGTCCGTCCTTTTCGGGAATATGGAGAAACGTTTTTCCAATGCTCTCAACCGCTTCCTCCATGGTGATTTCGCGGGTTGAATTCATTTCGTTCAAATCTTGAATTTCAACGTCTTCGGGAAGTTCAAGCGCAAACGTATCGGCCGGAATATCCGGATTCAGCTCCACTTTGGTGTATGTTGTTTCCGTTCGAATGTTGCCGGATGTCGAAACCGATTTTAAAACCATCCAATTTTCCTTGTCGATCCACAGTTCCTGATCCCCTAACAACGTGGTGCTGTCTTTCGCCTTGGCCATGACCCGGTACGTTGTTCGGTCGGCAATTTCTTCTTCCCCGCGGGCGGAAATCTCATGGGTTTGCTGAATCATTTGCAGCAGTTGCTCGACTTGCTTTTTCGGCGACGTTTGTCCGATTTGGAGCAGTTCCGGATCATCGCTGACCATCGCCTGCTTGAGCTCAGGCTGATAGATGATCAGCCGGGCGCCGTCATGGATGGTAACCGTCTTCGCGCTTCCGTCCTGAGCCTCCGCCTCGGTCCGCCTTTTGCCGTCCTTGCTCACCCATTCTTTCATGAGGATCAGCTCCGGCTCTTTTCCTGTCCCATCGGTAGTTTTCATTTCAACTTCGACGTAATGCGCGCTAGGTTCATGCGATCGATCCAGCGCATGTTGAAGAACTTGTTCCGGTAAAAAGTCCGGGTTGGACGAACAGCCGAAAAGTCCGACCATCATCAGCCCGATCAAGCCCAAACATCCTTTTCTCTTTATCTTTGTCATGTCCGTTCACCTTCTTCGTTCATTAAGGGCAGGCGGCAGATTACGCAGGTTCCGATATTCTCCTTGGAGTAAATCGCAACGTCGCCGCCATGCTTCTCCAAAATTCGCCTCGTAATGCTAAGTCCAAGGCCGGCCCCGCGGGCAGCTTGTTTTCCTCGAGCCGGATCTGCCTGATAAAGCGGATCAAACACGTGCGGAAGCTTGTCTGGCGCAATGCCCTCTCCTTCATTTTGAACGATAAAAAATACGCTGTCCGGCGTATCCAACCGGGCCTCTTCTTTCACGAAATTGAACAGCCACTCCATGGGGAGGCGATCCGACGAAGCGGCCGCAAGCCAGATCCGCATTCCCGTTTTCGTATGCCGCAGCGCATTGCTCATCAGATTGTTCGCGACGCGGATCATTTGATTCGGGTTCACCCGGACATTTCCACTCACATCGCTGCGAACGAGGAGCTGGATATGTTTTTCTTTGCACAACAGCTCATAATCGGAAACCAGCATGTCGAAAAATTCACCGCCGTCCACTTCCACCAGTTCGATCTCATAGGTAGGCGACTGCAGCAAGGTATGCATCAATAAATCGTCCAGCATCTGTTTCATGTGGTTGGCTTTCTCGACGATAATTCCGCGGTACTCTTCCCGCTCGCTCGCGGACAACTCCTGCTCCGAAGCCAGCGACTCGGCATAAGCGCAAATCGACATCAGCGGCGTTTTCAAGTCATGGGAAATGGCCGCAATCATGAATTCTTTTTCCCGCTGCTCTTGCGCGAGCTTTTTTCTTGCAGCCTCGATTTGCCTGCGCATTTTGTGAAAGTGTCCGGTTAATTGTCCGATCTCGTCTTTCCCCTCGGGCAATTCCTGGACGGTTTCCCCTTTGGCGAAAGCGGTCATTTGCTGCATCAAATGAGTCAATCTGCTGTTTAACTTGCGATTGACCCCCCTCACGACGGCCAAGTAGATCAGCGTAAACAAGCCTATAAAAACGCCGACCAAGAGCCAACCGCGCTGCGATACGCCCGAAACCCATTCGTCGCGGCTCAATTGGATGTCGAAAAACCCGACCAGTTCGGGGCCTGAAAAAACTGGCTGCTTGTAGCCGTATGCGCGGTAGCCTTGTTGCAGGGAATACAGATTTTCGTACAATTGTTTCCTGCCAAGTGAAAATTGCGGCGAAACGCGCAAACGATCCGAAGTGTAGAGCACAACACCGTCGCGATTATAGAGAACGATCGAAACCTGCGGTTGAATCAGCTTTTCAACTTGCGCACGTTCCGCGTTTATTTCATACCATTTCGGATCGTCCAAAACGGAGATCAAGTATTGCAAATGAGCCTGTTTTTGCACGTATTCTTCCACATTCAAATCTTTATGATAGGCCTGAACCCAGACGAACAGGACATACGCGGCGGTCAAAGGGAGAATCATGACGATAAAATAGGACAGCAACAGCCACGTTTTGATTTTCATAGCGGTTCACCGATAAACCGGTAGCCTTTTCCCCACACGGTCTGGATAAACCGCGGGTTTTTCACCGGGTCGGCAAGCTTTTCCCGAAGCGATTTAATGTGGACCGTGACGGTATGCAATCCTGCCGCGTCCGCTTGCTGCCAAACGTGCTGGTACAATTCTCTTTTGGAAAAGACCGTTTCGGGATGCTGCGCCAGCACGCTCAGCAAATCGAATTCTTTGGCCGTCAAAGCAATTTCGGAGCCGCCCAGTTCAGCCTTCTGCCGATCCCAATACAAGGTCAGGCCGCCCATGTATTCGGTTTCGTTCTCCGGCACCGGTTGCCCTTTGTAACGCCGCCACCGGCGAAGCAGCGACTCCACGCGGGCTTTAAGTTCCGCCAGGCTAAACGGTTTCGTCAAATAGTCGTCTGCGCCGAGATGAAGGCCCTTCACCTTGACTTCGTCTTCTTTGCGTGCGCTGATGATCAGGATCGGGACGTCGCTTTTCCAGCGAATATTTTTGCAAAGGTCAAACCCGTCCATCTCCGGCAGCATCAGATCGACGAGCACAAGATCGTAAGATTGCTTTAAAAAATCTTCCCACCCTTCCAGACCGCTAGTCGACCACGTCACATGATAGTTTTCCCTCCTTAACGTATCGCGAACAACGCGGGCGATTTCCGGATCGTCTTCTACCAGCAGCAGGCTGCCCTTCATGAATGCTCCCTCCTGTGTCCCAATGTAACATATCAGGTTTTGATCATCGCAAATTATATACTTTCTTTATAATTAATCCGTATGTCCGAAATTTCCCTAACCGCGTAAAATGTATACAAGCGGCCTCCGTTTGATGTCGTGCGCGTTTTTAACACCATTATTTTTAATCCACCGCCGCCTTTTTCAGCAAGTTATGGGCAAGCATCCGGCGGGAGGACTATTTTTCATTTTCAGGGCTTATACAAATTGCGACTGTAAACGCCGCCTAGCGCCAGTTGCTCCTCATGCTCCCCCTGTTCAGCGATTCCCCCTACGTCACCACTACGATCCAGTCAGTGTCCTTGATCATCGCCAAACGATGGGCAATGACCAGCATGATGTGACCCGCCGCGAGTTCGGCCAGCTACTGTTGGATCGACCACTCCGTCTTGATATTGAGCGTCGAGGTCGCTTCGTCCAGAATCAGAACCGGCGGGTTCTTCAAGAACATGCAGGCACGCCAGCCACTAGTTCTTCTCGCCGGACAGCTTCATCCCTCTCTCTCCGATTACCGTGTCCATGCCCTGCTCCTGCTCGCGGATGAACCCATCAAACCGGGCTCGTCTGGCCGCCTCCCATACAAAGCGGGGATCAACCTGGTCATTTGCCATCACGTTAGGAACTGATCCAGAGACTGGCAAGCGTAAGCAGATCACCCGGTCAGGTTTCAAAACAAAAAAAGAGGCAGAAAGCGCCTGCGCAGAAATGATTACCAAATACGAAACCGGGGAGCTGGTAATCTCCAAGAAACAGACCCTTGCCAGTTACCTGGAGTTTTGGCTGGAAAATCACGCCAAATAGACCTTGAGGACGTCAAGTTACACCAATCACGAAACGGTTATTAACAGCCGAATCATTCCGGCTCTTGGAAAGATTGAGCTGGACAAGCTCACCCCGATCCATGTGACGAAGTATCTGACTGAGCTGCAAAAGGAAGATTTGTCTGCTGACTACATCAAATATATCCATGCCGTTTTAAAGAAGGCCATGAACCAAGCGGTAAAATGGCAGCTCATCCCCAAAAACATCATGGACAGCGTTGACCCTCCGCGCCTTTCCCAAAAGGAGATCGTGACGTGGACACCAGAGCAGGCGAATCACTTCTTGTCCGTAGCTGAAAAGGACAAGTATTACATTGCTTTTGTACTAGCCATTTATACAGGAATGCGCCGCGGAGAGATCCTTGGTTTACGTTGGAAGGACATTGACTTTGACCAAGCGAAAATCAGCGTGCAGCAGACGCTTTACCGCCCGTCCAACCAGGGAATTATCTTTCAGGAGCCCAAAACCAAAAGCGCGAAGCGACGGATTGCTATTCCGCAATTTGTGCTCCAGGAGTTGAAGCGGCATAAAGCTCGACAGAACAAATTACGTTTCGAGTACGGTGAGGGCTATCAGGACCACGATCTGGTTGTCTGTTACGATGACGGGCGCCCACAAGACCCGCGAAACCTGCTCAGGCATTACGAGCGGATCACCAAGAAAAGCGGCCTGCCTCCCATCCGCTTCCACGATCTGCGCCATACGCATGCAACCATGTTGCTGCAGATGGGGGAGCATCCCAAGGTCGTATCAGAACGCCTGGGCCACAGCCGTGTGGGGATCACAATGGACGTGTACAGTCATGTCATGCCGGACATGCAAAAAGATGCGGCTGACAACTTCGAAAAAATGATGAAGCAGAAACGCTCAAAATGACTTTAGTCTAATAAAGGTTGTCAAAATGTTGTCAAGCGACAACGTGGAGGCACTATGTTGTCAGGGTGGAAGGTCGGAGACATAAGAAAAACCCTTGATTACCAAGGGTTTCAGCATTCATTATATGGTGATCCGGACTGGGTTCGAACCAGCGACCCCCACCCTGTCAAGATGGTGCTCTCCCAACTGAGCTACCGGATCATGGGATATTTGCTATTGTGACTTCACCACATACGTTCAATGGTGGGCCCTGTAGGACTCGAACCTACGACCAATCGGTTATGAGCCGACCGCTCTGACCAACTGAGCTAAGGGCCCGAATCGTACCGGACGTCGATCACATGTTTTAATATACAGGATTTCTTTTCCGATTTCAAGAGGAAAAACAAAATTTCTTTTAAAAAATTTTACCACCATCAAAAACCCTGATCGAGTAGGAGGGGGCGACTAACCCCCGTCCTCTCACACCACCGTACGTACCGTTCGGTATACGGCGGTTCACCAAGCTTGACGAATTTGAGAATATCGTTGCACTAAGCTTTTCAGCCCTTGTTGTTGCCAGTAGGCAATGCCGAGGGCTTTGTGTATATGCGGAGACTTTGTGGTACGC
>NZ_RHHO01000005.1 GCF_003710865.1 Brevibacillus borstelensis | reverse complement strand
ATCCTTGCAGCATGCATATCCGGTTTTGAAGGTACATACCATACGGAGAGTTACCCAAGAGGCCGAAGGGGACGGTTTGCTAAACCGTTAGTACGCGTAAGCGTAGCGAGGGTTCGAATCCCTCACTCTCCGCCATATCCGCATGGCGGTGTAGCTCAGCTGGCTAGAGCGTTCGGTTCATACCCGAAAGGTCGGGGGTTCGAGCCCCTCCGCCGCTACCATAGGGGTATAGTTTAAAGGTAGAACGAAGGTCTCCAAAACCTTTGGTGTGGGTTCAATTCCTACTGCCCCTGCCAAATGGATTTGGTTTTGTACATGGCGGTCGTGGCGAAGTGGTTAACGCACCGGATTGTGGCTCCGGCACTCGTGGGTTCAAGTCCCATCGATCGCCCCAATATGGGAGTATAGCCAAGTGGTAAGGCACGGGTCTGCAAAACCTTCACCCCCGGTTCAAATCCGGGTACTCCCTCCATATCACGTCCCAGTAGCTCAGCAGGATAGAGCAACGGCCTTCTAAGCCGTCGGTCGGGAGTTCGAATCTCTCCTGGGACGCCATCTCTTAAAAGAAAACCTCCCGTAGACTTTTTTAAGTCCATGGGAGGTTTTTTGACGTCAACTTCCGCTATGGGTCTCGCAAAGATGAGTGTTCTACGGATGCCGTTTCTGTCGGATGATGAAACACCCAGACATCCGGGCGAAACGAGGAAGAAGAAAACGAACGAAGAAACGAACAAACGATGCGTGCCTTCCGAAAGAGGGGACAGTTGGTGGGTATTCAATCGACAAAAGGATTGTAATTGTATAGTCCGCCAAAATACCGCTTATCTGCGATCTGAGTGGCCTCGGATTTCTCTTTCTCAAGAGATGCTCTGATTTCATCCCAATATTCAGGTGTTGCATCGGACAAGTCTACATTCATTTTCTCCCCGATCAGGTTACGGATTAGCTGCCAATCGTCGGGGTGCTCGTATTTCTTGACCCCGCCTCCAATTAACCTGATGTCATGCAAGGTACGTTTGATGTCATCCGGAATCATGGATTACCTCCATAAAGAACAAATGTACACTCAGTTTGACCTGAAAGGGTCATTTATATCCAAAAGAGTAGGTCTTTTTCCATCGACGGAAGCTGGAGCAGACGGCAGCTAGATCAGAGAGCAGCTGGATCAGCCAAAGATACTGGCCGTTACAAAAGCCACTGACGACATGCCAGTGGCTTGAAAAGGTCATTCATTCATTATTTGACAGAGTAGGAGTAGATGCTAACGCCGCCGTCATCCCATACTTTGAGCGTTACATATCCAGGCTTCTGGAACTGAAACGTAAGCTTTCTGCCATCGAATACTACGTTTCCGACCAGGTTGGCTCCTTCTGTGAACTCATAGTCATTGCCGTATTTTGTATCCCAGTTGCCAACATACACGACTCTACGAGAAGCTTCAGTCACTGCTTGATTAGTTGAATCTACGGATACTTTTGCAAATGTCGGAGTGATGCTGCTGCCAAGAACAAAAACAAAAGCGAAAGCCCCAGCACTCAATTTTTTCCACATAAGCGATTCCTCCCAGAAAATTGTATTTTTCTTACATTTTTATAATATAACTGTTATCTAATAATTGTATATATTAGGAAATTACTATTTTTGTTTTTCCAATTGTTATAAAGAGTCTCAGATTTTGAAAAAGTTAGAATCGCTCCTGCTACTTCATTACTTTTACGGTCAGGAAGATTATTCAGTGAATGAGTCGAATACATGTCGAAATTTCGACATTCCTGTCGGTTCCAGTTGTTTTATTGGTAGGGCTGTCGTTTTGTAAGAGCAAGCAGAAGTAGTACGAAGAATTAGGATTCGTGTCGAAAACACATTAGTATAAAGAGAAACGAGGAGTATCAAAATTCCTATTGACTCGAAAACTACAACCGTGTATACTTCGTAATTGTGAGTGAATCTGCAGGAATCATTCGGGACCATAAGTCACCTTCAAGTATGATGAAAAGGCTTATATGAGGTATTCGGAGATCAGCAAAGCGCTCTTGCTTTTAAAGCCAGTAGGTCGGGAATGCGCATCTTCCTAGGGCTTTCTATTATCAACCTGCGGTCGTGGTGGAATTGGCAGACACACCATCTTGAGGGGGTGGCGGGGCGACCCGTGCGAGTTCGAGTCTCGCCGACCGCATTATGTTCTGAAGCGGGAGAAATCCTGCAATCTGGCCCGTTGGTGAAGCGGTTTAACACAGCAGCCTTTCACGCTGTCATTCAGGGGTTCGAATCCCCTACGGGTCACCACTTTTTTGGCATACGGGTTTTAGACTAAGCCTTTTCCGAAGGCTTTTTTTTCTGCTTACTGGCATGGATTCGAATAGAACCGAATAAAGGTGGGAATGGTGATAGAAGTGCCTCTTTTTTTTCCCACTTTTGGGTCATTGCGATATACTGAATTTTGAGGTACACTCCCAATTGAGAGAGAGAGAAGAGTAAAAATTTGGAAAAACACTGCCTGAATCAAGAAAAAAATAAGATTTAGGTCGAGGAGAAGAATCCATGAGTGAATTGAAAGAGATCATTGAGGGACTGTTCATCGGATTTACTAGTACGGTAGGTGTAGTAAGTACGTACCAGACACTTGTTTCATGTGCGGGCTTGTTCCGTAAAAAGGAGCAGGTTACACATGAGCCACAAAAGACATTTGCCGTCCTGGTTGCAGCACACAATGAGAGCGCCGTAATTGCGCCGCTTATCGAGAATTTGAAGAAGCTGGATTATCCG
The DNA here is from genome assembly GCF_003710865.1 of Brevibacillus borstelensis. GTDB lineage: Bacteria > Bacillota > Bacilli > Brevibacillales > Brevibacillaceae > Brevibacillus > Brevibacillus borstelensis. Next base: position 141,384 of record NZ_RHHO01000005.1, on the reverse strand, counting down.
CGCGAGATGTACGATATTTTTGTTATCTGTGACAACTGTACGGATAATACAGCCGAGATCGCACGTCAGCATGGAGCCTATGCTTGTGAGCGTTTTGACACGTCGAAGCGAGGCAAAGGATTCGGGATTGAATGGATGCTGGAAAACCTGTGGGCAAGGCCTAAGCAATATGATGCCGTCGTGATGTTTGACGCTGACAACCTGGTAGAAAAGAACTTTTTACGTGTCATGAATGACCGCTTGTGTAAAGGAGCACGGGTCATCCAAGGATACCTTGACTCCAAAAATCCATTTGATTCGTGGATTACGCTTTCATACGCTGTGACTTACTGGTTCACAAACCGCATGTGGCAATTGGCACGTCACAATCTGGGACTTCCAAACACTTTGGGAGGAACAGGGCTTTGCATTGAAAGCAACTTGTTAAAAGAGATGGGCTGGGGAGCTACCAGCTTGACGGAAGACCTGGAGTTTGCCACCCGCTGTATTGAGCGGGGGATCTACCCGACATGGGCCCATGATACAAAGGTGTGGGATGAGAAGCCGATCGACCTGAAAGCTTCTATGCGCCAGCGCTTGCGCTGGATGCAGGGTCATTACGATGTGGCCGGCCGCTATATCGGTTCGGTGCTGAAGAATGGCCTGCTCAAACGTAAACTAGGCATGCTTGATGCGGCATTTTACCTGTTTCAGCCGATGTATGTGCTGATGGTAACGATGATGTCGATCCTGTTCCTGGGCCGCTTTTTGGAGATCGAGATGCTCATGCCGGCGGCAACCATATTGCCAACCTGGCTTGTTTATGGCTCGACAGCAGTCTTCTACATGCTGCCGCTTCTTGCGCTCTATCTTGATAAAGTGCCGTGGAAAGGGTACTTTGGGCTATTGCTGCTGCCTTTCTTCTTCCTGACATGGCTGCCGATCATGTTTTATGCATTTTTTACAAAGAAGAACCAAGTGTGGAGCCACACATCGCATACTCGTGCGATACGCATCGAAGAGATTCAACAATAGCACAGCGTAAATGTAAAACCACAGGGAAAACGTGCCCTGTGGTTTCCTGTATTGCGCTTCCCCTCTCGACCTATCTGTCTGGTATAATGGAGAAGTCGCATCTGAAACACTTTATGCAAAAGAACCGCGGTTATGGTATCGCGAAACGTATATAATGAGTTGTTGGACAGTTTCTCAGGAGGCTACGGGCAGGACTGTGGACGAGGTTTCAACCGAGAGTGGATTCGAAGAGCATGGCCGCCAAGAAGGGAGATAGGATGATGAATATGCAAATAAAACCGTTGGACACCCCGCAACTGTGGGGCGACAAACGTTATCATACATGGAACTACCATCTCCGCCAAACATTTCAGGAGAAGGTGTTTAAAGTGCCGTTGGATGGGGGGTTCAGTTGTCCGAACCGGGATGGCAGCGTCGCAACGGGAGGCTGCACGTTTTGCAGTGCCAGGGGATCGGGAGACTTTGCCGGGGATCGACGGATGGATCTGGAAAGGCAGTTCCATGACGTGAAAAACAGAATGCATCAAAAATGGCCGGAAGCGAAGTACCTTGGTTTCTTTCAGGCATATACCAATACCTATGCTCCCGTGGAAGAGCTGCGCGAGATGTATGAGGTCGTACTGAAACAGGAGGGAGTCGTCGGACTTTCAATCGCCACACGCCCTGACTGTTTGCCGGATGACGTTGTCGAATATTTGGCCGAGCTGAATGAACGAACGTATTTATGGGTAGAGCTCGGCTTGCAGACCATCCATGAACGGACCGCACAATTGATTAACCGTGCGCACGATTATCAGTGCTACCTGGACGGCGTGGAAAAGCTGCGGAAGCATAACATCCGCGTCTGCTCGCATATTATCTACGGTTTGCCAGGCGAAACGCACGAAGACATGATGGAGACGGCCAAAGCGGTGGCCAATCTGGATGTCCAGGGCATTAAAATCCACCTGCTGCATTTGCTGCGCAAGACTCCGATGGTCAAACAGTATGAGGCTGGCCTGCTGGAATTTTTGACACAGGAGGAATACACCAAGCTGGTGGCCGACACACTGGAGATTTTGCCGCCGGAGATGATCGTGCACCGTGTCACCGGAGATGGACCGCCTGATCTTCTCATCGGTCCGATGTGGAGCCGTAAAAAATGGGAAGTGTTGAACGGAATTGATGCCGAGCTCGTTCGCAGAAACAGTTGGCAAGGGAAGTTTCATACACCGTGTTCTCGATAAGAAAGAGGGCGTCCTCAACCGTCTCTGGCGGTTGGCGGGGCGCCCTCTTTTCGTCTCATGGTTTGTGCAGGGCTTTTCTCGCTCTGCCCGGGTAATTGGTGATGATGCCGTCAACGTTCATTTTGGCGGCATCACGTATGCCGGCAGTTGAATTAATGGTCCAGCCGACGACGCGAAATCCGTTCTCTTTTGCCTTGCTGACCAACGCGGAAGTCAATTGATCTTTGGGTACGTGCAATTCGTCGACGCGATACCGGCTCCCGACCTCCCAAGGGTTATGGAGCGGCCCGATATACAGCAAGGCGGTCGTCTGATTGGGATCAAGCTCTTTGACAGCAAGCAGACTGTCAAAATTAAAAGAGGAGATAACTGTGCGGCTCGTCAAATCGTATTGTCGGATCAGCCCGATCACGTATTCCTCCAGTTGGGGTTGGGCAAAGAAGAAGTTTTTGAGCTCGATGCAAAAACGCAGTTTCGTCGGGGCAAATGTGTGGAGCACCTCGCGCAAAGTAGGGATTCGGATGTGCTTTTGGCGTGATGGAACGGCCTTGTCAGCGCGAAATTTTTTCAGCTCTTCCCATGTATGCTGCCGCACGGTTCCACGTCCGTTGGTGGTCCTCTCGAGGTGGTGGTCATGAATCACGACCACCTTGTCATCCTTGCTCAACTGAACATCCAGCTCAATCCCGTCTGCGCGACGTCGCACAGCGGCGCGAAAAGCCTCCATCGTATTTTCCGGATAGCGGCCGGAAGCACCGCGGTGAGCGTAGATCAGTGGTGTCAAGAGAGCTTCCTCCTTCCGTTCGGTCCTGCACAAGTGGTCCTATTACATACATATGTATTGCGCCCCTCGCTACTACCAGAAGAGAGGGGCGCAATGGTATTTACGTACATGAGCAAAGCACGATAACGAGCAAAATGAACAGGACCAGTATAAGGGTACTGTTGTTGTTCCGGCTGCAGCTCATCTGATTCTCTCCTCTCGGCAGTCTAGCGTACTTTATCCTATGTCTGCCTGTCGTGATTGGCACTCGCCAAATACCTACGCAGTTTTGTACAGTCTGGAGGATGAATGATCTGAGCGACATGATACAATAGCAGCAAGAGAAACAACGGGAGGGGCGGTTAGTCATGCTTGATGTGTCTGCGATGATTTCAACAGGAGATCTGGTTATTGATCACCGGAACAAACGGGTGAAAGTACATGTTTATGACCCGGAAGCCATTACTGACTTGCACGGGAAAATGATCGAATGCGCCCAACAGTCTGAAGCGACAAAGTTGATTGTGTACGCAAAACGAAAGGATGTGCCGGCCTGGCTTTCACTCGGCTACCGCCAGGAAGGAGTGATCGACGGTTTTTTTCAGGGAGAAAACGCGTACATGCTCGCCAGCTTTTTGACAGAGGAACGGGCCACCTCCATGCACCATCTTGCCGAGGAGGAGATCCTGCAGCTCAGCTTGTCCAAGCGCCCGGAGACAAAAACGCTGCCGGTAGGGTACAGCTTGCGCGAGGCAACCGAAGAAGATGCCGAGGAGCTTGCCAGTCTGTATAAGACGGTGTTTGCTACTTATCCGACCCCCATGGATGATCCAGAATACGTTCGAAAGACGATGAGGGAATCAACCTACTATATCGTCGCTGAGCATGATGGACGGATCGCCTGTGCGGCCTCGGCGGAAGTGACAGAGCGTTTCGGTTCGGCGGAATTGACGGACTGTGCCACGCATCCGGACCACGCGGGGAAAGGGCTGCTTCAGCCGATCTTTACGGCGCTGGAAGAAAAGATGAACGGGCAGGGCATTTATTACTTGTACACCCTGACCCGCGCCCAATCGGCTGGAATGAATATTACAGCGGCAAAACACGGCTATGCTTATCGAGGCCGTTTGATAAACAACTGTACGATCTTTTCCGGCTATGAAGACATGAATATATGGGTGAAATCGCTCCGCCCGACCCGGGAGTAGCCCTTCCCGCGTTCCTTACTCCGGCGGAAAGAGCTGTTCCTGCAGCCGGCGCGCCATCAGCGCCAGTTGCAGCTGCCATCGCTGGTGGGCGTCGTCCAAATCACAGCCTGTTTTCTCTCTGATTTGCGCCAGCCGGTATGTGAGCGTGTGCCGGTGAATATATAGAGCCTGAGACGTTTGTAAACCATTTCCGTTATGCATAAGGTACATGTCCAGCGTCTCGAGGAGCTGCTGCTTATGCTTCTGATCGTAGCGCAGCAGAGGCTCCAGAAACGGCTTCCAGATCGCCTCAAGCATTTCGGCTTTGTGATGGTACGGAAAGAGAAACTGATAGCCTTGCATCTGCTGGTACGACAGCAGAGCGGGAGAACGCACCAGCAGCGGGTAGGCCTGCAGGGCAAAGAGCGCTTCTTGCACGGCTTCGTCCAGTTCGGTCAGGCGTCCGCGTGGGGAGCTCAGTCCAATTCGCAGGTCGTGCTCGCGATGAAGCCTGTCCCAACGGGCAGCGAACTGTTCCAGCAAAGCAAGACTGGTCTGGTCATGCGGCATGATGAAAAACAAAGAGTGTGGTCTCTCCCGCAGCAGATAGGGGCGATTGTGCGAGTCAAACAATCGCTTCATGAGTGTTATGCAGGCCTGATGAAGCTCAAAGGAAGAGCGGTCGACAGAGGCCTCTACCTGCACGGCCGCGACAAAGTGAGCACCGGACAACGGATAGCCGAGCATGCGGCAGCGGCTCTCCAGTTCGGCAGGAGCCAGTTCTGTGCCGCTGAGCAGCTCTTCCACGAAATCTCCTTTTAGTCTCCATTCCGTCGCTGCTACCGCGTTTTCTTTGATATATTCCATCGCGCAAAGCGTAGCGGCATGCTGCAGCGCTACATCATCCAGATCTTTCCACTCTTCCCTCGGCTTGGCCAATCGCAGTGTCCCGAACTTCTCGCGATGGGCCCGAATTTCAACCGTATGGATCTGCTCTTTTTCCTGGTCCTTGCCGCTTCGATCGGCCTGCTGTCCAGCGTCCCCTTCGTGATTGCCGTAAACCTTGAATCCGAGCGCGTCTGTCAAAGAAACGCGGCCGCCTGTCAGTGACGCCAGCTTCTCCACGATTGCCCGGAGTCCGCCTTTGGAGAGGGCGGCTTCAATCATCTGACGGTGTATGGCTTGCGAATAGGCGAGCGTTTCGAATTGCCGATTGACGATAGGTTGTAGGATTGCTTTGGTAATCGTTGAAAAGTTCATTTCAACGGGAATTTCGATAAGCGGCAGGTGGTGGCGGTCGGCCATCTCGATCAAATCAACAGGGATTTCCCGCAAATAAAAGCCGGTATGAAAGGCGATGCCGCTAAGTTTTTGCTTGGCCAGCGCCGGGATGAGGGAGGCCCTGCGCTTCGCGTCTTCGGCCAGACCAAAGCCGGTCGTGATCAAAAACTCGCCTTCCTGCAGACGTCCTACGTCCTCCAATACCTCTACAATTGTCACCCAGCGGATGGGATTGTCCAAGCCCTCTGCGCCACCGACCAAACGAGTTTGAACCATGTCAGGGAGCTGCAGCGCTTCGCGTATGGTGATCGTCATTTTTTTCGAACCCCCTACGAATCTCTTATACAAAATGTATAAAACATTCCGTCTCTTTGTCACGCTTTTTCTTCCAGGCAGTCGAATGGCACCGTCATGCTCATTCGCTACGATAAGGGAAGAGAGAAGGAGAGGTGGCTAGCATGCAGAGAAGTTATGTCATAAAGCCTGAGCTTGGCAAAGAGTATCCCCGGGTTTCCCATGGCAAAGGGATTTACCTGTACGATACGTCGGGCAAACGATACATCGATGGTTGTTCCGGTGCGGTAACGGCCAGCATCGGCCACGGCGTCGAGGAAATTGCCGAAGCGATGGCGGAGCAAGCACGCAAGGTCTCTTTTGCGTACCGTTCGCACTTTAGCAGCGAGGCAGTCGAAGAGCTGGGCGCCAAGCTTGCCGAATGGGCTCCGGGCGAGCTCAATTGGAGCTTTTTCGTCAACAGCGGCTCCGAGGCGACGGAGACGGCGCAGAAGATCGCGATTCAATACTGGCAGGAGCAGGGAAGACCGTCGAAGACGAGAATGATCTCCCGCTGGATGAGCTATCACGGCATTACGATGGGGGCGCTGTCGATGTCCGGGCATGTGCTGCGCCGCAAGCGGTTCGTTCCGCTGTTGGCTGATTATCCGGCCATCTCGCCGCCGTATCCGTACCGCAGACCGGATGGCATGTCCCTGGAGCAGTACGCGAGGCTTTGTGCTGATGAGCTGGAGACGGCCATTTTGCGGGTCGGTCCGGAGCAGGTAGCGGCTTTTATCGCCGAACCGGTCATCGGCGCTTCTGGCGGCGCTGTCGTGCCTCCTGACGGCTACTTCCAGCGCATTCGGGAGATTTGCGACAAATACGACGTCCTGTTTATTGCCGACGAGGTCATGACGGGGGTGGGAAGGACGGGCGAGAAGTTCGGGATTGACCACTGGGGCGTCAAGCCTGACCTGATAACGCTCGGCAAGGGGATGAGCGCGGGCTACACGCCGATGGCAGCAGCGATGGCCACGGAAAAGATCATCGATACGATTACACGCGGCTCCGGTCTGATCATGGCCGGACACACGTACAGCGCGAACCCGCAGTCCGCAGCCGTTTCGCTCGCCGTGCTTCGCTACGTGGAAGCGCACAACCTGGTCGAGAAGGCAGCTGTACAGGGAGCCTACCTGCTCAGAAAACTGCGGGAGCTGGCGGACGAGTCTCCGCTTATCGGAGAAGCGCGCGGTCTCGGGCTGTTGTGCGGTCTGGAGTTCGTCAAAGACAAACGGACCAAGGAGCCGTTCCCGCTTTCCAGGGGAGTTGCAGCGCGGGTCATTTCCCGGGCGTTCGAAAACGGCCTGCTCGTCTATCCGGCGACAGGAGGATTGGAAGGCGTAGCGGGCGACTCGGTCATCCTTTCGCCGCCGCTGACGATTACGACAGAGGAAATTGACGAGCTTGTAGACTTGCTGAAAAAGTCCGTTCAGCGTGTACAGGAAGAAATGAGACAGGAAATGCAACTGACCTGATCCAGGGGAGGAGGACACATGGCGAACCAGTTTGACAAGGTAATCACAGTCGAAGAAGCACTCGCCCATTTTCATGACGGAATGACGCTGATAGCGGGAGGCTTTGGCGGGGTAGGCAATCCACCTACCCTGATCCAGGGCATTCTCGACAAAGGAATCAAAGACATCACGCTGATCAGCAACGATACGGCATTCCCACATATCGGCGTAGGAAAGCTGGTGACAGAGCGGCGGGTCAAGAAAGTGATCGCTTCGCATATCGGCTCCAATCCGAATGCCGGGGCGCAAATGACTGCTGGAGAGCTGGAGGTGGAATTTTGTCCGCAGGGCATCCTCGCAGAGCGTGTACGCGCTGGCGGAGTGGGTCTGGGCGGAATTTTATCCGATATCGGCATCGGCACCATTGCGGAAAAAGGCAAGGAAAAGGTGTTGGTGGGGGGCAAGGAATATTTGCTTGAAACGCCCTTGACTGCGCAGGTAGCCATCGTACATGCGAAAAAGGCGGACCGCTTCGGCAATCTCGTCTACGACACCAGTGCCCGCAATTTCAATCCATTGGTAGCAATGGCGGGCGATATCACGATCGTCGAAGCTGACGAAATCGTGGAGATCGGAGCGCTTGATCCGGAAGAGATCGTCACACCTGGCGTCTTCGTCAACTACATCGTGAAAAGCGAGGGGGTGAACTGGCAATGGGCGTGGGAGAAGTAAAAGAAACGGAAAGCTTTCGTGAGAAGATCGCGCGGAGAGCGGCGCAGGAGATCGAGGACGGCATGATCATCAATCTGGGAATCGGCATTCCCACGTTGGTTGCAGACTTCATTCCAAAGGACAAAAAGGTTCTGTTTCACGCGGAAAACGGCATCCTCGGCACGGGTCCGAGCCCCGCTCCGGGAGAAGAAAATCCGATGCTGTGCAATGCCGGCGGCTTTCCCGTCACACTGGCGACCGGCGCTTCCTTTTTTGACAGCGCCACCGCTTTTGCCATCATTCGCAGGGGTCTGCTGGACATGACCATTCTCGGCGTTCTGGAGGTCAGCGAGCGCGGAGACATCGCCAACTGGATCGTGCCCGGGAAGCGCGTGCCCGGCATGGGCGGCGCGATGGAGCTGGCGCAGAAGGCAAAGAAGGTCATGGTGTTGACGACGCATCTGGACAAAAACGGGAGGTCGAAGATTGTGCGTGAATGCTCCCTCCCTTTGACTGCCGTAGGCGCAGCCCATCTGATCATCACCGATATGGCAGTGATGGAGGTTCGGGAGGATGGCTTGTATTTGAAAGAAGTCATGCACCCCTATACGGTGGCGGACGTGATCGGAGCCACAGAAGCGGAACTGAAAATGGACGAAGAGGTCAGAGTTTTCCGATAAAGGAGGATACCGATGACAAACTGGCAAGCGCTGATACGGGAGCAGATCGAGAAGGAACGGGCTGCCGCAACGCAACTTCTGCAGGAGTGGGTTCGCGAGCCGAGTGTTCAGGGAGAAGAGCGTTCCATCCAGGAAAAAATCGCGCAAAGACTGCACGCCATGGGAATGGAAGTGGATCTTTGGGTGATGGGAGGAGAGGAGCTGCTGAAGCATCCCTATTTTGTATCGCCGAGAAGCGAATTTTCAGGCAGTCCGAATGTCGTCGGCGTCTGGAAGGGAACCGGCGGCGGCCGCTCGATCATCTTGAACGGACACGTGGACGTGGTGCCTGCCGGAGACCCTGCGCAATGGTCACACGATCCGTTTAGCGGCGAGATCGAGGAGGGGAAACTGTACGGGCGCGGCTCCACCGACATGAAGGGCGGCAACCTCTCCTCGCTGCTGGCGATTCAGGTCCTGCAAGCGCTGGGCATCCGGCTGAAGGGAGACGTCATCTTTCAAAGCGTCGTGGAGGAGGAGAGCGGCGGAGCGGGGACACTCGCTGCAATCCTACGCGGATACAAAGCGGATGCGGCATTGATTCCGGAGCCGACCAACATGAAGATCTTCCCCAAGCAGCAAGGCTCGATGTGGTTCAGATTGACGGTGAAAGGCCGCTCTGCACACGGAGGCACACGCTACGAAGGAGTCAGCGCCATCGAGAAAAGCATGCAGGTCGTCACCGCGATCAGCAAGCTGGAAAAAGAGCGCAATGATCGAATCGTCGACCCGCTTTACGCAAAGCTGCCGATCCCGATCCCGATCAACCTCGGCGTGATTGAGGGTGGAAAATGGCCGTCTTCCGTAGCCGATCTCGTCAAGCTGGAGGGACGGATGGGGGTAGCCCCGGGCGAGAAGATGGAAGCTGCGAAACGAGAAATGGAAGAAGCTCTCGCAGCGCTTGCCCATGACGACCCGTGGTTCGCGGAGCATCCGGTTGAATTGGAGTGGTTCGGGGCCCGCTGGGTGCCTGGTGACGTGGGTGAAGATCATCCATTGATGGAGATTTTGCAGGATCAATTCCTCAAGGTAACCGGTGAGCGGGCGGTCGTGGAGGCATCGCCATGGGGAACGGATGGCGGGCTGCTGACAACCTTGGCCGATACTCCTGCGATTATCGTAGGCCCGGGTACAACGGCAGTCGCCCATTATCCGAATGAATCCGTCGAGCTGGATGAAGTATTCCGCTGCGCGGAGATATTTGCCCTGACGCTTATGGAGTGGTGCGGCTACGAAACAAAATGATGTGGTCTTGATAAAGAGAAAAGGGATGAAGGGAGCAGATCAAAAATGGATTCGACGACTACAAAGTACATTCAGATCAAAACACAGATTCCGGGACCAAAGGCTCAGGAGCTTCTGGCACGAAAGGAAAGCCATGTGCCGCGCGGTCCGTTCAACACCTTGCCGACCTTTGTCCAGAAGGCGGAAGGAGCGCTTCTGACTGATGTCGACGGAAATACGTTTATCGATTTTGCCGGAGCCATCGGGACGATCAATGCCGGCCACTGCCCGCCTGCGGTGGTGGAAGCCCTGAAGGAACAGCTTGATCAGTATATCCATACCTGCTTTCACGTCATGATGTACGAGCCGTACGTCAAACTGGCCGAGACTTTGAACAGAATCACGCCAGGGACGCATGCAAAGAAAACATTCTTCCTTAACAGCGGTGCGGAAGCTGTGGAAAATGCGGTCAAAATCGCCAGAAAGTACACGGGGCGAAAAGCGATTATTTCGTTTGAACGCGGCTTCCATGGCCGTACCTTGCTGGCGATGTCACTTACGAGCAAAGTGCGTCCGTACAAATACCAGTTCGGCCCGTTTGCTCCCGATGTGTATAAGATGAGCTATCCGTACTACTACCGTGCAATGCCGGGAACGACTCCGGAAGAATGCGACGAACAAGTGCTGAGACGCTTCGAAGACTTCTTCCTGGGTGAAGTGCCTGCGGATGAAGTCGCGGCCGTCATTATGGAGCCAGTTCAGGGCGAGGGCGGATTCGTGGTACCGTCCAAGCGTTTTGTCCAAGGGGTAAAAGCAATCTGCGAGAAGCACGGCATCCTGTTCATCGCCGATGAAGTCCAGACGGGTTTTGGCCGCACAGGCAAAATGTTTGCGATGGAGCATTTCGGCGTAGAGCCTGATTTGATTGTCATGTCCAAATCGCTTGGGGCCGGGCTGCCGATCAGTGCAGTTACTGGCCGGGCTGAGATCATGGATGCTCCCAATCCAGGGGAGATCGGCGGAACATATGGAGGCAGTCCGCTCGGGTGTATCGCCGCTCTGAAGGTGATCGAAATGATGGAGCAGGAAGGCTTCATGGACAGAGCCAACCAGATCGGAACCAGGATTTTGCAGTGCTTCGAAGGCTTCAAGCAACGCTTTGAACAGGTAGGAGATGCGCGCGGCATTGGAGCGATGTGTGCTATCGAAATCGTCAAAGACAAATCAGGCAAAGAGCCAGACAAGGAATTGACGGCAAAAATTGCGCAAGCCTGCTGCCAGCGCGGGTTGGTCGTACTCACGGCCGGTCTTTACAGCAATGTCATCCGGATTCTCTCTCCGCTCGTGATTGACGACGAACAATTGGAGGAAGGTTTGGGTGTGATGGAGAAAGTGTTAGAGGAACTGTGTACGCCTTCACAAGCATAAAGGAATGGCTAGAATAGCGCGGACTGAAAGACGTATATCGGGAAAACTCATAGGAGAGTCGATGAGAGGGAGGCTGGATGGATGAAAAAAGCGTGCTACATTGGCGGGCAGTGGGTGGAGGCCAAAAACTACGCGCCGCTCTACGCTCCCTACAGCGGGGAACAGATAGCGGAAATCGCGCAGGCTGACGCCGAACTGGTAGAAAAGGCGATTTCCGCAGCTCAGGAGGCTTCGATGGTAATGCGGCGCATGCCTGCTTATCAGCGTGCGGCTATCCTGGAGAAAATTTCATTCATCATGGACGAACGGCTGGAGGAGGCTGCCAAAATTATTGCGCTGGAGGCAGGCAAGCCGATCAAAACCGCTCGCGGCGAAGTGATCCGTACGATACAGACATACAAATTCGCTGCGGAGGAAGCAAAAAGGATTCACGGCGAGACTCTGCCGCTGGATGCCGCCATCGGAGGAGAAGGGCGCCTTGCATACACCGTGCGTGAGCCTTTGGGCGTGATTGGCGCGATCACTCCTTTCAATTTCCCGATGAATCTGGTCGCCCATAAAGTTGGTCCGGCATTGGCTGCAGGGAACACCGTCGTGCTCAAGCCGGCATCCCAGACGCCTCTCTCCGCATATTTTCTGGCGGAGGTTGCCGAGCAGGCCGGAGTGCCAGCGGGAGCACTAAATGTTGTGACCGGCAGCGGAGCAACAGTAGGCGATCTCCTCGTGACAGACCCGAGGGTGAAAGCACTGACCTTTACCGGCAGCCCGGCTGTCGGCATCGACATCCGCAATCGGGCCGGACTCAAGCGGGTTACGTTGGAGCTGGGCTCCAATTCTGCCGTCATCATCGATAAAGGGGTAAATCTCGACGAGGTCATCCCGCGCTGTATTTTTGGCGCATTTGCGTACTCCGGACAGGTATGCATCTCCGTACAGCGGATTTATGTGGTCAGGGATGAATACGAGACATTCGTGGAGCGCTTTGTGGCGGAGACCAAAAAGCTGGTCGGCGGCGACTCTCTGTCCGAGGAAGCAGACTACTCCGCGATGATTTCTCCGAAGGAAACGGATCGGGCCTTGGCCTGGATCGAGGAAGCCAGGGAGAGAGGCGCCAGGGTAGAATGCGGAGGAAAAGCAGATGGACGGGTGCTGCAGCCTACCGTATTGACAGGAGTTCCGGCAGACGCCAAACTGTCTTGCCAGGAGGTATTCGGACCGGTCGTCCTGATCAATCCGGTGGACTCTGTAGAGGAGGCGATTGAGTTCGTAAACGATTCTCGTTTCGGCCTTCAAGCCGGACTCTACACGCAAAACCTGTCACTCGCATTGAAAGCGGCAGATGAGCTGCATGTTGGCGGCGTCATGATTAACGATATCCCGACCTTCCGCGTCGACCATATGCCTTACGGCGGTGTCAAGGAAAGCGGCATGGGCCGGGAAGGAATCAAATACGCGATCGAAGAGCTAACGGAGTTAAAGCTGGTTGTCGTGAAGCGATAGGTTTCAGGAAGAGAAAGCTGCTGTCAAAGGCAATTGACAGCTGTTTTGAGGCCGGTACAGGAAACGAGCTTCCCCGTTTGGAGGAAGCTCGTTTTTGTAAAAAACGGTTGCTTTCAGGGGAATGAGTATGTTATAGTATAACTTGTTCAACCATGCGGAGGGATACCGAAGTGGTCATAACGGGGCGGTCTTGAAAACCGTTAGGCGGCAACGTCACGGGGGTTCGAATCCCTCTCCCTCCGCCATAAGAAAGCACTGCGAACAGGTCTTGCACCTGTTTTTTCTTTTTTTCAGATACCCCATCTATTCAAAAACGCTTGACGGGAGAAGGTCGTCAAGCGTTTCCTTTATGATCGCTTCATGGAAGCTTCTTCTTTTTTCAATTGTGCATCGAGAACAAAATTTCCAAACGGGATCAAAGACGCGACAAACGCGCCGAGCGCCCGCAGGATCGACCACCGGTTTGCGAAAAAGACATGGGCGAGTGCCAGCATGAACAATACGAAAAACACGCCATGCAAGGAACCGGCAATCGTCACAGCTTTTGGCATCTCCAGAAAATATTTCAGTGGCATGGCAATTCCAAGCAGGACGAGGTACGAAATTCCTTCGATGAGGCCGATAAAACGAAGACGGCCAAGGGGCGTTTTTAGCAAGGGGAACACCTCCAGTGAGTAAAGAACCAGTCTCCACTTATTCTATCGAGTTAAAGGGCATGTATCAATGGAACATAGGCAATTTTGAAATTTTTGCGATACATTTATGGCAAAAACCAAAACTTTCTTCCGTAGCCATCGACTTCATATCGCATGGTATGTACCCTTTGATATATTCTGTAGGTAAGCACTCAGACTAAACTTCTTGGGGGCTGCGGCGACTTACTAATGCAGATCGGGTCGCCGCATTTTTTTTGATTGGAGTAGGCAGGTTAACGGACCGGATTGAAACCATGCAAATATGGAAAGCGGGAGTTGTCGCGCTCGGGCAAAAAGAATTTGTCCAAGGTGCGGCTTGTTTCCGTTTACTAATATATCCCGGTTGAGTATATACTCGAATATATACTATACTATAGATACAACCTCATAACCTTGAGTTCTTCTCCCTGACTGATTTCGAGTCAGGGGTTTTTTACATTGCATGGATATATCGGGAAAGAATAATGATTCTATTTTTCTGAATATTCATTGTATAATAGAGGCAGGAAAAATGACGGAGGGATGTCCATGAAAGAAATTCAGCGGGCGAGAAGGAATACGCTGGGAGATATTTTGCGCAGAAGCCGAGGCAGATTTCCGCAGAAGATTGCATTGCGCTTTGGGAACGAGGCGCTTACATACGAACAACTGGACATCCTGGCCAATCAGGCAGCGCATATGATTTTGGCGTCTGGACTGCAAAAGGGAGACAGGGCAGCTGTGCTCTCCCGCAATTCAATGGATTTTGTCATTCTCAACTTTGCCCTCGCCAGGGCGGGAGTGATTATGGTCCCGATCAATTACATGCTGAACGCTGACGACGTGGCCTTTATTCTGGGACATGCCGATGTGAAAGCGATCTTTGCCTCCCAGGAATTCCATCCAGTCGCCGACGAGGCGATTCGCCGATCAGGCTGTTCTCCGGTCCTGAGATGCTCGATCTCCGAAAAAACAGAGCAGGCAAATGACTGGGGCCATTTCCGTACGCAGCTCGCCCAATCGAGTACAGAGGAGCCGGAGCTGGAACTGGAGGATGACGATGTTGTGCATATTCTCTACACCAGCGGGACGGAATCCAGGCCAAAAGGAGTCATGCTGACGCATAAGAGTGTGCTGACAGAATACGTCAGTACGATTATCGACGGTGGAATGACCGAAGACGATGTCGCTATCCACGCTCTCCCGCTTTTCCATAGCGCCCAGCTGCATTGCTTCCTGGGGCCGTACGTCTACCTCGGTGCGAGCGGAATTATTTTGGAGCAGGCACAGCCTGCGCTCCTGCTGAAAACTGTCGAGGAGTACAAGGCGACACAGCTCTTTTGCCCCCCGACCGTCTGGATCGCCCTGCTCCGTTCTCCTGAATTTGCGGAGCGGGACTTGTCTTCATTAAAAAAATGCTACTACGGAGCAGCAATCATGCCTGTCGAAATCTTGAAAGAGCTGGGGCGGAGGCTCCCGAACGCGCAGTTCTGGAATTTTTACGGCCAGACAGAGGTAGCCCCGCTCGCTACTGTCCTAAAGCCCGCGGATCAAATCCGCAAAGCTGGCTCCGCCGGCAGACCGTCTCTGAATGTGGAAACGAGGATTGTCGACGATTCCGGCCAGGATGTGCCCCGCGGTACGGTGGGGGAGATCGTACACCGAACCAGCCACGCTATGCTGGGGTACTTCCGCGATGAAGAAAAAACGTCCGCAGCCTTTCAGGGAGGCTGGTTCCACAGCGGTGACCTCGGCGTCATGGACGAGGAAGGATATATTACCGTCGTTGACCGAAAAAAGGATATGATCAAATCGGGTGGAGAAAACGTCGCAAGCAGGGAGGTAGAAGAGGTGATCTACCAGCACCCGCTTGTTTCTGAAGTAGCCGTGATCGGAATCCCTGATCCATACTGGATCGAGGCGGTCGCCGCAGTCGTCGTTCCCAAAGCGGGAGAAGCCTTGACTGCCGAAGAGCTGCTTGACTTTTGCAAAGCCAGACTGTCTGCGTTTAAAGCTCCGAAGCATATCGTCCTGGCAGAAAACCTCCCGCGCAATCCAAGCGGAAAAATACTAAAACGGGAACTGCGGGCAAAGTACGAGAGTCTGGCCTCGCAGCAGAGCTAAAAAAGGCAGCCTTGTCAAAACGGATAAAGAATGCGAAAAAACCGCTTGATCGATCAGGCGGTTTTTCCCATGATTTTACGGTTCTACTTTCAGGCCTTCGAGCCAATCAGCGTAGCAGGAACTGCAAAGCAGCTCGTTCTTTTCCTCTGTCCCTTGAAAGAACGTGATGAGATGTGCCGTTTCGGATTCGTGCTCACAATAGTAGCAGGTGTAGCTCACCAGATGTTCCTCCCCATGTAGATGATCGTCAATGATATTGTTGCCGGAATAAAAACAACCAACTCACGAATGAGTTGGTTGTCGAGTCGCCATTATTTCACAGTGGCTACTGTGGATTTCTCTGCATGGATCGTTTCAAAGCGGTAACCATGTTCTTTGAGGAACTGGATTACGGCTGGAAGGGACTTGGCCGTTGCGCTCTTGGTCGCGGCGTCGTGCATCAGTACGACAATTTCTTTCTGATTTCTTACCTGCGCCTTTATATTTGCCAAGGCCGTTTCTGGCGTATACTTGCTGCTGCGGGCATCCCCGTTTGTGATATTCCAGTCAATAAACGTATAGCCGCGTTTGGCAGCCTCCGTTTTGATGGCACTCATCACCGTATGCTGGTTATTGTAGAGCGCTGCGTTTTGATAGGTCTTGCTGACGGTATTGGTGCTGCCGCCTGGGTACCGAAAGACAGTCGGCTTGATTCCTGTTGCCTTTTCGATCAGTTGATTGCCTTTTTCCAGATCGGCGAAAAAGGAGGAGAGATCTTTATAAATCGTGCGATAGTTGTGGGAGTATGTGTGTCCTCCTACGACATGCCCCTCGGCAATCGCCCGTTTCAAAATCGCTTCGTGTCCCGGCACGCTTTTCCCTACGACGAAAAAGGTCGCCTTGACGTCATGGGCCTTGAGGATGTCCAGCACCTCAGTTGTAATTGGAGAAGGACCGTCATCAAATGTCAGATACGCCACTTTTTCCTGCGTCTGACTGCCGCCCGGCTTAGCTGGCGTCTGGTCGGCTGACGGAACTGAAGGTACGGCGGGTTTTGCCACCGGCTTCGGTTGTCCCGCCACAGACGGTTGTTTAGACTCGGGCAGTCCTGCCGATCCGCCAGACCCTGGAGTTGGCGTTGCTGTCGCAGTGCTGTTGTTTGATTGGTTCGGCAAAGGCGTTTGCGCGGCTGGCTTCGTCTGGGCTGTCGGCTTCGTCTGCGATTGTGAGCTGGCTGGACCTGGCTTGCCGGGAGCAGCAGGTTTTGCCTGTGAAATGCCCTTCTTTGATTGAATGGGCTGAACAGGAACGTAAGGCTGGTCATTGTAGATCAAATAGTTGCTGCGAAGCTTGCGAAATGCTTCCAGATCTTTTGCATACTTCTCCTCAATCTGTTTGGGGGACAGCCCCTGCTCCAGGTACTGGCCGATTTTGTTTGTTCCCATTACCAGATCAAACATCACTTTTGTCTTTCCGCTCTTCGGAACCTTGAAATGATTCAATTGATGAGCGTAGGTCAAAGCGTAAATCCCCGTTTTGGCCGGATTGAACAGATGAGGATTGGTGATCTGGAGCCGGACGCCGCCTTTTGAATCTTTCTTCTCGGGGAGAAAAACGACACCAGGCAGCAGCGCTCCGTTTAACAGATCAGCGTATTTGCCCGAATCGATCCCTTCGCCGCCGATCCAGCGGAAATTGTCAGCCTGGACGATTCCGGTTCCTTCTCCCAGGCCGGTTGCCATATAACCGAATACAGCAGCCAGATCCGGTATTCGCGGAGAGCTCGGAATCCAGTGAAGTCCGGTATCCTGGAACAGCATTTGACGCGTATAACCTTTCATGGGGATAACGGTCAGGTTTGCGTCGATGTTGCGGTTGAAAAATTGCGCCAGCTCGCCGATTGTCATCCCGTGTGCCATCGGGAGGGTGTCCACACCGACAAATGAGCGGTAGGCAGATTCCAGAACGGGCCCTTCGACAATGGTTCCGCCAACAGGATTGGGCCGGTCCAGTACGATGATCGGTTTGCCCTGCTCCTTTGCCGCCGTCATGCAGTATTGGAGAGTGGATATGTACGTATAGGTACGGGCTCCAATATCCTGCAAGTCGACCAGCAAAAGATCAATGCCAGCGAGCATTTGCTTTGTGGGCTTTCTTGTCGAACCATAGAGGCTGTAGACAGGAATGCCGTAGACGGGATGCTGGTAGGAGGCAACGTATTTGCCGGCCGGTGTTTTCCCGTCCAGACCGTGCTCCGGTGTGTACAAAGCCGCCAGTGTCACCGATTTGTCCCGGCGAAGCAGGTCGATCGTGCTGATTCCTTGACTGCTTACACCTGTTTGATTTGTGACAAGGCCGACTTTTTTTCCTTTGATGACATGGTGAAATTGGTCGAATAGCACGTCGCTTCCGAGCAGAACCGCAGAAGTGTTCGCAAAGCTTCCACCAGGAGGAATGAGGGTTAAAATCAGGACAAGAATGAGGAAGGGGATAAATCGTTTCATAGCTTCGGCCTCTTTCGGGAAAAATGTCGTCGATGTATGTTCATTGTAGCGTGTTTTTGTAGCAAATTGGTTTCATTTTTGTAACAATTTGAAAATAGGAAAGAAGTCGGAGGCAAGAAGTCACCTATCACGTGTGGGAAGCATCTCCATGTGGCCCGAATACCGCCATGGAGCTTAGAATATAATCACAAGCCGATCGCGTTCCCCGATCAAAAACCGCTGATCAAAGACAGCCGGGCACTGGTACCGCTTCGTCCGATCGCGGAAGGCTTAGGCTTTGACGTAGACTGGAACAGTCAGACAAGAACGGGTTTGATTCAAAAGGGTGACGCCCAAATTAAACTGATTGTTTCCCGGAAGATTGCAAAGCGTAACGGCGAGATCATCAGCTTGGATGTGCCCGCCCAAATCGTCAACCAGCGGACGATGGTTCCGGTTCGCTTCATTGCCGAAGCTCTATCCTACGACGTGAATTGGGATGGAAGTAACCAGACCGTTCTGATCAAAGACAAAGCAGAAGAGGGTAAAGCGCCAGCCAGCCTGGTCACATCGCCGGAAAGGAAGCAGGAGTAAAATCCGGTTGCACAAAAGCCTGCTGGCAGCAAAGAAGGAAAGCTGATTGATGCGAGCTACGAAGTCCAGATCCAATCAGACGGGACATTTTTGTTTGAATGGACGGAGAAGATAACGGCTGAAGAATATACGCTACTAGCTGAAAAAGGCGATGAAAAGCAGACCGTGGAAGGAACATTCGTCATCCTGAATTAGAAAAAAGAAGCAGTTTTCTCATCGAGTAAGAATACCTCCGGCTCCTCACACTAGGGAGTGAGGAGGTGTTTTTCTTTGAAACGATGGGGTTCAGCGCTTTGTGCACTGTTGCTTGCCGGAGTCGTCGGGTCAGGCTGTACACCGAATAAGGAACAAGGCGGAGAAGACTATCACGGAGAGCCTGCCAAGTATGATGCTTACGGGATCAATATAAAAAATGACAACGTCGGTACAGACAAGGGACCGGCTGCGATGCTTGTCCAAAAGAACAGGCATCACCGCGAGCCGGATCTCGTCCGGACTCTGGAGGCACAAGCGGAAAGAATTCCGGGTGTCGTCGACATCAAGGTACTTGCGTATAAGGATAATTTGTTGATCGGGGTGCTTCCTGATGGTGCAACGAAACCCGACAGTATTGATCCTACGCCATCGGTGCTCTATACGCCGGGCAAGCCTGCACGTATCGATAACGGGCATACGGACCGCCTCCAGCAGCGTGTAGCGGGAGTGATGCGCAGCAGACTCCAGGCGCAGACACGCTACAACATCATGTACGTTTCAACCAATCCGGCTGTTTATCAGCGCATTGCTGACATCCACCAGCGCGTCGTACGGGGAGAACGTGTTCCAGAAGACGAATTCCAAACGCTGTTAAACGACATCGGCTATACGACAAAAGGGTTCAATCTGGTTGATTGACACACGATGAATGATTTGGACGTAAAAGACCACCTGACCGCCGGGTGGCTTTTGTCATGGACGGGAGGGAGGATTTTGGCCAGGCTCATGGAACTATATCTTGGATGATGTGATCGGTGAGGAGTGTACGAACGATGAATGCATCCAGGGTGAGCCTGACCAGGATAACCCCTCCGAGACTGGGGCCTTACGTGTTTCACAGATTGTCATTGGCGAGGAAGCTCAGGCTGATGAAGCACAAAGCTCTGTCTGTGATCCATGGAGGTGCGGGGTACGGAAAAACGACAGCAGTGGCTGCATTTTTTGATCATGGCAACAAAGAGGCGTGCTGGTATCGGATTGGCGAGAAGGATGGCGAGCTGCCCGTTTTTCTGTTACATCTGGTGGAGAGCATACGAATGGTTCATCCGGCTTTCGGCGATTCTTTTTTGCAGGCAGTGAGGGCTTCGGGCACACAGCCCGGAGACGATTCAACGGAATCGATTGCTGACCTGTTTATTCGCGCATGCATGGAAGTCAAGGGCGAGCTCCTATTGATTCTGGATGATTTTCACAATGTTCACTCCAAAGTGACAGTGGACAACTGGATGCAATATTTTTTGCAGAACATGCCGCAGAACGTTCGGGTAGTCATACTGACCAGAACCCGGCCGGACTGGCCATTTTTGAATGTCATGTCCGCACGCGGCGATGGGATGGAGCTGACGGTATCCGACCTCGCTTTTTCCCGTGAAGAGATGGAGACATTTTTTCTGGACGAATACGACATCGCCTTGTCAAAGGACGATAGCGAGCGGATTGCAAACATAACCAAAGGGTGGGCGGCTGCTGTCCGAACGATTGGAGAAACATTGGCAATGGGCGTCCACACAGTGGGCAGCGCTTCCGAATCCTCGCGATTTCTGCCATTCTTGGAAACAGAGGTATGGGACAAGCAGGAGCAGGAGCTTCAGACGTTTTTAATGAGGTCCTCCGTTTTTGAGAGCTTTGAGGCGGAAGACATCCGCCAGGTATTCGGTGAACAGGCTGCTCATCTGCTTGCAGAAACACTTCGGCGCAACCTTTTTTTGCTGAGGGAAGACAATGTCTATGCGTATCATCCGCTGCTGCGGCGTCTACTGATCAGCAAATTGGCGGGACATCCGGAGGAATACATACACATGCACAGAGCTGCTGCTGCCTTGTACAAGCGAAAAGGAGACGTGCAGCAAGGCTTTGAACATTTGCGCTTGATCGAGGCGTGGGACGAGCTCGGAGAATGGCTTTGTCAAGCGGCAAACCCGCTGCTTCAGACAGGCAAGCTGGACCAGCTGTCACAGTGGCTGCAGCTTCTGCCGGACGAGGTAAAAGAGCGTTATTATGTTCTCTGGCTGTATCAGGCTGAGATCGAGCGGTACCGCTGCCTGTACCCGAAGGCCTTTCTGTCTTATCAGCGATTCCTCTCGCTGTGCGAGGAAAAGGGGGATATTATCGGCCAGTGCCGAGGGCTGGAAGGACTCGCCCGGGTCCATCTGGACAGTGTCCAAAGCGTGAAGGCAGAGGAACTGCTGAAGCTTGCGATTCGTCTGCTCGAGCCTGCAGACCATGAGCTGGCTCCACGGCTTTATCGCTTGCTCGCGGAGATATACACCAACAGGGGAGACTCGCAGCAGGCTGCCGATTGGTACCGGCGGAGCCAGGAATGGGAGCAGCGGACGGAGGTCGAGCTGGAATCCCGCCTGCTGTTCCGGACGGGCAGGCTTCAGTCGGCGATCCAGCTCCTGGAGAGCGAGTGGAAGTCGGAGCAGGTAAACCAGCCTGCATTGATGAGATCCTACCGGGAAACCTCCCTGCTGCTGGCCTTTGTATACGGCTTGAACGGCGAATGGGAAAAGGGGCTCAGAGCAGCAGAGTACGCGATCCAACAAGGAAAAGAAGCGCACTCCCCGTTCGTGGAGGCAAATGGATACGTGCGCAAGGCGACGGCGGCTTTGGTCAGTCAACAAATGCCCTATGACCAAATTCGTCAGTTGTACCAACTGGGTCTGCAAATGATGGAGGACCTGCAGTCGACGCGAGGAAAATCGGAGACGCTCCTTGGGCTGACTCTTCTCTACGGGCGGGAATCGAATCTGGATATGGCGCTTTCTTACGGGCAGCGGGGACTCCAGGAAACAGAGGCGATGCGTGATGACTGGCTGAACAGCTTGGTGCGACTCGCAATCGGCATCGCGTATGCCTCCTGCGGGCAGGACAAGCAGGCGGAAGAGTGGATTCGCGATTGCGAGGAGCGCTTAAGCCGTTGTGGAGATAGCTTTGGGGTCGCGATCTGTCATTTATGGCTCAGTTTTTTTGCCTATCGCCAGAAAAATTGGCCTGCTTTTATCCCGGCCGTGACTCAGGCGCTGACCGCGATCCAGGCGGGGGAATACCATTTCCTGCTGCAGCGGCCGACGATGTTTACTCCGCATGATGTCCAGCAGCTGATGCCGGTACTGATCGAGGCTCAGAGGCGCCAGGTTTCTCCCGATTACGTCTCGCAGCTTCTGACTGACCTGGGCCTGCAGAACGTCACTTTTCATCCCGGCTATACCTTGCGAATCCAGACGCTCGGTCAGTTTCGTGTCTGGCTTGGCGAACGGGAGCTGGGGGAAAAGTCTTGGCAGCGCGGAAAGGCAAAGCAGCTATTTCAGCTTCTCCTGACGAAAAGGCAGCATCTGCTGGCCAGAGAAGAGATCGTCGCGACCCTCTGGGGGGAAAGTGACGAAGAGACCGCCGCCCGTGACTTCAAGGTTGCTTTGAACGCACTGAACAAAGCCCTCGAGCCGAATCGGGAAGCCAGAGCGAGCGCTTTTTTCATCCAGCGTCACGGCAGCTCTTACGGCTTTAACCTGGCCTCGGGCTTTCAGATCGATGCGGAGGAGTTCGACCGTTACGTAACACTCGGGCTGGAGGCGAGTGTCGCTTCGCAAGCGATTGTCTTATTGGAAAAAGGGCTGTCTTTTTACAAGGGGGAGTACATGCCGGATTGTCGGTACGATGATTGGTGTGTAGCGGAAAGAGAAAGGCTGCAGCTGCTTTTCCTGCGAGGGGCAGAGCGCCTGGCCAAACTGCTGTTGGACTCGAAGCGGATAGACGAAGCGATCCGCTGGTGCGAATCGATCCTGATGGCTGACGACTGCTGGGAGGAGGCATACCGGCTCCTCATGCTGGCCTACTATCGGCAAAACAACCGGGCACAGGCCATCCGCATCTACGACAAATGCGTGGCAAACCTGCAAAAGCAGCTCGGCGTGCAGCCGATGCCGCAGACTGTGGATACGTACCGTTTTATTATGGAAGGCTAAGACCGCAAACTGATGCGGTCTTTTTTTATGCCTGCATTTTACGAGGGCTTCGATGGAAGCTTTTTTCATCGGACCTATTGACGAAATCAGGAAAACGACGTAAACTACTTTTTGTACTGACCAGTCAGTTCAAAAAAACAAACGGGAGGCTGAGGAGGGATGGCACGTTCGAAGAAAGATCAGATTGTGGAAGCAGCGTTGACTGCCTTTGCTCAATACGGATACAGCGATACGACGATGGATGCGATTGCCGATGTGGCTGCGGTGGCGAAAGGGACGCTGTACTACCATTTTTCAACGAAGGAAGAGCTGTTTCTGTACGTGATTGAAAAAGGCGTGAAGATGCTGATCGATTCCGTGGACAGCGTGATGCAGCGAGAGGATTTGTCAATGGATCAACGCGTGCTGTGCGTTCTGGATGAGCATCTTCGCTTCTTTTCCGAGCATCGGGAGCTTTGTCTTCTCTTGTTGAGCTTCTTTACCGGAGACCAGCAGCGGGATGAAATGATCGGGAAGCTGCTGTCCGGCTATTTCATGGCCATGGAGGCCTATGTTGCCGAGCTGCAGCAGGAAGGCTTTGTCAGACCGGATATTGAGGTCCGTACAATGGTCTCCTCGCTGTTCGGCATGGCTGGTTTTACGATGCTGCGGAAGCAGTTCCGCAAAGAGACGGGAATTACGGATTCAGACCGAAGGACGCTTCATATGTTGCTGTCCGGAGTCTTGATGAAAGGGTAAAGCAATCAAAAGGCTGATGAATCATGCAGCCGAGCACGACACATGCAAAGAGAGAATGGAAAAGAGGAGAATGAACGATGAATAAACGAGCGTGGATAGGAGTAACCGGTTTTGTCGTCTGCATTGCTGTACTGGGGGCATACCTGATGGGACCGGGTGCAGGTAGCGTGGCTGGTCAGCGCTCCAAGCAAGTCGCCGGGGTTGTCGAAGGAACATCCGTGGATCTTTCCTTTAAAATGGGGGGCTCCATCGCAGATATCATGGTCAAGGAAGGCGACGAGGTAAAGGCTGGACAACTGGTCGCGACCTTGAACAACGAAGAGCTGCTGGCAAAGCGCGAGCAGGCGCAAGCTGCCTACCATCTGGCACAGGTAAAGCTGGAACAGGCAAAGAAAGGCGTCGGAATAACGGATACTTCCAGCAACGCGCAGGTAAACCAGGCTTTGGCCGTGGTCAATGCTGCCAAGGCGCAGTATGAAGCGAACAAGAACGGCGCCCGCTCAGAAGAAGTGTCCCAGCTGAAAGCCAAGCAGCAAGCGGCGCAAACGGCCAAGCAAATTGCGGAGACGCAGCTCCAACGGATGAAAAAGCTTCTCGAAGAAGGGGCTGTCCCGCAGGTGAAGGTCGACGAAGCGCAGATGGATTACGAAAAGGCGGTTGCGGAGCAGAAGGCAGTTGAGGAGCAGCTGAAAATGGCCCAGTCCGGCTCGCGCAAGGAGCAGCTCGATGCAGCCAAGGCGCAGTGGGAGCAGGCGCAGGCCGCCTACGATCAAGCTGTCGCTGCACGCGGACAGGTCGGCCTTAAAGAACTGGACGTAAAGTCGGCTGAAGCGGGAGTACAGCAAGCGAAGGGAGCTTTGGAAGAGGTAGAAGCGTATCTGAACAACACCAAGCTGACTGCCCCTGTCGACGGCGTTGTCAAATCGGTAGCTGTGCAGAAGGGTGAGCTGGTTTCGCAAGGCTTCACTGTTTTGACGATCCAGACGAAGCAAGACAACTACGTGAAATTTTACGTGGATGAATACGAGATTGCCGGAATCAAAGCCGGGGATACGGTCAACCTGTTCGTGCCTTCATTGAATCGTGAAACCGAAGCGCGTGTAGTCAATGTAGCGCCTGCGGCCGATTTCGCGGTGAAAAAAGCGACACAGGAGCTGGGCGATCGCGATATCCGCGCATTCCAGGTCAAAATGGAAATTCACGATCCAGAAATTCTGCCGGGCCTCAGCGTAGAATGGAAGCTCGAAGGGGCTGGTGAGCGTGAGTAACCTGTCCCGGCTGTTTTGGGAAGAATGGCGTCGCATTTTTACAAACAAGACGATTGTGACGGTAATGTTTGCCGTACCGGTGATTTACCTGACTTTGTTCGGATTTTTGTACAGCGAGAAAAAAGTGACGGAAATTCCGACGGTCGTGGTCGACGCCGATCAGACAGAGCTGAGCAGGGAGCTGTCGCGCGCTTTCGATGCCGACCAGACATTCCGCGTCACCCATATCGTCAACACAGAAACACAAGCGATGGACCTGATTGACCAAGGCAAAGCGGCAGTAGCTGTGATCATTCCGGATCACTTGGAGATGGACGTCAAAGCCGGACGGGACGCCAGTGTACTTACGGTTATCGACGGCAGCAACATGATGATCTCCAATACCGCTGTCCGCGCTGCCAATACAGTCACGAAGACGGTCTCTGCGGGTGTGACCTTGAAAAAGCTGGAAGCGCATGGCGGCTGGGGCGAGGAAGGGATGAAGCTGTACACCGGGATCGACTACCGCTATCGCGTCCTGTACAATCCGACCTTCAGCTATATGTCGTTCATGGTTTTTGGTTTGGCTGGAACCGTCATGCAGCAGGTTCTGTTCCTCGGGATTGCCCTCTCAGTCACCCAGCAAAAAGAAGCGGGGACATGGAGGGAGACGCTGGCTGAGAATTCCTTCTGGGCGATCGCAATCAGCAAGCTGCTGCCGTACTTTCTGGTTGCGACCTTCAACCTCGTGCTGACCTTTGCGATCCTGCTGAAAGGCTTTGGCATCCCGTATTACGGCAGTACGGCACATTTGCTGCTGATCGGCACCGCTTTTAACCTCGCCGTGCTGGCCATCGGTTTTGCGATCTCGTTTTACTCGAAGGACCAGCTGCAAGCTACACAGGCAGCCATGATGATTGCAGTACCGTCCTTCATGCTCTCGGGGTACACCTGGCCGCTGATGTCCATGCCGCCGGTGATTGCGGCGATCGGAAAGTCACTGCCGCTGACGTATTTTCTCGATGGAGTTCGGGAAGTTTTGACGAAAGGCCACGGGCTTTCCCACATTACGTATCAAGTGTCCGTCCTTTTGTTCATGACGCTGCTGGGCTTGTTTGCAGCCTACCTGACCTATCTAGTCCAAAGCAAAAAAGCGGCAGATTCCGCCCTGGAAACGACAAACGCATAGGCAGGATTTGCAGAAAAGAAATCCTTGTGTTGCAAAGAACCTATCCAGTATACTAATCAAAAAAAAGCAGATTCTTTCAACGCGAGGGGGACATTATGTCAGTGACTCATCTGAAGCAATTGTGCGAAGAGACGTACACGAAGTTGAAAAGAGTAAGCATGGATCTGGAGCGCTTTTTAAATCAAGTCACCTTGATGGGGCTGGTCAACCAGTCCGGTGATCCAGAGGAGTACGAGGCTTACTACCGCAACTACCTTTCCGACTTGCGCCATTTGCTGGTGTACTGTGAGAACGCGTACGAGCGGCTGGGAGTTGCTCTCCGCCGGGCGAGGTTCAATGAAGAGTATGCCGAAGAAGTCCTGTACCAGGTGTATCATTCCTGTATCAACAACTTCTACTACCCCAAGGGAGAAGTATACGACGAGGATGGCCGTTATTCGTACACAGACCATGATGCCATTATCTTCCGCAAAGAAGTAACCCCTGAGCTCAAGCAACTGACGATTTCGCTTTGCAAGGTTTTTGAACAAATGCGTGATGACCTGCATTATTACGAGACGGATTACATTACGAAAAAACGGATGCAAAAAGTATAAAAAGGAAATAGACCCTGCCGACAGGTTCGTATTCGACCTGCCGCAGGGTCTTTTTGCTTACACTTCAACGGGCTGAAGGGTATTTTTGAGAAGATGCTCCACCTCGTCCAGCATGGCACGGCGAGCAGCCTCGCTTACGTAAGGAACAGCCGCAAAGTTATGGTACTGTGTCCTGTATCCCATCATGCTTAGCGTTCCGTCCGCCATCTGTTTTTTCATGACCTGATCCATTCCGCTTGCCCGCATGTCATGCTCAGACTCGCGAGTCGTCGTCATGACGAGGGCTTGCTTGCCGTTGAGCAGACCGACAGGCCCTTTTTCCTCATAGCGAAAGGCGAAGCCGTTTGTAAACACCCTGTCAAAATACCCCTTCATAATGGCTGGCGGAGACCACCACCATACAGGGAAGATCATGACCAGCAGATCCGCGTCTGTAATTTGCTGCTGTTCTTCTGCAATATCCGCACTGACATGTCCTTCCTCCACACGGTGCATGTCTTCGCCGCGAAAAACAGGCTGGAAATCTTGTTGATACAGATCGCGGACAGTATAGGAGATTCCTTCCCGGTCCAGAGTTTGCTTGGTCCTCTCCAGTATTTCGTGGCAAAAGCTTGTATGACCCTCATGAGCAAAAACGATGTACGCCTTCAATGCCATTCCTCCTGTTGTCGTCAGGTGCAGTGCGCCAGTTTTCTCTTGGCCAGGCTGTTATTCTTACTCAAACCCTTGCCGCAGACGCAGGAAAAACTTGTTGAGCAGGCCGCCGATGGTTTCGGGCTTCTCTTCTCTCATTTCCTGAGCGGCGGGCTTCAAGCTTCTGATCGCGGTATTGACGTTGATCAGACCGTATCCGTACAGTTTGTCTTTGCCCGGAGGCCCGAGGTCGTCCGCCGAAGAGCGAATGACTTCCATCACTTCGGTGTTTTTCATACCCGGACGGACAGAGCGGAGGAGCGAGGCCAACGCGGTGACGTGCGGACACGCCATTGAGGTGCCGGAAAGCACAGCGTAGTCGCTATAGATATAGGTACTGGGAATGTCTACACCGGGCGCAGCGACATCGACTTGAGCGCCAAAATTGGAAAAGTCGGCCCGTTCCCGATTGTGGTCAACAGCCGCTACAGACAGGACTTCCTTGTAAGAAGCGGGGTAACTGGGCTGTTCGCTGGCGTCATTGCCGGATGCGGCGACGAGGATGACATTTCGTTCAAAAGCGTATCGACAAGCCTCCTGCAGCGCGGCAGACGGGGTGTAGTTGCCGACACTCAGATTAATCACGTCGGCTCCATGGTCAGTAGCCCAGTATATGCCTTGGGCGATGTCAAATGCGGAGCCGGAGCCGTCCGCCCCGATTGCCTTGATCGGCATGAGCTTGCTGTTCCAGGACATCCCGGCAATCCCGTCAGCATTGTTTGTCCGGGCGGCGATTACTCCTGCCACATGGGTGCCGTGGCCGTTGTCGTCTTCAGGCGTATTGTTGTCTTCCAGCACATTGTAGCCTTCTACCAGCTTGTCCTGAAACTCGGGGTGCGTCATATCAATTCCCGTGTCAACGATGGCGACAACCACCTTGTTGCTGCCCCTGGTGATATTCCAGCTGTCCTCCATCCCGATCATCGGCAGATTCCACTGGTATTCCCGGTAGTAGGTATCGTTTGGAACGCGGTTTGGCAGCAGCAGATAGTTGGGCTCCGCATAGACGGAGTCGGGATGTTCGGCCAGCTTCTTCATCAAGTCTTTGGTCGAAAGCGAGCGAGATTTGATAATCATGGCTTGGCCGTAATCGCGTTTCACTTTTCCATCCAAGGAGGCGAGCAGCTTGTCGATCGTTTTCTGATCGGGGCGAGGGTGGAACCGCACGACAACTTCGTGTTCGACATAGTGACTCTTATCCTGTTCATTGTGGTGCAAGGTTTTGATATGGGCGCTCTTCTCCAAGTCTCGACGGACGTCTCGCACTTGTTCGATATAGTTGATCCTCGGGATGCTGGTGTTGACCGAGGTAAGGCGGGGGTGAGGCTCGCGCATTTCCTGATTCTGGTGCCAGGTCAGTGGGATGACCGCCAGGCCGACCAACGCGAGGGCTACGAAAATCGGGGGCAAGGCTCGCAAAAAAACTCACTCCCTCCATGCTTTTATAGATATAGCGTGTGCACGGAAGGAGTGATTATGAAGAAAAAAAGCTGACAGTTTATAGAAAGTCCTCTTTTTGTTTGCAAAAACGATCCAGCGGGCAAGCTCGTCCAACTGACCGGGATCAGATCAGCTTCAGCTGGCGAAGACCGTGGAAAATGCCGTCTGCATCCACATGCCGTGTGACCAGATTTGCCAACGGCTTTACATCTTCATGGGCATTCCCCATCGCGACGCCCATCCCTACAAAGGAAAGCATTTCCTTGTCATTCAATCCATCGCCAAAGGCAACCGCATCCTCAGGTGCCAGACCGTAATGGCGCAGCACTGCTTCAATGCCTCTAGCCTTGGAGCCGTTGGGCGGCAAGACATCGAGAACATTCGGATGCCAACGGATGAATGTGACCGGATGAGCTCGCTCCAGATATTCTTTTGCTTCCGTTTCCTTGCAGTACAAAAATGCTTGATAGATCGGCGTCTGCTCCCAGTATCGCTCATGGTAGCCAGGGGGAGACAGCTGTAAATAATGAAAAGAATCGATGACGTCCGGGTGGTCAGCCTTGTTTGCATAGCAAGTGTCAGCTCCCAAAAAAACCATCGGGTGCTGATTCGATTCTGCATGTGCTTCCAGAGCTTCCAGGGTAGCCGTGCTCATCGGCGTATGGTGAATACGTTTTCCCTCGACAACGACATAGGAGCCGTTGAAACTGACAAAGGTGTCGATATCCAATTCATCTGCGATCGGGGCCAGGTGGTAAGGGGCTCGTCCGGTTGCGATCGCGACGCGCACACCGTTCGCTTTCAACCTGCGGATAGCGGCTTTTGTATTCGGGGGAATGGTGTGCGCTGTGTTCAGCAAAGTGCCGTCAATGTCAAAAAAGACGATTTTGTATGGCATTCTCTCTCTTCCTCTCCAATACGCAGCATGCGCAATCTCGTTGTCTGCTTCCATTTGCGGACATAATAAAGAAAAGGAATGCCGGCGGGGACATTCCTTTTGCCACTCAAACCTAGAATACCGCCAATTCTGTCTCGCTGTCAAATACGTGGCACTTGGACAAATCCATGCCCAGCTTGACAGACATGCGCGGTTTAAAGCCTTCGCGGGCATCGACGCGGGCAACCATCTGGGTTTCGCCCACGTTGGTAAAGTAAACATACAGCTCCGATCCCATATTTTCCACTACATCAATGACAGCCTCGATGGAACTGTCAAACGGATTGGCTTCAATAAATTGATTGTCGCTGTATATATCCTCCGGACGGATGCCAAAGGTGACCTCTTTGTTGACATAGCCGCGCTCTTTCAAAAGCTTGGCTTTGTCCTCAGGGAAGCTGACATGGATGTGGGGGGCGTCGAAAACGAGGCGGCCCTCCTTTTCAGTAATGCGTCCTTTGATAAAATTCATCGCAGGCGACCCGATAAAGCTGGCGACAAATTGATTGACAGGGTAGTTGTATATGTCTGTGGGGGTAGCCACTTGCTGGATCAGGCCATCCTTCATCACGACGATCCGGTCGCCCATGGTCATCGCTTCAGTCTGGTCA
The DNA here is from genome assembly GCF_003710865.1 of Brevibacillus borstelensis. Classification (GTDB taxonomy): domain Bacteria; phylum Bacillota; class Bacilli; order Brevibacillales; family Brevibacillaceae; genus Brevibacillus; species Brevibacillus borstelensis. The sequence continues at coordinate 111,016 of NZ_RHHO01000005.1, read as the reverse complement.
TGGGTAACGTAAATAATGGTCGTATTGAGCCGTTGGTGCAGCTTCAGGATTTCCGTGCGCATCTGCACCCGCAGCTTGGCGTCAAGGTTGGACAACGGCTCGTCCATCAAAAACACCTGCGGCTCGCGGACGATCGCGCGTCCCAGTGCGACACGCTGGCGCTGCCCGCCGGAAAGCGCTTTCGGCTTGCGGTCCAAAAGGTGGGAAATGTCGAGGATCCGAGCGGCTTCCTGTATCCGTTTGTCAATTTCCGCTTTGGAAAATTTGCGCAGCTTCAAACCAAAGGCCATGTTTTCGTACACGTTCATATGAGGGTAGAGGGCGTAGCTTTGAAAGACCATGGCGATGTCCCGGTCTTTTGGTGCGACATCATTGACACGCCGGTCCCCGATGTACAGGTCGCCCTCCGATATCTCCTCCAGGCCCGCAATCATCCGCAGAGTTGTAGATTTCCCGCAGCCGGATGGTCCGACGAGAACAAGGAATTCCCTGTCTTCGATTTCAAGATGAAAATCATTAACAGCAATGACATTGTTTCCGAATTTTTTGTAAATGTGCTGCAAGCTAACTTTAGCCACGAACGGCACCTCCCCGGAATATACATGCTGTCTGATACGTATGGTATCCATATCGTACCAGCAACAGAAAGAGGTGCTCTATGGTCAAATTGCACGAATTGTTTGGTTATTTTTGACGAAAGAGCAGAAGAAGCTGCAGCAGAACGGCTTCGGTGAACTGCCGCGGGTCCAGTCCGGTCTGTTCGGTAAGCTTGTCCAACCGGTACAGCAGCGTATTTCGGTGGAGAAAAAGCTGCCGGGCTGTCTCGCTGACATTCAGGTGCCTGGCAAAAAACGTTTCCAGCGTCTCAACCTGCTCCGCATTCAACTGAGGCAGAGGGATCATCTCTTCGATGGCCTTTTGCAGAGACTCCGTTGTCTCCGGGCCAAGCATCATCACCCAGCGCTCCAGCGGAAATTGGCGTACGCTGGCAACCATTGTTTTTGGCCGGAATTTACGCAAGGCACTGGACAGGGTTAAAGCCCGCGTCAGAGCGTCCCCCAGCTGTGGCGGCTGCCCGACTGGCTCGCCGACGATAACCCGCACATTTTCCATGCATTCCGTCGAGAACAGGTCATGCAAGCCGGATGCCCACTCCAAGCCCGTTTCCTCGTCGAGCTTTGAGCCAAGAGCAGACAAAGGGACTGCCAGCAACAGGTAGGGGAAAGGCAGGGGAAACTGGGAGAGGGAAGCCCCCTTGAAAAAATCCGGCAGGATCGGAGCAAGGGAATGCCATGAAAAGCCTTCCCGGCACTGCTCCAGCAAAAAAGGAACCCGCGGCTCTTGCCAATGCAGTTGTTTTGCCAACCCGGCAGGAGGGGGAGTAGGCGCTCCCAAAGCGATCTCGTGTAACCAGTTCGCAAGCTGTGACTGGTCCGAGGCGGCCTGCAGCTTCTCCGAAAACATGAGGGAGAGGAGCGCTCGCGGAACGCCTTCCCACGCTGTGCTCGGAATCATCACGATGCTGCATTGGCCGCTCGAGCTTGCTTGGGCGACGATCTCCCAGCCTTCCTCTTCCAGTCGCAGCGACTCCGCCCTGATCTGTTCTACGGTACCGCACAAATAGGAAATAGGCAGGTTTGTCGCCTGCCGGATTTTATCGACTTCGTATTTCCAATCGTTCATCTCCGCACCCCGTCTTTTTATCCGTTGGCCTCATTATACCTTAATCGAGAGCCAGGGTGGGAGCAGCTTCTGCTGCAGGTACCTTCTTTACAGCTTGGATGTCCTCTGCCGCATGCACCGTCTCAGAATTCACTTCGTGAGACTGAGCCAGGGCGAAATACGATGCAGGCGCGAGGGTGTGCAAAGCGATCTCGGGACGCGAGCGCAGGCGAATGTTCAACCCGGTCTGTCCCACGCCCTCGCTGATGTAGAAGGGACGGCCGTCGAACTGATGCAAGCCTTTCACCATGTTGAGCTTTGGCAGTTTCCCCATCTTTGCCAAATGGTATGGCTTGGGCCAGTGAATCTGCCCGCCATGAAAATGGCCTGCGAGCAAATAGTCGTACGGATAGTCCTTCATTTCCAGGACGAGGTTGGGGTCATGCGTCAATACAAGTCGCAGTCCCTCTTCGGGAACGCCGTTGAACGCCTTTTTCAGATCGCTGTGGCGGGTAGCGTAGTCGTCAACTCCGATAATGTGCAGCGGTTGGCCATACGCATTTACCGTTACGTGCTCGTTGATCAGGACCTTGCAGCCGATCCGTCTCAGCTCCGCTATTAGCTGGGCCAGTTTTGGAGAGGAGAGGACATAGTCGTGGTTGCCCAGAACAACGTAAGTGCCGAGACGGGGCTGAAGCGACATGACGGTTTCCACGTAGCGGACGGCTTTGGGGATATTTTTCTCGCGATCGAGCAGGTCCCCTGTGATCGCGATCAAGTCGACGTTGCGAGCAGCATAGTCACGGGCGATCTGCTCCGCCTTGATCGAAAGGTTTTCCATATGCAAATCGGAAAGGTGCAAAATGGAAAGCGGCAAATGCCGTTCTGCGTTTGGCACTCGTTCCGACTGTTTCAGTGCAATATCGACAAATGTGGTGTTTACTTTAAACGTATTGCGGTAGGCACGGGCAAAGAGGACAGCAATCAGCAAAAAAAAGAAAATCCAGGTCATCCCGGATCTCACCTCCGCATTATGATTTGTACGTCTATTATACCGGATAAAAGATTCGATAGGGGAAGTAGGTTTTTGGTAGGAGGAATTTGTCAAGAAGTGAAGAAATATTATGAAAGTTGAAAGAAAAAGATCCTTCAGCCACACAAGGAGAGTGAGAGGTATGAAAGTGGAAATGATTCCAACTACGGAAGGACAAAGCAACCTGACGAATTATGAGGAAGCATATGCCAACTTTGATTGGTCCGAAGTGGAAAAGCAGTTTACCTGGTACGAAACGGGAAAGGTAAACATGGCTTACGAAGCACTTGATCGACATCTTTTGACAGAACGTAGGGATAAAACAGCTCTGTTGTTCAGCGACGCAACGAGAAATGAAAGCTATACGTTTGCCCAGTTGAGCGAGTTGTCCAACAAATTCGGGAATGTGCTGCGCAATCTGGGAATTAAAAAGGGAGACCGCGTATTCGTCTTTATGCCGCGTTCCCCGGAATTGTATGTAAGCTTTTTTGGCATTTTGAAGCTCGGCGCTATCGTCGGGCCGCTCTTTGAAGCTTTTATGGAGGCTGCCGTCCGTGACCGCTTGGAGGACAGTGAAGCAGTCGCCATCGTCACGACTCCAGCCTTGCTGCCTCGCATTCCTGTAAAAGACCTGCCACATCTGAAGCACGTGATCGTAGTAGGGGCGGATGACTCGCTGGGTGAAGGGCTGATCAGCTTTGAAAAAGCGATGAGCGAAGCTTCCTCCGACCTGGAGATCGAATGGGTCGACCGGGAAGACGGCATGATTCTGCACTACACCTCCGGTTCTACAGGGAAGCCGAAAGGGGTCCTGCATGTACACAACGCGATGATTCAGCATCTGCAGACAGGAAAATGGATTCTCGATTTTCAGGAGGGAGACATCTACTGGTGTGCAGCGGACCCAGGCTGGGTAACGGGAACCGCTTACGGCATTTTCTCCCCATGGCTGAACGGCGTCACCAACGTCGTGCGGGGTGGACGATTTACGCCGGAGGCTTGGTACAAGACAATCGAGCAGTACAAGGTGTCGATTTGGTACAGTGCGCCTACAGCTTTCCGCATGATGATGGGTGCGGGCGATGAGCTCGTCAAGCAGTTTGACCTGTCGTCCCTGCGGCACGTCCTGAGCGTCGGCGAGCCGCTCAATCCGGAAGTCGTTCATTGGGGAATGCGGGTCTTCCAGAGACGGATTCACGACAACTGGTGGATGACCGAGACAGGCGGACAAATCATCTCCAACTACCGCTGCATGCCGATCAAGCCTGGTTCGATGGGCAAGCCGTTCCCGGGCATCTACGCGGCGATTCTCGATGATCACGGAAATGAACTGCCGCCCAATCGCATGGGGAATCTGGCCGTCCGCGCCGGCTGGCCGTCAATGATGCGGCAAATCTGGAAAAACCCGGCCAAGTATGAGGAGTATTTCCGCTTTCCGGGCTGGTATGTATCCGGCGACTCTGCTTACAAAGACGAGGATGGCTATTTCTGGTTCCAGGGCCGGGTAGACGATGTAATCAACACCTCCGGCGAACGGGTCGGTCCGTTTGAAGTAGAGAGCAAGCTGGTGGAGCATCCGGCGGTTGCTGAAGCAGGCGTGATCGGCAAGCCCGATCCGGTGCGTGGGGAAATTATTAAAGCGTTCATTTCGCTGCGGGCCGGCTACGAGCCAAGCGAGGAATTGATGGAAGAAATCCGCAAGTTTGTAAAAGAAGGGCTGGCTGCGCATGCGGCCCCGAGAGAAATCGAGTTCCGCGACAAACTGCCGAAAACCCGCTCCGGCAAAATCATGCGCCGAGTGCTGAAGGCTTGGGAGCTTGGACTTCCAACCGGCGATCTGTCCACGCTGGAAGATTAAGAAGCGCAAGCTTGCCTGCATCGCCCGACAATACGAAAAAACTCCTGACAATCGCGTCAGGAGTTTTTTGCTTTCCAGTTTTTTGCGATCCGTGGAAAGAAGGACTCAGGAAGTAGCTTTTGGATTATCGTGATGATGACTACGGCTGTGACCAGGAGCAGAGCCGTGGTCATCATGATCGGAGGGTGCGTGGCTGTGAACATGTCCGTGATTGCCCCCATGATCATGCCCGTGAACATTTGCCCATGGCTGCTTTTTCTGGTGGTTGTCGCCGTGATTTTCGCAAGCCAGCTCTGCGTGTCTGATCGAGGAGTTTTCCACCTGGATCGTCGTATGCGGAATGCCAAATTCATCGTGCAAAATGCGGATGGCTTCATTCAAGATCGGGTAGCTTGGCAAGCTGTCGTGAACGGTCAAGTGGCAGGTGAGCGAATCAAAGCCTGACGTGACTGTCCAGACGTGAAGATCATGGACCTCTTGAACGCCGCTTATTTGCTCCAAGCGTTCTTTTATTTTTCTCGTGTCAATCCGTGATGGGACTGCCTCCATTAAAATGTTGACCGATTCTTTTGTGACGCGCCAGGCGCTGAACATGATCAGGACAGCTACGATGATGCTGATCAGCGGGTCGGCCAAATACCAGTCAAACCACATCATCAAAAGGCCGCCGATAATGGCCCCGACAGAACCGAGCAGGTCGCCGAGCACATGCAAGAAGGCACTGCGAACGTTGACGTTATTTTTATAGTCGCCCCGCATCAGTACGAACGCAGCGGCGATATTGGCGAAAAGGCCGATGGCGGCGATCGCAACCATGGTGCCGCTGGCCACCTCAGGCGGATCCCACAGCCGCTGGTAGGCCTCCCACAGGATGACAAGCGAGATGACGACCAGTGTCACCCCGTTGACTAGAGCAGCGAGGATTTCAAATCGGTGCAGACCGTACGTTCTTTCGGCAGAAGGCGGGCGGGAAGCCATGATGAATGCAAGCAGGCTTAACAACAGAGCCATTGCGTCACTTAGCATGTGACCGGCATCTGACAGGAGGGCAAGGCTGTTGGTCATGAATCCGCCGATTACCTCGACGACAAGAAAGACGGTGATGATGGACAGGGCAATTCCGAGAGCGCGTTTGCTTGCGCCCTTTCCATGGTGATGGTGCGAGTGGTCGTGGGAATCGCCGTGGTGGTGATGGAAACCCATAAGATACGCCTCCTCTGTCAATGAGAGCATGAAATTAGTAATTGCAAATCCGCTCGATCAAGTACGCCGCGTCCAAGCCAACTCCCCCGAGCAAGGCAGAAGAGCGGCGATACTGCCAGGGCAGCCCCAGAAAATAAATGCCTTTTGCGGGAGAAACTCCACGAGTATGCAGGGGTTGACCCTTGGGATCGAGAACTCCCGGAACTTTTATCCAATCGTAGCGGGAATAAAAGCCTGTACTCCATATCACATTGGCTATGTCAGTGCGGCTGCCGTCTGCAAAAACTGCGGTTCGTCCCGACAAAGCGACGGTGCGTTCCTTTAGCTGGAGAGTTCCGGCCTTTTCCCATTTGCGCAGTTCACGCCTGTAGCCAAAGATCGGGTCTGGTTTTGATTGTAGCCATTTTCCCAAGCTTGAGGTTATCGGTGCCGTCAACAGGCCTGTAGCCTGAAAGTACCAGAACATGGGCTTCCCGAACAGGGAACGGGGAAGAAACATCCTCTTTTGCCCCATGGAGAGGTAAACGGTTCGATGGGAAGCAAGCTCTGCGGCGATTTGCGCACCGGAATTGCCGGAGCCGACGACGAGCACCGGCCCGTCTTGAAGCTGCGTTTCGTTTTTATAGTGAGCTGTATGGAGCTGCACAATATCATCGGCTGCCTGCGTATGCATCAGCGGAATGTTCGGAACCTGAAAGGGCCCGGTTGCAATGACGATCTGTCGGGCGCTATAAGTGCCGTCCGAGGTTTCCACGCGATAACCCAAGCCGGTTGGGATTAGGGTCTGTACTTCCGTATCGAGCTGAATCGGGAGAGAATGATGCGCAGCATACCGCTCCAGATAGTCGGCAACCTCATCCTTTGCAGGAAGGCCGCTCCGTTCGCCGGGAAAAGGAAGTCCGGGAAGATCGCTTTGTTTGCGCGGGGTGAACAGCACCAACGAATCATAACGCTCTCTCCATACATCCCCAATCCGCTTATGTTTGTCTATCAGGAGGCAGGATATTCCTTTTTTGACCAAGTAGTATCCCATCGCCAAACCGGCTTGGCCGGCTCCTACGACGATAACCTCGTATGTTTTCATGCAAAAACCTCGTTTCTTAGGGGAAAGCTCCCATTTTAAAGGTTCCAGATGAAGTACCGCATGCTGTTAGGAAAAGTATACCAAAAACAAAACAATAATCAAGCATATATTTGAATGATGAGAATAAAAAAATGGCCGCCAGGTTTCAGCGGCCCAGCAAAAGCTTATCCAGCGACTGATTGAGCAGCGGGGAACCGATAGGCGCGATGACGCGTAAGGTCGCCTCGATGCTTGACGTAGAGTGGTCCCCATGCAGGGTTGGCATCGTGCATCTCCTTGAGCAAGGCGAGCATGCCGGCAAAAATCGCTTCGATGTTTGCGTTTTTCTCCAGAGAAGCAGTGACGGAAGCCGCCACGACATGCGCGGCATACATCCCTGAAACGTAGCATTCATGCAGCTTTGACTCTGAGTGGATATGTGCCCGGATTTGGCTTGCGATGCGCTCATCTTCGTTATGCCAGTTCTGGATTTGTCCGAGTGAATGCTGTTCGAGGCTATTGAGACGTGATTCTGTTATCGCTTGAGCGACGACAGCAGCAGATTTCCGGGCAGTTTTGGCATCGACTGTCTGCCTTCCGAGCTGGATGGTAGTCAAATCCTTGTCGGTCTCGGCGGAAATCGCCTCTGCCCACGCTTCCGCCTGGTCAAATTGAAGCAGGCGAACGGTTTCGGCAGCAAGATAGCCGCGCAAAATATCGGCAGGATGGGAATCGTACTCAGGCCCCGTGTTTCGCAAGGTCGGCGTCCCGTTCCATGCACCGTTCAGCCCCCGGAAATAGCCGATCAGGCCGATACCGGCTGCGGGTCCCATGTTGAGGATTCCCAGTACATCGGAAGCGGTCTCATCCACTCGTTGCGACCAATAATTGGCCAATCCCAAGGTGAAATTTTGCTTCAACAATTGCTCGCGAATTTTTTGCGCCAGTTCTTTCAATAGGCCTGTGTCTGCGTGAAGAATGTCATGCCCCGCGGTTTCGTGGCTCAGCGCAGACCATCCGAGCAGGCCCCGTTTGGCATGAGAGGGCGGGAGATTGACAATGCCTGTTTCAAGGCCAAAGTGAGAGGCGGCCGCAATGGTCCACGTATAAGGACCGTATTCAGGCCGTCCCCACTTGACCAGCGGAGCTGTCACACTGAGGTCGGGAGGCTTGATTCCATTTCGGTCGGATGCACTTAGAAAGCCGTCATACAAGTCGCTGACCACTTCCTGGAAGGCATCGGTAGCGCGGTCTTCATAGCCTTCTCCGTTTTGGAGAATGGCCTGTGCGATGTCGAGCAGCAAACCGGCAGCCTGCTCCCGGTTGGGATCGCGGCGAAGCAGCTCGGCAAAGCCTTTTTCGGAAAGCTCGTCCAGTGCCTTGATGAAGGGCTGGTAGACGCGATCCTGATAGAGTGGCGGGAGCTTTTCCCGTGCGGCGACTAATCGAGTATACAGTTGTTGAAAGTCCGTAGGGTCTTCAGGTCCTCGGTTGTTGTCCAAGGCTGCCTCCATCACGTCTTTAATGCACAGATCCATATTCCCGATATCCGGTTGATTCATAGATGACGCCTCCTTTTGTCAAGAGTTTGCTCTAGACCAGTCAGCAACGTCAAACGGTGAATCTATATCGTGGGAAAAGCCGACCACCTCCTTTCCATGCAGTACACGGTAATCTGAAAACATAAAAGTGGAAGAAGACTGGCGTGAATGACAAGAAAGTTGTTGGCGGGATGATGGAAGTGCCCGGAGCAGGGGGAGAAAGGGGAAGGGCTCCGGGATATCAGGTCAGTTTTGTCTTCGTTCGGCTGCATGCTCAACGCCAGAGAGAATCAGATGGCGGACATGATCATCATCGAGGGAGTAGTAGACCAGCTTGCCCTCTTTCCGGTAACGAGCCAGCCCCATATTGCGCAAGAGGCGCAGATGGTGAGAGGTATTGGCGATCGTACCCTCTATCACGTTTGCTACATCACAGACGCATAGCTCCCCTTCGAGGGCGAGGGCGTATATTATTTTCGCTCTCGTATCGTCAGCAAGCGCTTTAAAGATGGTCGCTACGCCGTCGGTTTCCTGCATGCGCGGCTTCAAACGGTTTACCTTGGCTTCATCGACACTTTGCATTTCACATATGTGGGCGTCTTTTCCGAGCGTATCATCAGATGGCACGTCATCACCTCCCTGTTTAGGTATTATAAAACGGATTGAGCTGGAAAAAAAGTACAGGTATGCAATTCGTGCAAGCAATCTCTTTTTTACATTTCCCAATAGGTGGAATTGTTGTAAAGAATGCATATAATGAGTAAGGACAAGCAATTTTGAAGCTGGATTGGAGGAACGAGCTGTGCTGGCAAAGATACGGGGGCTGTCTCTGGAAATCATGGGGGCTCTTTTGTTGGGAACGTTTGTCGTCTTGTTGCTGGGCAGAGGTGGAAGTGGCGAGTCCGGCTTGCTTGGCTTTCTTCAATCCCCGAGCTTGCTTGATGTAAAAACACTTTTTCTCAGCATTCTTCTGGAAGCCATCCCGTTTGTATTGTTGGGAGTTTTCTTTTCCGCCTTTATTCAGACGTTTGTATCGGAAGAGCAGGTAAGGCGCTGGACGCCTCGGCATCCGCTTGCGGCGATTCCTTTTGCGGGCCTTTTGGGAATCCTTTTTCCCGTCTGCGAGTGTGCGATCATTCCGGTCGTCCGGCGATTGATTCAAAAAGGGATGCCGGTTCATGTGGGCATTGTCTTCCTGCTGGCAGGGCCTGTCGTCAACCCGGTCGTATTTACATCGACGGTGGTTGCTTTTCAACGCTTTCCTGATCTGGCCTACTACCGGGTCTTGGCCGCTTTTCTCGTCGCCGTGATCACCGGTGTGCTGATATTTTTGACCGTCAAAAAGAATCCGCTCCGGCTCGGTGTGGAGCAAGAGATTCGCCATGAGACGGCACATGCGGAAGCGGTCCGCGGCAAGCTCGGTGCTACGCTGAACCACGCGGTCGACGAATTTTTTGATATGGGCAAATACTTGCTGTTTGGCGCCCTGATCAGCTCAGTACTGCAAGTCTGGATCAGTCGGGAGACGTTGCTGTCTATCGGACAAACACCGTTTACTTCCCATTTGGTCATGATGGGCATGGCGTATGTGTTCTCGCTCTGTTCGGAAGCGGATGCCTTTATCGCGGCTTCCTTCGCAAATACGTTTCATGCCAGCTCGCTGTTGGCTTTTCTAGTCTACGGGCCGATGCTTGACTTGAAAAGCACGATGATGCTGTTTGGCTCGTTTCGATTCGGCTTTGTCGTCAAGCTGCTATTGACTGTGACGCTGCTGGTGCTTGCCGTCACATTGCTCATACCAGTGTAGGGGGGAGACAGATGGATGCGAATGCTGTAAAACGTCATTATTGGGTGCGCAGCTTTCTGTTGGCCGGATTTACGGTGCTGCTCGCGGAGCTGATCTGGTCGGGAAGCCTCAGTCAGTATCTGGCTCCGCGCCTGCATATGCTGAGCTATGTCACGCTCGGGGTTTTTTGCCTGCTTACGATTGCCAGTATCCGCCAGGCTGTCATTGGACCTACAGCCTATGAGTGTGACTGCGAGGACGCCCACAAGCTCCCTCGCAACCGCTGGATTTCGATTGTTGTGTACTCCTTGTTTGCTTTGCCGCTCTTGATGGGGTTTGTGATGCCGGACAAGATTCTCGGCAGCTCTTTGGCGGAAAAGCGGGGTGTTACGCTCTTGACAGGGGAAAGCCATTGGGTAAAGAAAGTCACCGTTGCTGCGCCTTTATCAGAGGAAGGTGCAGGAGGGGAGAGCGGAAGCGGTCGGTTGCCGGAGTCGTCCGGAACAGGCCAGAAAGCGAATGCCGCTGCAATTACAGGAGAAGCTGGGGATGCATCCAGCTCTAGGCAGGAGGTGGAAGTCGTCCCGATTGACTCGAATTCATCCGGAACAAACAGCATCGAGTCGAAAAATACGGACACAGGTCACGCTTCTGGCAATACAGCCGCAACAGACGAGGAACTACGCGCCTTGTTCAACCCTGAACAATTTGGCGGTTTTTATACCGATTTGGCAGTCAAGATGTACAAACAACCGGTAATTCTGCTGGATGACAAGCTGTTTCTCGACGGCTTGACGACGATGGATTTGTTCTCCAAGGAATTTGCCGGCAAAGAAGTGCAAACAATGGGCTTTGTGTACCGGGAGGCAGGATTTTCACCGGAGCAATTCGTCGTCGCCCGGTTCTCTGTTTCTTGCTGCACCGCAGATGCGACAGTCTTTGGCATTCTGGTCGAAGTGCCGGAGGCCAGCAAGTGGAAAACGGACAGCTGGGTGCAGGTTCGGGGAAAGCTGGAGTTGAGAAAAGTAAACGAGTACGACATGCTCGTGTTGAAGGCATCGAAGGTAGAAAAGGTAGAGGCGCCGAAGGACCCGTATGTCTATTACAATTTTGAAACGGCTCCCTCGCCTTGATCAGACTAGTTAACGCACCGAAGCGGGGAGCTTTTGCCGAAAAGAAAAAAGAAGCTGACGGTATCTGCCGTCAGCTATTTTTATGGCCCTAGACTTTGGGTAACTCAAGAAGTGGTTACACCAAAAAACATAGGCTCTTCCGAAAACAGGTCAGCGTTTCGGGGAACTGAATGAGAAAAGTCATGGGAACGACAACGACTCAATTCCCGGATCAATTGGTGCCCAAGCGCATCCTGCGGCGGGCCAGCATCCGGATAACCATCCCGTGGCGCGGCGAGAAGAGGAACGCCAGCAAAAACAAAAGACCGGAGACGGCTGTCATCGATCCGGCGATCGAGCTGTCCATCCAGGAGGCGAGCAGATAGCCAAATACCGAGCAGAGAACGCCAACCCCCATACTGATAAAAAGCATGACGTGCAGCTTTTCCGTCAATAGGTATGCCGTCGCGCTGGGCACGACCAGCATCGCCACTACCAGGATGGCCCCTACGCTCTCAAACGCTGCCACGGTTGTAAAGGAGACCAGTGTCATCAGCAGGTAGTGGAAAAATACGACGGGAATGCCGATCGCGGCAGCAAGGGCGGGATCAAAGCTGCACAGCTTGAACTGCTTGAAGAAAAGGCCGACAAGCAGCAGGCTGAGCAGAAACACACCGCCAATTCCCCAAGCGGCACGCGGGCCCATGTCGATTCCGCCCCACTGCCATGTATCCCACGGGACATAAGCGATTTCTCCGTACAGGACGCAGTCCAGATCGAGATCGACCTGCGCGGTGTACAAGGAGACTAGCACGACGCCTACAGAAAACAGAGCGGTAAACGTTACGCCAATGGCAGCGTCCGCTTTCACGCCGTTTTGACTGAGAAGCTGCACGATAAAGACGGTCAACAGGCCGACGACAGCAGCACCGATCAGCATCGGCAAAATATCGCGGCTCCCGCTCAGCAAAAAGGCAATCACAATGCCGGGAAGGATCGAGTGGCTGATCGCATCCCCGAGCATCGCCATTCTGCGAAGGATCAGAAAGCAGCCCAGAAAACCGCATGAAGCAGCGACCAATGCCCCGGTCAAAATGATCCAGAACGTATTCATAGTGACAATCCTCCCTGCTCGCGGGCGTACAAGCGGCTTATGGCCTGTGTGCCTTCCGTCAGCTTCGGCGTCAAATCATACGCTTCGAGCTGGGCCAGCATCTTCTCCAGCATTTCTTCAGTCAACTGCGGTGCCAGCTCTTCCTGAGATTGATCAATGTGAACGTGATGATACTCATTTTGGTTCATGTGGTACAGGTCCCACAGCCTTTGGTTCAGCACAAGCAGATAGGAGTTTTTCAACCCATCCGGTGTAAACGTCCAGGTTGAACTTCCATCCGCCTTGGCACGTTCGGCCACGATTTTTTGCCGAACCATCTCTGCCAAAGCGCTTTTCACCTGGGACAAGCTTTTTCCGCTTTTCAAAGCGAGCTCGGCCGAACCGATTCCGAGGTAGACACCTCCCGGACGAGAGCTGCCTGCTTGCTCCTCCAAACACTCGTACAAGGCCTGCTGAACATCCTCGATCAGAACCTTGCGCCGCAGCTTGAAAAAACGGAAAAGACGCGCCAGCACCCCTCTGCGGGGAGAGAACAGGATCGAAAGGACAAAAAAGCAGGTTGCGGAAAGGACGATAGTCGGGCCGGTAGGCAGGTTTTCCTGCTGGGTGCTGATCAATGTACCAAGCACGCCGCTAAGCGCACCGAATACTCCCGACAACACGACCATTCTGCTCAGCTTATCCGTCCAGTATCGAGCGGTCACGGCAGGGGCGATCAACATGGCGGCGACGAGGACGACTCCGACTGCCTGCAAGCCGATCACGACTGACATCAGCAGCATCAGCATGAGCAATCCGTCCAAGAGGCCCATCGGATAGCCAAGGCCGCGGCCAAATCCCGGGTCAAAGGAAAGCAGGGTGAACTCCTTGAAGAGGATCGCCGTCAGCCCGATCAGTACACTGGCCACGATCATGATCGTCACCACATCGCTTTTCACCAACGAAGCAGCTTGCCCGAACAAAAATTTGTCAAGACCGCTCTGATTTCCGCTGGCGCTGTGCTGGATGAACGTCAAAAGCACGATGCCGATGCCGAAAAAAACGGACAGGACGATGGCCAGTGAAGTATCCTCCTTGATCCGGCTGTAGCGGGAGATGGCCGTAATGCTGTAGCTGGCCAACAAACCGGCTACTCCGGCTCCGATGAGAAACAGTCCGATCGATTTGGAGCCAGTCAAAAGAAAGATCATGCATACACCGGGCAACGCGGCGTGGGCAAGAGCATCGCCGACGAGCGAACGCCCCCGCAGAAAGGCAAAGCAGCCGAGAATCCCGCTGCTTGTGCCGAGCAGGATGCATCCCATCAAAACCCATTGCGTATTGGGGTCTTGAAGGGCGAGAAGGAGATTCATGTTGCATCCGCCTCCCCGGACGTTTTGTCGTTGGTGAGGAGAACCTGGGTCCCCAGCACTTGCAAGCGGCCGCCATACGTTTTTTGCAGGTTTTCAGCCGTGAAGATCTCTTTGACGGGACCTGCGGCGATCACGCGTCTGTTCAACAGGATGACCCAGTCAAAGTACTCATCGACCGTCTGGAGGTCGTGATGGACGACCAGAACGGTTTTTTGCTGTTTTTTCAGATCGTTCAGAAGCTGAATGATAGCCCTCTCGGTGGCAGCATCAACGCCTGCGAACGGTTCGTCCATGAAGTAGAGCTGGGCTTCCTGGGCAAGAGCGCGGGCGAGGAAAACCCGCTGCTGCTGGCCGCCGGACAATTGGCTGATCTGGCGGTCGGCATAATCCGCCATTCCCACTTTTTTCAGGCAATCCAGGGCAAACTGCCGGTCAGCTTTGCCGGGACGCCGGAACCACCCCAATCGTCCGTATCTTCCCATCAAGACTACGTCGAGAGCGTCTGTAGGAAAATCCCAGTCTACCGACTCGCGTTGGGGGACGTAGCCCACCGATCTGCGCTGCTGGGAAAACGGCTTTCCATACACCTCCGCAGTGCCCGAAGCGGTCGGAATCAAGCCTTGAACCGCTTTGATAAACGTAGACTTTCCCGCTCCATTTGGTCCGATGATGCCGATCAGTTTTCCTTCCGGGACCGAAAGATTTACATTACGCAGTACCGGCTTTTTCTGATAGGCGACGGTCATATCGCGTACCAGCAGAGGTACAGCTCCAGTCTGGCTGCTCATCTGTCTTCCTCCTTTAGAAAAGTTAGTTTATTTTAAAGCGTTCACAATCGTATCGACGTTGTGGCGAACCATCCCGATGTAGTTGCCCTCCGGTGTGCCGGGCTCTCCCATGGCGTCCGAAAACAGCTCGCCGCCAATGGCTACAGTGTGATTTTTCGCAGCTGCACCTTGCACTACTGCTTCGATAGAGCGCTTGGGAACGGACGATTCCACAAAGACGGCTTTGATTTTGCGTTCAACCAGCGTATCTACAAGCGTCTGCACATCCTTCAGGCCATACTCGGAAGCGGTGCTGATTCCTTGCAGCCCCATCACCTCTACGTCATAGCCGCGACCGAAGTATTGGAAAGCGTCGTGCGCCGTGACCAAAACGCGCTGTTCTTTCGGGATCGAGCCGAGCTGCTCCCGTGCGTAATCATCAAGTTCTTTCAACTCTTGCAAATATCGCTCCGCGTTGGCCTGATAGCTCGATGCGTGAGCAGCGTCAAACGCGGCGAGATCGTCCCGTACCTGCTCGACAGCCTTCATCCATAGCGAGACGTCAAACCAGACGTGCGGGTCGGGGCTTTCAGGAGCAGCAGGGTCAGCCAGCAGATGCTCCCTTGTCAAACTGGCGGTAACCGCTTTTACCGGCTTCTTCGCACTCATTTTCTCGAAGATTTCGACCATTTTCCCCTCGAGATGCAGCCCGGAGTAGAAGATGATATCGGCCTGGTCAATCCGCTTGATATCTCCTTCGGACGCTTTGTACAGGTGAGGATCGACCCCGGCGCCCATCAATTGTGTCACCTCGACATGTTCGCCGCCCACTTCTTTTACAATATCGGCGACCATGCCTGTCGTTGCCGTGACTTTCCAGACAGTCTCACCAGCAGCCGGCTTTGTTGCCGGCTCCTCCTTTGTCCCGCAGCCGGTCAATAGAAAAGCAGCTGTCAAGACAGAGTAAAACGTTCCTTTCAGCACTCTTTGATATGTAGTCTTAGCACTCAAAAGTTGTCCCTCCTCAAATATTTTATCCTTAGACATAAATGTTTCCCTCGTGCAACTTTAACACAAAAAAATGGCACAGCGCAACACTATTTTCTCAGGACAAAAATGTTTCGCTTGTACAAGTTTTTTGATCCTGGAATACACGTGCTGTTGCTGTAACCATAATACACACGCAAGGGACAGCAGAGCGTGCCCGCTGGCCCTATCGCTTTCACCTGGCTGGGCAGCTAACGCTCGTCGCTTTGCCTGAGCATCAGATGATGCCTTACGGCGTAGGCTGCGAGCTGGACGCGATTGACCAGTTGCAGCTTTTCAAGAATGTTCTTGATGTGATTTTTTACGGTATTTTCTGCGATGATCAGGGCGTCGCTGATTTCCCGGTTTGTTTTGCCTGCGCCGACGTACATCACGATTTCGCGTTCGCGCGGAGTCAACACGTCGGGGACAGGCTCATTCATGCTTTCTTCCTGCCGGAAGCGGGTAAACAAGCGCGCGGCCATTTCTCTTGAGAGCTCGCTGTCTTCACCGAGAAGGGCGTGCAAATAGGTGATCCAGTCGTCCGGCTCCAGGTTTTTCAAAAGATAGCCTTGGGCCCCAAATTGTATGGCTGTGATCAGATCTCCCACATCATCAGAGATGCTGAGAATGACAACTTTTATATGCGGGTATGCCTTTTTTACCTCTCGCGTTGCCTCCAGACCAGTCCAACGCGGCATGTTGATATCCATCAGCACCAGGTCCGGCTGCAGTGCTCCGCACATTTGATAGGCTTCTTCGCCATTGGTCGCTTCACCGATGACGTAAAAGGAAGGGTCTTGCTCCAGGAGACTGCGGATAGCCAGCCTCGCCATATGGTGATCATCTGCAATCAGAACGCGGTACGCATTCACGCTTTGTTACCTCCTCGATCGAACACCAGGCGGATGGAAGTGCCGCCCTCCGTTCTCTGTGTAATTTCGATAGTGGAGCCCAGCTGCTTGGCTCGTTCCCGAACCATTTTAAGGCCGTATTTTTTCGCTTCATGCTCGTCCAGGCTGATTCCGATGCCGTCGTCTTCGACAGACAGACACCAATTGTCTGCACGTAACGCTTTTAATGTCAGCCAAGCGTGTCTGGCCCCTGCATGCTTTTGAATATTGGCAAAGGTCTCTTGGACAATGCCAAATAGCTGAACTTCTTCGGCAGGGGAAAAGAAGCCGTCAGGCACTTCGATCTGGTGAGTGACATCAACGCCGGAGAGGGCGCTCCACTGTGCCAGCCAGTTTTCCAGCCGCTGGGTCAGGCTGCTGCCTTCTTCGGGGAGAGAGCGCAGGTTGAAAATGGCGTGGCGTACGTCATTGTCAATCGCGGAGACTGCAGCGCGGGCGTCCTCCAATTGGCCCTGCTTCAGCTTGACGTTGAGGAAGAACAGTGATTGGGCAATACCGTCATGCAGCTCTCTGGCCAGCCGTTCCCGCTCTTCGTAGACGGCGCGGCGAGCTTGTTCCTCCACGATCCGGGCATTCATCCGGTCAATCTTGCGGAACATCCAGGTAGCGAAGAGAAAGGAGAGCAGCAGAGTCAATATTGTGATGTAGACATTGCCTGTTTCCATGGATAAATAAGGCAGCAAAAAGTCGTGGCGTACAAATTCAAAACCGCCGATGACGATTGGCGGGAGCAGTACAGTCAACCAGTATAAGACACGGTACGTCATAGTTACATCCCTTTCCTTTGACCAGATGGTACATTCCCAGTATACCGGAGGAGACGGGCTGATGATATACTCATAACAGAAGACAGAGAGGATAGGAGGAGCAGACGTGAACCGACTTGCAAAAGCGATGACAATCGCAGGATCGGACAGCGGAGGAGGAGCGGGGATTCAGGCTGATCTGAAAACCTTCCACCAATTCGGCGTTTACGGGACAAGCGCTATCACAGCGGTTACCGTGCAAAATACATTGGGTGTAACATGCGTGTATCCGCTGCCGACGGAAGCGGTAGCCCAGCAGATGCATGAAGTGCTCCGGGATATCGGGACGGACGCAGCGAAGACAGGGATGCTGTTTAACGCGGAGATCATTGAAGCAGTCTCCCGGGAAATCAGCCATTTTGACGTAAAAAAGCTGGTCGTAGACCCGGTCATGATCGCCAAGGGGGGAGCGAAGCTGCTGCAGGATGAGGCGATTGCGGCCCTCAAGCGCTTTTTGCTTCCACTGGCAGAGGTCATCACTCCCAACCTGCCGGAAGCCGAGTTCTTGAGCGGGCTGCGCATCGAAACCCCGGAGCAAATGCGCGAAGCGGCTAGAGCGATCCACCAGATGGGCCCGCGCCATGTGATGATGAAAGGGGGCCATCTTCAAGGGGATGCCATCGTGGATATCCTCTATGACGGCCGGGATTTTTTTGAAATGGAGCATGAACGGGTACCGACCCGTCATACGCATGGGACAGGCTGCACGTTTTCGGCGGCGCTTACTGCCGAGCTGGCGAAAGGCACGCCGCTCGTCGAAGCGGTGGACCGGGCCAACCGGTTTATCGTGGAAGCGATCAGAACGGCACCGCAGATCGGCGGCGGTCATGGGCCGACCAATCACTGGGCGGCTGTGAAATAAAAACAACGGATTTTGCAACAATTGGCAGGGGAAACAAAGCAAGAAAGCCCGCAGCAAAACCTAGATGCAAGAGGGTGCATCGGGGTCCTGCTGCGGGCATTTTGTGCTGGTGCAAAAGGTTCCCAACTGTTGCTTTACTTTATCTCGATCGGAATGGACAGATCCCCCTTCAATCTGGTCGGGTAGTAGTTGAGCGTAAATTTGTACGTGCTGGGGGTGCCCTTGCGAGCCGGTTCCGTACGCTTGAACAAGACGCCATATCTTTGAATGGTTTCGGTTTCTGATGGGGTGGAAGTCCCTTGGACAAATTCGTATCGATTTCCCAGATCGTCTGTCAGCTCTGAAATGTGCGAGCCGTACTCGTGGAAGTCCTGCTCATCGACGCGAAGGTGATAGTCCATGCCGACTACGTCATCATTCTGCCTAAGCGCTTCCAGCGATAGCCTGTCATCCGGCGCTTTCAATAGCACCTTGTTCTTTGCGTCGATTACCACGACCAGCTTGTCTTTGTCCAATGCCTGGATGCCGCTTGCTTTCAGATAGAGTTGCTGAGGAGTGTCGAAATAGTTGCTCTCCAGATGGTAGATCACCTCGTACTCGCCATTTTTATGGGAAGGAATGCCATTCCCCCAAAAGGCAAAGGTTTGTCCCTTTTCATCCACCAGCCGCAAATTGTCGAAACCGAAGATGTGCTTTGTATTTTCGGGAGCGAACCGAACCGTGACTTCCGCCTGGGTAGGGTAAACGGCGACCTGCGAAACCGTCAGTTTTTGTCCGTCGACAGTAATCGTCTGGTTGACCGGGTATATTTTTTCTTTCAGGTCGGCATACCTGGACTTGTCGATGGGGACAGTTACGCTGATCGGAGTATCCATTGGCAGGGCATCCACGTAGATTGTTGCCTTTACAACCAGATGATCCGGGAGCGGCAGACTTTCATCCGTCGGGTATATCTCAATCGCTTCCTGCGCATGGCTGACAGGTTTAAAGCTCCCGCTGGACAGCGAGTAGCTGAGCGGTATTTGGTTGCCCTTGTCATCCGTAATATCGATGCCCTCCAATCGAACGACATGCCCTGGTTCCCTGTGCCTGATCGTATACAGCAGCAGCATCCGCCTTTGATCCCCGATTACCCGATCAATCGTGAAGCTGACGTTATCCGCTTCCGCAAATGCGCCAATTTCTTGTGCCAGCCCGTGCTTCGCAGCCCTTTCCAAGCCTTTCTTCGCCTGGACCAAATTTACGATCGGCTCCATTCCGGGAATATCGCTCACATAAGCCGCGAAGGCGGGGGAGAGGCGGATCGTGAACAACAAGCCCGCAACAAGGGAGCACGCGGCAATGAGCGACCAGCGGATGCGCCATATACGCTGATGCTTCCGCAACTGCCCCTTTGCTTGGGTCATACCGGCCAGAATAAAGGCGTCTGCCTCCGGAGGAGCCTGAGTCTTTTCGTACTGTACCTTCTTCTCTGTTAATTGTTGCTCGATCCGATCCTCGCCGGGGCGCGATTCCGACTCTTCTCCTGAGAAAAAAGCGTCCGTTTCTTCGCGTCGATTCATCATCTCACCAACCTTTTCCCAAATCTTTGCGCAACGCGCCCAACGCCTTGTGAAGCCATGTCTTGATCGTTCCCTCGGGATGGTCGAGCAGGGCGGCGATTTCTCGTATGGTCAAGTCTTCGAAGTACTTTAAAATAATGACCTGTCGATGCATGCCTGTCAGCCGGGAAATCGCGTCTTCCAGCTCAAGCCGCAGGTCGGTTGTATCCGTGTCATCCCGAATTGGCGCATCGCTGCCCATATCACTTGCCAGCGACCGTTTTTTTCGTTTTTGCTCATCCACACAGACATGGATCATGATCCTCGTCAGCCACGTGGAGACATAGGCCGGCTGCTTGAGCTTGGGCAGCTTGAGATAAGCACGGCATGTGACTTCCTGCAGAGCCTCCAGGGCGTCGGTTTCATTGCGAAAGAAAGCGTATGCGACTCTGTACAGCTTTTCTTTATGTGTCTGCATCAGTTTGTAAAAGGCGTCATCATCCCCCTGCTGGGCAGACGAGACGAGTTGTTCCAGATTCACGCTCACCCCTCCTTCTTATTAGACGGCGACGGGGAAGAAACGGTTTTCAAAATCGCATTTTTCTCCTTGTCTGGGGGGAACCGGACGCCTTCTTTTCGCTTATCGTATCGTATAGCACCTAGAGAGGACGGTCAAAACGGGGATGTGGATCAAATGGGTGACGATTCATGAGTCGTACGGTTTGCCAAGAATGGCGAATGAGTGCAGGCACTACTTGGAAATGAAGGGCATTCGTGTCCGCCTCTTGTCACGGAAAACGCAGCGAACGGGGCACGTCTATGTGCTGCAGGTACCCGAGAAGCAGAGGGATCAGGCGTTGGAGTGGCTTCACCAGTTTAAAAACCGCCTGTAGCTGATCATCAGGACAGCGACAGCCATTTTCCTCCATCGAACCCCTCGCTCGGGTTCGGAGATACTATCTCTGGGGGGATCGACATGGCGACGACGCTTACAGAAAAACCGGAAACAGTTGCGAATAAAGAGTCAAAGCTGTTTCTGCCTGATTTTGTTTTCTTCGAGCCCGACGCACTCCATTATCCGTTAGGGAAAGAGCTTTATCAGCGGTATCAGGAGCAGGGCATCCCGATCCGAATGACGACCAGCCACAACCAGGTCCGCGGGATTCCCGGAGAAACGGACGTGGAGCAGTATCGCAATGCGAAGCGGACGCTGGTCGTGGGCGTGCGCAAGACGCTCAAATTCGAGCAGTCCAAGCCGTCTGCCGAATACGCCATCCCGCTGGCTACAGGATGTGCCGCGCACTGCCATTACTGTTATTTGAACACAAATATCGGCACAAAGCCGTATATCCGCGTATATGTCAATACAGACGACATACTCCGGCAGGCGGAAGCCTACATTCGCGAACGGGAGCCGGAAATTACCCGGTTTGAGGCGGCTTGCACCTCGGACCCGGTCAGTATCGAGCATATCACCGGAAATTTGCGGAGAGCGATTGAGTTCATGGGGAAGCAGCCGCTGGGACGGCTTCGTTTCGTAACCAAGTTCCATCACGTGGACTCCCTGCTGGACGCCGCCCACAACAAACACACCCGCTTTCGCTTCAGCATGAACGCTGATTACGTCATCAAGCACTTTGAACCGGGGACTTCCACATTCGCCCAGCGCCTGGAAGCGGCGGGAAAAGTGGCCAAAGCGGGGTATCCGCTCGGCTTCATTCTCGCGCCGCTGTACTGGTTTGAGGGATGGGAAGAAGGATATACCGACTTGCTGGAACGTCTGCGGGAACAGCTGGTGCCGGAGGCGATGGAAGACCTTACGTTCGAACTGATCCAGCACCGCTTCACCAAGGTGGCCAAGAAGCTGATCCTGCAGCGCTATCCGAAGACAAAGCTGGAAATGAACGAGGAAGAGCGCAAGTACAAATGGGGCAAATACGGGAAAGGCAAATACGTTTATCCGGACGTGCAGGCAAAAGCGCTCCGTGAGCATTTGGAAAAGGAAATCACCCGCCTTTTCCCGCAAGCGAAAATCGAGTATTTTACGTGAGAACGAGATGAACAAAAAAATTTTTGATCGATAGACCGTAAAACAATGAACCGCCAGCCCCCATGCTGAGCGGTTTTCTTGGTCGAACGGATTCCTGCGGACAACAGCCAAGCTGCGAGCACATTTCGGAGAGGAAGACTTGTCGTAATCAGGTGCAAATGTTCTGCGCAAAGCCTCAAGCGGCACAGTTTTCTGCGCCTGACATTATCCGAATCTTTTCGACAAAATTGACATGTCCATGCTACAATATGGAGGCTCTCATATCTGGGAAAGGATTTGTTGTGACAATTATGAAGCCCGTATTTGTAACTATCGAGGGACCGATTGGCATTGGCAAAACGTCGCTGTCCCGTGAACTCAGCAAAGCCTTTGATCTGAAACTGCTGGAAGAGATCGTGTATGAAAATCCGTTTCTGGGAAAGTTTTATGAAAACATTGCCGAATGGAGCTTTCAGCTGGAGATGTTTTTTCTTTGCAACCGGTACAAGCAATTGCAGGATTTGCACCGGGACTATCTGAAACAGGGGATATCGGCAGTGGCAGATTACAATATTTTTAAAAACACCATTTTTGCCAAGCGGACATTGGATGAGGAGAACCTGCCCAAGTATCTGAAGATTTATGATATCCTTACGGAAGGCTTGCCACAGGCGAATCTGGTCATCTACATGACAGCATCGATCGATACGGTGATGAAGCGTATCGAGATGCGCGATCGCGATGTGGAACGCAAAATGGATGTAGGCTATATGAAAAATCTGATCGCTGATTACAATGAATTTATGGAAGCGTTTGAAAGACGCCATCCAGATACGCCCGTAATCAAGTTTCAGTGCGACGAGCTTGATTTTGTACATAAGCCGGAAGATCTGCAGCATGTTCTGAAGCAAATCGAACCATATATCCGTTCGCTCCAGGGGGCTTAATCTTTCCATGCGCACGGCCTGATCATTTTAGAAGGAGTTACGTTCATGTCTGGGTTTAAAAACAGTGATTTGAGAGAAAAGTACGGGATACCTAGCAACGCTGTCATTACGATCGGGGGAACGGTAGGTGTCGGAAAGTCCACCTTTACATATGCTTTGGCCGATCTGCTCGGCTTTCGGGTATCCGTGGAAAAAGTGGACAACAACCCGTATCTGGGGAAATTTTATGAAGATCTGTCCCGCTGGGGCTTCCATCTGCAGGTATTTTTCCTCGCAGAGCGGTTTAAAGAGCAAAAGCGGATGTTTGAATACGGGGGCGGTTTTGTGCAGGATCGCTCTATTTACGAGGACACCGGCATTTTCGCCAGGATGCTGTACGAGCAAGGGCACATGACGGAAGAGGATTACCAAACGTATACGCAACTGTTCGAAGCGATGGTCATGACTCCGTATTTTCCGCACCCGGACATCCTGATCTATTTGGAAGGAAGCTTTGACGACATTCTGGACCGCGTCCAGGAACGCGGCCGTCCGATGGAGCAGCAGACGCCGACCGATTACTGGCTGGATTTGTACAACCGCTATGAAAAGTGGATCTCCTCGTTTTCGACCTGTCCGGTTCTTCGGATCAACATCAATGAATACGACGTCGTAGAAGATTCGTCTTCCGTCGAAGTTGTACTGTCCCGGGTAGCAGAAAAAATCAGACTCGGGCGGTCCTTCCACCGCTAATGCCATGCCCCTTTGATGATAGGAACTCTCGTCAGCAAAGGGGCTTTTATCTGATCGGACACAAAGGTTTATGATATCATGGAGAAAAGCGTGTTTATTCAGGGGGCGTTCAAGTGAAGCGGTGGATGCTGATTGTTACCCTCGGATCGGTTTGCCTGGCTTCCATCTGGATTATTACTGCCTTCTACCGGTCGCAAATGATGGAGAAAACGTTGAATTCCGTCACGGCCGGAGAAACGTATGCCTTTGAGCAAGCTTTTCAGCGATTATTGATTGGACAGCAAGACGATCAGGCCAGCTTTCGGATAGCCGAGTTTGAACGAGGCAAGATGCCAAAACAGCCGATTCAACTTGGACTGCATAAAAAAGAAGCCTTTATACATATTGATGTGACAACGAACCAATCCTTGGAGGCAGCGGAAAGCTTCCTTTCCCAAGTGGAGCTTATCGGCGATGTGAAGTACAGCACGTCCGTCCGCGAGGTGTCACGAGGCAATTATCAATTGACGATGACCTTTTCGGAAATCAAAGACGAGTTCGGGTTTCGTTTTGGGAATATTCCGACGATCACTCTCCGAAGAATGGCCCCCCTTGCTCTTACCATTCAGCCCGGCAAGGCAGAGGGAGCGGTGCTCATGCTTCCGGAGAGCAGAGAATCCCGATCCTTGTACATAACGGAAGGATTGGGAACGATTCTGCTGCGATTTTCAGAGCCTATGATCAGGAAGGAAGAAGCGGGACGGTCAGTCAACGGCTACCCGGCAGTCTGGCTGGATGATCGGACGATGTCTCTTGATGTGCGAAGGGTCAATCGGGCGGCGCTGGACTTGACGCAATTCCATTCGCAAAGCGGGAACTATCTGCCCGAAGAGTATCGCTATGTGGCATTATACAAAAAACAGCCGTTGTCCTGGCTCTCCTACCCTGACAGCGAGGTGGTCGGTTTTAGTCCCTATGACTCCTTTTACGACCGATTGATACTCTCTCCTGACCGCGAAAGCTATCTCGGCGTGATTGACAGAGGGCGAAGCAAGAGCAGACGGGGAGATAGACAGGTTGCCCTCGTTTTGGAGCAGAGAGGACGTGATCCGCTATTGATCGAGCCGATGCTGGAAGGCAGCGGACTCTCCCATGCGACAATCGATTGGCTGGATGCAGGGAGATTTCTCTATGTCGAAGAGAAGCTTGGAACAGTGTATCATTTGGCTACGGGAGAAAAAACGCCGCTTTTCGATGAGACGTCGACCGGGTCGATTGCGCTGGAAATGGCTGTAGACGATGTGGATGGCTATCTCTATATCGTGCTCGTGCGTCCAGCGGGCGACAAAAATTTGTATCGGGTGGAAAAACGAACGTATCGCCTCCATGATCTCGTACTGGAGAAAACGGAGTCGTTGGGAGAGGCATTGCTTCACCCTCGGGAGAAGCTGCCAGCCTTTCCGATCAGGGTACGAAAAGACGGCATTTATTACACAATACCGGGTCCTACGGAAAACAAAACCGTCTTTGTATCGCGCAAGGGCAAATCCTGGACGGCCGAAGGCGAGGTTGTCTGGGCCAATGACCACAGCCAGGCTGTCTTAAAGCGAAAGAGTGACGAGGAAGCCGGGACGTATACATGGTGGCAAATCGGAGGGAGACAGCGGGAGCTGCATGTGACCCGTGCGGAAGTGATGCCGTTTGGACCGTATCTTGTAACGAATGACGGTTTGCGGTATCAAATCTGGGATGATCGAAGGAAGCGTTGGGAACCGCTCGATTTGGCCGAGGGTGACATCCGATTGTCCGCGGCAGAGGGCAATGCTGTGTATTCGCGACAGCGGTGAAGACGGCTGCCCTTCCTGCACATTTCTGTCGCGGAAAACGGCTTCTGATCAAAATAGGCTGTGGTATAATAGGTGCATCTTGGAAGGAAAAAGGAGCACAGACATGGCAGAAGAATGGTTTGAACGAAGCTTTCGCGAGGACTACGTGTTGGTGTACAAACACAGGGATGACGCGTCAGCTGATAAAGAGATAGCCAACCTCCTGGAGCGTTTGCCCATCAAGCGATCCGGAAGAGTTCTTGATCTTTGTTGCGGGAGCGGACGTCATTCGCGTGCACTGGCCCGACGCGGGTATGAAGTTGTCGGGGTAGATTTATCAAACGTCCTGCTTCAGCTCGCCAATGAGCAAAAGATTCTCCCTAATCTGCATTTTTACCAATATGACATGCGACATATACCGTTTCGGGAAGAGTTCGATATCGTGGTCAATCTGTTTACCAGCTTCGGGTATTTCTCTTCGGACGAGGAAAATGCGCAGGTCGTTCAAAACATGGCCCTTGCCCTGAAATCGGGGGGAGAGGTGGTCATCGACTACTTGAATCCCGCGTTTGTAGAGGCCAATCTCGTACCGCACTCCGAAAAGGAAGTCGGCGGACTGCTGATCGAGGAGGAGCGGTGGCTGGAAGCAGGATTTGTGAAGAAGCGGATCGTCGTTAAGGATAAAGGCGCAGCGGAAACGAGAGTCTACCAGGAGCAGGTCCGCCTCTTTACGGTTGAGGAGATGACCGCAATGCTGCAGAAAGCTGGCTTTGTCAACATTCAGACGTTTGGCAATTACCAGTTTGAACCGTATCAAGCGGCTGACTCGCCTCGGATGATCTTTTTCGCAGTCAAAAAATAGGACGTCGCGGATAAGCGTGACTAACCCGCTATCAAGGTGAATATGATGGTGAAAACGATGTCATTCATCGATGATGGGGGTGCGCTGAGTGAGCAAGCTTTCGCTGGAACAAGTGAAGTTGTATTTGAACAAAGTGCCCGGCTGGAGACTGATGGAGGATCGGATGGCGCTGTCCCGTACGTATCAGTGCCGCGATTTCTCCACTGCCGTCAGCTTTGTCAATCGTGTAGCGGAATTGCTTGACCAGGATAGTCACCATGTCGAAATCCTGATTCGTCAATCGACAGTGACCTTTACGGTGACGACGAGAGAAGCGCACGGTTTGACCGGGAAAGACTTTGCCCTGGCACAGACGATCAGCAAGGTAAGCTGAAGAGGGGATTCCCGCCTTGTTCGGACGAGGCGGCTTTTTTTGTGCAAGCGCATCTGTCTGTTATCATAGAGGAAAAAGAACAAAGTGGAGGGATTTTTCCATGGACATCCATAAACACGATCAACTTCTCGGCTTGATCGAAGAGCATTATGCCAAAGGACAGATTCAGGCGCAATTTACACAGTGGGACTCGGACAGCGAAGATGAAGAGGTGACTCAGCTGCAAGGCACACTTGCCTCGTGGAAGCTGACGGACAACGAATTTGGAGAGAAGGATTTGCTGATCGTCCTGGAGTCCGATACAGAAGGAACCGTAGAAATTTTGATGGAGATCCCTGCGGATGAAGACAATCTGGCGGTATTTGCCGAGGGGCGTCTCTCTATCTTCGGAACGGAAGCGGAGCTCATCTTGTCCAAATGAATGGCAGAGGTCTCTATCGCTACCTGGGTACACCGGAAAAGATGAATGAACGAGAGGTGTACGCCTGCAAAAAGTACATCAGGAAGCATCGCGCTGCGATGAAACAAATGGGAAAGGTTCTGCTCGATCTGCCGGCGCTCTTGACGCCATTTCACTTGGATTGCGAAAATTGCCGTCTCGTTCACCGGGAGACTTGCTGTGAAGGCGGACAACCCTATGCCGTAGAAAACCAGCAGGCCGATCTGCTGGAGCGGGAATCGGGTGCGATCGCAAGCCAATTCTGGAGCGAGCGGGAGCAGCGAGGATGGGCTGCCGAAGGGATCTGGGACAAACACTATGGTCTGGGCACGATCCGGATGGACCACGGGAACTGCCTGTTCTATAAAGAGATGAACGGAAGGTACGGGTGCTCCATTCACGCATACGCCGAGAAGTCGGGAGTGGATGTTGTTTCACTCAAGCCGTTTAGCTGCCAGCTTTACCCATTAGAGGTCATTGATACGGGCGAAATAATACTTCTGACCGCTTTGACCGAGGAAACGGCTTCTTTCTCCAGATGGGGCACCGATTATTTGGAGCATTTCTACTGTGCAAGCATAGAACGGCGGAAAGCAGCAGTACATTTGGATGAGAATCTGTTTTCGCTAACGGGCTATAAGCCGGCCTATTTATGGAATCTGCCGTTGCTGCATGCGCTGCTGGGCCCGGATACAGCCCAGTCGCTGGAGCTCTTGGGATACATCAGCGAGCAGGAAAATCTCGTCACATAGGGGCAAGAGCAATTCCCCGCGTATGTTTCCGAGAGTTTTTGAACATCCTCTAGTAACGATGTGGTATGATGGCTAGGTCAGATAAGTAGATTGGCAAAGGAGCAACAGTGATGAACGCGAAGACGACAAAAGAATCCCGTACGATTCAGGCTTCCCTCGTACAACCTTCAGACACCAACTTTCACGGCACGATGTTTGGAGGGAAAATGATGGCCTATATTGACGAAGTGGCTGCCATTGCGGCGATGAGGCATTCCCGCCGTCCCGTTGTCACGGCGTCGATTGATTCGATCGATTTTCTTACTCCCGTAAAAATGGGCCATTCCATCTGTCTGGAAGCGATCATCTCCTCCACGGGAAAAACATCGATGGAGGTATTTGTTAAAATCATCTCGGAAAATTTGCGAACAGGGGAGCGAACCTTGACCGCTACCTCTTTTCTCACGTTCGTAGCGCTCGGTGAAGACGGCAAGCCGACTCCAGTACCGCCCATCATCCCGGAAACCGACGAGGAACGCTATCTGATTGAAACGGCAGAGGAGCGCAAAAACATGCGCAAAGAGCGGAAACGGAGCACGGAAGCATTTGTCAGCCAATTAAATATTACAAAGAATATATAAGGTTAAAACAAGAAGAGGCGATGCCATAAGGCATGCCTCTTTTTCAGTCCAAAAAGCGTGCTCGTATTTCGGCTGTGGGGAGCAGACATACGGTCGACCGGCCGAACCAGCGATAGCGGTTGCGAGCGATGAACCGATACAGTCTATCCCTGACAAGCCTTGGGAAGAAAAAGCCGATCGCTGAGAAAATCGGCCAGGCTCCGCGCAAAAGCCGGCCAACGCGCAGGATTGCATCAGAATAGACGTACACGGTTCCCTGGTCGATCAGTACGACAGATGACAGGTCGTGAGTCGCCAGTCCATACTGCTCCAGCAAGCTTTGGCCTGTCTCTGACTGCAGTGAGGCGAAGTGAATCCGCCCCGCCGGATCACGCGGGATGATAAAGCGGACAGCGCCGTTGCAGAAATTGCAGACGCCGTCGAATAACAGGATTGTGTCTGGATGGGAAGCAGTAGACATGGCGGACGCCTCCTGTTGAGCATGAAATCTGGCAATGTTACCTCCATCATAACAGGAAGGTCCGCCGGGTCAAGGGAGGAAAACGTTGAAGCAATCAAATTTCAGGGACGAGACAGCCGCTTGCCAAGAGCTCTGCCGCTTTTGCCATGTCCACATGCATTTCCCGGTCTTCGGAGAGTGGCGGTATGACCTCACGAAGCTTGGCATAAGCTTTCTCCGTGCCGATTCCCAATTTTCCTTTGCCAAATTCGATTGCTTGCGCAGCCGCCAAATATTCGATGGCGAGTACCTTCATGGAGTTGGCGATGACGGTTCTCAGCTTGCGGGCCGCCGTCGTTCCCATGCTTACGTGATCCTCCTGATTGGCAGAGGAAGGGATAGAATCGACGGAAGCCGGATGGCACAGCACCTTGTTCTCCGAAACGATAGAAGCAGCGGCATATTGCGTGATCATAAATCCGGAATGCAGGCCGCCTTTTTCCGTTAAAAAACCGGGGAGTCCG
This sequence comes from Brevibacillus borstelensis, assembly GCF_003710865.1. Classification (GTDB taxonomy): domain Bacteria; phylum Bacillota; class Bacilli; order Brevibacillales; family Brevibacillaceae; genus Brevibacillus; species Brevibacillus borstelensis. Next base: position 81,854 of record NZ_RHHO01000005.1, on the reverse strand, counting down.
CTTAATTGCGGGTTGACCAGACGCTCGGTCCGCCGCTCGGAAATATTGGCAAGCTCAGCTATTGCTATGGCCAAAAAGTCGGCTGCCAATGCCATCGGCTGACCGTGGAAATTCCCTCCGGAAATAACATCGCCGGTCTCGGCGAAGAGAATGGGATTGTCGGTTACACTGTTGCACTCTCTGGTTACAGCAGCACGTACATACTCCCAGGCATCGCGTGTAGCGCCATGCACCTGCGGGACGCATCGGAGGCTGTAGGCATCTTGCACGCGGAGCTCCCCTTGCGCTGTCGTCCGTTCGCTTCCTGCGAGATGGGCAAGCAGCTTGCGAGCTGATTCCTGTTGGCCGGGATGGGCGCGGACGAGGTGAAGCTGTGGATCAAACGCTTTTGGAATCCCGTGCAACGCTTCCACGGTCATGGCGGCGATGACATCGGCATTTTCGATCAGCGCATGAGCATCAGCCACAGCCAGGCAAAGGAGAGCGGTCATCGCCTGCGTACCGTTGATCAATGCCAGACCTTCTTTTGCCTCCAGCCGAATAGGGGATAAGCCAGCGCTCTCCAAGGCGGCTTTGCCGGGCATTCTTGTGCCGTTTACCTCCGCTTCTCCTTTCCCGAGCATGACGAGCACCATATGGGAGAGGGGAGCCAGATCGCCGCTTGCTCCCAGAGAGCCCTGCTGCGGGATGATCGGATGGACGCCGCGGTTGCACATTTCGATCAGCAGGTTGATCGTCTCTTCCCGGATGCCGGAGTATCCCTTGGCCAGTGCATTGATCCGCAGGGCCATCATCGCACGGACCACCTCGGTCGGATAGGGATCGCCCATTCCACACGCATGGCTCATGATCAGATTTTCCTGCAACTGGCTGACGTCTTCTTGAGGAATCACTACGTCGGAGAACTTGCCAAAACCAGTCGTAATCCCATAAACGACCTGTTGGTTTTGAACCATTTGTTCAACCATCGAGCGGGATTTGCGGATTTTTTCAACGGCTTCCGGCGTCAGTTCGATCTGCTCGAATTTCCTGGCAATGGCAGCTACTTGTTCAATGGTCAGCTTATGTCCGTCCAGACGGATAGAAATTGTGCGTTGATTCATGAGTATTTTCCTCCTTTAGCATAGCAGAGGACAAAAAGGAAGAGGGGCTAGGATTGTTATCCTAGCCCCTCTTCCCATGCGGGTATGAAATTAACAAAACGAGTAAGCGTCAAGTTCTGCATTTTTTTCCCCGCTTCCGTCTGCTTATTATTCAGATGATTTTTTCTATTCCCTATTGTAATACTAGTTTATGAGCTGTCAAGTGAAAACGTTATCATTCGTATCTATTCTTTCACCCGGCAGAATGCGTTTTCCTGCCCAAACCAAAAAAGGGCGCTTATTTTTTTGAAATATGGGCAAGTGCGGTTTCTCTAGACGGGTGAATGTCATACCATGTACTGTGCTATTTCACTAGAAAGGACGTGTGAGTTTGGAAAGACGCCGAAATATGCCACCTATGCCTCCAGCGTTGCCGATGCCTTCACGCAGGCCCAAAGAGATGCCCAAACCTTCACCGAATTTGCCGTCGCCAAATGTATCACCAAACATTCCATCACCGAACCTGTCTCCGATCATGCCGTCGCCAAATATGCCATCGCGAAACGTGCCATCACCGAATCTATCGCCGAATATGCCATCGCCAAATATGCCGTATCGGGCGGTGCCAAGACCAAACAGGCCTTATCGGATGATGCCATCGCCAAACATGCCGTCACCGAACATGCCAAGACCAAACAGGCCGCATCGGATGATGCCATCGCCGAACATGCCGTCTCCGAATATGCCATCACCGAACATGCCATCACCAAACAGACCTTTCCCGAAAAGACCGTCAAACCGCAGACCGCCAGCTCCGCCGAGGAGAAGGGAACGCAGACCAAAGTCCGGGGCTCATGCAGACCTCGAAATGCTCCTGTTCAAGTACAGAATGCATATGGAGCGTATGCATCACTACAAGCAAAAATGTGAACAGTACCGTCATCACCGCAAAAAATACAATACGTACTACCGCTTTTACGATCATCATAAAAAGAGAATGCGCTACTACTACGATAGCTGCTATCCGCAGCATGACTCAGGGAGCAGTTCCTCCGGCTGCGGTTGTTCTGGCAGCGGTTCCTCCGATTATGGATCCTCCGGCTACAGTTCCTCCAAATACGGTTCCTCCAGATATGGAAGGTCAGGACATGGTTCCTCTTCCTCCGCATGCAATTGTGGCGGACCATGTTGTCAATAACAGCATACGCAATGACGCTGCTTGCTGTGAGCAGCGTCATTTTTTTATGCATAAGCCTGCGGGCAGAGGTTGTTGCTTTCTCAAACAGGCAGACCTTCGGGTGAAATGCCCGCCTTTTGCATGTCCCGCCGCAATGTGCGAAGAGCGTCATCTTTATTTTTGCATTCGAGCATCACATCGATGTCGTAGTCGCTGAGCTTTGTGACCCATTCGATGAACTTCACCGGATCGATCTTATCTGCATGGGAACGAAAATCGCTTTCCGATTTTGGAGAGGAAAAGTGCATCTTCGGAGTTCGCGTGCCCCACGTTTTGAGTATTCGGGGAATGTATTCAAACAGATCTTCGCCATTGTTGAGACAGTCGTGGTGATGGACATCCAGTACCATCGGGATGCCAATCCGCTCACAGAGTGTCAGCACGTCGATCATGGAAAAGGAGGTGTCATCATTCTCTACGACCAGCCTGCGCTTTACGTTCTCTGGGAGCAGCTCGAACTGATCGGCGAAGCGTTGAAGCGAGGCTTCTTTGTCGTTGTAGACACCGCCTACATGGGTAACCAGGACGGAGTTGTCGTCGAGGCCCATCAGATCGAAAACGCGGGCATGGTAGGAGAAATCCGCAATCGTTGCTTTCAGCACTTTCGGATTGTCTGTATTCAAAATACTGTAGTGGCCAGGATGCGAGGTCATGCGGATGCCGTGCTTTTTTATATAGGCACCGGCCTTGTCGAAATCCCAGCTAAACTCCTTGGCCCAATCCCAATCCTCCGTAACCTTGTGGGTGGCCAGCGGCACGAACTCGGAAGGGAGCCGGTAGAGAAAAATACGATTCTCTACATTGTAAGCAAGCAGGTCCATCAGGTTAAAAAAGTTGGTTTGCAAAACTTGCCTCAGCTTTTTTAGTCTCGCATCCGGCGAGAGCTTTTGAACCTGAGCTACCGTCGTTTTCTTATTGGGATTGTTCGGGCTGTCCAGACGGATGCATGCATACCCAAGTCGTATCATCCGGAACCCTCCATTTCGGTTTAGGCTTACTCCTAGTATTTCCCCGAAACGAGCTTGCGGGCGTGCATGAGCGTTTCCTTTTGGTGGGAAGCTAACAGCGATATTCCATCAGGAGGAGACGACCATGGAGCATTATTTAGCGGAACAGTATCGAGAAGGTCTGCAGGCATTTGGCCAAATGATGCCGGACGCACTGCAGGCGTATAACGATTTCACCAGCAAGTGTTTTTCTTCCGGTACGCTGTCTTCCAAGCAGAAACACCTGGCAGCCTTGGCGATTGCCTTGTACGCCGGAAATGAACACTGCATCGTGTTTCACCTGGAAGCGTTGTTGGAAGAAGGCGTATCCAAGCAGGAAATCGCGGAAACGGTCGCAGTTGCAGGGGCGTTTGGCGGAGGAACGACACTCTCTCACGGTGTCATTTTGATCCAGGAAGTAATGGAGGAAAAGAATCAGGGGATTCAGTAAACATCCCTTTGCAGCCCTTCCTGGTATTTGGGGAAGGGCTGCTTTTTCTTATATTGCGATAGGGAGGAAAAAGCTATAAGATGAGGAAGTCATTTCATCCGTGCTCGAGGGGTATTTATGAATACGTTATCACAATCGTACAGCATTGGTTTAGTCATCCTGTCCTATTTTATCGCTGTTTTGGCTTCCTACACGGCATTGGATCTCGGTGGACGCGTCAGTCATTCTCGGGGAAACATTCAGAGAATTTGGCTAATGGCCGGAGCAGGCGCGATGGGATTGGGAATCTGGGCAATGCATTTTATCGCAATGCTTGCTCTGCATCTGCCGATTCATGTTGATTACGATTTCTGGATCGTTTTGATTTCCATCCTATTTGCGATGTGCGCATCAGGTATCGCCTTGCATGTGGTCAGCAGCAAACACATGTCCAAAAAACGGCTGGCAATCGGCTCGCTGTTCATGGGAACAGGGATAGCCTTGATGCACTACGTCGGGATGAGCGCGATGAGGTTGGATGCGCAAATCGTTTACGATCCGGTTTTGTTCGCGATCTCCATCCTCGTTGCTGTCCTCGTATCTGCTGTTGCGCTGATGATTACGTATCGTTTGCGAAAAGCAGGAGACGTCCGCGGAATAGGACTGAAAATACTGGCTGGCATGGTGATGGGGGCTGCAGTTGCTGGAATGCACTACACAGGTATGCTGGCCACCTCGTTTGTAACGCATGGCAATCATCATCCGTCGCCATCCTCGGCTGTCAGCACGATCTGGCTGGCTTATGCGATCGGGATAGCAACTCTGATCATACTCGGGATTACGCTGTTATCGGTATATGTAGAAAAGCTCTTGATGACCAAGACATTGCGGATGATGGAGAGCGACCAGCGGTACAAATCGTTGTTCGAGTACAACCGGGATGGTGTCATATCGTATGGTGTGAACGGCCAATTGATTGGCATGAATCCTGCTGCCAAGGAGCTGACGGGCAGGGAATTGCTTTCGCTTTCAGACTTCGTGGACATGTGTGACCAAGCGGATGCGGAGATGATTCGGAAACATTTTTTGCAGGCCGTTCTCGGAGGAGCCAATACATACGAGGTAAAGCTGTATCCCGAGCCGGAAAAGCAAGTCATCCTGCATATGACCAATGTTCCCATTATCATAGACGGAGAGGCGGCAGGCGTGTTTTTTATTGCCCGCGATGTAACCGAGCAAAGGCAGGCTGAATCCAAAATCAATTACCTGGCTTACCACGATGCATTGACGGGTTTGCCCAACCGGCGATTTATCGAAGAACAGCTTGAAAAAGCGATCCGGAATGCAAAGAATCGTGAACAGACTGTCACTGTGATGTTTCTCGACTTGGACCGCTTTAAGCTGATCAATGACTCTTTGGGACATGACTTTGGCGATCTGCTTTTGCGAGAAGCGACGCATCGGATCGTCAACTGCGTCGGAGAATCGGGTATCGTAGGGCGACTCGGCGGCGATGAATTTATTGTCTTGATGCCGGAGGTGCCAGAGAGCGAGCTGATACAGATGGCGGATCAATTGATCCGGATCATCGAGCAGCCCTTTTTGATCGAGGGGCATGAGCTGTATATTACGACCAGTATCGGAATCTCGCGTTTTCCAGAGGACGGGAATGACTATCAGACATTGATGAAGACGGCAGATACTGCCATGTACTCGGCCAAGGAACGAGGCAAAAACGCCTATCACAAATACTCGGCCCATATGCAGAAGGCGGCATCGGAGAGGATGTACCTGCAAAACGAACTGAATCGCGCTTTGGTTCGCAACGAATTGCTGGTCTATTACCAGCCGCAAGTCAATGTCACAAACAAGAAATTGTCAGGTATGGAGGCGCTCGTCAGATGGAATCATCCGAAGCGTGGCGTTATTCCTCCGGATCAGTTTATTACGATTGCAGAAGAAACGGGGCTGATTGTTCCAATAGGGGAATGGGTCCTGCGGACAGCGTGCAAACAAAACAGAGAATGGCAGGAAATGGGGTATGCGCCGGTTCGCGTTGCCGTCAATTTGTCCGCCCGTCAATTTTTAAAAAAGGATTTTGTTCAGACAGTTGAGGGAATTTTGCGGGAGACCGGCATGCAACCCGAATATTTAGAGCTGGAAGTAACAGAAAGTACGATGATCGACGTGCAGCGGGCGACGCAAACCCTCTATGATTTGAAAAAACTGGGAGTGCACATTGCAATCGATGATTTCGGGACAGGCTACAGCTCTCTCTCCTACCTGAAAGATTTTCCGTTGGACAGGCTGAAAATCGATCGCTCCTTTATTCGTGACCTGAAAAAAAGTCCAGGCAATAGAGCAATCGTCGCGACGATCATCTCGATGGCCAAAAATCTGGATTTGCACGTAATCGCTGAAGGGGTAGAGACTTCAGACGAGCTCGATTTTTTGCAGGAGCAGATGTGTGAGGAGGTACAAGGATTTTTCTTCAGCCATCCGCTGACAAAGGAAGATATGGAAAGCTATTTGAAAGAAAAGTTCTCGAAGCCTGGTATCAGCTAGATGCCAGGCTATTTTTATGCCAGTTCGCTTTTCTGAGAATTTGACAATATCGTGTAGGTTATTGTCGAAATTTGGTATTTTTGTGAAGATAGGTTATGTTCGGGAGGAAAGAGGGAATAGGAAAAAAGAAACAGTCAAGCTGTCGGCCCATCTGATGATCGAGACCATATACACAGATTATGTTCGAGAGAGAAAGGAGGGGGAGCATGAAAGGTGACCAGAAATGGCCGGGTGGGTTCGAGACGGGCCGGAAATCGATCAGCACGATCCGGCAGGATGAGGAGCTATTATATCTCGTAGCGATTGCTTTTGAAACAGCGCCAAATCCACTTCTTTTAACCAATGCGAATGGAACGGTCTTGCTCGTCAATCAAGCTTTTTGTGAGGTGACAGGCTTCTCCAAAGAAGAGATCGTAGGAAAAAATCCGCGTCTTTTAAGCTCCGGGCGTCATCATCCGCATTTTTATCAAAGAATGTGGGACAAATTGACCAAAGAAGGAGAATTTCAAGGCGAGATCTGGAATCGGCGCAAGACTGGCGAGCTGTTTCTTGAATACATCAGCATACGTGCCGTTCGTGGGGAGAATGGCGACATTCAGTACTATACGGCGGCTTTCAGTGATATTACGGAACAGAAGAAGCACCAGGAAAAAATCAAGTACTATGCGTATCATGACTACCTGACCGGACTGCCGAATCGATTGCTGTTTCAGCAGAAAGTAGAGGAACAGATCAGAGTGGCTCAGAAGGAGCATACTTTTTTCGCGCTGCTCTTTCTCGATTTAAACGGCTTTAAACACGTTAACGACACATTCGGGCATGATGTAGGGGACCAATTAATCCAAGCAGTCGCCAAACGTCTTCAGGGTCATTTTCAGGAGGGAGTAACGGTCTCCCGGATGGCAGGGGATGAGTTTAACATTTTGCTTCCGAACCTTTCTTCAAAGCGGGAAGCAGAAAAAGTGGCAGATGATCTCATTCGCTTACTCGAGTCGCCCTTTATCATTGATCAGACCGAGATTGCGGTTTCGGGCAGTACCGGAATCAGTATATACCCGGATGACGGGGGTGACCTGAAAGCACTGCTTAAACGGGCAAACTTTTCGATGTATCAGGAAAAGGGGAAAAGAAAGTAGTCTTTTTTCACGGATGTGAAACGTGAACAGGAATCGCAAGTATAGCGCAGGTTTGGTATTGGGGTGAAGGTATGCAACAACAGGTAAAGAAATCGGCCGATGTATGGCCAGTTGATATTGAGAGGAAGACGATGGTGTATGCCGTTCTGGCTATCGCCTTGTTTATACTGGTTTCCCTGGTGGAGATACCTTTTTCTATGACGATGACGTCTGAAGAAGTTCAATCGTTGTACCGCATGCTCGAGTTTTTCAGCATTATGGTGGCCATTTCGATTGCGTTTCAGGGATGGATGCTGTTTCCAGTGACGATGTCCCGTCATCGCCTTTTGATCGGCGCCCTGTTCCTGGTTGTCGGCGTGTTGGATTTGCAGCACACGATCAATTACCAAGGGCTGTCTTTTTTTGGAGGCGAAAGCTCCGTTCAGAAAGCGACGTGGTGTTGGGTTTTGTCCCGTTTCATTTGTTCAATCTTTATCCTCGTCATTTTATCGACCAAGGACAAGGAGATCAGCGTATATCAAAGAAAGCCCGTATTCAGCTTCGTGATTCTGCTTCTCATTCTCATTTTTACATGGCTCGGCACGCAATCGGAGCGCCTGCCGCTTCTTATCACAGAGCAGCAGGAAGTGACTTTGCTGAAGGCAGGAATGGAATATGCAGCTTCGTTCTTCAACCTCGCCGGGGCCGTTCTTTTTGCGCTGCTTTATCGCCGAGACAAAAACCCGACTATGCTGAGATTTGCCACTGCCTCTGTTTATCTCATGCTCGGCGGTCTCGTCTTCACCCAGAATCAGACTGGAGATGACTGGTATACCATCATGGGGCATGTATTCAAATTTTGCGGGTACTACACCATTATGAAGGCGATCTATGTCTCCACGATCGAAGAGCCCTTTCGCCGCCGTCGCGAGGCAGAGCTCGCATTGAGCAAAAGTGAAAAGCAGTTGAAAACGATCACGAACACGCTTGGAGAAGGAGTCATCGTCGTCGACCGCGCGGGCAGCATCACATTTGTCAATCCGGAGGCGGAACGCTTGCTGTCCTGGATGAAGGAAGAGTTGCTCGGCCGGGATATCCGCTGGATTGCCCAGTACAAGCCACCCTGCGACGGAGCGGTTGCATACGAGACAAGTCCCATTTTGCAGGTACTCGCAAACGGAAAGAAACGGCGTGTAGAAGACGCGATGTTTTTCCGAAAAGACCGCTCTTCCTTTCCTGTGGCCTATATCACCTCTCCCATTATCGAGGACAATCAGGTGATCGGAGCTGTAACGGCCTTTCGGGACATCACGGACAGCAAAAAAGCGGAGGAGACCATTGAGAAGCTCGCTTTCTTCGACAACATTACCGACCTGCCAAACCGTTTTTTGCTGGAGAAGCAGTTGGCTGAAGCGATTAGAGAGGCTCGGGAGAAAAAAATGCTGGGCGCGGTTTTGTTTGTGGATCTTGACCGGTTTAAAACAATTAACGATTCCTTGGGTCACGGGATCGGAGATGAGCTGCTGAAAAGCGCTGCCGAGCGGATTCAGAAGTGCATAGAAGGAAAGTATAGCGTTGCCCGTTTTGGCGGAGATGAATTTGTCATCATGCTTTCAGAAATAGACCATGTCAATACAGTCATGCGCATATCCTCATCGCTTATCGCAGAGATGTCCCAGCCTTTTTTCATCAATGGGCATGAACTGTTTACGACGGTCAGCATCGGGGTTAGTCTTTTTCCAAAGGACGGGACAGATCCCCAAACGCTGATCAAGCTTGCCGATGTTGCGATGTACAAAGCAAAGCGTCTTGGCGGCAATCACTACCAATTGTACAAAGAAGAGATGAATACCCTTACCCCGGAGCGCCTCGCCTTGGAAAATGCCCTTCACCATGCATTGGAACGCAACGAGCTCGAGCTCTACTACCAGCCGCAGATTGAGACAAAAACGGGCAGGATTGTAGGGATGGAGGCGTTGATCCGCTGGAATCATCCGGAGCAGGGAGTGATTTCTCCGGGAGTGTTTATCCCGCTGGCCGAGGAAACGGGATTGATTATTCCGATTGGGGAGTGGGTTCTGGAGACGGCTTGCCGGCAAAATAAAAGCTGGCAGGAAGCGGGGGCGCCCAAGGTCCGCGTGGCTGTCAATCTATCGGCGGCACAGTTTTATCAGGAAGAGATCGTAGACAAGGTAAAGAGCGTTTTGGAAACGAGCGGCCTTGCTGCGGAATGCCTTGAGCTGGAAATTACGGAGAGCATTGCAATGCACAGCGTCGACCGCGTCATTGAGACCTTCCGGGAGTTGCATAAGGTAGGCATTCAAGTATCCATGGATGATTTTGGAACAGGCTATTCATCGCTCAGTTACCTCAAACATTTCCCGATCAAGCGTTTGAAGATCGACCAGTCGTTTATCCGGGGAATCCCGAGCCGAGCAGATGATGCGGCGATCGCTTCCTCGATTATCGTGATGGCGCACAGCCTGGGGCTGCAGGTGCTGGGAGAAGGGGTGGAAACGGAGGAACAGCGGCAGTTCCTTGCAGAGCGAGGGTGTGACGAAATGCAGGGATATCTGTTCAGCAAGCCGGTGCCGGCCAAGCAGGCGGAGGAACTTTTGAAGAAGCAGACTGTCGTGAACAATTGAACTCGTGCCATTTTTCTGAACTCCATGTATACTCGTAGTAATCGTTTCAATTGGAGTATAGGGAGGAGTGAGGGGACATGCTAGATCAATTCGTCATCGATATCAGCGATGTTTCCTGGCAGAGAGAAGAGAAACATATTTTGCGCCATATTCATTGGCAGGTAAAAAAAGGGGAGCACTGGTGTCTGGTCGGCCAAAATGGTTCAGGTAAAACGAGCCTGCTCAATCTTATTTGCGGCTATACTTGGCCGACAAAGGGGCAAGTGTCTGTATTGGGTCACCGATACGGCGAAGTGGACCTGCGCGACATGCGCAAATCAATCGGCTGGGTCAGTTCCTCGCTGATGTCTCAACTGCATGAGAATGAGACTGCCGAGAGGGTGGTGTTGAGCGGACGCGAGGCTACGATCGGGCTGTACACAAAACCGTCGGCAGAGGATATTGACCGGGCCGATGCCTTGCTGAAGGAGTTTGGCTGCGGGCATTTGCGTCATTCGCCATTTCGGACACTATCCCAAGGGGAGCGGCAAAAAGTCCTGATTGCCCGTGCTTTGATGGCTTCTCCGCGCCTGCTGATCCTGGACGAGCCTTGTACAGGCCTGGATCTGCTGGCACGGGAACAGCTTTTGTCCATGATCGCACGGGTCGCCGAGCAGTCGGACGGTCCCACTTTACTGTATGTGACCCACCATATCGAGGAAATTCTGCCATGCTTTACTCATACCCTGCTGTTAAAGGCAGGGCAGGTCGTGCGAGCTGGACAATCATTGGATGTATTGACAAAAGAAGTACTGAGCGGTTTCTTTGGCGTTCCTTTGGAGCTTCGCGAGGTTAGCGGACGGGTGTGGGTGAGTCTGGGTGAAGCTTCGCCTGCCAGGTAAGCGCGACTTTTCAGCCACACCCTCGGGCATTCGTGTATAATAAGATTAGGAATATACTCTTGGAAGGAGAGGAGAGATGGTAGCTTGACGAACGTAACGGAACAAATCGCCGAGTCCACGTGGGCGATCCTGACCTATGAAGAAGCGTGGAAAAGCTATATCAACAGCTATGTGATTGCGAAAGACGATGCGTTTGTGCTGGTGGACTCCCATCTTCGCAAGCACCGCCCCTACTTCCAGCAGGCACTTGTGGAGATCGGAGTCAAACCGGAGCAGATTGCCTATGTATACTTCACGCATCGTCATGCTGACCATATCGGAAACGCCGATCTTTTCCCCTCACGGCATAATTGGATTCATCTCGAAGACTACTATGAGCTAGACGATTTTTCCCAGACTTTTTTCGGTCATACGTTCACGGGGACTGGAGGAGACCTGCCGTGTCTTCGATTTCGGCAGCTTCCCTTCCATACGGAGGGATCTGTCGCCTTCTTTGATCCGGATACGAAAATTTGCTTTATCGGGGATCACATCCACTTCGGCAGTACGCCATGGGAACAACTTGTCGACTACGGCACGCTGCAGCGTGACGCTTGCAGGCAATTCATCCAGCGATGCAAGGACGAGGAACCGGAAAAGGCCGCAGGCTTTGCGGAAGGATTGGAAATTCTGCTGGACTGGCCGATTGAGTATTTGGCTACAGGGCATGGCCCGATCCTGCGCGGCGACATTGCCCCTTTTTTTCAGGAATTGATCGGGATTGTTCGGGGATAACAAAATGGCATGGAAATAAAGAAGAACCGCGCAACGGCAAACGTTGGTACGGTTCTTCTTTTTCGATGACGCCTATCACTAGTTATCCAGCTTGTGTGGAAGCTTTCGTCCATTCTTCCAGACGCTTCTCCAGTTCTGCGCGATTCAGGCAAAGTGAAAGGCCGGATTTTGTCATGAGCTGATGCAAATGAGTAATTGCTCTCTCGTAGTTGCCTTTGGCTGCTTCGATTTCGGCCAGGCAGAGGAGCTTCCATTCTCGGGTTGAACGCTTTCCTGGTATCAGGCTGTAGGCTTCGATCGCGCTCTCGATCTCACCCAGCCGGGCGTGTGAGCAGGCAATCAATCCAAGCGAGTCGGTCATGCCTTGATCCCGCTGATAGACGCGAAAAGCGATTTCCAGCGCTTCCGAGTACTTGCCGCTCGTAAAGTAGACAAAGGCAAGGTTGTAAAAGAGGTAATGCACCATTGCCTGATTAAACAGGGACGGGCGTTCCTTGCATACATTCAGGCCCTGTACAATATATTTCTCTGCCAATTCATAGTTTCCCGACAGGATTTCCAATGTTGACTTATCTAGCATGGCGACCGTCCGCGTGCGATTGCGCCGATAGGAAGCGTCTAGCCAGCGCTTGCGTCTTTCCGGATTTTGCCTGAAAAAATGTCCGATGTATTGGTAGCGAAACGGCCAGTGCAGTCGCAAAAAGGCTACTACCAGCACGACGGCCACGCCTGAAAGCGTCGATGTCAGATTTAGGTCCAAATATTCCAAGCGGGTGACACCCTCTCTCTGCTGTGTCTCTTTTTTATCTTAGCACAGAATGGACAGCCTTGACAGATGGTTGCTTCTATTTGGACAACATCAGTGTGTTCGTTTCGGTCAGGGTTTGCAGGCTGTTTGCCTTCACCTGATCTCGTGAGATCGTGTACAGCGTATCGCCGATGTAGACGATCCGCTCTACGTTTTTTGCGCTGTCGTACCAATCCTGGCCGGCTTTTTTCATATCGTCGGAATTCAGATGGGTAATGGTCCCGCGCAAGACAAATCCATCCTGCTCATTCAGCCCGTAAACATAGGCTCCTTGAAAAGAGAAGCTTCCGTAAGCGCGAATATCTTTTTCCGCCTTTTGCTCCGCTGTCAGCTCGTGAACCGACACAGGGAAGGCCAAAAGCTGTTTCTCCTTGGAGAACAGCAGCGCTTTGTGATCATACAGCAGCTCGGAATCCGTTCCGCGATCCCCGATGACTGTCTGGAATTTCTCCACCGGCTTGCTCACATCCGTGACATCGAATAAAGCCAGCTTCATTCCTTGGTAAAAAGCGGTCTCTTTGTCGGCCACGGCGTCTTTGCCAAATCCGATGATATGGTTTTCATCATACGGGTGCAGGTAGTCGCTGTAGCCGGGAATTTTCAGAGCGCCCAAAATTTTGGGAGAATCCGGCTGTTTGACATCGATTACAAACAGCGGGTCCACTTGTTTAAAGGTAACCATATAGGCTCTGTCCCCCATAAACCGCACAGAATAGATTCTTTCGCCAGGGGCGATTCCTTCCAGCTTTCCTATTGCTTGCAATTGTGAGTCGAGCACATACAGGTTGTTTTTGGAGGTATTCTCGTCTGTTCGCCACATGTCTCCCGTGGTTGTCGCGATACGCAGATAGCCGTTGTGCTCATCTAGGGAAAACTGATTCAGCATGCGGCCCGGAACAGTCCCTTTTCCCGTATAGGCAAGATTTCCGTTTTTCATGGAAAAGCGGTAGAGAGACGTTTCGCTCTTCATGATTGGAACGGGGCCGCCGGCGATCAGCGATTTCTTTGCTTTGCCCGCTGACTCCACCTCTTGCTGAGTGACTGCCACGTACAGGTTATTCGGTGAAGCGTAGACATTTTCGCCTGAGCCCAGATACGTATGGATGGAAGCGGCTTGCTTGGGGTTATCGAGATTGGCTCCCGCGACGATCAGGTAGCCAGGCTGAATCGCTTCAGGAAAGTAGCGAATCGCCGAGTAGCCGATCGTCTTGTAATCATCCCCTTGTGCTGTATCCCGGTAACGCGGTCCGGGGACTTCCTGAGACTGGTTGGAGAGCGCATACCAATCAATCCCCTTGTTGGTCACCAGATAGAAGCTGGAGCCGATCTTCCGGGAGGACACGTAGTAGCCGTCTGCTTCCAGTGCTCTGGTCAAACGGGGAGAGTGCTTATCCGAGATGTCGTAGATGAGCGCCTGCACCATTGTATTCGAGTGGCCGTGCATGAACCGTTTTTCATTGGTTATGATATGGTCGCGCACGGCTTTCGGACGCGATTGTCCGATCACAATCAGCCGCTTTTCATCGATGTACATGTCCTGCGGGGAGAATTCATCGCCGGAAAAGCTCAATCTGCTGACGAGCTCCATGCTTGTTGCGGGTTTTGCCCGAATGATCCGCACTTCTTCGGGGGTCGCCTGATACAAATACGTCCCGTCCGTTTTGACAATATCCGCTTCATCGACTCCCTGTACCTGAACGTTGGTAGAGGAGTAGGAAGAGGAATCCGGGGTTGGAGCCGCTGCCGTTTTTGCCTTGAGCACCGGTGCTCCCTCCATCGCCGGTACGGCTTCCATCGCTTCTTTCACGGCTACCCCATACTGGATGCCATGGCCTTTTTCATAGTCTTTCAACAGCTTCTTTAGCTTCTCGTAGGAACCGACGACCGGAAGAGGCTGGTCGGACTCCTTTGGCAGTACTGATTGATCGGCAGCAGGAGCGACTTCTTTTGCAGAAGCGACAGCCACTTTCGCTGAAGCCGCCGCTTCCTTTTCCCCCAGGCTCTCGAAACTCATCCAAACAGGTACAGCAGCTATGGCGATTACGCCTGCCAACATTCCACTCATCCATTTTTTCATTTGAATACGCCCCTTATCATTCGTTCCGGCAAACCGGCAGAACCAGTTTTTTCTATCCTTTAGACGGAAGGTGGGGGGAAATGTTTCACACCCCGGGAAGCACATTCTACGGACGAAAGCGAAGCAGTGTGATATAATGAGAGGCGGTTTAGGATATCGATACTACAGATGGTTAAAAAGGAGCGACAAAGATGGATACATTGAAGCAAAGCATCCTGGAGCTGATTACCGAAACCTCGACGAACCTGCCTCCGGACGTGCGCCGCGCCATCAACGACGCGAAAGCAAAAGAAGACATGGGCACACGCGCTGCTCTGTCATTGTCAACCATTGCAAAAAATATCAAGATGGCGGAAGACAACGTTTCCCCCATTTGCCAGGATACTGGAATGCCGACCTTTGAAATCAAGACCCCGGTCGGCGTAAATCAGCTCGTTATCAAAAAAGCGATTTATGAAGCCGTCGTGGAAGCGACGAAAACCGGAAAACTGCGCCCCAATTCTGTAGATTCGCTCACTGGTGCGAACAGCGGGGACAACCTGGGACCGGGAACGCCCGTCATTCACTTTGAACAGTGGGAAGAAGACGAAATCGAAATCAAGCTGATCCTCAAGGGCGGCGGGTGTGAAAACAAGAATATCCAGTACTCCCTCCCCTGTGAGCTCGAAGGCCTCGGAAAAGCAGGCCGCGATCTTGACGGCATTCGCAAGTGCATCCTGCACTCGGTTTACCAGGCGCAAGGACAAGGCTGCAGTGCCGGCTTCATCGGAGTGGGCATCGGTGGCGACCGGACGTCCGGCTATGCGCTGGCCAAGCACCAGCTGTTCCGTCGCGTCGACGATGTGAACGAAATTCCCGAGCTGGCCGAGCTGGAGAAATACATCATGGAAAAAGCCAACGAGCTCGGTATCGGTACGATGGGCTTCGGAGGCGTTTCCACGCTGCTCGGCTGCAAAATCGGCGTTGAAAACAGATTGCCAGCCAGCTTTTTCGTATCTGTAGCCTACAACTGCTGGGCGTTCCGCCGTCAAGGTGTCCGCCTCAATGCAGAAACGGGCGAAATCATTCGTTACCTGTACAAGGATGAGCCGGTTGCCATGAACCTCGATGCGGAAACCGACCAGCCAAAGGCAGAGCGTCGTGAGGTTGTGCTTCAGGCACCAATCACCGAGGAGCAAATTCGCAGCCTGAAGGTAGGGGATGTCGTCATCATCAACGGTATCATGCATACCGGACGCGATGCCCTGCACAAATACCTGACGGATCACGATTGCCCGGTTGACCTGAATGGCGGCGTCATTTACCACTGCGGTCCTGTTATGCTGAAAGACGAGCAGGGCGAGTGGCACGTAAAAGCAGCCGGACCGACAACATCTATCCGCGAGGAGCCTTACCAGGGCGATATCCTCAAGAAATTTGGCATTCGGGCTGTCATCGGAAAAGGCGGCATGGGCGCAAAAACGCTGAAGGCGCTGGGAGAGCACGGTGCTGTATACCTCAACGCGATCGGGGGAGCAGCTCAGTATTATGCAGACTGTATTGAAAAGGTTGAAGGTGTCGACTTTATGGAATTCGGTATTCCAGAAGCGATGTGGCACCTTCGCGTGAAAGGCTTTGCTGCCATCGTTACGATGGACTCCCATGGAAACAGCCTGCATGCAGATGTAGAAAAGAGCTCGATGGAAAAACTGGCACAGTTCGCGGAGCCTGTTTTTAAATAAAAAGAATACGAGTATGGGACAAAAAGTCACCAGCAGTGGAAACGCTGCCGGTGACTTTTTTGCTGGATTAGGAACCGTGTAGAAAGGAAGTGACAGCGTACACAGACGGAACTGGTGCTTTTTGAAATGTATGCCCGGTTCAAATCTGTGTAAATTCCATATTCTGTATCAGTACCTATGATCAGCAGAAAGGAACATTTACCGAATGAGGTGGAAATATGCAGGGCGCATGAAGAGAGAAACGAGAAAAAAAGTCTGGAAAGTTCGCGATAAACGAGGAAACATCGGTTTTTTTAAGTATCCATACAAAAGGACTAAAAAAAGCAGGAAGCATCGCCAAATGATCGTGAACGAATACCTTGCGAATTCCCTTGCAAAAAGCCTGGGATTTCCGGTAGCAAACTTTAAACCGGCCATGGTGTCAGGCCCCGACAGAAGGAAGGTGAGGGGCTATATTTCAAGGCGTGTGAACGCAAAAGAAGTCATCACGTGGGAGCGGGCAAAAAAAGAGGTGAAATACTGTCCGGAGTGGTTTGTGAACGATATCAAGCGTTTGGCTCAAGTGATCGTGTTTGACGCATGGATATTGAACAAGGACCGCACGAGTGTCAATCTCGTACTCTATCGGGACAGTACGAAGGAAAAGTACAACTGGTATTTAATCGACCATGGGAGCGCACTGCTTGGCTCGCCTACCAATTCTCCATTTGCTCGTGTGAAGGGATTCAAGCACCCTCAGTTGAAAAAAAGCATGAGAATTCCCACTGGCATGAAGAAGGTTGTTTTAAGCAACAGGTCGGCTGTAGACGAAATGGTAAATAGAATTCAAGGGCTGCCTGAATCGGAGATTACTCGTGCCATCGACACTGTTCCCAAACAGCTCGCGTTGACGAAACGAAAAAAGGAATTTCTGCGAAGATTATTGCAATATCGTCAAAAATGCATAGATTTGATCATGCTGGATATTCTCGATCAAATCAAGCAGAACAAACCTGGTTTGCTGTAACCCTGTGGCTCTCTGAATGTTTTAATGCGTAAGAGCCTGTCACGGCGAATGGCGTAGGTGTTTGACCAATCTTGGGAAAATGGGTGATCGCTTATTTCACAGGCAGGCGGGCGGGCATAGGTTAATAACGAATCAAATACAAAAAGGAGTGGTTTACGTGAACTACGTAGTCCAACCCGGGGATACATTAAATGCGATTGCCGCCCGCTTCGGGGTTCCCGTACAGGAACTGATTCGAGTGAACAACATCCCCGCCCCGTACTACATCTATATCGGTCAAACGATCTGGGTGCCCGTTCGACAGCCAGGTCCGCCTCAACCGCCGCGCGACGATGTAGATCGCCGTATCCGCCGTCTCAATGAGCGCATGGACCGTGCCGAGCGCAATATTCGTGAACTGGATCGGCGCGTCGATCGTCTCGAAACACGGGTAACTCGTCTGGAGGCACGGCCGCGTCCACGCACGTAATCTTTTTCAAGCCCGCCCGGGGTTAGCCTCGGGCCCTCTCTTTTCTTTCCGGTTGCCCGATGGCACCCCTGGCAAAATCGACAATTATGCTTGAACTCCTGTGGA
Organism: Brevibacillus borstelensis; assembly: GCF_003710865.1. GTDB lineage: Bacteria > Bacillota > Bacilli > Brevibacillales > Brevibacillaceae > Brevibacillus > Brevibacillus borstelensis. The sequence continues at coordinate 63,953 of NZ_RHHO01000005.1, read as the reverse complement.
GTGAAGGCTACGATTAAGAGAATAAAGTCAGGGGGGAAACAGATGAAGTGGAATGTTGCCTTGCTGCAGATGGATATTGCTTTTGGACAGCCGGAAAAAAATGTAGAGGCGATTCGGAATTTTGTCAATCAACTCCAATCGTCAGACGAAAGACCGGATGTGGTCCTCTTGCCGGAGTTGTGGGATACAGGCTATGATTTGAAGCGGCTGGATGAAATCGCCGATAAAAACGGCGAGCGAGCCAAGCAATTGCTGAGCGATGCGGCAGAAAAGCTGCAGGCCCATGTAATCGGCGGTTCCGTCGCGGAAAACAGGGGTGGTCGGATGTACAATACAACGTTTGTGTTTGATCGCAGCGGGAAACTTGCAGGCAGCTATTCAAAGGCGCATTTGTTTCGACTGATGGAAGAGGAAAAGTTTCTTGCCGCCGGAGATCGCCCAGGCGTTTACATATTGGATGGTCAGCCAGTCAGTTCCGTCATTTGCTATGACATTCGCTTTCCGGAGTGGGTGCGGGTGCATGCTTTGCAAGGAGCACGGGCTCTGTTTGTTTGTGCCCAATGGCCCCATCCCCGGCTTCATCACTGGCGCCAGCTTTTGATTTCACGCGCGATTGAGAATCAGATGTACGTCATCGCCTGCAACCGCGTCGGGGAGGGCAACGGAAATACATTTTGCGGGCATTCCATGGTGATTAACCCCTGGGGGGAAATTATCGCCGAAGGCATGCAGCAGGAAGAGATCATCAGGGCGGAGATTGACCTCTCCCTCGTAGATGAAGTGAGAAGCCGAATTCCTGTAATTGCTGATCGCCGTCCGGACCTGTATCGCCTCTAGAATTTCTCAAAAAATGGGCGGATGGACCGGCGTTTCCCTCTCTCCGTTGACGCCCGTATCGCATACGGTGGTAGGAGAGGAACAGAGGAGGTGCGGTCATGTTTCGGCTGAATGGAAAAAACGTTCGTCACCATTTTGACGGTGTATACGGAAAAGTGGTGCAGGTACGGGAGCTGATCGAGGTCCTGGACCAAATGTTTGATTCGTTTCACAAAGTAAACAACATCAGCCGCTCCATGCTTGGGCCGAGAAAATCAAGCGTCAAGCAGTTAGATCGGCTTCGCTGAAACGAATAACCAGATGATGAAAAACAGCAGAACCGCATCTGCATACGATGCGGTTCTTTCTTTTTGGTCAGGTTATTTGCGGGGAAGCTGCTCCATCGCCATTCGAACCAATTCCTTTACCATGCCCCCGCCCAGCTGACCGCCGATACGCCCTGCATCATGAGCGGACAACTGGCCGTTGTATCCGTTTTGCAAAGGGACATTCAGCTCCTGGGCAACCTCAAATTTCGCCTGCTCGGGTTGATTGACACCGGCCACCCTGGCCTTCAACTGGTCCAGTCCTGCCTGTGCTTGCGGTACGAGAGGACGTCTTCTACGCCTGCTCATGCAAATCACCTCACAGGTAGTTTGCCCATTAAATCAGCGCTTTTCTCTCTTTAAAGTTTTCATTTGCATAGTAGGTGTTGGCAACCAGCAGGTTGGGGCCGGCACAAGAGGCAGCCGGACAGTAGCAGTTGATGTTTTGGTTCAGCGGGTGCTCCTGCCAGCGGCTGAACATGGTATCCAAACGGTCGGTCTGGATGTTGCCCAAAGGAGCGACATCTCCGAAATCAGTGACGATGACGTCTCCGGTAAAGACGTTTACGTTTAGTCTGTTTCGGCCGTCCGGATCGTTGCGTACCGTTACGTTTTTGGCCTCCCGCAGCTTCAGGATCAGTTCTCTGTCCGCCTCCAATGGACTGCAGGCAAAGAACGGCAAGGTGCCAAAGAGCATCCACAAATTCTCATTGCGGATTTCCAGCATGTGTGCAACAGCTTGACGAAGCTCATCCAAAGTCAAAACATCCAGTTCACGTGCGAAATCGCTGGCGTACATGGGATGCACTTCGTGACGGAGGCAGCCCATTTCCTGAATCTGCTTGTGAAGGATATCCAATTTCTGGTATGTTCGGGGGTTTAGCATTGTTTCGGCAGAGACAAAAACGCCGGCGTCGGCAAGCTTCTGCGCATTGGACCACATCGTGGCAAACTGCTGTTCAGCCTGTTTGGAAGAAACCATCTGCCTGCTTTTTGCGTAAACAATGGTACGGAACTCTTCGGGCGTCGCCCAGTTCCAGGACATGTGCATCACATCTATGTAAGGCAATATCATTTCATACCTGGAAAATGGCATCGACAGATTGGAGTTGATCTGGGTGCGAAGGCCTCTGTCCGTCGCGTAGCGAAGCAGCGGGAGAATGATTTCCTTGACGGTGCGCTCGCTGTACATTGGTTCTCCGCCTGTTATACTGATAGTAGCGAGGTCCTGCGCTTCATCCAGACGATTCAGGATGGTCTGGATCGGCAGGGCAGGATCGTCTTTGAAACGAAGGGTGTCACCAACTGCACAATGCTCGCAGCGGAGGTTGCACAGGTTGGTAACCGTAAACTCGACACTTGTCAGCTTGTAGGCAGGCGGCGTCGCATGAAAAAGCGGCTCCCACGGGTCGTGCTGAGGTGTAAGCGGTGTAGTTGGTACCATACGGATCATGGATTGACCCCTCCTTCATTCTGCGTACATTCCTCTAATTATACTGATGATGGAACGGAAGGAGAATAGATAAAACATGATTATGGGGATTTCTTTTGCTCGCGGTGTCCTGTTTCATGATCGGAACGTCCTGGCTTGTGCAGAAGTAAAAAACGGCGTGATAGAAGTATGGGCCGAGAAAATCAGCCTGCGGACGATCGGCAAGCTGTGGGTGCGGATCTTTTTCTCTTTCCCTTGGTACTACCAAATATTGCATCTGGGTCTTGTCTTGTATGTGCTCGCCGCGCTGGTCTACCCGGAAGCGGCTGTAGTCGATCCGTGGTGGGCAGCCATTTATGTGGCTGGTTTTCACTTCGTATTTCCGCGTGAATTGAAAAAGTTTCACGGTGCCGAGCATAAAGTCTTCAGCTACGGAGGAGAAAAACGGCTGGAGTCGTGGGAGGAAATCGCCCGGGCGGACATCGTGAACGCCGGGTGCTCAACGAACCTCGTCGTCTGTTTTTTTGCCGGATTTCTTCTGGCCATTCCGTTCGTTCCGCTCGCTTTTGGCGTAGCTGCCGGATGTGCGGGAATTTTTATCGGGATGGTAGGGGATAAGCTGCTGCGAAAATATTGCGGCTTCCTGTACCGCATTTCGGCTTTCTTCCAGCGGTACTTGACCACCAAAGAACCAAACCGCCTCCATCTGGAGACAGCCATCCGCTCCTATCGCCAATTTGAGTACATTCGCAGCAAGGAATTGCAAGCAACCGAGGCAGCATAAGAAAAAACCGCTCTCCATCATCATCTGGAGAGCGGTTGTTCTTCCAATTTGCGGTAAATCTTGCCCTTGTCCACGTAAGACTGGCGGATGCGCCGAAGCTCCTTGAAGTCGTCTTCCGTGAGCTCGCGCTTGATTTTGGCGGGCGAGCCGATGACGAGAGTGCGAGGAGGGACCTTCATACCCGGTGGGACGAGCGCTCCCGCTCCAACCATTGCTTGCTCGCCGATCTCCGCTCCATCCATCACGATAGAGCCCATGCCGATCAAGGCGCCGCGGCGAATCACGCAACTGTGCAGAACGACATTGTGTCCGATCGTCACTTCGTCTTCCACGATCAACGGGTTTCCCGGACTTTGATGCAGCGTGCTGTTGTCCTGCACGCTTACCCTGCGCCCGATGACGGTGGGAGCAATATCTCCGCGGATGACGGTATTGTACCAGATCGACGTATCCTCTCCAATCGTAACATCGCCGGAGATGACGACGCCTTTTGCAAGAAAGACAGACTCATGAATGCGGGGGACGTGATTCTCGAAAGGTAACAGCAGCATCGAAATCTCTCCTGTCTTGGGGTATGGCTTGCAAATGACATCCCATATTGTACTACAACGCTGCTGCATTAACAATTTCCAGTGCTTCCAGCGGCTTTCGGTTGACCGGGAAACACAGATATGGTACATTATTTATTGCTGATTCATACGAGTGGGCAAGGAATGCGGGTAGTCGCTGCCGCGGCCTTTATGGTCGGCGGTAGAGGAAAGTCCAGGCTCGCCCAGACTGAGATGTCTGGAGTGTTCGTACCTGGTGCAAACCAGGGCAGCGAGGCATTTGCTTCGCTGACGGCGTGGAAAGGGTTCTCTTCCAGAGACCCGAGTACGCTGAAAGTGCCACAGAAACGTAGCTTCCCTGGCGACAGGGGAGATGGAACGCGGTAAACCCTGCGAGCGAGAAACCCAAATTTGGTAGGGGAACCGTCCCGAAGGAACTGAACGGAGGGACGGATGGCATCTCGGATGCCATAGATAGATGACTACCGCTCTTGGTGCGAGGAGCAGATCCGTTTGCAGCACGGGAGAGACAGAACCTGGCTTACAGCATTCCTTGCTTATCACGAAACAACGAAAACCGTCTGAGTTCATTCAGACGGTTTTTTTGGCATTTGCGCTAATTTACGAAGAAATGGTGATGTTGTACTCTCTCATCCACAGGTCAATCGATGCCAGGTAGGCAAACATCTGCGGGCTGCCCATCAGTTGGCCGAAATAGGGTTTTCCCGAGGCCTGAGCTTCTGACATCGCGAAGGCTTTGACCCGGGTTTGGTCAATGACTTGATGCAATGGCGAGGAGCTGTCCTCCAGCACGTTCAAGAGCCAGGAGCGCGTTGCTTTCGTATAGGCCGGGTTATGTGTTTTCGGGTATGGACTTTTTTTGCGGTACAGCACTTCTTCCGGAACGATTCCTTCCAGTGCCTTTCTGAGAATCCCTTTTTCGCGATTACCCCAGTTTTTTAGCTCCCAAGGAATATTCCAGACGTATTGCATCAGTCGATGGTCGCAAAACGGAACCCTCGCCTCCAGGCTTGCCTTCATGCTCATTCGGTCTTTCCGATCCAGCAGGGTATTCATAAACCAGGTGAGATTCAGATAAAACAGCTCCCGTCTTCTAGCCGCAAGCGGGTTTTCGCCAGGCAAGCGGGGCACCTCGTCGAGCGTCTCCTCGTAGCGTTGGGCTACATATTCCTCGGGCCTGATCCAGTCTCTCATCTCGGCGGAAAGCCAGCCGGCACGCTCCCGGGTAGCTTGCGCCCAGGGAAAGGTATTCGCGCCAAGCAGCTCTTCCCGATGGAACCACGGATAGCCCCCGAACATTTCGTCGGCGCATTCTCCCGACAAGACGACAGTTGTCTCTTTCTTGATTTCCCGGCAGAACAGATAGAGAGAGGAGTCGACATCGGCCATCCCCGGAAGATCACGGGCGAAAAGTGCGGTATGCAGGGCGCTGACCAATTCAGGGGTATCGAATTCGAGGGTGTGGTGAACGGTGCCGAACCGTTCGGAGATCAAGCGGACGAAAGGAGCGTCATCGGTCGGCTGGAAGTCGCTTTGCTGGAAATGAGAAGCGTTGTTCACATAATCGATGGAGTAGGTATGGAGAGCGCCTCGGCCTTCCTCCTGAAACACAGCTGCAGCGACCGCCGTGATTGCGCTGGAATCAAGACCGCCGGACAGCAGTGTGGCGATCGGGACATCCGAGACAAGCTGCCGTTTGATCGAGTCGGCCAAAAGCTGGCGCACGGTGGCAGCCGTCTGTTCGACATCATCCTCGTGAGGCTGGCTCTCCAGGCTCCAGTAGCGCCTGATCGAAACGCCTTCGCGAGAAATGGTCAAATGGCAGCCAGGCCGCAGCTCATGGACGTCATGAAAGACGCCATGCCCAGGGGTGCGCGAGGGTCCGAGCACAAAAATTTCTGCCAGCCCTTCCCGCGACAAGACGGGTTTTACCAAAGGATTAGCCAATAAAGCTTTCAACTCCGATGCGAATAAAAAAGCGGTTCCCCTTTTCGCGTAAAAGAGCGGTTTTACCCCTAGACGGTCACGCGCCAAAAACATCTGTTGCCTCTGCTCATCCCAAACAGCGAAGGCGAATATGCCATTGAGCTTGTGCACGCAGTCTGCTTCCCATTCGATATAAGCGGCGAGCAGAACCTCTGTATCCGAGTGGGAGCGAAACGAATGGCCGCGGGCAATCAGCTCCCGTCGAATATCTTCCGTGTTGTACAGCTCCCCATTGTAAACGAGCGTATACGCCCGCCCATTTTGCTGTCGTGACATAGGCTGACGCCCACCGGCAGGGTCGACGACGACCAGACGGCGATGACCGAAGGCCGCATGCTTGGAGTCTGCCCACCAATATCCTTCTTCATCCGGTCCCCGATCCGTTAAAGTCCGCGTCATTGCTTGCAAAACAGCGTGTTCTTGGGTAAGATCCTTCTCCCAATCGATCCAGCCGGTAATTCCGCACATTCGTCTTCACCCTTCCTGCTGTAGAAAATTTAGGCAAAAGCTATCATATGCAAATCACCCGTCCCGTTTGTCTGTCCCGGCAGGGAAAGCGGGGGAAAAAGCGGAATTGTTAGAATATGCCTATTTATGACTTTTTTCGGAGGTAGGGGCCTTGGAGCATTTGACGCTGCTGTTGATCGAGAGGATGGGCATCCTGCTTACCATCGCCTTTATCCTGACGAGAATTCCGCTGTTTCGCCAATTACTCGACCGCGAGCTGCAATTATGGACGTCGGTGGCGTACTCTTTATTATTCGGACTGTTCGGCATTGCGGGCACGTATGCGGGCGTGGTCGTCCACGAGGAGACGTACAACCCGGCTTTTTGGATTTTTCCGCTTCAGCCAAGTGAAGTTATTGCAAACTCAACTCTTGTCGGTGTTGTGATCGGCGGCCTTCTCGGAGGGCCGTTCGTAGGACTGGGTGCTGGCCTGATCGCGGGCTGCCATTTGTTCAGCTTGAGTGGTCTTGGCGCCTGGGCGTTTGGCTTGTCCAGCCCGATTACGGGCCTTCTGGCCGGATACGTTGCCCGCTTTTTCTCGCAAGAGCGCGTGATCTCTCCGTCCAAAGCGCTGTTTATCGGAATGTTTGCCCCGATCATACAGATGTCGCTTTTGCTCATACTGGCCCAGCCTCCCGAGCTTGTCCGAGCGATTGTGAATATTATCGGAATTCCTATGGTGCTTACCAATAGCATTTCCATCGCTATTTTCACAACGATGATCCGCGTCGCTCTCCGCGAAGAAGAACGCTCTGCCGCGATGGAGGCGGAGCGGGCCTTCACGATTGCCGAACGCATCCTGCCCCACTTGAAGATGGGCTTGACTCCGCAGACGGCCCAATCCGTAGCGTATATCCTGCTCAGAGAGGCGAAGGCCAGCGCAGTCGCCGTGACAGACAGAGAGCAGCTTCTAGCCCACGTAGGCGCGGGATCGGACCACCATGTAGCCGGGGAGCCGATACGCAGTGAGCTGGCCCGCCTCGTCATCTACACCGGAGGGATACAGACGAGTCTTTCCCGCGAGCATCTTCCGTGCGAGCGAAATAACTGTCCGCTGCAAGCAGCCATCGTCGTTCCGATCAGAGAAGGGGAGAGTGTCGTCGGGCTGATCAAGCTGTATTTTAGACGGCCGCAGCAGATCGGCAAAATTCAGGAAGCGCTGGCAAAAGGTCTGGGAAACCTGTTATCCAACCAATTGACGTTGACGCTCGCAGAGAAGATGAAGGGTTTAATGAAGGACGCGGAGCTGCGAATGCTTCAGGCTCAAATTCATCCCCATTTCCTGTTTAATACATTAAACTCGATCGTTACGCTGATTCGGATCAACCCCGATCTCGCCCGCCACATGACGATTCAGCTGGGGGTTTTCATGCGGCTCAACCTGAAAATGACCTCGACGCCGCTCGTATCCGTCGGGCAGGAGCTGCAGCACCTGAATGCGTATCTGGAAATTATCAGCATACGCTTTGCAGAGCAATTTACGGTTTCGCGCGAGGTAGAGCCGGGTGTGGAGCAGGCGTTGATTCCGTTCGGCACCTTGCAGCCGTTGGTGGAGAACAGCATCCAGCACGGCCTTAGCGGAAAGCCGAGCGGCGGACGTATCGCCATTGCGGTCAGAGAGGAGAGTGACTGCATCTCCGTCGTGGTCGAGGACAATGGTGCAGGCGTTCCGGAGCCGCTTCTGGACAAGCTGGGCAATACGCCGCTTGAGAGCAAAGACGGCAACGGCATCGGCGTATACAATGTCAACCAGCGTTTAATCAGCCTTCTCGGTCCGGAATCGAAGCTCCATTTTTCCAACCTGCCGGAAGGAGGCTGCCGCATCCAGTTTGCAATTCCACATAGACGAGGAGAAGATGCCTGATGCAGATCCGAATCATGATCGCAGAGGATGAAAGGCTGGCGAGGGAGGAGCTGGTCTATTTGCTGGAGCAGGAGGCCGATGTGGAGGTACTGCCCTGTGCGACAAATGGCCGCGAGCTTCTGCAGTTGGTAGAGGAATACGAACCGGACGTGGTGTTTCTCGACATCAAAATGCCGGAGCTGGAGGGGGACCAGGCCGCGCGCATGTTGGCCGCCCGCAAGAAACGGCCTCTGCTCGTATTTTCCACTGCACATGAAGACTACGCTGTCGAAGCGTTCAAGCTGAATGCGGTCGATTACCTGTTAAAGCCGACAGAACCGCAGCGGCTGAAAGAAACACTGCAACGGTTGAGGAAACGGCTTTCGGAAACGGCTCCGCCATCTGCTTTGCCGAATCCCTCGAAGGTAGCGAAGATGATCATCGAGGACAACAACCGTTTGGTGGTGATCGATCCCAGCACCGTGATGTACGCTGTCCGGGATGAGCGAGTCGTTCAAATCTGGACGGAGTCGGAAGTGTATACGACGCGCATGACATTGCAGCAGTTGGAGGAAAAGCTCCAGGCTTACCCGTTCTTTCGGACGCATAAAAGCTACCTGGTAAACCTGCAGTATGTAAGCGAGCTTCAGCCGTGGTTCAACGGCGCGTACAATCTGATCCTGAAAGGGCCCAATCCGGTTCGGCTTCCCGTCTCCCGGACCGCAGCAAAAGATCTGCTGAAACGCCTGGAAGGGTAGAGCTTGACTTTGATCCCGTATTTTTTGCTTTTGACGCGCTACTTTTTGCATGTCGCGCGCAAATGTAAACAATATTGGGAATTTTTTTGTAAAATAAGGAAGCGCTTTCAATGGCGCGGTTACACATTCTTGACAAGGGGAGATTCCACAATGGGAAATACAAGCTCGACAGCGAAGGCCATGTCTGAGAAGCAGACGTCTGTCCAGTACACGTCTATCATCCGGTCGGCGACGTTTCAGGAGCTGCTTAGACGAAAAAAAGCATTCATCGTACCCTACTCCATTTTCTTTTTCTTGTTCTACTTTACTCTTCCCATCATGACCTCCTACTTTCAAGTGTTGAACAAACCCGCCTTCGGGGCGATTACCTGGGCCTGGGTATTTGCCTTCTGCCAATTTATCATGACCTGGGGACTGTGCATCATCTATTCCAGGAAATCGCGGCAGTTTGATGAGCTGGTAGAGAAGATCAAGCAAGAGACGGGAGGCAAAAGCGCATGAATGTAATGGCATTTTTACTCTTTTTGGCAATTGTTGTGTTAACGCTTGTTATTACGTATTACGCCTCCAAACGGACCAATAGCACTAGCGAGTTTTACACGGCGGGAGGAGGACTGACCGGTTGGCAGAACGGCCTTGCCATCGCCGGCGATTACATGTCCGCGGCCTCTTTCCTCGGGATCGCCGGAATGATTGCTCTCTCCGGCTTTGACGGCTTCTTTTACAGTATCGGCTTTCTCGTCGCTTATCTCGTCGTGCTGTACATCGTAGCCGAGCCGCTGCGCAATCTCGGAAAGTACACGATGGCGGACATGATTGCGGCCCGGTTTGAAAACAAGCAGGTCCGCGGAGTAGCGGCTCTGAACTCCATCGCGATCTCCATTTTTTACATGATCGCCCAGTTGGTAGGGGCCGGCGCCCTGATCAAATTGCTGCTCGGTCTCGACTACACGACCTCTGTTCTGATCGTAGGCGTTCTGATGACGGTTTACGTCGTGTTTGGCGGCATGACGGCAACCTCCTGGGTGCAGATCGTCAAGGCGGTTCTGCTGATGGCCGGTACCTTCATTATTTCCGTAATGGTGTTTGCCAAGTTTGACTTCAGCGTGACGCAGATGTTCGAGCAAATGAAAACGGCAACGCCGCTGGGCGAAAAGTTCCTGAATCCGGGGAACAAGTTCAAGGACGGCCTCGATACGATTTCGCTCAATCTGGCGCTCGTTCTCGGTACTGCCGGACTGCCGCACATTTTGATGAGGTTCTTTACGGTAAAGGACGCCCCGACGGCGCGGAAATCTGTTGTGTACGCCACCTGGATTATCGGCTTGTTCTACGTCATGACGATTTTCCTCGGATTCGGCGCAGCCGCATTTGTCGGGGCGGACAAGATGGATCCTGCCGGAAACATGGGAGCGCCGTTGCTGGCCCAATTCCTAGGGGGCAATTTCCTCTTTGCGTTTGTGTCTGCCGTCGCCTTCGCTACCATTCTGGCGGTAGTGGCTGGTCTCGTACTCACGGCTGCATCAGCGTTTGCCCATGATTTTTACGGCCATGTCATTCGCCAGGGGAAGGCTACGGAAAGAGAGCAGATGGTCATGGCCAAATGGGCCTCTGTCGGCGTTTCGGTCATCTCGATCCTGCTTGCCCTGTTCGCGCAGAAGCTGAATGTCGCTTTCCTCGTTGCTCTTGCCTTTGCGGTAGCCGCCAGCGCAAATTTGCCGGTTATTATTTACACGATCTTCTGGCGTCGATTCAATACGACCGGGGCTGTTGTCGGTATGCTGGTAGGCTTGTTCAGCTCGCTGATCCTCGTTTTCCTCAGTCCGAACATCTGGAATCCGGAGGCGGGCAAGGCCATCCTGGTCGGAGAAGCTCTGTTCCCTCTCTCGAATCCGGGGATCGTCTCGATTCCGCTCGGTTTCCTTGCAGCCTGGCTGGGTACCTACTTCTCGAAGACCAAAGACGATGCGAAATACGATGAAATTGTTGTCAAAGCGAATACCGGGATGAAGGAATCCGCCTAGTCTCTGTACAATTGTAAAAGCAAAGGAAAGGTGTCGGGGGAGGCTCCGGCATCTTTCCTATGAAACGGGGGAGCGGCGATATGTCATCGGTCATCTTTTTTTGCAGCGTCATTATCGGCACGCTGTTCATCACGTATTCAGCGGCGAGCCGAACATTCAATACGAGAGAGTTCTACGCTGCGGGAAACCGGATGACCGGGCTTCAGAACGGGGTGGCCATCGCCGGAGATTACATGAGTGCCGCTTCGTTTTTAGGAATCGCCGGGACGATAGCAATGTACGGTTTTGACGGCTTTCTTTATGCGATCGGCTTCTTTGTGTCGTATTTGGTCATGCTGTTTTTGATCGCGGAACCGCTGCACAATCTGGGCAAATATACGCTGGCGGATGCGATTTCCGTCCGGTTTGAGAGCAAATGGCTGAGGGGTGCGATTGCCGCCGTCACGCTTCTGATCACCGTCTTTTACATGATTGCGCAATTGGTCGGCGCGGGGGCGCTGATCCACTACCTGCTCGGCATTGATTACGCTGCTGCGGTGATGGTCGTGGGAACGCTGATGACCATCTACGTCGTGTTTGGCGGGATGGAGGCTACCTCGTGGGTGCAAATCATCAAAGCGATTCTGCTCTTGACGGGGACGCTGATCATCTGCCTGATCGTCCTGTCGCGCTTTCACTGGAGTCTGGCTGAGCTGTTTGTATATGTCGGCGAAGCGACACCGATGAAAGAGCGCTTTTTGCACCCGGGAAACAAATTCAACCAGCCGCTGGACATCCTTTCGCTCAATCTCGCTCTCATATTGGGGACTGCCGGACTGCCGCATATCATCGTCAGGCTGTTTACCGTAAAAGATGCCCCCACGACGAGACAATCCATCATTACGGCCACATGGGTGATGGGTGCGTTTTACCTGATGACGATTTTGCTCGGTTTCGGGGCATCTGCTTTTATCGGATGGGAATATATCCAGGACGCCGGATTCGGAGGAAATCTGACGGTGACGATGCTTGCGGAAGCGCTTGGCGGAGAATTTTTGATGGCCTACATATCGGCCGTGGCTTTTGCGACGATTCTCGCGGTGGTCACAGGTCTTGTGCTGTCGGCCTCATCGGCGTTTGCCCACGATTTGTACAGCCATATCATTCGCAATGGGATGGCTTCGGAACGGGAACAGGTATGGGTCGCCAAATTATCCTCGGTGGGAGTAGGAGTGATTTCCATCTGGCTTGCGATTGGCGCGCAAAAAATGAATGTTGCGATTCTCGTGGCGCTGACTTTTGCTGTGGCGGCATCGGCCAACTTTCCCCTGATCTTCTTTACCATCTACTGGCGCCGTTTCACCCTACAGGGAGCGTTGACCGGGATTGTCACAGGGGCACTGTCCGCCCTCATCCTCGTTTGTCTCGGGCCGTCGGTCATGGACCCCGAAAGCGGCATGATTCTCGCCGAACCGCTGTTTCCTCTCGCCAATCCCGGCGTGGTTTCGATCCCTCTCGGATTTTTCGGAGCCATCGTCGGTTCGCTTGCAAGCAGACCGGCTCCCGGCGCGTCCGATCACTACGATGCGGTATTGTTTCAGGCACACACCGGCACGCGGCAGGGACTGCGTCACAGCGTGGCAGCGAAAAGCGAATAATCTGCTGCAATCCGGCCCACCCTATAGGTCAGGGGGGAAGCGATATGAGTACGGACAAAGAGACTCGGACATCTGCCGAGGTGGATGTCTACGAGCAGGCCCGGATTTCCTTGGTAGGATTGATCCAGGAGCTGTGCGAGGCGCTGGATGAGACCGATGCGGAGGCATACAAGCGAAAAGGCTATGAGATGATCGGCCAGTATTACAAGACGCCCGTACATACTGGTGAATTGACTCTCACCTGTGCCGCTGTTCTCGAAGATATTTTGCACAAGCTGGAAATGACCCAGCAGGGCGACCAGGTAACGATGGTCAGAGGCCCTTACAGTATTATGAAGATGGATGATCATGAAAAGAGTTAAAGACCCGTCTGGCGGGTCTTTTTTGCTTGCTGCATGAAAGTTTTCTAGTCTACCGGATGGTTATTTCATGGTAAGATAGATGGGAAATAGCAGCAGGGGAGCAGGCAGGAGGAAGACCCCATGAAATATGTCAACATCGATCAGGTAGAACCGGGCGATGTCCTGGGCAGAAGCATTTATACGAGCGACGGTCTGACCTTGTTGCAGGCCAACGTACAGCTAACCGTTGGAATGATCAATAAATTGCGCCGTTTTGGCGTTACGATGGTAAGCCTCAAGGACCCAAACCTGCAGGACGTGAACACGGAAGAGGTTTTAAGCGAATCGACGAGAAAAGACGCCATCCGCAATTTGTCCGCGGCGATCCAGTGCGTTCAGGCCGGAAAAGGAATCGATGTGCGCGGAGTCCAAAAGTCCGTCAACAATATCGTGGATGAGACCTTGCGAAACCGGCGAGTTTTGTTAAACCTGGGTGAAATTCGCACGAATGACAATGCCCTGTACATACACTCCCTGAATGTTTGCATGATGGCTGTCGTCATGGGGGGTGGACTTGGATATTCCGTCAACCAGCTAAAGGAGCTGGCGATCGGCTCTTTGCTCCATGACATCGGGAAAGTCGTCAAAGATGAGGGAGACGCTTCGCCCTACAAGCAAAACAGTCTCGAGAATCACCATACGTGGACGGGATTTAACCTGCTGCGCAAAAAGCACGAGATGAGCATCGTTTCTGCTCATATCGCCCTGCAGCACCATGAGTGGGTAGATGGCAGCGGCATACCCAGAGGTCTGATGAGCCATGAAATCCATGAGTTCGGGAAAATCGTCGCGATCTGCAACGCATACGACAATTTTATCTCCCCGTTTTCTGAAGAAGAGGAGACGCTCCCGCCTTATGAAGCTTGCGAGCGCATCATGGGACTGGCGGAAAAAAGGTTTGACCACCAGATGGTCATTCAGTTTTTGCGGACAATAGCCATGTATCCGACAGGTACATCCCTGAAGCTGAGCACAGGCGAGGTAGGGATCGTGATTGATCAAAACAGGGGATTGCCCTCGCGACCAGTGGTTCGAATCATTCGCAAGGACAGAGTTGCCAATGAGCGAGTGGGGGACGACCACGAGATTCGGGATGTCGACTTGAGCGAAGAGACGACGATATTTATTACTGGCATATTAGAATAAGGCGAACAGACAGAAATCAGGGAAAAGTTTGCCTGATATAGGGGAGTTTCCCTACATACACCATCCTTTGTTTTTCCTAGAATGAAGTCAGAAAAGGGCGGACACAATTGCCTGATGACGAGGAAAAGGATGGTGCACAATGTCGATTCTGGTGCCGGTAGATGCTACTCCACAGTCTTTGCAAGCTGTAAAGTTTGCATTGGCTTTTACGAACGGAAATAACGAAATCTCTCTCTTGCATGTCATTCCACCGTTTTCATCCAGATTTGCTGTCAATCAATTGGGAAACAAGACTGTGCAAGAATTTCAGCTGGATGAAGCGAAAGAGGACCTGAAAGAAATCGTGGAGCTGGTCGAGCAGGCAAAGGTGCCGTACAAACTGAATATTCAGTTTGGAGAACCGCATGAGGTAATTGTCGAAGTAGCTCGCGAAGGCCATACGGCTGTCGTCATGGGAACCCACGGATACGGCCGGATGACCGGCTATTTGATGCAAAGCGTCAGCTATCCAACAATCCACGATGTGGAGATTCCCGTATTTTTAGTGCCCGAGGCGGCGAAGATCAACGACAAGTGGAAAACGGTACTGATCGCAGTCGACGGCTCCGACCACGCCATGAAGGCAGCGCAGCAAGCCATCCGGATGGGCAAAGAGGATGGCACCCGGTTTGTTCTTCTGACCGCGGTGATTCCTCCGGTCGCTTACGCAGGCGTTTGCGGGATTGGCTGGGAGGATACAGCAACACTGGAATCGTGGGGGAAACAGACGATCCGTCCATACGAGGAGCTGTTTGAGCAAGCACAGGTCCCTTACGAGAGCAAAGTGTTGATCGGAGACCCGGCTACGCTGATCAAGGAAGTTGCCCAAGAGACAGAAGCAGATGTAATCGTCCTCGGCCACCACGGCATGAGCGGCATTGCCGGAACGCTGATGGGCAGTGTCACCTTCAAGGTGATTTACCGGACGAAAACGCCTCTATTGGTCGTGAAATAAAGGAAATACAGGGTAATCCTACCAAAGGGAAGGCTGTACGGATTGAAGACTACCCATCGAGCAGCGGCTAATGAAACCTGTTTGCTCGATGGGAGCATTTCATATCCCGGACAGTCTGTTTTTATTGTTGGCGTTACAACTGCTCGGTTTCAAGAGACTGCTGGTGTTTCGGTTTCGAGAGCGGATGTTGTTGTTCTTGGTTTGATTGTGATTGTGGCGGTTCTGCCTCCATAATTTTGTTGACCCCGAGGGAGCCAAGCAGCAGGAAGAAGCCTGACAGGCAGAAGACCGTGATCAGAGAGGTCAACTCCATGAGCGGGCCGGCCACAAACGAACTGATCATTACCAGTGCCACAAAGAGCGGTGTCATGGTGCCATTCACACGCCCCACGTACTCTTCCGCTACCAAATGAATCATCTTCATGCTGAGTACAATTTGCAAAAATGCCAGCAGCACTCCGGAAAGCAGGCGCATCGTCCCAGTCAGCGGAGCAGAGGTGGAAAGTGCCTCAACGACAACCGAGACGGCAAAAAAGACAATGGCGCCGTGAATGACCAGCTTTCCGTTTAACTGCCTGTGCAGGGCGGAGGCGAGGATGCCTCCGAGCAGCATGCCGACACCCTCCAGAGCCGTAAACCACTGGATGGATTCTTTCGGAAGCTGCAGGCGGTCTGTCACGAGAAAGACCTCCAGCGGATTGATCAGACCCGAGCCGAGTCCAAGCATGGCAAACAGCCACACAATCCCCCTAAGATGCGAGTGGTGCCTGACGTAGCGAATGCCGTCCTTGATCTCAGCCAGAAGCGAGGTTTTTTCATGAGAGTCACTAACGGAAGAAGCGCGCTTTGACGAGGGCAAACCCAAGAGCATGAACGCGGACAAGAGAAACAAGAGGGCCATCGCAAACAAGGAGACATAGACGCCGGAAGCCTCATAGACAAACGTCCCCACGATCGGGCCAAAAAGGATAAACAGCGACCCCATGCTTTGGGAAACAGAGATGGCGGAACCTACCTGTTCTTCCGGAACGTGTATCTTAAAGACTTTGGCGGAAGCGGGCTGTGAGAATTGGGAAACGACAGCGGAGACAAAGGTAGCGAAAAAAACAGCGGACCAATAGCCTTTCCAAAGCAGTACGGCAATCACGCAGACGGAGAGCGAGCTGAGGAGATTGGCGGAAATCATGGTCCGCTTCGGGTCCCAGCGGTCTGCCAGTGCCCCGCCGATCACGGAGAACAACAAAATGGGAACATACTCGATAGCAGTCAGCAGCGAGACGGCGGTCGGGTTGTTGCCGCTGATTTCCATGACGAAGAAGAGCAGCGCCATGTTTCGGATCCAGACGCCGATGTTTTCCAGCAAATCGGTAGAAAAGACGATGAGAAAGACGCGATTGCGCCAAAGCTCCTTCATTCAGGTTCCTCCTAACTTTTGCAAACCGAACGGTCGGTCTAATGATAGCCGAAAAAAAGGGGCTATTTTTTCCCCGTCCCCTTTATGAACACATCAATAGACTTTCGCATGTACGTATGAAGCTGGTCCGGGTGGTCGTAGTATGCTGCGCTGCATACCCCGCTGAGAAAGCCGTCCAGAAGATAGGCCAGGGCCGCCGGATCGTCTGCTTCAAACTCGCCTGCCTCAATGCCCTTTTCAAAAATGGGGATGTAGACTTGATGGGCTGTTTTTGTCAGATTGATGACCTGCTCCAGAATTTCGGGTTCAGCCAGCTTGCTGCCGCTGAACTCCTCGGCAGCCTTTTTCAACGGGTGATTTAAAAAATCATCTACGAAAAAGTCAGCCAATGCATACAGCTTCTCCGTCGCTGTGGGGTAGGGAGCGGAGTACCTTGCCCATTTCTCTTCCCATTCCTGCTGATTCTTTTCCAGCAGATAGAGAAACAATTGCTCCTTGTTTTTGAAATGGTAGTAGAGACTTCCTTTGCTTGCGTCTGCTGCAAGGCAAATGTCCTCGATGGAAGTTGCGGCATACCCCTTTTGGGCGAATAGTTCTGTTGCTTTTTCGGCGATATGTTGCTTTGTCTTTTCGCCTTCGAGACGGCGGCGTGTCATGGCGGATACTCCTTTTTCTAGACTGAACGTTCGGTATAGATTAAAGGTAAAACAACTTCGCGGATTTGGCAAGGGAAATACATCTTTTTCGTTTCCATGCGAAGTCAAAGTCAACATTTCCCGCTGCACTCACTATTTGATGTCGTAAGCCATGCAGATGACCAGTCCCAGCTTTTCGGTCATCCGTTCTTCATAGACGCGGAATCCGCATTTTTCATAAAACGGGACTACCCCTCGGTTTTTATCCAACACGCCCAGATGAAGGGACGTGTAGCCGTTTTCTTTATACCATGCAATCAAGGTGTCCAGAAAATGCTGAGCGTATCCTTTTCCCTGGTGGTCCTTGTGCAGCATGATGAGCCCGAGCCATGGATTGCCATCGCGAGGATTTCGCAGGATGAATTGGGCAATGCCGACGAGATCGCGGGTGGAGCGGGAACGGAGCAAGATGCTGTAGGAGTCTTCCATCGCCAGATTCTCGGCGTGGTCCGATTCCACTGTTTGGACAGTGACTTCCCGCTTGCCGTACGCATACTCCATGTAATCGGGGTTGGAATTGTAGACGGAGAGCAGCTCATCGAAATCGCTCTCCTCTACGGGAAAGTAAAGCAGGTGCTGGCTCGAAGCAGGAAATGGAGACGGCATTGGGTACCTCCTGAAACATTTTGATAGGATTTGAAGATGGATATTAATCGAAATAAAATGAAATGTCAATCTTGCAAATACTGCTCAAAATAAGGACCTCAGCCCAAGTCATTTCTTGCAGGGGAAAAGCAACGAAAATGATAGATGATCCAACAGGCAGGCGCATGACAAACCGGGTCCCGTAGAGGACAGCAGACTGAAAAAAACAAAGGTGGGGGAAACTGCAACTAATCAGCAGAGGGAAGGAGATGCAATATGTTTGTCGGTTGTCACGTCAGTATCAGAAACGGATACGCAGGAGCGGCAAAGGCAGCAATGGCGATCGGAGCGAACTGCTTTCAGTACTTCCCGAAGAATCCAAGGAGCATGGGCGTAAAAACCTTTGATGCCAAAGATGCAGCTTCGTGCAGGCGCTTTGCAAAGGAACACGGCATGCTATCCATCGGTCATACGTCGTATCCGACAAATCTTGCAGTGGAAGAGGAGGAGCTATACGAGCGGACTGTCGAACACCTCCGCAATGATCTGGAGATAGCGGAAGCATGCGGTTCACTCGGTGTAGTCGTTCACTTCGGGCACAGCAAGGGTGGCGACCCGCTCGAGGGATACAAGCGGATGATCCGGCTTTTGGATGAACTGCTCTGCGATTGGCGGGGAGAGGCGAAAATACTGCTTGAAAACAATGCAGGGCAGGGAACCCGGATGGGGACGACCATCGAAGAGCTGGTGCAGGTGCGTTCTTTGCTCGCGGCACCTGACCGGGTGGGTTTTTGTCTGGACACCTGTCACGCTTTTGCCAGTGGGCTGTGGCGGGGACACGATTGGGACGAGGTTTGCGCTCACATGCGAAACGCGGGGTATTTTTCATCACTTGTCGCTGTTCATTTGAACGATTCCGTTTATCCGAGCGGCTCCTTCCGCGACAGACATGCTCCTATCGGCAAGGGTGAGATCGGGTTGGAGGCGTTCGCAGCATTCCTGCAAACTCCTGAGCTAGCGGACATCCCGTTCATTTTGGAAACCCCGGCACCGGCGGATGGAGGTCACCAGGAGGAAATTTCGCTGGTTCGCCGGCTGGCAGAGCAGAGAGATGGAGTCTTCGGTGTGGAAAAAGGAGCGACCCGTGTGGTAGAGTGAGGAATGAAGAGTTGTGTGTCGAACCAAGGAGGAACATACGTGATAAGACGAGTGAAAGTAACGATCGAAGATTTTTCTTCCCTGCAGGAAAACCTGAACAATCCCGAAGAGCTCGCCCTCTACCAGGGAGCCAACGGACATACATACGATGCGGAAATTGAGCACGATGGCTATGCCATCATTGATGTAACCGAGGATGACTATATCGAGCTTGCCCCCGGCGAATATCAGATCATGATCGAAGAGTGGACCAAGGCAGGGAATATCGGAGACTGCACACTGGAAACCAAATCCGACCCGGCCGATGACAAGGCGATGCTGTACCGCCTCGTGGATGCGTCCGGAAATGAAAAGGAACAGCCGGTGTCGCTCTCCAAACTAGTCGTCGAGCTTCTGGGCAAGACTTGGTTTGGGAAAAATGCAAAGAAAGAAGAATAAAAAAGCAGCGCTGGCCGATCAAAGACATGTACTGTTAAAAGGGGCGGGTACGTTTACAAGTTCCGGACCAGCCCCGCGACAAGACTCCTGACAAGCCGGATGGAAGGCTAGCACCGGATGGAAGGCCGGCAATCGAAAAAAACCGCCGACGCATTGCATGGGACTGATCCCATAATGCATCGGCGGTTTTGCTTGTTTTCTTACATTTCTTCCGGTGCTGCGAGTCCGAGAATGCGGAGCCCTTCCTTCAAGACCGTAACAACAGCCGCTACGAGCTGGAGACGCGCATTTTTCACAGCGTCCTCCTCGGCCAGAATGCGGACGTTTGCGTAGAACTTGTTGAAGGCCTGCGCGAGGTCGATCACGTACTTCCCGATTTGCGAAGGATCAAAGCCGTTGGCAGCGCGGTCTATCACTTCCGGGAATGCATTCAGAAGCGTAACGACTGCCCAGGCTTCCTTGCTGTCCAGCGCATCCTGAGGCAAGCTTACCGCTGCGGACGGTACATAGCCGCCTTTTCTCAGCAGGGAGCAAGCGCGTGCGTGCGTGTATTGGACGTAAGGACCGGTTTCGCCTTCAAAGGTGAGCATCTCTTCCCAGGAGAAATTGATGTCATTGAGACGATAGTTTTTCAAGTCGTGGAAGATGACGGCCCCGACGCCAACCTGGCGGGCGACTTCTTCCTTGTTGGCGAGACCAGGATTCTTTTCCTCGATCACTTTCTTGACGTCTTCGATCGCCTGGGACAGCACTTCTTCCAGCAGGACGACCTTGCCCTTGCGCGTGGACATTTTCTTGCCGTCCTTCAGCATCATGCCAAACGGAATGTGATGCATTTCCTTTGCCCACTCAAAGCCCATTTTCTCCAGTACCTTGTAGAGCTGTTGGAAGTGAAGGCGTTGCTCGTTTCCGACGACATAGAGCGCTTTGGCGAAGTCGTAGGTTTCATGGCGGTAGAGGGCAGCAGCAAGGTCACGCGTCGCGTACAGCGTGGCGCCGTCCGATTTTTTGATCAGGCTTGGCGGCATGTCGTATTCATCCAGCGTCACGACCATGGCGCCGTCCGATTCCGTCAGCAGGCCTTTTTCCTCCAGCATGGCGACGACGCGATCCATCTTGTCGTTGTAAAATGCTTCGCCGTGTGTCGAGTCAAAGGAAACGTTCATCAGATCGTAAATCTTCATGAACTCCTTCAGAGATTCATCGCGGAACCACTGCCACAGGTGGAGCGCTTCTGCGTCTCCGTCCTCCAGCTTTTTAAACCACTCGCGCCCTTGATCCTCCAAAGACGGATCGTTCTCCGCTTCTTCGTGGAAGCGCACATAGAGGCTGAGCAGTTCTTTGATTGGCTCCGCTTTTACTTTTGCTTCGTCGCCCCACAGGCGATACGCCACGATCAGCTTGCCGAACTGCGTGCCCCAGTCGCCCAGATGGTTGATGCGGACCGGCTGGTAACCGTGCTTTTCCATGATGTTGGCAATCGCGTTTCCGATCACGGTAGAGCGCAGATGCCCCATGGAAAACGGCTTGGCAATGTTGGGAGAAGAAAGATCGATCGGAACCTTCCGCCCTTTGCCGATGTCGCGGCTGCCGTAAGCGGCTCCTGCGGAGAGGATGGTGCCTACTACCTCTGCTGCGACACTTTGCTGATCGAGAAAAATATTGACGTACGGGCCAGCTGCCTGGACTTCGCGAACCGGCGTACCCGAGATAAGCGGGGCAAGCTCGGCTGCAATCACAGGAGGCGCTTTGCGAAGTGCCTTTGCCAGTTGAAAGCAAGGGAAGGCGATATCGCCCATGGCCGGATTCGGAGGCGTCTCCAGCATGTTGCGCACTTGCTCGGCCCCCAGCGTATCTACGCCTTGCTTGGAAAGGGCTGCAGAAATCATCTCAGCCACTTGATGCTTGTAACTCATAGTGATGCAAACTCCCTTCATCATGAAAAATAAAAAAACCTCTGCGTCTCTGATTGATCAAGAGACGAGAGGTATTCTCCCGCGGTGCCACTCTTTTTGCCATGCAGCCTTTACATTTCGGGCAGCACAGCCGCTTTGTTCTGCGATAACGGGCAGACCCGGCTGCCTTACTTGCTCCAGAGATAAACCGGGCAATCAGACAGCATCTCCGAGGTGCGATTCCTGCCGTCATCCTGCACCGGGCTTACACCATCCCCGGCTCGCTTGGGCATTTTGACGGAGTACTTTCCTCATCATCGATCCTTTATGATTCATCCATTATAGCGAAAAGGATGCGGCTTTCGCAACTCAATCATCCGCTTTTTTTATGATCGCATCGAGATCGCGAAACAGGTCGCGGGTCAGCGATTCTTTGTCTTCGGCAGCATTCCATTGCTGCTTGAACTGCTGCAGCTTCTTGAGCAAAGCCAACTCCGCCTCCGCGTCCTTTTCCAGATCGTGATTTTCACTCGGGTCGAATGGCATCAGCCGCTCATCCGTGCCGCTGCGAAGATAGGCGGTTTTCCAGTTGTCCGGAAACTGATAAGCCTGCTCTCCGAACAGAATCGCGAGAACATCGTCCGATTCAAGCGGCAGGAAGTGGTCGAATTCGTCGCGCCTGCCCCCTTCGGACAGATTGATATGTGTAAAGGAATACCGGAGATAGTGTTGGCCATTTTCGCTGTCTTTCACGACAGAATATGTCTCGAAGTCGGTTTGTTCCAGTTCTTTTACCGTTTCGATACGCGATAGGAATTCGTGCTTGTCACAAGGGTGTAGTGGATCCAAAGCGTTTCGCTCCTTTGCTTGGCTTCGACCTCATCATAGCAAAAGGGGCATGGATTGACAATGAGCGGGGACAGCGGGCGGACTGGAGCTGGAACACTAGTCGATCGGTATGTAAATTTTTATTTTCATTTGATCCGGGTACACGGACTGGCGGACATCGGTTATTTCAAAATCAGGTCCTTCTCTTCGCTCGTAGTTGGAATTCGGAAGCCAGGTGCCGTAAATATAGGTTCTTGTATTTTGGACAGAGCCGATCACCCTGAATTCGGCGTATTTCCCTGCCGGAAGCAGACAGTGGACAAAGCCATCCTCCAGCTCGCCATCCAAGTTTTTTACCTCTTCGCCGACGATGAACGTAAAGTCGCCGTTATCCTGGAAATCGCACGAAATGCCGTATGCCATGTCAGGGGCGGCTTTGTTGGGAATCCGCATATAGTGTCCATTCCTTCCGAAATCGGCATAGAAGCGGGGAATGTCCTCAAAGTAGCGTTTGTTGTTCAGATTTGTCTTGTAGGCGTACCCGACGATGGCAATGCTGTTTAATTGCACAATGTTTGGTTTGTTCATGCTTATTTCTCCCTTTGCTCGTTTTTGATCATCCAAAAAATCCAGCTTCTTTTGCAGGAAAATAGGTATGTTCGCCTTTCGGAACTTGGCCGGGGTGATGCCGAAAGTAGCTTCAAAAGCACGGGTAAACGCCTCCTGGGAGCCGTACTGGCAGGCGATAGCCAGATCAAGGATGCTTGTTTGCGTCTGTTTCAACAAAACGGCGGCCTCGCTCAGCCTTCTTTTTCGTATGTACTCGTGAACCGAAAAACCGGAGATCGCTTGAAACAGCCGTTGAAAATGAAAGGCGGAAAAACAGGCTTCCGCGGCAATATCCGCGATATTCACCTCCTCTTGAAGATGCTTTTCGATAAATTCGATTGCGCATTGAATCCGCTCGTAGTGATCCATACCTGCCTCCATTTCCCAGATGTGCTACTCCTATTGTACAGCCGGGAAGACGATGTTTTTTGATAATCTGTGCCGATTTGGCAAGTGATTGCTTGATTTCTTCAAAGTGCACCTGTTGGACAAGAAAAAAGAAGCCTGGATTCCAGGCCCCTTTTTCAAGCAGCTGCTTAGCAGTCGTTATTGCACCCTACGATGACCAGCAGGATAAACAGAACGAGCACTAGGGCGAAGCTGTCACCGAAGATATTGTTTCCGCAGTAGGATGTACTCATGTCGTTTTCCTCCTTTCCGATATGCTTTAGTCTATACACGGGAGTCATGAAGAGTGTGGGCGATTGACTATATGGGGCAAATATGGGCGCCGGACTTGCGTGGATACGGACAATTTCTTCATTGACGCGGGGGAGGGGGGGTGTTAAGATACTTTCAAACCTTGCAATTACTGGAACGAATCGAATAAAAAAGCGACATCTCTTATCCAGAGAGGCAGAGGGACTGGCCCGATGAAGCCTCGGCAACCGGAATTTTCAGGTGCCAATTCCAGCAAAGCCGTGTGCTTTGAAAGATGAGAGGATGCGTCAGGCGTATCGTATTCGCGGACAAATCCTCTTCTGCACACAGAAGAGGTTTTTTGTTTATCTGAGATGATCTGCTTTGAGAAAAGGAGTCTGCCATGAAACCGAATTTTCGCGAACAGCTTTACCGAAAAATTCTGATACTGGACGGCGCGATGGGAACAATGCTGCAGCAAGCCAACCTGACTGCCGAGGACTTCGGCGGAGAGGAATACGACGGCTGTAACGAGCTGTTGAACCTGACCCGGCCGGACGTCATCCGCTCGATCCATGAAAAGTACCTGGAGGCGGGTGCCGATATTATCGAGACGAATACATTTGGCGCTACGTCCATCGTCCTGGCCGAGTATGACGTGGCGGAAAAGGACCTGGAGATCAACATCGCCGCTGCCAAAATCGCTCGCGAGGCCGCAGATGCCTATTCCACGCCTGAGTGGCCTCGCTTTGTGGCAGGGGCGATGGGCCCGACGACCAAGACGCTTTCTTTGACGGGCGGGGTCACCTTTGACGAGCTGGTCGAGTCGTATTACCGCCAGGCAAAAGGGCTTTTGATCGGGGGAGCGGATGTGCTGCTTCTGGAAACCTCGCAGGATACGCTGAACGTAAAAGCGGGCGGCATCGGCATACGCAAGGCTTTTGATGAGCTGGGGACGGAAGTGCCGGTCATGCTTTCGGGGACGATTGAGCCGATGGGCACGACGCTGGCGGGACAAAACATCGAAGCGTTCTACGTCTCGCTTGAGCACCTCAAGCCTGTCAGCATCGGGCTGAACTGTGCGACCGGTCCCGAGTTCATGCGCGACCATATCCGCACGCTATCCGGTCTTGCAGACTGTGCCGTGAGCTGTTATCCCAATGCCGGTCTCCCGGACGAGAACGGCCACTATCACGAAACTCCGCAAGGGCTGGCGGCAAAAGTCAAGGCATTTGCCGAGCAAGGATGGCTCAATGTGGCGGGCGGATGCTGCGGAACCACGCCCGACCACATCCGGGCGATGGCCGAAGCCTTGAAAGACTGCAAGCCGCGTGCCCGGCAAGAGCATGCAGTCAGCGCCGTGTCCGGGATCGATGTCGTCTACGTGGAACAGGACAACCGCCCGCTGCTGGTCGGGGAGCGCACGAACGTCATCGGGTCCAAGAAATTTCGCGATCTGATCGCAGCCGGACAATACGAGGAGGCTTCCGATATCGCAAGGGCACAGGTGAAGCGGGGGGCTCATGTCATCGATATTTGTCTGGCCGACCCGGACCGCGACGAGTACGGCGATATGGAAAAATTCCTTCAATATATTGTGAAAAAAGTAAAGGCGCCTCTCATGATCGATTCCACGGATGCGCGTGTTATGGAGCTGGGGTTGAAATATTCCCAAGGGAAAGCGATTCTCAACTCGATCAACCTCGAAGACGGGCTCGAACGGTTCGAGCAAGTCGTGCCCTTGATCCACAGATACGGGGCCGCAGTTGTCGTCGGAACTATCGACGAGACCGGCATGGCTGTCACCGCCGAGCGAAAGCTGGAAGTGGCAAAACGCTCCTATGACCTTTTGGTAAACCGGTTTGGCGTCAATCCGCGGGACATCATCTTCGACCCGCTCGTGTTTCCTGTCGGTACAGGAGACGAACAGTACATCGGCTCTGCCAAGGCGACAGTAGAAGGCATTCGCCTGATCAAAGAAGCGATGCCCGAGTGCAAGACCATTCTCGGCGTCAGCAACGTGTCGTTTGGTCTTCCGGCCGCAGGTCGGGAAGTGCTGAATGCCGTTTTCCTCTACCATACGACAGTCGCTGGTCTCGATTATGCCATCGTCAATACGGAGAAGCTGGAGCGCTATGCTTCCATCCCTGAAGAAGAGAGAAAGCTGGCTGAAGCTCTTTTGTTCGAGACAAAGGACGAAACGCTTGCCTCCTTTACCGATTTTTACCGGCAAAAGAAAAAGGAAGCCAAAGTCGAGGTGTCCTCGCTTCCACTGGAAGAGAGACTCGCGCGGTATGTCGTCGAAGGCTCCAAAGACGGACTGGTAGAAGATTTGAAGCTTGCTTTGGAAAAATACGCGCCGCTGGAAATTATCAACGGGCCGCTGATGACCGGGATGGAAGAAGTGGGCCGCCTGTTCAACAGCAACCAACTGATCGTGGCCGAAGTACTACAGAGCGCCGAAGTAATGAAAGCATCCGTTTCATTCCTGGAGCCGTTTATGGAAAAAACGGAGTCGGCGGCAAAAGGGAAGATTTTGCTGGCCACCGTAAAAGGCGACGTCCACGATATCGGAAAAAACCTGGTAGAGATCATCCTTTCCAACAACGGCTATGAAGTCGTCAATCTGGGGATCAAGGTTCCGCCGGAGCAGCTGATCGCCGCTTGCCGCGAAGAGAAGCCGGATGCGATCGGTCTGTCCGGTCTGTTGGTCAAATCGGCCCAGCAAATGGTCATTACCGCGCAGGATTTGCGCGAGGCTGGCATCGACGTGCCGCTGATGGTAGGCGGAGCGGCACTGACACGTAAATTTACGTCCAACCGGATTGCACCCGAATACAAAGGAATCGTTCTGTACGCCAAGGATGCAATGGACGGGCTGGAGCTGTTTAATCGACTGCAGGACCCGGAAGCAAGAGAAAAGCTCCGGGCCGAGCAGCAGGAGGCAATCGAGGCTGCGGCTTCTGCCCAGGCCCCGCCCGAAGTTGAAAAACCGTCCAAACCGAAGCGTTCCGCCGTCAGCCGCACACAGCCGATCTACCTCCCGCCCGATTGTGAACGGCACGTGCTCCGCAACTATCCGCTGAGCCATCTCCGGCCGTATCTCAATTTGCGGATGCTGCTCGGAAAGCATCTCGGCGTTCGCGGAAATGTGGACAAATTGCTGGAGAGCGGAGACGAGAAGGTGACGGAGCTTCACGATCTGGTGCAGGAGCTGCTTGCGGAAGCAGTACAGGCAGGCTCGATAACAGCAAACGGGATCTATCAGTTCTTCCCCGCACAGGCGAATGGAGACGAGATCTTGATCTACGACGCCAAGGATCATTCGCGGGTCTTGGAACGCTTCCGGTTCCCGCGCCAGCCAGAGGAGCCGTACCTTTGTCTGTCGGACTTCCTGCGGCCCGTGGAAAGCGGCGAAATGGACTATGTCGGATTCCTGGCGGTCACGGCGGGCAGCGGCATTCGAGAACAATCGGAACGTTTGAAACAAAAGGGCGACTATCTCCGATCCCACGTCTTGCAGGCGCTGGCGCTGGAGCTGGCCGAGGCATTTGCCGAGCGGGTTCATCACGTGATGCGGGATAGCTGGGGCTTCCCGGACCCTGCGGAAATGACGATGCTGGAGAGATTCGGCGCGCGTTATCAGGGCATCCGCGTTTCTTTCGGATACCCGGCATGCCCCAACCTCGAAGATCAGGCCCAGTTATTCCGCCTGCTGCGGCCGGAGGACATCGGCATTCAGTTGACGGAAGGCTTCATGATGGAACCGGAGGCCTCTGTAACAGCGATGGTGTTTTCTCATCCGGAGGCGCGGTATTTCAATGCGGGCCCATCCGTTTTTGAATTGTAAGGTCGAGATGTTATGGAGAGAAGGGATGGATTTTGTCAGCGAATAAAAAAGATTTGCGCGTATATTTGCAAGACAATCTGCTGATCGGGGATGGGGCGATGGCGACGCAGCTGTACCGGACAGGTGTGCCGGTCGGCGTCAGCTTCGAAGAGCTGTGCCTCTCCAACCCCCAGCTCGTGCATGATGTGCACAAGGCGTATTACGACGCCGGTGCGCGGCTTTTGGAAACAAACACATTCGGTGCCAATCGGGATGCGTTGTCCCGTTATGGCCTGGAGCATAAAGTGACGCGGATCAACCGGGCTGCTGTGGCGATTGCCCGCGAAGCAGCGAAGGCAGATGCCTTTGTGATCGGCAGCATTGGCTCGATTCTGGCGGGGCGGGTCCGACAGAAGGCGATGGATGAGTTCCGCGACCAGTTCGAAGAGCAAGCAATTGCCCTGATCCATGCAGGTGTCGACGGCCTGATTCTGGAGACGTTCCTCGATGTCGAGGAGCTGCTGCTGGCAATCGACGTCATCCGGCCGCTGACAGATCAGCCGCTGATCTGCCAACTGGCAACGCTGGAGGTGGGCCGTACACGCGATGGCTACACCCTGACAGAGGCGTTCTCGCTGCTTCAAAAGGCTGGAGCTGACATCGTCGGTTTGAACTGTCGCTTGGGTCCGGCCGAAATCCTGCGTTCATACGAGCGGGTCCAGGTGCCGGAGGGGACGCTTCTTTCCGCGTTTCCCAATGCGGGACGGCTCGGCTTGACCGATGGAGAGTACGCGTATAAGTCTTCGCCGGAGTATTTTGCGGAAAGCGCAAAGCGGCTCAGAGAACAAGGCGTCCGTCTCTTGGGGGGCTGCTGCGGTACGACGCCGGAGCACGTCAAGGCGATGGCCGACGCGCTGCATGGACTCGCACCGCAGGTGAGGGTGAATCCTTCGGAGACGGAAAATGAACGGCCCTCCCTGTCGTCTTACAATGTCAGGGACAGACAAAAGCCCAGCATCGTCGAGCGAGTGAAAACAGGTACGACGATTATCGTCGAGTTCGACCCGCCGAAGGACCTCGATACCGAGGGCTTCCTGCAAGGGTGCTGTGAATTGCACAAGGCCGGGGCCGATTCGATAACGCTGGCCGACAACTCGCTGGCCAATGTGCGGATGAGCAATATGGCGCTCGGCGCGATCATGAAAAGCCAGTACGGGATGGATCCGCTGATTCACATCGCCTGTCGCGACCGCAACCTGATCGGGCAGCAATCGCATCTGATGGGCTTGCACGCTCTCGGCATTGACCAGGTTCTTGTCGTGACCGGGGACCCGTCCCGGTTCGGGGATTTGCCAGGGGCCAGCTCGGTGTTCGATGTCACGTCATTTGATCTGATCCGCATGGTGAAGCAGCTGAATGAAGGCATATCCTTCTCGGGACGTCCGCTGAAACAGAAGGCGCAGTTTATCGTGGGCGCAGCCTTCAACCCGAATGTTCGCCAGATCGACGCGGCGATCAAACGGTTGGAGAAAAAAGTGGAGGCCGGTGCCGATTTTATCATGACGCAGCCTGTCTACGATGCGGAAGCGATCCGGCTTGTCTACGAATCGACGAAGCACATCAACATCCCGGTCTTCATCGGCATCATGCCGCTGACCAGCCAGCGGAATGCCGAGTTCCTGCACAATGAAGTGCCGGGGATCAAGCTCTCGGACGAAGCGCTGGCGCGCATGCGCAAGGTGCAAGGCGAGGAGGCCAGACAAGAGGGGATCAAGATGGCAAAAGAATTGCTCGACGCAGCAATCCCGATCTTCAATGGCATCTATCTGATTACGCCGTTCAACTATTACGCAATGAGTGTAGAGCTGATCCAGTACGTACGGCAAAAGAGCAGCCTGCTGCAAGCTTCTGCCCAGGCCTGACAGGCAGCATGCAATGTAATAAGGAGCCCTTGTTTGGCGGACCGATCATTTCGGCATTCGAGAGCAAGGGTTCTGCTTTTGTCAGAGGGGAAAAAAGAACACAGACGGTTTATCGAGGCAGGTTTCTTGGAATCGCGTGCTGCCGGTAACAGGACGGGCGTAAAAGGTAAAGGAAAAAGCGACGCTTGCGGAGAAGATAGGTTAAAAAATAATGGCAAAAACGGTGGTCTCATGGCTAAAAAAGGTCCAACCAAAATCCATATTATCGGCTCTGTCGGAAGCGGAAAAACAACTTTGGCACGATTGCTTTCAGCCAAACTGGATGTTCCGTTTTACGAATTGGACAACGTTGTCTGGAAGCGGTTTAAAACGGGAGATGTAAGAAGAACGGACGAGGAAAGAGACGAGCTTCTGGGCGAGATCACAAGCGCGGACGTTTGGATTGTCGAAGGCGTACACCATAAATGGGTACACCCAAGCTTTGAGCGGGCCGATTTGATTATCTTTTTAGATACAAGCTATCGCACAAGGACTTTTCGGATCATCAAAAGGTTTGTCCGGCAAAAGCTTGGGCTGGAGCGGGCAAACTACAAGCCTACTTTCCGGATTTTTCGCAACATGTTTGTCTGGAATGCCCATTTTGAGAACGAGAGCAAGCCGGAAATTGAAAAAATGTTGGGTCGATACAGCGAAAAATTGGTCGTTCTGAAGGATAACAGCGAGATGGAGAAATACTTTGGCACAAAGCAGTAATTACTGATGATCATGCAGGTGAGAGACGATGCGAACCAATATCTTTTTCGTAAGACATGCCCATTCCGATTATACGCCGGAGGAGCGGACAAGACCGTTGTCGGAAAAAGGCTTGCGCGATGCCCAAGCAGTGAGTGAGCTGTTAAAAAAAGAGAATATTCACCACGTGCTTTCAAGTCCATACCGGCGAGCCATTCAAACAGTTGAAGGGATTGCCGTAAGCCTTGAGAAGGAAATCGTGATCGAGGAAGACTTCAAGGAGAGAGTGTTGAGCGAGAAACCCGTGGAGGATTTTCATGCTGCGATCACGCGAGTTTGGGAAGACGAGGGGTTTTCCTGGGATGGAGGGGAGTCCAATAAAGCGGCGCAGGATCGCGGAGTAAAGGCCATTAAACGAGTTTTACGCAGACTAAAAGGGAAAAATATCGTAATCGGCACCCATGGCAATCTCATGGTGTTGATTATGAATGGTTTTGACAGCCGCTACGGTTTTGATTTTTGGAAACAGCTCGATATGCCGGATATATACAAGCTGTCCTTTGACGGATCAGAGCTGAAAGAGGTCACCAGGCTGTGGAGACATAAAGACAGTGTTGACATTTGGAATTCGTTGTAGCTATAATGATTACAACGGAAGGATGAAACAAAATGAAAATTAGCAGTCGATTCAGCATTGCTGTCCACATCCTGTCTTTGCTGGCAATCGCCAAGGATGCACATGGAACTTCCGAATGGATTGCAGGGAGTGTAAATACAAACCCTGTAACGATTCGCAGGATATTGGGACAGCTAAAAAAAGCGGGATTGGTCAATGTCCGCGCCGGAACTGGCGGAGCTTACTTGTTGAAAGGTCTGGATGAAATCAGTTTGCTGGATGTCTTTCGAGCGGTTGACGTAGTTGAGGAAGACCAGCTCTTTCACCTGCATGAGCAGCCAAACCCGGATTGTCCGGTCGGAGCGAACATACAAGCCGTCCTGCAGCTCATATTTACCCGCGCCCAAAATGTAATGGAGCAGTTCCTGGCAGATATAACGGTGGACGAGGTAGTGAATCAGCTCACGCAAAAGATAAAGAGCGGTGCTAAATGATTTTTTTTTAGACTGGTTGTAATGTTGTAGTTTACAACGATACAACGATGCATCCATCCTTCCTTTCGTTTCGACCGGATGGTATTGCTGATGGCAAATCCTCATCCGCAACAATCATTTTTTTATGGTTACGCTAATAAAAAATGGTAGGAGGAAATCATAATGAAAATCGGAGTAATCGGTGCCACAGGGAAAGCGGGGAGCCTCATTGCGAAAGAAGCGATTGAAAGAGGCCATGAGGTTACGGCAATCGTGAGAAATGCATCCAAGCTGACAGCGCCAAAGACGGCCGTCTTGGAGAAAGATGTTTTTCAATTGACTGCAGAGGACCTGAAAGCTTTTGATGTGGTGGTAAATGCATTCGGTGCAGCGCCGGGCAGTGAGCATCTCCATGTTGAAGCAGGCAGAGTATTGATCGAAGCGTTGAAAGCTGCCCCATCTACAAGACTGATCGTTGTCGGCGGAGCAGGAAGCCTGTTCGTCGACGAGGCAAAGACAACACGTGTCATGGAAACGCCGGACTTTCCGAAGGAGTATCTGGCGACCGCGCAAAACCAAGGAAAGAACCTGGAGGACTTGCAGCAATCTACGGGCATCCAATGGACGTTTATCAGTCCATCCGCCTTTTTTGATCCGCAAGGGAAGAGAACCGGAGCTTACCAAAAAGGAAAAGATCATCTTTTGGTGAATGCGAAAGGGCAAAGCTATGTAAGCTATGCGGACTTTGCGATTGCAGTACTGGATGAAATCGAGAATCCGCAGCATCGAAACGAGCGTTTTACGGTTTCGTCCGAATCAGAGTGATTCGCAGCCGCGAAACCAAAGTCAACTAAATCGAAGAAAACCGCTTGGAGGTATCGCACATGAAAGTAGTTGCTCTCGTAGGAAGCATTCGCAAGGAATCCTTCAACCTGAAGCTCGCCAAATTTATGCAAAAACGCTACCACGGCCGTCTGGAGATCGAAATTTTGCCGATCCGGGATCTCCCGCATTACGACCAGGATATCGAGAATGATCCGCCTGAAGCCGTAAAGGAATTCAAAAGCAAGGTTGCCGCTGCCGATGCGGTACTATGGGTAACGCCGGAATACAATTACTCCATCCCGGGTGTACTTAAGAATGCCATTGACTGGCTGTCGCGCGTGGATAAGGTCATGATCGGGAAACCTTCCATGGTCGCAGGCTCATCGATGGGCATGCTTGGCTCAGTCCGCGCCCAGCAGCATTTGCGCGATATTTTGTTCTCTCCAGGCGTCTCATCTCCGATCATGCCTGGGAATGAAGTCTACATCGGCGCTGTCCATGAAAAATTTGATGAAGCCGGTCATTTGAACCACGAGCCGACCATCGCCTTTCTGGATCAAGTTGTCGACAACTTTATTGCGTGGTATAAACAATTGCCATCCAATAAATAAATCTGCCCAAGAGGTTGACTGTGCCGGATACGGAAGGAAAAAACGATAACAAATTTTGGTAAAAAAAACGCCCGCTTCTCTGAACCGCATTCCCATTGTTGGTCTGATCCAAACCATTGGGGCAACGTTCAGAACCGGGCGTTTTTTTCAAACGCACGAAAAGCGCCTGACGCTCCGGGCGCTTTGCTGCATTCCGGTTTATCGGAACGGATGCCAGCCTTTTTCCTGCAAAAAGAGGCTCAGTTCGGAAAACATGGCCAGTCGTTCTTCGCGGCTAAATGATGCGTTGGCGCCGCTGGTAGAGGGAATGACGAACACCCAGCTTCCGGGCCAGTCCTCTGTGCCAAAATAACGGTCAGGTTGAAGTCCTAGGGGAACAGGCTCCTTCTTTTTGCCGGTGGCGTGCCGAAAGGCCGTAATTCCGTTGAAACAGACCACCCGGGGACGATAAACGCCAACCATGTGGACGAATTGCTCCGCCCCGGTGTTGAAATCCGCGTCCGTTAGATCGCTGGAGGAGCGGGTGGGCCGGGAAACGAGATCGGTGATGCCATAGCCGAAATCAAGCAGGCACGCGGTTTCCTCCGGCTTCAACTGCCGGGGAGTCAATCCTCCCTCGTAAAGTCCGCGCCAAAACAGGTTGGCGGGGTTGGCATAATGAAAGCCGGCCGTAGCAGAGACTCTGCCAGGATTGATTCCACAAAAAAGGACGGTCAAATCCCGCCGGATATAGGTGGGGAGCCATTTCTCCGTAAAGGGAAGCATGTGTGCCACTCCTTTGATACGATTTGCGTAATCGCGGTGACAGGTTGCTCCTCCATTATACGTGATACCTGCTGTTGCCTAAAAGCGGGGGTGCTGCTGGTTTCCTTCGGGAAGAGCAAAAAAAAAGCTGCCCGGAAGGCAGCACGGCTATGGCTATATTCAACACATTGATAAAATGATATGCATCTCTAATGCAGGCAGAAACTCCCTTTCATCAAGGTGAGTGTTGAACACCCCGATGCCGCTTCCGTCTTGGTTGGGTATTACAGCTGCGGATAAGGAAGCAGCTCCTCGTGATGAGCAGGCACGAATTGCTCCATCTCGTTCTTTACATATTGCTTCCGCTCGAACGGTGCCGTCTCTTCGTCGGCAACCATGCCCCACAGCCACTGTGAAAAGGTTGTTGTCATTGTGGACCCCTCGCTTAATCGAATGGTTTACACTTTCATCATAGACCAAATGTATGTGGAAATTGTTGGCGGATTGTGAAGGTGCGGTGAAGAATCCATGGCACAACTGTGAACGAAAAAGCGCCTCTCCCGAAGGAAAGGCGCTTTTTCTGCTTAAAGCTTGTAGATCTCAGAGTATTTCTTCTCCAGGTAGTTCATCAGGTAGGTGGCATTGGTGCCTTCGCCCGTAATTGCCTTGACGATTTCACCCGGGCTCTTCATCTTTCCGTATTGGTGAATATTTTCTTTCAGCCATTGACGGGTCGGTTCGAATTGGCCGCTGGCGATCAAATCGTTGTAGCCGCTGATTTGTTCTTGCATAACATGGGCAAACTGGGCAGCATATACATTGCCCAGCGAGTAGGTTGGGAAATAGCCGAAGCTGCCGCCGGACCAGTGTACATCCTGCAGCACGCCGACTTTGTCCGATTCCGGAACAATGCCCAGATACTCTTTCATCTTTTCGTTCCAAATCGTTGGCAGGTCGCCTACTTCAATCGTTTGGTTGATCAGGCCTTTTTCGATTTCATAGCGGATCATCACATGCAGGTTGTAGGTAAGCTCATCTGCTTCGGTCCGGATGAAGGAAGGCGTCACCTGATTGATGGCGCGGTAAAATTGCTCGACGCTGACCCCTGCGAACTGGTTCGGGAACGCTTTTTGCAAGTCACCGTAAAAATGCTGCCAGAACGGCAGACTGCGCCCGACCATGTTCTCCCAATAGCGGGACTGGGATTCGTGGATGCCCATGGAAGTGCCGTCGCACAGCGTCGTGCCCAGCAGGCGCGGATCGATATTTTGCTCGTACATCGCGTGGCCCGCTTCATGGATACAGCTGAACAGAGCGGAACTGAAGTCATTTGGGTCAAAGCGGGTCGTAATCCGGACATCACCGGGATTGAACGATGTACAGAAGGGGTGAACACTGCGGTCCATCCGGCCTGCCTGGAAGTCATACCCGATCTTTTCCAGGATAAAGCGGCTGAAAGCCTCCTGTTCTGCCTCCGGAAAATGCTTGGTCAAAAACGAAGTGTCGGGCTTGTCCGGGGAGTCAGCGATCGCAGCCACCAGCTTCACTGTTTTTTCCCGCAGCGTAGCGAAGATCGGGTCGAGCTGATCTACAGTCATCCCCGGCTCAAACAGGTCGAGAAGCGTGTTGTATTTGTTCTTGCCGTCATGTCCCCAGTAGTCGATGAACTCCAGTTGGAAGTTGACGATTTTTTCCAGGTAAGGACGGAACATGGCAAAGTCGCTCTTGGCCCGCGCCTCTTCCCAGACGGTTTCGGCCTGAGAAGTGAGGACGACGTATTCCTCATAGCGGTCGGCAGGAATTTTTTTGTTGCGTTCAAAATCCTTTTTGCAATCGAGAACGGTCGCGCGGGTCACATCGTCCAGCGTCTCCAGCACTTGCGGGTCGCTCAGCGCTTCCAAATGCTCTTCCATTTCTTTGGAGGTGGCCAGCCGGAACTGCTCTCCTGCGAGCATGCCGATCACTTCTGAGCGCGCATCCATTCCTTTTTTCGGCGCCTGCGTGCTTTTGTCCCAATAGAGGACGGAGATAGCCTGATTGTAGCTCGCCATTTTCTTCACGTACGCGCGAAAGGCAGCCGAACGGTTTTCGTTTGTGGACATGGGTTACCTCCTAACCATATGTACATACAGTCAAAAAATTTTTACAACTAACATTATACCTGTTTGTAAAAAAAATACTAGGTGGATGACGGGTGCATTTGCCGTTATAATCGTAACAGTGAAAGATGACAGAGACGCAAGCGACAGGAGAATGAAAATGAGTCAAGTGAACCCCCAATGGGAACAAGAAATTGCAAAACGGCGTACCTTTGCGATTATCTCCCACCCGGACGCGGGTAAAACGACCATGACGGAAAAGCTGCTGTACTTCGGCGGAGCAATCCGCGAGGCAGGCATGGTAAAAGGGAGAAAAAACTCCAAGCACGCCACTTCCGACTGGATGGAGATCGAGAAGAAGCGGGGTATCTCCGTAACGTCCAGTGCGATGGACTTCGAATACAAGGGACATCATATCAACATTTTGGACACGCCGGGTCACCAGGACTTCAGTGAGGATACGTATCGTACGCTGACAGCAGCGGATGCGGCGGTGATGATCATCGACGTGGCCAAAGGGGTCGAGGCGCAAACCATCAAGCTTTTCAAGGTGTGCCGGATGCGCGGCATCCCGATCTTTACCTTTATCAACAAGCTGGACCGCCACGGGAAAGACCCGTTTGAGCTGCTGGAGGAAATCGAACGCGTACTGGGCATTCGCTCGTACCCGATGAACTGGCCGATCGGGATGGGGAATTACTTCAGCGGCGTGTACGACCGTGCGAAGTCCCGCGTTGAATTGTATCAAAGCGGCTCCGAGCACCAGGAGATCAGCTTTTTCGAAGTAAGCGGGGCGGACGACCCGATGATCGGAGAGCGCGTCGGTCAGGACCTGTGGCAGCAGCTTCAGGATGAAATCTCTCTGCTTGACGTAGCGGGAGACGATTTTGACATGGAATTGATCAACAAGGGCGAATTGACGCCTGTGTTTTTCGGAAGCGCGATCAACAATTTTGGTGTGCAGACATTCCTGGACAACTTCCTGCAAATGGCTCCGCCGCCTTCGCCGAAGAAGAGCAACATCGGCTTGATCGAGCCGAGCCAGCGTCCGTTCTCCGGCTTTATCTTCAAAATCCAGGCCAACATGAACCCGGCCCACCGCGACCGCGTCGCCTTTTTGCGCATCTGCTCGGGCCGTTTTGAGCGGGGCATGACGGTCAAGCACGTCCGTCTTGGCAAAGACATCAAGCTGGCTCAGCCGGTCCAGTTTATGGCCCAGGACAGGGAAATCGTCGAGGAGTCCTATGCAGGTGACGTCATCGGCCTGTTTGACCCGGGCATTTTCCAGATCGGCGATACGCTGTGTGTCGGCCAGCCGCTGGAGTACGAAGAAATGCCGCACTTCTCGCCTGAGTTTTTCTCCCGCGTGATGGTGAAAGACGCGATGAAGCACAAGCAATTCCAGAAAGGCATCATGCAGCTTACCGAAGAGGGAACGGTCCAGCTCTTCCGCACCTATCCGATGGAGGACCTGATTCTCGGGGTAGTAGGCGTGCTGCAGTTTGAAGTCCTGGAATACCGCCTGAAAGCCGAGTACGGGGTAGATATTATGCTCACACGGATGCCTTATCAGATCGCGCGCTGGCTGGAGGGTGAGAAGGCGGCATTGGATGCCCTCAAGAACAAGACGGTTACAGACCGCTACGGACGTCCGGTCATGCTGTTCGAAAGCGAATACCAGCTCCGCATGGCGATCGAAAAATACTCCAACATCAGGTTTCATGAAAGCTCGCTGGGATTAAAATCCCAGGCTTGAGCCAGCAAACGGCATGAAGCTCAAAGAGGGTCTCACAGCATCGGCTTGAGGCCCTCTTTTTTGTACGGATGCCGACGATTTCTCTGCAAAAAGTGACCTGGAGGGTGAGTGCTGCGTATATCAACGGGAGAACATCGCCTGCATGCGTTTCTTTTGCAAGAACGGGAAGGAGAGCTTTTTCATGTTTGGACGCAAGTGGCGCACCACACTCGCCGCCATCTTTTTATTTTTTCTGGCGTGGATCATGAACGCCCGGTTTCCCCATGAAGTTCAATTGGTGGATAATTTGTTTCAAATCTTCGGCGTCCCGGCGTGGTCAAACGGAACATCGGGTTTGCACTATGCCGCTTTTTTGCCACTAAGCATGATGGCTTTGGCATACGCCATGATGGTCTACGTAACCAAGCGGCCAGGGATCATGCTGCTTGTTTTGCTGCTTGCCGTTGGCCTGTTGCCGAAGCAGCAGGAGCTGGTGAGGTGGTACCAGCGGAACTTTGCGGACGGGATTTACATGCTGGAGTACAAGGAAGAACGGTCTGGCTGCACAGCGAAAACGTCAGCCGAAGGGGTACGCAACGGAACGTGTGTGGTTGTGCTGCAAAATCACGGAGAACAGCCAGCCCGGTTTGAAATCAGCGTATACGGTCCTTCTGGGCGAAAAAGAGCGGCGGTTCTAACCGGGTACCCGGTTGAAGTGAAGAGCCGGGAAAACGTGCGGCTGGAGCTTCCCGTCGAGCCGGGCGGACAGGGGGATATCGTCTACGAAGAATGGGGCGCGCCGAGAATCACGATTTCGAGCGCCGGAAAACGCCGGGATCTGTAGAAGGACAAAGGTTTGGCCGCATTTGACAGCTTGGAGACTCACCTCTTTTGGAGAGTCTCTTTCTATTAGGACGACTCCTGACATATACATGGGACAAAAAGGCCGGAGGGAGTGGGCAGTCATTGCGGATGCTTTTGTTTGTGATCCTGTTTCTCGTCTCCTTTGACATGCATGCGCAGACGCCGCTATTGGCACCGTACATGCATGTTCTGGGAGCTTCAGCGGCGATGATCGGTTTTGTCCTCGGGGCCTATGGCATCAGCAATCTGACAGGCAATCTGATCGCCGGGCCGTTTTTGGACCGTTTTCCGAAAAAGTGGTTTATCGCTATTTCCCTGATCCTCTCCGGGTTTATTTTGACCGGACAAGGGATCGTGACCAAAACTGAGGCATTCCTTGTTCTGAGACTGTTGCTTGGTTTTCTCATGGCGTTTGTCTCGCCGGCCTGCTTTGCCATGCTCGGAGAAACCGGACGGACGCGGGCCGAGCAGGGCGAGCTGATGGCGAAGAACGGGATGGTGCTGACGGCGGCCGCAGTCGTTTCGCCGGCCGTTGGGAGCTTTCTGGGTGTGCAGTTTGGCTATGGGCCTTCTTTTGTCATCCTGGGTGCAATCATGTGGGTGGCGGGTATATTTGCCCTGCTCGTACTGCCGGGAGGGCGGAAAAAAGCGGGGGAAGAGGGGCAAATGATTCGCCCTGCCTCCCCCAAGCTGACTGCTGTTCTGGAGAACCGCGATTTGTATTTGGCCTTTCTCGGCGGCTTTGCCGTGATGTACGCCCAAGGTACGATCATTTATGAAATTCCGCTCTATATCCAAAGAGAAAATTTGTCTATTTCCGTCACGGGGATCTTATTTAGCCTGAAAGGTCTTGGCTCCATGGCTACCTTGAGCCAGTTCTGGCTGGCGCGAATAGCGCCGGAGGAGCGGACGCTCGTCGGGCTCGGCCTGCTTAGCGTGATGATGTACATTTTTGCAATCGGTTTGGACCTTTCCTTGCATATATCGATGTTTTTGCTCGGATCCTGCGTTGGCTTGCTGTTTCCGGCGCTGTCCACGATATTGACCGTGCATGCGCCGCGGGAGCTGTACGGCAGCGCGTTCAGCATCTATTCCGCCGTGCTTTCCGCAGGGGCGATCCTGGCTCCCATCGTGGCAGGGCTGATCGGCAACTGGAACCACTCGTTTTTCATCGTCTTTTTTGTGACGGGAGGTGCGCTAGTCCTGGGCGGCTTCCACCGAATCGTCATGAGAGGAGCGCCCAACTAGCCTTTCCTTGACGTGCTTCAGCTCGGCCACGATGATAAAGCTGACGATGACCAGCAAAAACCAGGAGCTGATTTTGCTCAGGTGCACCAGCTGCCAGCCCTCGTTTTGGTTGGGATAGCGCCACGCTCCGAAAAAGGTGGCGATATTTTCGGCAATCCAGATGAAAAAGCCGATCAGGATGTAGGCCAGAGGCACCGGCATCCACAGCCGTTCCCGGTCCACGCGAAAGTAGACACGGCTCTTCCAGAACAGAAGAAAAATGGCGGCCGTCAATACCCAGCGGATATCCCAAATGTAATGATGGGTAAAGAAGTTGAGGTAGATGGCTGCTCCTAAAGGCACGACAAAACGGTGGCGCGGCCAGCTCTCAAGCGAGACATCCAGTCTGCGCCACGCCTGGCAGAGGTAGCTCGCAACGCTGGCGTACATGAATCCGCTGTAGAGCGGGACGCCGAAGATCTTCGAGTAGGCCGCTTCCGGGTACGACCAGGAGCCCATATGCACCTTGAAAATTTCCAGGGCGAGACCGATCAGATGAAAAACCGTAATCACCTTCAACTCGTCTTTCGTTTCCAAACCGCTTTTGATCATGAAGATTTGAAAAGCGAGACACAGCAGCAGCAGCAGGTCGTACCGCGGGATGCCGGGAACCTCGACCAGCTTGGACAATGCCAGAGAGCCGAAGATAAAGACGGGAAACAGGCAGGACATCGCCTCCTGGTATGTAAAGTGAAACAGCAAACGGAAGAAGCGGTTCACGAAGTATATTCCTCCTCGGGTGCAGCTCGATTTTTAGCAAGCAAGGGAAAATCCCATCATGGCAACCTGTATTACGCAGGAAGCGAATCTTTGGTTTCTCTGCGTCGAATTTTTTGCAGCTCTTCTCCTGAACAAAAGGGAGCCAGACAGGAAACCCGTTTCATTTCATGATATCTGTCAAAAAGTGCAGATGGCTATGGTAAACTAAATGGAAACATGGCAATCTGCAAGGAGATCGACAAAAATGAAGCTGGTATCCTGGAATGTAAACGGCCTGCGGGCTTGCATGAATAAAGGCTTTCTAGACTATTTCAAGGAAGCCGATGCGGATATATTTTGTATTCAGGAAACAAAATTGCAGGAGGGGCAAATTTGCCTGGAGCTGGACGAAGAGTACGCCCAGTATTGGAATTACGCTGAAAAGAAAGGGTACTCCGGCACGGCTGTCTTTACAAAAATCAAACCGCTTTTGGTCCGGTACGGCATCGAAGAGGATCGGGAACCGGAAGGACGGATCATCACGCTCGAGTTTGAAGGCTTCTATCTCGTGAATGTCTACACTCCCAATGCGCGGCGCGATTTGTCCAGGCTGGATTACCGTCTGGAGTGGGAGGATCGTTTTCGGAGCTACCTTCAGCAGTTGGACGCCATCAAGCCGGTGATTGTCTGCGGAGATATGAATGTCGCTCATCAAGAGATCGATTTGAAAAACGCGAAATCCAACCGGAACAACTCCGGCTTTACCCCGGAAGAAAGAGAAAAAATGACCCGGCTTTTGGATGCCGGGTTTATCGATACCTTCCGTCATTTTTATCCGGAGCAAACGGGCGCCTATACCTGGTGGTCGTACATGCCAAAGGTGAGAGAGCGGAATATCGGGTGGCGCATCGACTACTTCCTGGCATCCGCCCGGCTTGCGCCCTTTCTGCTTGATGCTGGCATCGATTCCGAGGTGATGGGCAGCGACCACTGTCCGGTCGTCTTGATGATGCAAGATGGAGCAGCGCTTACTTCGCTCGCCGGTTCCGCATAGCCGCCAGCACCTTGAGCGTTCCGTTTGCTCCTTGGGCATACTCCGCGTATTGCGGGGACTCCATCGGGATCAGCGCCATTTTTCCAGCTTCGTTGAAATGAATGCCCCATCCGAATTTTTTGGGAAGGGCAGAGGCTCTCATACACGCTTTTGGTTTGCTGAAGAATTCGGCTCGAATCTCGCCGCCCCGCTCAGCCAGTTCTGTTTGCGGGAAATTTTGGTGGCGGACGTACACCTCGAAGAGGAGCTCCTCCTGGGTATAGTGGTAGGGAGCCCCGGAAATCAGCTCGTATTCGATGCCGTGCTTGCTTTTGCCCGTTTTCTTTTCCGGCGGAATGATTCCCGTGATCACAGGGCAGTCAGGGGCGACGGTAATGAAGGTGTTGAAATAGTTCCAGTCCATGTGAGCCTCCTCCCTGAAAGACAGGTAATGTTATCCTTTATTATACATGTCTCTGTTGACAATCAGTGTTCGTTCATGCAAAAACTGTTGCTCAAAAAGGAGCACCCTGGACAAACGGCAAACCTCCAAGTCCCAAAAAACGGGTTTGGAGGTTTGCTTTCGTTGTCGGCTGTTTACAGCGTTGTTGAATGTGCAGGTTCTGGCCGGTTTCGCGGTGCGCGAGCCTTCACTTTTCCTTGAATGGACAGATAGGTGCAAATTCTCAGCAGCTTTTCGACCGGGCCGGAAGAAAAGCGTTGCAAATACCATTCGCTTGCAAACAACTGCAGCGCATAGAGAGCAAAGGCAAGAACGCAGCCTGCCGCTATTCCCATTTTCCCAAACCACCCAAGGCCATAGCCGTAAAAGATAGTCGTACAGACCACGGTTTGGACCAGGTAATTCGTCAGAGACAATTTGCCGACCGCCTGAAAACGCTGCATCCAGGAAGAGCTGCTTCGTTTGCTGTAGAGCCAAGCGAACGAGAACAGATAGCCGAGGGCAAGCAAATTGGCTCCAATCATTTCGCCCGCAGCAGCCCATCCTTGTTCGGGAAACAGGTGGGGAAGCACTTTCAGACAGAATCCGACAGGCAAGAAGAGCAGAGCGTTCCTCGCATACAGCCGCTGTTCTTCCTCAGGCTTCCGAAACAGGTCCTTTTTCGCTGCGTACATGCCAAACAGAAACATCGGCGCGGTCAGAAAAGGCGCCAGTAGCAGGAGAAAGACAAGATAGAGGGAGTCCTCCTCTGATATCGGCGAAGCAGTGCTCCTGTGGTGCCTAATCTCCGAATAGGTGCCTGTTCCATAGACGACAATGGTTTCTTTGATATACTCCTGAGAGATCTCCATACTGCCTGGTTGCCTGGAGGGGGAGTTGGATTCTCCCGGCACAAGCCCAAGCAAACCAAACACGAGCAGAAGAGACGTTCCCCAGATCAGCAGGGTTTTTGGTTTTCGGTTCATGAACATGAGCAGAAAGAAACCGACGAGTCCGTAGAATGCCAAAATATCGGACTCCGTCATAAATTCGGAATGGAGAACCCCGATTCCAAACAAGAGCAAAAAGCGTCTGCACAACGTCCATCCCGGTTTTCTGCCAGAAGCTGCAAGGCTCTCTTTCATTTTGATTATCCCGTAGCCAAACAGGAAGGTGAAAATCGGCATGAAGCTTTTTTCCACTACGATGCCGAGTATCGTTCGGACAGAAGCATCAAAACCCGACAATGAGTAAAACTGCATGTCATCCTTGCCCCATATTCCATATTGAAAAATGAGCATATTCGCCAGCAAGATCCCCAGCAGGCAGAGTCCACGGGCTGCGTCGACGAGACCTGCCCTTTTTCGTTGTTCCATTTTTATCACCTCGCAAGCAAGTGTAACTGGGCGGCTTAAAGGCTCGCTAAAGCGGAGCTTATTTTTTCCTTAACGATTCTTGTAGTTGTTTAGCTGGAATTAAGCTTGCTTTGGTACAATCTTGTTCGGAGGGATTGTCATGCAACAAGCGCGGATACTCATCGTCGACGACGAGAAATCGATTACGCAGATGATCGAAATGGTTCTAAAGAAAGAAGGATTTCGGCATATTTACAAGGCTTATTCGGCCAGGGAAGCCCTTGAGCTTCTGAACAGACAAGAAATGGATATCATCCTGCTCGATGTGATGCTTCCGGATC
Organism: Brevibacillus borstelensis; assembly: GCF_003710865.1. Taxonomy (GTDB): domain Bacteria; phylum Bacillota; class Bacilli; order Brevibacillales; family Brevibacillaceae; genus Brevibacillus; species Brevibacillus borstelensis. The sequence goes on along the minus strand of NZ_RHHO01000005.1, from coordinate 20,862 downwards.
AGTCGGGGTTTGAGCTTTGTCCCAAAGTCAGGGATATTTCGCGAGCCCATATCATCTTTTTGACAGCGAGAACGTCGGATTTGGACGTTTTGACAGGGTTTGCCATCGGTGGAGACGACTATGTCACCAAGCCGTTTAATCCGCTCGAAATTGCCGCAAGAATCAAGGCCAGAGTACGGCGGGACGCAATTCTGGCAAGCTCCCAGGGAAAACAGGAGGAGCGCAGGCGGCATGACTTTGGACGCTTTGTGCTGGACGAGTCTGCGGGAGAGCTGTGGGTACAGGGAAAAATGGTTCCCTGTCCCGCCCAGGTGTACCAGTTGCTGCTTTTTTTATGCAAAAATCCGAATGTGGTGTACTCCAAATCGCAGCTGTATGAAGCGGTCTGGGGAATCGATGGCGTCGGTGACGACAATACGGTGATGGTCCACATCCGAAAGATCAGGGAACGGATCGAGGCGGACCCGGGCCATCCGCAGCTGCTGCTTACAGTCCGCGGTCTCGGGTATAAGCTCGTCAGGGGGATCGCGCCATGAGCAGCTTGCGTCGAAGGCTGGCCGCTCATTTCGCGACACAGTTCTTTTTTATCTGGCTGTTTGTTCTGGTGACGATGACCGCCCTGTTATTGCTGCTGCTGCAATACCTTGTCAATCAGGACTTGAAAAAAACCTTTCCGAACGGCGCTTTGGAGAATATCGTGACGGAAGCGAAGGCGGAACCGGGACAGGGCCAGATCGAGATACCGGTATGGTGGCGAAATCAGCTCGCCGAGTCCGGGTATTTTTTGCAGATTGTAAATGAAAAAGGCAAGGTCATTTATGCCTTTGGCAGCGGACCGGCCAGGGAGTCTTACACGGTAACCGAATTGTTGGGGATGACGGAAACAGGGCGTTTCCAAACCTTTCGCGTAACAACCTCCCTGGATCAGTCGAGAGCGCTGCGGCCTGAACCGCTGCTCTTTATGCTGGGAACGGATGACAGCAATTCGGAACGTTTGAAAACGTGGGTTGAGAGCTACGCCGAGAAAGGCAAGATACGGCCGCAGGCGATCCCGGAGCTTGAACGTCAGCTGGACATGAGCCGCGAGTATGTGCAGGTCATAGATGCACGAGGCAAGATCATTCAGTCAATTGGCAGCGCCGATCAAAAAGAGTCTTACCAACCGCTTGAATTGATCGCAATCCGCTCTGAGCCGGGAAGCTATTCCACAGACGTCTACACGCACTATGATCAAGCATCCGGGAATCTTTGGATTTTGCATGCAGAAAAGAAAGGCACAGGCTATTCCGATCAGCCGATCATGTCGGACGTCATCCTGGTGCTTAGCGTAGCGGGAGGGGCTTTGCTGGTCATGGCGCTTGCTTTGGCCGCGTGGCATGGCGTCCGTTACAGTCAGCCGCTGCTGTTGTTTACGGACTGGTTTGAGCGAATGGGACAAGGTCGGTACGATGAAGCGTTGACTGAAAAAGAACGGAAAAAGGTATTTCGCAGAGACGGTTCCATCCGCATGCGCTATCGGCTGTACAAGGAAGTGATCGGCGGATTTTACGAGATGGCGGAGCGATTGGCTGCCACGGAGAAAGAGCGGAGCAGACTGGAAAAGACCCGGGAGGAATGGATGACAGGCATTTCGCACGATCTCAGGACGCCGCTGTCAACGATCCAGGGGTTTGGGCATCTTCTGGAAAGCGGGCAGTATACGTGGACAGACGAAGAGCTGCAAGGCATGGGGAAAATGATCCGGGAAAAGGGAGATTACATGCTCGCTTTGCTGCAGGACTTTTCGCTTGCCTTCCAATTGAAAAACCAGGCGCTCAGCTTTCCGGTTGGCAAGCTGGAGATCAACGAGTTTGTGCGGAGAACCGTGCTCAGGTATGTGAATGATGTGACGCTTGCCCACGTCTCTTTTGCCTTTGAGAGCAGTCCGGATGCTATCTTCATCAAATCCGACGCCAAGTGGCTGCAACGCGTTCTGGACAATCTGATTTGGAACGGGATCAAGCACAATCCCCCAGGGGTCGCCATCACCCTCAAGACGTGGCGGGATGAACGGGAAGCGTTCATCGCCGTAGAGGACAACGGCGTAGGGTTTGACGAGGAAACAAAGCACAACCTGTTTGAAAGATACTACCGGGGAACGGCGACCGAAGACGGGACAGACGGGACCGGCCTTGGCATGAACATCGCCAAAGCGATCGTGCTTGCGCATAAAGGGAAAATTGACGTGGAATCCCAGGTTGGGCAAGGGACGCGTATTGTGTTGCGATTCCCGCTGGAAGAAACGCCAATACTGCCGGAAAAATAGAAGCGAGGCCGAAAGTCCCCTGAGAAAGGGCTTTCGGCCTCTTTTACCGGCTATTCATCTCCCGTAGCAACAGGATTGTTCTCATACGATACCCAATCGCTCCAGCTTCCGGCATACAGCTTCGCATCCGGCCGTCCCGCCGCGTGCAGCGCCAGCAGGTTGGTGCACGCTGTCACGCCCGATCCGCAGTACACGATGATCTCTTTCCCTTCAAACGCTTCAAACCGGCGTTTCAGCGCTTCTTCGGGGAGCATGCGGCCATCGGCTGACAAACTGTCTTTGTAAAAATAATGCAGAGCCCCCGGGATGTGACCCGCTTTCGGATCGAGCGTCTCCATTTCGCCGCGATAACGCTCTCCTGCTCGGGAGTCTAGGAGTGCCGTTTCCTTGCTGCGGGTTTCGACTCCCTTGCAGTCGACAAGCATGCTCGTCTGAATCCGCGGTACAAATGTCCGAGGCTTCGGTACGGGTATCTCGCTTGTGACGGGATATCCTGCGTTTTTCCAGGCAGCAAAGCCGCCGTCCAGTACAGCGACCTTGTCATGCCCGGCGTAGCGGAGGAGCCACCAGAGGCGCCCGGCCATAGACATTTCCTGGTCGTCGTAGGCGATCACCGTCACCTCCTGATCGATGCCGGAGCGAGAGAACAGGGAGGCGAGCTGTTCTTCGCCTGGGATAGGATGACGCCCGCCGTGCTGTTCTTTCGGTCCGGAGAGATCGCGGTTCAGATGAAAGTACAGGGCGCCGGGAATATGCTCCTCGCGGTATTGCTCTTCGCCCAGTTCAGGGTTGTTCAGAGCAAAACGGCAATCTGCTACCAGAATATTCGGATCGTTTGCATGATCGCGAAGCCATTGCGGAGTAACGAGTGCTTGCATATGTCTCCCTCTTTCTTTTTTCCTTCATCATAGCAGATGGGTCTTTTCTTCGGTACAATGTTTGTTGAACATATTGGACAGCTTTTTCAGGAGCAGGACACAGCCGTTTCGTACATGGCTGCGTCCTTTTTTTGTTTGCTAGCGCAAAGGGAGAATGATATTCCAAACAGAAAAACATTGACTTTTATAGACAATAAAATAAAATGTTTATCAAATAACAAACTTTAACTAAAAGTGTTTGTTTGTTAAAAGAACAACTTGGAGGGAGAAAAATGCAAATGCCAACGACTGCAGAACATAGGGCTGTTATCGTATCGGAAAACTATGATCGGATTGACGGCCGACTCGCCCGAAATACGGATGCAAAAGCCCTTTCGTTGGGGTTGTCACAACAGAACGAGAGAGGGAAGGCCGGTATTTTGGCCAAGGTATGGAGACACACGGGAGAAGAATGGTCAGAGCAATCGGAGGAGCTGCCGCTTCATCGCGTTCTTGATTTGTCCATTCTCGTCTGCCGGTCCCTTGAGCATTTTCGCGAAGCATACAGATTTGAGCATTTATACGATCCGCAAAAGCCCGTCATCGACCGGATTGGCTTGCAAGGGGACGCCATGAACGTGGCGATTTGCACAGACAATGAGAGGATTCATGAAGATATCAAGCAGTTCAGTCTGGCGCTGAGCCAGGACGATGAAATGATCGGCGAACGTCTCCGGATGTTGTCAAAAATTTTAAAGGATATGGGATACTGACATGTTGGCGAATCCATATGTACGAACGGTTATCCTCTCCCGCGTGCTGCTGCAGCTGGGAATTTGGATCAGGAATTATGCCGTGCTTCTTTATGTCACCGACCTGACAAAAAATGATCCCGTTTACGTATCGCTGATTGCGGTTGCGGAATTCGCTCCGATCTTTTCGTTTGGCCTTATTGGGGGGACCTTTGCCGACCGCTGGCGGCCGAAGCGGACGATGGTCTGGAGCGATCTTGTTTCAGCCTTGTCCGTCGGAGCTGTGATGCTTGTCCTCATGAACGGCGGGTGGATTCCGCTGCTCATCGGCACATTTATTTCTGCGAGCCTGTCCCAATTTTCTCAGCCTTCGGCGATGAAGCTGTACAAGCGGCATGTGCCGGCTGAACAACTGCAGGGCGTGATGGCGATGTCCCAAACGCTTGTCGCTGTCTTTATGGTTTTGGGACCGGTCATCGGCACGTTTATTTTCATCCAGTTTGGACTGCAAGCCTCTCTGATTTTGACGGCCGTTCTGTTCCTGGGCTCTTCCCTTGTATTGGCGACGCTTCCCAGTGACACGGACGAGCCGAACTCTGGCGATACCGGCAGCTTTAAAAAGGAGTTGCAGGCCGGACTTCGCTATATCGCCTCCAATCAATCCCTGCGGACACTCTGCCTGACTTTCTCGGCTGTCGGGTTGGCTTCAGGACTGACGCAACCGCTTCAAATCTTCCTAGTCATCGAGAATTTGGGACAGGACAAACAATTTTTGCAGTGGTTGGTAATGACCAATGGGGCAGCCATGCTGGCAGGCGGAGCTGTCATCGTCGGGATAGCCAAAAAGGTGAAGCCGCAGCTGCTGCTCATGGTAGGCTTGCTTGTCACGGCCGTATGTACGATCGGATTGGGCGCTTCTACGAAAATGGGGATGACGATTGTTTTATTGGTGATCAGCGGGTTGTTTTTCCCTTGTATTCAAGGAGGAATTCAGACGCTTATTGTCCGCAATACGGAAGGGGCATTTATTGGCCGGGTATCCGGAACGATCACGCCTGTTTTTATGGGAATGATGGTGATCGGCATGTTCGTATCCGGCTATCTGAAGGATGCGTTTTCCTTGTTTGCGGTATATGTGGCGAGCGGTGTCTTGATTATGATCGGCGCCTCAATGCTGCTCCCCCTCATAGCTCAGAAAAGGAGCTTGGATGAGAGGAGACCCGCATCATGACGATTGGAGGAAAAATGGGATGACTGCATATGGAGAATGTGTTTTGTCACCAGAAAGACAGCTGACCGATGCAGAAAAAAAGCTGATTTGGAAAAAGCCATGGACTCATAAGGTCAGCGAAGAAGAACGTCGCATCACGAATGAAGTAAAGCGCAACTGGAATCGCGGGGAAATGAAAATCGCCAACATATTGTTGGAAGGGGACGCCGGTTCAGGCAAGACACAACTGGCCAAAGCATTATCGGCGAATTTCGGGCTGCCGTATACGAAAGTGACCTGTTTTGCCGATATGGATAAATCGGATATTATCGGCGCTATTTTGCCGGTGATTTCCACGGAACGTTTAGACGAAATGGAGCCTTGGGAGCAAACGGCACTGCAGGCATTGTATGAAAGCGACGGCTTTCAAAGCGCAACGGAAGTTTTGACAGACGCGCTGGAGATTCCGCAGGAACAGGCAGCCTTGAAGATGAAGCAATTGCTGAGGCTGGCAGCGGAAAAAACGGATGGAGAAGCGGTGGAGTACCGATTTTACCCTTCGGAGATCGTCAGAGCCTATCAAAACGGGTACCTGCTGGAAATCCAGGAACCAAACGTGATTCGCGATGCTGCGGTGTTGATGGCATTAAACTCTGCCCTGGAGCTGGATGGCAGCATCAATCTGCCCACCGGGGTCATACACAGGCATCCCGATTTCATCGCGGTGATCACAACGAATCGCAGTTATGCGGGAACCAGACCGTTAAACGAAGCGCTGCGCGACAGGGTTCAGCATGCGGAAAAGATGGACCTGCCGACCAAAGAGGTCATGATCGAACGCGTAATGGCCAAAACCGGATTCCACGATGAAAAGGTGTTGGATACTTTAGCGGAAATCATTATGATCCTGGACAAAACCGCCAGAGCCAATGCGATCAAAGGCGTAGCGGGCATGCGTTCCTTCTTCTACTGGGTAGATGCGATTGCCGGAGGAGCTTTGGCGAAAGAATCCCTTTATCATAAGGTCATCTACAAGATCACAACCGATCCGGAAGAGATACTCATTCTGGAAGAGGCTCTGCTCAATCATGGTTTGCTTGCCAGTTTGGAAGAAGCCCGGATCGAACGTAAAAAAAAAACGGAAATCTGACGATGCGATAGAGATCAGGACATGGGGAGATATAGACGAGAGCGGTTTTGACACAGACAGCCATGCCGCGGAAAAGGGAATCGCATTGAAAAAATCTGCCGATAGTGACAAGAGCTCCTCGCGTGTCACAGACGATTCCGCCCATATCGAACGTACAGGTTTGGGCGACGATGGCTCTCCCACATATCATCAGACAAATCCTGAATCAATGTCAGAGGTTGAGAAACAAAAGGAACGCGATTTCCGCAAAAAGCTGAATCAAGACGCAAGAGCGGTGGTTTCCGATTCCATTCATAAAAAAGTAAAGCTCATTGTGCACCGTCCAGACTACGATCAGGAAGACCAGCAGGAATATGTCCGGCTCAGCAAGGAGCTCATGCCGACCGTGAAGGAAATTGCGAGAAAGACGCTTCCGTACTTGGAGCATGAGGTGTCCTCCGACTTTGCACGGAACCGTTGCTACGGCAGCAAATTTCAAGCAGAAAGCGTCGCTTACAGGGATTACAGGTATTTTGCCAAGAAACGGCCTCCAACAGAATCCCCTTCACTTGTCGTTGGTATCAGGGTCGATGAATCCGCATCCATGTCAGCTTTTGGGAGATTGGAAGCAGCCAAGCGCGCTGTCATCGCGGTATATGAATTTTGTCAGCTTTGCGATATTCCCGTATTGATCTACGGCGATACTGCGGATGTTTCCAAGCTGGAACAAATGTCGATTTTCGCATACACCGATTTTGATAAAAGGGATGCGCATGACCGATACAGGCTTATGAGGATTCGTGCGAGAAGCAATAACCGCGATGGAATGGCCCTGAGAATAATGGCCGAACGATTGGCCGTCTCGCCGCAACAGACAAAGCTGTTGATCAGCATAAGCGACGGTCAGCCCAAAGCAATGGATGAGTATACCGGAAGCTATGCGGTTGCTGACATGAAGCAGACAATCGAGGAATACGAACGGAAGGGAGTCATTTTTCTTGCGGCCGCAATCGGGCAAGACAAGGATGTGATTAGTGACATCTACGGAAAGGAAAGATTTTTGGATATTGCCAATTTGCATGAGTTTCCTGCAAAGTTGGTTCGGATTATTGCCCGTCATTTGTGATGACAGATGGCCCCATTTCAAATGAAAGGACCCTGCAGCCATTGCAGGGTCCTGATTTCATAAGGAAAGCGAATCAAGCAAAACAAATCGAACAGCATCTGCGTATAATAGCAGGCAAACATCTACGGTGCACGGGATCAACCAATTACCGCGTTTGCCAGCCTAGCTGCTGAAAAAACCGCTACGGCTGGAATGCTTCCGGCGGTAGTACGAATGGCCGTAAGACTTATGTCCGCGCCCGAAGAGGCCGCGATGACGGTAGTCGCTGCTGCTGTAGCGCTTGTACCCGCGATGTCCTCCTTTGAACAAAAAGCCTGCTCCTTTTTTGAGGAGGGCGAAAACAACGGCCACCACGATGACGATCAGCAGCAGGCCGATTCCGAGAATCGCTAACAGTACGGACATACACATCGTCTCCTTAGTAGAGCGGGATATCTACGTTTACGGCAGACCGGGCAAATGGTTTCAAGCTTTGGGTCGTCTACGAGCCCATGTGCAGGTACTTTTCGTATGGGGAGTAGTCGATTTGTTTTTTCTTGAGATGGTCGATTAAAAATTTGTGGTCCCGCTTTGGCGTCGCGAGTATGTAGCCTTTTACGATCAGATCCAGATCGATCGACGTCGCTTTCTCATCCAGGGCAAGCTTGCCGATTTTGGCAGCGATGCTGCGCCTGGCCACATCCCGAAACAGCTGAGGGACGGGTTCTACCAGTTCATTCAGGAGAGCCAGTCCGTCCTCCGTCCACATGGAGCGGGTTTGCTCGATATAGTAGTCCTGCCAGTCGAGTTCCGATTTGCCGTCCTGCTTGGGCATCGATTTCAGGAACTTGCGGAACATGAAGAAACCGCCGATTCCCATGAGCGAGACCAGGACAACCGTCCAGCCGACGATAAATACGGAGAATCCTGTGGACAATTGCGTCATGTTTGTACACCTCGTTCCAATCAATTACACTGGAAAAAGCCCTATCTAGAGAAGTGTATCGCATTTTTGCCTTTCCAACAAATCTTTTTGCATAAAAAGTCAAAGGCGCTGTTTGCTCTTCCCAAGTATGCATACTATTTAGTATGATTAGAATGAATCTCAGAAGGGGTTGACGCTCATGTTCAAGCTTGGACAACGTGTCGTCATCGTTGCTGACTCCTTTGAACAAGGTATGCCAATCGGAGAATACGGGTATCTCATCGGCAGAGACCGCAATCCGGACAGCGCATTTTCCTGGATTGTCCGTATTCCCAAGATCGATAAGCAGTACGCCGTAGTGGAGGATGACATCGCTCTGGAGGAGACTCTGCTGGAACAGGAAGCAGATCGTATCCAGAAAGAGGCCCTGCTTGACTTCGCATTGGCAACACGCAACGAAGCCCTGTTCCGTCAACTGATGGGTATTCAGGACGAAGCAGCGGAAAATGGCGAACCAGTGAAAGAATCAATGGAAGAATTTATCCGGAAAGTGAATATAAAAGCCTGGATTTAGGAACGGGAGACGAAGGAAGCGGGCGGTTTTCTATTACGGGAAATCGTTCGTTCTCTTTTGGGGAGATGCTCCTGTAGCTCCTTTGACCAAAAGAAAGAGAGGCTGTTTCATGTCAGAATTTGTGACCTTTACGAATGAGTTTGGCCAGACTGTGCAAATGTCGCGTGAGGACTATCAAAAGAAAGTGATTCCGCAAAATTTGGACAAGTACTGGGAGGACAAGGAAAAGCTGCGTGACTTTGCGATGGAGCTGGTCCGCGACAAGTTTCCCGTGCAGGCTGCCATTGCCGCTGACCGGCTGCTGGAATTGTACGGTCCGATTGAGTCCGCGCTCATTTTTCGGGCTGTCGTGCACATGCAGGCAGGGGAATACGATCGGGCCAAGAAAATGCTGCTCGACTGTCTCGAGCGTTTTCCGTCTTCAGGTACGGCTTGTACCAATCTGGCCAAGCTCTACGCCCTGGAAGGGGAGGAGGCAAAGGCCTTTGAGACGCTGGAAGCGGGACTGTTCAAAGATCCGAACCAGGAAAACGGCTTGAATATGTACGTGGAAAGCTTTTTGCAATTCAACAAGCGGGACGAGCTGCGCAAGCGCCTGGAAGCCCTTATGGCCAAAGAGGGGGCTTGGCGTCCCCATCTTCACATGGCCCGTTTGGCGATGACAGAGGAAAATCTTTTGAAGGCGATGCAGTGGTACAAGGAAGCGATCCAGCGGGCACCGGAAAAGGAAGAGGTCATCATGACGGTAACGGGAGAGCTGGGGCAAGCCGGGTACGTGTACCAGCTGATTCAGATTTGCGAGGAGTATTGGTCGCCTGAGGAGATTGCCTACCCGTTTACGGGCTTCAACTATGCCAATGCACTGCTGTCCACAGACCAAAAGGAAAAAGCGATCGCCGTCTTGCGCGAAATGCAGCAGCACATATCTGAGCAGTACAAGCCGATGATCGACCACTTTATCGCGAGGATACCCGGAGCTGACGAGGTGGAAGCGGCGATGAAGAAAAGCAGCCAGAGCGAACAGCCAGAGGAAGCGGGAAAAAAGAGCAAGTGGAAGTTCTGGCGATAGAGAAGCAGACAATGCGCCCGTGCCTGTGCCGGGCGCTTTCTGTTGGCACGGCGCCGACGCCGATGAACAGGATGATTGGAAAAATGATTGGTCCAAAAACGGATACAAATGACGACATATACGGCCCCTTCCATCTGTTGTTTGCATCAGTATAATCTGGATTTTATGATAGGTAAATTCTATTAAAACCATAATTATTATAGAAACTACCTATAACAGAGATGAAGTCGCTCGCTTTTTCTTCTGCCCATGTAAAAAACGGCGCTGCCCGCGATTTTCGCAAGCAACGCCGCTTTGCTGCCATCTATTTGAACTGGCTGGTGAGTCTCCTCTCGAGAAGCGCGACACCTTGATACATGAGTGTTGCGACGACTGCGATGATCGCGAGAGCCACCATGACCAGAGTAAAATTGAATACCTGGAAGCCGTAAATAATCAAGTAGCCGAGCCCCATTTTCGAGACGAGAAATTCACCGACGATCACCCCTACCCAGGAGAGGCCGACATTCACCTTCAAGGTTGAGAGGATGGCGGGGATGGTCGAGGGGAGAATTACCATGCGGAAAATCTGCCGCTTGTTCCCTCCGAGCGTTTGAACGACCTTGACGTAATTTTGGTTGACTTCCTTGAAGCTGGTGTAAATGACGATGGTCGTGATAATCACTGAGATCGCGCAGCCCATCGCGATAATGGACAACAGGCCGGGACCGAGGAAGACGATGAACACCGGGCCTAGCGCTACTTTAGGCATGCTGTTCAACACGACCAGATAAGGGTCGAGTACCCGGGAGAGGAATGGCGACCACCAGATGAGCGTGGCCAGCAGTGTTCCCAGCAGCGTCCCCAAGAGAAAGCCCACGACGGTCTCCCAGACGGTCATTCCGATATGGGGAAGGAGTCTGCCGTCCAGCAGTTGTGCCCAAAACAGCTCCCACATCTTGGAGGGATAGCTGAAAATGAGCACGTTGATGGCATTGATGCGGGCCAGCCACTCCCAGACACCGACAAAAACGACGAAGATCGACAACTGGGTTAAAAGAATCAGATTTCGTTCTTTCGCTTTCTGTTTGATGTGATCCCGGTGGATCGCTTCAATTTCCTTTGGTTGCATCGGAGACCACCTCCATCTCTTTCCAGACTTGATGGAACAGGTCCTGAAATCCAGGCAGGTTGCGGGCATCAAAGGGAAGTGCGCTGCGGATTTCTGCCGGGACAGCGACTTCACTGTTGATGCGTCCGGGATTGCGGGCAAGGATGTAGATACGGTCTCCCATCGCGATTGACTCCGACAGATCGTGTGTCACGAGGATGGCAGTCTTTTTGTGACGGCGCAAGGCCGAAAAAATCAGGTCCTCCAGCTTCAGCTTGGTCTGGTAGTCGAGTGCCGAGAACGGTTCGTCAAGCAGCAGAATATCAGGCTGACAGGCGAGTGTCCGCACGAGCGCCACCCGTTGACGCATGCCGCCGGAAAGCTGTGCAGGGTAAGAGTGGCGCACATCGGCCAGCTCCATCTCAGCCAGCAGATGCAGAGCGTAATCCTCTGTTTCTTTATTTCGGATTCCCTGAATGTCCAGACCGAGAAATACGTTTTCTTCGATCGTCCGCCAGTTGAACAGATAATCCTGCTGCAGCATGTATCCTACCTGGCGAGAGGTCCCCTGCACGCTGGCGCCTTCGATCAGCACCTTGCCGGCAGTAGGCTTCTCCAGACCGGCTATCAGCGAAAGCAGCGTCGTTTTTCCGCATCCACTGGGGCCGACCAGACAGATGAACTCGCCTTCCTCCACGCGCAGGTTGATGTCCCTGACCGCCATGAACGCCCTGGAAGTCGATACGTAGAGATGCGTGACGTGGCGTAGCTCAATCTTGGCCGGCGTAGAAAGAAGCTGGTTCATGTTTTTTACTTCCCTTCTTTAGCGGTTTTGGCAAAGGTGGTATTGACGAGCTTGGCGTAATCCATACGCTGCTTCAATTCACCTGCTGAGTCCATAATGTCCTGAAGCTGATTCCATTCGGTTTCGTCCAGGATCGGATCTGTCGCAAAGGAGCCTTGCTCCAGATAGCGCTTGATCGAGCTCTCCAGAATTTCCGGCTTGATGTCCTGGAAGTAGGGAGCGATTACCTCAGCTATCTCTTTTGGAGAGTGGGACGCTACCCATTGTTGCCCTTTATAGATTGCATTGGTAAACTTTTGAATAGCGGTTTGATGCTTGTCGAGGTAGCTTTGCTTTGTCATAAAGACCGTGTACGGCACAGTGCCGCTCTCCTTGCCGAACGATGCAACGACATGGCCGATCCCGTTCAGTTCAAACTGCGAGGCTTCGGGCTCGAACAACTGCACGAATTCGCCGGTTCCGGAGGCAAAGGCAGAAGCGACGTTTTTAAACTCGATATTTTGGATGAGCTCCAGATCCGCATGCGGATCAATCTTGTTCTTTTTCAGTACATACTCGCCGACCATTTGAGGCATCCCACCCTTGCGCTGGCCGAGGAAGACGCTGCCCTTCAATTGGTCAAACGAAAAGTTGTCGATTTTCTTGCGCGACACCAGGAATGTGCCGTCGGTCTGGGTCAACTGCGCAAAATTTATCACCGGATCTTGAGCACCCTGCTGGGCGACATAAATACTCGTTTCCGAGCCGACCAGGGCCACGTCGATCCCGTCCGATAGCAGCGCTGTCATGGTTTTGTCTCCGCCCCACGTCGTGCTCAGCTCTACTTCGAGACCCTCTTCTTTAAAGAAGCCCTTTTCGAGCGCAACGTATTGCGGCGCGTAAAACAGGGAACGGGTCACTTCGCCGATTCGGATTTTTTCTGTGCCCCCGGAGCAGCCGCTTATGATCGCGGTCAGTGCCAGGGAGGCAGCCAGACCCAATGAAAGTAAACGCTTCATCCTCAACCCTCCTGTCAGGTGGTTACCTGAACGATTGACAAATTTTCAACGGTTCGATAGGAACCAACGCCAACGGTACCTATCGGGTAAAGTCGCCGGCTGGGCTACAGAGCTCTGTTGCACCGTCGGCATGGATAAAACCTGTGCTTCGCAGCGAAGCTCCGCCAATAAACCTGGCGATGCCAAGTTTTTAATAACGTATGCGCCCAGAGAAAAAAGGGTGAATGCCCAATAGGCGGACAGGCACCGAAAGAAAAGAGAATAAAGGAGAACGTGAACAGACATGCAAGTAACGTTTTTAGGTACAGGTTCGGGTGCCCCTTCCACCAGAAGAAATGTAAGCGGAATCGCCCTCAGTTTTGACCAGAGCGCAAAATGGTGGCTGTTTGACTGCGGGGAAGGAACACAGCACCAAATCCTTCGCTCGCGGCTAAAGCTCAGTCAGCTTGAGAAAATCTTTATTACCCACCTTCACGGGGACCATTTATACGGGCTGATCGGTCTGCTCGCCAGCCGTTCGTTGCGAAATGACAGTGCTGCGTCGGTAGAGCTGTACGGTCCTCCAGGAGTGGAGCGATATGTCAAGGCCGTGATGGATGTTAGCCCCGTGCATCTGCATTATCAGCTCCATATCAAGATCATCGAAGAGGGAACGATTTTTGAGGACGGGGACTTTACCGTCGCCTGCAGGAAGGTTCAGCACCGGGTGCCAGCCTATGCCTATGCTGTTCACGAAAAGGAAAAGCCGGGTCCCTTTTTGGTAGAGCGGGCGAAAGCAGCCGGTATTCCGGCCGGGCCGCTGTACGCTGCTCTGAAACGGGGAGAACAGGTCATGCTTCCGGATGGACGAGTCGTCGACGGAAAAGATTTTGTCGGACCTTCCCAAAAGGGCAGGGCAGTTGTGTTCAGTGGAGATACGGAGCCCTGCGAAGCGGTCAAGGAGCTGGCCAGGAATGCCGACCTGCTCGTACACGAAGCAACCTATGCGTTTGCGGACAAGGAATTGGCGGTGAGGAGCGGTCACTCGACTGCCCGTGAGGTGGCTCAGCTTGCCAAGGAGGCTGGCGTAAAGAGCCTGTGTCTGACCCATTTCAGTCCTCGGTATGAAAATGAGGATGGCGATCTGACGATGGAGGATCTGCTCAGAGAAGCCCAGGAGATCTTTCCCGAGACGGCCCTTGCCAGCGATTTTGCCTCATTCTCCGTAAAACGGGAGAGAAACACAGTGGGAGAAATGGAGAAACCCTGCTATAATGAATGATCATCGCAAGAAAGAAGGGAAACCATGAAACGGGTAACCTTTGCTTCTGCACAGGAGCTGAAGGAATACTGTCTAGAGCAGGAGCTGTCGCTGGTAGTCGAGTACCGGGACGATCAGAACAAGCAGCGCCAGGTTATCTTGTCAGGCGAGAGGCTGGAAGAGGCCGGCATGTATTTGGACCGGCCAAAAGCTGAAGCTTATTTTCGAAAGGACGGCGTCTTTCACGAAGTCATTGCCGGGTGGCAGGATGGCGGATAGCGAATCACGGATTTTCTGACCCGCGAAGAAAGCAGATATCGGGAGAGGAAAGGTGAGCTGAGGTGTCCGGTATACGGATGGGCGGCCCCATCGTGGTTCGTTACGCCATGTTTGTGCTTGGATTGTTTATTGGTGCTTTTGGATGCGTACTGATGATCAAAGCCAATCTGGGGGTATCCCCCTGGGATGTGTTTCACATCGGTTTGCAAAAAACATTTGGGTTGACCATCGGACTCTGGTCGCAAATCGTCGGTGTCATTGTTATTTTCCTGTCGTTTGTATTGGCGAAAATCAAACCGACGTTTGGCATGTTTTTAAATATGATCTGCTTCGGACTCTTTTTGGATATGTTCCTGTGGATGAACATCATCCCTGAGGTCGAAGGAATCGTCCAGCGTGTCTTGATGCTGCTGACCGGACTCCTGGTGTCAGCCGTAGGGATCGGGATGTACCTTTCGCCGCGGCTGGGAGCAGGACCACGGGACAGCTTCATGCTGGCGATGAATGAACGGATGGGATGGAGTATCCAAAGAGTCCGGTTGATTATCGAAGTGAGCGTTCTGCTGGCGGGAGCTGCTCTCGGTGGACCGGTATCGGTAGGGACCGTTCTCGTGGCTGTACTGACGGGACCGCTGATTCAACGGACGATTCCGTTCTGGCAGCAGGTGATGCAAAAGCCATATGGTATGGCAGAGCCGCTGCACCGCAAGGCAAGCTAGACCAAGAGAGAATACGCACAACTGTCAAAAGATGAGGGATATGCGGGTAACGTGATTGGGCAATAGTCCAATCACGTTTTTTGTTATGTACATACCATATGAGTAGTTTGTCGACAAAGGAGGGTGAATGGATTGAGTCTGTTCAAAGGCAACTTTGACGATTTCTCTTTGGTTCTTGTCCTCTTCGTGTTGCTGGCTATTGTCGGTTGTTCGTGCGACGACTAACGGACAGGGAACATTCGGTTCGGGTCAGAACCAAAAAGGAGAGCAGCTCATGCTCTCCTTTTTGGATTCCTTTTTCCTAGAGACCTGGCAACCGTTCCTTTACCTGCTTGCGGACTTTGGAAATCTGTTTGTCTGACAGCTTGATGCCCACCGCTTTGCTTACTTTTTTAATCAGTTTCTTCAGCTTTTTGTCATCCTTGAAATCTTTCTTTTTGTACCCTTTTGCCAGTGACTTGACGTCGCTCATGCTCAGTTTCTTCTTGCTTTTTTTATTCAATTTCTTCAACAAATCTTTTGTTTTGGCCATCGGGTTTCGTCACTCCCTTTCCCATTTGTCTGCTAGAAGGCAAAACCGCCCCATTTGCAGTCATATGGCAGCCAAGACAAAGATGTATGGACAAAAGCGGATACATGGACGCCCAATTTTTTTCGTCTGTGTATATACCCAACCCACCCACTCCGCGAATACATAAGATGATGCAGACATTTGTCACGATAGGAGGAAAAAGTGGGTTGAAAATCATCTCTTTTCATCCAAAGCAGCCGTTCCCCAAGATTTTGTCCGAGTTGCAGGAGAGGGTGTCCCGCCTCTCAGTAAAACAGCCGTGGAACTGCTATCATGATTTGTCCTGTCTTTGCGTCAGGCAGGATATGTTCGAGCTGTTTGAGGAAGAGTTCCGCAAATACAATCCCCATGTTGAAGAGAATGCCACAGTCACCGTGCACGCAGAAGACGAGGCGCACGGTGAAGACGAAGTGCCATGGGGAGTCAAGTACATCGGTGCCGAACGCATGTGGAGAAAGGGCAGGGGAAATGGAGTCAAGATTGCTGTAATTGATACAGGCATCGCCCGGGACCATTTTGAATTAAAGGATCGGGTCAAGGGCGGCGTCAATCTGGTGGGAGGAAAGCGGAACGGCCATGGTACCCATGTAGCGGGTATCATTGTGGCGGAGATGAACCATACAGGGATCGTCGGGGTTTCTCCGGAAGCGGACCTGTATGACGTGAAAGCCTTTCGCGAGGATGGAACGGCTTCATTATCCGATATTATCAGAGCCTTGAACTGGTCGATTGAAAACGAGATGGATATTGTCAATATGAGTTTTGGAATGGGACAGTACAGCGAAGCATTGGCCCGGCTGGTCAAGAAAGCATCGAAGCGGGGGATTGTCATGGTCGCTTCTGCCGGGAACAACGGAGGAGAGGTGGAGTACCCGGCCAGGTACCCTGGAGTGATTGGAGTAGGTGCGATTGACCGAAACGGCAATCTGGCAGACTTCAGTGCACGGGGAAAAGGGATGAACATGAAGGCGCCAGGCGTGGAAATCTTGTCGACATGGCCGGGGGACAGCTTCCGTACACTGAACGGGACCTCGATGGCTGCACCGCATGTCACCGGCATGCTTGCGTTAAAGCTCGCCCGCAAGAAAAAAAGCAGGGTGCAGGCGGCAGGCAGCTAAGGGGATTTTTGAAAACGTGACAGCAAAAAAAAAAGAAACCGGGTCGCATAGAGTACGGATGCAGCCCGGTTTCTTTGTGTGCCCGCCCGGATTTACCCATGAATCTTGGTGTCGTAGTCTTGCTGTACGCGGAACCATATATTAAGATCGTTAATGATACTCGCTATTTCGTGGATTTCCGAGTTCAGCTGACAGGAGCGGGGGAAATCCTCTTCGACATCCAACTGTGTCTGTTTTTCTATGATCATCGCTTCCAGCTTGATGATGCGATCTGGGATCGTGGAACGGATTTCTTCCCACTCCATCAGGATGTCTGCCCTTTCACCTGGCGAATACTCTTCCCAGTCGTGCTGAAGGGCGGGAAGACGAATACCCATCCGTTCATCGTAGACAAATTCGTAACGCAAAGGTACATTCACTCCTCTCACGTCCATCGTATCAAAAAAGGAGAAGGGGGGAAAGTGTGAAAAGAGGTGCAGGCATATGAAAGAAAAGCGGGTGCTGATCGATGCCGACGCTTGTCCCCGTCAAGCCTTGGCTATAGCCAGAACGCTATGTGCGGAAAGGGGCTGGCGATGCATCACCTTTGCCAGCTTCAATCATCAATTGACCGGTGCCGATCACGTCACAGTCGATGCCGGACCACAAGCCGTTGATATGAAACTGGCCAATGAAGCAGAGCGAGGAGACATCGTAGTCACGCAAGATATCGGCCTTGCCGCATTGATTTTGGGAAAGCGCGCAAAGGCGGTTTCACCGCATGGAACAATATTTCATTCAGAGCGAATTGCCTTCCACCTGGAAGAGCGCAATGAAAAAGCCCGGTATCGCAGAGGCGGCGGGCGTACAAGAGGTCCAGCCGCCAGAAGCGCCCAGGATGACGAGCGTTTTGCGGAAGCGCTGAGAGCGCTGATGGACGATGGGGGGGAGATTGGATGAAACAGAACAGTTCAAAATATTTGTGGGGCGCAGCCGTCTTTTTTCTTATTGCAGCTGCTCTTGTCTCCGTTTATTTCCAGGATGGTTTCGGAGCGTTTGACCAGGCAGGTTTCGCATTGGCAAAGGAGGCGCGCTCTGATGAGCTGACGATAGTGCTGACAGTGTTGACGGGTTTGGGAGGGACCAAGGCGATCGTCGCGCTTAGCGGACTTCTCGTCCTGTGGCTGTACTGGAGAGGCTACCGCCGTGAAGCGGTCATCGTGGCGATTGTCATGCTGGGGGCGGCCTGTATGAATGAGTGGATGAAAAATTCGTTTGCGAGGGAACGTCCAGTCGGACATAATCTGATTGCCAGACCGGATTCGTATTCCTTTCCCAGTGCCCATGCCATGGTCAGTTCGGTTTATTATGCGATCCTGGCGTCGCTGCTGCCGCTTATGATCCCTCGGAGTTGGGCCAAATGGGCAGCGCCGCTGCTTTATCTGTTGATTGTCGCCATTATTGCAAGTCGTGTCTATCTGGGAGTTCATTTTCCGAGCGATGTGACGACCGGTGCTTGTTTCGCGGCAGGCTGGTACTTTTTGTTCCGATTTGCACGTGCAAAATGGGGAGAGGCGGGCAAAGCATCGTACTACCCGACGTTTGCCTCCTCGCAAAAGTGAGCTTCCGAGAGACTTGCTTAAATGGAATAGCCGAATTCTTTCATCAGGCTCAGCCATTTTTCCACGCTGGGCTTGTTTTTTTTGTCCTTTGGCAGCACGATGTATGCCGAGCGCTTCGGCGGCTTGCTGCCGACAATCACCATTTCCTTGAGCGTCCCGGCAGCGAGGTCGGCTTTCACCGTAGAACGGGTAAGCAGACTGACGCCAAGACCTTCCTTGACCAGATCGATCGCCAGCTCCGCTTTGTCCACATGCAATTTGGGGACGTAGTTGCGAGGCAGAGTCTGACGAATCCATTCGTCAAACGGAGGGCCCCAGTTGACGTACAAGAGCGGCAAATTCCGAAGCTCCCGGGCGTCTATGTGAGTCGCCGCCGTCACAGAGTCGCCAGCCTTGCAGACGAGAACGATCTCGTCTTCCCATGTGGGGATCACCTCGAAATTGGGCAGGGAAGGCGGGATATAGACAATGCCGATCTGGATCATGTTATCAAGCAAATATTGGATGACATCGGAGGAGTGCCCGGTTTTGGTGCTGATGGCAATTTGCGGATAGCGATAGTGGTACTCCTTCAAGATCGGTTCCAGGGTCGATGTCCAGATGGCATTCAGGCTGCCGATGGAAAGGTAGTCTTCATAGGGCTGCAGAGAAGCTACTTCGCTCAACGCTTCATTTGCCAGCTTGAGAATGCGTTCGGCATAGGGGAGCAAGGTAAGGCCGCCTGAGTAATCTCGACGCTTCTCTTGTCCCTCGTAAACAGAGGTTTGCCTACTTTTTCTTCCAATTGCTTGATGCGCATCGTTACCGTGGACTGGACCAGATGCAGCATTTCGGCAGCCTTGGTAAAGTTCTTGGTTTGGGCGAGTGTATAAAAAGCCCGCAGTTGTTCAAAATCCATTCACTTCTTCCCTCTTATCTAGAGAATTGATAACTCTATACAAAAAGAATCGTTTCTCAAATTATACCTTGCTTTGTAAGCTGAAGGTATCTTTATTTGCTGGACCGGAAAACAGGAGAGTGAGTGGTTGAAATGAATCGGGAGATATGGAGAGAAACCCCGGTCTCCGTCAAGCTGCTGCTGGGAACTTCTTTCATGATGAATCTGGGCTTTTATGCGTTGATTCCTTACCTGACTCTGCATCTGACGGGCAGCATCGGCTGGACGGTTGCCATGGCTGGACTGGTGCTGAGTGTACGGCAATTTTCGCAACAGGGCTTTGCCTTTTTGGGCGGGGTCGTAGCCGATAAATTCGGCTACAAGGGAACCATGGTACTGGGACTGTGGATACGGGCCATCGGCTTTGCCATGTTTGCGTTCTGTACGGAAACGTGGCATTTTTTTGTCGCAGCGATTTTGTCGGGGCTGGGAGGCTCTTTGTTTGATCCTGCAGGTTCTGCCGCCTTTGCAGTCCTTACGCCAGAATCGATTCGCAAAGAAGTATTTTCACTGCGAAACGTATTGACCAATATCGGGATCGTCGGGTCGCAAATTGTCGGTACGGCGTTGGCTACCGTTGACTTTACGTATTTGTCGCTGTTTGCCGGCGGGATGTTTGCCGCAAACGGGCTGCTCGTGCTGTTTTTCCTGCAGCCGATCGCCGCGAAAAATACGACTCACAGCATCTGGAGCAGTATGTCCCACGTCATCAAGGATAGCCGTTTCGTGCGCTACACCATGATCCTGATGGGGTATTACTATTTGAATATGCAGTTGTTTCTCACCATCCCGCAATTGGTGGAGGATGTGACACATCAAAAGGCCGATGTAGGGATCGTGCTGTCCGCGATTTCTCTTTCCGTCATTTTGCTGCAGATGAAGGTGACGAAGTGGCTCGAAGGGTATACGCAGCGCTTTACGCTGATCGGCATCGGGACACTGGTAATGGGTGCCGGGTTGTTTTTGCTCGCCTTTGCTGATAACCTATGGATGTTAATCATCAATGCCTTTCTGTACGCGCTAGGTACCATGATCGCCGTACCTAACCTGGTGGAAGTGGTTCCTCGCTTGGCGCCTCGGGAGCATGTCGGCGCCTACTATGGATTTAACGGATATGCTCTCGCAATTGGCGGGTCTTTCGGGCAGCTTCTCGGGGGCTGGGTATATGATACTTCCCGCCAGTTGGGAGCCCCATGGCTGCCGTGGACGATTTGTCTGGTGGTCGGCATCGGAGTCGCTTGGCAAATGTACCGGATGGAACATGCCGTACAGACGGACGAAAGCGGAAAGAGCTGTACAAAAGTGGCACGTTCATAAAATTGTATAGAAGTTGAAACATTTTCCATTTGTCATTCGTATATAACGGTAGAGATGGTTGGCAATAGAGAAATGGAGGGAATCGCAAATGGAAGACATGAATAAGGTTAAACGCATGCTGCTGGTAGCCAGTTCCCTTGGGTTTGCCGTCTTTGCCATGGTGGTCATAACTGAAATCGTTCGTTTGTCGATGTAAACGTAAATGACGAAAAGCTTGCGGCTGTGGGTGGCCGCAAGCTTTTCTTTTTGGTGCGCCCAGCA
>NZ_RHHO01000049.1 GCF_003710865.1 Brevibacillus borstelensis | reverse complement strand
AATTGAGGAATATATTCAATTCTACAACCAAAGTCGACCACAACGAAAATTAAAAAGGCTGACGCCTGTTGAATTCAGACGTCAGCTGTCGGTCTAACGGTCGGGTTTTTTCTTACTGTCCACTAAATGGGGTCTTGACCACATCCGATGCGGGGCTTCCTTTTTTTCAAATCTGTACTACAACTTTGTACCTCAAGTCAGCACTACAAGCCGCTACTCCCCTTGCCTCTTCCGCTTACCCGCAATCTCCCGCAGCCTTTCCACCGCATCATATGGCGCGGTATGCGTACCAAGCATCGCGTGAAACGGCTCCTCGCCGCGCCAGCCGTGGAAATCCGAGCCGCCGGTCATGACCAGACCATGCGCCTCAGCCCAGCGCTGATACTGCTCCCTTTGCTCCTGGCTGTTGTCCGGGTGCCACACCTCGATGCCATCCAGACCGAACGCAATCAGCTCCTGCACAAGCTCGTCGTCATCGTACAGCCCGGGATGGGCCAGCACAGCGACGCCGCCTGCTTCCTTGATCAGCGTGATCGCCTCCTGAGGGGTAATCCGCGGCGGGTTGACGTACGCCTTTCCCTCTTTCCCCAGATAAACGGCAAAGGCTTCGTCGATCGACTGAACCACGCCCAGCTCGATCATCTCCTCCGCGATATGCGGCCGTCCGATGTTTTTATCTTCGCCTGACTTGCGCCGGTAGACTCCTTCCAGCGTGATCGGTATGCCCAGCTCCTGCAGGCGAGCGATCATCAGCTTGTTTCGCTCATGTCTTGTATCGCGCAGGCCGGACAGCCTCTGGAGAAAAGCCTGGTCCTCGTACGGTATAAAATACCCCAGCACATGGATGTCCTGTCCGCGCGCCAGCGAGCTCACCTCGACGCCGGGAATGACTTCAACAGCTTGTCCCAACTGCCCGGCTGCTTCCAATGCTGCCGGAATGCCGGCAACCGTGTCGTGATCCGTAATGGCCACGGCAGCCAATCCCGCTTCGGCGGCCAGACGCACGTTTTCATGCGGCTCGCATGTGCCGTCTGAAGCCCGGGTGTGTGTATGCAAATCCGCTCGTTTGTTCATGGAAGTTTTCTCTCCTTCTTTCCCCTTGTCTGTCATTCTGAATCCGAACTCCCCTACATATGATTAGGCAAAACGCTTTTACTACATATGCCAAGGAGGATGTCCATGCGGTTAAAGAGCAAAAACCTGACCGGTGTCGTCCAGCCGCTTTCCTTTGTCGACAAGATGCTGCGGCAGCAGGGCTTTTCCCCATCCGGCGGGGACACCCCCACCTATGATGTCGTTATTTACGATTCCGCTACCAGCAGTTCTTATTTTCTCCGCATTCCCGCCAATCCTGTGAGCAAGCCGTCCCACACCGGTGAGATGACCGTCAAATTGGGCCACCCCTATCTTGAGGCAAAACTGATCTTTCATACCGAACAAGAAGAGTATTCCGTTATTCCCAAGGAAATACGCCAAGCCGCCGAGCACAAGCTGGCTGAAATCGGGGACTACCTATCGAGGCCGTCATGTTTCCCCCACAGCCACTGATTTGCGGCAAAGCGGTACCGGATCCGCTCTTCCTTTAACAACCCAATGAAATAGCCCATCAGCGCGGTACGGTAGAGCACGTAGCTCGTCGCGTTCTCAATGGAAATTTGTAAACGCTCACAGACGAGCGCCAGCGCTTGCTCCAGCGTCCGCTCTTCCGACAAAATTTCTTCGATCATCCCGTACAGCCTGCGATGACAATGAATGTTTTGCGTCAAAACCGCTTCCGGAGTGGTGGTGTATGGCCCGTGACCCGGCAAATAGCCGCGGTAATTCGATTCCAAAAGCTTGACTAAGCTTAGCAGGGTTTCGTGAGCATCGACCAAAAAAGGCAGCTTGTGCTTCTTCAAAGTTTCCTCGCCGAGAAAGCTGTCGGCGCTAAAGCAAATGCCATCGACAGCCAGTCCGACCTGATTCCAGCTGTGTCCAGGAAGGGGGATGACTTCAAAGCAGGTCTCATCAATTTCTACGCGGCCTTCTGTGGGCAAGAGGTGGTCGACGCGCGATGCTTCGGCGAGCAAAAATTTGTTGCGCAGCTCATCCAACGGCTGCGCTCCCATGCCCAGGTAGATCGGCTCCAGCAGCGGATAGCGGATGATCGCTTCCTCCAGCGGCGGAGCGTATACCTGTGCCGCTGGCCAACAGGATAACAGATAGGCATTGCCGCCAAAATGGTCGGCATGGGCGTGAGTCTGTACAATTGCGCTTAGCGGCTGGGCGATCGCGTCCAGCCCTTTCTTTATCTTTTTGGCTGTCTGGGTATCCAGCCCGGAATCAATCAGGATCGCGCCTGTTTTTCCCTGGACAAACCCGATATTGACGCTGCCGGGAAAGTATCCGACTGTTTCGGTGATCATCTCCAACGTATGCTGTGCCATCTGTCTCCCTCGTTTCTTCCTGTTTTTTCTTAGTTTCTCCATCTGCGCCCAGCTTCCCTGCCGAGCGGCCCGATTACGACATATGGAGGCTTCTTGAATCGCATGTTGTAAAAACCGTGGGTAAAAATGGCCACTGCGATGATGGTGCACATGGAAAAAACAGCGCGCTCGATCCCGATTGCGGGAAGCGAAATAGAGACAATGACTCCGTCGATCATCAAGATATACAACGCTACCGGCACCTTTGACCTCCGCGCCAAAAATTGTGCGATCAGATCGGTTCCCCCTGTGTTGGTCTGGTACGCCAGCATGAGACCGGTCCCCGCTCCGATCAGCGCTCCTCCGATTACCGCAGATGTCGGGAGCGTCCAGTTATTCCACGCTCTGAGCGGGGCAAATACGTCAATCATTAACGTTTCGATCAGCATTCCGTGAAAGCTCTGAAAAAACAACGGACGATCATAGGCAAACACCATCGCATAAACAGGTATGCTGCAAGCGATCATGACCAGGCCCGGGGGCCATTGAAAAAAATAGGTCGCCAACAGGCCAATCCCGATCATCCCCCCGTCCATCAAATGGTGCGGGACGAGAAACAGGTTTACCCCGACTGCTATCCCGATGCTCCCCAAAAGGATCGCCGCTCCCTTCTGTACCCATTCCATTCTTCTCGCCTCCAGGGACAGGGTTACTCGATTATCTTTATGTCCCCTGAAATCCGCGTATGTATGGAATTGCTCAAAACTGCAGGATAAAATCGGATGGTTTTGACTGTTTGCTTTCGTTATTGGTATACTATCCTTTAATAATGAAATCGAATGTTTCCCTCTTTGCTTTCGTACATTGAAAGGAAAGCGCAAAACGAGAATAACAAATGGAGGTGAATCTCCTCCTTTCGCCCATCGGCGGAAGGGTGGAGACTTTCTTGGAGAGTCCGATAGGGGAGATACTTCTGAATCTGCTGCTCGTTGTGTTTTTGGTACTGCTCAACGGTTTTTTTGTAGCAGCAGAATTCTCGCTGGTAAAAGTGCGTCAAACCCGTCTTGCCCAACTGGTGAGCGAAGGGAACAAATCCGCTGTCTATGCGCAGAAGGTAACGAAGCAGCTGGATGCCTACCTGTCGGCTTGCCAGCTCGGGATTACCCTGGCATCGCTCGGTTTGGGCTGGGTTGGCGAACCGGCTATATCCCAATACGTCGAACCCGTAATGGTTTCACTCGGTCTGCCGAACTATTTGGTCAGCCCTGTTTCGCTGGCGATCGCTTTTGGAATCATCACCTTCATGCACATCGTCTTCGGAGAACTCGCTCCCAAGTCGCTGGCCATTCAAAAGGCGGAGGCCGCCTCTCTCTGGACGGCTGGACCGCTGATGGTTTTCTACAAGCTCAGCTACCCGCTGATCTTGGTGCTCAACGGAACGGCGAACTTTTTTATCCGCCGCTTGGGGATTGAGCCTGCGACTGAAACGGATTTGGCGCATACCGAAGAAGAGATTCGCCTTTTGGTCAATCAAAGCCACAAAAGCGGTCATATCGATCAGACGGAGATGGCTTTGGTGGACAACGTCTTCGAGTTTTCGGAGCGTCTCGCCAGGGAAATCATGATCCCTCGCATCGATATGGTCTGTCTGTACGACGACAATACCTTTGCTGAAAATTTGGCAATTATGCGGGATTCCCGTCACTCGCGTTTCCCGGTCGCGCATGAAGACAAAGACCGGTTGATCGGCTTTGTCCACATCTCGGATTTCTACCTGTCTGCCCTGACCAACGGCAAGGCCGATTTAAAGGATTTCCTCCGCCCGCTCTTGACGGTGCCGGAATCCATGGAAATCAGCCATGTACTGCGGCTCATGCAAAAGCGGCGGTCGCAAATGGCGATCGTCATCGACGAGTACGGCGGAACAGCCGGACTGATCACGATGGAGGATATCCTCGAGGAGATCGTCGGGGACATTCAGGATGAATTCGACGAGAATGAGCGTCCTGACATCGAAAGCTCCAATAACGAGCTGTCCGTGTCCGGGAAAACGCTGTTGACGGAGTTGAACGACTATATATCTGTAGAAATTCACTCGGATGAGGTAGACACGATTGCCGGCTGGCTCTACAGCCAACTGAATGAAGAAGTAGCCGAAGGCAAATCGGTGCAGTACCAAAACTACATTTTTACGATTTCCGAGCTGGAGAACCACCGTATCACGCGAGTCGGGATCTCCTATCTGAGCGAGGAAGAACTGGTGGCAGATGATAGCGAAGACAACTACCTGCTGCACGCCCAGTCCTGACCTGTCACACACATAAGGCAAGTGTCCCCTGCCCGCAGGGGGCACTTCTTCTTTCCCTCATTGTGCGGAAGCGATCCGCAACACCCTCTCCATTCGAGGTGTCATGATGAAATTTGCACAGCTAGACGACCGGTTGATCCGGTTGCAACCCGATACATATTCGATGATTGCTGCTTGGCGCCTGGCCGCCCGGCGCGAAAAAGTGCGCTGTCTGCGATGCGGCGCACCTCTTCGGCTGTATGCCGGTGTAAGCTTTGATCCGCACTTTTTGCATCCGGAGGGCAGCACCTGCGATTGGGAAGCGTTGGACGAGCCTCCAGCCGAGTGGCTCGTTTCAGAAGCTCCGCCTGCCATTCAGGCTGCTTTTGCGGCTTCTTTGGAAACGGCAGCGGCAACGGAAGCGCTGTCTCATTCGGGCACAGGGGCAGCCGCTATTGGCGGGGCTGTAGATATTGCCGCCACTTCTGGAGCAGACAATAATGGTGCGAGGACTCGTGGACGCGCTGATTCGCAGCCTGCTGAATCTGCATCTTCTGCTGGAGCTTCCACCGCTGGGAATGGCGTTTCTGCCTTTGCCAACGGAACTCCCGCTACCGCAAACGGCGCTTCCGCCACTGCGAATGTCGCTTCCACCCTCCAAAACGACGCCGCAGTTCCTGCGAGCCAAACTGACGAGGAAGACGACACGATCACAGTAGGGGCCTTTCGCCTGCCAAAGAAGCGATCCATCCATGAAGCAGGCTCGGTCACAGTCCCTCCCCCGGCTCAGCCCAAACCGGCGCTTTTTCGCAAAAGGCTGGTGCCCAAAAAGGCGATCGAGCATTTGGCTGAGCGCCACGACGAGCCGCTTCACCCCCATCAGCGGGAGGCCATGCTTACGACCGACGGGCCGCTTTTGATTCTGGCCGGTGCAGGCAGCGGCAAGACGCGTGTGATGACGGCCCGAACCTCCCATCTCATCCGCGAGCTCGGCCTTTCTCCACGGCAGATCATGGTCGTGACGTTTACGACAAAGGCCGCTGAAGAGATCAAGCACAGGCTGGCCCGCCAGCTCCCTGCGCAGCAGGCCCGGGAGCTTGTTGCCGGTACGTTCCACAGCATTTTTTACCGGATGCTTCTGTTTCATCAGCCGGAGCGTTGGGATCAGCAAAGACTGCTGAAAAAGGACTGGCAAAAGTGGCGGCTCCTGCGCGAAAGCAATGCAATGAACATGCACGCGGAAATCGGACCGCGCAAAGAAAATGAAGTGATGGACGCGCTGGCGGTCATCAGCCGCTGGAAAAACGAATACCTCCTGCCCCAGCAAGCCGGATTGCGGGAGGCAAACGATGATGCCGAACGGCTGGCCCAGCTCCTTTATCCTCACTATGAAGAGGCGAAAAGACGGACGGGCTGGTTTGACTTCGACGACATGCTGATCGGCTGCTACGAGCTGCTCCGCCATCACCCCGACATTTTGCAGCGCTATCAGGAACGGATCACGCACGTGATGATCGACGAGTTTCAGGACATCAACCGCATCCAGTACGAGACGGTCAAGCTGCTGGCAGCGCCGCAGAACAACCTGTGCGTGATCGGCGATGACGACCAGTCGATCTACGGCTTTCGCGGGAGCGACCCGCAATACATACTCGGTTTTACAAAAGATTTTCCCCAGGCGAAAACAATTACACTGGAAGTGAACTACCGTTCCCGCTCCGCTATCGTCGGGCTCGGCTTTTCGCTGATCGGCCACAATCGGGCCCGCTGGCAAAAGGACTGCCTTTCCTTTCACTCCGAAGAAGGCGAAACGTATCTGTTCGAGCCGGACGACGAAGAGGAGCAAGCGGCCCGGATCGTAGACGAGATCAGCCACCGCATCCGCGAAGGCACACCAGTGGGAGAATGCGCGGTGCTTTACCGGACGAATGAGTCAGCCCGCCCTATTCTGGAGAGATTGAGCGAAGCCGGCATTCCCTTTCACTACTCGCAGGAGGAGGAATCGTTCTACCAGCGGCAAACCGTTCGCTGGGCACTGGCTTACTTGCGCTTGTCGCTTGACCCTGACGATTCGGCGGCATTGAAAGAAATTCTGCCAACGCTCTATATTTCCCAGGAGATGTGGAACGCTGTTCGCAGTCGAGCGATCCTGGAGGATGTCCCGATCCTGCACGTGCTGCCTGGAATGAACCACTGGAAGCCGTTTCAACGCAAGGCTTTGAAAACGATCACCGAGATACTGGCAGCCTGCGCTTCGTGTCCGCCGGCCCAGGCGCTGGAGCTCATATGCGAAGACGGCAAGCTGCGGGATTACCTGAAAAAGCGGGCAAAAGAGCGGGATGGCGGCCGGGAACGCTGGAGCGAGGAGCTGCAGCAGCTGATTGCGGCAGCCAAACGACACGATAGCGTAGGCGGATTTCTCCAGTACATCGACCGGATGGTCCAACAGGAAAAGGAGTGGCGCGAGGTTCAGCCACTCCCTGGGGAAGGAGTACACGTCTTGAGCATTCACCGGGCAAAAGGACTGGAGTTCGACCACGTCTTTCTGCCTGATCTCGTTGAAGGCTCCCTTCCTCATGAATACGCGCTGGACGCCGTGAGAAAAGGAAACAATGCCGCCCTTGAGGAAGAGCGGAGATTACTGTACGTCGCCATTACAAGGGCCAGATACTCCTTGAGTGTCGGAATCCCCCGCGAGCGCTTCGGACGAAAAACCAGGCCCTCCCGGTTCATCTCCGAAATGGGCCGATAAACGGTCGATGCCGCCGCCCATGTGGATCAGAAATTCTTCCATATTCGTAATGATCGGAAACAAGGCAAAGGCTCCCTTCCGCATGTTTGCTTCTAGCATGCGGATGACGGGAGCCTTTTATTCATCGCGGGAGGTTATTAAAGGCTGTTGGAAGGCCTTTATTATAGGCCGTTATTGAAGGCCGTTATTGAAATTTCGCCAGCTCTTTCAGCCTGTTTGCCATTTCCTCCAGCGACAGCAAGGCCGCATTGATCTGTTCAATGCTCGCGGCCATTTCCTGCGTAGCGGCCGATTCTTCCTCCACCTTTTTCAGCACCGTCGCCACCTTTTGCTTCATATCGTTCATGCCTTGCAAAATATTCTCAGCGGAATGGCGAGACTGTTCTGCAAGCGCTCGGATCTCTCCTGCCACGACGCCAAAGGTGCGGCCGTGCTGGCCGGCATGGGCTGCCTGGATGGATGCATTCAGCCCCAGGAGATTGCTTTGATTAGCGATGGAGCGGACGATATCCACGACCTTGGCATTCTCCTCGACGGCATGGACCACCGTCTCGCAGTTGGTGTTGATCTCTACAATGGAGCTGGCGAGCTGTTGAGCTGTAGCCGCTATATTTTGCGCCCACGATGTCATTTGCTCGACGGACGCAGCCAGCTCCTCGGACAAGACGGCTGTCCTCTCTTCCCGGTCACTGGAGAGGATCAGCGTCAAGGCTCCCTTCAGCACTCCCTCCTCATCTCTGACAGGCACGCTTATAGCGTGAAACGCGATGCCAAATCGGGATGACTCTCGCGGGACTGTCTGGCGGATCGACTGCCCCCCTTCGAGGGTCTTGTACGTAATGGATTGCCTATTCACTTCATGGTCGACAGTCAAGCCAAGGTGGATCTCTCCTTCTCTGTAGTACCTGATGTGCGTCAAATCTGCAAGAGCCACAGTGGCCTTCGGAAACAGCAGGGACAATGTAGGCATGCTTGCCAAAACCTTATCGATCATGGAATTATGCACCAGCCCGTTTGGCCTGTCCCGGTTCAAGCCCGTCGGCTGCGGCTTCTTCTTTTACCAGCAGGATGATGAACGCCCCTAGCAAGGGACCGATCGCCAGCGTTAAAAATGCAAAGAAATAGCTGTTTGTCGCATCGAGTACGGCGCCGACGGCAAGCGGCGAGATGAGCGAGCCCAGCTGCCAGATCGTGTTGACAAAGCCTGTCGCGGTCCCGACAAGTCGGCGCGGGACCAATTCGCCGATGTAATTGTTCATGATCGGGCTGTAGACAAAGGCAGCCACGCCGAGAATCGCCGCAACCACATAGAGCATGCTGGCACTAGTTGTCATCGCAAACCACATCAGCACCGGACCAAACAAGAAGAGAACGATAAAGAGCAAGGTTTTCCGTTTTACCTTCAACACATCCGACAAGATCCCGATGACCGGCTTGCACAGTAGAGCGGTTACTCCGTAAATCGACATGATTACACCTGCTTCTACGAGGGAGATGCCCAAGCCTTTGTTCATGTACGTGTTGGCCCAGGTTGCCGTGCCCCATGTGGCCCACATCGCGCAAAATCCGGCGAATCCGGTAACCATCAGATTGCGGTTTTTAAACAAATGGGCGACGTCTTTCCAGAACGCAGCAGAGGATTCCGCCTGTGCCCGCTGCTCGGCGGCAGAGGTCTTTTCCCGCAGGAAAAAGTATCCGAGAACAAGTCCCAGCAGCGGCAAAGCACCAGCTACGAAAAAGGCCGTTTTCCAGCTATAGCTGTTGGCAACTGTCGGTACAAACATGTTTACTACCGATACCCCCAGGGAGGAGGCGGTCATAAAAAAGCCCATCGCGGTTCCCCGTCCCTTTGCCGGGAACCAGTCAAAGATGGCCCGCACACATGCGGAAAATACCGCCCCTGAACCAAGTCCGGCCAGGACCCTCATAGCAAAGCCTGTATGATAGCTATTGATCAATCCCATCGAAACCGTAAACAGACCCATAACGAAAAACGAGCCCAGCAGCACTTTGCGATAGCCAAACCGGTCGGTGAGCAATCCGCCAGGCAGCTGCGTGATCACGTAGCCGATGTAAAAGGCGGTCATGTAGCTGCCCGCTTCTGCCTTGGACAGCCCCAGATCCTGGGAAGCGAGCGGCATGATCGGCGGCCAGGACAGCCTGTCCACAAAAGAGAAGAGAAAAGCCATCCATACGATGAGCAAAACGCCCATCTGCCATCTTCGTTCGTTCATTTTGTATCACTCCATTTCATTCTCTCAAACTTTTTTAGTAGAGTTAAATTTATTACTTACCTAACTATAACGCATTAACAGTATGTTTTTTTATAAAATCGCTTCCTGGCGGAGCAATTCGGAGCGTACCGACTGGTAGTCACTTGCGTCCTGCTGTCCGTGAAGCGCCGCTGCCACACCCGCAGCCTGTCCCGTTGCAAACGCCGTTCCCATGACACGGGCGGAAGCGAACGCCAGCGGATCACAATCGATGATCCGGCCTGCGGCCCACAGATTGCCAACGCCTTTGACCTTGAGCGAGCGGAGTGGAATATCGTAAAAAGACTTGTCCTTGATCTCATGCCAGACGTTGGGCTTTCCCGGTTCCGGGTGCAGCTCTACCGGCCAGCCGCCGCGGGCGATTGCATCGGCTTGCCGTCTCGCCTGGAGCACGTCGTCCCCGGTCAGCGTGTATTCCCCCACGATATGTCTCGTCTCCCTGATACCGATCTGCGGGCCAGTCTGCACCAAGTAGGCGCTTTCAAAACCGGGCAGGTACCTTTTGAATGCTTCCAAATAAGCCCATGCCTGCCGTCTGCCGGACAGCTCAGCCTTGGTCATGCTGCCCGCTTCCAGTCCGTTTACCTCTTCATCGCACAGGATCGCGAGTACATCCTGATTTCCTCCGGGCATGCGGACGATCGTTCCCAGCTCCTTGGTCAGCCCCTCGATTCCATCCGCTTTTCCTTTCAGAACGGCCTGCTCTACCTGCAGAGGATGAGCATGCGCGCCAGTTGCTACTCCGCCGATCCGGATCATCAGCGTGGCTGACTGCAAATGGCCTTCCGCGTTTCCAAAGATGACTTCCCCTCCCGACAGACTGGCCAGATCGCCTTCCCCGCTGGCATCGACAAAAGCGGATGCTTCAATCGTGAACATACCGGCATGATCCACGCATTGAATGGCGGAAATCCTCCCTCCGCTCGTCTCCGCTCCAATCACTTGAGCGTGCAGCAAAGGCTCCACCCCCGCTTCCGTCACACAGCGGTCCAGCGCCAGCTTGGTCACTTCGGGATCGAGCAGAACGATTACGGTTCCTGTACGCGCTGTTCGCCTCGGGCCTTCATACATGCCCAAGCGGGCGAGGTGGTTCAGGACGTTTTGGCCAACGCCGCCGACAATTTGCTCAGGCGGCTCTCCCTGCGTAAAAAAACCGCAGTAGGTCAATACAGAGCTGTGAGTCGCCGCACCTCCAAAGTACGGGTTGCGGTCGATCAGGATCGTCCTTGCCCCAGTCTGAGCCGCCCCTACGGCTGCCCCGACACCGGCCGCGCCACCTCCCACTACAGCGACATCAAAGGTAAGCTTTCTTTGCATCTGTCTGTCTCCTTTTGAGTGAATTTGATTTGTCCCAAATTTACAAAATATTTGTTTATTCGTTCAATCGATCTTTCCGATACAGTTAATAACTAGGACTAATAAATCAAAGGAGACTTGCCCTATGGAACTCCACCAGTTTGAATATGTCCTGGCCGTGGAGAAACATCGCCATTTTTCACGAGCCGCCGAAGCAATTTCCATCTCTCAATCTGCCCTCTCCCAACAGATCAGAAAGCTGGAAGAAGAGCTCGGAATCGTTCTTTTCGAGCGAACCACCCGCAGCATTCAGCCTACTCCTGCGGGCTTGGAATTCGTCCAATACGCCAAGCGGATCATCGGGGAGGTAGAGCGCGTCAAGCAAGCGATGCAGGCCCACCGGACACTGGAGCGTGGGAAGGTCACGATCGGAGCCGTACCGATCCTCGGCTATCTCGGACTGACCCCCGCTATCGCCGGTTTTCGCAAGTCCTACCCCGGAATTGATCTGGAGATACGCGAAGCGACCAGCGACCATCTTCTTCAGTGGCTGCATGCCGGGGACATTGACCTGGCCCTCACTACCTTTTCCCTGCATCACGATACGGATGAACACATTCACTTCCTTCCCTTGCTTGAGGACCAATTGGTGCTGGTGACAAGCCACTATCATCCGCTTGCCCAGCGCAAAAAAATCGATTTGAGCGAAGCCGCTGACGAACCCTTCCTTGCGATCAAGGCAAGCCATTTCATGCGCAACATTTGTGAGCACGCATGCGAAGAGGCCGGCTTTACGCCGACCATCATTGTCGAGAGCAGTCAGGTTGAAACGATTTGCGGACTCGTCGAAGAGGGCATGGGCGTGGCCCTATTTACCCATCGGGTCGCCAAGTGCTTTCCCCGCTCCCGCATCGCCGTCGTCCGGCTGAAAAAGCCTTTCACCAAAATTACGGGAATCGCGCTTTCCCGGAACCACCTTCTCACTCCGGCAGCCAATGCATTCTGCCGCTTTTTGCAGGAGTGGCAAAAGGAGCACGAGTGGCACTGATTTCACAAGCCGCCGCGATCCAAGTGCAAAACGGATGGCAACTACCCCATAAGCGACTTCAGGCAAAAACCACAGCCAAAAGAATCTCTATGCCGAAAAACAAACCGCAAAAACGAACAACAAGAAACGAACGGCAAAAAACAAACGACAAAAAACCCCCCGATATCGGATGAAAGTGTCCGTCGTTTCGGGGGGTGAAACTGTGTTTTATTTGCCCATGATGTTGTAGCCGGCATCCACGTGAATGATTTCGCCGGTGATTCCGCGGGACAGATGGCTCATCAGGAACAATGCCGTGTCCCCTACCTCTGATTGATCGATGGTGCGGCGCAGCGGCGCTCTTTCCTCGATCTCTTTCAGTACGCTGTTGAAGTTGCGAATGCCCTTTGCCGCGAGTGTGCGGATCGGACCCGCAGAGATGGCATTGACGCGGATGTTTTCTTTGCCCAGATCGCCCGCCAGGTAGCGAACAGAAGCGTCCAGCGCGGCCTTCGCCACACCCATGACGTTGTAATTGGGCACCACGCGCTCGCCGCCGAGGTACGTCAACGTTACGATGCTTCCGCCCTCCGTCATCAGCGGACGAGCAGCGCGGGCGACAGCGACCAGCGAGTATGCGCTGATGTCTTGGGCAAGGGCGTAGCCGTCACGGGAGGTATTGACAAACTCGCCTTCCAGCTCCTCCGTTCTGGCAAACGCGATGCAGTGCGCCAAGCCGTGAATGACGCCGACTTTTTCCTTGATTTGGGCAAAAGCGGCTTCTACTTCATCGTCCTTGGTCACGTCACAGTTGATCAAGAGCGATTCTTGTTCCAGCTCTTCCGTCAGCTTCGCCACGTTTTCGCGCAGGCGCTCTCCCTGATACGTAAAAATCAGATTGGCTCCCGCTTTGCTCAGGGATTGGGCGATTCCCCAGGCGATGCTGCGGTGGTTGGCGACACCCATGATCACGATATTTTTTCCTGCAAGCATGGTATTCATTATGTATCGGCCCCTTCCTACGTATTTCCCTGCCATTATAACCGATCTTGTCTGCGGTTACGAGCAAATTTAGGAACAAAACACGCAAAAGGGGCCAAGCAAAAGGCTACTCTCCCTGCTGCATGGCTCGAGCGAGGTCATCGACAGGGGCGGCAGCGGAATTGGTAAACGCCCAAGCCTCTTCGACGGGATTCAGCGGTGTTCCGGTTGCCGGGAATTCCGCCTGCATGTTTGCCATCTCTTCCGTATCGGACAT
This sequence comes from Brevibacillus borstelensis, assembly GCF_003710865.1. Classification (GTDB taxonomy): domain Bacteria; phylum Bacillota; class Bacilli; order Brevibacillales; family Brevibacillaceae; genus Brevibacillus; species Brevibacillus borstelensis. Next base: position 50,184 of record NZ_RHHO01000049.1, on the reverse strand, counting down.
AGGCTGTTTGTTCTCCACGTTTCCTTCTCTCCTTTCGAAGATCGATACATGCTGCAAAAAGCATGTTCTTAGACTAACAAGCAGGAAACGTGTTTATGCATGCAGGTGCGCATTGCTGTGAAAAAATGTCATCAGCAAAAGATAAGCCACCATCCCGGCAAAAAAGAACAGTCCCTGTCCTCCTTTTCGCTCGTGGAGGATAAACGGCACCAGATGGCTGGCCGAGACGTAGAGAAAAACGCCTGTTGTCAGCGCCATCATCACAGGGACCCAGCCTTCTTGCAAAAAAGGCTCCGCGATCTGAAAACTCAGGGCCCCTGCCAGAGTAGCCGCCCCCAGCCCCGCCGCTCCCCAAAAAGCCTTTTTCCGCGAACGCGTGACAGCCAGCAGCAAGGAGGCAACGGTTACCCCATCCGGCACTTTATGCAAAAGCATGGCAAACAGCACGGACCATCCCAGTCGCTCGTCCATCCAGAAGCTTGCCAAAATCGAGATTCCCTCCACATACGAGTGAAGCAAAAATCCGGACAAAACTCCGATGATCCGGGCTGACCCCATCGCTCTCGTGTTATTTTCACCCGCATGCCCCATCCAATCGAGCAAAAACAAGCAGGAAAAGCCAATCAGGACAAACGGCATCACCCGCCCGCTTCCCACATGCAGTGTATGGGGAAGCAAATCAAGCAGGGTAATCGCCAGAAGCAAGCCCGCTCCTGCGCTGATCATTGCAAAGAGCGACTTTTCGGACCATGACCGCAAACAGAGCAAAAACCCGCCAATGCTGCTTGCCGCCGCGGCACTCAGCAGGACGACAAGGATGACTGGCTGCATGAGACCGCCTTCCCTTCTACCGGGTGTATCCCTTCCATTCTACGCGCCTGTCCGGGTCATTATGTGTCTCGACAAAGTGCGTCAGCCTATCCGAATTAGCCGAATTAGCACTAGTTTTTAGAACCTTTGTCGACAAGCTTTTTCCGGGAAAAAATGGTGCTATAATGAGGCCACCGGGAATACCTGAAGGGGAAAAGGAGTGATTCGAATGGATGTGCAAGTTTGGATGGCTTCCAAAGAAGTCGCAGATCGATTGGATGTTCATGTGCGGACGCTGAGAAATTGGCTGGAAATGTTCGTTCCGGCTCAGGAGCGGCTGAAAAATCCGCAGGGTCACTACCTGATCAGCGAGGCTGGATTTGCCCTGCTGAGTGAGGTGAAGCAGAGAAAAGACGAGGGAAACCACTCTTTGCGCGAGATACAGCGACAAATGATAGAGGAAGGCAAAATTACGGAGTGCATGGCTGCGGAAAGCGAGGTGGCTGCCGCTGACGGACAGGCTCTGTCTGTTTCCGGGCCAAATGCGCTTTCGCACTCCGTACAGGAAATGGAAATGACCGTATCGGAGGCCATCGTCCAATTTCAGCAGGAGCTGGCCCAGCTCTCTACGATGAACCAGCTACAGTCCACCATTCTGCAAAAAATGGCCGACATCGAGGAAATGCAGGAGTCTCTGCGTCTTGAAATGAGGCGGGTCACCTTTGAAATGGACTTGATGCAGCAGCGGTTGACACGCAGAAAGGAGCGGCTGGACAGGCATCAACCCCGCTGGTCTCTCAATCCCTTCCGCTGGTTTACTCGTTCAGACCGCAATCTGACAGCCGGACAGTAAAAAACACGTCTTTTTTCACGGATAAAAAGTCCTCCTTTTCTGACAAACAGGTTTCGAACACCCTGTCTTTTGTGCTATATTTTTACTATTCAAACTGGTTCTTCTTTCAGAACTTTTTGTATGTAAGCCAAGAGACAGGAGTCCTCATTTGTGAGAAAAGTAAGCATCCACTCTGCAAAGCCGGGAGAAATCATCGCCAAAACGATCTTTTTGGAAAATGGCAATGTCCTTTTGGGAAAAGGTGTCCAACTGACGGATCGGTACATTCAGCGCCTGATCAACATGGGTATTGATATTCTCTATATCGAAGACAAGCATACAGATGACATTGTCCCGGAAGACGCCATTCGAGATGAAACGCGCAAACACGCAGTCGATGCCGTCTACGCCACCATGACCGGCTTAATGGAGAACACCGTCCTGAAGCGGCGCACCTCTGTCCCTGATTTGGGACTTGCCTTTCAAAAGGTTTTTGGCGAAATCCTGACTGATCTGAGCAGCCGCCGCGACATCCTGGTCAACCTTTGCAGCCTGCATGTCTTGGACGGGTACTTTTTTCATCACGCCGTCAATGTGTCCGTGCTCGCCGGAATTATCGGGCTGGCCAAAGGGTACAACCAGCAGCAATTGATGGAGCTGGGAATTGGCGCGCTTCTGTTTGATATCGGGATGACCCAGCTGCCAAAAGAATTATGGAACAAGCGGACGAGGCTGAATGACGAGGAGAAGCAGCGGATCCGCTATCACACCGAGGATGGTTTCAATTTGCTGCGGAACCAGTACAACATCTCGCTCCTGTCTGCCCACTGCGCTCTTCAGCATCATGAACGCTACGACGGAACAGGCTATCCGCGCCAACTGGCCGACAAGCAAATCCATGAATACGCGCAAATAGTGGCGATCGCAGATGTGTTCGATGCTCTGATTTCGAAGCGCCCTTACCGGGACAGCTACTCTCCGAGCGAGGCGATTGAGCTGCTGTTTGCTGCCGGGAACAGCATGTTCGATCTGGAATTGGTCAAGCTGTTTTTGCAGCATGTCGCGATATATCCGATCGCCTCGACTGTCACTCTCAATACTGGGCAGATCGGTGTCGTGTCTGCAGTGAACCCGTTGGCTGTAAACCGGCCGACGATCCGGATTCTCCGGGAAGCAGACGGCTCTCCCGTGGCCGCGCCCTATGAGATGGACCTGTACAGCAAAGACTTCATGAGCATTACGATTGTCGATTCGGTGTGAGCAAGGAAAGACTGACAGCTCTTTTGTCGCCTTGAACAATGCCGGTGCAACTGTCTGTGCTGGTACGCATTACATATTGCAGCATTCCAAGAAAATACAAAAAAGCTGGGCTCCACGTCCCAGCTTTTTCTATTTTGCAGCCACAAACATCAGGCCTGCTCTGCCGGTTTACTGCCGCCGCTTCGCTTTCGCTGAATAAACCCGAGCACTAACACGGCCGCAACGATCGCTATTTTGATCGCTGTCTCCACTCCGCTCAGCCCTTCTACCCAGTGCTTTACCACTTTTTCCTCAAAAATCATTTTGGCTGCCGCCCAGGCTAAAATGCCGGAGCCGATGTAAACGAGCCAAGGCAACCGTTCCATAGCCTTCAGGATCAGCTGGCTTCCGAAAACCATAATGGGAATGCTGATGACAAGACCAAGAATGATCAGGACCAGATCGCCGCCAGCCGCTCCCGCAATCGCCAGCACATTGTCCAGTCCCATCGTGACGTCTGCAATCACGATCGTCTTGACTGCCTGTACGAGGCTGTCGCTTGCGCTGATCTGTTCCTCGCCGTCATCCTCGAGCAGCAGCTTGTAGCTGATCCAGACGAGAATGAGCCCGCCGATCAGGTACAGATAAGGAATTTTCAACAAGTAAACAGCAAGTGCTGTCGCCAAAATGCGCACAATAATAGCCAGACCGGTCGCCCAAAAGATCGCCTTTTTCCGATGCGCCGGCGTCAGCTTTCGACAAGCGATGGCAATCACGACTGCATTGTCCCCGCTCAATACTATGTTAATCGTAATAATAAGCAACAGTGCCGAAAAAAATCCTGCATCCAACAATGCCTGCGCCCCCCTGTTGGTGAGTAGTGTGCCACGTTTGCCGGGTAAAAAAACAATCCCTATCCTATGCCTGTCCAGGGTTGTTGTCAACCTCTTATTTCAGTATGATGGTAACGAGGAGGGTTGTCGAAATGTCGAAACAATTCGTTATCGAAGCGATCATGTTGGCCATCTACGGGGAATTGATGGCTCCTTCGCAACCTGCAGATTATTATATCCCTTCGTCGACAATCTACGAGCTGGAAGAGTTCATTCATAGTCCCGAACCGATTATGCCGGACCCAGACGATGATTTTCACGTGCGAAGGGTAATGCGAGAGATGAGTCAGTTTTTTGACGATCCGTTTAACCGCAAACGACTGGAAAAAGGGTTGATCGCTCCCTGGTCGACGATTCCCTTCACATTTCCGAACGGTGTCACGCTGCATGTGGTAAAGGTGGATGACAACGAGATGTGGGGCGAACTGTTTGATCCGGTGGAAACACAGCTGCTGCTTACCGCGATGCGGTTTGAAATTCCACTTGTCACAGACCAGCCTGATTTTCAGGACCGCATTCTGGAATACGTCGTCCCCGTCCAATTTTACGATATTGACGACTTTGAATTTGCGTTGGAACAAGGCATCTCTTTACATGAACTGCGGGACCCGTAAGGACTGTCCGCTGTCAAAACGAAGCGCACAAAACCGGCACAGCCACTGGCCTGACCGGTTTTTTGGCTTTTTATAGATTGAAAATTGGCTCTTTTATTTATTTTTGGAAGAGCGTATAATATTGAGCAATAGACTGGTGAAAAAGAGGCGACAGCATGGGGCGCAAAGCACTTTATACAAAGATCTACAATCAATTGCGCTATCAAATTTTAAGCGGGGAGCTGGCAATTGGCTCCCCTTTGCCTCCCGAGAGAAAGCTGGCCATGCAGCTCGGAGTCAGCCGCAACACGATCGTCAGGGCTTATGCAGAGCTGGAGGCGGAAGGGATCATCGCCAGCAGGATGGGCAGCGGACGTTATGTGGAGGCTCTTACTCCCGCCCCCGCGAGAATCGACTGGCATTTTCATGCGCTCGGCACACTCGCCCCTGCCCCCTCCCACATGGCTGAGCTTTTAGGCGTAACGGACAAATACCCGGATATCATTAACTTTGCCCATGGCGACGGCGGCAAGCACACCCTGGAATCGTCGGGCTTCCCCGATTACGTCAAAAGTACGGCAGAGCAGCTTCACTCCTACTACTTCACCTCTGTCCAGGGGCTGCCGGAGCTTCGCGAGCATCTTGTGAGCTGGATGGACATGGAACAAATTTCCTCGCCGGAGCAGGTGGTCATCACCAGCGGCTCGCAGGAAGGACTCTACCTGATCGCTTCGCTTTTAGCGCGTCCTGGCGATCTCGTCTTGACGGAAATGCCCACCTACTTCGGCTCGCTGCAGCTTTTTCAATCGCTCGGGATGCAGGTTGTCCCTGTCCCGATGGATGCGGACGGCCTGCGGGTAGATGTACTGGAAAGGATCTTGAGCCATTGCCGGCCGCGATTTCTTTACACCGTCCCAACCTACCACAACCCGACCGGATGGACGATGTCGGCCATCCGGCGCAAGCAACTGCTGGCTTTGAGCGAAAAATACGGGCTTCCCATCGTGGAGGACGATGCCTACCGTCACCTCCATCTCGACAAAGAACCCCCGCCCGCCTTAAAAGCGCTGGATCATTCGGGCCATGTCGTATATTTGAACACGTTCTCGAAGCTGCTCTTCCCCGGACTGCGGATCGGATGGGTGGCGGCCAACCGCAAATTGGCCCAACTGCTCACCCGGATGAAGGAGCTGTCTATCACTACAAATACGCTGGGCCAGCTCGCTCTGGCTGCATACCTGCGAAACGGCGCTCTACGGCCGCATCTGGAAAACGCTCGCTTGCAATACAGTGAACAGGCGGCCATCATGGAAAGTCATCTGGACCGCTTCAGCCCGCTGGGAATTCGGTATGAGCGACCCAAGGGCGGGTTCTACTTCTGGGTCTCCCTGCCGGAAGAGATCAACCCGCGCAAGCTGATGGCCAGATGCCTGGAGCGAGGCGTTTCCTTTACCTGCGGCGACATGTTTCTCTTGCGGGAGGCCGAGCAGCCATACATCCGTCTCTGTTTTACCCATGAGCGCTCGGAAAAAATTGATCGAGGCATGAAAATCATTGCAGAGGTTCTGCAACAAGGAAAGGAGCTGCAAATATGAAAAACGCATCCCCCTCAACGTCCAGTTGGACGGAAGGCCTGATCGACTCTTTGCCGATCACCGCCAGCTACATCATTTACGGAGCCATCTTTGGAATGCTGGCCGGGCAGGCCGGTCTTACCTCTTGGGAAAGCATCGCGATGTCTGTGCTTGTCTACTCCGGAGCTTCCCAATTTGCCGGCAGCTCGCTCATTGCTGAACAGGCAAGCGTCTGGGCCATCATCTTGACTACTTGTCTGTTAAACCTGCGCCACTTTCTGATGGGCTTGTCAATCTCGCCTCATTACCAGCGTTTTTCCACTGCTCAAGTAAACGGGCTCGCCTTTTTTCTCACGGATGAGCAGTACGCGCTCACACTCAACCGTTTTCGCCACCGCGAAAGCGATGTTCCATATATTCTCAGCGTCAGCGTTGCCCTTTACGCAGGCTGGTGCGGCGGTACTTGGATCGGAACGGCAGCGGGCGCCTGGATACCCGATCCGGCTTCGCTCGGACTCGGCTTCAGCTTTACGGCCATGTTCCTCGCCCTCGCCTATTACCAGCTATCGTCGCTCCTGCGCATTTTTGCCTTTTTGCTGTGCGGGGCGGCGTCTGTTTTCCTGTCGTTTGTAGTGCCAAATGGCTTGCCGGTTTTGATCGCCGGATGCCTCGCCTTTGCCATCGGGTATTTCTGGCCGACACAGGAAGACGGAGATCAGACTGCCGCCGAAGAGACGAGAGGAGTTGAATCCGCATGACGACACAGACCCTTTTGCTGTTTCTGGGGATGGGCGTGCTCACCTATATTTCGCGCAGGGCGTTTCTCCGTCTGCCGAGCAAGCATTTTTCACCCCGCTTAAAAAACGGTCTCAGCTTTATTCCTTTGGGCATTTTTGCGTCCCTCATTTTTCCTTCTCTGTTTGTGCAGTCCGGCAGCTTTGTCATTCAGCCCTTGCTGCTGATCGCCAGCCTCGTCTGTCTGGGTGTTATGGCCCTCAGCAAGAATGTATTCCTCAGCTTTGGCGTAAGCCTCGGGCTCGTCGTTGTTGTCTCGCTGGGTCTGTTTTCCTGGTAAGGCACGGAGTTGAGAAAAATTCCCTCCCGATCCCGTTTGACCGTGGTACAATAAGGGTATAGATTGCAAAAGGATTTCGGGAGGGACCAGGTAATGGAAACGGTGAAACTACACGGAGAAACGGACTGGAACACAGAAGGAAGCACGGTTCATTCCATTCTCTTTCAAATGGGAAAAGAGTACTACGGCTTACCGATTTCGTTGGTAAAGGAAATCATCAAGCCTTTGCCCGTGACCCGTTTTCCCAAGTCTCCCCCATTCGTCGAAGGCGTGATTGACCTGCGCGGGCGCATCCTGCCGATCATCAACCTGCGGACGATGTTTGGCCTGGAGCCGCTTCCGCTCACGGAAGAGAGCCGGTTTGTCGACTTGCAGCTGGACGGGCTCGATATTGGCATTGTCGTCGAAGCGGTCTCAGAGGTCATGCACATACCGGCATCGCTGATTGAGCCTGCTCCTCCGATCGTGAGTGGAGTCGATGGGAAGTTTTTGAACGGGATTGCCCGGGTGCAAGATAAATTGATCATGCTGCTCGATGTGGACGAGATCTTCTCCACATGGAAAAAGTAAAAATGACACGGAAGAAATCGTCTTTCTGCTACACGCCGGAACAGCTCCCTCTCGCCTTTCTGCAGGGGGAATACGAGCAGATTTACGCGCAGACAAGCCCCGCTTTTCGCAAAAGAGTCTCTGCCGCTGAGCTTCGCTCGCTGGGAGAAGACTTCCACCGCGGTGTAGATCGCTACAAGCTGCAATCTACCATACTTCTGGAGCACGCGAAACGATATGTCTGGGTAGACGGATCGGGAGAAAAGGGATTGGCCGCTGCCTTTGACGAGGAGGGCACGATCATCTCCCTCGTCATTTTGCACCTCGAGACACATCCGGAGACTGACAGCATGCTTACCCGTACCGTGTTCGTTCCTCCGTTTGCCGGAGAGTGGCTCACGTACTGGGGAGGCCATAACGAGCTGGTCAATTATCATTACGCCTATCCGAACCAACGATACGCCTTTGATTTCCTCGTGATGAAAGAAGGCCGCACCTTTACGGGCGACCCTGCGGCAAATGAGAGCTATTACGCGTTCGGGCAGCCGATCCTCGCACCGGCCTTTGGAAAAGTCGTAGGAGTCGTAAGCCATATACCAGACAACACTCCGGTCGGAACGGTAAACGAGACACAGCCTGCCGGCAACCACGTCATCCTGGAGCACGAAGCTGGCGAATACAGCCTGCTTGCCCATCTCAAGCAAGACTCTGTCTGCGTCGAGGTCGGCGATTGTGTGCAGCCGGGCGATTTGATCGGGCTCTGCGGCAACTCGGGAAATTCCAGCGAGGCTCACCTTCATTTCCAGGTATCTGATTCTCCTGTTCTTTTAAGCGGACACTCGATACCGGTCCGCTTTCAGGACGGACGACGGATCGTACAGGGGCAGTTGGTATCGGGCCCGGACCGGCGAAGCGAATAAAAAAACAGGCGAAGCGCCGGACTCCGCCTGTTTTTGCATGTTCGTACATTTTTTCTTTCTCCGTCAGAGTTGCGGGGTCATCTTTTCATGCATGACTACGTCCTTCCCTTATTTCTGACCGCCGCTCGCCAAATAGGAATAGCTGACCCACACCATTTCCTCGATGCCCAAAATCTCCTTGAACAAATCGACTGAATCGTACAAAAGCGACGCCCCTGTCTCATCATCGAAATCCGTCAGCAGCTGCAAATCAAACAGGGAACGAAGCTGCTGCACCTGCTTGGGACCGACAATCCGGTTGAAGCATTGCGGACAAGCCCGTTTAATCCCCTTGCTTACTTCCCTTCGATACTGGTCGGACCTTGCGACCCTGTCCAGAATGTCATCGTACATCTGCCTTACGTCCTCGCTCTCGGTTATGGCCTCATGCAGGTTTATGTGGGGGTAGAGGCGGGCAAATTCCGCTTCCGCCATATCTGCATCCAGCGAATAGCTGATTGTCGCCGACGACACCTCGAAGCCCGCGTCAAAGAGCCGATACCCCCATCCGTTGTCTTCGGCGTCATGGAACCAGAGGAGCGGGACACACTGACGGGACAGGTTCAGAATAAATTGCAGGGTATGGGCTGTCTCAAGCCACTCATCCCGCAGGAAAAAGGCATTCCAGTCCCGGTTGATGTTCCTATGGAAATAAGGCTGCCTCGATTTGGGCAGGGCGATTAATACTTTTGGTTCATATTTGCGTGGATACAACATGCCTGTCGTGAACTCACCCATCCGATTCCCACCGCTTTCTGGCAGGCTCTCCCTGGTCTGGCACGGTTTGAGCCATCGTTCTTGCTACCAGTTTATTCATCGGATGGCGATTATTTGCCGTGTTCTTTATCAAACGTGCTCGTGTGGATAATCGTATGTACCGCCCCATCCGGCCGCAGCTCTGACTGGTAGAGGTGAAAACGGGTCACTTCCCAGGCGGGCGGCTCCGAGGAGAGGAGTCGTTCGTTCCATTCCGCTAGAGGCACCCCTTCCTGGCCAACCTTGGGGCCTCTTGCCAGCGTAATATGCGGGCTGTATCGCTTCTTGTCATAGGTCAGGCCGGGATGCAGATCAAACCGCTTGCCCAACAGCAAATGAAGCTGTCTGAGCGGGTCTGTCTGTCCGCGAAGCCCGAGCCAGAGGACTCGGGGACGTTCTGCGTGGGGAAATGCGCCGAAGCCTCCGACCTGCAAAGAAAAAGGCGAAATAATTTCGCTGACAATATCCATGTCCTTGCAGATTTCTGGCACCAGCTTTTCTCCTACCTCTCCGAGAAAATGCAGGGTGAGATGGAGATTGTGCAGTGACTGCCACCGATCTGCCTTGATCAGGCTCTTCACCTGTTTTTGCACGCCCGCAATGTAGCGGACAGCGTCATCGGGAATATCCAGAGCCACAAAAAGACGCATCGACATATTCCTCCTCTTGGCAACATCGCATTTGAAAACGTGGCCTCGCCAAGCTTTATGGGGAAGCCTTCGTTGCACTTATGTCGATAGGTGCATTTTCATAAATTCCTGTCGACAAAAAAAGCCCGCCCGCACGAACGGGGAGCCTTTATGCGGCCATCATCTTTCCTGTTACGATGCCCAGAACGCAGCGTACGTATTCGTTCATCCTGCTCGCACCGGGCTCGGCCTGAAAAGCAATGGTCAGCTCTATATGTCCAATATGTCCTGCGGGCGGTCTGTGCCAAAACAGCTCCACTTCCCCGTACAGGATTTCTTCGATTCGCTGCTTCAACCACTCGATATCGGTCTGCGGGTCACAGGACAGCGAAAACTTCATCGTAACCGAAATTGTTTTGCAATCGGCCAGATCGTCCGTCAATGCGTTCAGCTTCCCTTTGACAGCGACCACTCCCGCTTCCCCCCAAAGGGCGTATTCCAGCGTCGCCTGCAAGCGCGGATGGACATGCAGTTCCATGGCGGGAAAGCGGCCATCTACCTCTAGTGAAAACCGTTCTGCGAGCTTTTCCACATCCTCCTGAAACCGACGGGCACAGTCGGAAATCGCCTCAAATCCCTCAGGTTGTACTGTGAACATCCTCCTCACCCTTCCATGGAAAATCTGTCTATATCTCTTCGCAATGATGGCTAAACTTTCCTTTGTTGAATGGTGACTTCTTTTCCCGTTTTTCCACGAAAGAATGCTCGTTCCACAATCGTCAGTCGTCATGCGGGTGCCCTTCCGAAAAAACTACTCCGACACGTTCTCGTACGGATTCAGCTCTCCCGGATACAGCCTGTCAAAGATAGCTCCTAGCCGCTCCGCACTCGTCTCATCCAGCTCCAGATGGTAGAGTCGCCCCGCTTCCATGCGAATCAAAGGATAAGCTCCGTGTCTGAGCGGCACCGCATCCTCTGTCGAAAGAAATTCCGGCAACGTAAAGAGAAAGCGTGAAAAAGGATTGGCTTCATCTTCAGTCAGATGAACCACCTCAAACAAGTCTGACATCTCCGGTGTCACGATGAGTCTCAGCAGCCCATCATGTTCGGCTGCCCACACGGTAAAAGACCTCTCCCTGACTTCGCTTCTGGCATGGCGCCGCATCACCCATACAGCTTGATGGACGGTGCTCATCAGCAAATGCTGGGCTTCATCTGCGCCGTGTTTGTCCTGCAATCGCATAAAGTCGATCAAGTAGGCCGTTCCCTTTTCCTCCAGCTTTGCATCCGAGAGGAAAGAGAGCGGAACGCTTTGCGCTTCCGCTGCTTCCTGTACCTCGGCCTGATGCGGAAGCTCGTCAGCCCTGTCGAAAAACAATGCTTCCACCATCGCATGCGCTTGTCTCGCTTCCTCTGGCGAAAACGTAATCCCCTCCGTATAAATATGCGTCAGCCGTCCCTCTTCAAAGGCCAAATAGTGCAGGGGAACCTCGGCTTGTTCCAGCATCCGCAGCGCCATGCCGCGGTCCTCAGTTCGCTTGATGTCAAACGACAGCGGAAAGCCCAACGGATCGAGCGGATCAGTGAGCGTCCAGATGACAGCCAAAAGCTTGTTGCGATACGTTTTAAACTCGACGGAGACAGCGTCCCGTGTCGATTCGCTGAAGGCGTCAATGCTCTCGAAGACGAGGAACAGCTCAACATCGCCAGCCGCAGACATTCGGGCAAAGTAGGGCAATCCTTCTGTCTCTGCCAAATGATACAGATCGGAATAAACCGCGGAATCAAGCACCTCTCCCTGGGTATCGGATGTCGGCGATACCCGCTTCGGATCGGGGATCAAAGCGGGACGAAAGGACTCGTGAACCGTCATTTTTTTTCGTTGCCCGACTGCTTTACAATCGGCCACTCCAGCATTTTATCGAGCAGTGTCCGGTCTGTCGCGTCGATATGTACCGGGGTTACCGCGATGTATCCGCGTTTCACCAGATAGTAGTCTTCTTCAGGTGTAGGATTGCTTCTGTCCGGGTATTCGCGAGTCAGCCAGTAGCCTTCTGCTTCCTGATTGTATTTGTCTTCGTAGTGGTTCATCGCCAGTGCGGCAGGGACGATTCCGCGGATTTCTTCCGGCGGCAAATGCGGAATGTTGACGTTCCAGAACACTTCGGGAGCCAGTCGATCCTCTCTTGCCTGATCGCAAAACAACTGCAAAAGCGGGCGAATGATTTCCTCCACCTGTCCGTAATTGTCCTGGTCGGTCCAGTTGTCATAGGAGAGAGCCACGCCCGGAATGCCCAAAATAACGGCTTCTCTCGCTCCGCTGCAGGTACCCGAATAATAAATGTCCCGTCCCAGATTTGTCCCTACATTGATCCCGGAAAAAACGATATCCGGTTTTTTGCCTTCCTCAAACAACAGGTGGTAGGCGCCCTTGATACAGTCGGCAGGATTTCCGTCGATCGTCCACGCGGTCACCGGCAGTCCGTAAAAGGAATGCGGCTTAGGCGAGAGCGCACTGCGGTAGGTCAGGCCGTGTCCTACGCCGCTTCTTTCCTCGGCGGGAGCTACAACAAAAATCTCTACATCGGACAAGGCGAGAAGCGCTTCAGCCAGTTTGCGGATGCCCAAAGCCTCAATCCCGTCATCATTCGTCAACAATACTCGCAACATATCATATCCTCCCTTTTCGTGACGCTGCTGCCCATGATTTCTTTGTTCCGGCAAGCCGCGTCCGGATTCTGGCAGGCTGTCTTCTCCTTATTGTACCAAAAAGACCTTTTGTCCGGGAAAAAAGAGGCGTGCAAAAAAACCGCAGACCGGTTTGCACGCCTCTATAGCTATTCCCATTTCACACCAGAAAAAACTGCTTCCAAGCACTCACGGACTTATTCGCCGACGATCTCCTTCCAGCGGTCGCGCCATTGAATCCCTTCCACGATCCATTCTTCCACCTGTTTTTGCTTTTCTTCGGAGATTCCCAACAAGCAGGAAATTCGTCTAATTTCCAACGTTTCCGCAAGCGAAAGCTTTTGATCGACCAGGGCGATTTTGTACAACTGCCGGAGCAGACCGAGCTTCTCCGGCAGAGACAGGTCCACCATGTCCTTGACGATGGTTTCCGGCTGCTTGGGGTAATCCATATCGTCCATGAGAATCTGTCTTTCTCTCAGCGTAAAGTGCTCCGAGTTGACCAGCTCATGGATTCGGCTCACTTCTTTGTTTCCTATATAACCATCTGCATGACCGACGCAGATTATGAGGCGAATGGATGCAAACAAAATATGTTTGTCCTTTTCCGTTTTCGTATACACTTCTATATCCTCCCTCGAACTCTTGGACGCTGATTCTTGTTGTTATATCGTTTCCTAATTATACGATGAAAGAGGAAAGCGGTTTCATACAAAAATGTGACATTTTTTTATGTTCTCACCACAATTCGACAAAGATCCGGCCAACCGTATGCACCAAGCGAGATACCGCCAAGCCTCGAGTCCGCCATAGCTTCGATCCGATTGCTGTACAAGGGCAAAAACAGGCGCTGGCTGGCGATCCATTTCATCAGCTCCTGCATTTTTTGCGTTATTTGCTCCTCATCTGCTGCGGCACACCCTCTCTCAACACGTTCCATCACCTCATCGGCAAACCCAGGCGAGAGAAAATGAGACAACGCAGCCGAATCGTCAAATAAAAATTCCAGGAGTGACAGGTGCTCGCGCTCATCCATATTGGCGCTGTCCAGGATGAGATCAGCCCCGCGCATCTGTTGGCTCGCCAACACTTCGGGCTCGACATAATGGATCGCCAGCTTGATGCCGTATCGCCCCAGGCGCTTTTGCAGCCATTCCGCATCTTCCACATGATCGTATTCGGGCATCGTGAACAGACTGAGCGTCTCGCCCCGGTAGCCGCTTTGACGCAGGAGCTGCTGAATTCGCTCTTCCCTTGGACGCTCAATCTCTGGAGGCTTGACCTGACTTCCACTCCAATGAACAGCCGGCTGTCTGTCCCCTCCCAGCTCGGCCAGCATCGCCGGACGGTCGATAATGAGATCGAGCGCCTCCCGGAGTGAATCGTCCTGGAGCGGCCCCGGCTTGCCTGCATTGCAAGCCAGGTATTGAAAGCACTGCTCGATCCTGTAAACGGTTTGCCAGTCAGCTCGCATGGTCTCGCCGTCAACGCCAGCCTCGCCGGGAGCATACAGGATTCGGGGGATGTCTGCTTGCCCGAGCTCAGGCGCAGTCTCGCGTTCCGGCACCTGCCACAGCTCGATCCGATCCAGAAACGGCCTGCCCCCAAAGTACGGCTCGAACGCCTCCATCACCAGCATCGAATCGTCGTTGCGGACGATCCGAAACGGACCCGTGCCTGCCGGCATCCTACCGAACTCCTCCCCCATACGCTCCGTGTAATCCTCCGGAACGATTGCAGCGTACTCTTTGCTGAGGGCATGAAGAAACAGAAAATCCGGACGATGCAGCATGACTTTTACGACGTATGAATCAATGACCTCCACCTGCCGGATCGAGCGAGTAATCCACCGATGCGGGGAGGCCTGTTTGCCGAGCCTGAGCAGGGAATAGCGCACATCCTCCGCTGTCAAGGCACGGCCATGGTGAAACCGTACGCCTTTGCGCAAATAAAACGTATAGGCTGTGCCGCCATTATCCACTTCCCAATAAAAGGAAATTCCTGGATCTATTGTCTTGTATGCGGGATCAAAGCGGACGAGTCCGTCAAACACGTGACGCACCAGATTTGCCTCTGAACGCATCAGCAGTCTGGCCGGGTCCAAAATCGGCTGCGGTCTTGACGCAAACAGCCGCAGCATATCGAGCCGCTTGCCGTGGCTTTTTTGGACATGCAGCCCGAACTGGCTGTCCATCCAACGCCCAAACGCCTCTCCTAGTCCTTCCCATTCATCCTGGTGAAGGGCTACAAGCTCTTGTCCGTCGCGAATATCTCCGCGAAGAATCATTTCCTGGGCCAGGGAGAGCACGACATCCCCCGGCTGCAGCCGAAAGGTCAGCGTCGACTGATTGCCCCTGCCCCTTCCTGGCCGCCAGTCTATCCATCCCCGTTGCTGCAGCTTTTTTACCGTTGTCGCGGCATTTCGCTTCGTACAGCACAAGTGAGATGCGACCTGCTCCAGACTGATGGAAATCGGGCGGGATACGCCTTGCTCCCGAAAAAATGAATACAGCCGATGGTAGTGTTCGAACAAAAGCATGCGATAGTCCCCCTAAAACATGAAAAAAAACGGGCCGAATCTGTACCCTTTTTGTCCTGGTGTTTTCCCCGTACAATCGGGAACAACCCAAAAATCATTACAGAAAGGATACCAGATATGAACGAGAAAGCGACACGCCTTTTTTCCAGGTACCCTGTGATCCTCTGGGTCCGGCTCTTCGGCGAGCTGCTGACGGAGCTGTCCCGCAGCATGATAACGCCGTTTCTCATTTTGTACCTGCACGAAAAAATCGGGGGAAGCATCCCCTTGATTATGCTCGTGATCGGGCTGCAGCCTGCAAGCGACATTCTCTTTACGCTGATCGCGGGAGGCGTAACCGATCGGTACGGCCGTAAGCCGATCATGCTGCTCGCCCTGCTTTTGCAAGGCCTCAGCATGCTCGGAATGGCCGCGGCAGGCTCGCTCGCAGCGTTTGCCCTTTTGTACGTGCTAAACGGCATCGGCCGTTCTCTGTTTATCCCGGCAAGCCGGGCCGTGCTGGCCGACAGCATGACGGCCAAGCAGTTGACAGAGGCCTTTGCCCTTTTGAGTACGGCAACCTATATCGGAGCCTCCGTCGGCCCTCTTCTGGGCGTTCTGGTCTATCAGACGGCACCTGCTCTTGCCTTTGTCTGCACCGGTCTTTCGCTGTTTCTGTATGCTGCTGTCATCTGGTGGAAGGTGCCGGAAACGAAGCATCAGGGGCAAAAAGAATGCGCGAGCGCACACGAGCAAATCTCGTTTCGCAAAGTGGGCGCCCATCGCGCTGTGCTTTCCATGATGGTCCTCGCTCTGCCGATCAGCTTCTTCTATGCCCAAACCGAGACGAACCTGCAGCTTCATCTGAAGAACGGCTTCGCCAATTATCTCGATGTGCTGGCATGGCTCGCTTTGACGAAAAGCATCTCGGCGATTGTGCTTGAGTTTTGGCTGGTGAAAGCTACTCAGCGCTTTTCCCCCCGCCGACTGGTGGTCTTTTCCTACATCTGCTTCGCCGCAGTCTCTTGGACTTACGGGAATGCCGACAGCATTATCCTGCTGCTGTGTATGCAACTGGTGTTCGTCATGGGAGAAAGCATCGGCCTGAACCATATGCTGACGATGGTATCCAAAATGGCTCCCGCCGCGATGCGGGGCAGGTACTTTGCCGTGTACGGCTTGCACTGGGACATATCGCGCACGCTCGGCCCGCTTGCCGGCAGCTTTCTGTTTCTGCACTTCGACGGAGCCGTCCTGTTCACCATCGCGACGGCCTTGCTTCTGATCGGTGCTGTGATCCAAAACGTTTTCCTTCGCCGCATGGAAAAAGCCTCCCCGCTTAGTCGGGAAGGCTCCGGTTCGTAACTAGCCCGTGTATTCGTTTTGAATGCAGGCTCAGCATGACACCCCTAGGACAAAAGATACCGGTCCTCGCTGAAGGACTCTCCGCCGCGGGCTTGTTCGAAGGCCCGCAGGAGATCCTGCGGCTTCATCGTTTGCTTCTTCTCCTGAGGAATGTCCAGGATGATCCCGCCGTCATGCAGCATCAGCAGGCGGTTCCCCATATTGAGCGCCTGCTCCATGTTGTGGGTGACCATAATGGTGGTCAGTTTGTACTGCTCGACGACCTTTTGGGTCAGATCGACGATCAATTGAGCCCGTTTTGGGTCGAGCGCAGCCGTATGCTCGTCAAGCAGCAAGATCTTCGGCTCCGTAAAGGTAGCCATCAACAGGCTCAAGGCTTGTCGCTGACCTCCCGACAAAAAGCCTACCTTTGTCTTCAGGCGGTTCTCCAGCCCCTGATCTAGCTGCCTCAACTGTTCGCGGAACAGCTCCCGCTTCCGGTTGTTCACTCCAAATGAAAGTGTCCGCCGCTTTCCGCGCGCATAAGCGATCGCCAGATTTTCCTCGATCGTCATATTCGGCGCAGTCCCCGCCATCGGGTCTTGAAACACGCGGCCAACAAAGGAGGCCCGTTTGTGCTCGCCCAGCTTTGTCACGTTTTTTCCGTCGATGATGACGCTGCCGGTATCCGGGATCAGTCCGCCGGAGATGATGTTCATCAGCGTGGATTTCCCCGCTCCGTTGCTGCCGATAACCGTAATGAACTCGCCGGGAGTGACGTTCAGATTGATTTCCCGCAGAGCGATTTTCTCGTTGACTGTCCCCTCGTTGAACACCTTGCGTACACGTGAAATTTTAAGCATCGCCTCTCCCTCCTTTCGTCGCCCGGAACGGCTGCCTTTTCCAGACGCTTTTTGCAACCGCCGGAACGGTCAGCGCGATAATTACGATGAGCGCCGTAATCAGCTTCATGTCGGACGGATTGAGCCCCGCGTCCAAGGCAAGCGCGATCACCAGACGGTACACGACTGAGCCAAGGATAACGGCGAGCGTAGCGCGGAAGATCGACGAGCTGCCAAACAGCACTTCCCCGACGATCACGGAGGCAAGACCGATGACGATCATCCCGATCCCCATCCCTACGTCGGCAAAGCCTTGGTATTGTGCGACCCAGGCGCCGGAAACTGCGACCAGCGCATTGGACAGGCCGAGCCCGATAATTGTTGTCGTATCCGTGTTGGCTCCAAAGCTGCGAATCATCTTCGAGTTGTCTCCGGTTGCGCGGATATCAAGTCCAAGATCGGTTTGCAAAAACCAGTCGATAATAGCCTTCAGCAAAAGGATGCCGATCAGGAAAACGAGGGCAACCCCGGTGAAAAAGACGACCCCTCCCACCGCGAGATTGGGCACCCCAAGATCTTTCACAAAGGTATACAGCGTGTCCTCGCGCAGAAGCGGCAAATTGGCCTTGCCCATGATCCGAAGATTAATGGAATAAAGTGCAATCATCGTCAGAATCCCGGCCAACAGACCGTTGATTTTGCCCTTCGTGTGCAATACTCCGGTAAAGATGCCCGCTACCCCTCCGGCCACGAAGGCCATCAGGGTAGCGAGAAACGGATTCGTTCCTTCGATGATTAGTCTGGCTGCCAGCGCCCCGCCCAGTGCAAAGCTGCCGTCCACGGTCAGATCGGGAAAGTTCAAGATGCGAAAGGTCAAATATACGCCCAGGGCCATGATCGCGAACAACAAGCCCTGTTCGATTGCTCCGTGTAATGCCAGATTCATAATATCCTCCTACGATTATTGCTCAATCACTTCGCCAGCGCGATCAAGCATGGATTGCGGAATTGTCACGCCCATTTTTTCTGCTGCCTTCTTGTTCAGCACCAGCTTCATGTCGGCTTGCATTTCTACAGCCATGTCGGCAGGCTTGCTTTCGCCCTTGAGAATTTTCACGGCCATGTCGGCTGTTTGCGCGCCCAGTTTTGTGTAGTCGATGCCGTAGGTTGCGATCGCGCCGCTTTTGACGGAGTTCTCTTCGCCGGCGACTACCGGGATTTTTTGCGATTCGGCCACACCGAGAACAGCGGAGATCGAAGAGACGACCAGGTTGTCTGTTGGAACGTAGAAAGCATCTACTTTGCCTACCATCGATTCAGCCGCCTGCTTCACTTCTGTCGCGCTCGTTACGGCTGCTTCCTGTATCGCCAGGCCGAGCTTCTCGGAAACGGCTTTGGCTGCGTCTACCTGCACCTTGGAGTTGACTTCGCCGGAGCTGTAGATGACACCTACTGTCTTGGCGTCAGGCTTCAGTTCCTTTACCAGCTTCAGCTGCTCTTCCACCGGGTTCATGTCAGACGTACCGGTTACATTTCCGCCCGGCTTATCCATCGCCTTTACCAGGCCCGCTTCGACCGGATCGGTCACCGCTGTAAACAGGATCGGAATGTCCTGGGTCGTCTGCGCGGAAGCCTGAGCGGTCGGAGTCGCGATCGCCAGGATGAGATCAACCTTGTCGGAGTTGAACTTCTGGGCGATTTGGATCGCTGTGTCCATGCTCGCCTGTGCCGAACTGATATCGTACACGACTTGCTTGTCTTTTTCATATCCGTTCTTTGTCATCTGTTCGATAAAACCTTCGCGTGCCGCGTCAAGCGCAGGGTGCTCCACAAACTGGGCGATACCGATTTTTACCTGCTTGGTTTCCTGAGAAGGTGCTGGTGCTTCTGCCGGCGTCTGAGCAGATGGCTGGGCAGAATTGTTTGCCGGTGTACTTTGTTGCCCACATGCTGCAACGGACAAAAGCAGCAAAGGACACAGAATTTTCTGGACCAATTGGATAGACTTTCTTTTTCTCATAATGTATCAAAACCCCCATTTGAAATTTTTTTAATCTTACCATGATTAAAACAGGTTGGAAAGCTGTAATCTGGTGCTTTCGGGGGAAGTGATACAAATCCTTGAAAAAAAGATAAGAAGAGAGCTTGGCGCTCTCTTCTTTTTACTTCACGATCTCTTTCGCCTGTGATTTGAGCGCTTCGGGCACAGTCAGGCCAAATGTTTCCGCGGCCTTTTCATTGATGTACAAATCAGCTTGTTTGGAAACCTCTACCGGTGTGTCAGCGACTTTTTGTCCTTTCAGGATGCGAGAAGCCATTTCACCGGTCTGCTTGCCGATTTGATAGTAGTCGATGCCGTACGTAGCCACTGCTCCCCGCTTCACCGTGTCGGTATCGGAGGCAAATACCGGGATTTTGTTCTGCTCCGCTGCTCCCAGTACCGCTTCAAACGAGGATACGACCGTGTTGTCGATCGGGATAAACATGGCGTCCGTTTTACCGGCAAGCCCCTGTGCTGCAAGCTGTACTTCAGAGAGCTGGGAGATGCCGGCCTTGACTACTTCAATGCCCTCTTTTTTCGCCGCTTCTTCCAGTTCCTTTACCTGTACCTCGGAGTTTACCTCCGAAGTCGTGTAAATAACGCCCAGCTTTTTGAGCTCGGGCAGGAAGGTTTTGACCAGCTTCAGCTGCTGCTCCATGGATACCTTGTCGGAGGTGCCTGTGACGTTTTTGTCAGGCTTTTCCAGACTGCTGACCAGTTGGGCAGACAGCGGATCGGTCACAGAACTGAAGACGACCGGCTTGTCCGTAATCGCCTTGGCGGCTGCCTGCGCGGATGGCGTAGCGATCGCTATCACCAGATCTTTTCCGTCGCCGGCATACTTCTGCGCAATCGAGACCGTATTATTCATATCACCGTGGGCGTTCTGATAATCGAGCTCCACGTTTTTTCCATCTTCATAGCCGGATTCCTTCAGTCCGTCGACAATCCCCTGACGGATCGCGTCCAGTGCCGGGTGCTCCACAAACTGGGTCAACCCGAGCTTGACGACTTGCTCACCACCCGCAGCAGGCGTAGCCGAACCGGTGCTTGCGGCTTCCGGCTGGTTGCCACAGGCTGTCAGCCCCGCGAATAAACATGCGGATAGTAAAAAAGATACTGCTTTTCTCATCTGAACTTCCTCCTCTAATCTCTGCTAAGCTAAACTTGTGTCCCATTATAGCACAATTTTTTCGGATGAAAAGATTTTTTGCCGCAACTATCGCAAACGCTTTGTCTCAGCCGTTTGGAACCGGCTCCTCCTGGCCTTCCTGCTCTTTTGGCGCTTCCTTCGCGACTTTTTTTACCAGCACCCTCGTAATCCGGTAATGATCGACCTCGCCGACGACGAATTCATAGCCGGTATGCCGCACCGTATCCCCGACTCGCGGCGGATGGTCGATCTGCATGTAAATCCAGCCGGCGAGTGTGTCTACCTCTGTATCATCGAGATCCAGGTCGAGATAGTCGTTTACTTCTTCCAGCAGCATTCGTCCGTCAAAGGAAAGCTGGCCGTCCTTTTTTTCCACCTCGGGCCGTTCATCGTCGAATTCATCCTGGATGTCGCCGACGATCTCCTCCATAATATCCTCCAGAGTAACCAGCCCCGCCGTTCCCCCGTACTCGTCGATGATGATGGCGAGCTGCACCCGCTGTTTTTGCAGCATGGTCAAAAGACGGCTGATCGAGATCGTCTCCGGGACGGTCAAAATCGGGCGCATGATCGATTCCAGGCTGTTGCTCTTGCCTTCCAGCAGGCTGGTCAAAAGGTCCTTGATATGCAGGCTGCCGACGACGTGGTCCTTGTCCCCGTCGACCACCGGGTAGCGGGTAAACCGGCCGTGCTGGACGAGCTTGATGTTTTCCTCCAGGGAGTCGTCGAGATTGAGCACGACCATATCTGTACGCGGGACCATAATTTCTCTGGCCATCGTTTCTGAAAAATCAAAGATGTTGTCGACCAGCATCAGCTCGGTTTGGTCGATCAGTCCGCTTTTGTGGCTCTCGCTGACCAAAATCCTGATCTCTTCTTCCGTGTGCGCCTCCTGGTGCGGCTCCATCGTGATGCCGGCCAGACTCAAAATTTTTGCAGCCGACCAATTGAGAAAGGCGATAAACGGGTACATGACCTTATGAAACAACTGGATCGGTCTGGACACGTGGAGGGCTACCCATTCGGTCCGCTGGATGGCGAGCGATTTGGGAGCGAGCTCGCCGAGGACGATATGCAAAAACGTAATGATGGAAAAAGCGATAATAAAGGAAATGCTGCCGACGAGGGCCTCGTTCATTCCGAAATAGTGAAAGACCGGATGCAAAAGATGGGCGATGGCAGGTTCTCCAAGCCACCCCAGTCCCAATGACGCGAGGGTAATTCCCAGTTGACAGGCCGACAGATAAGCATCCAGATTGTCCAGCACCTGCTCTACATTCCCCGCTCTTTTGTTGCCCTCTGCCACCAGCTGCGTGATGCGCGATTCCCGCACCTTGACCACGGCAAATTCAGTTGCGACGAAAAAGCCGTTGAGAAGGACGAGGATTACGATCAGGAACAGATTGAACACGTTCCCCCATACGTCCATGCCGTCTCTCCTCCTTCATCGGGGTTTCTTCGGGTTAGTGTAACCCACACAGTCCCAAAAGTTTCCCCGCGGCACTGCGCCAACAAGGACTGGAGCATTTTTCCACTGAGAAAAGGCGGTTTTTCTTTCTATATCATGATGTGATAACATGGTGCTAAACGAACATACAATCGGCGAGGTGAAGAAGTTGTCGTACCGTCCCGATTTGCCGATGATTGTGCAAAGCGATCGGACCATTCTCCTGGAAGCCCAGCACCCGTTGTTCAATGAGGCGCGTCAGGCGTTAGCAGGCTTTGCGGAATTGATCAAAAGCCCCGAGTACATCCATACGTACCGCATTACGCCGCTTTCCCTGTGGAATGCCGCAGCGGCCCATATCGCCCCTGAGCAGGTAACCGAGGTGCTTGGCACGTATAGTAAATACGGAGTTCCTTCTACGATTGTCCGTGAGATTCATGAGACGATGAAGCGCTACGGACTTATTCGTCTGGAAAAAGCAGCGGATCAACTTCTTTTGACCGGCGACGATCCCCTGCTGCTGCAGGAGCTGACGAGCTATCGCTCGATATCGTCATTGTTGGAGGAGCATCGGGAAGAGCACGAGTATCCGGTCAAGCCGTACGCACGCGGTTTGATCAAGCAGGAATTGATCCGCCTGGGGTATCCCGTACAGGATCTGGCAGGCTATACAAGCGGCGAGGATTGCCCTGTTTCCCTTTTACCGACCACGGCTTCCGGAAAGGCGTTTTCCTTGAGAGGATACCAGCAGGAAGCGGTGGATGCTTTTCATGCCGCCGGATCGGCCTTGGGCGGCAGCGGCGTGCTTGTGCTCCCCTGCGGGGCGGGCAAAACCGTTATCGGGCTGGGAGCTTTGTGCCAGCTTCAAAAAGCAACCCTGATCCTGACCACCAATACCACTTCTGTCAGGCAGTGGATTTCCGAATTACGGGACAAGACAGACCTTGATCCCGCCATGATCGGAGAGTACACTGGCGAGCGAAAAGAAGTGAAGCCCGTGACTGTGGCCACATACCAGATTCTGACGTACAGACCGGACGCAGAAAGCGACTTTCCGCACATGGAGCTGTTTTCCAAGCGGGATTGGGGATTGATCATCTATGATGAGGTGCATCTGCTGCCCGCTCCCGTTTTTCGCGTCACATCAGGCATTCAGGCGACGCGCCGGCTCGGACTGACCGCTACGCTTGTCCGCGAAGACGGACGAGAAGAGGACGTCTTTACGCTGATTGGCCCGAAAAAGTACGAGATGCCGTGGAAAGTGCTTGAAGAGCAGGGGTGGATCGCCGGTGCCACATGCCAGGAAATCCGTCTGCCCTTTGAGGCGAAGTGGCGGGAGGCTTACGCCCATGCCGGAGCGAGACAAAAGTTCCGGATCGCTGCAGAAAACCCCCGCAAGCTCGATGTCGTCAGAAAGCTGCTCGACCGCCACGGAAATGACCGGGTCTTGATTATCGGTCAATACGTGGAGCAGTTGGAGCAAATGGCACAGCTGCTGGACATCCCTGTCATTACCGGAAAAGTGCCGGAAAAAGAACGGGAGTCGCTCTACCAGCGCTTCAAGGCTGGCGATCTTACGCGGTTGATCGTCTCCAAGGTAGCCAACTTTGCGGTCGACCTGCCCGATGCCAATGTCGCGATTCAAATATCCGGTACATTTGGCTCGCGGCAGGAGGAAGCGCAGCGGCTGGGCAGAATACTGCGGCCAAAACAAAAAGAAAACACGGCCCATTTCTACACCTTGGTCACCAGGGATACGAGAGAGCAAGAATTTGCTATGAATCGCCAGTTGTTTCTGGTAGAACAAGGATATAAATACGATGTGATAGAAATAGAGTCGCTGGACTGAAACGTTTCAGCATATGCCAGCGTCACATAGAGGGAAGGAGGCCGGAGATTCGATGCAATCCGACGCCGAAATCATTCAGCGGATTCTCCAGGGCGACATTGAAGGATACCGGGAGTTGATCCAAAGGTATCAGCACATGATTTACGTGTTTATCTACAAAATGGTAAACAATCGTTCCGATGCGGAAGACCTGACGCAGGAGGTCTTCGTCAAAGCGTATGAAAAACTCTCCACCTTTCGGGGGGACAGTCAATTCTCCTCCTGGCTGCATACGCTCGCACGCAACAAGACAATCGATTTTATCAGACGGCGCAAGTTCCATGATTCTGACGAACAACTGGCCTACGTCCCTTCCCAGGTGCGCGACGAATCTCCCCAGGAGTCGCTCATGAACAAGGAAACGCGCAGGGAAATCGAGGAGGCTTTTGCCTTGTTGTCTGATTCGTATCGGGAGGTCATCGTGCTGCGCTGTACGCATGAATATCCTTTCGAAAAGATTGCTGCGCTGCTCGGCATCGCCGAGTCGACAGCCCGCGTCCGATATTTGCGCGCTCGCCAGGAACTGGCCAAACTACTTTCACGCAAGGAAGGGGGGCTCGTACATGAACTGCCAGGAATTTAGAAAAGCTTGGGAAGACACCACGAATGAGAGCACGCTTTTCCATATCGAAACATGTGAAGAGTGCATGGTCTGGATCGAAGCACAATTTGCAAACGGCGAGGAGGTGCAGTTCTTGAAAGAGGTTCCTCAGCCGTCGGCGCAATTGGAAGACAACATTATGCAAGCGATATACAAGATGACCGGACAAGAGTCTACTCCCCAAGCCGCTGCAGCCCTTGTCGTCAAACCGGCTGCGCCGCGCCGCTTCAGACCGAACATCTCTTCGATGGCATGGGTTGGTGCCGCGGCTATCCTGCTTGTCGTCGGTGCGATCGGCTTCCAGCAAACACAAAACAGCAGCCAGGAAATCAGCATGAAAGCGGAGTCCAGCGCAGCCGATATGCAAGGCGCCATCGTTTCCGCTCCCGCTGCAAACAGCCCGGCTTCTGCGGCCATGGACACAAAATCAGGCACTCAGGCCTTTGGCGGCAGTTCAACTGAGTCAATCCAGGCAGCACCGCCTGAAAGTAAAGCAGCACCTGCTCAGGAAAAAGCCGGACAACCCGATGGGAATGCAGGTGGCCCAAACCAATCGGCTTTTGGCAATCAGATTGCCATGGATGTACCTGCTGAGAAAATCGGCGAGCTGAAGTCTGCCAGGGAGTCTGCAAAACCGGAAGGAAATGAAGCGCCCGAACCCAAACGGCCGATAATCGCTGCCCGCAATGCAAATGGAAAGCCTCCTGCAGATCAGCCAAAAGCGAAAGGCAATGCGGAAGCCGCGCCAAATCAGCCAGGGCAGCACAACCCGGTCGCAGGCGTTCCAGCGGACGAACAGAACAAAGCGCTGGCCAATCAGCCTGTAGGCGCACTGGCTCTGGACGCGAATGCCGACGAAGCAGGACAGCCTGCCGCGGAGCACGCACCTGCGCTCGTTGGACCTGCTGTCTCGACTATGGCAAAGTCGGAAATTACCCTTTCCAGCTTTTCTGATGTAGAGACGGCGGCACACGCCTCAGATATGCCTGTACCCCAGGCAGGACAGCTGCCTGAAGGTTTTTCTCTGCATGCGATTTCCGCTCAATACGAATCGCAAACCAGTCAAAAGGTCATTCGTTTGACATCTGAGTACAAGCGAAACAAAGACTGGATCAAGGTAGAAGTGGTTCGCAATGAACACGGGAAACGGAGTCTGTCCATCCCTGGCACCTTCACCGCGACCCAACTGTTTACCGTTCAATCAGAGCAAGCCATTGCGGTTACTTTTGACAAACAGGCAAACGCGGGCGAAGCCGCAGCACAGCACGCCGTACACTTCAACGCCCAACCGGACAATCAATCGCTGTACGTCGTTGTCACAGCAAACGGGGTTACACTGGATCAGCTTGTGGAAGCGTCAAAGCAAATCACATGGCAGTAAGAAAGACGCGGGTAGTCGCTCCCGCGTCTTTCGTTATATGAGGGTAGCCAGCAGAAGTTGGCTGGCCATTTTTTATTTTGGGGAGTGAGGCATCACCCTCACTCTCAAATCCCTGCTCTATCAAAACGGCTCTGCTCGGGTTATTGAAGCACAGTCTCGTTATTGGCCCAAGCACCCCCCAACCAATCCGTCTACGACGTCACATCCCGCTTGATAAACACAGCATAGGCAACGACGAGCGATGCCGCCCCCCATACTGTCAACACTGTCAGTGAGAACGGCAGGCTCATGCCTTTGATCGGAGGCAGCGTCCCTGCCAGGTAATCGGTCAACTGCAGGTTGACGACGAACAAGTATTTGGCGCTTTCCCATGAGGAGGCCATCTGGGTCAAAATCGCCCCGCTGATCAATGCGGCCATCATAATGCCCATACCTGCGGCCGCGCTGCGGACCAATACCGAAACCATAAAGGTGATCGTTCCCACTACTACCGAAACAAACCAGCCCAATCCGTATTGCATCAGCAGGTACTTCCATTGCGGCAGCGCAAAGACTCCGGCAGTCTCCAGCTCTCCTCCGGCAATTTCGAAGCCTGTCAGCACCGGCATGTCCCAGCCTGCATAGCCAAACACCACTCCTGAAATCAGCGCAGCCAGGATCAGGGTCATCAGCACTGTGAGCGAAGTGAACAGCAAAAGTGTCACATACTTGCTGGTCAGCACCTTCCAGCGTCTGACGGGCCTGGTAAGCAGCAGCTTGATTGTCCCCTCGCTGAATTCCGCCGATACGAGGTCGACGGCCAGCACTACGATGATCATCGGCAGAAACAGCGATATCGCCTGATCCATAAAGCCGCGGGCAAACGTCGGAGCCCCCGGCGCCATCGGATTAATGTCGTGATCCAGATAATACTGCTGCTGTTGCACGGTGATTTTCAGAAACTCGCGCCATTCCTCCGGCAATCGGCTGGAGGCAAGCCGGTTTTGCGTGTCGACGATTTTCTGTTGAAGCAGCGCTCTCCAGTCGCTTGTTCCCATCTGCTCTTGGGCAGTGAGAACGGATCTGTATTGGGCATAGGTAAAAATCGGGATCAGAATGGCCAGGATGAGCAGAATGACGAGAAAACGGCGACGGCGCAGTATCTTGATGGTCTCATTTTGCACCAGGTCCAGCATGCCCATGTTCTGCTCCCCCTTCTTCTGTCGTTAGCGCGAGGAACAGGTCCTCCAGCGTTACTGTTTTTGCGGCGATGCCCAGGACGGCGATGCCCTGCAGAACCAAAGTCCGATTGGCCTCTGCGATCCGCTCGGTGTCCATTTTGCACATGATCCGGCCTTCCTTGGATGCCACGGCTTCTTCGACGAAAGGAAGAGCACGCAAGATACGGCTGGCCGCCTCTGTCGTCTCTGGAGAAACGCTCCATTCCACCTGATCGCCAAACTGTTCCATCAAGTCTTTGACAAGTCCGACCGAAATGACTTTGCCCTTGCCTATGATCGCTACCCTGTCGCACATCATCTCGATTTCGCTGAGCAAATGGCTGGAAATGAAGACAGCCAGCCCTTCCTCTTCGGCAAGTCTGCGGATAAACTGGCGCAGCTCGCGAATTCCTGCGGGATCGAGGCCGTTGGTCGGCTCGTCCAGGATCAGCAGCTTCGGATTGTGAAGCAGGGCCTGAGCGATCCCGAGCCTCTGCCGCATCCCGAGCGAATACGTCTTTACCTTGTCGTCGATCGCTCTTTGCAAATCGACAAAACGGACAATCTCTTCAATCCGCTCACGCGAGATGCCGCCGCTCATTCTGGCAAAGTGCTCCAGGTTTTCCCGGCCTGTCATAAACTTGTACAGCTCCGGATTTTCCACAATGCATCCCACTTGAGCGATTGCCTGGGGAAAATGCTTGTGCAGCGAGATGCCGCCAATGTGAATTTCTCCCGCATCTGCCGACGCAAGCCCGACCAGCATCCTGATAGTCGTGGTCTTGCCGGCACCGTTTGGCCCGAGAAAGCCAAATACTTCACCCGCATATACGTCAAAGGAAATGTCCTTGATGATCGGCTTTCCTCCCATTTGCTTGCGAAGCCCTTTGATTGACAATACCGTTTCCGTCAAATAGCTGCACCTCCTATCCTGTCAACTGCCCCTGCTTGGGCAAAAAAGGGTCTGTTGTGGTACACTCAAAATATATGTTTACTGTCACATTATACCATGCAACACGATTCAATACCGAAACGGGAGGTACCCATGCAAAGCTCCGGCAAATGGTTATGGCGCGTGTTTGGACTTCTCTCGCTGGCCTCGATGCTGCTGCTGGCGGCTGGTTTTGTGCTCGCTCTTGACCCGAGCCAGCTTGCTCCAGAAGGCCCAGTCGGCCCTGTAAAAGAGGCAAAGCCGCCTACTCTGGTCCCGGCAGAAGGAGTCCGGCAAATCGTCGGGCTCGGTGATTCGTTGACAAGAGGTGTCGGTGACGCCAACGGGCTTGGCTACATCGGACTTGTGCGGCAAGCTCTGGAAAAAAAGAGCGGCAACAAGATCACGCTGTCCAATCTGGCTATCAACGGGCAAGAATCGCCCTCCCTCGTAGCCCAGTTGTCTCAGAAGCAGGTGCAAAGCCAACTGGCAGCCTCCGACCTCATCTTCTTTACCATTGGCGGGAACGATCTGTTCAAGCAGTCCGGAGAGCTGGAGGAACTCGATGAAAAAAAATTGGCCGCAGCCACAAAACGGCTGACGGTCAACTTTGAAGAGATTATCAAGCAAATCAGAAAAGCAAACCCGGATGCAACGATTGTCTATGCGTCCCTGTACAACCCGTTTGGAGACACCGAAGCAGCAGCGGATACGATTCAGCCTGTCCTGGATTGGAACAGCGCAGCTTCCGATATTGCCGCTCGCTATCCCCGCGTGCTGGTCGTGCCGACCTATGACCTGTTCGTAAACAAGGAGCAAGCTTATTTGTATACGGATCATTTTCACCCGAACGCAGCGGGCTACAAGCGGATTGCCGACCGGATCCTGCAGGCGTTGGAATAACTTCGCTCCCCGCTCCCTTTAGGCCTGGACTCGCGCGGCATCGAGCGCTTTCCCGCTCTGCTTCAAGTACGCGCGCTGTCCAGCCCACTGGAAGGCTGTACTGGTCAAGGAAAAAGCGGCGACGACACAGAATAAAGCGCTGCCTCCCAAAGTAGCCAGGAAAATGCCGCCCATCCACGGACCGATGAACTGCCCCAGATTGCTGAAGCTCTTGGCCCCGTAATACGTACCGCGCATATCCTCCGGGGCCATGCGGTCAATCAGCACGTCAGATGCGGTAAAGGTGAGGATTTCACCCAATGTAAAGACGACCATGGCGATGATGAACACGCTCCACGAACCGGCAAAAGCAAATCCTACATCCCCCAGCGCATAGGCCACGTTTCCGACCACGATACTGGTGAGCGGCGTCCGTTTTTCCGACCAGCGCATAAGCGGCATCTGCATCAGCACGACGACAATCGCGTTTACGCTCATCAGGATCGCAAACAGCTTCGTCCCGTCAACCACAGACATTTCCGCGTACTTTGCCAAGGTAGAGGACATCTGCGAGTAGCCGATCGCCCCGAAGACGCCAGCCACCATGTACAGGCGGAAGGCCTTGTCCTTGACCACGACTTCAAAAGCTCGCTGAAAGCTGACGGCTTCCTTCTTCTGCCCCTCGATCTTTTTGATCCCAAACACGTTCAGCATCATTTGCAAGCTGATTACGTACACCAGGTAAATGGCCGCCGTTACGAGAAACGGCAGTGCGGCGGAAGTCATGGCCAGCATCGCGCCCAGTATCGGCCCGACCGCGACCCCGACGTTGATCGCCGTATAGCGGAGTCCGAAGACGCGGAAGCGTTTTTCCGGCGGAGTGACATCCGCCATCAGCGCTTGGGAAACAGGCTCGTAAAAAGAACGGCAGAGCCCGCCGATAATATTGAGCAGCAGAAACAAAAGCGGGCTTTTCCCGAATGCAAAACCGACGAACACAAGCATCCATACATAAAGGGCACCGAGCATGACCCGGCGCCGTCCGAACTTGTCCGAAAGGGTTCCCCCGAAAAATCCTCCGATTGTTCCGGCAAGCGCACCGGCACCAATCGTCAGTCCAATCATCCCGAGGTCCATATCCGTATGGTTGGACAAAAACAGAAACAGAAAGGGCATGCTCATCGAGCTGGCCGCCCGTACAAATACCGTCCCGACCACCAATGACCAGACAATCGGGTGAAACTCACGAAACATTGCGCTGACCCTACTCATTTTTCTCTCTCCTCTAGGTGTTCTGCTCTTCTACCAATTCCGAACAGTTCCGTAAGTTTTTTTTTATTGTAGTGAGCGGCACTTGATTCGTCAATCAAGTTTGAAGCTTTTTGATTATGGAAAATTTCGATGAGGATGTTCGATTATTTGATAAGGTTGGAAAAACTCGGAGGCGGACAGATGAAAATGCAAGAAAGCCGGGGCATCTCCCCGGCTCTGAAACGCAATGGCACGTCTTTATGCTTCCACTTTGATCTGACCGATCAATTCGTTCTGCTCATTCCACTTTACCGCATGATAGATGGCGTCGTGGTAGAAGGTAAACCACGCTCCATCCTTCAAGCCTTGTTTGACCCATTTTTCCTTGGCAAAAATGGAGTCCATCGGGTAATCGTCATAAGCCAGCACCCACAGAGAATTTTGATGTGCATGAGTCGGCATCAGATCAGCCATGTGCAGGGCAAGCTCGCCCCCGCTTTCCATTCTGACAATGCTGTGTCCCTGGCTGTGTCCCCCTGTATGGTGCATCGTGACACCCGGGATGACAGAAAGCTCGGAGCCGAAGGTCTGCACCTGCTGCTCGATCGGACGCCAGTTTTCTTCCCAGTATGTATTGCGGGAACGGATGTTGGGGTTTCTCATCTCCTCCCACTCCAGCTCCTGTACGTAAATAACGGCCCTGGGGAAGGTGGAGGACAACTGGCCGCCGTCCTTGACCGATACCAGTCCATTGGCGTGATCATAGTGCATGTGGGTCATTAATACAATATCAATATCTTCCGGAGAGAGTCCAACCGCTTGCAGAGACTCGAGCACCTCTGATTCTTCCTGCAATCCGAAATTGCGCTTCTGCTTTTCGGTCAAACGATCTTTCCCGATTCCCGATTCGATCAGGATGCGCTTCCCGCCCGCTTGCAGGAGAATGGGATCAGCCCGGAGCGGTATCTGGTTCAGCTCGTTGTTTGGGTAACGCTTGCTCCACAGAGGCTTTGGCACCACTCCAAACATCGCACCGCCATCCAACTGTGTCAGGCCGCCTCGCAGCCAGGTCAGGGAAAACTCCCCCAGCTTCCATTCTGTCAACTTCATTTGCCTCATCTCCTGTCTGAAAATAGGGTCAGGATAGTGAAAAAGCACCCTGCCTGGGTGCCCTATTGTTTCACTGCTACGTTGACCGTACGAGTCGCGGGCGACATTTCCAGACAAATTTCACTGGAGATGGCCTGGACAGACAGATCCGAATCGCAGCGTCTATGACTGAGCACAAGTTGTGCGATTTTCTCGGTTTCGTGATAAATGCTGATCAACGTTTGCAGCGGATTGGCACTGCCGCCGGCAATCACCTTAAAACCCGGGGCTATTGTAAACGTCCATCCCTCCACTTTTACAACCCGCTCGGTAGAGTGCAAGAAATGACGTTTTCCCAATAAGATGCCATTTTGATTCATCAAGGCGAGAGCCCCCATTCAAATTGATTTGAACAGCACATTTTTATTTTGCAAAAAAACATGTACAAATGATAGTCTTTCGACAAAAGATCCTAAAAGCCGACAATATTCTATTATGGTGCGAATGGATTATATATTCCTGCCGATCGCCGCTCCCTCGTAAATGGCCCGTTTGGCATCCAGCTCTCCTGCCTCTCTGGCGCCGCCAATCAGATGGACCGGCAGCTTTTCCCGCAATGCTTCATACAGGCGATTGTTTGGCGTGTTTCCGGCCGCGATCACGACTGTATCTGCCGGCAGCAGCTTCTCTTCCCCCTGATGCACGATCCGCACGCCCTCCGGCGTTATCTCGCGGTACTCCACCTCCGTCAGCATTTCCACTCCCTGCCTTTTCAAATTGGCGAGCACAGCCCAGCGGGTCGTTTTGCCCAGTCCTGTTCCCACATGCTTGCCACGCCTCAGTATCGAGATTCGTCTCGGACTTGTCTGCATCCGCTGCAGCTGCTTTGGCTCCACAATCCGATACTCCAGCAAATATTTCATCGTCTCGGAGGACAGCTGGGCGGGTTCCGCCAAAAGATGGGACAAGTCGCAGGCGATTCCTCCTGCTCCGATGATCACGACCCTGCTCCCCACGCTTGCCTTCTTTTCAAAGATCTGCGCATAGCTGACTACATGAGGCAGATCGATGCCGGGAAGCTCCGGAATGCGAGGGATGACACCTGTAGCAATCACTACTTCATCGAACCCTTCTGCGATAAGCTGATCAGCGCTTGCCTCGACACCAAGCCTGACCTCTACACCCAGCAGGCGCAGCTTTGTTCGGTAATATCGCAATGTTTCGGCAAATTCGGATTTGCCTGGGACCTGAACCGCGTATGTCAGCTGCCCGCCGATCTGTGTCTGTCTTTCCAGAACGACGACCTGATGGCCGCGCTCGGCGAGAACTCGTGCCGCTTCCAAACCTGCCGGGCCCGCTCCCACAACAGCTACTTTTTTTCTCACAGGCGCACTCGCCAGCTTCCACTCCTCTTCCCTGCCAGCCATCGGGTTGACCAGACAGGACGCTGTCTTGCCTTCGAAGATGTGGTCCAGGCAAGCCTGGTTGCAGGCGATGCATGTATTGACTTCGTCAAATCTGCCCTCCATGCTTTTCTTCACGATATCCGGGTCGGCCAGCAGCGGTCTTGCCATCGAAACCATATCCGCATATTGGTCCTCCAGGATTGCGTCTGCCTGCCTGATATCGTTGATGCGATTGCTGGCGATAACCGGAATGTTGACGGCTTCCTTGACCTGTTTGGCGACCCAGACATAAGCGCCGCGCGGTACCATCATGGCGATCGTGGGGACTTTTGATTCGTGCCAGCCGATCCCGACGTTGAGCGCATCTGCTCCGGCAGCCTCGATCTGTCTGGCGAACTCGAGCGTCTCTTCCATCGTGGTGCTGTCGGGTATGAGGTCGAGACCGGACATGCGGAAAATGACCGGATAGCCCTCTCCGACTGCCCCTCTGACCCGTTTCATCACTTCGATGCCAAATCGCGACCTGCGCTCGAAGTCTCCTCCCCATTCGTCAGTGCGATGGTTCGTGACAGGAGAAAGAAATTGATTGATCAAATATCCTTCCGATCCCATGATCTCGACACCGTCAAACCCCGCCCGTTTGGCCCGAAGCGCTGCATCGGCAAACGCCTGAATCGTCCGTTCGATCTCTTCCGGACTCAGCTCGCGCGGCTTCGTCCGGTTGATCGGCGCTTGCAGGGGGGACGGGGCGACCGGTTCCAGGCCGGTCGTCTCTTTGTACGCATAGCGGCCCGCATGGAAAAGCTGCATCGCGATCTTGCCGCCTGCCGCATGTACGGCTTGCGTAAGATGGCCAAGCTGCTCGACATGATGGTCGGCATACGCATTGCAGTACGCTTCACCCATGCCGCCCTCAGGGAGAACTGCAACTCCGCCTGTTACGATCAGGCCCACTTTGCCTTTTGCTCGCTCGGCATAAAAAGCGGCCAGCCGCTGAACGCCCCCCTCCAGCCTTTCCAGGCCGACGTGCATCGATCCCATCATGACCCGATTGTCCAGCGTCAACTGCCCGATCTGAATCGGTTCAAATACCCGTCTGATCGCCATATCAGCTCACTCCTCACCATCCGAATGAATGCTCATTCATTTCTTTGCGTAATACAATTCTCCACGCTCCTTTCATTTTCCTTCTCTTCATTCTGTCCGACCTCCCCCTACAGCCCCAGCAATTTTCCCAAATCGCTGGCCGCTTGCTTGATAATCTTCTCGGTCCCCTCTTCATCGGAGCATTCCACGACGAAATGATAGTCGAGGATAAAGGTGGCTTCTGCCAACTGGCCAGGGGCCAGGAATCGCTTTTTCTCCGATAGGGACACCTCTGCTACAATCTCTCTCGCCTGCTCCCACAAGCGTTCACCCTGCTCCGAAAGGTCAAGGCCCGGGTATTCCAGCTCGATCTCCACTTCACAGCTTTTTCCCGGCTCCAGCTCGTAGAGAAAAACAGACGCAGCCGGCTGCTCCCCTTCGGCTGGAGCAATAATCAGCTTTACTTCCTTGGTTTCTTCGTCTTCCAGCAAGGAATGCTCCGAACGCAAAATCACATCATGGATCATACCGTTCTCCGGCATGTTTTGGTCCCATAGTTCAATCAGTCTTTGCAGCATTTTGTCTACTCCTTCTGTTGCACACTTACGTTCCTATCCGAAGTATACCACGCCGGGGGGATCAACGAAAAACCCCTTCATGGCGAAGGGGTGGGTGTATTGTTCAAGTCCTTGTTATTGACGAATTCCGAGAGCCAGGCACGCCTTACTTCCTTGTTGGGGCAAAAAGCGAGCACGTAGCTTTCGCCGCGCATGTATTTTTCCTTGATCCAGTCCTTATGTTTGCGAAAGAACGCCTGTTGGAAGTCGATGGGCATCTGTTGGTATTCTTCAAGGGCTGAGGGGTTCTGGAGAAAAAAATCTTCATCATATATGATTTCTTCGTTTTGTTGGCGGCTGATCAGGTACACGAACGCGATCACCAGAAACAGGTTGACCAGAAAAATTGTCATCCAAATCCCTCCCTGTCCGTTTCATTTATCAGATTTATCTGTCTTCTCAGCATATTATTATTTTACCATGCTTTTGGTGTTTTTAAACCACTTTGCAATGATTTATCCAAAAAGTTTTTTTATGAATCTTTTTCCAAATACGGCATCGACGAAAAAAGAACACCCGACATCTCGGGTGTTCCTCTGTCATTTTGTTATGGATCAGGAGGTCGTTTTCTCGCCTTCCCCTGCTGGTGGTGGAGTCATTTCCTGACTTGGAGCAGGAGTGGGCGTTGGTTGAACAATATCCGGCGGCGGCGTCGATCCGTTGCCTGGCGTCGCACCCGATCCTGGAGTGGTGGCGTCCGGTGTCGGAGTCGTCTGCCCGCTCTGCTGGTTGTCGTCAGGCGCCATAATGTCAGGCGGCGGCGCGACTGTTTCATCCGCCTCTGCGGTGTCAGGCTGCGTTTCTTTCGGCTTGCTGGCTGCCTGCTCCTTCTTTGGCTTCGCCGGTTGCGATGAAGCGGCCGACTCGCTCGTTTTCTTTGTCGTGCGAGGCTTGCTGCTGGCATAAGAATCGTCCCCGGCCGCAAGAATTGGAGAGTCGTTTAATTTCGCAACGATGCTTTCCGTCTGCCCCATCTCCGTTTGCAGCGCGGCACGTATCGAATTCAGGTTCTCCTTTGGCAGGAACGTGTAGCTTCCTTGCCAGTAGGCGCCGTTGTCCAGAGTCGTCACGGAAGCGGAATTCAAGCCTTTGAAATCATAAGCCAGCCCTTTGATCTGCTCCTTGGACAAGTCGGTATGTATGTGCTTGGCTCCGACATCCATGATGCTGAAAATTTTGGTCAAGCCTTCCAGCGAGCCTACCTTGTTGATCACTGCGGCGATGACTTCCTGCTGGCGGCGGTTGCGGTCAAAGTCGCTGGAATAGTACTTCGTTCCCCGGTTGTCGTGGCGGTGGCGGACATAGCCAAGGGCCTGTTCGCCGTTCAACACTTGAACGCCCGGGTTCAGGTTGATATGCGTGTTATCGGTCGGATCGTCGTAGACCAGCTTGCGGTCCACGTTGACCTCCACTCCGCCCAGTTCGTCAATAACGGCTTTAAAGCCGTCAAAATCGACTGCTACGTAGTGATCAATCGGGATGCCCAAAAGCTCGGTCAACGTTTTTTTGGTCAACGAAATCCCGTCTTCAGTCGGTATTTGTTTCTTTCGTTCGGCTTGACGGCGCTCAGCCTCGCCGTTGGCAAAGACCGAATTGATCTTGTGGTAATCGCGGTATCCTGGAATCTTTACACGTGTATCGCGCGGCAGAGAAACCATTGTCACCTTTTTGGTGGTCGGATTGGCAACCGCTACAATCATCACGTCCGTATTCATCGAGCCTGTTTCAGGCCGGCTATCGCTCCCCAGAATTACGAGAGAAAGAGGTTTATCATTATGGTATGTAGGATCAATATTTACAGAAGCAGGCGACACATAGCCGTCCTGCGGCGAGGTCACCGTATCGAGGGCGTTGTCAATTTTCAAGTAGATCGCCCCGGCAACTCCCCCTATCAGGAGCAAGCAAAAAACAGTAAAGAACATCAACCATTTGCGCAGATTGCGGCGGCGGACTGGTTTCTTCGTCTTATGAGCAACAGTACGCGTTTTTCCGACTGTATCCGGCATGTGCATCAATCTCCTTGTCAGCGAAAACGCTTGGTATTGTATGGAAATGTTTCTGAAAATAAGAAAAGTGCTTTTCGACAATAAGCACTAAGTTTTTCTTCCATTGGTAAAATACTGACTAAGGTATTGTAGCACATTCATGTCCGCTTTTGTAGAAAAATGTTCCGATCATGCGAAACTCCCCCATCTGTGTCGATGAGGGAGCCCGCTTTTACTGTTTGCCGTGTGGCGCTTGACTGAAGCCCTGTACGGGGCCCTCAGGCTCTTTTTGTGTAGAACGGTGAGCGTCTCCGCCATGGCGCGTGTGACTTTCCTGTTTGCCGTTTAGATCATTCGACTTCTTTTCCATGTTACCCCTCCTTTTCGGCTAGGGAATAGTGTGTGCCGCTCTTCTGTTTCTCATCCTCCTATTTTTGCATGCTATATGCTGACCTTACAGTAATGACGTTCGGAAAAAACAGTGCTACAGTAAATAGCAAAAAAATACGGAGATGAAGGAAGATATGAGTGCCCAGACCGGCAGTTTGAATGCCAGCCCAGCGGCCAGCGCCGCTCCGACGGTTTATCGCATGTTGTTTGCCATTAGTCTCGTTCATCTGCTGAACGACAGTATCCAAGCCGTCATTCCCGCCTTGCTGCCGATTTTGGAGAGCAATTTGGCACTGACGTACACGCAGGTAGGCATTATTTTACTTGTAGTGAATCTTACTTCATCTGTGCTTCAGCCAGTCGTAGGCTATGTCTCCGACCGCAAGTCCCGCCCTTATATGCCTCCGATTGCGCTGTTGATTTCCGGGTTGGGCATGCTTGCCCTGGCCCTGGCCGACCAGTATTACGTGGTACTGTTGGCTGTCGCGTGCGTCGGTATCGGCTCTGCTGTCTTTCACCCGGAAGCGTCCCGGGTCGCGCATCATGCCTCCGGTCCCAGACGCGGGCTCGGCCAATCGATTTTTCAGGTGGGAGGAAACGCCGGCCAGGCTCTGGCCCCGCTGATGACCATCCTCATTTTTCAGCCGCTTGGCCAGCCAGGTGCGATGTGGTTCCTTGTTCCTGCGGCTGCAGCCAGCGCTGTCCTGGTTTACGTCGCGATCTGGTACCAGGGACAGCAGCGAGCGAGGAAAGCCGTGCAGGAGGCCGTAGCGTACAGCTTTAAACAAAAACGGATGATCGCTCTTGGCCTGCTCGTGCTCATCGTCAGTGTCCGTTCCTGGATGAACGCGGGCTATCAAAGCTTTTACCAGTTCTTTTTAATGGATGTCAAAGGGATGGAGTACGCCAGCGCACAGCTTTGCGTATTCGGATTTTTGCTCGCCGGAGCGATTGGAACCTTCATGGGAGGGCCGATCGCTGACCGCTTTGGAAAAAGAAACTTGCTCGTGCTCTCCACGCTCGGCTCGCTTCCATTGACCTTGCTCACGCCGTATGTATCCGGAATCTGGACGTATCCTGTCCTGTTCTTGAGCGGGCTTGTCATGCTCTCCAGCTTTTCCGTTACCGTCGTGTACGCACAGGAATTGCTGCCCGGCCGCATCGGCACCGTCTCCGGCCTGATTATCGGCCTTGCCTTTGGAATGGGCGGCATGGGAGCTCTCGTACTCGGCTACCTGGCTGACCTTCAGAGCATTTCCTTTGTCATCACGGTGTGCTCGCTCATGCCTTTGATCGGCGCACTTGGTCTTCTTTTGCCAAGCGACAAGGAAATTACGAGCTGGAACAAGACGGTATAAACGCAAGATTCCAGCGCAAACAATTTACGCAGACTTGCGTAAGCAAAAAACAACAACCCCGGGCTCGGATAGCCTCGGGGTTGTTGTTTTATTTATACCAGAACTCGCTGCTTGAGTCCCATAAGCTGGCCGATAACAGGCGGATAAAGCTCGGGTGTTCCGATCAAGCTCCATGTATCGTCACCGGTTTGGCCGACCAGTCCGGAAATCAGCCAGTCGGAAGCGAGCTGCAGGACATCCTCTGCCGGAAGCGTGAGCAGTACCCGATCGCCCTTGCTGTTTTTGACGTACCAGCCTTCCGCTGTTTTCTCTTCCAGAACCATTGTCTCTTCCTTCACCGTGCGGAAGCTCTCTTCGCTGCCAAACAGCCGCTGATGTGCATCCTTTTCCAGCAAAGTCCGGTAGCGGTATGCTTCAGGAAGCGTCTCCTTCAATTCTGCCAAAAGCGGCTGCATGACCGGCGTCAGCGTTGTCTGATGCTGTTTGTCCAGCCATTTGAAGAAAGCGGTCAAAACCGACAGCAGATTGGTTGCCAGCGTCTTCGTCGAAGCATCCACACGCGTAAAGATGTCGTGAACCAGGAAGTATGCCAGGTCCTCGCGTCTGAATTGCTCCCAGGAAAATCCGGGACCAAAGGCGCTCCGTACAAACGAGCGGAAGTTGGTCATGACCTCGTCGTACTTTTTCACCGTTGCCTCAGACTTGCCTTCGGTCATCTCCTGAACAAATTGGTGGATATCAGCCAAACGCTCCGGTTGAACCGTATAGACGCTCTCAGGCAATCCCTCGATCAACGGTCTGGAGAGCAAGCCGGCGATATGCAAATCATCGTTTGCGATGGCCAGGCGCGATTTGAGCGACTCCACCCGGATAAACCGGGCAACGCCCTGACCCAGCTTGTTGTCTTTTTCCAACTGCTCCACCAGCTTGTGGAGCTTGTCCTGCATCGTCTCATTGTCAGATGCAGCGACCAGGACCGGTGCGAGACCGTCCAGTGCGTCGTTCGCGGACAACAGCCATTTTTCCGTAAAGTACGTCTGGACAGCCCATTGCAGCACTTTGGAGGGCAGCGTAGGCTGACTTGTGATGAACAGCGTTCCTTTGGTCAGCTTTGCTCCCGTCGAGGACAGAGCTGTGATCGCTTCCTCCCCGGAGCTTTGAGGGAGCTGCAAGAGTGCTGCCAGCTCATCCAGTTGGGGAGCATACCCTTCCAACAAGACTGTTCCGTCCTGGATCAGAACTTCCGCCCGAACCTCATACAATTCCAGCAGCGTGTCCTTTAACGCTGTAAAAAGATGTTCTTCCTTCCGCGGGGCGTAGACCCAAATCTCGCGAGAGCCCTCCCGCTTTTTCAGCTCCAGCATTCGATGCGATTCAATCATCCGCTGCAGGCGGGACATATCCGGAACTTGATAAACGCGCCGAACCATGCCCTGCACGCTCCGGGGAGTTTCTTCCGCGCCAAACTGTACGATAAAGCGATAGAAGGCAGTGGTGTAGGTGCGTTCGGCGCTGTCGTCTGCCGCTTTGGAAATCTCGGGATGGGCTTTGAGCCACTCCAGCAGCGCCGGCTTCAGGTGAGGCTGCAGGACGATGCTGCCGGTGAACAGCACATCGCGCAATCCGAGCGAAAGCAGGCGGCCGGCAATCAATTGCCCCGGCTCAACCTGCAATGTATTTGTTCTGATGACGTATCGGACGTCGCCGCGCAACGGATGCTGAACGGTCAGCGCGTCACGGTCTACCTGCACGATCTCGTAAACATCGAGATTCAGACGGGAGAACGCACGGCGCAGATCAGGTTCCATCCGGCGCCCGTGCTGCTTGAGATAGTTTTCAATCGGCGTGTCGCCGTTCGTCTTGACGTCCAGTACAAGCCAGTTGAAGAAGTGCGCCGTCCACTCCGGGCTCATGACGCTCTCCCCGGACAGACCGACTTCAGCGGCAAAACGGGCACGCAGCTCCTGAACGGCATCGCTGCTCACCTGTCCGCTGACAAAGTGATTCAGCCGCTCTACCCAGCCGGCGTACTCCTTCTGGAGCTTTTGTTCATGGCGGCTGCGGAGCTCCGTAATCGGTGTTACGACACCGCAGCATTTTTTGTATTTTTTCCCGCTACCGCAGGGACACAGTTCGTTTCTTCCTACAGACATAAGGGGTTTGGATCTCCTTTCTATCCCGTCGCGGCATGCGCAGGGATCTAGCGCAATCCCCCTATAACTACCGCATATTTCAGGTCTTCGTATGTTCTCGTTTTGGTTCGTGCGAGATGCCGGCGTCTTGGACTGATTCCCACTCCTTGATAAATTGCTCCAGCTTGCGAATCAGTCTGACTATGCGTTGCTGTTCCTCCATGCATTCGGATATGGCCGCCAACTGATTGGCGGCGAACAGCTCCACAACTTTCCGTTCCATCTCCTGTAGGCGAATCCGATAACTCGCGATAATGTCGCGCAGCAAGGCAAACCTAACCTCCAACCGGATCTTGGCCTCCAGATCACTCATTGCTGATCGTTGGCTTTCAGCACTTGCTCAATGCCAAGTGCGAGTTGCTCATTTTTATGTTTCTCTTTCATCAGAACTTCTATAGCTTGCATATTGCTTTTTTGGAAATGGGCAACAACCTCCTGAGCCATTTCCTGATTGCGGACCTGCAGACGGTCCAGGGCCAGGCGAAGCATTTCCTTGGCCTCCTGATAAGCAGATTGAGTTTGAACAGCGTTCATTGGCAATTCCTCCTCAAATTGTAGTTGTTCATGTTGTTCATGTTGTCGTGTAGGCGGCGCTTCTTGCTGCTCATCGGGTGCTTTGGCAGGTGATGCAGCAATTTCTTCCCGCACTTCGGATTGTTCTGAAGGTGCTTGGTTTACAGACTGTTGCTCGATTTG
The DNA here is from genome assembly GCF_003710865.1 of Brevibacillus borstelensis. Lineage (GTDB taxonomy): Bacteria > Bacillota > Bacilli > Brevibacillales > Brevibacillaceae > Brevibacillus > Brevibacillus borstelensis. Next base: position 9,290 of record NZ_RHHO01000049.1, on the reverse strand, counting down.
CGCGGTTGTGGGAGCTGCTTCGGCGCTTGCTTTCTCCAGTTCCCATTCCACTTGCTCGCCGTCTGGTTCGGCATCGGCATCATCTTCCTCAGAATCGGTGATGTCTTCGCGGACAATGATGTGAAGCGTCTCCTCATCTGTGCGAAACCGATCGTCCAGAGCGGACAAAAAAACGGAGCCCTGCGGCACTTCTGCTTCCAGCTCCAGAAAATGCGTAAGCGACCTAACAGATATTTGCGCAATGCCATTTTTGCGGCAAAATTGGTACACCTGATCGTTGGCCAATGTCCAATCGGCCAAAAACCAGCGAACATCCCCCTGATATTGGACGAAGCGAAGATCGCGCTCCAGTTGCAGCATCCGCATGATCTGATTCCATCCAAACTGCGTTTGTCGACGCAGCTCAGCTACGATCTGTTCCAGCGTTTTCGGCGATTGGGTATCGCGCAAAAAACGATACGCCAGATCAAACAGTTGATGGGGCTGGTACGTTACCTCCACGATCGCTTCTGTCCGCCCGATGCGCACAGGCGACTGTTCCATCTGCAGTACTTTGGCCAGCAGCGCTTCTGCATCCATGTCCAGAAGGGAAATCAGTCCGGTCTCGTTCAAACGCGCACAGATTTCTTCGCGAGGAAGCGAGCGTTCGCCTGACCGAAACACCTTTTTAACGATACTCGACAGGGTATAGGTTGGCCGTTTCATATACTTTCTCCTTCTAGTTCGCTTGGCAAAACAACCGCCAAACAAATGGGAATCACAAAGGTATTCGACACGAATAAAAAAAATCCTACTACGGATTGCCCCGATTGTCCAATCTGACTGATTAGAAAATATCTTGCTGGCCTTTTACGGGCAGATTTGTGCCTACAAAAAGAAAGGGAGGGGGATTATCCTCCCCCTCACTGTAAACAGCGCGAAATCGTACCGCTCTCCCGCCAATTTTTCGCTGCTTTCTACTCTTCTTCTGACTTTTTCTTTTTCCCTTTCTCTTTCTCCAGGTATGTCTGCTTCTCTTTGGGCACGCGTTTTACCGGCTCTCCGGTTTGGGCGTTGAGCGCCAGAGTTTCCATATTAACCGGCAGGTAGACTAATTGCGGAAGCGAAGGGGTCTGCCCTCCGTATTCCGGATAAATATAGTACAGGGATACCTCCAGGTCGCGCAAAATTGCGTCTGTTGCCGCTTTTCCTTTGACGCTCGCCAGTTTTTCTTCTGTTTCCGGACGTTTGGTCATCTTGTGTTCTACTGAGCGAATCCCGCCTCTATCCGCATCGACCACAATCGTATACAGCGGCTGCAAGCCTATTGCGCCATTGGCAAACACCTCGTGGAAAGCGTATGTGTACTCCCGGTAGTCCTTCGACTTTTCAGCCCATTTTGGCCGTTCTGCAGAAAGACTCATTTCTTTTACGAGAAAGGATTTTTTTCCGGAAATCAATGCGTTTTGAACAAAGTTGACAGCCATTTTGCTTGCTTCCCGATCCGATAACGGCTCCTCGCGCTCTTTCCGTGCTTCGTCGTCGACACTGATCGTCCAGCCTTTCTTTTCTTTATCAAAAACTGCGTGAATGCCGGCCCTTGTTACAGGGGCATCCCATCTGCCATTTTTCTCGGCGGCTGTCTTTGTTTCCTCTCCAATATCAACGGGCACGGAGGGGAGCTGAAGCTCGGCTTTCAAAACACGCTCCAGCTTGAAGCTATCCTGCCAAGCAGACAGGTCAGCCTGACCGTTTATCTCGACCTGCTCCTCCTTTACTATGCGCATGGGAGACACCGGCTCTCCTGTCAAAGCGTTGACCGCCTCTACCGTGCGCGGCAGGTACAGCCAGCTCCCGTTTTCTTCATCGTAAACCAACTTCAGCTTCAGATTTTCTGCGATAGCGTCCTTCGCTTTTTGGACCGGAACCGCTTTTCGCGGATCATCGACCGAGGACTGATTCGGAAGCTTTACGTTTTCCCGTTTGACAAACACAATATCCCTGTCTCCGTTCACGACCACTTCCGCTGCTTTCTTCTGTAACGGAACGCCGTTGATCGTAGGATAGACTGACCAGATGGCTTTGTTTTCGTGCTGACCGTCCTCGATGCCCAACACCGCAAACGAGCTTGCCGTAAAATCGGGAGAGAGACGGTAGTTTACAAAATCGTTTACCAGCTTTTTATCTCCGTACAAATCGGGCAATTTTCCGCTTGCGGCATCCGGCTCCTTCACCTTTAAGGAGATCAATTCTCCATCCTCTTTGACCTTGATGGTAGCAGTTGCCTTCTCGTCGCTCCGTTCCGTCTTGCCCGCATTGGACAAGGTGACGGTGTATGTATCATCTTGATGGGAGATCGTCCCTACCCTCATATTTTTGAGCAGCGGAATATCATCACGCACGCCGGTGATTGTCAGTTGGGCTTGAAATGGCAGATCTTCCAGCTTGTTGAGCAGTGTCGTCATCAACGGCCGCTCTTGTTTTTCCGCAGCCCATGCCGGCGTAGCGAGCAGCGAGCACGCAATCAGCGCCACCAATGTTTTACTTCCGTTTTTCAATGAAAGCTCCTCCTTATTCATCACGTCTATTTGGTATTACGTTCCAGATAAGGAAATAGTCACACTACTTTCGATCTATGAAAATAGGAGCCTTTCCGCAAAAAACCGCCTGCCATAAGCAGACGGTTCTTTTTTAGGCTGTCATGCATCAATACCCTCGCCAGATTTTCCTCTTTACGACCGCGGAATAGGCCCACTCCTCGTCTTCCATGTCACTCAACGTTTGACCCAGCGCGTTCATCTTGCTGTCGATCATATCGAGGTGGTGGAACAGGATGGCCGTTGGCGTTTTTCCCGAGACGGCGCTTCCCCAGCCGTTTTCCACGTCGCCGTGGTGACTGAGAATGCAATGCTTCAGGTGAAGCACCTCCGCGTTCCCCAGCGGAATATCGTGTTTGCGGCAGATGCCGCTGACGATTTCCACTCCCATCACCAAATGGCCGATCAATTGTCCGGGCGTTGTATATTCGGGAGCGATCGGATCGGACAGCTCGTACAGCTTGCCGATATCGTGGAGAATGCAGGTCGCCACCAGCACATCCCGATCCGCCTGCGGATAGAGCGGGAGCAGCCTCTCCGCTGCGGAGAGCAGCGAGACGATATGCTCCAGAAGCCCGTGATAGTACTGATGGTGCATTCTCACGCCAGCCGGGAAAGCACGCAGTCTTTCTGCCGTTTCCGGGTCGCTCAAGGCTTCCGTGACGATGGTCTTCAGCGTATCGCTTTTCAGACTGTCGACCGCTTTCATCAGCTTGTCCCAAAGCTCGTCTGCAGGGAAGGGTGAGACGGGCACCAGAGATTCCATCTGCACCTCATCCGATGCTGTCGCCAGCCGGACCCGCTGGATGACCAGCTGCTTTTTCCCCCGGTAGCTTTGCACAGCGGCATCAATTTTGATGACGGACTTAACCTGAATCTCTTCTTTGAGCTCGGGTGTGACATCCCACAGCTTGGCACTGATCGTGCCCGAACGGTCTCCCAGCTCCAGATTGAGGTACTCGCTCTGGTTGCTGGCGACCCCCGCTTCCTTGCTTTTCACCAGACAAAACGCGACAACCCGTTCTCCCTCTTGATAATCAAGCAAATATTTCATAGATAGGACCTCTCGTTTTATTTTTTTCGAAACAGTGTCTGTTCGATCTTTTTCACCAGCTTTTTGCCCAGCAGATCATCTGCAGAACGGACGACCTTGGTGATGACGCGGAGCAAGTCTTCTTCTCCGTTCCAGTGCTCCTTCACGATGCTCTCGTCGACATCCACGAGTATTTTTCTCAGCGCATAAACGGCGAACACGACATCGTCCAGCAGTCCGAAAGCGCCTGTAATCGCCTCCGGGATAAAATCGATCGGTGAAATGAAGTAAGCGACGGCAGCTCCGGCCAAAGCCTTGGCCTGCAGACCGACGCGCTTGTCGACCAGCAGCCGCGCCAGCAAAACAAACAGGTCCGGAGCAAGCAAAATGTATTTCGCCACCGCTTCGTTGCCGCTCTGCTCCCGAATGAACGCCTCGATTTTGGCTCTCAGCTTGTCGTAAAAGCGCTGGTGCTGTTCAGGCAGCTCGATGGGAACCAATTCTCTCGACTTTTGAACTGCCGGCAGGTTCTCACCCGTACCGCGGTTGTCTTGTTGCTCTTCGCTCAAGTGTGATTCCCCCTTTTCGGTTTTGACTGTGCCCTGCGCATGCGCCAAAAAGACCATGCGGCGATCAGGGCAAATACGGCTACGAAGAAGATCGCCAGGTTTCTGGCAATGAGATTGAACAGCTCGTCCCAGCGTTCGCCCAACTGCCACCCGAGTGTGACGAATAAAACACTCCAAAACAGCCCACCTGAATAGGTGTACAGCATGAAGGTCGGAAACGGCAGACGGGTAATCCCGGCGAAATACGCGGTAAACTGTCTGACACCAGGGATAAAATAACCGAGCGGCAACGCCCATTTTCCTACCTTGTTAAACCATCCTTCCGTTTTTTTATACAGGGAGTAGCCCAGTCCCAACTTTTTCCCGTACCGCTCGATAAAGGAAAAGCCCAAGGTTCTGCCGATCCAGTACGCTGACGTCATCGCGGAGATCGACCCCAAGAAACAAGCGATAAAGGTGGGAACGAGCTTTAACTGCCCTGTGGACACCAAAAACCCCGAGAAGACGAGCAGTGTTTCCTCCGGAAGGGGCATTCCGAGAATTCCTAGAAAAAACAAGCCGAACAAGGCTCCATAACCATAGTGTGTGATATATCCGCCAAACGATGTTACGATTTCCTCCATGCAAGACACCACATTTCAACACCGGATAAACTACTCCCTCATTATGCCAAAAACAAAGCTCAGGCACAAACATTCGCCCAGCCATATTCCCTGATTTTGGAAATTGCTGTAGAAAAATGACGAAAAACTGCACGTCAGCCGTGGCTTTCTTGGTCCCTTTTCGCTATAATGAGTTGAATGAGTTGAACTGGTAAACGAGGGACAAGCCGGCATGTGGAAAAAAATCTTCCGAAAAATGAAGTACGAGTACTACAAGCTCATCCGGATGAAGGGAGCCCCATCCTTTGTGGCTCGCGGATTCTCCGTTGGTATTTTCGTCGAGTTCATTACGTTGCCGACCTTTGGTCTGGCATTTCTCCTGCTCTTTCCGCTGGTCAAACTGTTCCGTTGCAGCCTGCCTGCCGGACTGATCGGCTTCGTCATCGGCAAGCTGGTCTTGCCTATCTTCATGGTTTTGAACTATCAATTGGGTTACTCGATCGTGGGCAGGCCTCTTCAGGAGCATCTGGAACACAACAATGAATCGGTCGCGGGCTGGCTGGTCTGGATGAAGGAAAAAGGATTGGCTTATTTTACCGGAAGTGCCGTCATGGGGCTGATCGTCGCCATCGGAAGCTACTTCCTGGTGTACTCCGCTTTGCAATGGTACCGTCGCAAGCGTGCGCGGCGTGTTCCTGCGCGGGGGCCATCCACTCCGTAAAACAAAGCCCGCAAGCTGCAGAACCGAACATGCGTCTGGACGTTTTTCACATGAAAAAAGACCGGTACTGACTCTATCGTCAGACCGGTCTTTTTTCATGCGGCATAGATTATCCAAAAAAGCCCTTTTCCCGCAATTGGCTCATGATTTCAGCAACGGTCAGGTTGCCTTCTTGAAGCAAGAGAAGAGTTTCCTCTACCTGTTCAGGGGACAGTCCGTTAGCACCCAGGCTTTCTCGGACAAGGACGATGTTCGGACGGCGGAAGTGCGTTTGCAAGGTCCGAAGAACGCGTCCTTCCAGTGACGTTTTCAGCATCAGTTCAGTTGTCGACATCTGTTCCACCTCTTTACTAGAAAGATTTGCGCGTACCTTTCATTATCGTACAAACCGGACAAAGAATCAATGTTTAGATCTCCGGCATCAGACGGCGTTTGTGCTCCGAAATTCGGTGCAAGTAATCGATGCGCTTCTTGGCCTCCGGATTTGTTTCTCCTGTGATCAGCAGCCGATCCAATTCCTCGTAGGTAAAGCCCATTTCCTGTTCGTCCGTCTGTCCTTCCCACAGGTCTGCAGAAGGCGGCTTGACGATGATGGATTCGGGAACCCCCAGTTCACGGGCGAGAATCCGCATCTCGTGCTTGGTCAGGCTGGCAACCGGGTTAAAGTCAGCCAATCCGTCGCCGCCTTTGGTCATGTATCCGACATGAACCTCGCTGCGATTGCAGGTGTCTGCTACCAGGTACCCCTTTTGATTGGCGATCGCATAAAGCGTCGTCATGCGCAAACGCGCTTTGGTATTGCCCCGGGTTTTATCGTCCAGCTTCAGCACACCTTCAATCGCAGGCAGGATGGCATCATACGCCGGACCGATATCCACCGTAAACAGATCGAGCTGGATTGCCTCTGCCAATTTGCGGGAATCCTCTTCGTGGACAGGAAGTGAATAGGCAGGCATCCATACGCCGATGACCCGGTCCCGCCCAAGTGCACGGACGCAAAGCGCTGCTGTCACCGCGCTGTCGATGCCCCCGGAAATTCCGACGACTGCACCGCCCAGGCCAGGTCCGTCCACCTGCTCACGGATGAAGGCCAGTCTTTTCTCGATATCTTCTTTCACATGAGCCTGGTAATTCGCCAAATGTGCTTCAAACTTGTCCAAGTCAAGTCCCCCCGTCTCCAACATTTCCTCCTCATCCTACCATGCGGAATTGACTGTGGCAATCGACGGCAAACAGGTCTACACTATAGAGAGAAAGACTTACTTTATGAAGGAGCGAACCGATGATCATTCTCAAAAACCAAGAAGAAATCGACCAGATGAGAGCAGCAGGCGAGATTCTGGCTGCCTGCCATCGGGAGTTGGCCAAATTGATCCGCCCGGGCATCACGACTTGGGAAATCGATCAATTCGTCGAGGGATTTCTGAAAAAACATAACGTAACTCCCGAACAAAAGGGATATTCCGGCTATCCATATGCGACATGCGCTTCCGTCAACGATGTTATCTGCCACGGCTTCCCTAAAAAAGAGCCCCTCAAGGATGGAGATATTGTCACGATCGACATGGTCGTCAACCGCAATGGCTGGCTCGCCGACTCCGCCTGGTCCTACGCTGTCGGCAATATTTCGGAAGAAGCGAGACGGCTTCTGGAGGTCACGGAAAAATCCCTGTACCTGGGGATTGAGCAGGCAGTCGTGGGCAATCGGATCGGCGACATTTCCCATGCGATTCAGACCTACGCCCAGGAGCAAGGGTACTCGGTCGTTCGCGACTTTACCGGCCACGGCATTGGGCAAAAAATGCACGAAGAGCCGTATGTTCCCCACTACGGTCCGGCAGGCCGCGGGCCGCGCTTGAAAGAAGGCATGGTAATTACGATCGAGCCGATGCTGAACGTGGGGACGTATCATGTGAAAATCGACGAGGACGGTTGGACGGCGCGTACACGCGACGGCAAGCTGTCGGCACAGTATGAGCATACGATTGCAATCACAGCTGACGGTCCGTTGATTTTAACAAAGCAATAACAGGCATAAAAAAAGTGGCCCCCTTTTGATCAGGCGGAGCCACTTTTTGCGTTATGCGCGGACGCTGTTTGCAGTAGTGCTGGTCAACTCTTCCAGCTTCTTTACGTCTTTCTCCAGCTCGCGAATATCTTCTTCAATCAGCTTCTTCAAGTGCTGTTTCTCCCGCAGTACCTTGCGGGTCTGCTCCAGACGCTGATTCATGTCGAACACGCCGAGATACACTGCCTTTCCCTCCCTATGTAAGTGCTGCACTCTACCTTACATCGTATGCAGAAAGGCAAAAAAGTTGTCGTCTAAATCCCTCTCCACTTGGCCAATTCCGCGCGCAGGCGATGCACCTCTTGGACCAGTGCGCGTTTTTCCAGCCGTTCGATCTCACTGTCCAGATCGTAGCCGCGTCCGAACATCGGGTCAAAAGGATCGCAGCCATCATGGCTGTAAGACCAAACCGGCTCCTTTGGCATCAGCAAGGCCAGGAGAAAATAAATCAGAAGCGGCACACCTGTAAACAAGGTCAGGATCACCACACCGATCCTCACCAATGTAGCATCTACCCCGAGAAAACGGGCCGCTCCCCCGCAGACACCAAACAGTCGCTTGTCGTAACGAGATCGATATAGACGTCTTTCCATCATGACATTCCTTCCTCTCTTTGTATCCGTTTCCGTTTGTATCTCCAAGATACCCGAAAGGAACGCCGATCAAAACTGGCCCTGGGGGGATTTGTCCTCCGTCCCGGGACGGAGGACGCGGTCGGACCCCGTTTGGCGTATGAAATGGCAAAGCTACGACCACTCTACAACTGAGGTGAATTCGATGCCATTTCTGATCATGTTTCTGGCTGCAATGTTGGCAGGATGCACGCCTGCAAATGAGTCGCCCGGACAGATGCGGACAAACGCTGTTTTGGATAGCGACCGAAGCATGTATTACCAGCAAAACGTCCTTCTCCCCCCTGGCATGGAACCAAACGCCACACCGTACGGAACACCGGCAAATTCCGGAACAGCCGGAGAATACGACCGCAGCCTTCGAAAAGACGCCGTATCCCATTACCCGGGGTTCGAATAAAACGACTCGTCGTCAGATCACCTGATTGGCAAGCAGGGCCTGCGTAATGCCGATAAAGTATTCCGATTCCCGGCGAATGTGGTTGAGCACAGTTATGGCTACGGGATTGTTGCGATACGGTGCACTTGTTTCCCCTATTTGGTTAAGGAGCTGGATAAACTGCTCACTCTGCTGCATCGCGAATGTGACCAGCTCCCTGATTTGGTGCAGCGTTTCAGCGCTCACCTGATTGCCCGACCTCACGACAACTTCGATGTATCGTACGAACATGCCTTGCGTTTGAGCAAAAGCCTGCTCCCACGCCATCAGTGCCTCTACGAACGGCGTTTCCAGATTGGGCGCAAGCTCCCGAAGCACAACGGTATGCTCGTTCTCTTGCTGCTTCCAAAAGTCTCCCTCGTCCAGAATCCTGAGCGGCATCTTGTCATCGTAATAAAATTGCACAAAGACTCCTCCTCTGTATATCTGTGCCCGTTTGGGTCCACCACAGTTTATGTGCCGAAAGCCCAAGGTTGTGCTTGATTTGTAGAGTAGAGAACTGAAACTTTCGGGCGACCGTATGGTCGCCTTGCTCATTTCAGCTCCCCCTCATCAAACCGTACGTGAGGTTTTCCCTCATACGGCTTTCCGATGTTCTTCTTTCTTTGGCATTCGGCTTACTTTATCCGGCTAATTTCAATAAACTACCC
>NZ_RHHO01000048.1 GCF_003710865.1 Brevibacillus borstelensis | reverse complement strand
GTGGCATATCTCACGTAAAAGCCATTGAAATTGCAAATACCCGCAAGGGTGCATGGCGTACCACAAAATCTCCGCATATACACAAAGCCCTCGGCATTGCCTACTGGCAACAACAAGGGCTGAAAAGCTTAGTGCAACGATATTCTCAAATTCGTCAAGCTTGGTGAACCGCCGTATACCGAACGGTACGTACGGTGGTGTGAGAGGACGGGGGTTAGTCGCCCCCTCCTACTCGATTTCTCCGCAGTACATACTAAGCCTGTCAACGAGAAAGGGAGGGTGTTATGGGTCGCAGACGAGGCATTATGTCTGATGAGTTCAAGCTGGAGCTGGCCAAGGAACTGGGGTTTTACGATACAGTGAAAACCGAGGGATGGGGCGGCATCACTACGCGTGACGCCGGAAATCTGGTGAAACGCGCCATTCAGATTGCCGAAGAAGCGCTAGCGAAGCAAAATACCACAGACACTCGTTGACAGGGAAGGCCGGGGAGACCCGGCTTTTCTTTTGTGCCAAACTCTTGGCCCGATAAAGACTATTTTCTGCCGGACTGTATTTGGTGCGAATAGTATGGTTATTTTCCCCTCTACTGGCAAGGCAGAATACCCCTGTGCTACAATAAGAGACTAGGAAAACAGATCGTAGGCAGAGGTGAACAACGTGCGTATCTCGGTCAAAGCGCCCGCCAAAATTAATCTTACTCTTGATGTACTGGCCAAACGCCCTGACGGCTATCACGAAGTGGAAATGGTGATGACGACAGTAGACTTGGCGGACCGGGTTGATCTGACCTTGCGCGATGACGGGCGCATTTCACTTGATTGTTCGGCAAGCTTTGTACCGGATGACATTCGCAACCACGCTTACAAGGCGGCGCTGTTGCTGAAGGAACGCTATCAGGTGCCCTATGGGGTGCATTTGTACATAGATAAACAAATTCCCGTCGCTGCCGGGCTGGCAGGAGGAAGCAGCGATGCTGCGGCAACGCTCAGAGGGCTAAACCTTCTTTGGAATTTGGGGCTTAGCCTGGACGAGCTTGCAGAGGTGGGAGCGGAGATCGGCTCAGACGTACCGTTTTGCGTCTATGGCGGGACGGCAGTGGCCCGTGGACGCGGAGAGCAGATTACCCATCTGGCGCCGCCTCCCCCGTGCTGGGTCATCCTGGCGAAGCCGCCGATCGGCGTTTCCACGGCAGATGTGTACGGCAATTTGCGCGTGAAGGGGATTGAGCGCCATCCCTCCACGGAAAACATGCTGCGTGCGATACAGGAGCAGAATTTCTCCCTGATGTGCCGCACCCTGGGCAATGTGCTGGAAGAAGTGACGTTGAATATGCACCCGCAGGTACGGCAGATCAAGGACCTGATGGAGGCTTCGGGAGCGGACGGAGTCTTGATGTCGGGCAGCGGCCCTACCGTTTTCGCCCTTGTCCAAAAGGAAGCAAAAGTGCATCGCATCTACAATGCCTTGCGTGGATTTGTAAAAGATGTGTTTGTGGCCCGTATGTTAGGTGTCCCTGAAAGGGGAAATGCTTGCACAAACACGTATGGAAATGATACATTAGCACCATAATATTCGGTTTTTTGGAGGAAGAAACATGAAGAAATTGCGCAGAAGTGCCCGTCTTGTCGATATGACGCAGCACTTGCTTGCCGAGCCCCACAAGCTGATTCCGCTTACCGTGTTCGCCGAGCAGTACGGGGCTGCGAAATCGTCTATCAGTGAGGACCTGTCGATCATTAAAGAAGCGTTTGAAAGCCAGGGTGTAGGCGTATTGACAACAGTGGCGGGAGCGGCCGGCGGAGTCAAGTACATTCCCAAGGTCAAGACGGACGATGCGCTTGCCTTCATGAACAATTTAATCGGCCACTTGGGCAATCCGGAACGTCTCTTGCCCGGCGGATACTTGTACATGTCAGATATATTGGGCGACCCCGCGACCATGTCGAAAATCGGCAAGCTGTTCGCTTCCGCTTTTGCGGACAAGAACGTCGAGCTGGTCATGACCGTCGAGACCAAGGGGATTCCACTCGCGTATGCGACGGCCGTCTATTTGAATGTACCGGTTGTCATCGTCCGGAGAGACAACAAGGTGACCGAGGGTTCGGTTGTGAGCATCAATTATGTATCCGGTTCCAGCAAGCGGATACAAACCATGTCGCTGGCTCGCCGCGCCTTGCCTGAGCAGTCCCGCGTTTTGATCGTGGACGACTTTATGAAGGCGGGAGGAACGGTTCGCGGCATGATCGATCTTTTGCAGGAGTTCCGGGCTACAGTGGTCGGCTGCGGTGTCCTTGTGGAAACGGCAGACGTATCCGAGAGACTCGTAGATGAATACGTCTCTCTGGCAAAGCTTCAGGAAGTAGACATCAAAGGCAAGCAGATCGAACTGGAATTGGGCAGTTATTTTCAAAAATAGAGAGGAGTAGAAGGGCATGGCAATCTCTTTTGTTTCGACAAATCAGGCTCCGGCAGCGATCGGGCCGTACAGCCAGGCGGTAAAGGCAGGTTCCTTCCTGTTTGCTTCCGGCCAGATTCCGCTTCGTCCGGACGGTACCTTGGTGGAAGGCGACATCGTGGAGCAGACTCACCAGGTTTTTGCCAACATCAAAGGCGTTTTGGCTGAGGCGGGATTGACGCTTTCCGATGTAGTGAAGGCAACGGTGTTCATCAAAGATATGAACGAATTCGGACGCCTGAATGAAGTGTATGGCGAATATTTTGGGGATCACAAGCCAGCCCGCTCTACAGTAGAAGTCGCAAGGCTCCCGCGCGACGTACAGGTGGAAATCGAAGTGATTGCGTACCTGGGAGAATAACGGACAGACAAGACAAAAATAGCTACGACAGCCCGACACAACTCGCGTGTCGGGCTTGTTTTTTGCTAGTAATTGGAGTATGCTGGATAAAATTATAGTTTTTTTTGCAAAATTTCGGTAAACGTAGCAGGAATATTTACCCAGTGCGTGGAAATACTCCTAAACGCTTTTTATAGATAAAGGGAGTGAACTTGATGGAAGTAACAGACGTCAGACTTCGCCGCGTGAATACGGATGGTCGCATGAAAGCCATTGCATCTATTACCATCGACCATGAATTCGTGGTTCATGATATCCGTGTAATTGACGGAAACAATGGCATGTTCGTAGCTATGCCGAGCAAGCGTACCCCAGACGGGGAATTCCGCGATATCGCTCATCCGATTTCCTCGGCGACACGCGAAAAGATCCAAGCTGCTGTACTGAGTGAGTACGAGCGTGTAGGTCAGGAAGAAGAGAGCACCATCGAAGCAGGCGCGTAACTAATGAAAAACAGGCACCCCGTCCTATGACAGGGTGCCTTGTTTTATTCATAACAAGCTTCTAGATCCCGGATGATTTTTTCCTTGTCCAATCCTTCGCCGATAAAGACCGCTACCATTTTGGGGCCAAAATTTTCAAAGGGGAACAAATGGACCTGATTATCGGTATGCTGAAACGAGATCAGCTCATCCCGCCCTTTAAACAGCACGTAGCCTTTTGCCCGGTACACATTTTTCGGCAGGTCCCAGAGAAAATCTTCAAATTTTTCTGGATCTACAGGATAGGTAAAATGGTAGGAAAATGTTTCGATGCTGTTGTACAAAGAAGGTTCGGAAGCAGAAAGTCCTAGCGATTGCTTGACCTTTTCAATTGCAGACATTTTGCCTATGCTTTTTTGCACAAAAGGACCTCTCGTCCGGTCGTCGGCCCGTTCGGAAGCGACCTTCTCGGCGATTCTCTTTACCTGCAGCAATTGATCCAGGTCCATATCGCCCTGTATGGTGACGTGAATGGGAGCGTATGGGTTTAGCTCGACCAACTTCGCTTTTACCTTTTCCAGAGCGTCCGGTGCGACCAGATCGCTTTTATTTAATAGAAGCAAGTCGGCGTATTTCACCTGATTGCGGACTGTTTTTACGAGCGAGCTTTTCGATTGGAAGCGGGAGTTCAGGTCCCGGAAGCGGGAAGCGTCCACGACGCTGACAATGCCCTTCAGCTCCATCCTGTCGTAAAGCTCGGGGTGCGTCAGGGCATCGACGACATCTACGGGATCAGCGACCCCGGTAGTTTCGATCAGGATATGGTCGGGGTTGATCGTGGAGAGAATTTCCTGCAGCCCTTCTGTCAGCTCGCCTTGAATGGAGCAGCAGATGCAGCCGTCCAGCAGCTTTTTTACGGGAAAGCCGTAGCCTTGCAGTTGTTCCCCGTCGATATCTTCTTCGCCCATTTCGTTCATCAGCACGACGACCTGTCCGTCTTGCTTGCGCAGATAGGCTAGCAGCTTTTGCAGCAGCGTCGTTTTTCCGCTGCCAAGATAGCCCGTCAAGATGTACACGCCGGCACTCATCGCATCCATCCTCCTTTGCCTTGCGTTCATTTGTCATCTTTTCCCTTTCCATCATAAGATAGGTGCAAACAGGCGTCAAACGTGGCAAAAGCGAGTCGTTGATTTGTTACGAAAATAGAATACTGCGCCTATTATCTTGAAATCCTTATATGATTTAAGATATAGTCATTGTGGAACTTCTACGCTGGAGGGTTGACATGTCTAAGATCCATGCCGTGGTATTGGCGGCAGGCCAAGGAACACGGATGAAATCGAAGCTGTACAAGGTTCTGCACCCTGTTTGCGGAAAGCCGATGGTCCAGCATGTAGTGGATACACTGGCTTCCATGAGGGTGGAGGATGTCGTTGTCGTCGTTGGTCACGGTGCCGACACCGTTCAGGCCACTTTAGGCGAGCGTGTCGCATACGCATTGCAAAAAGAACAGTTGGGAACGGCACATGCTGTGCAGCAAGCAGCGTCGTTTTTACAGGCGAAAGAAGGAACTACGTTTATTTTGTACGGAGACGTACCTCTGTTGTCAGAGGAAACGTTGACCGCTCTTTTGCATTTCCATGAAGACCAGAAGGCAGCCGCAACGGTATTGACCGCTGTCCTTCCGGATCCAACCGGTTACGGGCGTATTGTCCGCAACGATTCCGGAGAAGTGATGGAAATCGTTGAACACAAGGATGCGTCTGACGAGGTTCGGGCAATCAAAGAGATTAATACGGGAATATACTGTTTTGACAACCAAAAATTATGGAATGCGCTGGCCCAGGTGAAAAATGATAACGTGCAAGGAGAATACTATGTGACAGATTGCATTGGTATTCTGCGCCAAGCCGGCGAGAAGGTTGTTGCCTTCGAAGCCGCAGACCCCGATGAGACAATGGGCGTCAACGACCGGGCACAGCTTTCGGAAGCGGAAGCATACATGCGCAAGCGAATCGCTGTTCGGCACATGAAAAACGGCGTTTCTATCATTGATCCTCTGTCCACGTACATCGAGGCGGATGTGACAATCGGTTCCGATACGATTCTCCAGCCTGGTACGTATCTTCGCAGAGGGACAACCATCGGCAGCGATTGCGTCATTGGCCCGCAAGCTGACCTGAGCAATACCAAAGTGGCTGACGGGGTTACCATTTCATACTCGGTGCTGGTAGACGCAAAAGTGGATGAGCAGGCTACAGTCGGCCCGTTTGCTTATGTACGGCCGGGAACAGAAATTGGTCCCCAGACGAAAATCGGCGATTTTGTCGAATTGAAAAACGCAAAAATCGGCAAAGGAACGAAAATCCCCCATCTCAGCTATGTAGGCGACGCGGAAATTGGCGAAGGTGTCAACATTGGCTGCGGCACGATCACGGTAAACTATGACGGTGCTGTCAAACACAAGACTGTCGTGCAGGACGGTTCCTTTATCGGATGCAATACCAATCTTGTGGCGCCGGTGACCGTGGGCAAAAACGCATACGTAGCAGCGGGCTCGACGATCAATCAGGATGTGCCGGACGACGCCCTGGCGATTGCCCGCGAGCGTCAGGTGAACAAACCAGGATACGCGAACAAACTGCCGCGAAAAAGCAAAAAGGAATAACAACGGGAGGTTCTTGAAAGATAATGGCTAATTACCGCGACCCCAAACTGAAGGTCTTTACGTGTAATGCAAATCGGGAGCTGGCAAGAGAGATTGCCGAGCATATTGGCGTTCCTCTGGGCAATTCGGAGGCGATTCGCTTCAGTGATGGCGAGTGTCAAATCAAATTGAACGAAAGTGTTCGGGGTTGTGATGTATTCGTCATTCAGCCGACATCTGCTCCTGTAAACGAGCACCTGATGGAGCTTTTGGTTATGGTGGATGCCTTGAAACGCGCTTCGGCAAAGAGCATCAACGTGGTTATTCCTTACTACGGCTACGCTCGCCAAGATCGCAAAGCGCGCGCCCGCGATCCGATTACTGCCAAGCTGGTAGCCAATCTGATCGAAACAGCCGGTGCTCACCGCGTCATCACGATGGATTTGCACGCGACCCAGATCCAGGGATTCTTTGATATTCCGGTTGATCATTTGCTGGGTGTACCCATTTTGGGCAAGTATTTTTCCGAGAAGGGGCTGAAGGACATTGTTGTCGTCTCCCCTGACCACGGCGGTGTCACGCGCGCCCGCAGACTCGCAGAGCGTCTGGAGGCTCCGATCGCGATTATTGACAAGCGCCGCCCGGAACCAAACGTCGCGGAAGTTATGAACATTGTCGGTAACATTGAAGGCAAAACGGCGATCATCATCGATGACATCATCGATACGGCCGGTACGATTACACTGGCGGCAAGTGCCTTGATCGAGGCGGGTGCAAAAGATGTTTACGCATGCTGCACGCATCCGGTCTTGTCCGGCCCGGCTATCGAACGCATTGCCAACTCCAAAATCAGCGAGCTGGTCGTAACCAATTCGATTCCGTTGACCCAGGATCGAATGATTGACAAAATCAAGGTCCTGTCGGTTGCGCCTATCATTGGGGAAGCGATTATCCGGGTTCACGAAGAACTTTCCGTAAGCAAGTTGTTTGACTAGAAGCCTGACGTGATCTAGGCGTTGAACACTGCATGGGGATGGAAAAGACCTCCACTGGACAAGCTAGAAGGAAGAAACTTCTAATCTAGCTGCCAGAGGAGGTTTTTTTGTGGAAGCAATTCAGGCGATGATCCGTCGCAAGGGAGAGACCGCGAAGACGAACAATGAATTGCGGCGAAAGGGATGGATTCCTGCGGTGATCTACGGTTCGGAAACCCCCAACCTGTCGATTCAGGTAGAAGGACGTGTCCTCGACCAAGCCCTTCGCCAGCAAACGACAAACAAACCGTTTACACTGGTCATAAACGGAAACAAGCATACCGTGATGGTTTACGAGCTGCAGCGCCATCCTGTGATGGGAAACATCCTGCACGCCGACTTCAAGCAAATCAATATGAATGAAAAGGTGCATACGAGCGTACCGATTCTGATGACGGGAGATCCCGAGCTGGGCGTCGCTACCCTGGTACGCCACAGCGTGGAGGTATCCTGCCTCCCCGGCGACATCCCCGAATCGTTCACAGTCAATGTCGACGGCCTGCAAATCGGAGATGTCGTCCTCGTAAAAGACCTGGATATTCCCCCGACAGTCGATCTGGCATTGGACGAGATGGAAGTCGTCATCAGTGTCCTGCCTGTGAAAGCAAAATCAGATGAATCGATCGACGCCGAGCAGGCTGCCGAAGCGGTCTCTGAGGATGCCAAGGCCCAGACCGAGGAAGCGAAGAAAGTATAGAACAACGAATAATGAAAAATGAACGGTGAACAATGAACAATGAACAAAGAAAACAAGCCTTCGACCCGCTTGTGCAGTGGGATTGAAGGTTTGTTTTCTTTTCCTATCCTTCTATTTCTCCTTTGAATTTGCTAATAAAGCTCCGGTAAAAGGAATAGCCGTAGAGATGAAAAAGGGAGAAAAAAGCGAGGGTCTTTGGGACACCTCCCAGGCTTTCTTTTCCAAGCGGAACCGTTTTTCGCGTCCAACTCTGAGAAACATCCCCGAACAGGCTGCTTTTGGACGCGGTTCCGCTTGGGAAAGAAAGCCGGACAGGCCGACCCCATGCAAGTGTCCCACCGAACCCGAGCATTTTTCTCCCTTTTTCATCTCCTCCCCCCAAAGTCCCGGCCAAAGCGCAAATGAAAAGGCACCCCCGTTCCTTTTGTTCCGCCCTATGTTTTAGTACAATGAAGAGAAGAACGAGGAGGGAACAAGCGTGAAAGTGATCGTCGGACTGGGCAACCCCGGCAAAAAATATGAAGATACAAGACATAATGCCGGTTTCATCGCCATAGATAAGATTAATGACAAATGGGGCATTCCCGTCGTGCAAAACAAGTTCCGCGCACTCATCGGCGAGGGACGGATCGAAGGGGAAAAGGTGCTCCTGGTAAAGCCGCAGACGTACATGAATCTCTCCGGCGAATCCATCGCGGAAATCTTGAAATTTTACAAGCTCACTCCGGAAGATGTCGTCGTTATTTACGACGATCTGGACCTGCCGCCCGGACAACTCCGCTTGCGGGAAAAAGGCAGCGCCGGCGGCCACAACGGAATCAAATCGTTGATTTTGCATATGGGTACACAAGAGTTTAAACGAATCAAAATCGGCATCGGTCGCCCGGAGCCGGGACGGAGCGTCAGCGATTATGTCCTTCATCCGTTTTCTACGGCAGAGCGCCCCTTGATCGATGAAGCTGCAGAGCTGGCTGCTGCGGCAGCGGCGATGTGGACAAAAGAGCCGTTTGTAAAAGTGATGAACCAGTACAACGTCTCCAAAAAACAAGGGTAGGCAAGGCTTTTCTCGCCTGTTCTACAAGAGTTGACACGTTAGTATGTTTTTCCACTCCCCCGGTCATACTAAGCCTAGGAATGACTGGGGGGTATGCGTGAATGAGCATTCGTTACGAGTGCCGCTGCTGTGGAGCGAGGATTGCGGAATTTGACGAAACCAGAGTGACGGAAGAACAACTGGGGTTGAACTCCTTGACCGCAGAAGAGCGTGCTCTTATAATATCCAAAGAACTAGGGGGAGACACGGTTGTGAGCATCACGTGCGGGTATTGCCGCGACGCGCTGCAATTAAACCCGGAGCTCTCACTTGTTGGCAACCCGCTTCAATAAAGGGGAAACGCTTTCGAAGGCTTGCAAATACAAGGCCTTGGCTTGATGAGCTAAGGCTTCTTTTCGCATGGTCGACTGGTGGCGGCATGGTCAGCATCTGATCTGCCTCGCCGACCGCCCGCAAAAGGAAAATCCAATGCACTGCCGATTTTGGCGAAACCAGATTTTCGACACAGAAAAACCTGAGAGGGGACTAGTGAATGCAAGTCATCATTAACCCGATGAAACAGGACGCCAATGTCGGGACAATCGTCGCTGGTCTGGAAAGAGGGCTGCACGAGCAGCTCGTTTCCGGACTGGCTGGCTCTGCGCGACAAGCGCTAATGGTCGCCTTGAAGCAAATGAGCGACCGTCCCGTCTGCGTCATTACCCATAACATGTTTCAGGCGCAAAAGGTGTACGAGGATTTGATCGAGCTCGTTCCTCCAGATGACGTCTTGCTCTACCCTGGAAACGAGTTGATCGGATCGGAGCTGGCGATCGCGAGTCCCGATATCCTGGCACAGCGCATTCATGTATGCAACCGTTTGGCCAAAGGCTTTACGGGTTTTTTGGTTGCGCCGTTTGCCGGTTTGCGCCGTCTTGCTGTTCCGCCTCATGTCTGGAAGGAAGCGCAAATCGAACTGAACGTAGGAGAAGAATTGGACATTGACGCCTTTTTGCTCCGATGCATCGAGCTCGGATATGAGCGAGTGGACATGGTGGAGAGAAAAGGCGAGTTAAGCGTGCGCGGCGGAATTATCGACCTGTACCCGATCGATTCGGAATGGCCGGTGAGAATCGAGCTGTTTGATGTGGACATCGATTCGATCCGTACCTTTGATATGGCTACACAGCGCTCGCTGGAATCGATCCAATCCTATACCATCGGCCCGGCGAAAGAAATGATCGCCTCCACAGCACTGCTGCAGGAATCGGCTGTCCGCCTGGAGCAGAAGCTGGGAGAGACTGTCGCCAAGCTGAAGGATGGGGCTGCAAAAGAAAAAGTGGTGGAATACATCGGCGGAGACGTTGAGCGCCTGAAGCAGGGACAGCGCTTTGCCCATCTGTACTCGTACATCTCCGTTATTTATCCGGCGAACGATACGCTGCTTTCCTACATGCCGTCCGACACGCTGTTGATCGTGGACGAACCGTCGCGTGTGCTGGATACAGCTGCACAACTGCAAAAGGAAGAAGGAGAGTGGCTGACTGGCCGAATTGCCGAAGGGGAGTTCATGGCGAATTTGACCTTGTCCCGTTCGTATGACGAGACCGTCGCCTCCAAGAAGCGCCAAATTGTGTATCTGTCGCTGTTTCTGCGTCAATCCCCCAAGACCCAGCCGCAAAACATCGTCAACCTGACCTGCCGCACCATGCAAAATTTCCATGGGCAAATGAATGTTCTGAAAACAGAGCTGACCCGTTGGAAAAAGTCGCAGGACCAGATCGTGTTCGTGGCTGCCGATCTGGAGCGGGCAAAGCGACTGGAGCGTGTGCTGCACGATTACGAGATGGAAGCCGATCTGCTGACGGATGAGGTGGAAGCCGTTCCGCCGGGCAGGCCGACCATTATTTTGGGGAATCTGCAAACGGGCTTTGAGCTTCCGTTAAACAAGCTGGTCGTCATCACGGAGGGCGAGGTTTTTACTGCCAAGCAGCGGAAAGCGCGCAAGGTGCAAAAGGCGATCACCAACGCGGAGCGGATCAAAAACTACCTGGAGCTGAAACCGGGAGACTACGTCGTTCATGTCAATCACGGGATCGGAAAGTATTTAGGGATAGAAACGAAAGAAATACTCGGAATTCATAAAGATTACCTTCATATTCAATACGCGGGCGGCGACAGTCTGTTTGTTCCGATCGAGCAGATTGACCATGTTCAAAAATACGTCGCCAGCGAGGAAAGCCAGCCGAAGATTTACAGCCTGGGCGGCAGCGAATGGAAGCGCGTCAAAACAAAGGTACAGTCATCCGTAAAAGACATCGCCGAGGATTTGATCAAGCTGTATGCCGCGCGCGAAGCAGCGGTCGGCCATGCCTTTTCCCGCGATACTGCGGAACAACGCGAGTTTGAAGCAATGTTTCCGTACCAGGAGACGCCTGACCAGCTTCGGGCCATTGCCGAGGTCAAGTCCGACATGGAGAAAAGGCGTCCGATGGATCGTCTGGTCTGTGGAGACGTCGGCTACGGAAAGACAGAGGTGGCCATTCGTGCAGCCTTCAAGGCAGTCATGGACGGCAAGCAGGTCGCCGTGCTGGTTCCTACAACGATCCTCGCTCAGCAGCATTACGAAACCTTCCGCGAACGCTTTGCCGACTACCCGATACGGGTGGAGGTATTGAGCCGGTTCCGTTCCCGCAAGGAACAAAACGCGACGATGAAAGGGCTGAAGGAAGGTACGGTCGATGTCGTCATCGGGACGCATCGCCTCTTGTCCAAGGACATTCAGTTCCGCGAGCTGGGCATGCTGATCGTCGACGAGGAACAGCGTTTTGGGGTCAGCCACAAAGAAAAGCTGAAGCAGATGAAGACCAATGTCGATGTTCTGACATTGACGGCCACACCGATCCCGCGGACTTTGCACATGTCGATGCTCGGTGTGCGCGACTTGTCTGTCATCGAAACACCTCCGGAAAATCGCTTTCCGGTACAGACCTATGTCATGGAGTA
This sequence comes from Brevibacillus borstelensis, assembly GCF_003710865.1. GTDB lineage: Bacteria > Bacillota > Bacilli > Brevibacillales > Brevibacillaceae > Brevibacillus > Brevibacillus borstelensis. Next base: position 37,298 of record NZ_RHHO01000048.1, on the reverse strand, counting down.
CAGCCCGGCGCTTGTTCGGGAAGCGATCGAGCGGGAAATGGCCCGGGGCGGACAAGTATTTTTCCTCTACAATCAGGTACAGGGGATCGAGCAGATGGCCGAGCAAATTTCCATGCTGGTTCCCGATGCGCGTATCGCGGTAGCTCACGGACAGATGAACGAAAGCGAGCTGGAAACGGTTATCCTCGACTTTTTGGAAGGCAACTACGATGTGCTGGTAAGTACGACGATTATTGAAACAGGGGTGGACATCCCCAATGTGAACACGCTGATTATTCACAATGCGGACAAGATGGGTCTGTCCCAGTTGTACCAGCTTCGCGGACGTGTCGGACGTTCCAACCGGATCGCCTACGCGTACTTCACCTACCAGCGGGATAAGGTGCTGACAGAGGTGGCGGAAAAGCGTCTGCAGGCCATCAAGGAATTTACCGAATTGGGCTCCGGTTTCAAAATTGCCATGCGCGACCTGTCCATTCGCGGTGCGGGGAATCTGCTCGGGGCCGAGCAGCATGGCTTTATCAACTCTGTCGGGTTTGACCTGTACAGTCAGATGCTGAAAGACGCAATCGATGAGCTGAAAGGGGAAGTGAAGCAGGAAGCGGCTTCTCCGGTGGAGATCAACCTGCAAATCGATGCCTATCTCCCGTCCATGTACATTACCGACAGCCGGCAAAAAATCGAGATGTACAAAAAATTTGTCGCCGTATCGTCACTGGAGGATGTGGATGATTTGGCGGAAGAACTGTTGGACCGTTTTGGACCGTTAACCAAGCCGGTTGAGAACCTGCTCACCATCTCCCGGCTGCGGGTATATGCCCTGGAGCATCGGATTACCGAGATCAGCCAGAAAAATCCGGACGAGATCAAACTGGTCTTTCACCCAAGCCAGAACAACAACATCGACGGCGGTGCGTTGTTCGCTCTTGCCAGCAATTGGAGCAGACGGGTAGGCTTGTCGGGTGGACAACAGATCACCATAACTGTTAAAGTAAAGGGGTTACGAGAAGACGAGGGCATACAGCTCGTCGAAAAGCTGCTCCGACAATTTCATTTGGTGCGTAAAGACACCAATACGGAAAGACCCGTTTCCTGATGGTGACGGGCTTCCTTGAGAAGGGAGAACCAAAATGAAACGATCTGTTGCTTTATTGTCATCAGCGGTACTAGCTGTATCTCTGTTGACCGGGTGTGGCTCAGCAGCGGAAAAGGATTCCGCAGCGAAGCCGGCTGATCAAACACAGCAACCTGCGAACAACGGTGAACAGGCATCCCAGTCTGATGATGTGCTCGACCAGTTTAAAAAACTGACGCTGCCATATTCGGTTGATCCCAAAACCGCTATTGTGGAGTATCAGGGTGGAGAGTTGACTGCGCAAGAATTCGAGACGTTCCTGCGTGTGATCAATTTCTTGAACCCGATGCAAGGGGCTATGATCGAAAGCGCCGATCAGGAGTCGCTGAAAATCTTTGCCCGTGAGTATACGGCTACGAAGATTCTCGCTTCCCGGGCAGATGCGGCGATGGAAAAAGAGTCTCAAGAGCTTGCGGAAAAGACCTTTGAAAATCTCAAAGGACAGTACTTGGGATTGCTCGGCAAAGACGAGTCCAAGTTTGCCAAGCTGATGGAAAAAGAAGCAATCGACAAGGACACAGTCGTCAAGCAAATGGCATTGATTAACAATTCCATGGCCGTGCTGAGAAAAGGCATTGATGACGCCAAGCTGAAGAAGGAATACGAAGGCTTGGACAAAGAATCCATTACCGTTGCCTCCGTCCGTCACATTCTGGTTTCCTTTGAAAAGCACAACAACAACCAAGAGGAAGCCTTGAAAGTGGCCAACGACCTCTTGGCCCGCCTGAAAAAGGGTGAGGACTTTGCGAAGCTGGCGAAGGAAAACACGGACGACCCAGGCAGCCAGGAAACCGGCGGTCTGTACGAAAACGCCGATGTAAGCCAGTGGGTGCCGGAGTTCAAAGAAGCGGCACTGAAGCTGCCGCTCAACCAGATCAGTGACCCGGTCAAGACTTCTTACGGCTACCACATCATGAAAGTGGAAAGCCGCAAGGAAAGAACATTCGAGGAAATGAAGCCTGAGCTGCAGAATAAAATGCTGGAGCAGGAGTACGACAAATTTAACAAAGAAGAGCTGGACAAGCTGATTACGAAGTACAATATTCCACAGCCAAAACCAGCGTCTTAATCGGCAAAACAGGGGACCCCAGGGTTCCCTGTTTTTTCGTTTTCTCGCATATATTTGAAGTCCGGGTGAATACTATAGTCACTCGCTACCGCCCGGGGGAGAGTACAGAAACAAGCTGGAAAATGTTGCAGCCGATGGTCCGTAGTTAAAATGAGAATCTGAGGAAAAAATACAGCTAACCACCAACTTAGTCACAACCCACTTCTCAGGAAAGCGAGGCAACATGACATGAAAGCAACTGGTATTGTTCGTCGAATTGACGACCTCGGTCGGGTCGTGATACCAAAGGAAATTCGCCGTACACTGCGCATTCGTGAAGGTGATCCGCTTGAGATTTTCGTGGATCGCGACGGGGAAGTCATCCTGAAAAAGTACTCCCCGATCGGCGAGCTGGGTGATTTCGCCAAGGAATATGCGGACTCTCTGTATGAGAGCTTGAACCATACCGTGCTGATTTCCGATCGCGACAGCGTCATTGCTGTATCGGGTGCATCCAAGAAGGAGTACATGGAGAAAGCAATCGGCAGCATTGTGGAGAAATGCCTGGAGGAAAGAAAAACGCGCCTGGAGAAAAACGCGGGTACTTACGAAATCTGTCGCGATTACAGCGAGAACTACGGTTCCTTCGTGGTTTCCCCGATCGTAGCTGGCGGCGACCCGATCGGGTCGGTCATTCTCCTCACCAAAAGCGAGACGACGAAAATGGGCGATCTGGAAACAAAAATGGCAGAAACCGCAGCAGGTTTCCTGGCCAAGCAAATGGAGCAATAGCCTGACCCAAACAGCCTCGATGCGGGGCTGTTTTTTCTATGCGCGTGCGGGTGTTTTCAGCACCGAGAATGAGGGTTCATACAGGCCTGATCCCGCAAAGGGCCCGGGTGCATGGCGATTTTTTTGTGGAGAGATGGTTGTGGTATAATGTACGCAGTTTGTGTTTGGAGAGGGGAACGTTCACACACATGGCTCAAGAAAAGGCATCCGTACAATTTGTGAAAGGCGCCGCGATTTTGGGAGCGGCTGGTCTCGTCTCCAAGCTGCTGGGTGCGGTGTACCGGATTCCGTACCAAAACATTGCCGGGGACATCGGCTTGTATGTGTATATGCAGGTGTACCCGTTATATACGACCTTGTTGATTTTAGCTACTGCGGGCTTTCCGATTGCCATTTCCAAAATAGTCTCCGAGCGCATCGCTGTCGGTGATGCGGCGGGAGCGCGCAAGGCGTTTCGCGTAGCCAGTATCACACTGGTGATTCTCGGTCTGTTTTTCTTTGCGTTGCTATACGGGGGAGCGGGTCTGATCGCGCGGTTCATGGGTGATGAGCATTTGACACAACCGCTGCGGGCCGTAGCCTGGTCGCTTCCGCTCGTACCGATGGTAGCTATTTTGCGCGGTTATTTTCAAGGACATCAAAACATGATGCCAACCGGCGTGTCCCAAGTGATGGAGCAGCTGGTCCGGGTCATCTTTATCCTGATCGCGGCATTCTGGGCGATGAATGCATACCAGGACGCGTATCTGGCCGGAACAGGCGCTGTATTTGCGGCGTTTCCCGGAGCGGTTACAGCCGTTCTCGTTCTGCTGTGGTACTGGAAAAAGGACAAGCAGACGGGACCGTTATCCGTGGCCGGTGAGGATCAGGCCAGCCGATCAGGCTGGTCCAACCGTCAGGTGATTCGGAGCTTGCTCTATTACGCTTTGCCGATTTGCCTGGGGGCATTGGTGCTTCCGCTGGTTCCCCTGGTCGATTCGCTGACCGTCGTCAATATGCTGCAGTGGAGCGGCATGCATGAAGATGGGGCCAAGCTTTTAAAAGGGGCATTCGACCGCAGCCAGCCGCTGATTCAATTCGGAACGTTTTTTGCCACCTCGCTGTCGCTCGCGCTTGTCCCGGCGATCAGTGAAGCTGTCGCCCAGCGGCAGCAGCGGGTCATTGCGGGAAGGTCGGAAGTCGCCATCCGCCTGACTTTTTTGCTCGGTCTGCCGGCGTCCTTCGGTCTGGCACTGCTGGCCGAACCGATCAACGTCATGCTGTACGGTGACGATAAAGGCACCCAGGCCCTGGCGATTCAATCCTTTACGATCCTGTTTGCTACCTTGAGCATTGCCAGCGCGGGCATCCTGCAAGGGCTCGGGCGAGTCATGAGACCGGCCCGCAACCTGTTTATCGGCGTGATGGTCAAGCTGGTCCTCAACCTGGCTCTGGTGCCGCTTTGGGGCATCTCCGGAGCCGCTGCCGCGACCGTGCTGGCGTATTTCGTTGCGATGGGACTGAATGTGCTGGCTGTGCGGAAATATACCGGAGCCCGGATCGGACTTAAGCGGATCGCGTGGAGACCGTTTTTATCGGTCTTGGCGATGGCCGTTGTCGTGCTAGTCGTGGAGTGGGGAATGCTGTTCCTGCTGGAGGGCGTTGTCGGATCCAATCGGATACTCCATACAATTGTCGGCCTGGTTGCCGTAGCGGCGGGCGGTGCAGTCTATCTCGTCGCTTTGCTCAAAACAGGCGGTCTGACGCAGGCCGACATCCGCTTCTTGCCAAAGGGTGAGCGCATCGCCTCTTTGCTCGTTCGTCTCAAGCTTTTGCGCAAATAGTTCACTTGAAAGAAGGAGGCTACGCGCCTTGATGAATCCAAAAGGTACGATTACCGTTGTTGGCCTCGGCGCAGGCGATCTCGACCAGCTGCCGTACGGCCTGTATCGCACGCTTAAAGAAGCCGGCCACTTGTATGTACGGACCAGTGAGCACCCTGTTTTAGCGGAGCTGGCGGGAGAGGTTGCGTACACCGCATTTGACGATATATACGAGCGGCACGGCAGCTTTGACCGGGTATATGCAGAGATTGCCGAAACACTGCTGGCCAAAGCGGTCGAGGAAAAAGAGGTCGTGTATGCGGTTCCCGGGCATCCGCTGGTCGCGGAGCGTACGGTTCAACTGCTGCTGCAAGAGGGGCCTGGCCGCGGCGTTCAAATCGAGGTTGGGGGCGGACAGAGCTTTCTGGACCCGCTGTTCGCCCGGCTGCGCATCGATCCGATCGAGGGATTCGCCCTGCTGGATGGTACGGCTCTGCAAGCCGGTCAGGTGCACCCCGGCCTACATACGATCATTGCACAGGTGTACGATAAGCTGGTTGCCTCCGAGGTCAAGCTTACGCTGATGGAGGTGCTGCCGGACGAGTATCCGGTGACGGTAGCGACGGCTGTAGGCGTCAAAGACATGGAGCGGATCGATACGGTGCCGCTGTACGAGCTCGACCGGCTCGATCACTTCGGCAATTTGACGCTGGTCTACGTACCGCAGGCCAAGGATGAAGCCGTATTGTACCGGCAATTCTCTTTCCTCAAGGACATTGTCGCCACGCTGCGCAGTCCAGAGGGCTGCCCCTGGGATCGGGAGCAGACCCACCAAAGTATCCGCAAGAATTTGATCGAGGAGACTTACGAGGTCTTGGAAACGATTGACGATGAAGACCCGGACGCCATGTGCGAGGAGCTGGGCGACCTTTTGATGCAAATCATGCTCCATTCGCAGATGGCTGCCGAAGAGGGGTATTTCACGGTAGATGACGTCGTGGCCGGCCTAAACCAGAAGCTGATTCGCCGCCATCCGCATGTCTTTGGCGACAAGAGCGCCGATGATGCCGGAGAGGCGTTGGCCAACTGGCAGGAAATCAAGGCACAGGAAAAAGCGGCAAAAGGGATCGATCCGGACCGACAGTCCAAGCTGGCCGGCATCCCCCGTGATTTGCCTGCTCTGATGTACGCCTACAAGCTGCAGAAGAAAGCAGCTCAGGTCGGCTTTGATTGGGACGATGTCGCCGATGTGTACAAAAAGATCGAAGAGGAATATCAGGAGCTGCGGACAGCGCCGGAAGAAGAGCGCGCCGGTGAACTGGGCGATCTGTTGTTTGCGGTCGTCAATCTGGCCCGTTTCCTCGGGCTTGATCCGGAAGAAGCGCTGGCCCTGACCAACCGGAAATTTACCAGCCGTTTTGCCTACATCGAGAAAAAGCTGCAAGAAGCGGGACGCAGCTTCGACGACACCAGCCTCGAAGAGATGGATAAGTGGTGGGAGGAAGCAAAACGCATGGGACGAGGGGAGAAATAGAAATGAGACTGGACAAATACCTCAAGGTATCGAGATTGATCAAACGGCGGACACTGGCTAAAGACGTGTGCGACCAGGGGCGTGTGGAGATCAATGACCGCCCGGCCAAGGCATCCAGCTCGGTAAAAATCGGCGACAAGCTGGCTATCCGCTTCGGACAGAAGATCGTGGTGGTAAAGGTGGAAGACATCAAGGAAAATCCGCGGAAGGAAGAGGCGGCTACGCTCTACTCCGTAATCGGCGAAGTACCGGTGCCGCGTGACGAAAAAGAAGAAAACGAATATTTGAAGGGATAGCGGGCCAAAGCCCGGCTCTCTTGAATCGGAAAAGAGGACACCTGGCTGAAGGTCGTCCTCTTTTTTGCCATGATTTGACAACCTATTTGCAAACTTCGTATAGTTTAGTAGATAGAAAGAGTATCTGAGACGCAAAGGAATGAGACCGTGGGAAAAGTGATGCTGTTTTCTTTGCTGTGGTGGATAACGGGAAACCCGTTCGTGGCAATTCTGATCATCCTGATCGTTCTCTATGTACTGGATATGCGCTTTGTCCGGCTTTTTCCGGATGTCACCAAGCCGTTTCGGCGGAATCGGCGCCTGGCAGCTCTCAAGCGGACGCTCCAGCTGAACCCGCATGACTCATCTGCCAAGATGGAGGCAGCTCGCCTTTTGATGGAAAAAGGGGAGTACAAAGAGGCGCTGGACTATCTGGATCAAATATCACAAGTGATGCAGGAGTCGGCGGAGTACATCAGCGAGCGGGGTGCGTGCTTGTTGAAAACAGGACGGATCGCGGAAGGGGAAGAGACTCTGCTGCAAGCTCTAAAGCTGAATCCGCGGGTAAAATACGGCGAGCCGTATTTGCGTTTGGGGGAGGCTTTTGCCAAGGAGAACCGGCCGGAAAAAGCGCTCTCCTATCTGGAAGAGCTGGCTGGCATGCACAAGTCATCGGCTGAGGTGTATTACAAGCTCGGCAAGCTCTACGAAGACCTGAAGCAAAAGGAAAAGGCAAAGCAGGCATACAGGGAAGCCGTAGACGTATACCGGGGGTTGCCCAAGTACAAGAGACGGACAGAAAGGCGCTGGGCATTGCTCTCATGGTTAAAGGGCATGGGCTAGCAGAAACGAGAGCTGATCCCACAAATGCCAGGATCACGAAAAGACTGCGAAAGTGTGCAGTCTTTTTTCTTTACTTTGGTGCTGAGGCCATGTCGCTGCCTGGCAATGGGCATATCGGGCATACTGCTTTTTTACCGAACCATGCCGCACCTTGCGGGAAGCGAACAGGAGACGCCGGTTAACAAATCGTTACCTGTTTGTAACGATTTTTCCCTAGCCTTTTCCTATGATGGAGAGAGTTGCATGGAAAAGGAGGCGTTTGTGATGCACAAAAGCGCAAAAAAAGGTCTGGCTGCGCTGATGGCAGCCACGGTATTGACAGCACCGTTAGCCATGAGCCCGATGGCGGCTTATGCACTGTCCGTGGACGATGTATCCGCCGACAATACAGATACGGATGAAGAAACCGAATATACAATTGAATTTGAAATCGAGAAGGATTTGAAAAGAGGAGACACGATTACCGTTTCATTTCCTTCGGGGTACTCGCTGAAAAAAGTGAGGGAATCCGACGTCACCCTAAAGGATGACGACAAGAGCAAGGTCGACATCGATAAGGTCGACGTAGGTTCCAGAGAAATAAAAATAACGGTCGATGAAAAAATAAAAGCGGACACCGGGCTTATTCTCTACATCGACAGGGTCGTCAACCCGTCGAAAAAAGGCGATTATGCGATCAAGGTCAAAACAAACCGGGAAAGCTACGACGACGAAGACATCACGATCGGCAAAAGCTCTTCCTCCAAGGGCAGCTCCAAGGATTTTGACGTAAGCCAGGGCAACTACGAGGAAGGCGCAACCACTTCGATCACGCTGGGTAAATTCAGCCTGTCCAAGTCGGACAAATTGAAAAAGGGCAAATACATCTACGTCGATTTTCCCGACAAGGACATGCTGCCCAAAAAGATCGACAACTCCGATGTGAAGGTAAACGGATCGAAGGCGGATGACGTACGGATTACTGACAGCGACTCGATCAGAATCGAGATTCCGAAAGGGGCAGACGGTGACGACTATATCAAGCTGGAGTTTTCCTCTTCGGCTGAAATCAGAAACCCGTCCTCCGCAGGCAGCAAGTACACGTACAAGGTTTCTTACAACGACAGGGATTATGAGTCCAAAACCTTTGAAGTAAAGGGCGGCAAGAAGAAAGCGTTTGATGTTAAGCTTTCGGACAAGGGAGTAGGAGCGCGCACCGGCTACAGCTTTGACGTCAGCCTGAACGAAAAGGTGTATGCCAATACGCTCGTTACGGTCGACTTCCCTCGAGCAGAGATGGTCCCGCCGGTCTTGTCCAACCTGAACGTGAAAGTAAACGGCTCAGAGGTCATGTCGCTCGGCGTCAACGGCAGCCGGGTATCGTTCCGTACGCCAAGCGGTTTTGGCAGCAGCAGCAAGCTGAATATCGAGTTTGGCTACGATGCTTTCCTGCGCAACCCGAATACGCCGGGCTCTTATGAGATTGTCGTGACTGTTGACGGAAGAAAATACTACTCGGAAAGCTTTGAAATCTCCGGGGCTCCGATCACCAATCCGACAAATCCTACAAATCCGACGAATCCGGTAACGCCGGTGCCAGTCGACAACAGCACAGCTACGCTGACCTTGAGCAAAACGACTCCGCAAGCGGTCACTGGCATGCAGGTGGCGATCCGATCGCTCGGCGTTCCGCTGGTCAGGAACAGGGATTTTGTCGAGATCGTCTTGCCGGTCGGTTTCCGTGTGCCGGCGTACATCGCTCCACAGACGGTAACGGTTAACGGCGTAGCGGCAGCGTTTGTCGGCGTTCGCGGGCAAAACCTGATCATCGTTCCGTCGCAGGACATCCCTGCGAGATCTGGCGTGAACATCAATCTGCTGGAGACGGCCGGAATAGCCACACCGGCTGCAGGAGGAGTCTACAGCATTGGCGTGTATTCTTCCGAAGAGCCGGGTCTGCTGTTTGCCCGCCCGGTAAATGTCGTACCGCCGAATTCCGTGACCTTCCAGGCGAGCGTCGGTTCATTCATGAAAAACGGCAAGAAAATTGCCCTGCCGGCAGCGCCATTTGCAGTAAATGGCCACACCTTGATGCCGGCGCCGTTCTTCCGTGACGGTCTGGGTGTCTCGACCACGTATACCAATGCCACCGCCAAGATCGTGGGCAATGGCAAAACGATTCAATTCAAGGTAGGCTCCAACGTTGCGACGGTCAATGGAAAAGCCGTTACCTTGCCGGTAGCGGTGCAAGCGAGAAACAACGTGCCAGTCGTTCCGCTCCGTTTTGTGCTGGATCAGTTGCAGTACAAGATTTCCTACAACAACGGCAGCTACGCAGTATTTAAATAAAACCTCCAACATGACAGGGCCGCATCGATGCAACCGGCTCTTCATGCAGCAATACAATCATCTGGAAGGGGAGTATCCTTCGGCAGAGGCCCGGAGGATACCCCTCTTTTTTTCTTGTCCCGGGAAAGAAGCTCGACAATCGTGAAGGCTTGTTGTTCTAAAAGGACATCCCCCTCCATATTTATGGTACAAGAACGAGGTACCGTGAGGAGGGCGAAAACGATGAACGACCACGTGAAGCGGCCACGTCACGAAGTCGTAATGATCAATCGCCGAAGTTTGGCGATTTCCGGTGTGAAGAACGTCGAGAGCTTTGATAGTGAAGAGTTTCTTTTGGAAACGGAAGGCGGCTTTTTAACCATACGTGGACAGAACCTGCATATGAAGAACCTGAGCCTGGAGACCGGTGAAGTGGCGATTGAGGGCTTGGTACACGAAATGGCTTATCTGGAGCAAGGGCAGGCTACAGACCGGTCGAGAGGATTCTTCGGGAAGTTATTCAAGTGAGTATCGCGGTTCAGTTGCAAACGGTTCTGGCCATGTCGGTTTGTGGGGCTTTAATGGGGATGGGGTATGATACGTATCACGTATTCACAGGAAAGGGCAGGCTTCCGGCTTGGGTGACCTTCTTTCTCGACATTTTGTTCTGGGTAGGCAGCATGGGTGTCGTCTTTTGGGTCCTCGTCCGGGTAAATGACGGGATTGTCAGATTGCCCATCTTCATCGGCATGCTTCTCGGAGCATGGGTGTATTTTGTCATAGGCAGTAAGAAGTATGTGCAATTTCTTCACGCCGTGATAAAATTCATACGGTGGTTATATCGAACCATAGTAGCAATAATCAATACGTTAATCGTCCGCCCTGTATTGCTTTTGTATAAATTGGTTTTCATGCTGGTCACTTTTCTGCTGACAATTGTGACGACCATTTTCGGCTATGGATGGAAGATCATTCGCACGCTTACGTCTCCTTTTGCCAGATGGGGTCAGCAATTGGGGAAAAATATATTCGGGAAATGGGCAGGGTTTCGGAGTCATTGGAAGAAATGGTTATTCGGGAAGAAGCAGAAGTAACAGCAATCGAGGTGGCAAACATGCGAACCGTATCCCCCCCTCAAGTGAATAATCGAAAGGGACAAAAGCGGAGAATCCGCCTTGTTCTCTTCTTCGTCCTCTGCCTGTTTGTTTGGGCCGGCTATACGCTTTATGTGCAAAGCGAGGATCTGGCCGGAAAGAAAGCTGAACTCGAAGCTCTCAAGCAGGAAATGAACGCCGTTCAGGCTGAGCAAGCGGAACTGACGTACAAGGCAAGCCGCCTATACGACCAGGACTACATCGCAGAGCTGGCACGAAAGCAATTCTTTTATACAAAGCCGGGCGAAAGTATATACGTGATTCCGGAGTAGACGTTCAGGGATATCTTCACCAAAGGGAGGCCTTTCACGTCCATGGGAGTCGAAGTAGGGAGCAAACTGGAAGGGAAAGTGACAGGCATCACAAAATTCGGTGCTTTCGTAGAATTGCCCGGTGGAGAAACGGGGCTTGTTCACATCAGTGAAATCGCGTCCACTTACGTAAAAGACATTAACGATCATCTCAAGCTTGGAGACAAGGTCACCGTCAAGGTGCTGAATATCCGTGACGGAAAAATCGGTCTTTCGATAAAAAAAGCGCAGGATAAAGAAAGGTCTCCCCGACATATGCGTGATCGGGCAGAAGGATTTGAAGACAAGCTCAACAGGTTTATCAAGGAAAGTGAAGACCGTCAGACAGCTCTCAGGAAGAAAAGGGACAAGAGAGGGCGGGGCCGTTGACCTGCAATAATGTCTGAGTATTGCGAGTTTTCTTATTTACAAAAATGCGCAAAATGACGAGAGAATGAGGAAGGGCATTTCAAAACGATGACGAATCTATAATGACAAGCCCGTTTCGCTAAGCGCGAATCACCTGTCAGCCGACGTAGACCGCCAAAACGTCGGTTCTTTTTTTTTATCCAAAGCAATTCATCCCATGGCTTCGGCAAAAAGCTTGTCGAAGCCAAGTTTAATGGGGCCAATTGCGTCAATGATTTTGTCGCACGATTTTAGGAATACGCCTTGGTTTTTTGACAAATTTTACAGCACTGCCTCCGTATAATGGGAACCATTGAATACGTTAACGGGGTGGTGTAGCAAGATGATGATAAATAAAAACGTAACCAGTACAGGCAACATGTGGTCGAGGCGGGTTTCGGAGCAATGGAATGCCGCAACGGGAACATGGGGAGAACGCATTGCAGAAACAGCCGAGAAATGGAAGCTGCTGCCCTTCCTGATGGGTTTTTTACTGGGACGAGCTTTGATCCTGGAGGAATTGACTCCCTTTATCGTTCCGTATTTTATGGTCATGTACTACCTACGCAAGGATAGCATCCTCGCATGTGGGGTTGCTCTCGTTTTCGGGGCCTTTACCCATACCGTTCCGATGGGCTTGCAGGCCGTCATGAGCGTGGCGCTGGCACTGGCTGTTTGCAAATGGAGCGAGCGGCTGCGGCGCAAAGACTTCTCCAGGACTCCTCTGTTTGTCCTGATCACGGTTTTTGCCAGCCACCTGTTGTTTGACGCCATCACCAACCAGGTAACGACCTACAAGCTGGTTATGGTGGCGGTAGAGTCGGTGCTGAGCTTTGTCCTCACCTTGATTTTTATCCAATCCTTGTCCATCATCCATTTGGCAAAACCGTATGAGCCCCTGAAAAGCGAAGAGGTCGTCTCACTGGTGATCCTGCTCGCCTCATTGATGACGGGCACGGTAAACTGGACAGTTGAAGGCCTCTCCATGGAGCACGTCCTGTCGCGGTATTTGCTTCTCTTGTTTGCTTTTGCCGGGGGAGGAACGATCGGGGCCGCGGTCGGGGTGGTAACAGGCCTGATCCTCAGCCTGGCAAATGTAGGCGCTTTAATGCAAATCAATCTGCTCGCCTTTTCCGGTCTGCTCGCGGGCCTGTTGAAAGAAGGCGGCAAGGTTGGCGTATCTGCGGGATTATTGATCGGTACAGCCATCCTGGCCATTTACGGCGGGGCGGAAGAAACCCTCTATTTGTCACTGGTTGAGACCGGCCTTGCAATCATCTTGTTCTTGCTGACTCCGGCCAGCGTATGGAAAAACGTCTCGCGCTTTATTCCGGGGACAACAGAAAATCTGCAATCCCATCAAGAGTACATGCGGCGTGTCCGCGATGTGACGGCTGGCAAGATCCAGCAGTTCTCCGAGCTGTTTACCCAGTTGTCCCGCAGCTTTGCCCAGACGGCCGCCGATACGGAAGAACGCGATGAAGAAGCCGATGCATTTTTGAGCCGGGTGACCGAGTTTACTTGCCAAAAATGCTGGAAGCGCGAGCAGTGCTGGGAAAAGGATCCGGAGGCGATCTATCAAGGCATGCGCTGGATGATCGACAAGCTGCAGGAGACCGGCTCGCTCGCCCATGTCATCCCTCCGCGCGATTGGGAGAGAAAGTGCGTCAAAACGGAAAAAGTGATGACCGTCATGGAGCAGGAGTACGATCGTCAGCTGGCGTTTGAGCTTTTGAAAAAGCAAGTGAAGGAAAGCCGCAAGCTGGTGGCGGATCAACTGTCCGGAGTATCGCGGGTCATGAGCGATTTTGCCCGTGAGATTCAGCGCGAAGGGATGGAGCTGAGCCTGCAGGAAAAACAGGTGTCCCAGGCGCTGGAGGGATTGGGATTGTCTGTGCGGCGGGTGGAGATCCACAATTTGGAGGAAGGGAAGGTTGACATTGAGATCAGCCAGCCTACCTGCTATGGAAGGGACGAGTGCGCCAAGATCGTCGCGCCGATGCTGACGGAAATTTTAGGCGAGAACATCGTGGTGAAAGAGCGGCACTGTGAGGCGCAGAAGGACGGTAGCTGCACGATGTGCCTCGCTTCGGCAAAAACGTTCGAGGTCGACATCGGCATCGCGGGAGCCGCAAAAGACGGGAAGCTTCTATCCGGAGACAGCTTTCGGACGATGGACTTGGGGAATGGCAAGATGGCGCTTGCGATCAGCGACGGAATGGGCAATGGCGAGCGGGCGTTTCTGGAGAGTCAGTCCGCTCTGGACATGCTGCAACAACTGCTTCGTTCGGGCATCGATGAAAAGCTGTCGATCAAGACTGTCAACTCCGTTTTGGCGCTTCGCTCCACGGATGAAATGTTTGCAACGGTAGACCTGGCTTTGATTGACCTGCAAACGGCTCATACCCGATTCATAAAGATTGGATCGACACCGAGCTTCGTCAAGCGCGGATCAGATGTCATCACGATAACGGCCAACAACCTGCCGGTCGGCATTCTGGAGGATATCGAGGTCGATGTCGTCTCCCGCACCTTGAAGCCGGGCGACCTTTTGATCATGATGTCAGACGGAATCTATGAGGCACCACGGCATATCGAAAATCGCCAGGCCTGGATGAAGCGGATCCTTTCCGAATTTCAGACGAATGATCCCCAGGAAGTAGCCGATCTGCTGCTGGAGCGCGTGATCCGGCAGCACTCCGGCCAGATCGTCGACGATATGACTGTGCTGGTGGCGAGAATTGACAGATTTGTCCCGCAATGGTCGTCGATCCAGGTACACGGGATGCCCAAGCTGGAGCGGCCGAGAATTGTGAGTTAAGGAGTTCTAGGGAATAGATAAGGTAGCTGCTGATTCGAGCAAGCTGCCTTTTTTGTGGTTTGTTTTGAAAGAACATGACAGATTTCGTTGTGTTTTCTGATTGGTAATGATTAATTGTGATTGTTTATGATCGTTTTTTGGATTATAATCGAGATGTAACAGCATCATGCTTTTTCTTTTCTGCTACGGAGGAAAGGAGGTTGTCATGCTAACCCCGGAACGTCATGAAATGATTTTGAAGGCACTCAAGGAAAAGGGTGTTGTCCGCATTCTTGAGCTGGTGGAGATGACCGGCGCATCGGAGTCTACGGTGAGGCGGGATCTCAGCGACCTGGAGGAACAGCGCCTGTTGAAGCGCGTCCATGGAGGCGCGGCTTTGCTGCAAAGCAAGATCGAAGAACCCTCCATTCAAGAAAAAGCGGTAAAGCACGAGAAAGAAAAGGTGGCCATCGCCAAATATGCCGCAAGCCTGATCGAGGAAGGCGATTCTATTTTTATTGATGCGGGAACAACGACTTACCAGATGCTCGCTTTTATTCCTCATGAAAATATTATCGTGGTGACAAACGGAATCGACATCGCGCTGCAACTGAGCCAGCGGAAGATCAAGACCATTTTGCTCGGCGGTGAAATGAAAGCGGCTACATTGTCGCTGGTGGGCCGAGATGCCGTCAATACGATCAGCCAATACCGTTTCGACAAATGCTTTCTAGGCATGAACGGGATCGATAAAAAGCACGGACTGACCACTCCCGACCCGGATGAAGCGTATGTCAAGCAGTTGGCGCTTCACTACGCGGACGAGTGCTTTGTTCTGTGCGATTCAAACAAGTTTTCCCGCGTGACTTTTGCCAAAGTCGGGGACATGGATCGCGTCACCGTCATTACTGATGACGGTTTGCCCGATGAGGAACAGCGGGAATACGCAAAACTGACACAACTAAAAGTGGTGAAAGCATGATTTATACAGTGACCTTGAATCCTTCGATCGACTATCACGTCTGGATTGACTCTTGGGAAGAGGGACAGATTCACAAGGCACAAAAGGACAGGAAGGTTGCGGGAGGCAAGGGCATCAACGTGTCCAAGGTGCTTCGCAATCTGGAAATGGACAGTACGGCCCTGGGGTTTGTAGGAGGCTTCGCAGGAGCGTTTATCGCTGATCAACTGGAGCGGGACGGTATCCGGCACGAGTTGATCAAAATCGAACAGGAATCTCGGCTAAACATCAAAATCAAGGCCCATGTCGAGACCGATATTAGCGGAGTTCCGCCGGAAATTCCTGCAGAAGCGCTGGCCAAGCTGCACGGCCGGCTTGACCAACTGACGGATGAAGACTGCCTGGTTCTGGCCGGCAGCGTGCCACGCGGGGTTCCGAATGACATCTATCAAGCCATCATGAAGCGTCTGGTACCAAAGGGTGTCCGCATTTTTCTGGACGCGAGCGGAAAAGCGCTGGCAGACGGCTTGGCGGAGCGGCCATTTTTGATCAAGCCAAATCATCACGAGCTGGGCGAATTGTTCGGGGTGAACATTTTGTCGCCGGCTGACGCCATTTTTTACGGAAAAAAGGCGCTTGAGGCGGGAGCCCGGAACGTCATCGTCTCGATGGCGGAACAGGGCGCTGTCTTTGTCAACAGCAAGGCGGCTTTTGCGGCCCGTATCCCGAAGCAGGACCCGGTTAATTCCATCGGTGCCGGAGATTCTGTGGTAGCCGGCTTTTTGTACGCATACGAAAAGGGCATGGAGCTGGAAGACGCATTCCGCTTCGCCGTGGCGGCGGGGAGCGCCACAGCCTTGTCGGAAGGATTTTGCACACACGAGAAAATCAAAGCGTTTTCTCCGAAGATAACCATCAGCAGAGTGGAATGATAAGGGGGGTCACATATGTCTGATCAGATTCGCATTGGGGATTTGCTCAAAGAAGATACCATTATCCTATCGCTTGCGGCTTCAACAAAAGAAGAAGTCCTGGACGAGTTGATCGCCAAGCTGGATGAGGCGGGGCGATTGAACAGCAGGGACGGGATGAAAGAAGCTATTCTCGCCCGAGAAGCGCTCAGCTCGACAGGTATCGGCGAAGGCATTGCCATACCGCATGCAAAGACAGCGGCTGTGAAGACGCCCAGCATCGCGTTTGGCTTTTCCAAACAGGGAATCGACTTTCAGTCATTTGATGGAACCAAAGCCCATCTGTTTTTCATGATTGCGGCAACGGAGAATGCCAACCAGGCCCACCTGGAAACGCTGGCTCTGCTCTCCCAGATGCTGATGGATGAAGACCTCCGCAAGCGGCTGATGGCGGCCGGTTCAAAGGAAGAGGTGCTGGAGATCATCGCCGTCAAGGAGCGGGAGATCAACAGCGCGCAGGGGTCAGACGGAACAACAGCGGACGAATCAACGGGCAGCCAGACAACAGGGCAAGCCGGAGCAGAAAACGCTGCGGTGCACAGCGCCGAAGCGGGGGCTTCGCCAGATGCTATCCCCGCTGGCGAAACCGGGGATTCGCTCCCGGCACGGCCAAAGGTGGTCGCAGTGACAGCGTGTCCGACCGGAATCGCGCATACGTATATGGCTGCCGATGCCCTGAAGAAAAAGGCCGGAGAATTGGGGATACCCATCAAAGTCGAGACGAATGGCTCGGGTGGAGTTAAAAACAAGCTCACACCGGAGGATATTCGGGACGCCGCTGCCGTTATCGTCGCGGCCGACAAGCAAGTCGAGATGGAACGGTTCAAAGGCAAAGTGGTGATTGAAGTGCCGGTAGCCGAAGGGATCCGGCAACCGGAAGCCCTGTTGAATCGGGCAGTCAAACAAGAAGGAAGGACCTTCGAGGGCAACAGCGGTCAGAATGGCGAATCCGCCGAATCCACTGAAGAAAAGGGAGCAAAGCAATTCGCATTTTACAAGCACCTGATGAATGGCGTGTCCAACATGCTGCCATTTGTCGTGGGTGGCGGGATCATTATCGCGCTGAGCTTCATGTTTGGAATCAAGGCGTCTGACCCGAACGATCCTACCTTCCATCCATTCGCCAAGGCTTTGATGGACATCGGCAGCGGGACGGCGTTTGCACTGATGATTCCCGTCCTGGCCGGATTTATCGCCAAGAGCATCGCCGACCGTCCGGGCTTTGCGCCGGGTATGGTAGGCGGGATGCTGGCGGCTGCCAGCGGCGCCGGATTTTTGGGCGGACTGATCGCCGGTTTTCTTGCCGGGTATATCGTGCTCGGATTGAAAAAGCTGTTTGCAGGACTTCCTCAGTCCTTGGAAGGGCTAAAGCCGATGCTGATTTATCCGCTGCTCGGGATACTGCTGACGGGTCTGGTCATGGTCTACGTCATCTCCGAGCCTTTGGCGGCAATCAATACGGGTCTTAGCGACTGGCTGAAGAACATGAACCAGGGAAATGCGGTTATCCTCGGGGTTATCCTCGGAGCGATGATGGCCTTCGATATGGGCGGGCCGTTTAACAAAGCGGCGTTTACGTTCGGGATCGCCATGATTGCCGAAGGAAACTTCGGTCCGCATGCGGCGATCATGGCAGCAGGGATGACACCGCCACTTGGATTGGCGTTGGCAACCACGCTGTTTAAGAAGAAATTTACTGCCGAAGAACGACAAGCAGGGAAAACCGCATACGTTTTGGGGGCATCCTTCATTACCGAAGGAGCGATCCCGTTTGCCGCGGCTGATCCGACGCGCGTCATTCCGTCGACGATGGCCGGTTCGGCTGTGGCTGGCGGTCTGTCGATGTTCTTCGGGTGCACGCTGCCGGCACCGCATGGGGGCATATTCGTTCTCCCCGTTATCGGCAATGCCGGAATGTACGTAGTGTCGATTGTGGTCGGTACGATTGTAACGGCACTGATGATCAATCTTTTGAAAAAAGAAGCAGTCAAATAACTGGACAAGGAGTGAATCACGATGTTGACTCAAACTTTTACTATTAAAAATCCGACCGGGCTGCATGCCCGTCCTGCGTCCCTGTTCGTCCAAAAGGCGACAGCCTACGCCTGCGAGATCAATGTGATCAAAGGGACGAAAAAGGTAAACGGAAAAAGCATTATGGGTCTGATGACGCTTGGTGCGGCAAAAGGCGACGAGATTACGCTCGAAATCAATGGCGAAGGGGAGCAGCAAGCCATGGAGGAATTGGGAGGCCTGCTCGAAGCGGTCCATGAATAAGTAAGGGGCGATCACATGGTTATCCAGGGCATTGCGGCAGCTCCGGGAATCGTCATCGGACGTGCGGTGGTCAAAGGCAGCGAAGAAATCCGCTATGAACGCCGGACCATCGGTGAAGAACAGAGAGCTGCAGAAGTGGAACGGTTTCAACGGAGCATACAGGAGGCTCATCAAGAATTAGAGCTGATCAAGGAAAAGACGCGCAAGGACATCGGGGAGAAAGAAGCGGCCATTTTTGAAGCCCACCAGATGTTTTTGCAGGACCCCGACTTCATCAGTGCAATTGAGGCGAAAATTGCGAGCGAGGGGCTGAATGCGGAAGCCGCTGTGGAAGACGTTCGCGACAGCTTTGTCGTGTTATTCGAAAGCATGGATAACGAGTACATGCGGGAGCGGGCAGCCGATCTTCGCGATGTAAGCCAGCGTGTACTGAGAAAGCTGCTAGGCATCTCTGAACAGTTGGATACAAGCCTGGACGGCCCGATCGTTCTCGTCGTGCATGATCTGACCCCATCCGATACGGCACAGCTTGACCGCGACAAGGTGAAAGGCTTTTTGACCAATATCGGAGGCCGTACGTCTCACTCGGCAATTATGGCTCGCACGATGGAAATCCCGGCCGTAGTCGGGCTGTCTGCGATCACGGAGCAGGTTCAGACCGGGGATACGGTGATCGTCGACGGGCTGGAGGGAAAAGTGTTTATCCAGCCGGATGAGACAGTCATCCGTACGTATGAGGAAAAGCAAAAGGCCTACGCTGAGCAAAAAGAGATGTGGGCCCGTCTGGTCAAGGAAGCGACGATAACGAAAGACGGCAAGCGGGTAGAACTGGCTGCCAATATCGGCAATCCGCAGGACGCCGTGCAAGCGCTTCAAAACGGAGCCGAGGCGATCGGGTTGTTCCGCACCGAGTTTTTGTACATGGGAAAAGCACAGTTTCCGACAGAAGAGGAGCAGTTTGAGGCTTACAAAGCTGCTGCGCAGGCGATGGGAGAAAAGCCTGTGGTGATCAGGACGCTGGATATTGGCGGGGACAAGGAGCTTTCCTATTTGGAGATGCCAAAGGAGCTGAATCCGTTTCTCGGCTATCGGGCCATCCGCCTTTGTCTGGATCGTCCCGAGCTGTTCAAGACACAGCTGCGTGCCTTGCTCAGAGCGAGTGCGTACGGGGGCATTAAAATCATGTACCCCATGATCGCGACGCTGCGAGAACTGCGCAGGGCAAACCAGTTGCTGGACGAAGTGAAAACGGATTTGCGCAATAACCACATTCCGTTTAACGAGAATCTCGAAGTGGGAATCATGATTGAGGTTCCGGCGGCTGCCATGATCGCCGACCAGTTGGCCAAGGAGGTCGACTTCTTCAGTATCGGCACGAACGATCTGATCCAGTATACGATGGCCGCCGACCGGATGAACGAGCAGGTCTCCTACTTGTACGATCCTTTTCATCCCGCTGTCCTGAGACTGATCCGCCAGGTGATCAAAGCGGCTCATCAAGAAGGGAAATGGGTAGGCATGTGCGGTGAAATGGCCGGAGAAGAGCTTGCGGTACCGATCCTGCTGGGCCTGGGTCTGGACGAGTTCAGCATGAGCGCGACCTCCATTCTGCGCACCCGCCATCTTCTGAAGCAATTGGACGCATCTGAGATGGTAGCCGTCGCCGAGCAAGCGCTGGCACTGGAGAGCGGAGAGGATATCCGGGCGTATATCCAGGAGCATGTGATCAGCAAGCTGTGACGATGAAGTGAACGATAGATAAAATGATGGATAAAAGAAGGGTTGCAGCGGGCTTCTGACAAGCCTGCGGCAATCCTTCTGGTATGTTTCCCCTTTGCACTGTCGATACTGGTTACCAATACAGGCAAGACAGAATGGGGAGATGACTAGTGAAAGAAGCAACCTTACGACAAATTTTGGTGGTGACGGACGGCTGCTCCAACTCCGGCATTAGTCCGGTTGCGGCTGCGACCCTGGCGAGGGAGCAGGGGATCACGGTAAACGTCATCGGCGTGGTTGAAAAAGGCGATATGGGCGAGCAGGGAGAGAAGGAAATTCGCGAAATAGCAGAAGCGGGCGGCGGTCTGTTTGACATCGTGTACCCCCAGCAGTTGGCCCAAACCGTACAGATGTTGACACGCAAGGCTATGACGCGGACGATCCACCAGGTAGTAAGCAAGGAATTGAAAGAGATTTTGGGCGATTCCGCCATGGAGGGATTGGTTCCCGAGAAAAGAGTCCAGGTCGCCGGGATGGTGGACGAGCTGGGCGAACGCAGTCGTCTCGATGTAGTGATGCTGGTCGATTCCTCCGGAAGCATGAAGCCGAAGCTGGCTGCTGTCCAGCAAGCCATCCACGACTTCAGCATCAGCCTTCGTTCGAGAAGCGGACAAAGCCGGATGGCTGTTTGTTCATTTCCTGGGAAACAAAATCACCTCGATGTCCGCATCCCGTGGACTGAGGAGGTGGATCAGGCTCATCAGTTGACTTCCGGACTGACGATGAGCGGGATTACACCGACTGGACCGGCGATTATCGAAGCGATTGCACTGTTTGAGCATGTCAAGCTCCCAACCGGCTTGCGCGATCGCTACGGGCATAATGAGCTCGAAGACGGTGACCAAGGCAGTTTGAGAGACCATGTCTTTTAATCGCGCCATTCCCAAGCTGCCTCCCCAATTTCGCGGCAAATGGAATCAGAAAACGTACCATGTCCTGCGGGAGCTGGGGCGTGGTGCCAACGGGGCGGTCTATCTGGTGTCCCAGGACGGGGTTCGGCGAGCCGTGAAAATCGGAGCGGAAGGCATGGATATTCTCATGGAAGTTCATGCGCTAAAAAGCGTTCAGCAGGGGCGGGATGCGCGGGTAACCGTCGCTCCGCTCCTCTGCGACGTGGATGACCTCTATATTGACGGGCGGTCATGCACCTTTTACGCGATGGAATACCTCGATGGCGAGCAGCTGGATCAGTTCGTCCAGCGCACGGGAACGGATTGGGTGCCGGTTTTGATCATCCAGCTTTTGGCCAGACTGGTCGTCCTCCATCAAAGAGGATGGGTTTTCGGCGACTTGAAGCCGGAAAACGTGATTGTAACCCGTGCAGACAGTCAAGTGAGGCTGATCGATTTTGGAGGGGTTACGAAACATGGCTGTGCGGTCAGGCAATTTACGGAGGAGTATGACCGGGCTGCCTGGCATGCGGGTGACAGACGCGCAGAGCCGGCCTATGATCTCTTCTCGCTGGCCGTGATGACCGTCCGTCTGGCAAGCAGCCCGGAAGTTTGGAAGAGTTCTCGAACGGAGCCGCGTCAAACCAGTCTGCTCTGTGATATAATACGGAACAACGACAGCCTTTACCCATTTCGGGTTCCGCTCATCAAGGCTTTCCACGGACAGTACGCGGGAGCGGAAGAAATGAAAAGCGATATGCTGGCGATCGTGCAAGGCCGTACGACTGCAGTTCAGCAAAAAAAGGCGTCAGGGTCCGGTTCATCAGGCATCTGGATAGGCGGGTTGTTTGTCGCATCCATGCTGCTATTGGCCGGAACATTGTATTATGCATGGATGATGTAAGGGGTGTGACAATAGGTGTCCCCAGATCTTGTTATGGATACCTGCTTGTTGGCAGGCGAAATTATGTTGAAGAACGGCGGGGAAACGTATCGTACGGAAGAGACGATGTCGTGGATTGCCAAGGCGGCCGGCATGGATTCGGTTAACAGCTCCGCGACCCCGACCAGCATCATCTTGTCATTTCGTGCGAATGGACAAGATCATACACGCATGATCCGCACACCCAGCCGGACGATCAATTTGAGCAAGGTCACCTTGGCCAACGACGTCTCGCGCCGGTTTGTTTCGGGAGATATTACCATCTATGAAGCCTACAACCTGTTTCAGCAAATCGATCAGGGAAAACCGGTTTACCCCAAATGGATGCTGCATACGGCGGCTGGCGTTGCCAGCGGCTCTTTTGCCATGCTTGCGGGCGGTACTTGGTATGATCTGCTGCCCTCCGCATTGGCGGGACTGACGGTCAACCTCAGTCTGCAATTTTTTGAAAAGTTTCTACGGATCAAATTTTTTACTGAATTTGTATCAGCTTTGCTGGGCGGATTGTTTGCGCTCCTGTGCGCTACCTTTTTTACGGAGCTGCACCTCAGCATCCTGATCATCGGTGCCATGCTTCCTCTCTTCCCGGGGATCGCCATCACCAACTCGCTCAGGGATCTGATGGCCGGAGATCTCGTCGCGGGAGTCTCACGCGGGGCAGAAGCGCTTTTGACAGCACTTTCCGTTGCGGTAGCGACGGCTATTACCCTGTGGTTCGTGAGGTGAGAGACGAATGGTATTGTTGAAAGGATTGGGCCTCAGTCTGTTGTCTTCGATGGCGTGGGGATTGCTGTTTAATGTTCCGGTGCGCACCTTGCTGGCATGCGGCTTCGCCGGTTTGACCGGATGGCTTGTTTTCTCCATTCTCCCATATTTTGGGGCTGAGGTTATTTTATGCACGTTTGCGGCAGCGACAACCGTTTCCATATTAAGTCAAGTTTTGTCCGTCTGGCTGAGGGTCCCCTCCACCAACTTCAGTGTTGCCGGCATCATCCCTCTGGTGCCGGGATCTCTTGCTTACAAAGCGATGCTTGCCTTCGTAAATGGACAATATATGGAAGGAATCATGCTGGCCATGCAGACTGCGATGGTGGCAGGAGCGATCGCGTCCGGTCTGATCCTGGGAATTTCTTTATTTGCCATCTGGAGGGGAGCGCGCCATGCTAGAAAGCGTGCGCAATAACATCGAGCGCAGCAGGCTCCTGGAGCCGGGCGAGACAGTCGTGGTCGGCATCTCTGGCGGAAATGACTCGACTGCCCTTTTGCATATCTTGTGGGCTCTCAATTCACACTATCAGTACGGCTGGAAATTGCACGCTGTACACCTGAATCACGGTTTCCGCGGGGAGGAAGCGGGCAGGGACGCGGACTATGCCGGAGAGCTGTGCCAATCCCTCGGGGTTTCTTTTCACTTGTTTGAACGGAGCATTCCAGATGTCATGAAGGAGACCGGCATGGGGGCTCAGGAAGCGAGCCGCGCTGTGCGCTATGATCTCTACAAGCAGGTCGCGCTTCGTACAGGCGCTGCCAAAGTAGCCGTGGCGCATCATGCCGACGACCAGGTGGAGACGGTCTTGTTTCGGCTGTTGAGGGGAACGCGCCTCTCCGGTCTGACCGGGATGCCAGCCAGGCGCTGGCTGGTGGAGGGCCAGGTCGAGCTGATCCGGCCGCTTCTGCATGTGAGCAGAGCGGAGCTGGAGCGCTACTGTGAGGAAAACGCGCTATTCCCGCGAGAGGACAGCAGCAACCGCTCGCGCAAGTACGCCCGCAACCTGATCCGGCTGGAAGTAATGCCGCTGTTGGAGCAGGTAAACGAGCGCTACCGCGAGCACATCCTTTCCCTGTCAAAGGCCGTTCAGGAGGATGAAGCTTACCTGCAAAAGCAGAGTCGCGATCAGTTAAAAGCGGTTGTGATCAAGCAGAAAAAAGGCGACGTGACGATCGACGCCGACAAGTTTCAAAGTTGTGACGTTGCTTTACAAAGGAGAATGATTACTCTAATATTAAGTTATCTCTCAAGCCAAATCGAATGGTCTTCGCAACATGTGGAGGCCGTTTTGCGCATGATAGAGGGAAATCGTCCGTCTGCTGAACTGGATTTGCCCGGTGCCGTGACAGTGGCCAGGGCATATCGGCAGGTTCGCTTTCAGACGAATGGCCAGAAATTATATCGTCAGATTTTCTGCTACCAGCTTGCTGTTCCGGGAACAACACTGATTACGGAAAGTGGAGCAGCGGTACATACGTTTTATCGTGATGGCCCCATCGATTGGGCACGAGTTCCCGATCACGCGGCGGCTTTTGATGCCGATCGCCTTCCTGGGCCTTTATGCGTTCGCAATCGAAAGCAAGGTGACCGCATGCCTCTATGGGGAACAGCGGGGAGCAAAAAGCTGAAGGAACTGCTGATCGACGCCAAGGTGCCGCAGAAGTGGCGGGACAGACTGCCGATCCTGACTGCGGGCGACCAGGTGATCTGGGTTCCGGGCATCCGCCGATCCGCCATTGCGCCTGTAAGTGAACGGACCAAGCGGGTATTGTATGTGGAAGTGGAGTTTGGAGAAGAGTGGCGGGAGGTATTAACGTGAACCAAGACATCAAGGAGATTTTGCTCACCGAAGAACAAATTGCCAGCAAGGTTAAAGAGCTGGGCTCTATCTTGAGCGAAGAATACCGGGACAAAAACCCGTTGGTCATCTGCGTTTTGAAGGGCGCTGTCGTATTTATGGCCGATTTGCTTCGCCATATGGACATTCCCTGCGAAATGGACTTTATGGCCGTATCCAGCTATGGAAGCGGAACCGAGTCTTCCGGGATGGTGAAAATCCTGAAGGACCTCGACACTTCCGCCGAAGGCCGTCACGTCCTCGTTGTCGAGGACATCATGGACAGCGGTTTGACGCTGAGCAGGCTGATGGAGCTTCTGCGCCACCGCCAGGCGGCTTCCGTAAAGGTCGTGACGCTTCTCAACAAGCCGGATCGCCGCAAAGTAGACATCTCGCCAGATTACAGCGGATTTACGATTCCAGACGAATTCGTAGTCGGCTACGGTCTGGATTTTGCCGAGAAATATCGAAACCTGCCATTTATTGGCGTACTAAAACCGGAAGTTTACACGAACTAGCTTTGTTGTGAAGAACTGACTCCATATGGTAAAATGTGAAAAGTGTCTGTTCGTGAGAGGAGGTAAGGAATGAATCGCTTTTTTCGTAATACCGGGTTCTACCTACTAATCTTTCTTGTCACGGTCGGGATCGTGAATTTTATCCTCTCCGGTTCTGATAAGGTTGGGAAACTTACATATCAGGAATTCCGGGTACAGCTGTTAACCGATAACGTCTCCGAGCTTACGCTTCGTCCTGAGGGAGGAACGTATCGGGTAGACGGTATCCTGAAAGCAGCGAATCCGGGACAGGAAACCAAGTTTGTAACAAATGTACCGCTTTACGATTCGGATATCATCAAGCTGGTTAACGCGAAGATCGATGAGCAAAAAGTGAAAAGGGTTGAGGTCGCTCCGCAGGAAGGCAACAGCATCTGGCTGACGTTCCTGACATCGATCATTCCTTTCATCATCATCTTTATCCTGTTCTTCTTCCTGTTAAACCAGGCTCAGGGCGGCGGCAGCCGAGTGATGAACTTCGGGAAGAGCCGTGCGAAGCTATACAACGAAGAGAAAAAGCGCGTTACATTCAACGATGTTGCAGGAGCAGACGAAGAAAAGGCGGAGCTGGAGGAAGTGGTCGAGTTCCTCAAAGACCCGCGCAAGTTTGACGCAGTTGGCGCGCGCATTCCAAAAGGCGTGCTGCTCGTGGGTCCTCCTGGTACCGGTAAAACCTTGCTTGCCCGTGCTGTTGCCGGTGAAGCGGGTGTGCCGTTCTTCAGCATCTCCGGTTCTGACTTTGTAGAGATGTTCGTCGGGGTGGGTGCGTCCCGCGTGCGTGATTTGTTTGAAAACGCAAAGAAAAACGCGCCTTGCATTATCTTTATCGACGAGATTGACGCAGTCGGTCGTCAGCGTGGAGCAGGTCTTGGCGGCGGCCATGACGAGCGCGAGCAAACGCTGAACCAATTGCTTGTTGAAATGGACGGCTTCGGCGGCAACGAAGGCATTATCATCGTCGCTGCGACGAACCGCCCGGACATTCTGGACCCTGCGCTGCTGCGTCCAGGACGTTTTGACCGTCAAATTACGGTAGACCGCCCGGACATCAAGGGCCGCGAAGCTGTACTGAAGGTCCATGCCCGCAACAAACCGCTTGGCGAAGACGTGAAGCTGGATGTCATCGCACGCGGCACGTCGGGCTTCACCGGTGCCGATCTGGAGAACCTGCTGAATGAGGCAGCTCTTCTGACAGCACGGAAAAACAAGAAGCAAATCAACATGGCTGAAGTCGATGAAGCCATCGACCGCGTCATCGCCGGTCCGGCGAAAAAATCCCGCGTAGTGAGCGAAGACGAAAGACGTCTCGTGGCTTACCACGAAGCGGGCCATACGATTATCGGATACTACCTCAGAAATGCAGAAATGGTACATAAGGTAACCATCATTCCGCGCGGCCAAGCTGGTGGATACACAGTGATGCTGCCGAAAGAAGACCGTTTCTTTGCAACGAAGACCGACTTGCTCGACAAGATTACCGGTCTCTTGGGTGGACGCGTTGCAGAAGAGCTGGTGCTGGGCGATATCAGTACCGGCGCTCACAACGACTTCCAGCGTGCAACGGCGATTGCGCGCAGCATGATTACGGAATACGGGATGAGCCGACTGGGGCCAATGCAATTTGGCCGCAATCAGGGTCAAGTATTCCTGGGCCGCGATATTGGCCACGAGCGAAACTACTCCGAACAGATCGCTTACGAAATCGACCAGGAGATGCAAAGCATTATCAATGAGTGCTACGACAAGTGTAAAGAGCTGCTCACGAAGCACCGTGATCAGCTGGAGCTTGTAGCTACCACACTGCTAGAAGTCGAGACGCTTGACGCTGATCAAATCAAGCAGTTGATCGAGCACGGAAAGCTGGATCCGCATCCACTCGAAAACAAAGACGTGGTTGTGAATATCCAGCCAAAGAAAGACGAGCCGACCATCAGCGAAGCGACGGAAGCCAAAAAGGAAACCGTTGAAAACGCGGAAAGCACGACGGAAGGCAACACTGACAACAAAGCGGAAAACACTGCGGAGACGCCGAACAGTGGGTCCGAACAGGACGAGAAGAAACAATAAAATGATTATAGGTTGATCAAGTCGAGTTTGAATACGGTGATCGCTTCTGGGTGCTACCAAGGAGAGATCACCGTATTTTATTTGGAATTAGCGTATAAAAGTGAGGCAGTCAAAATTAATACCAGTAAAAATAACGAATAGTTAGTATAGTTTGACAAATAAATCTCAATATTTTATTATTGTATATAAATACAATTTATAGGAGGTATTAGGGTGAGAAAGATTATTAGCAGTGTTATCTCAGCGATCCTCTTAACCATCTCTGGTCAGTGGAGTTGTAGCGAAAGAATCAAAAACTTCATATGAAGTGACTTTTCAAGCGGAAGAAATTAATGATTTGAGTACATTGTTTATAAGGGCGAAAAATAATATCACAGATTATAAAAGTACTCCAAGTGCTGAGGCTAAGTTGCAAACTGATGGGGGTGTTGAGAAAAATTTGAAAGTTTATCATACGACACAACGTTTAAAAACCGAAAGAAATATTGCTACAAGTGAACAGAAAGAGAGCTACGTAACTTATTACTTCTATGGTATTCCTAAAGAAGTACTGGATAATAAATCAATATCCATTTTAGGGTCAACTTCTGATGAAGATTGGGATTCAAGTTATTCGGTCAAAGCATATTCTACATACTACTGGGATAAGTACAAATCTACTAACGGCGATGGATTTAAGAAATTGACCAAAGTAACTGGTGGCTGGACGATTAGTGATAATAAAGTGTCGATAACAAGCAGAGAAGTGAGATACGGCGCTTCAGGAGGAGCTTTGCGTGATGATGGAACACACGGAGGGTCTGTGATCCAAGATAGTGGACCTTTATACCCATCATCAAATTCTTTCTCATACGATGCCCCCAAAAACTGGAAGCCAGTTTCTGATTGGGCTAGTACAATTGGCGTCAACACAAAGGCAACGCTAAAATTGGGAACTGAAACTTGGACGTTAAAACTGGATAATTATAAGACCAATTAGCTCTGAAAAAGTAAAGCGAACACCAATATTGTCATAAAATTGGTGTTCGTTTTCTAATTGGGTTATTAAGGGGGGGCTTACTTGATTAAATCTTTATCAATCGGGATTGTTCTTGTCTTGTTATTTTTCGGGTACGCTCTTTATCAGGGAGATCTGATTGGTGTATGGATAAGGTTATCAGGTTATGCTGGCTTTGGATTGATCGTACTTGCACTTCTTATGCTGGGATCAACATTAGGAGTAGACAGGATTAATTTGGCGACACCAGATGTGAAAAGGGATTTTGTAGTGGATGATAACAACGAGGCAATGAGAAAAGAAAGAAAACTGGAGCAACGATGGGCACTCTATGTTTTATTGGCAGGGCTTCCGTCATTCGTGACGTGGATCATTCTTTATTATGGGAGGTGATTCTTCTTCCAGTCCCTATTTCCCGGCTGTCTATACGTGTAGTGTAAAGAAGATGATACTGTTTTTACCAAAGAGCCGTTTTCTATTTGTGCCTGGAATGAAAACGGCTTTTTTAATCCTCATAAAACCTACTTTACACATCGGAATTATATGTATATAATCATTTCCAGATGTTGCTTTTTTAACATGACGTTTTGAGGAGGATGTACGAATGAAAAAAGGATTGATTAGCGCGTTGCTGCTGATCCTGGTCGGAGCTGTATCCGTCTCCGGCTGCTCCACCCAGGAAAGCGCAAGCGACAATCAGACGCCTGCTGCACCGCAAGAGACGAGAACGGTCCAGAGCATTCCGGATTCGTTCTTTCCTGCGACGGATAAATCTAAATCGCCGGAAGCGGCAAAAAAGCGGACGGATACGGTTGTGGCTACGCTTACGGAGCCGGGCGGAGTATTTAACCCGTACTTTTACAAAAACGGCTACGACGGAAACGTGAGCGCGGCCATTTTTGCGCCGCTGGTGAGCGTCGACAAAAACGGCAAACCCATTCCCCGTCTGGCGGAAAAATGGGACATCTCGGACGATCAGCTAACCTACACCTTCCACCTGCGGCCAAACCTCAAATTCAGCGACGGCTCGCCACTGACAGCGGAAGACGTCGCCTTTACCCTGACGATTCTCCACGACAAGGCGTACGACGGAGACGAAGACATCTTTGAAACGCAGATCAAAGGCGGTCGGGCTTACAAAGAGGGCAAGGCAGATACCGTCGAGGGGATCAAAGTCATCGACCCGCAAACGATCCAAATCACGACGGAGAAAGTGAATGCCCGTTCGCTTCTCATCCTCGGCGGACCGGTGCTATCCAAAGCTTACTATGGCAAAGGCTATAAACCGGGCAACCTGGAGTATCTGCGGACGCTGCACGGAAAGCCGCTTGGAGCAGGCCCGTATAAGCTGGAGAAATACATCACCGGCCAAGAGGTCCGCTATCTGGCCAACGAACACTACTACGCTGGCAAGCCGGCGGTTGAGCACTTCATCTACAAGACGACAGAAGGAGATGCCCTGCAGTTTTTCCAGACAGGGGAGACTGATTACAACTCCTTTACAGCCAACGAGGACAATCTGGAGCTGCTGAAGAGCTTGGGCTACGCAAACATCAACGTGTACACGTCGACAGCTTACAGCTACATCAAATTCAACCACAGCAAGCCGTACTTCAAGGACAAGCGGGTGAGACAAGCGCTGATATACGGTCTGGATCGGCAAAAAATTGTCGACACGGCTTACCAAGGCTACGGCCAAGTAGCCAATGTCCCGGTCTCGCCTGTCTCCTGGGCATATACAGAGGAGGTCAATCCGTATCACTACGATCTGGAAAAAGCGAAAGCGCTGCTGGATGAAGCAGGCTGGAAGGTCGGGGCGGACGGCATCCGCGAGAAGGACGGCCAAAAGCTGAAGCTGTACTACTTGACGACCAAAGGACCGCTGAGCGATGTGCTCATCCCGATCGCAAAAGAAAACTACAAGGAACTGGGCGTACAACTGGAAGCGGAGCTGATGGACTACAATGCATTGCTGGCCCGCACAGCAAAAGGGGACCATGACCTCGCCTCCTTCTCCACGACGATGCTGACCGATCCGTCCGACGGCGTGATTCAATTTGGGTCGAACCGTTCAAGCAGCTTTACCGGCACGAACGGATACTCCAATCCAAAGGTAGACGAATTGCTGGAAAAGGGGATCAGCACGCTCGATATTGAAAAGCGGAAAGAAATTTACAAAGAGCTGTACAACGAGCTGAGCGACGATCCGCCGTACATTTTCCTCACCTATCGGAAGCTGCTGACCGCCCACAACGCGAGAGTGTCCGGATTTGATCCGAACGGATATACCGGCATTTCCGGCAATTTGCCCGATCTGAAGATTGAACCGATTCAATAGATCGAACGAAGATGCTCAGCCTCCGGGCTGGGCATATTCCTTGGGAGGCACAAGATGAAAGCCTATATCATCCGCAGACTGCTGTACATGGTCCTGACTCTGTTTGGGGCATCCGTTTTGATTTTTGGCCTGTACGCCCTGACACCGGGTGATTTTGTCGATAACAATCCGAAGCTGACTGACGAGCGAAAAGCGGAGCTAAAACAGATGTACGGTCTGGATAAACCGGTCGTGGAGCGCTATTTCGTCTGGCTCGGCAATGCCGTCCGGGGCGATTTTGGATATTCCCTTCAGTATCAGCAGCCGGTCACCTCGCTGCTCAGTCAGTACATCTGGAATTCCTTTTTGATTGCGTCCGCCTCTACCTTGTTTACTTGGCTGATCGCGATTGTGATCGGGGTCATCTCGGCGACCAGACAGTACTCATTCTTTGACTCAGCAGTGACGATCGGGGCATTTGCCGCGATGTCGTTTCCCTCGTTCTTCGCCGGGCTGTTGATCATCAAGTTTTTTGCGGTGGACCTTGGCTGGTTCCCGCCCGGGGGGATGATCACGACCGGCAGCAATGCGACCGGACTTGCATACGTGTGGGAGGTTATCGACCATATGTTTTTGCCGGTGCTTGTGCTCACAATGCTCGGGGTCGGCTCCCTGACCCGCTATTTTCGTACAAACATGCTGGAAATCATCCGGCAGGATTTCATTCGCACAGCAAGGGCCAAAGGCTTGAAGGAAAAAACAGTCGTCTACAAGCACGCCCTGCGAAACGCTTTGCTTCCCGCGATCACCCTGCTTGGCTTTGAGCTTCCGGCCTTGTTTGGAGGCGCGATCATCACGGAGAAGATTTTCAACTGGCCAGGGGTTGGGCAGCTGTATATGCAGGCGTTCAGCCTGCGCGACTACCCGCTGTTGATGGGATTTACGATGTTTTTGGCCATTTTGACCGTCGTCAGCAATCTGCTTGCCGACCTTTTGTACGGCGTGGCTGATCCGCGAGTGAGATTGAAATAGGAGGAGTCGACATTGTCATCCATCGTCACGGAGACAGCGGGACTGGCAGGCACGCGGACCGGTGCCCGGCGGTCTTCGCTCTGGAGAGATACGTTTGCCAAGCTGAAAAAGAACAAGGTCGCCATGTGCGGACTGGTGTTTCTGGTCATTATGTTTTTGTTCTGCTTCATCGGGCCGTTTTTTTCGCCCTACGCATCCGGAAAGGTCAATACGGTGATGATCAACAAGCCCCCCAGCATGGCTCATTGGCTGGGTACGGACAACCTGGGGCGGGACATATTGACCCGGCTGATGCAGGCCGGCCGCATCTCGCTGACGGTGGGACTGGCCGCCATGCTGCTGTCTGTCTTTATCGGCTCGGTTCTGGGAGTAGTAGCTGGCTATTACAGAGGGGTTGTCGATCAAATCGTGATGCGCTTTGCAGACATTCTGATGACGATTCCGGGACTTCCGCTGCTGTTTATTATCGGGGCGATCCTGTCCGAGTGGAAGGTGCCCACAGATTACCGGATCTACATCGTCATGCTGATGCTCAGCCTGATCGGCTGGCCGGAGCTGGCGAGACTGGTGCGAAGCCAGATTTTGAGTCTGCGCGAGCGGGAGTTCATGCAGGCCACCGAGTCTCTGGGGCTGCGCGATCACCGCAAGCTGTTTTTTCACCTGTTGCCCAATACAATCCCGATCCTGATCGTGGTAGCTACGCTGCGGGTCGGGGGAGCGATTCTGAGCGAGTCTGTACTCAGCTACCTGGGCCTGGGGGTCGTTCCCCCGACGCCGACGTGGGGCAATATGATCGATGCCGCGAATACGCTGATCGATTTTCAGAAACGGCCGTGGCTCTGGATTCCACCCGGCTTTGCCATATTTGCCACCGTAATTTCGATCAATCTGCTCGGTGACGGC
This sequence comes from Brevibacillus borstelensis, assembly GCF_003710865.1. GTDB lineage: Bacteria > Bacillota > Bacilli > Brevibacillales > Brevibacillaceae > Brevibacillus > Brevibacillus borstelensis. The sequence continues at coordinate 4,610 of NZ_RHHO01000048.1, read as the reverse complement.
CTCCGTGATGCGCTTGATCCGAAAATGAAGAGGTAGGAGAGACGGTTATGACAAACGCTTTGCTTACAATCGATCATCTGCAGACCCATTTTTTCACCCCGTCGGGAGTCGTCAAAGCGGTAAACGACATCAGTCTTCGCGTACGGGAGGGCGAGACGGTCTGCATCGTCGGGGAATCGGGCTGCGGTAAAAGCGTAACGGCCATGTCCGTGCTGGGGCTTGTAGCGGAGCCGCAAGGAAAAGTGGTTGGGGGAGACATCCGGTTCGATGGCGTAGACCTGCTGCAGCTCAGCCCACTGGAGAAGCAGCAGCTGCGCGGCAATGACATCGCGATGATTTTCCAGGAGCCGATGTCTTCGCTCAATCCGGTCTTGACCATAGGCGAACAGATCATGGAGCCTCTGTGGGAGCATCTTCTTCTCTCCAAAAAGGAAGCCAGGGCGAAAGCGATTGAACTGATTTCGCTGGTAGGCATCCCCCGTCCCGAGGAGATCATGAACGCGTACCCGCATCAGCTAAGCGGAGGCATGCTGCAGCGGATCATGATCGCCATCGCGATCAGCTGCAATCCGAGACTGCTGATCGCCGATGAACCGACGACAGCTCTGGATGTGACGATTCAGGCGCAAATTCTCGATCTTTTGCGCGAGATCAAGGAAACGTACAACACGGCGATATTGCTCATCACCCATGATCTGGGCGTCGTTGCCGAAATGGCCGACTATGTGGTCGTCATGTACGCGGGCAAGGTGATTGAAGAAGGGCCTGTCCTGGAGCTTTTCAGCAATCCCCGGCACCCGTATACCCGCGGGCTTTTGCAAGCAAAGCCGGTGATCGGCCAGCGGAAAAAACGGCTGAACTCCATCCCGGGCCAAGTACCGAATCTGATTGGTCTGGCTGATTCCTGCTACTTCCATGACCGCTGCGAGAGCTGCATGTCGGTTTGCCGACTGAAGCAGCCGGAATTGAAGCAAATCGACGACGGGCACAGGGTGGCGTGCTGGTTATACGAGGAGGAGAGCGGGCTTGCGTGAGGCATTGGTGGAAGTCAAGCAGTTGAAAAAGTACTACCCGATTACCGGGGGCATTTTTGGCAGGACCATTGGTCACGTCAAGGCAGTCGATGACGTCAGCTTTGCCATCCGGAAGGGAGAAGCCTTCGGTCTGGTCGGCGAGTCCGGGAGCGGCAAAAGCACGACGGGACGCACGATTTTGCGCCTTACCGATAAAACGGCGGGCGAGGTCAAGTACAAGGGAGTGGATTTGCATGCAGTAAGCAAGCAAGAGCTTCGTCGGCTTCGGCCCAGCATGCAGTTCATTTTTCAAGACCCGTACAGCTCGCTCAATCCCCGGCTTCGGGTAGGGGATGCGATCGGAGAAGCCCTCATGGACCACGGGCTGGCCGACAAGTCGGAGATACGGGAAAGGGTGCAGGAGGTGCTCTCTCTCTGCGGGTTGGCTCCGTATCACATCGACCGGTTTCCGCATGAATTCTCCGGCGGTCAGCGGCAGCGGATCGGTATTGCCCGCTCGATTATCCTGCAGCCGGAGTTTATTGTGGCCGATGAGCCTGTTTCTGCGCTGGATGTCTCCATACAGGCGCAAATCATCAATTTGTTTAGCGACCTGCAGGAGAAAAAAGAGCTTACGTACCTGTTCATCTCGCATGATTTGAGTGTGGTGGAGCACCTCTGCACCCGCATCGGCGTGATGTATTTGGGCTCTCTGGTGGAAATTGCGCCGCGGGATGAACTGTTTGCCCGTCCCTTGCACCCGTATACGCGGGCGCTGTTGTCGGCGGTGCCTATCCCCGATCCGCGGCTCAAGCGGGAGAGGATCGTTCTGCGCGGAGACATTCCGAGTCCGGCGAATCCGCCGAAGGGCTGCAAATTCCATACGAGATGCCCGCTCGCGACTGACCGATGCAAGGAGGAAGTACCCGTTTTACGATTGGCGGACAGCGATCATCAGGTAGCTTGCCATCTCGTATAGCGGACTTTCGATTATGCAGGCGGAATGTCTGGCCCCGTATTGAATAACCTGGGCGAATAGGGTACATTGAAGGTGGAAGAATTCATAGTGATTTGGAAATAAAGTGCAGGATGTGGCGCCTGCGCTTTTCTTTTCATCAAAGGAGGAGATCGCCTTGTTTTCTAGGCTCCGTCTGGCAGCTTTTGATATGGATGGGACCCTGCTGAATGAACAGTCACAGATGACAGAGGCAACGAAGGAAGCCTGTAGGCTGCTGCAAGCCAGCGGCTGCAAGCTGGTGTTGTCGACCGGCCGCACCTATGCATCCGCGCAGCTGCCGATCGGCGGATTCGCGTTTGACGGATATGTATGCAGCAACGGCGCGACAGTTCTGGAGGCGGACGGAACATTGGTTCAGCATGCTGCTTTGCCGCTGGAAATGATCCAACAGGCTGTGCATACACTAAGGCAGGAACCAATCTACTATGAGCTGCACGACACCGAAAGCAATCGCTGGATGGTTCAGGAAGACAGGGAACGGATAGAAACATTGATTGAAGAAGATGCTTCGGTCGAAGGAGTGTCGCTGCGCCGCTTTTCCTTTTACGAGTGGTCACGGGTCGTTCCCTTGGCAGAAATGATGCAGCGGATCGCCACCGGCGAGTCGAAGATCGTCAAGCTGTTCGTCTGGCACCCCGTCCCGGAAGCGCTCGTGCCTGTCCGGGAACAGCTTGAGCGTTGGAGTGATCAGGCTGACATCACATCTTCAGGGAAGCACAATGTGGAGGTGATCCCGAAAGGCGTCTCCAAATGGGAGGGGCTCACTTATTTTTGTCGGAAATGGGGAATTGCGCCCGAACAAGTCATGGCGTTTGGCGATGCGGAAAATGACCGGGAAGCATTGTCCAACGTAGGGTTTCCTGTCGTCATGGAAAACGCCAGTCCGGCGATAAAAGAGTTGGCCCGTTTTATCGCTCCGCATCACGACGAGGACGGAGTGGCGCGCTTTATTCGCGAGCGCGTGCTGGCGGATGGGTAAATACAGCAGTCTCCCCAGCGGATATGCATTGACAAGCAAGTGGGTTGGGATTACAATGGCCCTAAATTATGACACCTACGTAGGGGGATAATATTCATGGAAGCCTTGGCGTTAGAAAAAAAGGCCCAGCGAAACGCTGAGTTGCGCGAACGGCTGATGCAATTGAAAAAAGAACGCAATGCCATCATTCTGGCCCATTTTTATCAGCGGCCGGAGATTCAGGAAGTGGCTGACTATATTGGAGATTCGTTCGGTTTGGCGCAAAAAGCCAAGGAAACCGACGCGGACGTCATCCTGTTTTGCGGCGTACACTTTATGGGGGAAAGTGCAAAAATTCTCAATCCCCAAAAGACCGTCATCATCCCGGATGAACGCGCCGGCTGTCCGATGGCCGACATGGTCAACGTGGAAGGCTTGCGCAAGCTGAAGGCGCAGCATCCGAATGCAAAGGTGGTTGCGTACATCAACACGTCCGCCGATGTGAAAGCGGAAACATACATTTGCTGTACGTCCTCCAACGCGAAACGGGTCATCGAGTCGATCGATTCCGACGAGATCATCTGGGTCCCGGATAAAAACCTGGGTCACTACGTTTCCCAGTTTACCGACAAGAAGATGATCATCTGGGAAGGGTACTGCAATACGCATGACCAGCTTTCCGTCCAGGACATCATGTCGCTGAAAGCGCAGCATCCAAATGCGCTCGTCGTCGTCCACCCCGAGTGCCGTCCGGAAGTAGTGGCGCTGGCCGATTACGTCGGTTCTACGACAGGCATTCTCAAATACTGCCGTGAATCCTCCCATAAAGAGTTCATCATCGGTACGGAAGACGGCACCCGCTACATGCTGGAGAAGGACAGCCCGGACAAGACGTTTATCTTTGCTTCCAAGTATCTGGTCTGCCCGAACATGAAGGTCAACAACCTGAAAAAATGCGTGGAAGCGCTGGAGAACATGAAGCCGGAGATTTACGTGCCGGAGGATATCGCGGACAAAGCACGTGCTTCCCTGGAGCGCATGCTGGCCGTGGCGCCAGCGTAATGCTGGAGCGGCCTGTTTTTCAGGAATCTGGTGAGAACGTGAGAAACAAGTAAAAACCCGAGATACAAGCAAAAACCTGCACCTCTTTTGTCAAAAAGGGGCAGGTTTTTATTGTGAAGCGTGCCCAGCAAGCCGTTAATTGCTAGTTGGTGAAAGTCCAACCGAGGCAGGAGCCAAGTCACCTCGTAGCTGACAGGCAACTGGTGGAGAAATCCTAAGGTTGAAGCCCTGTGACAAAGTAACTCGAAAGAGTGCGAGCAAATCAGCAGGCCGTAACATAAAGTGAATCCTGCAGCCTCGTTAAGAAAGACCACCGAGAGGTGGACAAAGGGAAGCCGAGCTTGTTTCATATGGGCGAAGGCCAAGGACGGTGTGGAGAACTTGGAATACAGCACCTATGAATCCCTCGGGGTATGGGGAGCGGTATGTTGAGAAAGTAGTTAACGGAACTGGGGAGACCCTACTCTGCACGCCCCGTCAGGAGCGTAAAACGGAAACCTATAACCGTAAGGGAAGTGGTGGATGGCAGAGAGGGAGTCGGAGGGGTTCATAGTACCGA
>NZ_RHHO01000047.1 GCF_003710865.1 Brevibacillus borstelensis | reverse complement strand
ATCGAGTAGGAGGGGGCGACTAACCCCCGTCCTCTCACACCACCGTACGTACCGTTCGGTATACGGCGGTTCACCAAGCTTGACGAATTTGAGAATATCGTTGCACTAAGCTTTTCAGCCCTTGTTGTTGCCAGTAGGCAATGCCGAGGGCTTTGTGTATATGCGGAGATTTTGTGGTACGCCATGCACCCTTGCGGGTATTTGCAATTTCAATGGCTTTTACGTGAGATATGCCAAGAGAACGAAGTTCTCGATATCTGGTTCTCACGCGTTTCCACTGCATCCACAAACAAAGACGGAGCCTGCGCCTTGTCCATTCCTCAATGGATTGTAGAATGCCCTTCGCGTCTGCAAGGGCGAAATATCCAATCCAGCCCATGAGGTACTGATTTATTCTTTCAATCCGCTTCTCCATCGAGATGCTCCACACCGGATTCGTGATCGTGCGGATTTTCTCTTTTAGCTTGAGGAGGGATTTGGGGTGGATGCGAATCCTTGTCTGTTTTGCAAAGGTAAAACTAAAGCCCAAGAATTTTCGTTTCCATGGTCGGTCTATCGCGCTTTTCTCCTCATTTACTTTTAGCCTTAGTACCTTCTCCAAGTGGTTTTGAATACTCTTCTTTACTCGTTCCCCTGCCCGTTTTGTTTTCACGTAGATATTACAATCGTCTGCGTAGCGGCAGAAACGGTGGCCTCTCTTTTCGAGTTCCTTGTCCAAATCATCAAGTAGGATATTTGCCAAAAGTGGGCTTAACGGCCCACCTTGCGGTGTTCCTTCACTTGATGTTGTACAGACGCCATTTATCATGATCCCCGCATTCAAGTAGGAACGAATCAGTCTTAAAATTCTCTTGTCCTGAACTTTTCGAGCCACACGGCTCATTAGAATATCATGATTTACGCGATCAAAGAATTTCTCTAGATCGATGTCCACCACGAAACGATATCCTTCGGAGATATACGCTTGCGCTTTCCTTACTGCCATGTGAGCGCTACGTTTTGGACGGAACCCATAGCTAGATTCCGAGAAGGTGGGGTCGAAGATCGGCGTTAACACTTGGAGGATGGCCTGCTGAATAAAGCGGTCTACCACGGTGGGAATGCCTAATAACCTTACACCACCGTCAGGTTTCGGGATTTCGACTCTGCGAACAGGTGAAGGTCTATAGGTTCCCCTTTCCATCTTCTCGCGGATGGCTTGCCAGTGTTCACGTAGATAATCGCGTAGTTGTTCGGTTGAAACACCATCGACTCCACCGACACCTTTGTTTTCCTCCACTCGTTGGAGTGCCATCCGTAAGTTTTCCCGTGATAAGACTTTTTCCAGCAAATCCATAATGATGTTCCTTCCTTCGCACATGCGGACTCCGTGCTTGCTGTACGATACTCAGCCCTCTTTTGTACCCTCGGGGCTTCACCCCTGCTCTTCAAAAGTAGTTCCTTGACAGAATTCTGCTTCGACGTACCGTATCAAAAGACATGGATCGCATGCTGGCTTGATGTTCGGCCCTTCCCCATTCAAGCGTCCTCTACTCGGGTACTATGGCCTCTGCTGACTTCTGCATGTTCAGCGTCTCCTTACGGAGACGGTTACCAACAGTTGAAGGCGTTTCATGCAGACCTCCCCAGGTAAGAACGATAACTTTCATCCCATGTACCTGCCCAAGTTTACTACTGTATCCCTTGGCTGTATGGGGCTTTGTCTTGTTTGGCAGACTCGCCCGGATACAACAGCCTCAAATTGGGTTCGTGTACCTCAGGTCGGGATTTTGCCGCCGGCTTCCTTCAGATTCGACCTCGCGGTCGACACCCTTGCCTTGAGCTAACGGTTGGTACAGCCAACCCCCGTTCGGGACTTTCACCCTATAGCTATCGCCCATGCTGGGCGCACCAAGAAAAAAAAGACGGGTGCTCCCGTCTTTTTCCTGCTCTGATATGGTTAGGCCCTAGTAGCCGCGTTTTGCGTTCTTTTTGTTGATCGTAGCAAGGTTCTCCTCACTGTGCTTCAACCATTTTTTCATCTTGTCCTCGAAGGAAGCTGCGC
>NZ_RHHO01000046.1 GCF_003710865.1 Brevibacillus borstelensis | reverse complement strand
GCTTGCTGGGCACGCTCCATACAAAAAAGAGCTGCGGCAAAAATGCCACAGCCCTTGAACGTACATATATAACGGGATCAGCCCTTACAAGATGGCGTATCCCTGTCACCAATCAAATCAGAGGTTTTTTTGCCGGGGTTCCGGCTTTGCGCGGATATCCCTTTGGCGTATTCTCTACCTTTTCCATGATGACAATGTTCCGCTCTCCCGCATCCTCCATAAGCTGGAATGTCTCTACCTGCTTGGTCTTGCCTCCGAGCGTTTTGATCGCTTTTTTGGCTTCATTTAGCTCTGGGGAAATGTCCGCTCCTTTCAAAGCGATGAAGTGCCCTCCGACACGGGCAAAAGGAAGGCAGTATTCGGACAATACGTTTAACCTGGCGACCGCACGGGCAACGACCAGGTCGAACGCCTGCCGGTACTGGGGCTCCTGTCCCCGATCCTCGGCCCTTCCGTGTACGGGGTAGAGGTTTTCCAATCCCAGTTCGTCCGCTACATGCTGCAAAAAGTTCATCCGCTTGTTCAGGGAGTCAATGATGGTCATATGCAGGTGGGGAAAGACAATCTTCAGCGGAATGCTGGGAAAGCCCGCTCCTCCCCCGATATCTGCCACCTTTTCTACCTGATCAAAGGGAAAGTAGAAAGCCGGTGTGATCGAATCGTAAAAATGCTTGTTGTACACCTGTTCTTCTTCGGTGATCGCCGTCAGGTTCATCTTCTCATTCCATTCCACCAACAAACGGTAGTATCCATCAAATTGCTCCCGTTGGCGTTCAGAAAGCTCAATTCCCCTGGCAGACAAAGCTTCGGCAAATTGCTCCTTGTTCATACGCTATACTCCCTTACCCACTGGCTTACTCGCAGGTTTATACGGCTAAGCACGTTTTGACTGGTTCAGACTGGTTCAGACTGGTTCAAGCTGTTCCAAGTTGGTCCAGCCTGGTTCAAACTGAACAAAACGGATCCAATCTGATCCAAGCTGGTCCAAATTGACCAAATGAGGCCCAATCTGGCCAAATCAGACCCAGCCTGCGGCTTACTCCGCTGCCGTCCCTGCACGATTGTATTGCTCCAGATAGACCATCAGAACGGAAATGTCTGCCGGGTTTACGCCCGAGATACGAGAAGCCTGGCCGATGTTGAGCGGTCGGATTTTGCTCAGGTTTTCGCGAGATTCCTTGGACATGCCGGAAATCTGGTGATAGTCGAGCGATTCCGGTATGCGCCGCTCCTCCATCTTCTTCATCCGCTCGACTTGCTGCAATGACTTGCGGATATAGCCGTCGTACTTGATCTGGATTTCAACTTGTTCTGTCACATCCTCCGGCAGAGGCTCCGGCGACGGCGCCATTTGGGCGATATGCTGATACGTGATCTCTGGACGACGCAAAAGCTGCGCCAGCTCGATTACCTCTGTCAGTTCCGGAGAACCTGCCTGACGCAGGACTTCCTGCACTTCCGCCATGTCTGGGCGAACACGGGTATTGGTGATCCGCTCCTTCTCCTTTTCGATCAGCTCGCGTTTTGCACAGAACTTCTGGTACCGCTCTTCGCTGATCAAGCCGATCTCATGGCCAATATCGGTCAGACGCAAATCTGCGTTGTCGTGACGCAACAGCAGACGGTATTCCGCCCGGGAAGTGAGCAGACGATAAGGCTCACTGGTGCCTTTTGTGACCAGATCGTCAATCAGAACGCCGATATACGCTTGCTCGCGGCCGAGGATGACAGGAGTCTTGCCCTGGATCTTGCGGGCAGCGTTGATCCCCGCCATCAAGCCTTGTGCGGCAGCCTCTTCATACCCCGAGGTGCCGTTGATCTGGCCTGCTGTAAACAATCCTTCAATTTTCTTTGTCTCCAAAGTCGGCCAAAGCTGTGTCGGAATGATCGCATCGTACTCGATGGCATATCCCGGACGCATCATGCGGACGTTCTCCATCCCAGACAAAGAGCGCAGCATTTGAACCTGCACTTCCTCCGGCAAGCTGGTAGACAAGCCCTGAACGTACATCTCTTCCGTATTGCGGCCTTCCGGTTCCAGGAAGATCTGATGGCGCGGCTTGTCGTTGAAGCGAACGATCTTGTCTTCAATGGACGGACAGTAACGCGGCCCTGTCCCTTCAATCGTGCCGGAATACATCGGCGCGCGGTGCAGGTTGTCGTTAATCAGGTGGTGCGTTTCTTCGTTCGTATACGTCAGCCAGCAAGGGAGCTGGTCCATGATGAACTCGGTTGTTTCATAGGAAAACGCACGCGGAACATCGTCCCCGGGCTGAATTTCCATTTTGGAAAAGTCAACGCTGCTCTTGTGGACGCGGGGCGGCGTTCCCGTCTTGAATCGCACCATGTCAAAGCCGAGCTCTTTCAAGTGGTAAGCGAGCCGGACAGAGGGGCGCATGTTATTCGGGCCGCTTTCGTACTGCAAATCACCCAAAATGATTTTTCCGCGCAAATAAGTCCCGGTCGTCAGAACGACAGCCTTTGCCTTGTAACGAGCCCCAGTCTGGGTAATAACTCCTTCGCAGACGCCGTTATTAATGATCAGCTCTTCTACCATCGCTTGGCGAAGAATCAGATTTGGCGTGTTTTCAATCGTCTTTTTCATCTCGTGCTGGTAGGCAATTTTGTCCGCTTGCGCTCGCAGAGCATGTACAGCCGGTCCTTTACCGGTATTGAGCAAACGCATTTGAATATGCGTTTTGTCTGTATTTTTCCCCATCTCACCGCCCAGGGCGTCGATCTCCCGGACTACATGTCCTTTCGCCGGACCGCCGACGGACGGGTTGCAGGGCATATACGCAACGGAATCGAGATTAATGGTCAACAGCAGCGTGCTGCACCCCATTCGCGCAGTTGCCAGAGCCGCCTCGCTTCCGGCATGCCCTGCTCCAATGACGATGACGTCATACGATTCCGCTTCATAGGTTGGGATCATGAATTCTCCTCCTCTTGGGTGAGTCAATTCTCTAAAGCTGTTTACTTGCCAAGACAAAATTGAGAGAAAATCTGGTCAATCAAATCCTCTCCTACGCTCTCTCCGATCACTTCACCGAGCAATTCCCAGGCTTTCTTGATATCGATCTGGACCATATCGACAGGCATTCTGTCTTCAATCCCGTTTACCGCATCATCAATGGCCTGCTCCGCTTGCCGCAGCAGCTGGATATGTCTCGCGTTGCTCACATAGGTCAGATCATCCTGCTGAACGCGACCGGAGAAAAACAGATCGGCGATCGCCTTCTCCAACAGGTCAATGCCGGTTTCCTCCTTGGCAGACGTCATGATTAACGGCTGGTTGGGGAAATGACGCTTAACCTCCTCCAGATCGATGCGCTGGGGCAAATCGAATTTATTGATGATCAGGATCACTTCAAAGCCTTTGGCGGCTTCAAAAATCCGATAGTCATCCTCTGTCAATTGTTCATTATAATTGAGTACAAGCAGGACGAGGTCGGCTTTTTGCAAAAGCTGACGAGATTTTTCCACGCCGATTTTCTCGACGATGTCCTCTGTTTCCCTGATCCCGGCAGTATCGATCAAGCGAAGCGGCACGCCACGGACATTTACGAATTCCTCGATGACATCCCTCGTAGTTCCCGCCACGTCTGTGACAATCGCTTTTTCCTCTTGAACGAGGCTGTTCAACAGCGATGATTTCCCTACGTTAGGACGCCCAATAATCGCTGTGGAGAGCCCTTCCCGCAAAATTTTCCCCTGTCTTGCCGTCTGCAGCAAGCGGCCGATCTCCGCTTTTACCTCCAGGCACTTGTCTCGAAGCAGCTTCTGGGTAACATCCTCTACATCATGCTCCGGATAGTCCAGCGTAACTTCAATATGGGCCATTGCTTCGATCAGATTTTGTCGCAGGCTCCGAATCAGTCTGGACAGCTTGCCTTCCACCTGGTTCAACGCTACCTTCATCGCCCTGTCCGTCTTTGCCCGGATCAAATCGATGACCGCCTCCGCCTGAGACAGATCGACGCGTCCGTTCAAAAACGCACGCTTCGTAAACTCGCCCGGCTCGGCCAGCCTTGCACCGTTTTCCAGAATCAGCTCGAGCACCCGCTCTACAGAAACAATTCCACCATGACAGTTGACCTCTACCACATCTTCTCGTGTAAACGTACGCGGCGCCCGCATGACCGACACCAGCACCTCTTCCACCAAATCCCCTGTCTGTGGATTTCGCAAATGTCCGTAGTTTATCGTATGGCTATCCACAGTGGACAGCGTTTTTTTCCCTCGATAAATTTTATCCACAACTTCAATCGCCTCCGGTCCACTGACCCGGATAATCGCGACCCCACCTTCTCCCATCGGAGTCGCAACTGCTGCGATCGTATCAAAATTCATGTTGTTCACCTCTAGCTTTCCAAACAAACGAGTCAGCCACTAACTTATTAGCATAACAGAACACCTAGAAAAATTCCAAGAAAAGAAACAATCCTGATGCACTTTTCCCGGAATTTATCCACAAGCTCGACTGATTGCCCTGTTTTTAGCGTTATCCACAGTATGTTCGATTTGATTTGACTCCAACCCATTATACTTTGGTTATCCACATTTACTAGCTCTTCAATGATTCGATTCTTTTATCATTGTTGTTCGTTGCCTCGACCCGGCGGGTTGACCTCTACCAGTTGATAAGAAAAAGGAAGCACGATAAGCGTGCTCCCTTCCTGACTATAGTCCCCTGAATAGAGACAGATATAGATCCATGTCTTTTGTGCGTTGACGCCTATTCCCATTGCCTTTTACTCGGTAGACTGTCCATTCCATTCCGCCGGTCTCTGGCGTTTTATGAGCAAATGGGCAAAAAAAGAAGCCTACGACGAGGCTTCTTTCGGTGCGATGACAATATAGCGGTTGGGCTCTTCACCCTCGCTGTACGTTACCACATCCGTACGCTTTTGCAAAAACGAATGGATGACTTTTCGTTCGGCTGCAGACATTGGCTCCAGACGGACGCTTCGTTTCATCGCCAGCGCCTTTCTGCTTACGCGCTCGGCAAGCTGCTCCAGTGTTTCTTTGCGGCGCTGCCTGTAGTTTTCGGCATCGAGTACGATTCGTACATGCTTGTCCGCATGGCGGTTTGCTACGACGTTTACGAGATACTGCAGCGAATCCAGCGTCTGTCCCCTGCGGCCAATGATAATTCCCAGGTTGGCACCTTGAATGTCAAACAGCATGCCTTCTTCTCCACGGCGCATTTCTACTCTGGCGTCCACGTTCATGTTGGCAAGTACGTCCTGAAGGAAAGCAAGCCCTTGATCAACCGGATCGAATTGAACTTCTACTTCCACTTTGGCATCGCGGGAACCGATCAGACCGAACAAACCGCGGCTCGGTTCTTCCAGGATGCGAACGCTAACTTTTTCACGAGGCACACTCAGCTCTTCCAAGGCCTTTTGCACAGCATCGTCAATCGTTTTAGCCGTAGCTACCACCTTTTTCACTTGGAGGTTCCCTCCTTCGGACGGGGCGCTTTATTGGTATCGCGATACAAGAAATATGTTTGCACAATGGTAAACAGGTTGCCGTATACCCAGTAGAGAGACAGAGCGGACGGCAAGGTGACGGCGATCGCCAGAATCATCAGCGGCATGATTACCAGCATCATTTGCATTTGCGGGTTGCCTTGAGTGACCGAACCCATCATTTTGGACTGCAAATACGTGGTAATCCCGGCGATGATCGGCAAGATGTAATACGGGTCCTTCTCGCCCAAGGACATCCACAGGAACGTATGTGTCTTGATATCTTCTGTCCGGATAATCGCGTGATAGAACGCAATGAGGATCGGCATTTGCACGAGCAGCGGCAAACAACCGGCCAATGGATTCACTTGATTTTTCTGGAACAAAAGCATCGTTTCCTGTTGGGCCTTTTGCGGATCGTTCTTGTGTTTTTCGCGGATTTTCTGCAGCTCAGGCTGCAGCTCCTGCATCTTCTTGGAACTTTTGATCTGTTTCACCATCAGCGGAAGCACGATCAGCCGGATGATGATGGTCGCTACCAAAATTCCCAAGCCGTAGCTGCCTCCGAGCAGCATGGCACTCTCTTGGATCAGCCAGGACAGCGGGTAGACAAAATACTTGTCCCAAATTCCTTCTGCGTCCGGCCCAATAGGTGCTGCCGCTTGAGGATTACAGCCCGACAGGATCAAAACCAGCAGGGCCAGCATGGATATGCTGAGGATGCGTCTGCTCAAGGGATGGTCCTCCTTTTCCCTGTAACGGTTATCGGTTATATTTCATCAAAACTGCTAATGATTGCGGCGTTCGGGTACAGGATCGAATCCACCCGGATGAAAGGGATGGCACTTCAGTATGCGGCGAATGGCCAGCCAGCTTCCTTTCCATGCCCCAAAACGGCGAATAGCCTCTATCGCATAATGGGAACACGTAGGAGCAAAACGGCAGGATGGCGGCTTATACGGCGAGATGAACAACTGGTATCCTCGTATCAGCCATATGAATACGCGCCCCATGACCGCCTCACCCTCTTTTGTGGTTTTGTACCGGTACCTGCCTGATTACCTTGGCCCGCTTCATGACATGGACCAAAGATTGCTCGATGGCATCCAATGACATCGCTTCCACACCAGGACGGGCGATAATGATCAAGTCAAGTCCGGATGGGATCTTGCTTTCCAAACGGGAGAGCGCCTCGCGAATCAACCGTTTGACCCGATTGCGGATAACCGCGTTACCTATTTTTTTACTGACAGAAATCCCGGCGCGAAAAGCGGCTTGTCCCTCCTGTTTGGCAGAATAGAGAACAAACTGCTTGTTGGCTGCTGAGTTTCCTTTTTGAAACACTTCCTGAAATTGCTCATTCTTTCTGAGCCGATGGGAACGATGCAAGGTAAACAACCCCTAACATCATAATTATAGTAGAAAACGTATGCAGCATCTACCAGTATATCCTTGTTTCGACCACTTTTTTCCCAAAAACGGCATCTATTCTTCAATTCCTTCTTTGGAAAACAGCTTCGACAACCTGATCGGACAACCTGCCGACGTGCCGGATCATGTCTGCATTTGCTTCGGAAAACCCGATTTTCCCCAGCTTTTCTTGCAAAGGCAGCGGCAGTGCGGCGACATGCTCATCAAGGCTCTCCTCTTCGGAACAGGACAGATACAGCCAGGCTGCTTCGGTCAGCAAAAGCCAGCGGGCCGCTTCTTCGTCTCGTTGCCGGACAAGGCGCTCGAGTTTTCGCTCCATCAGCAGATCCTGCAGCTCGGAGCAAGCAAATTCGTCCCCTCCTGCCTCCCTGAAGTAGCGACGATAAGCCGCGACGGAATGAAAGCGCTCCCACAGATCATGATCATCTCGGTACATGGCCGGAAACAGTGAAACGAATTCACCGTAGGCCGCCAGCTCCCTCATCGCCGGGACGAGCTTCCCCGTTGCAAGCGTACGCTTCTCGAACCAGGCGTACATGATGACTGCATCCAGCCATGCCGAAACACCGGCCAGCCATGCTGTCTTGGCAAGTCCGCCAAGCAGCGATTCCTCCGCCCATCGCTTCCTCTCGTCCACGACCGTGCGGGCTTGAACCAGCATTTTGCTTTTTCCTTCCTCCGACTCCAAGAAACGAATCGCTTCTTCTTTCCACGCCCGGTAGCAGCCATCTGGATCATAAACGCAACGGGCTTCGTACACGTACCGGTACGCCCCTGCATACGCACAGATCATTCCCGGAAACGGGTTTTGCTTCAGATATACATCAGCCAATGTAAGAAAAAAGTCGGTGAAATCCCCTTGGCGCTCCATGCTAGCCTCCTCATCAAACCCTCTTTTTCTGCGAAACAATCCGGGCATCGATCTATAAAACGATTCCAACGCCTGAAAGTTTCACAAATCTGAATGATAAAGAAGCACATGTCTCTCCCCCCAGGGAGCCTGCGCACAAGGAGATTTTCCCGACCGATATGCAGCAAAAAAGGCCACTGAAGTTGTGGCCTATGCGGAAAGTACCTTTCTACCTTTACGACGGCGGGCAGCCAAGACTTTACGGCCGTTTTTCGTGCTCATACGCTTGCGGAACCCGTGGTCCTTTTTACGTTTGCGATTATTTGGGTTAAACGATGGTTTCATTTCTATACACCTCCGTCCTCAAAAACCATTACCTACGCATTATAAGGAGATTCGCCTAAAAAGTCAAGAAAGGCTGGAAATCAGGGATCTCGGTAAATATCCCCAAAGAGATATTTCCCAAGACTGTGGATATCCTATTATCCACATTTCCATCTTTCGACAAGATTATCTACAGCTTGTACACAAAATATTGGGGTGTGAATATGTGTAGTATACAATCAGTTGTGTTTGTGGATAAGTATGAAAAAACCATTGCTGTCATGCCTTTTATCTGTTATTATGTTTTTGTTTTGGAACGTGAATAACTTCAGCCGAACATTTTACTTTTCCACAGCGTGTGGATAAGTTTGTGGACAGATTTCCTCATCTGTGAATCATTTTATTCACAAAGGTGCGGATAACGTCTACTTTTTTTCGCTTATCCGAGCGGAATCCCTTTTTTTCGACTTTTTTTATCCACAGTCGATTCTTTCATTAACAGCTGATTTCATACACGTTTTCTTTTGATCTTCTTTTGATCGTTGGCTCTTATTATCATTTCTCTATATGTTCCCGAAAGGAGGGATTCTGGTTGGATGCAGCGATTAGCGAGCTTTGGCGCAAAGTACTTGCCAAGATAGAAAAATCGCTCAGTAAACCAAGCTTCGATACCTGGCTGAAGGCGACCAAGGCGACCACATTGGAAGAGGATGCGCTGATTGTCGTCGCACCCAACGACTTTGCCCGCGATTGGCTGGAAACCCGTTACTCTCAATTGATCACTGATACACTCTATGAGGTAACAGGCGTCAATATGAAGGTAAAATTCGTAGCCATGCAAAATCCCGATGCCGCTTTCGCCGATGAACAGCCGGCTCCCCGCGTAAAGGTATCTGCACCTCCCAGCAATGGTGACGACCAGCCCCCGAGCATACTGAACCCGAAATACACCTTTGACACATTCGTGATCGGTTCAGGAAACCGCTTTGCACATGCGGCTTCTCTTGCTGTGGCGGAAGCGCCTGCGAAAGCGTACAATCCATTGTTTATTTACGGAGGAGTTGGACTCGGCAAGACCCACTTGATGCATGCGATCGGCCATTATGTGATTCAGCATAATCCCTCTGCGAAAGTCGTTTATTTGTCGTCTGAAAAGTTTACCAACGAATTTATCAACTCGATCCGGGACAACAAAACGGTAGAGTTTCGCAATAAATATCGAAGTGTAGACGTGCTTTTGATCGACGATATTCAATTTTTGGCGGGCAAGGAACAGACGCAGGAGGAGTTCTTCCATACCTTCAATGCGCTGCACGAGGAAAGCAAGCAAATCGTCATTTCCTCCGACCGTCCCCCCAAGGAGATTCCGACTCTGGAGGATCGCCTCCGCTCCCGGTTCGAGTGGGGCTTGATTACCGATATCCAGCCGCCTGATCTGGAGACGAGGATTGCCATTCTCAGAAAGAAGGCAAAAGCCGAAAACCTCGACATTCCCAATGAAGTGATGATTTACATCGCCAATCAAATCGACAGCAACATTCGCGAATTGGAAGGTGCACTCATCCGCGTAGTCGCCTATTCGTCCCTGATCAATCGCGATATCGATACACAATTGGCGGCGGAAGCGCTCAAAGACATCATTCCGTCTTCCCGTCCGCGAGTCATCACCATCATCGACATTCAACGTGCCGTCGGGGAAGAGTTCAATCTCAAGCTGGAAGATTTCAAGGCCAAAAAACGCACCAAGTCTGTGGCATTTCCGCGGCAGATCGCGATGTATTTGTCCCGCGAGCTGACGGACGCTTCCTTGCCGAAGATCGGCGACGAATTTGGCGGCCGCGACCATACGACCGTCATCCACGCCCATGAGAAAATCTCGCGGGCACTGGCGACCGATCCGCAGATGCAAGTAACGATTCAGTCTTTGATTGAAAAATTGAAAGCAAACCATTAACCTGTGAATAACACGAAAAGCCTATACACAACTTACCCACATGTGTATAGGCTATCTTTTACGTCGCTATTCATAGATATCCACAAATCCACAAGCCCTATTACTACTTCTGTTAAAAGATTTATCCTAATAGATATATGAATAGGCGCCGGCAAATATGCCTGAGGCTTATTACACAGATGGAACGAACAAGGGAGGTTCACGTTGATGCACATTACCGTTCAACGCGACAAACTGTCCAATGCCGTTTCGCACGTCAGCAAGGCGGTTTCCAGCAGAACGACTATTCCGATCTTGACAGGGATCAAAATGAAAGCGGATCAGGAGGGACTGACGCTGACTGCCAGCGACTCTGATGTATCCATCGAGGTTTTGATTCCGACCGAAGAAGCAGATGAGTGGGGAGTCACCGTTCATCAGCCAGGCAGCATTGTTCTGACAGCTCGTATTTTTAGTGAAATTGTCCGCAAGCTGCCAAACAGCGAGATTCAGATCCAGGTAGATGATAGACTCGTGACCCAGATTCGTTCCGGACAAGCTGAATTTACGATTAACGGCATGGATGCAAACGAGTTTCCGCAATTGCCGCAACTGGAAGAAGATAAAGTATTCAGCGTTCCCGGCGATTTGTTGAAATCGATGATCCGGCAAACGGTTTTTGCCGTGTCTACATCGGAAATGCGTCCGATCCTCACTGGCCTGATGTGGTCTTTGGATGGAGGACAGCTGAAATTTGTGGCAACGGACAGCCACCGACTCGCCAGCCGCACAGCTATGGTAGAATGTCCAGAGGAGCTTTCCTTTACCAATGTGGTCGTTCCGGGAAAAAGCTGCAACGAATTGGTAAAGATATTGGATGAGGACCAGAATCCTGTGGATATCGTTGTGTCGGACAACCAGATACTGGTAAAATCAAAGCATATCCTGTTTTACTCCCGTCTGCTGGAAGGGACCTATCCGGATACGGCCCGCATCATTCCGCAAAGCAGCAAGACGGAAGTTACCGTGAGCACAAAAGAATTCCTGCAGTCGATTGAACGCGCTTCCTTGCTCAGCCGCGAAGGAAAGTCCAACGTGGTTCGCCTCGTTACACTTCCTGACGGCAGCGTGGAAATTACGTCCAACGCTCCGGAAATCGGCAAGGTGACGGAGATCGTCATGCCAAAAGCGATGGATGGCGAAGAGCTGAAAATATCGTTCAATGCCAAGTACATGATCGATGCGCTTCGTTCTATCGACAGCAGCGAGATCAAAGCATGCTTTACCGGTCCGATGAGCCCGTTTGTCCTTCGCCCGACAGATCACGAATGGACGCTGCACCTCATCCTGCCGGTTCGAACCTACTAGCAGCCAAACAGAAAGGAGGCCTATCCATGCGTGAGGTTTCCATTCAGACTGAATACATTGCTCTTGGCCAGTTTCTCAAGCTGGCCGATCTCATTGATACCGGAGGAATGGCGAAAGCGTTTCTAGCAGAGGTTCCCATTCAGGTAAACGGCGAAGAAGAAAATCGTCGCGGCCGAAAGCTCTATCCCGGAGACGAAATTGACGTCGAGGGACACGGCCGCTACAAAGTGACTCGCCGCTGAGAGGAGAGCGCTATTCTTGTTTATCAAGAACCTTTCGCTTACCCATTTTCGCAATTACGGGCAGCTCTCTCTTTCGTTTGACAGTCCCATCCAGCTGTTTATCGGCAACAATGCGCAGGGCAAGACCAATGTACTGGAGTCTATCTACGTACTGGCTCTGGCCAAGTCGCACCGCACCCCCAGAGACAAGGAATTGATTGGCTGGGGAGCCGATTTTGCATCGATCCGTAGTGATGTCGAGCGTCGCTACGGATCGGTTCGCTTGGAACTGCAGTTGACGGGAAAGGGAAAGAGGGCCAAAATTAATGGGATGGAGCAGCAAAAGCTGAGTGCATACGTTGGAGCCCTGAATGTGGTCATGTTTGCTCCCGAGGATTTGGCGATCGTCAAGGGAGCGCCTGCCCAACGACGCCGATTTATCGATATGGAAATCGGCCAGGTGTCTCCGACGTATCTGTATTATTTGAGCAATTACAACAAAGTATTGGCCCAGCGCAATCAACTGTTGAAGGACATGGCGATGAAAAAAAGCCGGTCGAAGGAGATGCTGGGGATTTGGAATATTCAATTGGCCGAATTAGCGGTAAAATTGTTGCGGAAGCGCTTTGAGTTTCTCCGCAAGCTGGAAGCGTGGGCCAAAGACATTCACAGCGGCATTACCGGCAAAAGAGAGATCCTCTCGCTGCACTACGTAAATTCTTCGCCAGTCACGGAGGAGCAAACTCCGGAGCAGGCGGTGGATGTGCTGCTCTCGGCTTATGAAGAGGTCTTTGACCGGGAACTGGCGCGGGGAAGCACGATGATCGGCCCGCACCGCGACGATTTTACCTTGAAAGTAAACGACATGGATGTGCAAACATACGGTTCGCAAGGACAGCAGCGTACGAGTGCGCTGTCTATTAAATTGGCCGAAATCGAATTGATCAAGGAAGAAGTGGGAGAGTATCCGGTCCTCTTGCTGGACGATGTGCTCTCCGAATTGGATGAACATCGGCAAACCTTGCTGTTGGAAACCATTCAAGATCGGGTTCAGACGTTTGTAAGCACCACAGGTGTGGAAGGCTTAAAACATCAGGTTCTCCAGCAAGCCTCTCGTTTTTATGTGCGGGAAGGGGAAATCTCCGGGGAAAGGTAGAGGGAACAGGCATGTTTATACACATTGGTGGAGATACTGTTGTGAGCACCAAGGATGTCATCTCAATCTTGGACCATCAGACTGTAAAATCGTCTAAGAACAACAAGGCGTTTTTGCAAGAGAAAAAAAAGATGGTCGTAGACTCAGACCAAGAAGAGACGAAGTCATACGTCATCACCACAGATGCCATTTATTGTTCGCCTATTTCTTCCCTGACGCTGAAGCGACGCGCTCAGTTCGTGGACAGCTTGGATCAGGTTTCCTTTGTACAAGCTGAAGTGGAGGAGTTGACTAGTAGTGGATCAAGTGACGACGAAAGATAATACAAACTATGATGCCAGTCAGATTCAGGTTTTGGAAGGCTTGGAAGCTGTTCGGAAGCGTCCGGGGATGTATATCGGCTCTACCAGCAGCCGCGGGCTGCACCACCTCGTATGGGAGATTGTGGACAACGCCATTGACGAGGCGCTTGCCGGGTATTGCGACAGCATTCTCGTCGAGATCCATCCTGATAATTCCGTCTCTGTAACGGATAACGGCCGCGGGATTCCTACGGGCATTCATGAGAAGACGGGGAAATCGACGGTAGAGACGGTTTTGACGGTTCTTCACGCCGGCGGTAAGT
This sequence comes from Brevibacillus borstelensis, assembly GCF_003710865.1. Taxonomy (GTDB): domain Bacteria; phylum Bacillota; class Bacilli; order Brevibacillales; family Brevibacillaceae; genus Brevibacillus; species Brevibacillus borstelensis. Next base: position 12,341 of record NZ_RHHO01000046.1, on the reverse strand, counting down.
TCGGCGGCGGCGGGTACAAAGTATCCGGCGGTCTGCACGGTGTCGGCAGCTCCGTCGTGAACGCTCTTTCCGAGTGGATGGAAGTAGAGGTAAAGCAGAACGGCAAAATTCATTTCATGCGGTTCAATGTAGGGGTTCCCGAGGCCGATCTGGCCGTGGTCGGAGAGACCGAAGAGACCGGGACAAAGGTGACCTTCAAGGCCGACCCGACGATTTTTACCGAAACGACCGAATACGAGTACGAAGTGCTGCAAAAGCGGATTCGCGAGCTCGCCTTCCTGAACAAAGGACTGAAAATTACGCTGAAGGACCTGCGTCCGGAGCGGGAAAAAGAAGAAACGTTCCACTATGAGGGCGGCATTATCCAGTTTGTGGAGTACCTGAATAAAAACCGGGAACCTCTGCACGAGGAAGTGATTTACTGCGAGGGAGAGAAGGATGGCCTGGTGGTAGAGGTCGCCCTGCAGTACAACGACAGCTATGTCAGCAACATCTACTCCTTTGCCAACAATATCAATACGCATGAGGGCGGAACCCATGAATCCGGCTTCAAGACTGCGCTCACCCGCGTGATCAATGATTACAGCCGGAAGTTCAACTTCCTGAAGGAAAAAGATCCGAACCTGTCTGGCGACGACGTGCGCGAGGGGATTACCGCGATTATTTCGGTGAAAATTCCCGAGCCGCAGTTCGAGGGTCAGACGAAGACGAAGCTGGGCAACTCAGAGGCCCGCAGTATTACCGAGTCGGTCTTTGGCGATCGGTTCAGCACCTTCATGGAGGAGAACCCAGGCGTCGCCAAGAAGGTCGTGGAAAAGGCTCTGATGGCTGCGCGTGCGCGTGAAGCAGCACGGAAAGCACGCGAGCTGACCCGGCGCAAGAGCGCGCTGGAAGTGAGCGCATTGCCGGGTAAATTGGCCGACTGTTCGTCCAAGGATGCTTCCGAGTCCGAGCTGTTTATCGTTGAGGGTGACTCCGCGGGCGGCTCTGCCAAAATGGGGCGGGACCGTCATTTTCAGGCCATTCTGCCGCTGCGCGGTAAGGTTTTGAACGTAGAGAAAGCCCGTCTGGACAAAATTCTCGGAAACAATGAGATCCGGACGATCATCACTGCGCTCGGAACGGGTGTAGGTGAAGACTTTGACATTTCCAAAGCGCGCTATCACAAAGTGGTCATCATGACGGATGCCGACGTCGACGGTTCCCATATTCGGACACTGCTCTTGACGTTCTTCTACCGTTACATGCGGCAATTGATCGAGTCCGGCTATATTTACATCGCTCAGCCGCCGCTCTACAGCATCAAGCAGGGTAAACAAATTCACTATGCCTATACAGATCAACAGCGTGATGAAATCCTCGCTTCGCTGAAAACTACGCCTAAGCCAAACATTCAGCGCTACAAAGGATTGGGTGAGATGAACGCAGAGCAACTGTGGGAAACAACCATGGACCCTGCAGTTCGCACCCTGCTGCAGGTAGACCTGGATGATGCGATGGAGGCCGATCTGGTGTTCCAGACGCTGATGGGCGACGAAGTAGAGCCGCGTCGCGAATTTATTGAACAGTATGCGGCGAATGTGCGGGATTTGGATATTTAGGAATACTTTCTCTCAAAACTGTCTGGAAGAGAATTAAGAAAAGCTTGTCCTCTCGGGGGCAAGCTTTTTGTTATGCTTTCGTTATTTGCCTTCCTTCAAAAACTGTTCAATCCGACTTTTAATAGAATCACGTACAACGCGGAAACGATTGATTATATCTTCTTCCGTGCCGCTGGCTTTAGCCGGATCATCAAAGCCCCAATGCCATTTTACTGCGCTATTGCCGGGAACCGCCGGGCAATGCTCATCGGCATGGCCGCAAAGCGTAATCACGTAGTCGGCGCGGGCAAGCGTATCGGGATCAATCACATCGGACGTATGCGAACGAATATCTACATTGTCTTCTTTCATTACACGTACCGCAAGCGGGTTTAGTCCATGGGCTTCCAGACCTGCGCTTTTTACCTCATAACGGTCTCCGCCAAGTGATCTCATAAAGCCTTCAGCCATTTGGCTGCGGCAAGAATTTCCCGTGCAAAGGAAGTAAATCAACGGTTTTTTCTGCATGACATCGCCATTCCTTTCATGGATGAAAAGTTGGTTTTCATTACGAAATGATCTGCAGCCATAGATACAAGCCCAGCAGTGTGATGAACAATGTGGGAATCGTCAAGACAATCCCGGTTTTGAAATACTGCCCCCAACTGATCGCAACTCCTTTCCGGGAAAGCACGTGGAGCCAGAGCAAAGTGGCGAGCGAACCGATCGGCGTAATCTTTGGACCGAGGTCGGAACCAATTACGTTTGCGTACACCAGTGCTTCCCGAATTATCCCGGATGTTTGCGTCCCCTGAATAGCGAGAGCATCGATCATGACAGTAGGCATGTTGTTCATGATCGAAGACAGGAAGGCAGATAAAAAGCCCATGCCGATTGTGGCAGCCAGGAGCCCTTGATCAGAGATTTTCTGGATGACATCGCTGAGCATGTCAGTCAATCCCGCATTACGCAACCCATACACGACGACATACATCCCGATTGAGAAAATGACAATCGACCAGGGAGCCTCTTTTATGATTCGTTTGGTGGCGATGACTTTACTTCTTCGTGAGATCAGGAGAAAGATCACGGCTGCAAGTCCTGCTGTAATCGATACGGGAACAGCCAGAAGCTCGTTCATCAAGTAACCAACGAGCAAAAGCGTTAAAATCACCCAGGATAGCCGGAACAGCCGTTTGTCTCTTATGGCTTCATGCGGCTTTTTCAGTTGTGACGAATCGTATTGTCGGGGAATATCTTTTTTGAAATACCAATACAAGACAAGCAAGCTGGCTCCAAGGGCAAAGAAATTCGGAATGATCATACGGGAAGCGTATTCGACAAAACCGATGTCAAAGTAGTCGGCAGATACAATGTTAACCAGGTTGCTGACGATCAGCGGCAGAGATGTCGTATCTGCGATAAAACCGCTAGCCATGACAAAGGGCAGGACCATCTTGTCAGGAAACTTCAATGCTCTGACTTGCGCCAGAACAATGGGGGTCAAAATGAGAGCAGCTCCGTCATTGGCAAAGAAAGCGGCTACTGCGGCTCCGAGCAACACGACATAGATGAACATGAGTCGCCCGTTCCCTTTTGCCAGACGGGCCATATGCAGAGCGGACCACTCAAAGAAGCCGATTTCATCCAGGAGCAGCGATATGAAAATAATGGCTACAAAGGCCAATGTGGCATTCCACACGATACCGGTGACGGCGACAACATCCGCAAAGCTGACAACGCCGCACAGCAAGGCCAGGAGGGCTCCTCCGGCAGCAGACCAGCCAATGTTAAGCCCCTTTGGCTGCCAAATTACAAAAATTAATGTCAAAGCAAAAATCAGAAAGGCACTCCAGATAGCGAACATGATTTAATTCAGTCCTTCCTATTCACAGGTAACCAATAACCCCTGCTGCTCCAACTTTGAAAATTCTTCGGAGTAATCAGGCAGGTTACCGAGTGCATGCGCTACTTGTTCCAAGCGTGCTTTATTGAGAGTGTAAAATACCCATTGGCCTTTTCTTGACTCGATGACAAGGTCCACACTTTTCAGGCGGCTCATGTGCTTGGAAATCGCTGGTTGGGATATGCCAAAGATCGGTACAAGCTCACATACGCAGCAGCTGCGAGTTTGCAATAAGGCAATAATTTTTAGCCTTGTAGGGTCTGCTAAAGCCTTTAACATGGCTACTACCTGTTTCGTGTCCATCATTCTCCTCCAATACCTCTTCTGATTCAGATACTAATATAATCATATGGTTATTTCAATATTTATTTGTTGTGTTCTTTGCAGGAAAATTGTTTGGCCAAGAGAAGCTGTTTTCTTTAGCTTGAGCAGTGTATTTCCTCTTTGACAGCAAAAATGTCATGATCCTACACCGTTTTTCTGCCTTACGACAATGTAAGCAATCTGAAAGACAATTCGATAGCGGCCCTTTCCCGTTCCCCTTACAATGAAGTCAGAAACGACAGCAAGAAAGGGGAGAACATTTTATGAAACGGGTTATTCATATGGTTCTCATAGCCATCCGATTAGTGGTAGACGCCAAATCTACGATTCAAAACAGCAGTCTCGAAGGAATCGTCAAGCTGTGATAACTGCTCGCATGAGGCGTAAGGAACGGCGCTCATTGTGGCCATTGCCAATCTGTTTGCTCTTCAGTCCAAAGTCGGATACGTACAAACCATGTTGAATTGCATCGCCATCTACATCGAGCATATTCGTGCAACCGGCCGAAAGCTGCTGGCGGATGGCCCGGTTTGCGATGGGGCCGATGGAATGGCTGTGGCGGCTCTTCACCTACGGGAGCGTCCCTGCTTTTGCAAAAAATAAGCAATAGATGCTTGTCTTTTCTTGTTTTGGGGAAAGATGTAAGCTATACTGATAAAGTAAGGTATTCATTACTGTGGTCAGAACCGGAGGGCAGTCCATTGAAAGTAGTTTTCGTTACGAATACAGCTCAACTGCATAGTAACGAAAACATATCGGGTGCTCTATAACCTTGCTTTTTGCCATGCTTGCAACGCGGCAGACAAACGCGATACGAAAGGTACCGATATGCCGGTGCCTTTTTTCTATTTCCAGTCATCTGGAGCGGGCTTCCGGCATGACGGGAGCGTTTGTATTGGAAAAAACGGAGCGCCGTATTGCGAGCGCTCTTTTTTATAGCTGCATGAAAGAGGCGAGCGCAAGCGGCGGCGTTCGTTTTTCCCAGAGGAGACGTCGGTATGTTTCGGCGTCTCTTTTTTGTTTGCCTGGTTCGGAAGAAAGTCTTGCTTTCCAACCAGGCAGGAACCAATCCAAAGGCAGCAAAGGAGGAATTTTTTTATGCTACTGCTGGAAGCGCGTCAGATTGAAAAAAGCTTTGGCGACAGAGTGATTTTTGAAGCAAAAAAACTGGAGGTATTCTACGGAGACAGGATCGGCATCGTCGGTCAAAACGGCGTCGGAAAAAGCACGTTGATGCATGTGCTTGCAGGGCTTACGCAGCCGGATGCAGGCCAAGTCAACTGGTACGGCTCGACCGCCTTGATTCAGCAGATCGATCAGGGGGAAGAAGCGGCGGAAACAACCGGGCACGCCAGACGCATGTGGGGCATCTCTCATATTCATTCGCAAATGAGCGGGGGCGAGACGGTTCGGCTAAAAATTGCCGCTGCATTGGAACAGCAAGCTCCGCTTCTTTTTGCGGATGAACCGACGAGCCATCTCGACATGACCGGGATTCGCCAGCTTGAGGAGTCCTTGCTCGCTTACGATGGAGCCGTAATCCTGATTTCGCACGACCGCGAATTGCTTGACACGATATGCACCCTTATTTGGGAAGTGGAAGACGGCAAGATAAGCGAGTACAAGGGGAATTACTCCGACTATCGCGAGCAGAAGGAAAAAAAGCGCGAACGGGAGTGGTTTGAGTACGAGGAATACCGCAAAGAAAAGGAGCGGCTGACTCAAGCGTTTACGGAGACAAAGCAACGGGCCAGCGAGATCAGAAAGGCTCCGAAGCGAATGGGAAACTCTGAGGCCCGCCTGCACAAAAGAAAAGCAAATGGCAAACGGGAAAAGGTGGAGAAAGCCGCTCTCGCCATGGAGAGCCGTCTGGCCAGGCTGGAAAGTAAGGAAAAGCCGAAGGAGCTGCCAAGCGTCAGATTTGATGTAAATCACTACGGAGAACAGCATGGACGAACGGTCATCCAGGTCGGGAAGGTTACCAGGCGTGTAGAAGGGAAAACGCTGTTTGAACAGCTTTCCTTCTCCGTCCGCCCCGGCCAAAAGGTAGCCATCATTGGGGGAAACGGCTGCGGAAAATCGACGCTCCTCTCCATGATATACAGCCAGGCGGACGGAATATCTGTATCTCCGAGCAGCAGAGTCGGGTACTTCAGCCAGAGCCTATCCATTCTTGATGAGAACAAGAGCATTTGGAATAACGTCAGGGAAAGCAGTCGCCACTCGGACACAACGATTCGCACGGCACTGGCCCGGATGTTGTTTACAAACGATGAAATTCACAAAACGGTATCGGTTTTAAGTGGTGGTGAACGAGTCAAGACCGCACTGGCGAAGGTTTTCCTCGGCGACTACAATGTTTTGCTGCTGGATGAGCCAACCAACTTTCTCGATATTCCTACGCAGGAAGAGCTGGAGCGGATCCTGGTGGAGTTTCCCGGAACGATCCTGTTCGCCTCCCACGACCGCAAATTCATCCAACGGCTAGCCGATGCTGTTCTCTGTCTTGACGAAGAAAAGCTCACACTTTTTTCCGGAACCTATCAAGAATATCTGGAACGGAAAAACAAGCCAAAACGAGGGCGGGAGGAAGAGCGGATGGTGTTGGAAACGAGACTGACCGATTTGATCGGCCGCCTGTCGTCGCCAAAGCTGGAACAAGCCGAGAAGGAGGAAATGGAGAGGGCTTACCGGGAAACTTTGAAACAATTGCGGGAGCTGGACCGTGAGTAAAGTTTGCATGTTGACATTAAAAAACTTTTAAAAGCATAATGTATAGGAAGTTTGCTTGTTACGTTTGTTTCGGCAATGCAGGAAGGGGAGAAAGTCATGACAGAAACAGAGTCCCTTTGGACGAGAAACTTTATACTCCTGGCGCTATCCAACTTTTTGTTGTTTATCGCCTTTCAAATGCTGATTCCCACCCTTCCGCTTTTTGTTACGGAGCGCGGCGGTGACCAGGTGGACGTCGGATTGGTGATCAGCATTTTTACCATTTCGGCGCTTCTGATCCGCCCCTTTGCTGGAAAAGCGCTCGATTCCATCGGAAGAATGCCCATACTCGTAGTGGGACTGGCGATTTTTTTCCTGTCCGTCTCCGGCTATTACTGGATGACGACAGTAGCACTTGTCCTCGTGGTCAGATTTATCCACGGCATCGGCTGGGGCATTGCTACGACGACCTATGGAACGATCGCATCCGACCTGATTCCGGCCCAGCGGCGGGGAGAAGGGATGGGGTACTTCGGGATGTTCGGCAATCTCGCCATGGCTCTGGGACCGATGTTTGGACTGTGGCTGGTTGAATCCAGCGGATACGGATGGTTGTTTGCCATCTCCGCGCTGCTTACGGTGGCTGCCCTGCTGATGTCCAAGTTTGTGAAGGTCAGTGAGCCTATCAAAGCTGAAAAACCGGCGGCTTCCGCACCTGCCCATTCTGCGGTGAGCGGATTGGTAGAGAAAAAGGCCCTGTTCCCCTCTCTGCTAGCCCTGCTGTTTGGCGTTACCTACGGCGGTATCGTCAGCTTCATCACCTTGTTTGGCCAAGAGGTCCACATCGCCAATGTGGGGCTGTTTTTCCTGTTTAATGCCGTTTCCCTGATGCTGGTTCGCCCCTTTGCCGGGAAGCTGTTTGACCAAAAGGGACACGTCTGGGTGCTGATTCCTGGTGCATTGATCGCGGGCATCGGACTTGCAGTTCTTTCCTTCAGCACATCGGCTGTCGGGCTGGCGCTTGCAGCCGTTTTGTTCGGTGCCGGTTTCGGTGCTGTTCAGCCTTCGCTGCAGGCATGGACGATCAACAGAGTGGAGCCGGGCAGGCGCGGTGCAGCGAACGGGACTTTCTTTTCCGCCTTTGATCTCGGCATCGGGATGGGGGCGATGGTGCTGGGCGCGGTGGCGAAAACAACGGGCTTTGCCCACATGTATCGCTTCTCCACATTGTTCGTGATTCTCTTCTTGGTGATCTACTCTGTGTATGTATGGCGACGGGTGGAGAGCAAGGAGAAAGCCGACATTCATCCATCTTGAGAAACAGCCTGGTTGCGCTTTTTGCGAGACTTTGGACGAGGACCGTCCGAATATGGTATAATGACGTATTGCGATAACCAGTTGGAGGTTTACTCTTTATGGCTGAAGAAACAGCTCGGTTTCCTAAAGTTGACATTAGTCATGAGATGAAAGAATCGTTCATTAGCTACGCGATGAGTGTAATTGTGAGCCGTGCGTTGCCAGATGTTCGCGACGGGCTGAAGCCGGTTCACCGGCGTATTTTGTATGCCATGCACGACATGGGATTGACTCCGGACAAAGCGTTCCGAAAGTCGGCAAACGTCGTCGGTGAAGTAATGGCCAACTACCATCCTCACGGTGACAGCGCCATCTATGAAACAATGGTCCGGATGGCTCAGGATTTCAACATGCGCTACCTCTTGGTTGAGGGACAGGGCAACTTCGGTTCTGTGGACGGGGACCCTGCGGCTGCCATGCGTTATACCGAATCCCGCATGTCCAAGCTGGCGCTTGAATTGCTGCGAGATATCGATAAAGAAACAGTCAATTTCACTCCCAACTACGACGGGCGGAAAGAAGAGCCTGTCGTACTTCCATCCCGTTTTCCCAACCTGATGGTGAACGGCTCTGCAGGTATTGCCGTTGGGATGGCGACCAATATTCCACCGCATAACCTGGTAGAAGTCATCGATGGCGTTGTTGCCATGATCGACAACCCCGATATTACCCTGCAGGATCTGATGAAGATCATCAAAGGGCCTGACTTCCCTACAGCGGGTGAAATTTTGGGCTACAGCGGCATCCGCCGGGCTTATGAAACTGGCCGCGGTTCGATTATCATGCGTGCCAAAACCATGATTGAAGAAGAAAAAGGAAAGCCGCGCATCATCGTAACCGAGCTTCCTTACCAGGTGAATAAGGCAAGGCTCGTCGAGAAGATTGCCGAGCTCGTTCGCGAAAAGAAACTGGAGGGCATTACGGATCTGCGTGACGAGTCCGATCGCAAAGGTATGCGGATCGTGATCGAATTGCGCCGCGACGTGGTACCGAAGGTTGTCTTGAACAATCTGTTCAAGCATACGCAGATGCAGAGCACCTTCGGCGTGAACATGCTGGCTCTGGTCGACAATCGTCCCCGCGTTCTGAATTTGCGGGATATGCTGTACTACTATCTCCAGCATCAGCGGGAAATCATCCGCAGACGGACCGAGTACGATCTGAAGCAAGCGGAAGCGCGGGCCCATATTTTAGAGGGCTTGCGGATCGCGCTCGATCATATCGATGAGATCATCAGCCTGATTCGCTCTTCGCAAACGACCGAAGAAGCGCGTGACGGCTTGATGAACCGTTACGGTCTAAGCTATGAGCAGGCTCAAGCCATTCTGGACATGCGCCTGCAGCGCTTGACCGGGTTGGAGCGCGAAAAAATCGAGAACGAATACCAGGAGCTCCTGGCAAAAATCGCCGAGCTGCGCTCTATTCTCGCCGATGAAAACAAGATCTACGCGATTGTCCGCGAAGAGCTTGAGGAGATCAAAGAGAAGTTTGGCGACGAGCGCCGTACGGTCATTACCTTTGACGAGGAAAGCATCGAGGATGCCGACCTGATTCCGGAAGAGGATGTGGTGATCACGCTGACGCATGATGGGTACATCAAGCGTTTGCCGGTGACTACCTACCGTGCGCAGAAGCGGGGCGGTCGCGGTATCCAGGGAATCGGCACCAAGGATAACGACTTTGTCGAGCATCTGTATATCACGAATTCGCACGACCACATCATGTTCTTTACCAGCAAGGGCAAGGTGTACCGGTTGAAGGGCTACGAAATCCCGGATCTCAACCGTACAGCCAAAGGCACTCCGATCATCAACCTGATTCAGATCGAAAAAGGGGAGCGGGTCAGTGCGGTCATCCCGGTAAAAGAGTTCAGCGAAGACAGGTACCTGTTCTTCGGAACGAAGAAGGGGATTATCAAAAAGACCGAGCTGGCAGCTTATGCCAACATCCGAAGGGGCGGTCTGTTTGCCGTCAATCTTCGCGAGGATGACGAGCTGATCGCCGTGCGCCTCACAGACGGCAATCAGGAAATTATCATGGGTACCCGCAACGGGATGTCGGTCCGCTTCAAGGAAAGCGACGTACGGACGATGGGCCGCAGCGCCACCGGGGTAAAAGGGATTTCGCTTGATGATGACGATGACGTAATCGATATGGACGTTATCAAGCCGAATGCGGAAGTATTGATTGTCACGGCGAATGGCTACGGAAAGCGGACCCCGGTAGAAGAGTACCGGATTCAGTCTCGCGGCGGCAAGGGAATCAAGACGCACAATGTAACCGAGCGGAGCGGGCACGTTGTTGGCCTGAAAGTCGTCGAGCCGGAAGAGGATCTGATGATCATCACCACCTCGGGGATCATTATCCGCACGGAGATGAAGGGCATTTCTGTCATGGGCCGCTATACGCAAGGTGTCAAGCTGATCCGTCTGTCTGAAAATGAACAGGTAGGTTCAGTCGCCAAGGTTCCTCCGAGTGATGACGATGAGGAGCCGAACGACAGGCTGGAAACCGAGTCAGATGAGCTTGAGCCGGTGAACAACGACGAACAGTCGGGTCCGGCTGCGGAAGATGACGGCCAAAACGGTGATCAAGAATAGTCGATCGCTTGTATACTGATAAATTAGGGAAGGGAGTTCTGTCATGGGCAGATCCCCCTTCTTTTTTGTTTGGCACTGTCTTTTTTCCTTGAATTGGGTTTCATGTTGTCAACAAAATGGGAAAAGAGTACTATATCAGTAACAAATGAAGATTCGGAGGGTGGGAACCTTGCCCATCATAGAGGTAAAAAGTACGATTGCCGGAGCGACCTTGGCGGAGGATGTCCATACCATGCTGGGAGGGATTCTCTTTGTAAAGGGGACGACTCTGTATGAAAAAGAGGTAGAGGTTCTCCAGGCCTTTATGGTCGATCGGGTAGTGATAGAGGATACGGATGAACCGAAAACTTCTGCTGCTGACGAGAACCGAAGTGATTCAGCCACAAGCAAGGTTGTTACCGGTGGAACGAAAGAGAAAGAGCAGCTCCCGTTCCATACCTCGTTTGCGAAGGCAGTTTCAACGTTTAAAAACCTGGTGATCCGGGTGCAGGGCGGACAGAATATCCCTGTCATGGAAGTGCGTGAAGTAGTGACTCCTCTGCTTCAACAGGTACAGGATCAGCCCGAGTTTCTTCTGTCTCTGCATCGTATTTCGCGGGTAGACAGCTATGCGTATGAACATTCCATTGCGGTCGGTTTGATTTCCTATATGATTGGCAGATGGATCAAAGTGCCGGAAAAAGAATGGATGCAGGTGGCTCTGGCTGGAACTTTGCTCGACATCGGCAAAACAAGGATTGACAGAAGAATTTTGCAAAAGCCGGGCAAATTGACACCGGAAGAGTTTGAAGAGATGAAAAAGCATACGGTGTACGGCTATCAATTGATTAAAGCTTCCCCAGGTCTAAGTGAAGGAGTGGCCTTGGCAGCCTTGCAGCACCATGAGCGAGAGGACGGCTCAGGGTATCCTCTGGGGTTGCCGGGAGCAAAGCTTCACCTGTATAGCAAGATTGTAGCTGTCGCAGACGTTTATCATGCGATGTGCTCCAATCGCATATACCAGAAGGGGAAATCTTCATATGTAGTAGCAGAACAACTGCTGCAAGACAGCTTTGGGAAATTAGATCCCCATATCGTGCATACCTTCGTTAAAAGGATAACCGATTTTGCTGCAGGAACATTGGTTGAGTTGAGTGATGGGACGATTGGAAAAGTCATTTTCACTGACAGCAATCAACCGACTCGCCCGATGATCGAGGCCAATGGACGCATCATTAACCTGGTAGAAAATCGGAATCTATCGATTGTGAATGTATGGGAACGGAAAGCACGAACGTAAGAAGAGAGTGGCCCTGCTGATTCAACCAGCAGGGTTTTTCATTCAAATTGAACTTTTTTTAATTTAATTTATAAAAAGGTATTGCATTTTAAAAATAGACATGCTATATTAATAAACGTCCCTCCGATACGGAGAGCGGCCGAGAAGTGAAAAAGACTTTTTGAAAAAAGATGTTGACTTCTCGAGTGAAAGGTGATAAAGTATTGAATTGTCGCCGCAAGATGAATGGGCGGCGATGACAAATGAAATGCTCTTTGAAAACTGAACAGCGAAGCGTTTTTAGTGAGTAAATCACAAGCCTAGCAATTTCTTTCTTGAAGTCAAAGATGTAAACTCAACTTTATTGGAGAGTTTGATCCTGGCTCAGGACGAACGCTGGCGGCGTGCCTAATACATGCAAGTCGAGCGAGTCCCTTCGGGGGCTAGCGGCGGACGGGTGAGTAACACGTAGGCAACCTGCCCGTAAGCTCGGGATAACATGGGGAAACTCATGCTAATACCGGATAGGGTCTTCTCTCGCATGAGAGGAGACGGAAAGGTGGCGCAAGCTACCACTTACGGATGGGCCTGCGGCGCATTAGCTA